>NZ_JBITJI010000017.1:0-207812 GCF_044459885.1 Nocardia sp. NPDC050175
GCATCCGCCCGGCAGTAGGGCCCTAATTCTCGGAATCCGCCCGGCAGTAAGGCCCTAATCCGGGTGTGCGATCCCGATAGAGGGTGCCGATTCCGTTGCCCGCGTAGGGGATTGGAAGGTGCTCACCCGTTGTTTGACCTGCACACCCGGTATAGCGGGTGTGCAGGTTAAACAACGGGTGAGCCGTTCAGCGCAGGCCGTGCTGTACCCGGATTCACCACAGATCCGCACCCTCACTCGGGATCTGCACTCGGAATAGGGCCCTACAGTCAGTGCAGATCCCGAGTGAGAGTGCGGATCTCGGCACCGACTGCGTGAGTCACCGTGCTGGCGTAGCAAGCGTTCTTCGCACACCTGCCTCGTCCCCTGGGGGGATTCACAGAGCATCGATACGCCTCACAGGGTATGTAGTCCTTGTGAGGCGTGGGGAACCTCTGTGGGTTCGACGGACGAGCGCTGGGTGCGGGTTAGCTGCCTGCGCTGCCGGTGGTGGGGCGGGCGCGGCGTAGTTCGCAGGCGGCGTGGTCGGCGTCGGGGCGGTCTTCGCCGATGCGGGCGCAGCCCTTGGCGGTGTAGCCCTGGGCGTCGTAGCCCTGGCGGTCGTAGCCCCATTTGTCGTAGCCGGATCGGTTGTAGCCGGAACGGTCGTAGCCCCAGTGGTCGAAACCGGCTCGGTCATAACCGAATCGATCGAAGCCGTAGATGTCGAAGCCGTCGGGGCCATAGCCGTCGTCGGGATCTTGGGGCTTGGGGAAGGTGGGGGTGGTGACGGGTGGTTCGGTGGTGACCGGAGGGGTGGTGACCGGCGGTTCGGTGGTCACCGGAGGGGTGGTGACCGGCGGTTCGGTGGTCACCGGAGGGGTGGTCACCGGCGGCGCAGTGGTCACTGGGGGCGCGGTGGTGATCGGCGGGGCGGTGGTGATCGGCGGGGCCGTGGTTACCGGCGCGACGGTGGCGGGTGTGGCGGGGCTCGGATCTGGGGTTGCGAATGCGGGGATGACGAGTGTCGCGGGGCCGAGCACCAACGTCGCGGCCACGGCGGCCAGCACGACCGACTGCCGCACCGTGCGCGGTCTTCTCCACTGCGACATATTCGACCTCCATCGAGAAATGAGCGCGCTTACCGCACCCGAATCCCCTATCGGTGGAATGTCCAATTTCGATACACGACAGTGACTTTCCCGACTACCTACTTTTTGGGGCTTGAAAGAACCACCGGTCACGACTAGGGCGTCGAACACACAGCTGAGCACCGTTTATGCGCTCGCATAAACGGTGCGCGGCTATCGGTGATTCATAGCCAGGTCGGCTGGGCGATGGGCGCGATAGTGTCGGAGATCTGCGCGACCAGTTGCCATGGCCGCTGTGTGTCGGTGGTCGCCTTGCCGCTGGTCAAGATGGCACCGGACAGGTCGCGGGCCGGGTCGGCCCAGCCGTACTGAGTGGTCAGTCCGCTGCGGCCGAAGTGGGTCTGGGTGTTGCGCCCGAACTTCGATCGGCGTCCGCCGAGTTCGAAGCCTGCTCGACTCACCCGTCCGGCCAGGCCGGGTATGCGGTTCGCCGGTTGTATCGCGTCACGCAGCGTGTCCGTCCGCATGATCCGCACGCCGTCCAGTTCCCCACCGCGACTGAGGATTTCGTAGAAGCGCGACAACTCGACTGCCGTGGTGACGAGGTTGCCGGACGGAAGTTCGGCGGTGAGGAAGCTCCGGGTCGCGGCATCGGAGATCGCCCCGCCCATCCCGCCGCCGAGTGCCTTGCGCGCCAGGAACTTCGAGATGCGCGACGGCCCAGGCCCGGTCTTCACCCCGGCCACCACCTGGTCGACCTCCTCGGCCCGCACCCCGAAGTTGTTCCAGCGGAACCCCAATGGCTCGAGCACCTGCTCGGCGAGGTGCTCACGCATCCGTTTTCCGGTAGCCCGCTGCACCAGCAGCCGCTGAATCAGCCCACTCGTCATCGCGTGATAAATACGGAACCGGCCCGGCGGCCAACTAGGGACCAGATCGGCCAATCCCTGAACAGCCAATTCCTCGTCGACCACCAATTCGAACCCTTTATAGGGCGGTGTCACGAACGGCACACCAGCCGAATGCGACAGCACGTGGCCGATGGTGATCCGTTCTTTGCCATTGGCGGCGAATTCCGGAATGTACTGGCACACCGGATCGTCGAGCCGGAACGCCCCCTGCTCGATCAGCATGAACATCAGCGCCGCCGCAACGCCCTTGGCGGTGGAGAACCCGCAGAACGGCGTCTCCGGCGTCGCGAGCACCTTCGCCGCATCCGGCCCGTCCCCCGGCGCATTCCCCCAGCCGTGCCCGATGGCCCGGTTCAGCACGATCTTCCCGTCGCGTCGCAGACACACCTGAATCGCGGGCGTGGTCCCCAGCCGATACCAGTCCCGCACCGACTCCCACAGCGCCTCGACCTCGCGCGCGGACACCCCGGCCGCCGCCGGATCGTCCTCGGCGCCGATCGTCGTCACCGAGTCCACATCCTCGGCAACCGTCACCAACGTGCTCGGGAGTGTGCTCATTTGCCCAGCATATCGACCTCGATCTGAGATCAGGATGAGAGAAAGTCCTGCTCGCCGCAGACTCGGTCCGCGGCGCGCAGGCCTTCGGAACGCACCGCATCAGTCCGGATCGTCCGGCACGGACGGCGCCGCGGCGAGCTCGACCATGCTCCGCAACATCGCCGGCGCCACGGCGAATTCGAATTCGTTTCCGCCGCTGTCGAAGACGAACGTCAGGTACTCGTCTCGATGGACGGGTGCGAGTCGGACCGAGCAGTGCTCGTCGACGATCACCCAGCTACCGATGGTCAAATGATCGAACATCGCACCTCCCACCCGTTGGCCTATGCCACTGTCGATGTGCGGACTATGCCATCCTGCGCACACGGGTGTCAATGCGGAAAAAGTGGCTATGACCTGCTGGAATGTTCCTTTTGGAACCTCCATTGTTCCGGCGGGTGGACGATCTCGTCGAGCTGGATCACCGTGCCGTCCGCGGCGTGCAGCGTGAGCTGATAGACCAGCACGGCGGCGGGCCTGGCCAGCGCGAGCCGACGCCGCTCGTCGGCGGTGGCGAGCCGGGCGCCGACCCGATCGCGCAGGTACGCCACCCGGCGGTCGGTCACCGATTCGAGGTAGCGCAGCGTCCCGTCGGCCAGTCGCTCGGCGCGCAGCAGCCGGGGCGCGACCTCGGCGAGCTCGCTCGCGAACCAGGACGTGCCCAGCTCGGCAACACGAGATCCGTTGCTGGTCAACCACTTCCGCATCAGCGCCGTACTCCCCTTCGGCAGGCCGAGCACCTCGGCGACCTGGTCGGGAGCGGCAACGATCGCGGCCTCGAGCACGGTTACCGACACCCCCTCGGCAAAGGCCGATCCGTACTTCGGCACCCGATCGCGCATGGCCGGACCATCGGCCCGATCGACCACATAGGTTCCGGAGCCACGCCGCGACTCCACAATTCCCTGCTGCCGCAACGTATTCAGCGCCTTGGCCGCAGTCGGCCGGGCCACCCGCCACTGCGCGGCGAGCTCGCGCTCGGACGGAACCTCGTCGCCGGGTGCCAGCTCACCGCGCTCGATCCGATCGCGGAGGTACCCCGATATCCGCAGATATTTCGGCAGCACTTCGTCGAATTCGGGCACCGGTCGCCTCTCTGCGCGTACCGCTCAGGCCACTGGTCAGTGTAACAATCGTGCCTCACATCACAGCGGGAGTGCGCGGCCATCCAGGTCCCGGCGGGCCTTACCGCCCGGTAGAGTGCCCAACGGAGTACGGCGCTACGAACTGGACCAGCAGAGGGGGTTTCCAGATGGCGGTACCGGACACCGGGCAGGGGACGGCAAGGCAACTGTACGCGGCGGCCACCGGCGCCGGCCCCGGCCAGCCCTTCGAGCTGGCGTCCGACGTCGCCGAAAACCTCGCTGCCGCTTGCGACAAGCTGGTCGAGGACCTGCATCAGGCAATGGCCACCGGACATCTCGTCACCGACGTGACCGGATTCCCGAATCTGCCCAGCGGACAAGGCCTTACCCGCGGCTTCGACGACAAGGGCAGGCAATACCTGGACACCCTGGCGGCCTTCCAGGAGACCGCGCTGCTGTTCAAGGCGGCATATCTGGCGGCGGGCAAGCGATTCGCCGACGCCGAAGCCGCGAACAAGGCGGCCATCGACCTGGTCGCCGAGCACCTAGAGGCCCGATGATTCCGCACGGCGACGGCTGAGGGGGCCGCCATGGCAGATTCCGCGGCCCGCGCGGCCGCCGAGACGATCCGCCAGGAGCTGGCCGGATTACGTACCGGCGCAACCGATCCCGCCTACGCGCCGGATCGCGAACGCTTCGGTTCCTATAGCCACCAGGAGATCTGGGACCTCGTCCACGAGGCGCTCGACCCGGCCGCGCTCGGCCAGGCGTCGGCGGCGTGGCAGGCCAACGCGGACGCGCTCGCCGAAGCGTTCCAGGCCTTTTCCGACGTCGCCAACCGGGAATTCGCGCACTGGTCCGGCCGCGCCGCCGACGCCGCATTGCGTGCCACCAGGGAGTTCGTCCTCGCCGGTACCGCCGCGCACGAGGTCTGCCGCACTGTCGCGCGCTTGATCGAGTTGAATTGCGATGCCGCGCAAACGATCCGGGGCGCCATCCCGCCGCCGCTACCCTACCGGCCGCTGGACGACCCGGCGGCCGAGGCAGTCTACGGCGGCAAACGGCGGATGGCGCACGACAGTGCCGCGGCCGATATCGAAGCCGATGTCCGCGACACGATGACCTACGTCTACGTCCCGACCATGCCCGCCACCGGCAACCACGTGCCCCGCTTCACCCCACCACCCGACGGACCACAGCCCGCGGGCAACGGGGGCGCCGCGCAGTGAAATGGGTACTCACCCCGGACGAGTTCTCACACGTCTGGGAAAACGAAACCAGCCTCGACCGCAGGCCCTACCCGGTCAACATGGTGCCCGCCGCCACCGTACGCACTGAATCCGAGTACGCCGCACTGCGTTTGCCGCAACGCTTCGCCCGCCAGGCCGACCCCGACCTGGCCGCCGCGCTCATGCTGTGCGGCCGCTCCGACGCGACCACCATCACCGTCTCCGGCGATCGAAATACGCCGCCGCGCAACGGCTCCGGGCCCGACACCGAGCGCATCCTGGCCTACGCCGCGGTGGTGCACAATCACGCGGGCATCCTGGTCGCCACCCCGGACAAGGTGACCGTGCTGATGTGCCACGCCCGTCAGGTCGGCGAGCGCCTGGTGCAGATCATCGGCCCGGCCCCGGCGGGCAAGCTCGGCACCATGCGGGAACCGCAGGACGCGGTGCTCAGCCAGGAGCGCACCGAGCCGTTCGGCACCAACGGGCAGCGCGGCGCCGCCCGTTTCCGGCAGACGCTGCGCAAGCCGGTCGACGGGCGCGGCTTCCTGACCGTCACGGTGGAACCCGACAACCCGATGTCACCGCCCACCCGCCACCGCACCTGGCTCGATTTCACCGGCGACGGGCGCTACCTGTTGACCACATCGCAGGACCTCATCCTCACCCCGGTCTCCGACGACGACTTCGCGGCCCAACTGATCAGTCTCGCGCACATCCGCTGAGCGGGGTCCCCACTGTGGTAGTTGTGGGAGATGGCGAAGAAGCGCTGGTCCGTTCCGGCTACCGAGGCCCTGAAAGCCGATGGATTGCGGATCGCTGACCTGGACACCTCCGGCACGCCCGGCTTCAAGGGCGACAAGGCGGCAGGCCAGGAGCTGCTCGCCGAGCGCACCGAGGTGCTGTCGGCACTGCAGGAGCGGCTCTATGCCAATGGGCGGTCCGGTGATTCACGCAGCGTGCTGCTGGTGTTGCAGGGCATGGACACCGCGGGCAAGGGCGGCATCGTCCGGCACGTCATCGGCTCGGTCGACCCGCAGGGCGTCGACCACCACGCGTTCGGCGTGCCGACCGACGAGGAGAAACGCCACCACTACCTGTGGCGCATCCGCAAGGCGCTGCCGCGCGGCGGCCAGCTCGGCGTGTTCGACCGTTCGCACTACGAGGACGTGCTGGTGGTGCGGGTGCACAACCTGGTCCCCGAAGCGGAGTGGGAGCCGCGCTACGACGAGATCAACGCCTTCGAGCGCGAACTCGTCGACGAGGGCACCACGGTGGTGAAGGTGGCCATGTTCGTCTCGCTCGACGAACAGAAGAAGCGGCTGATGGAGCGGCTGGAACGGCCGGACAAGTACTGGAAGTTCAATCCGTCCGACATCGACGAGCGCGCCTACTGGCCCGCCTACCAAGAGGCGTACCAGGCCATGCTCGACCGCACGAACACCGATTACGCGCCGTGGCATGTGATCCCGACCGACCGGAAGTGGTTCTCCCGCCTCGCGATCACCGAACTGCTCATCGACGCGCTGGAACGACTCGACCTCGAGTGGCCCGAAGCGAAATTCGACGTCGAGGAGCAGAAGCGCCGCCTCGCCGACGCCTGAGCTCGGTGGCGGCGCACCCGCCGCTACCGATTTCCGTTGGGCGCGAGCCTTTTTACACCAGCGGGCGAACCTGCTCGGCAACGAAGCGGATGAAGGCCGCCGGGTCCGGCTCGTCCGCGGCAGGCTGGATGATCACGGTATTCGCGCCGGCGTCGGCCAACTTGCGGACGGCGTCGGCCACGGCGTGCGCGTCACCCGCGACGCCCGCTCCCGGCGCATGCTGCGGCGTGCGCTCCGCGGCAAGCCGCGCTGCGGCGTCCGGGCCGGTGACCGCGAGCAGACTCGCGACAACCACGTGCTCGTCGGTCCGCCCGGCCGCGGCACGTCCCTCGTCGATCAGCGTCCGCGCGGCACGCACACCGTCCGCGTCGGTGATCGAATCCAGCAGCGTCCCATCGGCATGCGAACCGCACAGCCGAATCGAGCGCGGCCCCCGCGCACCGGCGTAGATCCGCGGCGGCACGAGCGGCGGCCAGTCGAGCGCCACGTCGTCGAGCCGCACATAGCGGCCGTCGGTGCTGACGCGTTTGCCTGCGAGCAACGCCCGCAACGCATCCAGATACTCGCCGAGCAACGTCACTGGGGAATCGACCCGCGCACCGACCTGACCCATCCAGTCCTGCACGCCGTGCCCGACGCCGAGCAGCACTCGATCGGGAAACAGCCGGTCGAGCGTGGCCGCCTCCATTGCGGTCAACGCCACGTTCCGCAACGGCACCGGCAGCAGTCCGATGCCGACCTGCAGTCGCTCGCTCCACGCCAAAGCCGCTGCGGCACTGGCTATTCCACTCTCCAGGAAGCAGTCCTCCCAGAGCCACAACTGCTCCAGCCCGGCCGCCTCGGCGACACGGACCGCGGCACGCAGCCGCTCGGGTGGATTCTGCGGACGAAATACGGCACCGAGGACAGTCACCCGCCCATTCCTACCCGGCGGGTACGACATCCGGGCGATCCCCACGACCGCGTCTGTGCCCGATATTTCGGAATCTCTCAGGTTCACCCAGGATGATGTGGCCGTGGCCCGATTAGAGCGCTTGCGAGTCGCGCATGCGCGAGGCCGCCCACGCGGGGTTCGCTTTCCGGCTCTACCATCGTGGCGGCAGGTACCGGCAGTCGAGCGAAAGGCGTGGTGAACGCACGGTGAGCAAGAACCCGGGTGGGAAGAAGAACCCGCTGCTGGCGGCGGATCGCAGCGAGCGCAACCGCAAGATCTTCATCCAGGTGGCGGTGGCCGCCGTACTGATCGCGCTGATCGCGGCGATCGGCATCGGTGTCGCGGTGAAGAAGGCCCGCAAGGACGACCCCGGCGCCAGCCCGGCGATTCCGGCAGAGGTGAACCAGAACGCTTCGGGCATCACCGGCACGATCACCGACAACGGCTCGATCCGCATCGGCAAGGCCGGCGCGAAGACCACCGTCCGGGTCGTCGCCGACCTGCAGTGCCCCGCGTGCAAGGGCTTCGAGGCGGCCAACTCGCAGGTGCTCGACGACAACGTCAAGAACGGCACCATCGCGGTCGAATACAACGTGATCGCGTTCCTGGACAAGGCGTCGACCACCCGCTACTCGACCCGCGCGGCGAACGCCTCGTACTGCGTCGCCGAGGCGGACCCGACCAAATACATGGCCTGGCTGACCTCGATGTTCGCCCAGCAGCCCGCCGAGGGCGGCGCCGGTCTCACCAACGACAAGCTGGCCCAGATCGCGAAGGAAGCGGGCTACCCGGATTCGGTGGCGAGCTGCATCACGGATGTGAAGTACGACAAGTACATCCAGGCCCGCACCGATGAGGTGCTCAACAGCGGCATCAAGTCGACCCCGTCGGTCTTCGTCAACGGCAAGCAGATCCAGTCGAGCCAGGAGCTCATGGGCCCCGGCGGCCTCGCACCGGTGATCGCCGCCGCCGCGGCGCAGTGATCGTCGCCGCCCCGCCCCGGGCCGCCTGGATATTGCTTCTCGGCGGCCTGGCGGGTTGGCTGGCCGCGGTGGCGCTGACCGTCGAACGGTTCAAGCTGTTCACTGATCCGGGCTACACCCCCTCGTGCAGCATCAATCCGATCCTGTCCTGTGGCTCGGTGATGGTGACCAAGCAGGCCGCGGTCTTCGGGTTCCCGAACCCGCTCATCGGCGTCGTCGGCTTCTCCGTGCTGGTCACCCTCGCGGTGCTGTCCGTGGCCGGGATCGGGTTCCCGCGCTGGATCTGGGGCGGGCTGCTGCTCGGCCTGCTGCTCGGGGTCGGGTTCATCGGCTGGCTGATCTTCCAGAGCCTGTACCGGATCAACGCGCTGTGCCCGTACTGCATGGTGGTGTGGGCGATCATCACCCCGCTGCTCGCGGTGGTCATCGATCAGCTCTGGGGCGAGTCACGCGGGCCGCTGCGGATACTCGCGGAGTGGCGGTGGACGATCGTCGCGCTGTTCTACGCGGTGGTGCTGCTGCTGATCTTCCTGCGGTTCCAGGATTACTGGCTGTCGCTGGTCTAGTTCGGCGTGCCCAGCCCGAGCACAACGGTGACCGTGCGGCGGGCACCCGCGGGGTCGAGGATTTCGAGCTGGATCGTGTCGTCGGGCTTGTGCACGTTGATCGCGGCGTGCAAGGTCCGGGCCGAGGTGATCGGGCGCCCGTCCACGGACGTGATCACCTCGCCGTGGGTCAGCCCGGCCGCGTAGGCGGGTTGTCCGTAGATCGCCATATCGATCCGTGCCCCACCGGTTTTCGCGTCGGTGGTCAGCACGCCGAGGGTCGCGGTCGGCCCGATGTGCACGGTCTCGGTCGGCGTCCCGGAGCGGATCTGCCGGACCACCCGCATCGCGGTATCGATCGGCACCGCATAACCGTTCGGCGGTCTGCTCACCGCGCGCGCCGGATCGCCCGACGCGGCGGCGATCACCCCGATCACCGCGCCCTCGCGATCGGCGAGCGCCCCACCGGACTGCCCGGAGGTGACCGCCGCGGCGACCTCGAGCATCCCGGTGAGCGGCTTGCGGGACAGGTCGGCGGAATTCAGCGCGACAATGGTGCTGTCCAAATCGGTGAGGGTGCCCTGGATCGCCGTCGGCGTGCCGCCGACGCCGCCCGCGTTGCCGATCGCCATCACCTGATCGCGCACCCGAGCGTCGGCCGAGCTGCCGATGCGGGCGGTGGATAGCCCCGCCGCGCCGGACAGCGCGAGCAGCGCGATATCGGCGTCTGAGTCGTAACCGAGCACGATGGCGTCGTACTCGCGCCCGTTGCCGACATCGGTGACGGTGACCGTGTCCGCGCCCTTGACCACGTGATGGCTGGTCAGCACCTGCCCGTCCGCGGTGAGCACGATGCCGGACCCGGCCGCGCCGAGCCCGAACGGCTTGGTCGAGGCGCTGACATCCACCAGCGCCGGATCGACGACGGCGGCGACGACCGCCGGATCGAGCGGCGGCGGCGCGACCTCGACGATCGGCGCGGCCACCTCGCTCGCCCCGCTCTGCCACCCGGGCAGCTCACCCCGATAGCCGAGGAATCCGGCCGCGGCAAGCAGCGCGGCGACGATCAACGCCAGCGCGCGGCCACCAAACCGTTGCTCATTCATTGTTCTCCGCCTCGATGCCTGCGAATTCCATTGTGGCCGGAGATCTTCACCGTAGATCAGAAAACGGTCCGGATGGCGGCCGATCACCGCCGAAATACCCGCGTGTCCGTATTTCAGCCATGTCCGTTATGTGTCGTGTTTGGCAACTCGTGGCATGCGGCGGTAGGCATGTATGCATGACAACTGCAGCCGCGTACGCCCTATCCAGTTCCGACGGCGCGTTCGAGAAGGTGACGATCGAGCGCAGGGACCTCGGTCCGCGCGATGTCTTGATCGACATCAAATACGCGGGCATCTGCCATTCCGACATTCACACCGCTCGCGACGAGTGGGGTGGCACCAAATACCCCGTTGTGCCCGGTCACGAGATCGCGGGCCTGGTCGCTGCCGTCGGTTCCGAAGTGAGCAAGTATCAGGTCGGCGACCGCGTAGGCGTCGGCTGCATGGTGAATTCCTGTGGGAAATGCGGGCCGTGTCTGGCCAACGAGGAGCAGTACTGCACCCGCGGCGCCACCATGACCTACAACGCGACCGTCGATCCGGCGGTCCAGGCCAACGGATACACGATGGGCGGCTACTCCACCCAGATCGTGGTGACCGAGAACTTCGTCGTCGGCATCCCCGAGGGCATCGGGCTCGACCAGGCCGCCCCGCTGCTGTGCGCAGGCGTCACCCTGTTCTCCCCGCTGCGGCACTGGAACGCCGGGCCGGGCAAGAAGGTCGCCATCATCGGCATGGGCGGGCTCGGGCACGTCGGCGTGAAGATCGCAGCCGCGCTCGGCGCGGAGGTCACCGTGCTCAGCCACTCGCTGAGCAAGCAGGAGGACGGCAAGCTGTTCGGCGCGAGCCACTACTACGCGACCAGCGACCGGGAGACCTTCCGCGAACTGCGCGGCAAGTTCGACCTCATCCTCAACACCGTCTCGGCCGATCTGCCGATCGATCACTACATGAAGCTGCTGAATCTCGACGGCACCCTGGTGATCCTCGGGCTTCCGGAAAACCCGATCAGCGTCAAGCCGTTCACCCTCGCGGGCCTTCGGCGCTCGCTGGCCGGTTCGTCGATCGGCGGCATCGCGCAAACCCAGGAGATGCTGAACTTCTGCGCCCAGCACGGCATCGGCGCGGAGATCGAGGTGATCTCGGCCGACGAGATCGACGGCGCCTACGACCGCGTGGTGGCCAGCGACGTCCGCTACCGCTTCGTCATCGACGTGTCCACCATGTAGTTGGTTGGCGGGTTGACCGGTGGACCCGCCCCGGCGTGGGTACGTTTGGCGATGTGGCCTCGGATGAAGACGACAGCGCGACACGGCCCACCGACGCACCGGCGGCGGCCACCGGCGACGCCGTGGTCACCGCGGAGATGACGACCGGTCCGCCGCCGTGGTTGCTGCGGGCGTTCCTGCTCGCTGCGGCGACAGTGGCCGGACTGTTCGCAGGCTTCTGGGCACTGACCCGGCTGCAAGGTCTGCTGACCATTCTGCTGGTCTCGCTGTTCCTGGCGTTCGCCATCGAACCGGCGGTGAACGCGCTCGCGCGCCGCGGGATGAAGCGCGGACTCGCCACGGGCGTGGTCTTTCTCGTCCTGGCCACCGTCGTCGTCGGCTTCTTCTGGGCGCTCGGCTCGCTGCTGATCGATCAGGTCACCACCCTGGTCAACAACGCGCCGCAGTATGCCGACCAGGGCATCGACTGGATCAACCACACCTTCAAGACGAACCTGTCCGGCACCGACATCGAGAAATACACCAGCAACTGGAGCAAGTATCTCGAGGGCGCGGCCGGAAACGCCTGGGATATCGGCACTCGGACGGTCGGGGTGGTCTTCCAGTCCCTCGGCGTGCTGCTGTTCACCTACTACTTCGCCGCCGACGGCCCGCGTTTCCGCAACGCCGTATGCTCGCTGCTGCCGCCGCGCAAGCAGCGACATGTGTTGCGCGCCTGGGATATCGCGGTGGAGAAGACCGGCGGCTACATCTACTCGCGCGGCTTGCTCGCGCTCGCGTCCACGATCGCGCACTATGTCGCGTTGCGCGTGCTCGATGTACCGTCGGCCTTCGCGCTCGCGCTGTGGGTCGGCGTCGTCTCGCAGTTCATCCCGACGGTCGGCACCTACCTGGCCGGCGCGCTGCCGGTCATCGTCGCGCTGGTGCACAGTCCCTCCGACGCGCTCTGGATCCTCGGCTTCATCGTGGTGTACCAGCAGTTCGAAAACTATGTGCTGCAACCGAGAATCACCGCGACCACCCTGGACATGCACCCCGCCGTCGCGTTCGGCGCGGTGCTGGCGGGTGCCGCCTTACTCGGCGCGACCGGTGCGCTGCTTGCCATTCCGGTCACCGCGACCGTGCAGGCCTTCGCCGGGGCCTACGTCCGGCGCTACGAGGTGCAGACCGATGTCGACCACGACGCGCCGCTGCCACCGGCACCGCCGAAACCTCATCGAAAGTGGGCTCGCCAGTTGACCATTCGATTCACCGGCGCAGATCGGCCGACGGGCGAGTAGTCGCGCACCGGCGGATCTGCTCGATCAGTGCCAGCGTGACCTTCGCCATCTGCCCGCGACTGTGTTGCGCGGTGTCGTGCTCGACCTGAATGGTGAGCCGATCGCCGACCGTGAAGACGGTGAGCTTCGGCGGCATGCCCGGTCCCATCGCGAAGACGTCGTCGCGCACATGCCGGACACCCGCCGGTGTCGAATATGCTGGCAGGCGGCCGATATTGGACATGGCCAGGGTGGGCGCGGCGGCAAACGCGGCGGCCGTCGCCGCATCCGTGACGCGCTGTGCGGCCAGTGGGAATCGGCCCGCGTCGTGTCGTTCCGCCGCGGCTTGCATGCCTGCCGTCACCAGGAGACCGAGACCGATCGGGCTGTCGTCCGGCTCGACCTCCGCCGCGGTGCCGACGCCTGACGCGAAATTCACCATCGTGTTCGCGGGCACCGGCGGCGTCAGCTCGCCGCGGACGTCGACGGCGTGCCCGCAGATCATCGGCAGCGCTCCGGTGCCCGGGTCGATCTCGGTACGGAACGCGACCAGCGCCGCGCCGGTGAGCAAGCTGTTGACCGAGATACCGTGCGCGCGAGCGGAATCCACCAGCGCCTTGGTTTCGGCGGCGTCCAATTCGATGCGCCGCACCGCGAATCGTCCGAGCGGATCGTCACCACTTCCGTCCCCGTCGTCGGGTAGCTGCCGCGGCGCCGCCGCCGGGTCGATCATCGTCACGCCCGCGCGGACGAGTTCCAAGAACTCGGCCACCTCGGCATCGGAAAACACCTCGGCGAGAAGGGCATCCATCGCCGCGGGCAACGACTGGTCCGAATCGTCCACCGGCAGCGGCCTTCCCGCGAGGTGCGCGGTGTAGCGCCGCCAGAACTCCGCGAGCAGCGCGAAAGCCGATCGGCCATCGGAGATTCCGTGATGGATGATCAACACCAGCTGCTGGCGCTCCCCCGCACGCAGCAGCTGGGCACGGAACAACCCGTCGGTCCAGTCCCGCGGACCGTTCACCAGCCGCAGATAGTCGGCCTCGTCGCCGTCCGCGATGTCCAGGCGCGGGCGATAGTCGTCGTCGCGGAGCAGGTGCATCGTGCCGTCGGCCTCGGTCACCACCTTGCTGCGCAGCAAGGGGTGGATGGCGGCCAGTTCGCCGAAGACGCGGCGCAGGATCTCGGCCTCGAGCACGCCGTGCACGGTGGAGCCGATAAACAGCGGCATGCCACCGGTCGGCACGCTGCCGAGCTTGGTGCCGGTACCGAAGAACGTGGTTTCGAAGGGGGAAATGGGACGCTGTGCGGTCATGCCCCGACCATACGCACGTTTCAAACGCTTGTCACAAACGAATGTGTGAAACGATTGTCACAAACATGCGTATGCCCGGCTGCTATCGTGCGGAGGTGGGAACCCGAGACGACCTCCTCGCCGCGGCCAAGCAGTGCCTGGCCGAACGCGGCTACGCGCGCACCACCGTGCGCGACATCGTGGCCGCCTCCGGCACCAATCTTGCGGCGATCAACTATCACTTCGGCACCCGCGACAAGCTGCTCAGCCAGGCCATGATGGAGTCGAGCGCGACCGCGGTGCAGGCGATCCTGGACTCGCTGCCCGCCGACGACACCGCCGATCCGGCCGCGCGGCTGCGCGCCTTCCTCCAGCAGCTGATCGCCTCGTTCACCGCGGACCGGCTGCTCTGGTCGGCCAATATCGAGAGTTTCGTACAGGCGCTGCACTCCCCCGAGCTGCGCACCGAACTCGGCACCGCGCAAAGCCAAGCGCGCGAAGCACTTTCGCACGTCTTCGACACCGCGACACCCGATCCCGCCGTCGGCGCGGTGCTGCAGACCATGATCGGCGGACTGCTCGTCCAATGGCTGGTCGACCCCGCCAACGCGCCCTCCGCCGAGACCATCGCCGCGGGCCTGCGCGCGCTGGCCGCGGGGCTCGCCGCGGCCTGACCGGCACCGGGCGACCGCCCGGCGAACTCGTCGGCCCGTGCTAACGTTCCCGCCCGTGCCGATCACCCATGCTGGAACGATGGCGATTCTGCTGGCGCTGGTGTCGATGTGCGCCACACTGGTCGGTGGCTATGTCGCGGTGCGCATCGGCGACCGCAAACATCTGGTGCTCGGCCTGGCCGCCGGTGTGATGCTCGGCGTGGTCTTCTTCGATCTGCTGCCCGAGGCGCTGGAACAGTCCAGCCAACACGTGCTCGGCGTGCCCGCCGCATTGATCACCGCGGTGGTCGGGTTCCTCACCATCCACGTCATCGAGCGCGCGGTCGCCATCCACACCGGGCACGAGCAGGAATTCGGCACGCACACACACGGTTTCGAGTCCGTCGGCCTGCTTGCCGCGGCGGGCTTGATCTTTCACAGCCTGCTGGACGGTTTCGGCATCGGCCTCGGCTACCAGGCGGGCGCCACCGTCGGCGCCGCGGTGGCCATCGCGGTCATCTCGCACGACTTCGCCGACGGCTTCAACACTTTCACCATCTCGACCCTCTACGGCAACGCTCGCAAACGAGCACTGACGCTGCTCGCCCTCGACGCCATCGCCCCCGTCGTCGGCGCGATACTCGGCACCCTGATCCACGTCCCGCAGAGCGTGGTCGGCCTCTACCTCGGCTACTTCGCCGGCTTCCTGCTCTACCTCGCCACCGCCGACATCCTCCCCGAGGCGCACGCCGTGCACCCGTCCCGCCTCACCCTCGCCTGCACCGTGGCGGGCGCGGCACTCATGCTTGGCGTCGCCGCACTCAATCACTGAACGACGAAGGCCGCCTTCCCGTAATGGGAAGACGGCCTTGGTCTTTCAAGCTATGGAGCTACTACCGTCCGGCGCGGACGGCAGGTGCCTGCTCGCGAGTCGCGACGGTGCGGATGCGCGGCGCTCCGCTACGGGCGGAACGGCTCGCGGGGCGGCCTGCGCCATCAATGCCATGGGCCGCGGCACCGTTACCGCCACGACCATTCCGGCTCCGCGGCTGACCACCGCCGGCGAACGGCGCGGCGTCACCGGCACCACGTGCACCGCGACCACGCGACTGACCACCGGCGGCACCGCGCGAGACGGTGTCATCGGTGCCACGCGCATTGCGGCTACGCGGCTGGCCACCGGCAGCGGCGCCGTCCCGCGGACCACGCTCGCCACGACTGCGCGCCTGCCCGGCAGGTGCGCTGTAGCGACGATCGCCACCGCCACGACGGTTGCGGTTGCCCTGGGTATCGGCGTTCGAGCTCACCGGCACCGCGCTCGGCGCGACCCGCGGCGCGACGGTGCCGACCAGCGCCGTCACCGGTACCGAATCAGCGGTCACCCGCTGGGAAGCGACATTGATGTTGGCCTTGCGCAGCAGCGCCGCGACATCCCGGCGCTGCTCGGGCAGCACGACGGTGACGACGTCACCGGAGCTGCCCGCGCGGGCGGTACGCCCGGAGCGATGCAGGTAAGCCTTGTGCTCGGCCGGCGGATCGACGTGCACGACCAGCTCGACATCATCGACGTGCACGCCACGAGCCGCGATATCGGTCGCGACGAGCACCCGGGCCGAGCCGTTGGTGAAGGCGGCCAGGTTGCGGTCGCGGGCCACCTGCGACAGGTTGCCGTGCAGGTCCGTCGCGGGAATGCCAACCATGCTCAGCTGCTTGGCGAGCTTGCGGGCCTGGTGCTTGGTGCGCATGAACAGGATTCGACGCCCGGACCCGGCCGCGAGGGTCTCCACCAGGATGCGCTTGGCCTCGACGCCACCGACCTCGAACACGTGGTGGGTCATCGCGGGCACCGGCGAGTCCGCCGTGTCGACGGAGTGGTTGGCCGGGTTGCGCATGAACTGCTTGACCAGCTTGTTGACGCCGTTGTCCAGCGTCGCGGAGAACAGCAGCCGCTGCCCGCCGCTCGGGGTGGCGGCCAGGATGCGGGTCACCGCGGGCAGGAAGCCGAGGTCGGCCATGTGGTCGGCCTCGTCGAGCACGGTGATCTGCACGTCCTGCAGCGAGACCACGCGCTGACGCATCAGGTCTTCGAGCCGGCCGGGGCAGGCGACGACGATATCGACACCGGCCGAGAACGCCTTGGCCTGCCGGTGCTGGGAAACGCCACCCATGATGGTGGTCACCTTCAGCCCGGCGGCGGTGGCCATCGGCTCGAGCGCGGCGGCGATCTGGGTCGCCAGCTCACGGGTCGGCGCGAGGATCAGGCCGCGCGGACGACGGCCGGGGCGCTGCTCGCCGCCGGCCAGGCGGTCGACCATCGGGATGGAGAAGGCGAGCGTCTTGCCGCTACCCGTCTTGCCGCGGGCGAGCACGTCGCGACCGGCCAGGGTGTCGGGCAGCGTGGCCGCCTGGATGGGGAAAGGAGCGGTGATGCCACTCGCCGTGAGGGCGCCGACCAGCTTCGCGCCGACTCCGAGAGCGGCGAACGACGTGGTGGGGGCAGGGCTCGAAATAGGGGTTGTCATATGTGGTGGGTGTGCCTTCCAGGCATCGGGGTGTACCCCAGCGCTGCGCAGGACGGCGGTCCGTGCGTTCGGTGTTATGACACCCAGCTGAGGCGCCGACGCGAAAGGTAAGACATCCACGACGGATCGAGAGGAGCGTGAAGATCAACGCTTGCCTTTGGTAACTCTACCGCAACCTCGCGTATTCCTCGCCTTCAGACCGAGAGGTTCGCAAGTGGGTTACATCACCGTGCGTCAGACAAGGCATGACCGCCGATGTCGCACGGGCCACACCTCGACACCGCGGACGACCCGAGAACACGGCTCGAACGAAAACCGCCCCCTGCGAAAACAGGGGGCGGCCAACGTAGTTCGCCTACTCGTTCTCGAGCGCACGCCTGCGCACCCGGCGCGCCGCCGCGACCAGATTGCGCAACGACGGCTCCAACTGCCAGTAGTGCCGCGTCTTCAGGCCACCGTCCGGATTCGCCCATAGTCGGTCCGGCGTGATGGCTTCCGCTGCGGCGGTGAGCAATTCGTCCAGCTCGTCGATGTCCGGGATCCGCGCCGAGCGGCTTTCGTACACACCGGGGCCGACGCCGTGACTCAGCCCGTGATCGGTGCCGCTGTCCGCCTTGAGCGCCTTGACCACCCACTCGATCGAGCGGGTCGCCACGATCGCGGTGACGTCGCAGTCGAGTTCCTCGATCGCCTCGACCACCTCGGCCCGGCCGGAATACCCGATGTGCGTGTGGATCTGGGTTTCCGGCTTGACCCCGGAGGTGGCCAGCCGGAACGCGCCGACCGCCCAGCGCAGGTACTCCGCCCGGCCGGTCGGCCGCAGCGGCAGCATCTCGCGCAGTGCGGGCTCGTCGACCTGGATGATCACGATGCCCGCCTTCTCCAGGTCGGCCAGCTCGTCGCGGATGGCCAGGGCCACCTGGTCCGCGGTCTCGTGCAGCGGCAGGTCCTGCCGGACGAACGAGCGGGCGAGCATGGTGACCGGCCCGGTGACCATGCCCTTGACCGGCTTGTCGGTCAGCGACTGGGCGTAGCTGATCCACTCCACCGACATCGGCGCGGGCCGCGACACGTCGCCGTAGATGATCGGCGGTCGCACGCACCGGGATCCGTACACCTGCACCCAGCCGAAGTGGGTGGTCGCGAAGCCGTCCAGCAGCTCGGCGAAGTACTGGATCATGTCGTTGCGCTCGTGCTCGCCGTGCACCAGCACGTCGAGGCCGATGTCCTCCTGCAACCGGATCGTCGCCTCGATCTCGGCTTCGATCCGCTTCTTGTAGTCGTCGAAGGACAGTCGCCCCTGTCCGAGCTCGTAGCGCGCCTGCCGAATCTTGTTGGTCTGCGGGAACGAACCGAGCGTGGTCGCGGGCACCGGCGGCAGGTTCAGCTTGGCCTGCTGCGCCGTCCGGCGCACCGAATAGGGCTCGCGCGTACGCATTTCCGGCGTGACCGCGTAAACCCGTTGCCGCACCGCGTGCTTCTGCTTGAAGTGCACCTCGGTCGGCCGCTTGCGCCAGCTCTCCGACGGGCCGTCGGTGAGCGCCTTGGCGAGCGAAACCACCTCGCCCACCTTCTGTTTCGCGAAGGCGAGCCGGTCGGCCACGTTGCCGAGGATGTCGTACTCGATGAGCAGGTCGTACGGCACGTGCAGCAGCGTCGTCCCGGTCGACACGACCAGGTCCGGGCACACCTGCGCGAGCCGGTTCAGGTACTCCAGGGTGACGTGACGATCGGCCCGCCAGACGTTTTGACCGCTGATCACACCGGCGTACAGCCGCTTACGCCGAATACCGGGGATCTCCGCGAGGTCCTCCGGGGTGATCCGATAGCTGGACAGGTCCAGCCCGATGGCCTCCACATTGCTGGCCGCCAGGATCCGCAGCGCCTCACCGAAATCGCCGTACTGCCCGGTGACCAGCATCCGGGGACGCAACGGCGCCTTCGAAAGTCGTTGGTAGGCAGCCTCGAACGCGGCCAGCTCGGCGGGCGTGCGCTCGCTGGTGAACGCGGGCTCGTCCAGCTGCACGCAGGTCGAGCCGCGCTTGGCCAGGATCTCGAACAGCTGCTCGTACGCCGGGAGCAGCTTGTCCAGCAGCTTCAGCGTGTCGAACTCGTCCTGACCCGGAATCTGACCCGCCTTGGACAGCAGCAGCAGCGAGAGCGGGCCGAGCACGACCGGCCGCAACTCGATACCGCGCTCCTTGGCCCGGTCGAATTCGTCAAGCAGCGCCTCGGGGTGCAGCGAGAATTCGCTGTCGGCATCCAATTCCGGCTGCCGGTAGTGATAGTTCGTGCCGAAAAACCGCACCAGTTCCAGCGGCGGCACGTCCGGATTGCCGCGCGCCATCAGGAAATAGAAGTCCAGCGGGTCCAGTTCGTCGCGATACTGCTCGAACCGCTTGGGCACGGCACCGAACAACAGGGCGTTGTCCAGCACGTGGTCGTAGAACGAGAAGGTGTTGCCGGGGACCTGGGTCAACCCGGTGGCGGCGAGTTCGTTGAACTGCCGCTCCTGAATGTCACGGCCCACCGCGAGCAATTCGGCGCGGGGAATCGCACCGCGCCAATAGGCCTCGAGTGCCCGCTTGAGTTCTCGATGCGGCCCGATTCGCGGGTAGCCGAGGATGCTCGACCCGTAGCCGTCGGTCACGTTCACCATGAGCGCGCTGCTCCCTTCGATGGCTGTGCGGCGCCCACTAGGAACAATGGACGCCGCACGCTAAAGCGCCTGGGTTGAATCGAAACGAGCTCAGGCCCGGTTGTACTGGTAGAAACCCGCGCCGGTCTTCTTGCCGAGCAACCCGGCTTCGACCATACGCATGAGCAGCGGCGGCGCGGAGTACAGCGGCTCCTTGAATTCCTGGTACATCGAGTCGGCGATCGACTTGACGGTGTCCAGGCCGACCAGGTCGGTCAGCGCCAGCGGACCCATCGGATGCGCGCAGCCCAAGACCATCGCCTTATCCACGTCATCCTTGGTGGCGAAGCCGGACTCGACCATCCGGATGGCCGAGAGCAGGTACGGCACCAGCAGCGCGTTCACCACGAAACCGGAGCGGTCGGCCGAGCGGACGACCTGCTTGTCCAGCACGTCACCGGCGAACGCCTCGGCCCGCTTGGACACCTCCTCGCTGGTCTTCAGCGTGGTGACCAGCTCGACCAGCGGCAGCACCGGCACCGGGTTGAAGAAGTGCATGCCGACCACGCGCTCGGGCTGGGTGGTGGCGACCGCGATCTTCATGATCGGGATGGACGAGGTGTTGGAGGCCAGCACGGCGGACGGGTCGGTGACGACCTTGTCCAGCTCGGCGAAGATGGCGGTCTTGACCTTCTCGTCCTCGAGCACCGCCTCGACCACCAGCTGGCGGTCGGCGAAGTCGCTGAGGTCGGAGGTGAAGCGCAGTCGCCATGCGGCCTGCTCGCGCTCGCGCTCGGTGATCTTGCCGCTGCTGACGCCGCGGTCGAGCGAACGCAGGATGCGAGAGCGACCCGCGGCGGCCAATTCCCTGGTCTGTTCGAAGACGAGCACGTCGACGTGCGCCCTGGCACACACCTCCGCGATTCCGGCACCCATCTGTCCGGCACCGATGATGCCGACGCGTTGAATCTTCTCGCTGCTCACGTCCCGCTCCTGCTGTTGGTCTGGCTAGTCGGTGGCTGGAGGGGGTGTGCTCTGGTGTGAGCGACCCCTCGATAGTCCAAGTTATAGGGATGCCCTCCCTGCTGGGGCTGTTCAGCAGGGAGGGCTCTGCCTTCTGCGACGCCTGCGGCGACGCGTGTTTGCGGCCCCCGGGTATCTCGCGTCCGAGCTGTCGAGACTCGCGCCTACGGCGCATGCGCTTCGACAGCTCGGACGCGAGACGGGCCGCAAACGGCGCTCGTAAGACTCGCGCAGTGGGTGATGGATTGTCGTCGACGCTGCGGTCAACTCAATCAACTCCCCATCAGTGGCTCAGTGGAACTGGCCCTCTTCGGTCGAGCCCTTCAGCGCCGCGGTGGACGTGTTCGGGTCGACGGTGGTTGCGATGGTGTCGAAGTAGCCGGCACCGACCTCACGCTGGTGCTTGACGGCGGTGAAGCCACGCTCGGTGGCGGCCTTGAACTCGCGCTCCTGCAGGTCGACGAAGGCCGTCATGCCCTCGCGGGCGTAGCCGTAGGCCAGGTCGAACATGCCGTAGTTGAGCGAGTGGAAGCCGGCCAGCGTGATGAACTGGAACTTGAAGCCCATCGCGCCGAGCTCACGCTGGAACTTCGCGATGGTCGCGTCGTCCAGGTGGGCCTTCCAGTTGAAGGACGGCGAGCAGTTGTAGGCCAGCAGCTGGTCCGGGAACTCGCCACGGACGGCCTCGGCGAACTTGCGCGCGACCTCGAGGTCCGGCACGCCGGTCTCCATCCAGATGAGGTCGGAGTACGGGGCGTAGGCCTTGGCCCGGGCGATGCAGGGGTCGATGCCGTTCTTCACACCGTAGAAGCCCTCGGCGGTGCGGGTGCCGTCGAGGAACTCCCGGTCGCGCTCGTCCACGTCGGAGGTGATCAGGGTGGCGGCCTCGGCGTCGGTGCGGGCGATGATCACCGACGGCACGTCGGCGACGTCGGCGGCCAGGCGCGCGGAGGTCAGCGTGCGGATGTGCTGCTGGGTGGGGATCAGCACCTTGCCACCGAGGTGGCCGCACTTCTTCTCCGAGGCGAGCTGGTCTTCCCAGTGCACGCCAGCGGCGCCGGCCGCGATCATGGCCTTCTGCAGCTCGTAGGCGTTCAGCGCGCCACCGAAGCCGGCCTCGGCGTCGGCGACGATCGGGGCGAGCCAGTTCTTGACCGAATCGTCGCCCTCGACCTTGGCGATCTCGTCGGCGCGCAGCAGCGCGTTGTTGATGCGACGCACGACGCTCGGGACCGAGTTGGCCGGGTAGAGGCTCTGGTCCGGGTAGGTGTGGCCGGACAGGTTCGCGTCACCGGCGACCTGCCAACCGGACAGGTAGATGGCCTTGAGGCCGGCGCGGACCTGCTGGACCGCCTGGTTGCCGGTGAGGGCGCCCAGCGAGTTGATGTAGTCCTCGTTGTTCACGAGATCCCAGAGGATCTCCGAACCGCGACGAGCGAGAGTTGCCTCTTCGACGACGGTGCCCTGGAGCTTCGACACCTGCTCGGCGGTGTAGTTACGGGTGACGCCCTTCCAGCGGGGGTTGGTGTCCCAGTCCTGCTGGATTTCCGCAGCGGTCTTCGGGGTGCCGGCGTTCGACATCTCTGACTCCACTTCCTCGTTTTAAGTCGATTGCCCCACGGCCGAGCGGTGAAACAGCTCGAACTGCTGGAGCGGCAATTTGCAGGCTTGCTAGGCCCATGGGGTGTACTTCCACACGATTGCACAATGCGAAATGGCCGTCTACCTGTTGCTAATGTGAATCTAAGCTAGGTTTCGATCCTCGTTTGCTAACTCTGCGAAATTTGCGAGCAAATTGCAAACATGGAACCTACCGGCAAGTAGCCCTGACATGCGGTTTTAGCGTAACGCCCGTACTGTTAGAGATCGGCCGCGTATCGGCCTGCCGCGCGGCCATTCATTCCGGGTTGTGAGGACGTTCACAAGTCCGGGCAGGTGCCGCCCGTGTGGCCTACGCCACCCGCGCGTGGGCGGCGGACACCGGTTCGGGCAGACTGGGGCGAATCTGAACTTGGACATGCGTCCGGCTTCCCTCGGGAAGCCACGGCACCCACGTGCACCCGGACAGGAGATCCCATGCGGAAATCGGTCATCGCCGCCGCGTTCACCCTTGCCTGCACCGCAGGCCTGTTGAATCTGCCCGTCGCGACGGCCGCGCCCGTCGGCACGGTCGAATCGGTCGCGCCGCTGGCACCGGCCGCCACGCCACCGGGCGCGGTGAATTCGACCCGCATCCTGTACAGCTCGACCACGGCCAACGACGTGCCGACCACCGCGAGCGCGGCGGTCTACTTCCCGCCGGGCGCGCCGCCGCCGGGTGGCTGGCCGGTCATCGCGTGGGCGCACGGCACCGTCGGACTCGGCGACGACTGCGCGTACAGCATCGCCGGGCCGGGCGCGGTCGAACGCGACTGGGCGTACCTCGGCACCTGGCTACAGCAGGGTTATGCGATCGTCGCCGCCGATTACGCCGGGCTCGGCACGCCGGGTGAACATCCCTACCTCAACGGGATCGTCGAAGCGCACAACGTGGTGGACGCCGTAAAGGCGGCGACCCGGCAGTATTCGTCGCTGGCGAAGAAATGGGTGGTGGTCGGCCAGTCGCAGGGCGGCGGCGCTGCCGTCTACACCGCGCGCTACGCCACCGAATTCGGTGGTCCGGAACTCGACTACCGCGGCGCGGTCGGCACCGGCGTACCGGCCTATATCGAGGACATTCTGGTGCCACTCGGCCCGAATATGCCGCCGGTGAAGCTCAGTCCGCACACCACGGGCTATCTGCTCTACATCCTCAACGGGCTGCGCACCACCTACCCGGAGCTGAACATCGACTCGTTCCTCACCGACGCGGGCCGCTCCTGGCTGGCCAAGGCGCGCGAGGAGTGCCTCGTCCCGCTCGGCGACGAGCTCGGCGCGGCAGGCGTGGTGGTGGGCAACCTGTTCACCAAGCCGCTGGCACAGATCCCCGACCTACACGGACTGCTCACCCGCTACCTCGGGCTGCCCGAATCCGGCTACGACAAGCCGCTGTTCATGGGCCAGGGTCTGCGCGACACCGACGTCATCACCCCGGAGACGCTGCGGTTCGCCGCGGTGCTGCAGGCGAACGGACAGCCGGTTCAGTTGCACACCTACCCCGAGGACCACAGCGGGACGGTGAACGCATCGCTGCCGGATTCGGTGCCGTTCGTGCGTGGTTTGTTCGGCTGATCCCCTGGCGTGCGCGGCCAGCCCTCGCGCCCGGCCGCGCATCGGGTCTAGCCGGACAGACTGGTGATTACGCAGACCAGTTGACCGTCAGGGTCGCGCCGGGTGGACCTTGCGCCAGTGTTCGGCGATGTCGATGCGGCGGGTGATCCACACCTGATCGTGGGATTGGACATGGTCCAGGAAGCGTTCCAGCGCCGCGATTCTGGCCGGGCGGCCGACGATGCGGCAGTGCAGGCCGATCGACAGCATCTTCGGATTGCCTTCCGCGCCTTCGCGATACAGCACGTCGAAGGCGTCGCGCAGGTGGGCGAAGAACTGCTCGCCGGTAGGGAAACCGGCGGGCGAGGCGAAGCGCATGTCGTTGGTGTCCAGGGTGTAGGGCACCACCAGGTGGTCGTGGCCGTGCACGGTGACCCAGTAGGGCAGGTCGTCGGCGTAGGAGTCGGAGTCATAGACGAAGCCGCCGTGCTCGACCACCAGTTCGCGGGTGTTCGGTGAGTCGCGGCCGGTGTACCAGCCCAGCGGCGCGGCGCCGGTGAGCTCGGTGAGCAGGCGCACCGCCTCGGCCATGTCCGCGCGTTCGGTGTCGCGGTCGGTGAGCTGGTAGGACTTCCAGCGCAGGCCGTGGCTGGCGATCTCGTGGCCGAGTTCGCGAAAAGCGGCTACCGCCTCCGGGTTTCGCTGCATGGCGTGCGCGACGGCGAAGATGGTCAGCGGCAGGTCGCGGCGTTCGAAGGCGCGCAGAACACGCCAGAGTCCGGCACGGGAACCGTACTCGTAGAGCGACTCCATGCTCATGTGCCGGTTCGGAAAGGCTTGCGCCGGAGTCATTTCCGAGAGGAAGGTCTCCGAGGCCGGGTCGCCGTCGAGGACGTTGTTCTCGCCGCCCTCCTCGTAGTTCAGCACGAATTGCACGGCGATCCGCGCGCCACCGGGCCATTGCGGGTCGGGCGGATGCTGGCCGTATCCGATGAATTCGCGAGCAGGCTCGTACGGCGCGCTCATCCGCCGAGCTCTCCGTACAGACGCAGCCGTGCAAGGCCACCGTCGGGATAGATGTCCAGGCGGACCTCCTCCACCGAGGCCGCCATCGGCGCGATCGCGAACTGATGCCTGGTGTCGGGCAAAAGCTCGGTGCGCGGAAGCAATTCGAGCTCGGTGCCGTCGTTGGTGCGGCCGGTGAGCCGGGCGGCGCCCGGACTGTTGCCGAGGAAGTAGGAGGTGTCGATCTCGGCGAGCCGGATCAGGCCGGGTCCGGCAAGCCGGATTTGTACCCAGTCGTTGCCGTCGTCGCGGCGGCGGGCGGTCTCCCAGCCGTCGCCCATCCGCCGGGCCAGCCCGGGATACAACAGCTGATTCGGCGAGCTGTAGAAGCGGTTGGAGCAATCAACTACCAGCGCACCGTTTTCCAGTGCTGCCAGGTCGAGTGGTCCGAGGCCGAGCAGGCGCGGATCGGGGCTGCCCTCGCCGTGCACGCGAAGCCGCGCCACACCTCCGTCGGGATGCATGGTGAGTTTGACGTGGGTCCATCGCCGTTCGCTCGCGACGACGAACGGGTTCCGGCTGTCCCCGGCGACCGGCGCGTGATCGATCAGGGTCTCCCAATCGTCACGTGCGGCAATACTTTCCGCGGTCGGATAGTCGACGACCTCCAACGCCGCCACCGAGACCGCGGGCGGGTAGTTGCCTTTGAACCAGGCGGTATCGACCACGATGCCGCGGATCACGCCGGGCACGCCCAGCCGCACGATGGCGGAGTCGTCGCCGGGTCGGCCGCGGTGCCTGCGGGTTTCCCAGCCGTCGTAGACCTGGCCCTTATGCCCGAAGGTCGACGGCTGATATTCGGCCGGGTCCGGGTTGACCAAATTCTCCTTCTCCGCGAAGAATTCGTCGTTGGCCCAGATCACCGAGCCGCCGAGCGGGCGAACCGCGAGGTCGGGGAGCAGGGTGAACTCTTGCGGGTCGGTCACGACCGCACCTCCTGGGGAATCGGCGAACGGGTGACCAGCGCACGCAACACCGCCGGTGACAATTCGGGCGCTCGGGCGGCAAGGTCCTCGGCGGTGCGCGCACCGCACTCCACGCCGCGTAAAACGGTGGACGCCAAGGCTTCCGCGGTGGCCGGTTCGTCCATGACGCCGCCCGATCGACGATCCAGGTACGCCTGCAGTCGCGGCACGGCCACGTCGATCGCCTGCCGGAAGAAGTCGTAGGTCGCCAGCCAGCGAGTGATCAGGTGGCCGGGGTGCATATCCCAACCCTGGTAGTAGCCATGTTTCAGCGACCGGCTGACCAAGCGGTGGTGGTTGCGCAGCGCCGCTTCCGGTTCGGTGTCGGGCACGATCTGGGTGGAGCCGTCACACACCCACACGCCGGTCTGCGCGGCGGCGACCTGCATGACCGCCTTCGCGTAATCAGCGGCCGGGTGATCGAGGGCCTGGTCCGGCGCGGCGACACCGCACGCGGCGGTGTAGTCGTAGGTGCCGAAATGCAATGCGCTGCAGCGCCCGCCGGCCAGCCCGATCATGCGCGCGATCGGCGCGGTGCCGTCGGCGGCGATGATCGCCTGCGGGCTCTCGATCTGCAGCTCGAAGCGGAGCGTGCCGGCGGCGAGGCCGTAGCCGCTCTCCAGTCCCTCACACAGCGCGACCAGCGCCGGAACCTGCTCCGCCGCACGGATCTTGGGGACGGTGAACACGAAACCAGCTGGTACGTCGACCATGGCCGCCAACACCAGTTCGAGCGTGCGCAACGTGCGGTTCCGCTCGCCGATCGCCAGGCCCTTGGTCCTGATGCCATAGCTCTGCGGGCGATACGGCGTGTACGCCCAGGTCGCCAGCACCGCACCCGCCGCGGTGGCCGCCTCGTCCTCCTCCGAATCCGAGCGGAACCCGTAGCCGTCCTCGAAGTCGATGCGCAGATCTTGGATCGGATCCTGCTCGAGGCGCTTGCGCACATCGGGCAGCGAGCCGGTCGAATCCAGCTCGGACAGCAGGTCGTAATGCCGGTCGAGCAGTTCGATCGCCGCGGCACCCCAGACGGGCGGCGTGTCCTCGCGAATCCGGTCGGCCGGGACATACGCCGTGTGAATCGGCTGTGCTCGTCCGTCCGGTCCCGGGTAGCGCGTGCGCAGCTCGGCATCGACGGTGTCCAGCATCGCATCGATCCTGACCCGGACATCCTCCGGCAACCGTGTCACCGCTGGTCTCCTTCCTGCATGGACCGCCAGATCCGATCGGCGGTCATCGGCAGCCGATCCGGCCGCACCCCGACAGCATCCCGTATCGCGTTCGCCAAGGCGGGGGCGACCGGGTTGTACGGGGATTCACTCATCGACTTGGCGCCGAGCGGGCCGAACTCGTCGGCGGTGTCGGCGAAGTACACCTCGGTGCGCGGCACGTCGGCGAACTGCGGAATGTGGTAGTGCCGCAGCGACTGGGTGGTGACGACGCCGAGCTCGCTGCGCATGTCCTCGTAGAGCGCCGTGCCGATGGCCTGCGCGACGCCGCCCTCCACCTGGCCGCGACACTGCACCGGATTGAGCACGGTGCCTGCGTCGGCGGCTTGGATCGACTGCAGGATGCGCAGCGAGCCGGTGTCCTGATGCACGGCGACCCGGAACGCGTGCACGTTGAAGCTCACCGATCGCGGGGTGCCCGAGTGCTCGCCGTGCGCGATCAGGTCGCCGTCGGCCAGCAATTCGCCGACGCCGAATACCTGGTCGCCGCAACGGACTCCGTCGGACTCGAGCACACAGTCGCGCTCGGGCAGTCCGGCCAGCTTCGCCGCCCTGGCCAGCAGCAGCCTGCGCAATTCGAGCGCCGCCGCGTAGGTTGCTTTGCCCGCCACCACGATTCCGGTGGAGCCGAACGCGCCCGTGTCGTGCCCGACCAGGTCGGTGTCGGATTGCCGGACCACGATGCGCACCGCATCGGTCTCCAACGCCGACGCCGCGAGCTGGGCATGCACCGTGGTGGTGCCGTTGCCGAATTCCGCGGTGCCGACCCGGAGTTCGTACCGGCCGTCGGGCAGCAGGGTGATGGTGGCGTCGGCCGCGTGCCCGCGCGGCGGGATGGTCGCGATCATCGCCACCGCCATGCCGGTGCCGACTCGCCATTCCGGCCCGGGAGCCGGTACTCCGTTGCCCCGCAACAGCGCTCGTTCGGCCAGGTCGATGCACTGGTCGAGGCCGTAGCTGCCGAACGACAGGTCGCTCTCGTCCACCTCGGCGCCGACGAACTCGTCGCCGGGGACCACCACGTTGCGGCGCCGGAATTCGAACGGGTCGACGCCGATCTCGCGCGCGAGATCGTCCAGCGCGGACTCGATGCCGAAGATGACCTGCCCGAGCCCGTAGCCGCGGAACGCGCCGGACGGAATGTTGTTGGTGTACACCGCTTGCGCGTCGACCCGCTTATTGGCGCAGCGGTAGACGCCGACCGACTCCCCGACGCCGTGGAACATCACGCCCGCACTGTGATTGCCGTACGCGCCCGCGTCGGCGAGCACGTCGACCGCCAGCGCGGTCAGCACGCCGTTCGCATCGGCGCCCGCGGTCACCGCGACCCGCATCGGGTGACGGCAGGTGGCGGAGGCGAATTCGTCGGCCCTGGTGAATTCGTACTGCACCGGCCGCCCGGTCCGCAGCACCGCCAAGGCGATCAGATCCTCGGCCAGCATCTCCTGCTTGGCGCCGAACCCGCCGCCGACCCGGGTGGCGAACACCCGCACCTGCTCGCGCCGCAGCCCGAACACCTGACACAGCTCGTCCCGCACCAGGAACGGCACCTGCGTGCTGCACCGGACGACCAGCCTGCCGTCCGCGTCGAGCCAGCCGATCCCGCCATGCGTCTCCAGATGCACGTGCTGCCCACGCGGCGAATGCCACACGCCGCGCACCACTTTCGCCGCCGCCGCGAGACCGGTCGTCACATCGCCGACCTCGCCGTGCACCTCGGCGATCAGGTTGCGGTCGACGTCCGCGATCCGCGCCGAATCCGGTTTCTCCCCATGCAGTTTCGGTGCCTCCGGTGCCAACGCCGCAGCCGGATCGAACACGGCGGGCAACACCTCGTACTCGACCCGCAGTGCCCGGCAACCCGCACGTGCGGCCGCCGAACTCTCCGCGACCACCGCCGCGACCCGCTGTCCGACGAAACGCATCGTCCGATCGAGCACGTAGGTGTCGTCCGGATCGTCCTCCCGCAACTCGTGCCGCGCGGTGGAAAACGCCACGTCCGGCGCATCCCGGTAGGTGAGCACCGCGTGCACACCGGGCAGCGCCTCGGCGGCAGACGTATCGATGGACACGATGCGCGCGTGCGCGTGCGGACTGGCCAGCACCGCGAGGTGCAGTGGTGCGGTGGGTGGCGAGATCTCCGGTTCCCCAGGCGAACTCGCGGAAGTTCCACCTGTCACACCGTTCGCGTCCGTTCGCGCAGCACCTGGTCGGATATCAAAGGTGAACGGCTCCATCCCGCGCACGATCCGCGGACCGGCAGGAGCACCAACTCCACTACCCGCTCGTCCGGTGACAGCATGACCCGATCCGCCACTGCCCGAGCCAATTCCGACAGCGGCAGCACTCTCGATCGCATCGCCCCCTTCAGGGTCGTCGGCTCGCCCACCGGCCAGTGCCTCGGCGATCGATCGATAACCGGTGCAGCGACACAGGTTTCCCTTCATCAGCTCAGCCAACTCGGTGTCGGAACGTTCAGCCGTGGCGAAAGCACTCGGCGCCGCTACGTCGGCCGCCGATCCACACACGGATGTTCCGCAGCCGAGACCTGCGGCGGTCACGACCATTCCCGCAGTACAGAACCCGCACTGGAAGGCGGCGTTCTCGACGAAGCGGCGCTGGATCGGATGCGGCTCTTCGGCGGTGCCGAGCCCCGCCGCGGTGGTGATCGCGCGGTCGGCCGCGCGGTGGGCCGGGATGAGGCAGGAGTGCACGGTCATTCCGTCGAGCTGTACCGAGCAGGCTCCGCAATCGCCTGTGTCGCAGCCCTTTTTGACGGACAGTGTGCCTTGTTCACGGAGCAGGGTGCGCAGGCATTGGCCGGCGCGCGGTTCGGCTTCGACGGGACGACCGTCGACTTCGAATTTCATAGTCGCTTCCGATCCGGCGCGCGTAGCTCGGCGGCTACCTCGCGAGCGAGTACGCCGGTGACGTGCCGGCGCCAGTCAGGTGTGCCGTGCGGGTCGTTGAACCACAGCAGCGGATCTATCTCCGCGAGCACCGCATCGATCTCCGCATCACTTGGCGCCGCAACGAAATCCAGCACGACGGGCCGGTCAGTGGCGGCGGTAATGGTGACCACGCAGCGACCATCCGGATCGCGCCGCCCCATCACCACGGATCCGGACCGGCCGAGCGGCGCGAGCGCGACCTTCCGAAAGCTCGTGTGCGCCAGCAGACTCGAGGTCGGCACCGTGATCGAGCGCAGCACCTCGCCGGGCCGCAGTACATTCAGACCGGGACCGAGCACGAACTCCCGCAACGGAACCCGACGATCCACCCCATCCGGCCCCCACACCAGCGCGACGCCGTCGAGCGCGGTCAGCGCCGCGAGCACCGCACCGGCAGGCAGTGACAAACAGACGTTGCCGCCCACCGTCGCCGTGCGCCAGATCTTGTGCGACGCAAGCAATGCCCGACACCCTTGCGCGAACAACCTTGTCCCCGGCCACTGTTCGCGCAACACCGGCGCACCGAGCTCACGCCCCGGCGCGGCACTGGCGAATTCGGCCAGCGTGCAGGTGGCCGCGATCTCCAGCCCGTCCGGCCCAGCGGTGAACGCGGGCCAGCCGAGAGCGGTGATGTCGACCAGCCGGTCCAGGTGATTCTGCGGCTCGGAAAAGAGAAAGGTCCCGCCCGCGAGCACCGCGCACGATTCACCGATCGCACCCAGGTCCGCCCGCTCCCGCGCCAGCACCAACTCCCGGATCGTGTCCAGGTCCACGTCTCACCTCACTCCGCTGCCTCTGCGGCCACCCTAGGAGTGTGGAGTTGCCGCAATGTTGCGCAACATCCACGCCAGTTTGCGCAACCGTTACCCGCCCGACTCGCGACGCCGCGTAACCGGCCATTTCCGCCCCTGCGGACCTCCGAAGTACCCTCGACCACGCCCGGCATCCATCCCACCCGGCTCCGTACAGTCAGAGGCGGCATCGTTCCAGTATCCCGCACATCCTGTGAACAGGCCCGACGCCACCTCACGACCGGACGGTTTGCGTATGCCGAGCACCAAGCACCACACCGAGACACCGACAAACCCCGAGCCACGGACACTGCCACCCATGCGACACACCAAGCCTCGAATTCACGGTGCGTCGTCGACACACCAGGTCGGGCACGCCACACACTCGACACCGGGCCGCCGGATGATTAGTGTCCATCGCGACCCGCCCGGGTGTGAGATTTCCCACGCCACGGTCGAGCCATCCCTCACCGACTTACGCGGTCGACAGCCCCGCTGCGGGCCGCAACGTCCCGACGCGGAAGGGCGACCGATCAACGCCAATCAGCAGGCGCCGCTCGCCACTGTTTCCCGAACGAGCCCCCATTTCTCGACAAACACACTGCCGATGGCGAGCCCTGCGCTCCGCGACAGTACCGACCGACCCGCGCAAGATCCTCTCGATCGGAACCCACCGGCGTGATCAGCTCAACCACCACCTTCGCCGATCAGCTGCACCGCCTGCTCCCCGACGAAGAGCTGATCCGCCTGGCCGCCGGCCTCACCGCCGTCCCTTCCTTCACCGGAAAAGAAACCGCGCTAGCCTGCCACGTCCGGAATACTCTGCGCCGCAACGATATTCGTTCCTACTACCAAGAGGTCGAGCCGGGACGATTACAAACCATCGCGCGCCTCGGCCCGGAACGCGGCACCCCCGCACTGCTACTCGGTGGCCACCTCGACATGGACCCACTCGACCGGCACTCACCGCGCGATCCGTTCACCGCCCGGCGCGACGGCGACCGCCTCTACGGCGCAGGCCTGCACAAGATGAAGGGTGGCCTCGCCGCCATCCTCGGCGCCGCGATCATGCTTCGCCGCAGCGGAATACCCCTGCTCCACCCCATCCTGCTCCAGTTCACGGTCGGCGGCCTACAGGACAACCTCGGCACCCGCCACGCCCTGCACAGCGGCCTCACCGCCAAAGCGACCGTCGTCCCCGCCCTCACCCCCTGCGGCAGCACAACCGGCGCCGAACCACACGTCCTGATCAGCGAAATGCGCGCCCGCGCAGACTCCCTCGCCCTGCTGGCGGAACGCCACGGCGGCTGAGCCCTAGCCGATCATTCATCGAGCCCGCGCTATCCGGCCTTGGCGACCAGCGCGGCCTGCGCCATGGCCACTTGTGTTCCGACGGCATCCTCGTCGATGGTTCGCAGCTGTCCATCCCGAACGACCTCGCGTCCGTTCACGATCAATGCCGCGAGGGGTGGGGCCGCGCCGAGAATCAGGGCGGTCACCGGGTCGGCGATGCCTGCGTGGGCGGGGGTGTCCAGGCGCCAGAGGGCTAGGTCGGCCAGCTTGCCCACCTCGATGGAGCCGATCTCGGCGGCGCGGCCGAGCACCCGCGCGCCGCCGATGGTGGCCAGCGCCAACGACGTTCGCACGGTCATCGCGCGCGGACCGCCCTTGTTGCGTGCGAAGAACAGGGCGTTACGCGGTTCCTCGATCATCGAGCTGGACTCGTTGCTCGCCGCCCCGTCCACCCCGAGACCGACCGGCACACCGGCGTGCACCAGATCCGCGGTACGCGCGATACCCGCGCCGATCCGCGCGTTCGAGGTGGGGCAATGTGCCACTCCGGTACCGGTTTTCGCCATGGTCTCGATCGCGGAGTCGTCCAGGTGGATCGCGTGCGCCCACCAGACGTCCGAGCCGACCCAGCCGAGCCGCTCCATGTACTGCGCCGGCGTACAGCCGAATGTTTCGGCGCAGTAGTCCTGTTCGTCGATCGTCTCGGCGACATGGGTGTGCAGCCGCACCCCCGACTCGCGCGCCAGCACGGCCGACTCGCGCAGCAGCTCCGGCGTCACCGAGAACGGCGAGCACGGGGCCAGCGCGATGCGCAACATCGAGTCGAACGACGAATCATGGTGGCGGGCAATGGCCGCTGCGCTGTCGGCCAGGATGTCGTCCAAGGTCTGCACCACGTGATCGGGCGGCAGCCCGCCCGAACTGGCACCGAGATCCATCGAGCCGCGGCACGGATGGAAGCGCAAGCCCACCTCGGCCGCCGCGGCGATCTCGGCGCCGAGCAGGTCCCCGCCCTCGCGCGGGAACACATAGTGATGGTCCGTCGTGGTGGTGCAGCCGGTACGGGCCAGCGCGGCCAGCCCGCCGGTCGCCGCGATCCGGACCGCTTCCTCATCGATACCTGCCCAAATGGGATAGAGCGTGGTGAGCCACTCGAACAGCGTGTTGTCCGCGGCGAGACCCCGGGTGATCCACTGGTAGAGGTGGTGGTGCGTGTTCACCAGGCCGGGAGTCAGCAGACAGCCACGACCGTCGATGCGGTGCACTGAGCCATCGATGACAGGCGCCACGCCTGAGCCGACGGCCTCGATCCTGTTGCCGCGCAACACCACATAACCGTCGCGATATTCGGTGCCGGCCGAGTCGACCGTCGCGACGGCACAGCCCTCGATGACTGTCACTGTGTCCATGCGGGCCCTGCCTCCGGTGCGTCGGCGCGCTGCACGGTCGCGTGGATCAGGCCGTACGGGCGGTCGGCGGCGTGGTACACCTCGCCGTTGTTCTCGATGCCGAAGCGAGCCAGGTCGTAGTCGAAGTGGTGCTTGTTCGGCGCGGCCAACCGGATCTCGGCGAGCACCGGGTACGCCTCCAGCGCGGCCTTGCCCATCTCGAACAGGGTCTGCTGCAACGCCTTCGAGTGCTGCGTCGCGAACGTCTCGACCAACCGCGCCCGGACACCGGCGTACACCTCGTCCCAGGCGATGTCGGTGCTGCCCGCGAAACGCCATTCCACCACGAGCGAGGTGGCCAGCATCCGGTCGTGCGTCGGGGCCAGCACGGTGAATTCGTCGGTCAGGAAGTCGGCGAACTCCGAGCCGGTCGACTTCAGAATGGTCAGGTCCTTCACCCCGCCGATCACCCAGGCCTGCCGGTCGGCGCCCTTGCCCGCCACGGTGACCGCCGCGGTGCGCACCTCGGGACCCTGCCGGACCCACGTGTAGTCGTGTTCGCGGCCGTCGACCGAAACCCGTTGCCAGGCATACTCGTCGATCTCGATCCGCGCGCTGGTCACCGGCTCGACGTCGTCGACGAAATGACCGGCCAGCGCCAGCGCGTAGTCCTCGATCGTTTGTAGCCCAGGCTGTTTCGCGTAGGCGTACGCGGTCTGCTTCTGCGTGTCGGTGGGTAGCACCTTGCGCTGATCACCGGCGACGTAGGCGTCGGCGAAGTCGCCGCGCAGCACGGTGGACACGTTCACGTCGCGGATCTCGTGGCGCGCGTGCTGCCGCCAGATCCGGACGATCCGGTTCTCGGCCTTGCCGTATCGGTGGTCGGACAGCACGATCGGCCCGGTCAGTTCCATGCTCGGTTCAGCTCCCTCGATAGGTGGAAAAGGCAAAGGGCGACAGCAACAGCGGGACGTGGTAGTGCCGCTCCTCGGTGACCGCGAACGTCACCGAGACCTCGGGGTAGAAGGTGTCGACCTGTTGTCCGGCGAAGTAGGGGCCGGTGGCGAACACCAGCCGATAGGTACCCGCCGGGAGCGCGCCGCCCAGCGCGCCGATCCGGCCGTCCGCATCGGTCGTGCCCGAATCCAGCTGCTCGGCACCGCGATACAACGTCACCGCGACCTGCTGCGCGGGCGCGCCACGCACCGCGTCCAGCACGTGCGTGCTCAGCGAGCTCATCGGTCCGCCAGCAACGCGCGCAACCGGATTCGATTGATCTTCGCCAGTTCTGTTCGCATGACCCGCCTTTCGGTCTCGGCCTCGTTGCCGAGTCGTTCCTCGAGGATCGCGAGCAGCTCGCTGCCCGATCTGCCGCTCGCGCACACCAGATAGATATGACCGAACCGCGCCTCGTAGGCCCGGTTTCCGGCCGCGAGCGCCGACCGTACCGCGTCCTCGGCCGTGGCGACGCCGGCTTGCTCACGCGCCGAGGCCGCGGTGTCCGGTCGCTCGCCGATCCGCGGATGCCCGGCCAGGGCTCGGTCGATCTCGGACTCGGGCAGCCCGGCCAGCACGGTGTCGGCGGCGTCCAGCAGCGCGTCGACGCTCGGGTACGGCCGCCCCGCCACCAGCGCCCGCGCCCACTCGGGCGAAGAGCAACACGCGAGCAATGCCTCGGTGGCCGCGTTGTCGGGCATCGCGTCGAACCCGGCCAGGCCCGCCCCGTCGTCTGTCATCGGACCAGCATCGAATACGACCCGCCCGGCCGCCACCCGAAAGAGATGAATCACCCCCGGCGTGTCGCCGCAACGAAAGCGGCCGGACAGGTCCGTGAGCAGCACTCTTCCGACACGCGCGGACAGCGGTTCCGGACTACCGTCGTCACCATGGCTGTACCCGATCGCCCGGCCGTCCCGCCCGTCTGCGCGGGCATCGTGCTCGCCGCGGGCGCCGGAACACGCTACGGACGGCCCAAAGCCCTGGCCGAGGGCGGTGCCTGGCTGCGCGGCGCGGTGGCCGCGCTGCGCGAGGGCGGGTGCGATCCGGTGATCGTGGTGCTCGGCGCCACCGGCCCCGATCCGGCCCTGCTCGACCTCCCGGCCGGCGTCCAACACGTCTGGGCGGCGGACTGGGCCACCGGGCTCGCCGCGTCGGTCCGGGCCGGGCTCATCGCCGCCGCGCGCACCCCGGCGCGCTACGCCGCGATCATGCCGGTGGATACCCCGGACGTCGGCGCCGATGTGGTCGCCAGGGTCACCGCCGCGGCCTTCGCCGCGTCCAGCGGCCTCGCCCGCGCTGTGTTCCACAACACACCGGGGCACCCTGTTGTGGTCGCGCACAAGCACTGGACCTCGATATGTCAGGAGGCCGTAGGAGATTCGGGCGCGCGCAACTATTTGTCACGCAAGGCAGATATGGTGTGCGTCACGTGCGACGATTTGGCGACGGGCGTCGATCGTGATTACCCGGCCTCGTCCGCACGCTGATCGGAGCGAGCTGATGCGGGACATCGTTGATGACCTACTGCGGGTTTGGCATTCCGGGCGGACCGGTGGGCTGGCCACCATCGTGCGCACCGGGGGCTCCGCGTCCCTGCCGATCGGCTCGGCGATGCTGGTCGATCCGGACGGTGGCGTCTACGGCGCGGTGACCGACGGCGGGCTCGAGGAGATCGCCTACGAGGCCGTCCTGCAGGCCGCTCGCACGGGTCGGCGCGCGATGCACCGCTACGGCGTGGCTACCGGTGCGGAAGGCGCGTCGGACCGCGACGGCACCATGGATGTGTTCACTGAACCGTTCTCGCGCAGGCACTTTCCCGAGTTTCCCGTCGTCGCCGCGGAGATCGCGGCACACCGGCGGATCACCGTGTTCACCGTCGTGTGGAACTCCGACGCGGACCTGATCGGCCAGCACCTGGTCACCGACAAGAAGCACGGCACCGAGCTGCTCGCACTGCCGGATTCGGATGTGTTCGTCGCGTCGTTCGCCCCGCCGCCGCGGCTGATCATCTTCGGCGCCAACTCTTTCGCCGCGGCGCTGACCGTGCAGGCCAGGCTGCTCGGCTACCGCGTCACCATCTGCGACTCCCGCGAGAACTTCGCGATGCCGGAGAAGTTCCCCGGCGCCGAGGTGGTCGTCGACTGGCCGCACCGATACCTGAACACGCTGTCCTCGGCGGGCGAAATCGACGGCAGCACAGGCATTGTCGTCACGTCGCACGACCCGAAGTTCGAGATCCCGCTGCTCACCGTCGCGCTACGACTACCCGAGCTCGGCTACCTAGGCGCCATGGGTGCGCGCACCGTGCACACCCAGCGCATGGAAGACCTACGGGCGGGCGGCTTCACCGAAGCGACCCTCGCCCGCCTGCATTCCCCCGCCGGACTCGACCTCGGCGCGCGCACCGCCACCGAGATGGCCGTCGCGATCGCCGCCGAGCTGATTGCCGCCAAGACCGAGCAGTCCGGGCGGCACTCGCTGCACAACAGCACCCAGCCTCCGCTGAAAACCGTTGTCGGACTGAATAGTTAAGCCTTCAGGCCCGGGTTCTCCGCGTATACCTCGCGCAGCACCGACAGATCGAACAGCTGATCGGCCTTGATATCGAGCTTGGCCGCCTTCAACGCGGTGATGTTCTGCTCGATCAGTGTGTCGGTCATGGTCAGCAGGCCGTTGGCGGTCGCGTCCGCGGAGGTGACCAGATCGTTCTGCGCCTGCGCCTCCTTCGTCTGCTCGGCCAGGTCGAGCTTCTGATCCTTGCCGTACACCTCGACCGCGAGCCTGGCCGATTCGGCCGGGTTGGCCACCGCGTCCTTCCAGCCCTTGATCTCCGCGACGAGGAACGCCTTCAGCTTGTCCCGCTCCTTGTCGATGGTGGACTGCTTGACGGTGAGCGTCTCGGCCGTCAGCGGCAGGTTGTAGTCGGCGAACAGGAAGTGGGTGTTGGCGAATCCCTTGGCGGTCAAGGTGATCGGCTCGTTGGTCACGTAGCTGACCCAGCCGTCGACCTCGCCGTTGGCCAGCGGGGACGGATCGAACTGGGCGGGCACGATGGTGACATCGCTCGGCTTCAGGCCGTTCGCGGTGAGCAGGGCGTTGAAGATCAGCTGGTTGGTGTCCTGCACCCCGATCTTCTTGCCCTTCATGTCCTCGGGCGTCTTGATCGGCTTGGCGGCCGAGCTGACGATCGCGAAGGGGTTCTTCTGATAGGTGGTGGCGATGATCTTGCCGGGCAGCCCCTCCAGCACCGCCTTGGCGGTGGTCTGCGGGGCGGACAGGCCGAGCCAGATCTTTCCGGTGTCCAGCCCGGCCTCCACCGAGGTGCTGGCCGCACCGCCCGCGATGAGGTTGACCGAGCCGAAACCGGCTTCCTTGAAATAGCCCTTACTATCCGCGAAGTACTCGCCGGCGAATTCGATGTTCTTCAGCCAGGACAGCTGCACCGCCACGGTGCCGTATTTCGAGCCGTCCGCGGTGGAACCGCCCGACGAGTCGGAGGAACTGTCGCCGCAGGCGGCGAGCAGACCAGCACCGCCGAGGGCGGCACCGGCCAGCGCGGAGTAACGAAGGAGAGACCGTCGGTTCAGTGTCGGCCCGAACGAAGAGCGTTGCACGGGTGTCATGCGCCGAATCTAGGTCGATTGCGTTTCATTTTCTTTACTTTGACGTTCCGGATATTGATTTGCTCGAATTTCGCCGCGTTTTCCGGGCAGAAAACGGGGCTCACGACCTACCCGCCTCGGCGCCGAAGCGGGCGAGCACCAGATTCTCGATGACGCCGACGATCGCGTAGAGCAGCACCGAAACGATGGTGACGATGACGATCGATGACCACAGCTGGTTGTACTGGAACGTCGGGATGGCCCGAATCAGGCTGGCGCCGAGCCCCGTTCCGCTGCCGAGCCATTCGCCGAGCAGCGCACCGATCAGCGCGCCCGGCACCGAGATCCGCGCCGCCGCGAACACCGAGGGCAGCGCGGCGGGCACCGCGACCATCCGCAGTCCGGTCCATGTGGACCCGCCGTACGCGGCCACCAGGTCCAGCGCCTCCCGCGGCGCGTTGCGCAACCCGGCCATGATCATCACCAGCGCCGGGAAGAACACCACGATCGCGGCCAGCACCGCGACGCCGCCGAGCCCTCGGCCGAACACCAGCACGATGATCGGGGCGAGCACCACCAGCGGCACCGACCGCAGCAGCATCGCCACCGGCAGGAAGGTCTGCTCCACCGCGGCGAACGACACGAACAGCGCGGCGACCACCAGCGCCGCCGCCATGCCGAGCCCGAACCCGATTGCCGCGTCCCGCAACGTGATCTGCAAGTCGTCGATGATCACCTCGCGCGCGGCACTCGCACCGGGCGAGGTCACCAGATAACGCCAGATGTCTTCCGGCGACTTCCCGACCCGCGGCCCGACCTGCGGGAACGCCTTCAGGAAGACGTACCAGATCACCAACATCAGCAGTAACGAGGTCAACAACGGAAACAAAAACTTCCCGATCCGCCACACAACCTTCATCGCCCCTCCTCCACGCCGCCGCGCACATCTCGTCCCGCTGCGCACGAATCCGCCAGCAAATCCCTACGCGCCACAGCACGTCCTGGCGCGCCGCGCACATCTCGTGCCGCCGCGCATGAGTTCGTCGGCGAATTCTTGCGCACCAAGCGAATTCGTGCGCGGGGACGCGGGGGTGCGGTGGTCATCGCGCCGCCTGGGTGGTCCAGGGGGCGACGACGCGGGCGGCTAGGGCGACGACTGCGTAGCCGAGGCCGGCCAGTGCGGCGGCGGCCAACGCCATGCCCCAGGTGCGTGGCACGTTGTAGGCCGTCTGGGCGGCAGTCAGTGCGACTCCGATGCCGCTGTCGACGCCGCCGAGGTACTCGCCGATGATCGCGCCGAGCACCGCCGAGGGAGCCGCGATCTTCAACGCCGCGAACGTATTCGGCAACGCCGAGATCAACTGCACCCGGTACAGCTGCTGCCAGCGCCCGCCGCCGTAGGCGCGCACCAGGTCGAGGCTTGTTCTATCGGCCGAGCGCAAACCTGTCACGGTGCCGACCATGGTGGTGAAGAAGCAGTACATCGCGGCCAGGAACACCGTCGGGGTGCGCCCGCCGAACACGACCAGAATGATCGGCCCGAGCGCGAGCAACGGCGTGCAGTAGCTCAGAATCGCCAGCTGCGTGGCCAACGATTCGATCTGCGGGATCAGCATGATCAGGATCGCCAACGCGATGGCCATCCCATTGCCCCAGAGGAATCCCTTCAGCGCGCCGAGCGCGGTGATCCGGAAGTTCGGCCCGTAGAGGCCCCACCCGTCGGTGTACATGGTGTGCAGCACCGTCCACGGGCTCGGCACGGTGCCACCCGCGACACCGAGCGCCGCGAGCAGCCACCACACCCCGATCAACCCGGCGACGCCGAGCAATCCGCCGATTCGCTTCATGCCCGACCTCCCCGGCCACGCCGCACGCAGAGCGCGACCGACCGCATCGACTGTCCGTGGGGCCGCACCCGCTGCCAACCCGGTCGCGCCTGCCACTGACAGCGCGCCGGTCGTTGTCCGTTCATGCCTGCACCGCGCCCGTGCTCGACTTCCCCGCGGCGGTGCCCAGCGCGCCGCCGGTGCCGGACTTCCCGAACAGCAGCTCCGACAGATAGTCGTGCAGCTTGTGGAATTCGGGGGTGCGCATCATCTCCGGGGTGCGCGGGCGCGGCAGATCGATCTCCACCAGTTCCAGCACCCGGCCCGGTCGCGGACTCATCACCGCGACCACATCGGAGAGGAACACCGCCTCGGCGATGCCGTGCGTGACCATCAGCGTGGTCGCCGGTTTCTCCGTCCAGATCCGCAGCAGTTCCAGGTTGAGCCGCTGCCTGGTCATGTCGTCCAACGCGCCGAACGGCTCGTCGAGCAGCAGCACCGTTGGCTTCACCACCAGCGCCCTGGCGATCGAGACGCGCTGGCGCATACCGCCCGAGAGCTGCGCGGGTTTGGCCTTCTCGAAGCCCTCCAGCCCGACCAGCTGGATCAGGTCCGCGATCAGCGCCGGGTCCGGCGTGAGGCCCGCCACCTGCAACGGCAGCTTGATGTTCGACTCGACCGAACGCCACGGCAGCAGCGCCGAGTCCTGGAACGCGATGCCGAGTTCGTGCCTGCGGACCAGCTCGGCGGGCGTCTGGCCGTCGATGAGCGTCTTGCCTGCGCTCGGCGTTTCCAGGCCCGCGAGGATGCGCAGGACGGTCGACTTGCCGCAGCCGGACGGGCCGAGCAACGACAGGAACGTTCCCTGTTCGGTGTGCAGGTCGACCGAGTCCAGCGCCTCCACCGTCTTACGACCGACTCGGAAGGTTTTGGTCAACCCACTGATGTGAATTCCGGTCCCCCCGGTACTGCTCTCCGCGCTCATAAACGTCACCCTAGAAGGGGTCCGTTGCACAGATATTGCGAATCGCGACCCCAGATTTCGCAATCGTTACGCGAACCCGCGTCTGCGCCGGTTTTTCGATCAGCCCGAGCCGATGTCCGGCACGTGGATGACATCGGCCTGCGCGCTGGTTGCACCACAGGTGAACCCGATCATCTCGCTGCTCGACGCCAAGCTGCACATCGCAGGCTCGGAGATCCTCTGGCGCGAGGTGATCGGCAACGGTTTCGGCCTCGCCTCCGCGCTCGGCGGCATGCGACGGCGCGTCTGGGCGTGGCCGATCGGCATCGCCGGGAACGCGCTGTTGTTCACCGTTTTCGTCGGCGGGGTCTTCAATACTCCGCAGCATCTGAACATGGCGGGGCAGGCGGGACGCCAGCTGATGTTCGTCGCGGTCAGCGTCTACGGCTGGTGGAGCTGGCATCGGCACGCCAACGAAACCGGTCTCGAACATCGCGGCGTCGATCCGCGCTGGGCGAGCAATCGCGAACGCCTCGTGCTGGTCGCCGCGATGTTCGTCGGCACCGTGGCCTTCGCGCAGATCTTCGCGCTGATCGGTTCCTATGGTCCGTGGGCCGAGGCCTGGATCTTCACCGGCTCGGTGCTGGCGACCTACGGGATGGCGCGCGGGCTCGCCGAGTTCTGGCTCATCTGGATCGCCGTCGACATCGTCGGCATCCCGCTGTTGGTGAAGGCGGGCTATTACCCGTCGGCGACGCTGTACTTCGTCTACGCGGGCTTCGTGGCTTGGGGATTCGTGGTCTGGATGCGCAGCATTCGCCCGGCGACCACACCCGACGCCGTGTCGCTGGCTGCTACGCACTAGCGGGCGCGCAGCCCGTCGAGCATGATGTCGACGACTCGATCGACGGCCTCGGGGTGGGATTCGCCTGGGCGAGTGTAGATCTGGAGCGTCATCAGCTTGGCGATGTCCGCCGGGCCGATGTCGTCGCGTAGCGCCCCGTCCGCTGTGGCCTGCGCGGTCATACGCTCGATGAGGTCGGTGACGGTGCTGCGCACCTCGATCAGCTTGGGGTTCGACTGGATTCGCGTGTGCGCGACGGGCTCTATCGCCGAAGACAGTCCGCCAACGCCCATTTGGATGCATTCGCGCAGAAATCGGGCGAGCGCAGTCCACGCGTCAGGCTCTTCGCGCCATGCCGTCGCGGCCGTGTCCGCGAGCCCGGCCAGGTAGGCGCTGGAGGTGGCGGAGATCAGCGCGTCGCGGTCGGGAAAGCGGCGGTACAGCGTGCCGACACCGACGCCCGCGCGGTCGGCGATCTCCTTCATCGGCACGTCGATTCCGCGTTCACGAAAGACGCTCAGTGCCGCCGTGAGGATCTGATCGCGGTTGCTTCTGGCGTCTGCGCGCAGTTCCTCGGTCGTCATAAGCGTCTCCTATCAGGCTATATCGGATAACTGGACGAAATCCTTCCGTTTAGCGTACGCTACTGCTAACCGGACGAAATTCGTCCAGTTAGCTGAAGAAGGCGTCGCCATGAACAAGACAGTGCTGATCTCCGGAGCGGGTGTCGCGGGTTCGACGCTGGCCTACTGGCTGGCGCGACGGGGATACGAGGTGACCGTGGTGGAGCGCGCGGCGGCGTTGCGTTCGAGCGGAAATCCGGTCGACGTGAAGGGGCCCGCAGTGGCGGTGGCGGAACAGATGGGGATCATGCCGCAGCTGCGTGCCGCTGGATCGGCCGTCGACCGCATGACATTCGTCGATGGCTCGGGCAAGTCGGTGGGACGGGTTCCGCTCGCTGCCTTCCAGGGCTCGGGCGGTGATCGCGAAGTAGAGGTACCGCGTGCCGACCTCGCCGCGATCCTGCTGGAGGCCAGTCACACAGACGCCGAATTCGTTTGGGGCGACACCATTACCGGCCTCACCCAGGACAGCGAGGGCGTCGACGTCACCTTCGGAAATGCGCCTGCCCGGCGCTTCGACCTGGTCATCGGCGCCGACGGGCAGCACTCCACGGTCCGGCGCCTGGCCTTCGGGCCGGAGAGCGAATTCGTCAGGCACAAGGGCATGTTCGTCGCCACGATGCCGATCGACGCGCCCGTCGGCTCGGATCGGGAAGTCGTCATCTACAACACGCCGGGCCGAGCCGTCTCGGTGCATCCGACGCGTGGGCACGCACTTGCCGCGTTCATCTTCCGGCACGATGCCGTGCCCGGCTTCGATCACCGGGATCAAGCAAGCCACAAACACCTTGTCGCCGAGGCATATTCGGGCGGCGGCTGGCGATTGCCGGAACTACTGGAGCGCATGTATGCCGCCGAGGATCTGTACTTCGACGCCGTCAGCCAGGTCGATCTACCCACTTGGTCGACCGGCCGAGTCGCCCGTGCGCTGTTACTACCTGCCACCCGCACCGGCATCGCGCTGCGCAACGGAGCGACCCGGCTGGCACCCGTGATTACCGCGATCTCCACACTGCGGTCCGCCCGAACGGGAGCCGCTACACCTAGCACCTACGCCGTGTGAGGCCGAAAATACCTGCGGCACTGTCAGTCTCGCTGCGCCGCAGCCTCGGCAAACAGCTTGGCTAGCGTCTCCGCGATATTGGCGGACCGGTCGAAGTGATAGCCGCGGTCGGCGGCGTGGCCCGCGAAGAGGTGCCAGGCCGAGGCGGTGAGCATGCGGGAAATGGTTTCCGGGTCGGGACGCTCGGCCTCCGGCGTACCGATGTACTGCGTGACAATGCCTTCCACCAGGCCGACCAGCCCGTACACGAGCGGACGATACGGTTCGACATCGATGGCGAGCATGCCGGTCCACGACGAAAACTGTTGCCACAGCGTCTCAGCGACCCGATGTCGGCCGATGGTGAGGGTGGTTTCGCCCGTCGAGTGCCCGTGCACCGGCCCGTTCTGCCCGAAGTGGTAGATATTCGGATGATCCGCGGCCCAGCTCACCACGCGGCGCATGATGTCGTGGAACATCTCTTCCGCGGTCCGGGTCGGGTCGAGCACGAACAGCGACTCCACCTCGGCCACATAGTGATCCAGGATGTACTCGCGCACCCGGGCGTCCAGGTCTTCCCGATTGTCGAACTGCCGGTAGACCACCGAGCGGGCCAGTCCGGCGCGCTCGGCGATCTGCTGGATCGACACCTCGGTGGTCGGGCCGTGCTCCTCGATCAGCGCGACGGCCGCCTCGAGGATCTGCGTCTGCCTGGTCGAATTGTGTTCGTCCCAGCGCTGACCGCCCGAGCGCCTGCGATGGCTGCGCATGTGGGCGGGCGGTTTCACGGATCCGACTATACGGCGGTGTCCGCGCGCTCCAGTTCCGGCAGGAACCGAGGGCGCATCGGCAGCGGGCCGTCCGGACCGCCGGTGAACGAGATCTGCCGTCGCACCCGCTGATCCGACACCGCGTCGAATTGCAGCTGCTGCGCGAAGGTGGCGACCACCAGCGCGGCCTCCATGTTCGCGAATCCCGAAGCGACACACATTCTTTTGCCCGCGCCGAACGGCATGGTGGCTCGCTTGTGTTCGCGCTCAACGTTTTCCGGCAGGTACCGGCTCGGATCGAACTCGTCCGGCCGATCCCACACCCGGTGATTGTGGTGCGAGCCGTGGATCAGCGTGATCACCGTGGTACCCGGCTTGATCCGGTAACCGCCCAGCGCGTCAGCCGCTTTCGCCGTCCTGGCCAACCCGACCACCGGCGGCAGCACCCGCATGGTCTCAGCGACGACGGCCTGCGTCCACGGCAGCCGATCGAGGTCGGCGGCGGTGGCCGGGCGCGAGCCGAGCACCGAGGTGACCTCGTCGCGCAGCCGATCGCGGGCCTCGGGATGCTCGGCAAGCATCTGCCAGACCCAGGCCAGCGCGGTCGCGGTGGTCTCCATGCCCGCGCCGATGAACGTCATCAGCTCGTCGTGGATCTCCTGATCGGTGTACTGGTAGCCGGTTTCCGGATCGGACGCGTCGATGAGCGCGGCGAGCAGGTTGTCCTTACGGGTGATCCGGCCCGCGCGATGATCGGCGATCAAGCCGTCGACCACGCCCTCGGCGTGCCGCAGGTCGCGCATGCTGCGCGGTTCGATCACCCAGCCCGCGGCCCGCATCACCCGCATCGGCAACCGCGAATTCCCGGCATCATCGCGGTGCCGCCCACGCTTGTGCAGCCAGGTCGCGAGGTGATGCAGCGGATGGCTGAGGTTGGTCATGAACCCACGGCCGAAGAACCGCAGCAGCCGATACAGCACCACCTCCGACATCGGCCCGGTGATATCGGTGCCGAACATCGTCCGCGACGTGACATCCAAAGTGAGCCGGTTCATTTCGGCATTGACATCGACCACACCATCGCCCGCCGACAGCTCCCGGATCCGCGCCACGGCATCGCGCGCCGCCTCGACCATCACCGGCGCGAACCCATCCACGTTGCGCTTGGCGAAGATCGGCTGCACCAGCCGCCGATTACGCTGCCACAGTTCATCATTCAGATCGGTCACCAGCCCGCGCCCGAACGCCACCGCGAGCATGTCGTAATCCGGGCTCTTCGTGTAGTTGTTCTGATTCGTCACCAGCACATGCCGCGCCAACTCCGGACTGCGCACGATGACGAACTTCGCGAACGGCACCCGAGCAACAAGCACGTCATCCTGCCCCGGAAAGTTCGTCACGTAATCCAGCACCGTGTGATCACGCACCCTCGGCAGAATCCCCACCGACAACTTCACCGACTCCCACCAGGTCACCGGCGTGTTGTGCCATCGGATGAACGTCGGCGCCCAACGGGGTGGATGCAACTTCGAATCAACGACAGGATCAACGGAATCAACATCGGCCATAGCGGGCTCACCTTGCCTACACACTCATATGGGACGTGCTGTCCCACTCAGACTAGTGAGACACGATGACTCGGTCAATGGGTGAATGGCACCGATCTCCTACCCTCGACACAGCACAGCCCGGCAGGCCATCCAAGGCCTACCGGGCTGGGGTTATCGACGGTCCCGCGATCAAGCGGAACTAAGCGTGGCGGCGCGAAAGAGCAAGTCTCATCGATAAATCGGTGCTGCGCGAACAGAATCCTCAGTTGGGCGTATCGCCCTCATAATCCATATCCGCCGCCTGATCCTCCGTGGTCGCCGCAGCATCCTCGGTCGAATCCGGCTGATCAACGTCCTCGCGGTCCACTTCAGTGTCATCCGAACGCTCTGTACCGGGTTCAGTGGTCATGGCCACGGACATGCCCGACCCAGCCACCTTCAAACAGGAACCGGGCAACAATCACCCGATCCCAGCGGTACCGCCGTAAGCCGTCGACTGGGATCCGCTGCGGCACTCTGTCCAGCGATGGCGACTTGCCGCACTGCGAGAGATGGGTCACAAAACTTCCATGGAACCGAAACCCCTTGTCTCGCATCTAACTTGATGAAGGGGCCAACATATGAAGTTCGCCCCACGCTCGGGGAGGATCCGAAATGGATGTACGTAGGGTGGTCGCTGCCGTGTCGATTGTGGCTGCGGCGCTCGTCGCTTTTTCCGCACCGAGCGGGGCCGCTCCGAATGCCGGGGTCGTCGCCGTCGTCGATGCTGTACCCGCTGGTCACATCGAATTCGATGCGCGATACACCGCTACGGTGAAGTGCCAGCTGATCAAAGATGGGGCCGCCGTCGGCTACATCACGGGCACGGGGAGCGACAATACGAAGCCGGGGGCGGTTGCGGCGGCGAAGAAGGATGCCGATCGATCGGTCCCGCAAGGTCACTACAAACGGCACTGCAAGGAGATCTGAGTCCTATGTCCGATGGAAAGACGTTGTGGGAGATCAAAGTCGGCATCCTCGCCACCGAGGCCGAGGCGAAGAAACTGGCTGATCAAATCTCTCATCTGCTGTGCCCCAACCCGGATCACGCACCGCCGTGCCCGATCCCGTGGGCTATCGGTGTGGACTCCGAGGAGGATATGGAGCCCGAGCGGCAGCAGCAGTACGAAGACATTCGTGAGCAGTATCGGATCGAGTCGGGGGGCTCGGCCGGCTGAAGGGCAGTTCTATCCCTGGCGGGGCACTACACGACGTCGACGCGTACTCCCGTCGCGCGGATCGCCGCTACCGCCACCGGGTCGGCGTCGGTGTCGGTGACCAGGACGTGGACCTGTTCGATGGTGCAGATTCGGGCCAGGGCGGTGCGTTCTAGTTTGTCTGCGGTGGCTACGACCATGACGTGGCGGGAGCGGCGGACCATTTCGGTGGTTACGCCTGCCTCGTCGATGTGGCGGCATTGGGCGCCGCCCTCGGCGGAGATGGCGTTGACGCCGAGGATCAGTTCGTCGAGGCGGAGTTCGGCTAGCGCGCGTTCGGCCAGGGGTCCGTGGAGTTCGTAGGACTCGCGGCGGGCCACGCCGCCGAGGACGACGGTGCGCATGTGCGGGCGCAGGACCATTTCGCCGGCGATGTTGAGCGCGTTGGTGACGAGGGTCAGTTGTTCGTCGCCGGTCATGCCGAGGTCGGTGCGGCCGGCCAGCGCCCGCGCCACCGCGGTGGTGGTCGTGCCGCCGTTCATCGCGATGACCTTGTGCGGATCTACCAGGGACGCAGCATGTTCCGCGATCCGTTGCTTGGCCTCGCCGCCGGTCTGCCGGTAGCGGGCGGGCAGGTCGTAGGCGACCGAGGTCGCGACGACGCCGCCGTGCGTTCTGGTCGCCAGCTGTTGTTCGGCCAGGGCGGTGAAGTCGCGGCGGACCGTCGCCGAGGACACGCCGAGGCGCTCGGCGGCCTCCTCCACCGAGAGCCGCCCGGATTCGGCGAGCAGTTCAAGCAGCCGGTTCCAGCGCTGCGGGCGGTCGGTTGGTCCGGTCATCTCACAACCCGACCTGCTGTTTTTCTAGGCACGCGAACCATCTGATCACAGGCACGCTGCCGACCGTAGAGATTCCGGTGCGGCAATGCCAAGCGGGCGCCGCCTCAGCGGTGCATCGCCGAGGCACTGGCCAGCGGCAACGTGAGGAACGAGGCCGCGCCCTCGGTGCGCTGGATGTCGTAGACACCACCCAGCAGCGCCGGATAGTCCTTCGGGTTGAAGATGTGGGTCGGCGCGTCGCCGGAGCCGATGGTCACCTGCAACCGGTGGCCGGGCTGGAACACATGGAAGGCCGGGCGGACCTTGACGTTGTACTCGGTCACCTGCCCCGGGACCACCGGCAGCATCGACTCCCTCGTACCCGGATGGAACGCGCCGAGCACACTGCCGTCCGGGGCCCGCCAGGTCCGGTCTTCATCCAACGCGCGGAAGTTTCCGGCGAGCTGACCATCGGTCAACGCGATGGCCGTACCGTCCGGCGCGATGTCTTGGACCGTCACGCTGAACGCCGAGGCGGGCGTGCTCGAGGTGGCGAAGAGCGTGGCGCCGATCGGCCCGCCCAGCACAGTCGGCTCGGCGAAGGCATCGGTCGTGTACTGCGGATTGTCCAGCAGCCCAGGCACATCCGGGTGCGCAGGGACTTGCCCGCAGGGGTCATCGATGCCTGCCATCGTGGTGAGCAGCTCGTACACCCCGGAGAAATTGCGGGAGAACGAGGAGTTGCAGATGGTGCCGCCGTTGACCGGGCTGAAGGTCACCCGGTCCGAACCCGACTGCGCTACCGGGCGATCCGATGACAGTCGGCCACCGGCTTCCAGATACAGGTTCTGCGTGGGGGTTTCCCGCATCGGATAGGTGGCGCTCTCGAGCACATTGCCGTTGACGTCGATCGCGTGCAGCGGCGTCTTCGTCCCGTCGATGCCGTTGCGGTCGTTCTTCAACCACCGGTCGAACCAGGCCAGCTGGATGGCGTGCATGTCGATATCGGTGTTGCGCTGCACGCCGGGCTGTATGTGGAACCAAGGGCCGGTGAGCATTTGGAAGCGGCCGCTGGACGGCGCGGCCGCGGGCATCGGACCGTTGTGCGAGCGTCCGGCGTAGGCGTTCTGCAAGCCCGCGAAGGTGCGCGGCGTGCCGTCCTGCAGCAGGTCGTACTGGCCGCCGATCAGATAGGTCGGAATGTCGTTCGCCGCAATCTGGTCCACCACATTGTCGATCGCGCGCGACTCCCAGTACGGGCTGTTGTAGGCCTTGTCGCCGTCGAGCAGCGCGTTGAACACCGAATGCCAGGTGCCGTCGGCCCGGAAGTGCGAGATCAGGTGGTCGACGAAGACGCTGGCCATCTTGTCCGGCTCCCGGTACAGCCCGAGGATCGGATCCAGCTGCGGCAGCAGGGTGATCGGGAACTGAAGCATGGAGGCCAGGAAGGCGATGTTGTAGAAGCCGTCGTGGTCGAGCAGATCCTGGAACGCGTGGTTACCGGGCATCAGCGGAAAAAGCGCCTTCACCGGCGAATCCGGTTCCAGCACACCGGCGGTGAGCAGCTCGCTCATCCCGAGATAGGACAGACCCCAGAGGCCGATCTCCCCGGTCGAGTTGGGTAGTTCAGCGGCCCAATGGATTACCCGCTTCGAGTCCTCCCGCTCCTGCGGCTGCAGGATGCTCCACTGACCGCCGGAGGATCCGGTGCCCCGAATGTCCACGATCACGCTGATGTAGCCGCGCTTGACGAAGTAGTCGCCGTACCCCGCCGCATCGCTGATCTGTTTCGCCACATCGATGACGCTAGGCAGTGCATTCTGCAAGAGCGGACCGAGTCCGTCGTAGGACAGCAGCCGCACGAAACCGGCACTGTCCTTGCCGTATGCCGTCTGGGTCAACATGATCGGGAACGGGCCCGGCGCTGGTGTGCCGGTGGCGTCGGTCGGATACCGAACGTCCGCGCGCAGCACCACGCCGTCCGCCATCGGCAGCTCCACGTTCTTCTGCTCGCCGACGCCATAGATCTCGGGCCCCGGATTCCACCCCTCGGGTAATCCGGTGCGGGCGTCGGCTTTTGGAAACTGAGTGGTGGGCGCCGGATCAGCGAGCGCTAACGGTGCGGCCATCGGCAGCACCGAGGAAACCGCGAGAACGCCTACCGCAACCACGATTCGGGCCGCGGTCGCGGCGAATCCAGGCCACCGCGCGGCACGCTTCGGCCAACTATCGGTCATCATCATTGATCACCCATCGATCCTGCGAGCGGCGATTGTGCCTGCTCACCATCAATTTCCGATTCGACGGCGGCGTCGACCGCCGACGAGCGACGGCCGCTTACCCGCCATATTGGTAAGTTATATTTTCAGATAAAAGACGGGTTGTCTACACCTGTCCCAGACGATTTGACTCAGCTCGCGGTGAGGTCGCGCCGCAAGAGTTTTCCGGTGCTGGTGCGCGGGAGCTCGACGACGAAGGTGACATCGCGCGGCACCTTGAACCGGGCCAGATTCGCCTTCACATGGGCACGGACCGCGTCGGCATCCAGCTCCTGATCGGAATGCCGAACCACGAAAGCCGCGAGCCGCTGGCCGAATTCGTCGTCGGGCACCGCGACGATCGCCGCCTCGGCAATGGCCGGATGGGCGTACAGCAGCTCCTCGACCTCGCCGGGGAAGACGTTCTCGCCGCCGGAGACGATCATGTCGTCGTCGCGTCCGTCGATGAACAGCCGACCGCCCGAATCCCAGTGCCCCACATCGCCGGAGGACAGCAGGCCATCGATGACGTCCTTGTTGCCGCCGCCGGAGTACCCCGCGAACGACAGCATGCTGCGCACGTAAATGGTGCCCCGCGCACCGGGTTCGGTGACCAGCTTGCCGTCTTCGTCGTAGAGCCGGACGGTACACACCGTCGGCGGCTTGCCGACCGTCCCGGACGCCGCCCGCCAGTCCGCGGGCGTGGCGATGGCGGCGACACCGACCTCGGTCGAGCCATAGAAGTTGTAGAGCACGTCGCCGAACACCTCGGTGGCCGAATCACCCAGCGCGGCAGGCAATGCCGACCCCGCGCTGAAGACGATCCGCAGGCTGTCGGTGTGATATTTCGCCAACACCTCGGGGCCTAGGTCGAGTATCCGGCGCAGCATGGTCGGCACCAGGACGAGCACCTGCGCCTGATGATCGGCGACGTCGGCCAGGGTCGCCTCGGCGTCGAATCGCCTGCGCAGCACCACCGTCGAGGCCAGCGACAGCGCCAGGATGAACTGGTTCAGCGCGGTGCCGTGGAACAGCGGCGCGGCCAGCACCAGCGTCTGGTTGCGCCGCAACGGAATCCGCTCCAGCAACGCCGCCGCCGCGAGCGGCGACTTGACCTCGCGCGGTACCCCTTTCGGCGTCCCGGTGGTGCCGCCGGTCAGCAGCACGAACCCGCCCTGCCGCGGCGGCGGAGCCAGTTCGGCCGTGTCGTTGCCCGCGATCAACTCGGCGACGGTCGCGATGCCGCCGACCCCGATGCCGTCGTGCACGGCGAGCACCCGCAGCACGTCCGGCGGCAACACCTGCAGCAAGTCGGTGAATTCCTGGTCGTACACCACGACATTCACGCCCTCGCGCGCCGCGACATCGGCCAGCTGCGGACCGGCGAACCCGGTATTGAGCAGCACCAGCCGCGCGCCGATCTTCGCGGCGGCGAGCATGGTGTCCACCAACTCGCGCCGGTCCCGGATGAGCGCGGCGACCGTGTCACCCGGCCCGAGGCCGAGCCCGGCGAAGCCGCGGGCCAGCGCGTTGCCGCGGGCCTCGAGCTCCCGGTAGGTGAGCGGGCCGAGCTCATCGATCAGCGCCACCCGCTCGGGCTCGCGCCGCGCCGACATCCGCACCGGCCCGGCGATACCGCCGAACTGCCGGACCGCGCGGGAGGCGCGCACCAGGTCGGCCGGTGCGAGCAGGTTGAGCACGCCCGCCCGTTGCAGCACGCCCACCGAATGCAGATTGACCACCAGCGCGCGAACGGCACTTCCGATGGAGGACATGAACACTCCGTCCAGAGAATCGTCGACGCCCTCGAACAAGGGCGTCGACTCGACTGTAGGAGATTTACACCAATTCGGCAAGACATCTTTTCAGATACTGATCTCGCCGAACCCTCAGTCAGTTTCGCTGGTTTCAGTTCAGGTGAGTGCGAGCCCGGAGTTCACGAAATACGCGATCTCCTCGCATATTTCGTCCACGCTGATGACCGAATCGGGCAGCGTGCTCTGCACCAATTCCTGGGCGAGCGAGTTCACCGCGCCGATCACCGCGAGCGCGAAAAGATCGAAACGCCGCGGCTTGGCCTCGCCGCGCTCGACACCCCGCTCGGCTTCGCTGATCAACAATGACGAAAGCAGGCGCCGTTGATCTCTGCGCCATTCCTCGACCGCCTGGCTCACGCCGACCACCTCGACATAACAGACCCTGGCCGATCGATGATCCGCACAGGTCACCGAGAGATAGGCGCGAAAGCCCTCGACCACCCTCGTCGACAGCGGATCGTGCTCGGTTTTCGCCAAGGCCTCCAAGGCCCGCTCTACCGCGTGCGAGGTGGTCCGGTTGACCAACGCGATGAGCAAAGCCTCACGGCTGCCCATATCTTCGTAGAAACTGCGGGTGGAAACATTGGCGACCGCGCAGAGTCGCTCGATGGACGTGGCCGCGTAACCCTGGGTGCCGAATAATTCGAGGGCGGCATCGATCAATCGGGCCTGCCGCTGCGCCACCCGCTGTTCCCGTGACAGCCCGCCGTAGCTGCGACCGTCCTTCGATTCTTCTTCCCGCCGTGCCACCGTTCGATGCTACCCGTTGACCCGGCGCAACCCCGGCACGGACATCGGTCCGCGCCGGGGTCGACGGCTCACTTCCGCTGGCCGATGGCGTATCCGACCAGGGCCTGCGCCATGGGCGGCAGGATCTCCGACAGCGCCTGCCCGAACTGGGGTTCCCCAATGGTGCTCACCGGGCTGGTAATCGAGCAGCCCTGCGGTGCGGCGACGCCGTTGAGCCGGTCTTTCAGCCAATAGAACGCGCCGGGCAAGTGCGAGAGGACACCGGAGAGATGTTCGGCGGCGAATTCCCGGACATAGGTCACGCTCGGCGCACCCTCGCCGCAGTATTTCTGCACCGTCGCATCGGTGCCCGCGATCGGAATGAGCTCGTCGTTCTGTGCGTGATAGAAGTAGATCGGCACGGTCGGTTTCTGCTGCCCGAGTGAGTTGTCCGCGATCGCTTCCCGAATCTCCGGCAGGCTCAGCGGATCTCCGCCCTGGAAAGTGCCGAAGTAGTTGAATCCGGGGAACAGGATGGCACCCTGCGGATGACACAGCACCTTCTTGGACGCCAGGACGAATTGCCCGAGCAGATCGACCCTTTCGCGCATCACCCGCTGCATTTCCGGGTATTCGGTGGAAATGCCGACGATCGCGGCCGAGATGAGCCCGGCGTAGACGCCGCCGTTGTTGTGCCGCACCACCCCGGCGTAGTCGCCCGCCGCGACACCGCCCGCCGCGATGCCGACGATATTCAGTTCGGGCGCATAGCTTTCCTTGATCTCCGGAACGAAGGCCGTCGGAATCGTGCCACCGGAATAGCCCCACAGTGCGGCCGGAGTATCCGGCCCGCTCAACTGCGCAGGCGCGAAGTTCTCGGCGGCCCGAATACCGTCGAGGGTGGCCTGCGCGTTCATCCGCGAGGCGCCGTACGCCGAATTCGGCCCCTGATAGTCGGGCATAGCGACAGTCCAGCCCTGGCCGAGGCCCGCGGCGATCGGAATGAGCGTCTCCGCCGCGTTCACGTAATCGACCGGGATGGCACCGGATTGGGCCACATACGACGGGGCGCAGTACTGCGCGACGCTGTCCTCGGCGATCTGATAGGACAGCAGCTTCGCCCCGCCCACGGGCGCGGGGCCGCGCGGTTTCAGGATGGTGGTGACCGTCGAGATCGGCTCGCCATGACTGTTGGTGGTGCGGTAAAGCAACTGCCACGCATCGACATTCAGTTGCAAGATGCCCATGAACGCCGGATAGATCGCCCGCGCGCGCAGGATCTCGCCGGGCTGTGCCGCGGCGACCGCTCCCGCCGCGGGCTGGTAGAAGTCGTCGAGTTCCGGCGGCAGGGTGAGCGCGGGCGCCGGTTCGATCCGGACACTCTCCTGCTCCCCTGGCGTCGCCTGTCCCGAACCGAGTGCCGTCCACGCCGCCATCAGCGCGATGACGCCGAGGACGACGACGCGCCCACCATTGCGCACGTTCATCGAAATGCCTTCCCGTTACCGCTCGTTACCGATACTGGTAAGGGATATTTTCAGATAACCGGCGAGAAGTCCAGACTCAGACAGTGTGTCGGCTCACAACGCGCCAAACGGCGGGTGGTGTGGCACACCACCCGCCGAGTCGGCTTACTTGACGCTGCCCGCGGTAAGACCCGCGACGAGGCGCTTCTCGATGAAGGCGAACAGGATCACGACCGGGATGATGCCGACCGTAGATATAGCGAAAACGTATTGCCACGAGGTGTCGTACTGGCCGATGAACTTGGTCAGCGCCACCGACAACGGCTGGTTCTTCTGGGTGGTCAGCACCACCAGGCTGGCGGCGAACTCGTTCCAGCAGGAGACCACGACGAAGATCGTCGCGGTGACGATGCCCGGCCACACCAGCGGCAGGCTCACCCGGACCAGGATCTGCCAGCGACTCAGCCCGTCCAGCATCGCGGCCTCCTCGATCTCCACCGGAATGGAGGCGAAGAAGCTGTGCAGGATCCAGACCGCGAACGACAGGTTGAACGCCGCGTTCACCAGGATCATCGCCAGCCAGGTGTCGTTGATACCGAGCGCGAAGAACTCCCGGATCAGACCGGTCACCAGCACGGTCGGCTGCAACATCTGGGTGATGAGCACCAGGCCGAGGAACACCGCGCGACCCGGAAACTTGTGCCGCGCCGTGTAATACGCGGCCGGAATGGCGACAATCAGCACGAGCAGCGTGGCGAACACCGAAATGATCACCGTGCTCGCCAGATTGAACGGCAGCGGCGTTTCCGGGGTGTCCCACATGGTGGCGTAGTTGTCCGGATGCCACGTCTCGGGCAGGTATGTCGGTGGGATGCGCAGGATTTCGGCACGGCTCTTCAGCGACCCGAGCACCATCACGATGAACGGCAGCAGGAACAGCGCGGCCAGCACGACGCCGACCGCGGTCAGCTCCCAGCGGCGCCGCTTCGTTCGCGCGCCGGGACGCTCGGCCGAGTCACCGGCTTCCGCTGCGCCGGTGACCTTCTCGATGTGCGCGATATCCGCCGCGGTCATCCGTCGACCTCCTGAGTCGGCCGGATCACCTTCACGTAGATCGCGATGATGACGATGATCAGCACGAAGTTCAGCACGCTCATCGCCGCGGCGGTATCGACCTGCTGATTCTGCCGAATGAGCTTGAACATCAACGTGGTTGTGGTGTCGGCCTGGAACCCCGCGATGCTGCCGGTGATCACCTGCAGAATCGGCAGCGAGTTGAACGAGTTGATGATGTTGATGATCGTCGCCACCGCGATGGCAGGCCGCAGCTGCGGCAGCGTGAGAAAGCGGTAGCGCTGCCACGAACTCGCGCCGTCGACCCGGCCCGCCTCACCGATCTCGGCCGGAATCGATTGCAGCCCGGCCAGAATCGTGTAGGTGGTGAACGGGATCGAGACGAACACCGCGACGCCGATCGCCACCAGGAACGCGGGCGTCGGCTGCTTGGTGAAGCCGTAACCCCGGTCCAGCAGGCCGATATCGACCAGGAAGCGATTGGCGATGCCGACGTCGGGATCGAGCATGTAGTAGAAGATCGTCGTCGTCATCACGACCGAGGCCGCCCACGGCACCAGGATCGCCATCCGCACCGCGGTGCGGCCGGGGAAATCCTTGTTGAGGAACTGGGCGAGCGCCGCGGACAACACCAGGGTGATCAGCACCACGGCGACAACCCAGATCACCGTGTGTGCCAGAACGGATCCCAGCTCGGAAATCCCGAACAGGGTGCGGAAGTTCGCCAGGCCCGCCGCGCCTCGGTCTTGACCGTAGGCGTTGAGATCCCGGGTACTCGTCCACACCATGTAGCAGGCGGGAAAGGCGACGATAGCCGCGATCAAGACCAGCGCGGGTCCGATCCACGGTATCGCCGCCAGAGTTCCTTTCCGTCGCACGCTATTTCGCGGCTTCCTGAATGCGCTGCAAGACCTGGGCCGGGTCGGTGCCCTGGGCGATGGTGCCGATCTGCTGCCGGATCGCGCCTTGCGCCGCAGCCCATTTCGCGTTGTTGCTCGGGTAGAACTGGGCCACCGCGAGGGTCGAACCGAACGCCTTGGTCACCGGGTCCGAGGCCAGCTTGGTGGCCGCGGTGTTGGTGATCGGGATGAAGCCCTCGGTCGAGACGAACTTCGAGTAGACGTCGGCGCCGTAGAAGAAGTCGAGGAACTTCTTGATCGAGTCGGTCTTCTTGCCGTCCTTCTTGAACGCCATCAGGTGATCGGCCACGCCGAGCGTCACCGGGGTGCCGGACTTGGTCGGCGTCGGTGCGGTCGCGTACTTCAGGCCGGGGTTCTTCGCGGTGATCTGGCTGATGTTCGGGGGCAGACCCTCGATCATGCCGATCTTGCCCTGGATGAACGCGTTGATGACGTCCTTGCGGTCGGTCGCGCCCGGATTGGGCTGGGTGACACCGGCATCGGCGATCTCGCGCATGGCGCGCACGCCGTCGAGGTTGGCCGGGGTGTCGATGGTGAGCTTGTCACCCTCGGCCCACTGGCCGCCCGCGCCGAAGGTCCAGATGGACGTCTCGCCCTGCGCTTCCTCGCTGCCGAGCGGCAGACCGTAGCCGGAGACGCCGCCGCCGAGCGCCTGGATCTTCTTGGCGGTGTCGGTGAGCTCGGCCCAGGTCTTCGGCGGCGCGGTGACGCCCGCCTTGGCGAACAGGTCCGTGTTGTAGAACAGGGTGCGCGTCGAGGCGAACAGCGGCAGCGCGAACTGGGTGCCGTTCAGCGACGCGTTCTTCGCGAAGCCGGGCTGGATGTCCGAAAGCACCTGCGGGGAGACGACTTCGGAGGCCGGGTAGAGCTGTCCGTCACTGGCGAAGCTGGCGTAGGCATCGATGTTGAGGATGTCCGGGGTGGTCGACTTCGACTGCAGCTTGGTGCGCACCACGTCGTTGATCGAGTTCCAGGACTCGATCTGCAGGTTCACCTTGATGGCGGGGTTCTGCTTCTGGAAGTCCGCGATGATCCCGTCCCACAGCGCCTTCGTACCGTTGGCCCCGTCACTGTAGGCCGGGGCTAAGAAGTTGATCGTGGTGTCGGAGTCGGCGTTATCCTTCGAGCCGAACCCACAGGACGAGATCGCCAGCGCAAGGCCGGTGACCATCGCGACCCCCGCAAGCACGCCGTGGAGTGGTCTTTTCACGAGTAAAACCTTTCAAATTTGCACACCGGGCGCCACTGGACAGCCGATGATGGGATCGAACTGATCGACCGACTATCAACATAGACCCAAGCTTGATCATATGTGACTGATTCGCTCGTAAATTTGACATGAACGATCACCGGGCGGATTCTGTTGTTGTGCCGATCTCCGCCGAACCCACGCCCGTCACCCATCTGGCCAACGAGGTCGCCACCCAGCCTGACGACTGGGCGCGCGCCGAAACGATCGCTGCCGAACATCGCGACATCCTCCCCCACAAGGGCGAGCGAGTCGCCGTGATCGGTTGCGGCACTTCCCTGTTCATGTCCAAAGCGATCGCGGCGCTGCGCGAGGGCGCAGGGCACGGTCTGACCGATGCCTGGCCTGCCAGCGAGGTCCGCTCCAGCCGCGAATATGACCGTTACTTGGTGATCTGCCGGTCAGGCACGACCACCGAGGTGGTCAATGCCATGCGGGACATCCCAGCACACATTCCACGCACCGTCATCTGCTCCAGTCCCGGCACGCCGGTGCTCGAGCTCGGCGATCCGATCCTGATCGACGAGGTCGACGAGGAATCGGTGGTGCAGACCCGCTTCGCCACCACCGCGCTGGCCATCCTGCGCTGGCACCTCGGCGAAGATCTCGCGCCGGTGATCGAGCAGGGCCGCAAGGTGCTCGCCGAGGATCCGGCGGTGTCGCTCGCCGACGTCCGCCACGCCGAGGAGATCAGCTTCGTCGGCATGGGCTTCGCCGCCGCCATCGCCGAGGAATCCGGGCTCAAGCTGCGCGAATCCTGCCAGTCCTGGACCGAGTCCTACCTGGCCACCGAGTACCGGCACGGCCCGGTCGCCATCTCGGCGCCCGGTCGCGCGGTCTGGGCCTTCGGCCCGCTGGTGCCGAACTTCGCCAGGGACATCGCCAGCACCGGTGCGCACTTCGAGCACCGCGACCTCGACCCGATGGCCGACCTGCTCCGCGTGCACCAGCTCTGCGTGCTGCGCGCGGCGGACCTCGGCCTGGACCCCGACCACCCGCGTGGGCTCAATCGCTCGGTCGTCCTCGACCAGTGATCGGACCGGCCCGGTGAAACTCGACCCAGGTTCAGCCGGCGCCGCACTGCGCGACGCGCCGGGAACTACTGTGCGAAGCATGGGAGTGGTGCCGGACCCGACGGCCGACAACGAAACGTCCTCGACCAGTGCCGCCCGGCCCACGGCCGAGACTGCCGGGTCGACCGCGGCACACCGCGGCGGCACACCGACGCGTTCGGCTGCGGTACTGCCGCAGCCGGACGCGTTGTCCGAGGACGCGCTGGTGCTCGGCCTCGATGTCGGCGGGACGACCATCAAAGGTGAGATCACCGATGCGGCGGGCACCGTGCTTGCCGTCGGCACCATGCTGACGCCGCAGGGCGACGCGGCGTTCGAGGCGATGGGGGTGCTCGGCGATCAGTTGCTCGCCGAACTGACCGCGGAACAGCGCGGCCGCGTCGGCCGGGCGGCCGTGGTGGTACCCGGCATCGTTGACACCGTCCGGTCGATCGCCGTGTTCAGCAGCAACATCGGCTGGCGGGACTTCAAGGTCGGCGACCGGTTCCTCGATCGCTGGGGAATGCCGGTCTTGCTCGAACACGATGTCGCCGTGGCGGGTTGGGCCGAATGGCGCGTCGGGGCCGGACGTGGTTACGACAACGTCTGCGTGGTCATCCTCGGCACCGGCATCTCCGGCACCCTGTCCGTCGGCGGGCGCTTGGTGCGCAGCAGCTACGGCCAGGTGGGCGAATACGGGCACATTCCGGTGCGCGCGGACGGCCTGCCCTGCCCGTGCGGTAACACGGGTTGCGTGGAAACCGTCGCCTCCGGTGCCTCGATCGCCCGCGCCTACACCCGCCGGACCGGACGTGAAATCAGCGGCGCGGCAGAAGTATTCGCCTTGGTGGACACCGACGCCGATGCCAAGGCCGTGCTCGCGGACGCCGTCGACGCGCTCGCCGACGGTCTGATCGGCATCGTGCACGCCGCCTGCCCCGAACTGATCATCCTCGGCGGCGGGCTGGCGGGTGCGGGCGCCGCACTGACCGAGCCGCTCCACCAAGCCATTTCCGATCGGCTCCGGCTGGTTCCGGCTCCGCATGTTGTGCTCGGCGAATTCGGCGCGCGCGCTGGTCTCACGGGGGCCGCGCTGTTCGCTAGGCAGGGGGCGCTCACGTGACGAGCGAATTGGTCGTTCGTGGGCGGATCGTCTCGGCGACCGCTCAGTTGGACGACGGCGTTGTCACGATCGTGGGCGATCGGATCGGTGCCGTGCTGCCGTTCGCGGAGTGGGTTGCGGCGCATCCGGATTCGCCAGAGCCCGCCTTTGCGGGGACGTTGCTGCCCGGGTTGGTGGACATCCACAATCACGGCGGGTTCGGGCATCGGTTCGACACCGTCGATGCGGCGGAAGCGCGGGCGGCGGCGGAGTTTCATCAGTCGCGCGGGTCCACGACGGTGGTGGCGAGCATTGTTACGGCGGCCGCGGCGGATATGGTCGCGCAGACCGCCACATTGCGCGAGCTGGCGGCCGACGGGGTGCTCGGCGGGATTCATGCCGAAGGGCCGTTTCTGTCGGAAGCGCGTTGTGGGGCACAGGATCCGCGGTTTTTGCGGGATCCCGATCTCGAGCTCACCGATCAGCTGCTCGCCGCCGGGGGCGGGCACCTGCGGGTGATGACGCTGGCTCCGGAGCGATCCGGTTATGACGCTGTCGCGCAACGGCTCAGCGAGCACGGTGTGCGGGTTTCGCTGGGGCACAGTAACGCCGACTACGCCTCGTTCCTCAAAGCTTTGCGGCCCACTGGGTTCGGATCTCTCGTCACTCATCTGGCGAACGGCATGCCGCCGCTGCACCACCGCGAACCCGGTCCGGTCGGGGCGAGTCTGGTCGCCGCGGCGGGCGGGCACGTGACGGTCGAGCTGATCGGGGACGGCGTGCATGTCGACCCCGGATTCGCCGCGCTGGTCTTCGCGACCGCGCCCGGCCGGGTCGCGTTGATCACCGATGCCATGCAGGCGGCCGGGTTGTCGGACGGCGAGTATCAGCTCGGTCCGCAGTCGGTCACGGTGCGGCAAGGGGTCGCCAGGATCGCGAACGGTTCGATCGCGGGCGGTGTCAGCACGCTGCTCGACGGCGTGGCCCGTGCGGTGCGCGAGTCGGGCGTTGCGCCGGCCGACGCGGTGCGCGCGGCGACGGCTACCCCGGCGGCGGCCCTCGGACTGCCCGACGTCGGTGACCTGCGGACGGGCTACTTAGCCGACCTACTGATCGTTGGCGAGGGCCTCCAGTTGCGCCGGGTACTCAGGCGAGGAGAGTGGTTGTCGTGATCCTCACCGTGACGATGAATCCGGCCTACGACATGACCTACCGCGTCGAGCACTTCGAACGCGGCCAGGCACATCGGGTCCGTTCGGTCGAACAGCGCATCGGCGGCAAAGGCATCAACGTCACGCGGGTGCTGAATCAGCTCGGCAAGTACGCCAGGGCGACGGGTTTCTCCGACCACGCCTTCGCGGCCGCCGCCGAGCTGGAGATGCCGGTCGACTTCGTGCACGCGCTGCCCTGGGTCCGGCGCACGGTGGTGATCAGCGAATCCGAGGACGGCACCGCGACCGCCCTGTGGGAGCCCGGCGCGCGCGTCTCCAATCCGCACGCCGCCGAGCAACTCGCGGTCCGGGTCGCGGGCATGCTGCCCGACGTCGACGGCCTCGTCATCTCCGGGTCGCTGCCCGGCGGCATCGCGGCCACCCTGCCCGCCGAGATCGCCCGCACCGCCATCGCCGCCGACGTGCCGACCATCTGCGACGTCGACGGCGAGGCCCTGCGCCTGGCCGCCCAGATCCCCGGCGTCATCCTCATGCCCAACGGCGACGAGCTGCACCAGCTCACCGGCATCAAGCCGGCCACCGCCGAGGAAGTCGTCCTCGCCGCGTACCCCCTGATCGAGAGCGGTGTCCGCGCCGTGATCGCCACCCGCGGCGCCGACGGCATGGTCGCCGTCACCGCCGACGGCGCCTGGTACGCCACCCTGCCCGAGCCGTTGGCCGGAAACCCCACCGGCGCAGGCGATTCCGCCACCGCCGCGGTAATCGCCGCCCTTACCGAGGACCAGGCCCCCGACTGGCCCGCCATCCTCACCGACGCCGTCGCCACCTCCGCCGCCGCCGTGGTGATCCCCGTGGCAGGAGAAATCGACCGCTGCCTGCGCACCCGCATCGCCCCCACCGTCCGCGTCACCCAACTCGACCTACCCACCCGCCACGAATCCGCCCCGTGAACCCGACCCCAGCGCTCCGCCGTGACCCGCCACTCCGGCACCGCAGCGCTGGGGGCTACGGATCGCGGGCATCGATGACGAATTCGTACTGTTCGTTGCCCCGACCGTGCCTGCCGAGCAGGCGGGCGTGTTGAACCCTCAGGAGATATACCGATGCCGCTGACGCCCGTTTCCGACTTGATCATTGCCGCGCGACCGGGTGGGCTCGGGGCGTTCAATGTGATCACCTTGGAGCATGCCGAGGCCATTGCGGCGGCGGCGGAGTCGGCGAAACGGCCTGTCGTGCTGCAACTTTCGGAGAACACCGCGAGCTACCACGGTAGCCTGGCCCCACTGGCTCTCGCCTGCCTGCGCATCGCGGCGGACAGCAGCGCCGACATCGCCGTGCACCTCGACCACGCGACGGCTCCCGAATTGGTCCGCGCCGCAGTCGATCTCGGCATCCGCTCGGTCATGTACGACGGCTCGACGCTCGACTACGCCGCCAATGTCGCCAGCACCGCCGACATCACCCGCTGGTGCCACGACCGCGACGTCCATGTCGAAGCCGAACTGGGCGAGGTCGGCGGCAAGGACGGCGCCCACGCCCCCGGCGTCCGCACCGACCCCGACGAGGCCGTCGAATTCGTCGCCACCACCGGCGTAGACGCCCTTGCCGTAGCCGTCGGCTCCTCGCACGCCATGCACACCCGCACCGCCACCCTCGACAACGACCTCATCGCGCACCTGGCCGCCAAGGTCCCGGTCCCCCTGGTCCTGCACGGCTCCTCCGGCGTCCCCGACGAAGGCCTCCGAGCCGCCGTCGACCACGGCATCACCAAGGTCAACATCGCCACCCGCCTGAACGTCCTGATGACCGAGTCCATCCGCACCACCCTCGCCGCCACCCCCAGCCTCTCCGACCCCCGCAAATACCTGACTCCCGCACGCGCAGCGATCCAAGCCGAGGTAGCGCACTTCCTTCACCTACTCGGCTGAACAGAAGTATGCGGTCGGCGGCGCCAGGAGTAACGCCGCCGACCGCGGGGAGGGGTGAACCGGGGCAGCCGATCCACCAAGGTCAACACCCGCCACCCTGCCGCCCCCACCTGAGCACTTCCCCCCAGTCCACCTGAGAGTCCCCTAGGAACCTCGCGTCCCGAGTGACCTGGGGACTTCCGGAATTGGACCTGCGCGCGCGGAGCCACCATCTGACGTGGACGGCCGGCGGCGTGGGCGAGGGACCGACGCCGCCGGCCGGCGGGGTGGTGGGCTCGGGCAGAGGCCCACCAGGCGAGTTATCGGAGTAGTCAGGCGATTCCGACTACGTCAGCTTGCTCGCCGCAGCTGAACGCTCGCCCCAGCTCAGCTGAGAGTCAGCTGGGAGCTGAATCGACTCGGGTGCCATGGCAAGTTCAGCGATGGCCTGTTCGAGCGACAGCCTGTTAGAGAGGTGGTGTCGCCTCTCCGGACGACGACCCGTCCTGCGGCCAGGCGTGCGCCTCCAAACGGGTTTGGACGCGCAAAACGTCTGTCTCCGAGGGCATCTCGTTGGTGATCTTGGTGATCATCACCTGGATGTCGGTCTTGTCGGCGGGGAGGTCGCCGGAACCCGCCAGTTCGGCGGCGATTTGGCGGACCTCGTCGTCGGAGAGGCGGCGGCGCAGCAGCGCGAGCAGCGGGATGTAGTCGGATTCCGGGACACCGTCCGGATATCCGGCCCGCAGCCAGTCGATGATGGCGTTCAGAAAGGGTGGCATCGGCGACCGGGTGCGCTCAGTCGACGTCGGGTGGTGGGGTAGCGAGCGGCCAGCCGCCCGCGGCCAGGTGCGAGGCCACCCGAACGACGTCGACCTCGGCGGGCTGCTCCTTCGCGACCCGCGCGATGGCGTCTTCGATCTCGGCGCGGGTGATCTCGCTGTCCGGGTTCGACGCCGCCAACTCCTCGGCGATCGCGACGACCTCGAATTCGGTGAGGTGCCGGTGCAGTACCGCGAACAACGCCACGTAATCGGAAGTCGGGATGCCTTGCGGGTAGCCCGCACGCAGCCAGCCGATGATCCGGCCCAGCACCCTCGGCCTGAGTTCTGCGGGTTTCGCTTGATCGGTCACATCTCGCCCTTCAGGCCTGTCCGAACAGGTGGATGCCGAACTTCGCGGCAATGAAAGCCTTAGCGGTATAAAGGATTCCGGTGACGATCGCGGCGATGATCAGCCCGAAGCACACCACCGCGACGCCCAACGCCGGGTAATTGCGTTGCGCGACACGGCCGTCCGCGGCGACCGTGTCACCGGTCGACCAGAACCGCACCCCGACCGCGAACACCAGCGGCAGCCCGGCGCCGAGGATCAGGCCGGCCAGCATGACCTTCCAGAGCGCGTTCAGGTTTGTGATGAGTGTATGCATGTCTACTCCTCCTAAACCTGCGCCGACCGGGTCGACTTGCCCGGCTCCGCGGTCGTGGCCGGTGTGCCGGATTCTGCACCATCTCCGCGGGCTGCGCCGCTCGGCTTGACAACATCGACCGGATCGGTCGGGCCGCCCGGCGTGTCGTCCGGCCAGTCGTTGACGTTGCTGGTGTCGACCGGATCCTGGCGCGACCGCGCATACATCAGCCCGGACAGCCCGAGCAGGATCGCGAACACCACCAGCACACCCGGCAGTCCGCCGATGTAATGCGCGATGGCCCAGCACGCCGCACCGGCCAGGCCGGCCAGCGGCAGCGTGAGCAGCCACGCGACCACCATGCGGCCCATCACGCCCCAGCGCACCTCGGCGCCCTTGCCGATCCCGGTGCCGAGGATGGAACCGGTCGCGGTCTGCGTGGTGGACAGCGGCAGCCCGAAGTGGGCGGAGCTGAGAATGATGGCGGCCGAGGCGGTTTCGGCGGCGAGGCCCTGCGGTGATTCGATCTCCACCAGGCCCTTGCCGAGCGTCCGGATGATGCGCCAGCCGCCGAGGTAGGTGCCGGCCGCGATGGCGAGCGCACACGCGCCCATCACCCAGATCGGCATGTCGGCGTTCTTGGTGAGCGTGCCGTGCGCGACCAGGGCCAGGAAGATGACGCCCATGGTCTTCTGCGCGTCGTTGGTGCCGTGCGCCAGCGAGACCAGCGAGGCCGAGCCGATCTGACCCCAGCGAAAGCCCGTTTCCACCTTCTCGGGATCGGACTTCTTGGTGATCCGATAGACCAGCCAGGTGCCGAGGGCCGACACCAGCGCCGCGACGACCGGCGCGAGCACGGCGGGCAGAATGATCTTGGTGAGCACCCCGTCCGAGCCGGCGGCCCAGATCACGCCGCTCCAACCGAGCGCGGCGAGGGTGGCGCCGATCAGGCCGCCGAAGAGTGCGTGTGAGGAGCTCGACGGCAGGCCGAACAACCACGTGAGCAAGTTCCAGAGAATGCCACCGACCAGACCGGCGAACACAATGATGAGTAGGTCATGGCCTTGGACGGCATCGAGTCGGACGATGCCCTTGGCCACGGTGGCGGCAACCGCCACGGAGAGAAATGCGCCGACCAGATTCAGCACTGCCGATAACGCCACCGCCACCCGAGGCCGCAGGGCGCCGGTGGCGATGGAGGTCGCCATGGCGTTCGCGGTGTCGTGGAAGCCGTTGGTGAAATCGAAGGCGAGTGCTGTGACGATGACGATCAGAAGAACCAGTAATTCGACGGTCACGAGTCAAGTGTGCGGCACAGGTCAATAGGATTGCCAGGTGGTTGCGGTTCACCGCGCGTCGCCCATGCGTTAAGTTGGATCCTGTCCTCTATCGGCCTGGATCCCGTCGCCTATCAGCCGAATCGAGTGCAACCCTTGTTCACTGGTTTGCCAGCAAATCGATCTTCGATCCAGGCGTACGCGCCCGGAATACCGCTGGTGCTCACGATGAAGTGTTCACCGAGATATACCTGAAAATCCACCTGAGTTCCGCCCCGGCACCAGTCCTGATAGAGGTGCTCGGCACCGGCCAGCGGTACCCACCATTCGTTCAGCCCGTGATACAGGAAAACGGGGATGGTCGGCGGCAGCGCGCCGAGCCGATTCTCCGCCAGAATCTGCCGAATGAACGGCAGCTCGGTCGGCGCGGGCACATCGGTGAGCGCCTCTACCGGAATGGGCGCGACGAGCCCGACGGTCTCCTCATGGGCCTCGCAGAAGTCCTTGCCCACCCGGACGAGCCGCCAGCCGTTGTCGTTCATCAGGCCGAGCATCTCCGGGTACTCGCGCGCCAGACCCAGGGTCGCCGCGAGGAAGATGCCGGAGGCGAAGTCCCTGCCGTTCATGGTGTGCAGCAGCATCTCGAAGTCGGCGGGCACACCGCCGAACGCGACGCCGACCAGATTCAGTTCCGGCGCGTACATCGGCGCCAGCTGCGCGGCCCACGCCGAGGCGATGGCGCCGCCGGAATAGCCGGTGATCGCGGTCGGCGCTTCGGGCCGCAGACCGAGTTCGGGGGTGCGCGTCGCGGCCCTGATCGAATCGAGCACCGCGTGCCCGGCCATCAGGCCCGCCGCATAGGCCTGACGTGGTCCCTGGTGATCGGGCACCAATACCGCGAAGCCCTTGGACAGCGGGAGCTGCGCCATCCACAACTTGCTCGACACCATGCGAAGCTCATAGGACGGCGCGCACTGGTTGCCGAGGGAGTCGATCGCCGGATTCAAGGTCACCAGCGGACGCGGTCCCTGGCCGGTCCATGGCGTCGCGGGCATGAGCAGGGTGGCGACCACCGGGACGGGCTTGCCCTTCGCATCGGTCGACCGGAGCAGCAACTCGGTCGAGAGCAGCGGGACACCCGTGACGCCGGTGCCGCCGGGACGGGACGCGAGAACCGTTCCCGGAGCCAGGGTTTCGAAGCCGGCCGGCGGGTTGTAGAAGGGATCGCCGAGCGGCGTCGGCATGGCGTCGGCGATATCGCGGGACGGAAAGAGCAGGTCATCGATCGGATTCGCGTGCGCGATGGTGCCGAGCACCGCGCTGACCGCCAGGACCGCGACCAGCGCGATAGCGCGAAGCCGCCACACCACAGAACTCAACGTCTTCCCCGATCCCGAAGCAGCACCCTGCCGAACCCACTGCAGTCTGGCCCGCCCCCGAACCCCTGAGGAGCCCTCATTTGCAGTGGCAGCGCAATCTTCGCATCGCTGGCAGGCAAACCGCTCGACATCGCCGAGACTGCCGCGAGTCGATGCGAACAAGCGCACCGTTCGGCGTGCGACTTACGGCAGCAGGGCGCGGACCGTGTCGATGGTGTCGGCTTCGGCGGGTTCCTTGTCGGGGCGGTAGCGGACCACACGGGCGAAGCGAAGGGCGACGCCGCCGGGATAGCGGGAGCTGACCTGCACTCCGTCGAGGGCGATCTCGACGACGAGTTCGGGCCACAGGTAGACGGTGTGCTCGTCGCGCTCACGTTCGTAACCAGGGAATTCGGCTGTCTGCCATTGCAGTAGGGCGTCGGTGAGGCCTTTGAAGGTCTTGCCGACCATGACCGGCTCGCCGGTTTCCGGGTCGCGGGCGCCGAGGTGCAGGTTCGACAGGTAGCCGGTGCGGCGGCCGTAGCCCCATTCGGCGCCGAGAACCAGCAGGTCGAGGGTATGCGTCGGCTTGATCTTCTGCCAGGCCCGGCCGCGCCTGCCCGCCGCGTAGGGCGCGGACAGCGACTTGATCATCACGCCTTCATGGCCGGCCGCCAGTGCATCGTCGAAGTACTCGGCGGCTGCTTCTTCGTCGGGCCGGATCAGCGCGGGAATGCTGTGTGCGGCAGCTACTTTCGTGAGTGCGGCACGACGCTCGGACAGCGGGGCATCGAGCAGGTCCGTGCCGTCCAGGTGTAGACAGTCGAAGAAATACGGGTGCAGCAACAGTTCTCGGGTGGAACTCACCTCGGCGAACCGGCTCATCGTCTCCTGAAAGGGGCGGGGTCGTCCGGCATCGGTGAGCGCCAGGGTTTCCCCGTCCAGCACCACGCTGGCGCAATCGAGCCCGGCGACCAACTCGACCAGTTCCGGCACGCTCGCGGTGATGTCACGCAGCGTCCTGGTGAACACCCACACCCGCGAGCCGTCACGATGCACCTGAATCCGCGCGCCGTCCATTTTGATCTCGACACTCACCTCGCCGTCGAACTCGGTCATCGCACCGTCCAGCGTCGCGCCGGGTGACGCGAGCATCGGCTGGATCGGCCGACCCACCTCGAGCCGGAACTCGCCGAGCGCCTCGACACCGCCGGTCAGCGCGGCCATCGCGGTCACCGGCAGCTGACCGGACAGCATGTAGGCCCGGCGGACCAGGTCGACCGGCACGCCCGCGGCCACCGCGACGGCCTCGCTGACGATCGCGGTGAGCGCCCCTTGGCGCAGCTCACCGGTCAGCAGGCGCAGCAGGAACCCCTGCTCGGCCACGGTCGCGGCGGTCCACAGCGCGATGAGCAACGCCTTGCGCCGCGCCGCCGATCCGGCGCCGGAGGTCCCGGCCAACTCGGTGAGCGCGGCATCGACCGCCGAAACCGTCAGCGTCGCAACGGCTGCCGGGGTAGTGTCCACTCCGGTGAGGGTGCGCCACCCGGTGCCGATCCGCCCCTGCCGGAGCTCGCCGGAGGCCCAGGCGACCACCGGCGCGAGTTCGTCCGGCGCGGCGGCGGTCAGCAGCTCGGCGAAGGTGGCGATCTTCGTCTTGCGTGACCTGGTCGCGCGGACCGTCTCCGAAGCCTGGACGACATGCGAGAACAACACCCGTCGACGGTAACGCCTGCCTGTGACATATAGCTCAGCACTGCTGCTAATTCTCCCTTGGCAGGGTTGCGAAAACGCCCATAAACTGGACACATGGCCAAGACTTACGTCGGGGCGCGGCTTCGTCAGCTGCGGACCGAACGGGGGCTGAGCCAGGTCTCACTCGCCCAGAAGCTGGAGATCTCGGCGAGCTACCTCAATCAGATCGAACACGACGTGCGCCCGCTCACCGTTCCGGTGCTGTTGCGGATCAGCGAGGTGTTCGGGGTCGACGCGACCTTCTTCTCCTCCCAGGACGACACCAGACTGATCGCCGAACTCCAAGAGGTCGTGATGGACCAGGAGCTCGGCATCGAGGCCGACACCCAGGAGATCGCGGACATGGTGTCCGCGCATCCGAGCATGGCGCGCGCGCTGGTCAACATGCACAACCGCTACCGCAACACCTCCGCCCAACTGGCCGCCGCCACCGAGGACCGGTTCGCCGACGGCTCGGGCAGCGCGGCGATCAGCAAGCCGCACGAGGAAGTGCGCGACTTCTTCTATCAGCGGCAGAACTACATCCACGAATTGGACACCGCCGCAGAGGAACTCACCGCGCGCATCCGATTCCACGGCGGCGACGTGAACAGCGAGGTCGCCCGGATCCTGCGCGCGCACGACGTGCGGATCGTCGAACGGATCGACCTCGGCGAGGGCGTGCTGCACCGCTACGACGAGGACACCCAGCGGCTGGAGATCGCGCCGCACCTGTCCGGTGGCCAGCGCACGTTCAAGCTCGCCGCCGAGCTCGCCTACTTCGAATGCGGCGACCTGCTCGAAAAACTGGTCGAGGAGGGCAATTTCGCCGCCGAGGACACCCGCAAGCTGGCGATGCTCGGCCTGGCGAACTACTTCGCGGCGGCAACCGTGTTGCCCTACACGCACTTTCACGAGGTCGCCGAGGACTTCCGGTACGACATCGAGCGGCTCTCGGCGTTCTTCACGCAGAGCTACGAGACCATCTGCCATCGGCTTTCGACGCTGCAGCGCCCCAAGCTGCGCGGCGTCCCGTTCTCGTTCGTCCGGGTGGACCGGGCGGGCAATATGTCGAAACGCCAGTCCGCCACCGGTTTCCACTTCTCCGCCAGCGGCGGCACCTGCCCGCTGTGGAACGTCTACGAGACCTTCGCCTATCCCGGCAAGATCATGACGCAGATCGCGCAGATGCCCGACGGCCGAAAATACCTGTGGGTGGCCCGCACGGTCGAACGCCGCGCCACCCGCTACGGCCAGCCGAGCAAGACCTTCGCCATCGGCCTCGGCTGCGAGCTACGGCACGCGGGCCGGGTGATCTACGCCGACGGCATAGATCTCGACGAAGTCCAGCCCACCCCCATCGGCGCGGGCTGCCGCGTCTGCGAACGGCTCAACTGCCCGCAGCGTGCCTTCCCGCCCCTGGGCAAGGTCCTCGACATCAGCGAGCACCGCAGCTCGGTCTCGCCGTACGTACTGAAGTAATCAGCCGCCCACGACCAAGGCCGACAGCGCTGAATCGCGTTGTCGGCCTTCGTGTCCGGGCATTCCGTCGGCTCACGCCACGGCGAGTGCCCGCCGTTGGATGCGCAGGCCGACCAGGGTCATGGCCAGTGCGATGACCAACAGGGTGGCCAGGGTCCAGGCCAGAGCTGAGAAGCCGTGCGGCGCAGCGGCAGCCGCGACCAGCGGGCCCACCGTGGCACCCACGTAGAAGCTGAACATCGCGACCGACATTGCGGCGGCACGGGATTCGCCGCCGAGTTCGCCTGCGCTCTGCAGCACGGCCGGGCCGATGACACCGAGGCCGCCGACGAGCACCGCGAGCAGGATGGTCAGCACGGCCAGGTGCGAGCCCTCAAAAGTGGCTGCCACCATCGCGGCCGCCGCGACCAGGACGCCGAGCATGATCTGGTAGTGCTTGGTGAGCCGGGCCAGCGGGATCGCCAGCAGCGGCAGCGCCACCATCACCGGCAGCGCGCCGGCCCGCAGGGCGAGCAGTTCGCCGGAACCCTTGACCACGCCGGTGAGTTCGAGACCGGTGTACACGCCGACCATCACCGCCATGCTCATCGAGCCCGCGACCAGCATCGGCAGCAACGGGCGGATGCGCAGCACCGCGGGGATCGCGGCGTAGCTGTGCCGCAGCGGCAGATCGCGCCCGGTCGGGGCGTCGTCGAGCATCACCCGGCGCAGCACGACCGCGAGCGCCACGAAGACGACGGCGGAACCGATGAACATGGTGCGCCACGGGAACGAGGCGACCACCGCCTGCGAGATGATCTGCGCGATCACCGTCGCGGCCAGGAACGAGGTGGCCACCGACATGGTCGCCACGGCACGGTGCGCGGGCGTGATCCGGGTGGCCACATAGGCCATGATCGCGGGCGGAATGGACCCGACGACGAGGCCCTGCACGATCCGCAGCCCGACCGCGATCGGCGCACTGAACGCCAGGCCGGTCAACAGGGTAACCACCGCGGCCACGAGCATGCCGGTCATCAGCACCCGGCGGTGCCCGTAGCGATCCGACAGCGGGCCGAACAGCACGAAGCCGCCCGCGTAGCCGAAGGCGAACGCGCTGATGATCCAGGTCATCACGCCCGAGCCGACATTCCAGTCCGCTTTCATGGCCGTGAACAGGGGAATCGGGATGTACATCTGGCCGGTCGCGAGCAGCGCGGACAGCACGAAGACGGGCACGGTGCGCGCGGTGTGTGCACGCGGGGATGCGCTCAGGGTGGGCGCGGCGGCCGGAGTACCGGTCGTGAGCGGAAGGGTCGGCGTTGCCATGAAGACGACAGTAGGACTGCGACAGATCAGTTGTCAACCAAATAGTTGGTTTAATGAGATGGTAAAATCGCAACCATGACGGCCATCATCAAGCGCAGCGACGCGACCAAGCAGGCGTTGTTGCGTGCCGCGCGAGCCGAATTCGCTGAATACGGCCTGGCAGGCGCGCGTGTCGATCGCATCGCCGAGGCCGCGGGCGTGAACAAGGAGCGCATCTACGGCCTGTTCGGCAGCAAGGACAAGCTGTTCGACGTCATCCTGATCGACACCATGCGCGAGTTCATGGACGTGGTCCAACCCTTGACCGAGACCGACCCGGCCCGGTATGTCGGCAAGCTGTTCGACTACCACAACAACCACCCGCAACTGCTGCGGCTGCTGCTGTGGGAGGGCCTGCATCGCGGCGTCGACGCGCACGACATCGACGGCTGGCGCGCGCAGCACTACGAGCAGAAATTCGACAGGGCCATCGAACAATTCGGCATCGACGCACAGTACGCCGGACGCTTGCTGCTCGCCCTGTGCGGCATGTCCAACTGGAGCCTCGCGGTGCCGCAGACCACCCGGCTGCTGCTCGGCAACGCCGCCGAGGACAAGGACGCAACCCGCGAGTTCATGCAGGAATTCGCCATGGCGGCGATGCGTAATCTCCCGCCCGCGATGAAGGCGGACGCGTCGGTATCACCACCGGAAACGGCACCGGTCAACACCTTGACCACTCAGGACGACCAACCCACCAGGGTCGACCGAGCAGCCCAACGCCTCCGCGACGCCCAGGCGGCCGCCGACGCGGCCCGCGACGAACTCGCCGCCGCCCTGCGCGCCGCCCACGCCGCAGGCACCAGCGCCAACCAACTCGCCCGCGACGTCTCGGGCACACTGTCCCGCCCCGTCGTACTCAAACTGCTCGCCGACTGACGCCCCCGGCCCACCCGCACCCGACTCGCATCGACCGAAGGCGCCCTCCACTCGGTCTAGTCGAGTGAAGGGCGCCTTCGGTCGGTGTTCGGTGCGGTGTCAGAAGGCCGCTTCGTCCAAATTCATGATGTCGTTGTCGATCGCGGCGATGATCGCCGTGTTCGCGGTCAGCTCCGGCAGCACGTTCTTCGCGAAGAAGCTTGCCGCAGCGATCTTTCCGGTATAGAAGGGCCGATCCTTCTCGGGCGCTTCGGCCGCCAGCGCGGCGGCCGCGATCTCGGCCTGCACCAGCAACCGCCAGCCGATGAGCAGGTCGCCGACCGAGAGCAGGAAGCGCACCGAGCCTAGGCCGACCTTGTACAGCTCGGCCGGATCCTGCTGACCCGCCATCAGATACCCGGTCAGCGTGGCCGCCATCGCCTGCACATCGCCCAAAGCCGTACGCAGCAGCTCACGTTCGGTCTCGAACCGGCCGCTCTTGGTGTCCAGGAACGCGGCGATCTGCCCGGTGACGTGCCCGATCGCCACCCCCTTGTCCCGAATGATCTTGCGGAAGAAGAAGTCCTGCGCCTGGATGGCGGTGGTGCCCTCGTAGAGCGAGTCGATCTTCGCGTCTCGGATGTACTGCTCGATCGGATAGTCCTGCAGGTAGCCCGAACCACCAAGCGTCTGTAGCGATTCCGTCAGGTACTGGTAGGCCCGCTCGGAACCGACGCCCTTGACGATCGGCAGCAGCAAATCGTCGACCCGGTGCGCCAATTCGGCGTCCGCGCCCGAAACCAGCTGCGCGACATCGGCGTTCTGATGCGCCGCAGTGTACAGGTACACCGCACGCATGCCCTCGGCATACGCCTTCTGCATGGCCAGGCTGCGCCGCACATCGGGATGCCGGGTGATCGGCACCCGCGGTGCGGCCTTGTCGGTCATCTGGGTCAGGTCGGCGCCCTGCACGCGCTCCTTGGCGTACGCGAGCGCGTTCAGGTACCCGGTGGACAGCGTGCCGGTGGACTTGATGCCGACCACCATGCGTGCGTTCTCGATCACCTGGAACATCTGCGCGATGCCGTTGTGCACGTCGCCGACCAGCCAGCCGACCGCGGGCACGTCGCCGCCGAAGGTGAGCTCACAGGTGGGCGAGGACTTCAGGCCCATCTTGTGCTCGAGATTGGTCGCGAACACGCCGTTGCGGGCGCCGAGCTCCAGCGTCTCGGCATCGAACAGGAACTTCGGCACGTAGAACAGCGAAAGGCCCTTGGTGCCGGGGCCCGCGCCCTCGGGGCGGGCGAGCACCAGGTGGAACATGTTTTCCGCGGTGTCGCCGACATCGCCGCCGGAGATGAAGCGCTTGATGCCCTCGATGTGCCAGGTGCCGTCGGGCTGTTCGGTCGCCTTGGTGCGGCCCGCACCGACATCGGAGCCCGCGTCCGGCTCGGTCAGCACCATGGTGCCCTGCCAGCCGCGTTCGTAGCCCTGCGTAGCCCAGTGCTTCTGCTGTTCGTTGCCGACGTTGTAGAGCACCGCGGCCATCACGGGGCCCATGTTGAAGAAGCTCGCCGCCGGGTTGGCGCACATGATCAGCTCCTGGACGGCCCACACCACCGCAGCGGGCGCGGGCGTGCCGCCCATCCCCTCCGGCAGCCCGAGCCTGCTCCAGTCGGCGTCGTGCACGGCCGTGATGGTCTTGCGCAGCGCGTCCGGCACCGTGACGGAGTAGTTGGCCGGATCGAAGGCCACCGGATCGCGGTCGGCGGGTGCGAAGGACTCCGCGATCGGCCCCTCGGCCAGCCGCTTCACCTCGGCCAGGATCTCGCGCACGGTATCGGAGTCGAGATCGCCGTAGGCGCCCGTATCGAGCAGCTTGTCCAGCCCGAACACCTCGAACAGATTGAACTCGATGTCACGCACGTTCGCCTTGTAGTGACCCACGACGGTCCTCCCAGGTTTCGGCCGTTTTGACGATGTACAAACGCAGCCTGCCGTACCGCGGTGACGCTACGCAACCGTAGGCTCGCGGCCACCTCACCGAGGTTCACCAGGCGGTAACCGCAAACGTTCACACCGTCGAAACAGACGAAATGGACTCGTCATCGAGAGATATTCCGGCGCAACAACTTCTGTCTAACGTTCGCACCACGAATACACCGCCTGTATACATCCCGGTCGACAGCTTTGACCGGGGCAAAGGCGGAGGTATTCGCCGCGGTGCACGTCGCGCCGCCGAACTACCTGATGAAGTGAGAAGGGTCCCGCCCCATGTCAGATTCCCGTGCCATCCATCGACACCGCTCCCGGCGCATGGTCAAGGCGATGGCGGTACCTACCGCAGTGGCGCTCGCCGGTTTGTTGCTGACCGCCTGTGGCGCCAAGGACGACGCCACCACGACCGGCTCGAACGCCGCCTCCTGCGTTGACACGTCGAAGGACTCGATCAAGATCGGTTCGCTGCACTCGCTGTCCGGCACGATGGCGATCTCCGAGGTCACCGTCGCCAACTCGACCAAACTGGCGGTCGATCAGATCAATGCCGCGGGCGGGGTCCTCGGCAAGAAGGTCGAACTGGTGCTCGAGGACGGCGCGTCGGACCCGAAGACCTTCGCGGAGAAGGCCGAGAAGCTGATCAGCTCCGACTGCGTCGCGGCGGTGTTCGGCGGCTGGACCTCGTCGAGCCGCAAGGCGATGAAGCCGAAGTTCGAGAGCCTGAACTCGCTGCTCTACTACCCGGTGCAGTACGAGGGCCTGGAAGACAGCAAGAACATCTTCTACACCGGCGCGACCACCAATCAGCAGATCATTCCGGCCCTGGATTACCTGAAGCAGAAGGGCATTACGTCCCTCTACCTGGTCGGCTCCGACTACGTCTTCCCGCAGACCGCCAACCGCGAGATCAAGGCGTACGCGAAGGCCAACGGCATCGAGATCAAGGGCGAGGACTACACCCCGCTCGGCTCCACCGACTTCTCCACCATCGTCAACAAGGTGCGTAATGCCAAGGCGGGCGCGGTATTCAACACCCTCAACGGCGACTCCAACGTGGCGTTCTTCCGCGAGTACACCAACGCGGGCCTGAAAGCCACTGAGATGCCGGTGGTTTCGGTGTCCATCGCCGAGGAAGAGGTCGCGGGCATCGGCGCGCAGAACATCGCCGGGCAGCTGACCGCGTGGAACTACTACCAGACCGTGGACTCACCGGTGAACAAGAAGTTCGTCAGCGACTACAAGGCCGCGTTCGGCGCGGACAAGCCGACCTCGGACCCGATGGAGGCTGCGTACGCCTCGGTCTACCTGTGGAAGAACACGGTGGAGAAGGCGAAGTCGTTCGCGGTGGCCGACATTCAGGCCGCGGCCGACGGCGTGACGTTCGAGGCGCCCGAGGGCCTGGTCACCGTCGACGGCTCCAACCACCACATCACCAAGACCGCGCGGATCGGCGAGATCCGGCCGGACGGGCTCATCTACACGGTGTGGGACTCGGGCAAGGCCGTAACGCCGGACCCGTACCTGAAGTCCTACGACTGGGCCAAGGGCCTCAAGTAATTCGCCCGATCGGTGTGGGGTGGCCGTGATTTCGCGGCCACCCCGCACCGGCCCGATATCCGAGGAGTCCTTATGGACGTCGTGATCGGCCAGCTCTTCACCGGGCTGAGTCTGGGATCAATTCTGTTGCTCGCCGCGCTCGGCCTGTCGCTGACCTTCGGTCAGATGGGCGTGATCAATATGGCGCACGGCGAGTTCATCATGGCCGGGTGCTACACGACTTATGTTGTGCAGAAGGTCATTTCGTCGGCCGGTGTGTCGCTGGTGGTGTCGCTGCTCGTCGGTTTCCTGGTGGGTGGCCTGCTCGGTGCGGCGCTGGAGATGGGCCTGATCCGCTGGATGTACGACCGGCCGCTGGACACCCTGCTGGTCACCTTCGGTGTCGGGTTGGTGCTGCAACAGCTGGCCCGTGACATTTTCGGCGCGCCCGCCAAGAATGTCGTCGCACCGGAATGGCTCAGCGGTGGCGTCACCATTCTGGGCGCGGTGGTGCCGAAGAGTCGCATCTTTATTCTCGTGCTCGCGGTGGCCGCGGTGATCATCCTGGCCACGGTGATGAAGACCACGCCTATGGGGCGGCGCATCCGGGCCGTCGTGCAGAACCGCGGTCTCGCCGAAACAAGCGGTGTATCAAGCCGTTTCACCGACATCAGCACGTTCTTCATCGGCTCCGGCCTGGCCGGTGTCGCCGGTGTCGCGCTGACGCTGATCGGTTCGACCAGTCCAACCATCGGGCAGAGCTATCTGATCGACGCCTTCCTGGTGGTGGTGATCGGCGGGCTCGGCCAGATCAAGGGCACGGTGATCGCGGCGTTCGCGCTCGGCCTGCTCAACTCCTACATCGAATACTCGACGACGGCATCGATCGCGAAGGTCATTGTGTTCGTCGTCATCGTCATCTTCCTGCAGGTCCGTCCGCAGGGTCTGTTCACTGTCCGCACAAGGAGTTTGGCATGACCACGCTGGTAGAGAGGTGGCGCGCACACTCGACCCTGACCGCATTGGGCGGCTTCGGCATCGCCGCGATCCTGTTGTTCGCAGTCGCCCCGGTCGCGCTCAGCGAGTTCCGGCTGAACCTGCTCGCCAAGTTCCTGTGCTTCGCGATCGTCGCGGTGGGCATCGGATTGGCTTGGGGCCGAGGCGGAATGCTCACGCTCGGGCAGGGCGTGTTCTTCGGCATCGGTGCTTACATCATGGCGATGCATCTGCAGATGGCCGATGCCTCGCGGCTCGGGAACGACGTGCCGGAGTTCATGGAGATCTCCGGTATTCGCGAATTGCCGTCATTCTGGCGGCCTTTCGCATCCGGGCCGGTGGCGCTGATCGGCATCCTGGTGTTGCCCGCGCTGGTAGCGGCGGTGCTGGGGTACGGCGTCTTCAAGCGGCGGGTCAAGGGGGCCTATTTCGCCATCCTCAGTCAGGCGCTGGCGGCGGCGCTGGCGATCCTGCTGACCGGGCAGCAGGCCATCGGTGGCTTCACCGGGCTGTCCGACTTCCGTGCCTTCTTCGGGTTCAAGCTCTCTGATCCGGCGAACCGGAAGATGCTGTTCTTCATCGCGGCGGGCACGCTGCTGGTGGTGGTCGCGCTGGTGCGGCAGTTGATGCGCAGCCGGTACGGCGAATTGCTTGTCGCGGTGCGGGATCAGGAGGAGCGGGTGCGCTTCCTCGGCTATGACCCGGCCAACGTCAAGATCGTCGCGTACGTGGTCGCGGCGTTCTTCGCGGGTATCGCCGGTGCGTTGTTCACGCCGATCGTCGGCATCATCTCGCCCGCCGATATCGGCGTGGTGCCGTCCATCGCGTTCCTCATCGGCGTCGCGATCGGCGGCCGGACCACCCTGCTCGGCCCGGTGCTTGGTGCGATCGGGGTGGCCTGGGCGCAGACGGCGTTCTCCGAGGAGTTCCCGTCCGGGTGGACCTACCTGCAAGGCGTGCTGTTCATCGTGGTGATCGGCTTCATCCCGGCCGGGCTGGCGGGCGTGTGGCCGATGCTGAAGGGGTTGCTGGACAGCAGATTCCGGCGATCCGAACCGGTCGCTCCGGCGGCGGTCGTCGTCGAACCGCAGCCCGAGATCGAGCCGGAGAAGGTGGAATCCCGATGACCACAACCACACCCGAGCCGAAGCTCGGCGGCAATGCCGGAATGTCGAGCGAGTATCTCGAAATCCGTGGTCTCTCCGTGAGTTTCGACGGGTTCAAGGCGGTGACCGATGTCGATATCACGGTGCTGCAAGGCGATCTGCGCTTCCTGATCGGTCCCAACGGCGCGGGCAAGACGACGCTGATCGACGCGATCACCGGGCTGGTCTCGGCGTCCGGCTCGGCGCAGAAGACCGGCGTCGAGCTGCTCGGCAAGAAGGTGCACCAGATCGCCAGGCTCGGCGTCGGGCGCACCTTCCAGACGGCCAGCGTGTTCGAACAGCTCAGCGTGCTACAGAATCTCGATATCGCGGCCGGTGCGGGCCGCTCGGCGCTCACCATGCTGCGGCGCCGCAAGTCGGTACTGCCCGGCATCGAGGAGGCGCTGGAGATCACCGGGCTCGGCGCCCTGCGGGACAAGCCCGCCGGTGTGCTCGCGCACGGCCAGAAGCAGTGGCTGGAGATCGGCATGCTGCTGGTGCAGAACGCGTCGGTGCTGCTGCTCGACGAGCCGGTCGCGGGCATGAGCGCCGAGGAGCGCGAGGAGACCGGAAACCTGTTGCGCCGCATCGGCGGCGAACGCGTCGTCGTAGTGGTCGAGCACGACATGGACTTCATGCGCGCGTTCGCGAGTTCGGTGACCGTGCTGGCCGGCGGCAAGGTGCTCAGCGAGGGCACCGTCGAAGAGGTGCAGGCGGATCCGAAGGTGCAGGAGGTCTATCTGGGCACCGCGGCGGCGATCGGTACGGCCCTCGAAGATGAAACCACCGTGAAGGAGTCCGTCTGATGCTCGAGCTCATCGATATCCACTCCGGCTATGGCAGGAGCGAGGTGATTCACGGTGTGTCCGTGACGGTTCCAGACGACAGCGTGGTTGCCATCATGGGACACAACGGCGCGGGCAAGACCACCTTGTTACGCACCGCGGTCGGGCTGATCGGGACCAAGTCGGGTCAGATCAAGTTCGACGGCGAGGCGATCACCAAGATGGCGCCGTCGCGGCGGGTCCGCCGCGGCCTCGCGTATGTGCCGCAGGGGCAACAGAGTTTCCCGCAGTTGACCACCGCGGAGAACCTCCAAGTGGTCGCCGACGGTCGCAAGCGCGGCAAGGCGCTGATCGACGAATCGCTCGATCTGTTCCCCGCGCTGCGGGAACTGTTGAGCCGCAAGGCCGGTCTGCTCTCCGGCGGGCAGCGCCAGCAGTTGGCGATCGCGCGTGCGCTGATCACCGAACCGAAGCTGCTCATCCTCGACGAGCCGACCGAGGGCATCCAGCCTTCCGTGGTCGCCGAAATCGAGCGGACCATCATCGATCTGACGCAGCGCGGCGGCTTGAGCGTGCTGCTGGTGGAGCAGCACATCGGCTTTGCCCTGCAAGCGGCGCAGCACTATTACATCCTGGCGTCCGGTCGCGTCACCTCCACAGGTGCGGGCGGCGCGGGCGCGGAGACCGTGGTCCGCTCGGCGATGGCGATCTGAGCTGACCACCATGCCGCGCCGGGGGCGGATCCCGTTGGGCGAGCGCGTGTATCACTCGCTACGGCGGGATCTGGCCACCGGGATCTTCGTGCCGACCGAACGGCTCGGCGAGGAACGTCTCGCGGAGATATACGGGGTGTCGCGTACTCCGGTGCGAGAGGCGCTCGCACGGTTGCAGGCCGACGGGCTGGTCGAGCGGCACTCCGACGGGCTGTACCCGTACCGGCCGCGGCTCGACGAGCTCGACCACCTGTACGAGCTGCGAATCGTGCTGGAGGCCAGGGGAATTCAACGAGCGAGCGCCGACTCCCCCGAAGCAGCCCGGCCCGCGCACGATCTCGCCCTGATTCGAGCCGAACTCGAGGTCTGGCGCACGCTGCGCGACAACCCACCCGAGCCCGGCCCCGCACTGGTCGCCGACGAGCAGTTCCATACCGTCCTGCTGGCGGCCGCGGGCAATACCGCACTGGCAGAAGCGCTTACCTCGGTGCACACCAGGGTGCGCCCGGTCCGCACCCTGGACGTGCCGACGCCGGATCGCATCGCCACCATGACCGCCGAACACATCACGATCGCCGAGCAACTGCTGTCCGGGAACGTGAAAGCCGCGCTGCACACCCTCACCACGCACATCGACATCTCCCGCGCGCACGTCCTCGCCCGTGCCCAACGCGCGCTCGAACTCACCAAACTGGCTCGGGCCGTGCGGGATTGATGCTGCGTCGGCCATCCCCCTGCTAGCCGAAGGGTTGTCGGCCCGTCGTGCCCGAACACGTTCGGATAGTGGTCGATCGTGATGCGCTCAGCAGTCCTGCTGGAACGGCCAGCAGGGGTGGTACGACGTGGGGGGCGGCGTCGGCGTCGGCGTGACGCTGGTTTCCTGCGGCTTCGGGTGCGAGGAGTCGTGGACCAGCGAGTTGGCGATCACCCCGATCACCGCGATCATCCCGATGACCGCCAGCGCGACCACCGTCCATCCGGCGTACGAATGCCGTTTCGTCGGAACACCCGGTGTCGGCTCGACCCGCGGTTTCGGCGGGCGCGGAATGACACTCGGCGACTCCTGCGCCACCTGCTCGAACCCGGCCTCGACCAGGTCGGCCCGGGACGGCGTCAGCTCGGCGAGACCGAGCGCAGTGCAGTCCCCGATCACCCGGTCAGCCGTCCACTTCCGCGGTCCGGCCGAGAAACTTTCGAGGTAGATGCGCAGTTCGGTGGCATCGGCGACATTGCCGACGACCACGTCCAGGCCCGGTCGCAGATTGGTGCGCGACGGCCGCACCACCGCGCCGCGGAACGGGACGAGCACGACCGCGCCGCACACGTGCCCCGGGTCGAGCAGCGCTCGCTCGAGCGTCGTCTTCACCGTGGCGATGCCGTGTTCCAGCCGATCGGACGGGCTGCCGGACGGCTCGTCCAGGTCCGCGTCGGCATCGCTGATCTTCCACGGGCTGTCGGCGGCGATGCTGAGAATACCGCTCTGCCTGCGCCGGAAGCCCTTGACCTCGAGCACCGTGAGCCCGCGCGGCGTCCAGATCACCGCATCGATCTGCCGGTCACCGACCTGCAGATCGATCATGGCGAGGGCGGCCGACGGATACGAGCGCAGGCATTCGACGAATTCTTGTTCGGCACCGGAGAGCTGCGCCCCGGGCTTGACCCTCACCAGCATGTCGAGCTCGTCCGCCTCTCCACGTTCGTCAGGCCGTGCTACCTGCGCGCCGCATTCGCTGCGCGACCGGCCTGCGATCGAGTGCATGGCGAGCTCTGGGTGCCCCCACGAGTTACCCGTCTCCGCACGAAATCGATCGTAACGGTGGAATCGCCAGCGTGCGCAGGCAATTCGGCACCGCGGCGACCGATAGACCGATTAGTGTCGAGCATGGCCTCGATCCGGCGCGTACTCGCCGGTAGGCTGACGGCTCGGCCCGGCACCGCCTGGCCGCTCGCCCATCCACGCGGAGGAGCCGACCGAGCATGGTTTCAGCGCTGCGACCACGCATTTCACCCGGACGACTGCGCGAGCTGGGTCCGATCAACTGGGTTGTCTGGCAGGTGCTCTCCAAGGCCGCGGGCACCGATGACGCACACCTGTTCAGCACGCTCGGCCGCACCAAGGGACTGTTTCGCGGCTGGCTGCACTATTCGGGCAAACTCATGCCCGGCGGTCGGCTGCCACGGCACGAGTCGGAACTGGTCATCATTCGCGTCGCCCACCTGAGTGGTTGCGAATACGAAATGGACCACCACATTCGGCTCGGCAAGCGAGCCGGAGTGACCTCGGAGATCCTCGAGCGCCTGCGCACCGGGCCGGCGGTACCGGGTTGGTCGGACAAACACCGTGCCCTGCTCACCGCCGTCGACCAGCTGGTGCAGACCCGCGACCTCGACGACGCGCACTGGGCGGCGCTGGCCGAGCACTACGACGAGCGCAGCCTCATCGAAATCGTGCTGCTGGTCAACCAGTACGAGGGCCTGGCCGCCACCATCACCGCCCTCCGCATCCAACGCGACGGGGTCTAGCGCACAGCAGACGCACGCTTCTTGATTTCCGGCACCGAGATTCGCATGCGATTTTCGGCGCGGCGAATCAGAAGAAGTGCGCGAGACGGGTTGGTGCTCAGGGGTTTTCGATGAGCTGGGCCAGGCCGTCCAGTACCCGGGCGAGGCCGAATTCGTAGGCGTGGTCGGCACTGTAGGCGGAGTCGTGGGTCTGGCCCGCGGCTGCCCCGACGCGGGCGCCCACCGGAAACCGTTCCGCGTCGAAGACCTGTGCCAGTAGCGGTGCCGCCCGCTCCCACCACTGGTGATCGGACATCGCGCTGTCCGAGGCGGCCCGTGCGGTGTCGATGGCGATGCGGGCCACCGAGGTGACGAAGCCGAGGACGTAGGTGACCGACGCGTCCATGGTGACGTCGTCCAGGCCGAGGCCCTCGAACGCACGGAGTTCGTGGTCGTACTTGGCGGCCATGCCCGGCCCGAGCGGCGGTCGGGTGGTCGGCAGGTAGGCGACCCACGGGTGCCGAGCCAGCATGGCGCGGTTCTCCGCCGCGATGGTGGTGACCCGATCGCGCCATGGCAGATCCGCGAGGTCCGCGCGGTCCATTTCGCCGTAGACCTTGTCCACCATCAGGTCGATCAGCTCGGCCTTGCCCGGCACGTAGGTGTACGTAGCCATCGGGGTCAGCCCAAGTTTGGTGGCGACCGCACGCATGGTGAGCGCACCGATGCCTTCCGCGTCGGCGAGCTCGATGCCCGCCGCGACCACGGCATCCACGCTGCTGCGTTGCTTCGGGCCGCGCACCGGAGTCGCGCCGGAGACTCGCCACAGCAACTCCAGTGTGCGAACGGGATCGCCCGCGCTGCTGCGATCCTGCTTGCCGCGGCGCTGCGTTTTCGGCTCGCCGGGGCGAGGCTCCTTCTCTTCGTCCACTCTGTCTCCTCGCCTGGTCGACCCGATCGTATCGGCGTGATTCAGGTCATAGTGCGGCCGCCCGGGAATTCTTCTACAAAGTACAACGTACTAAGTATAGAGTTAACGAAGCCGAGGAGAGCTTATGAACATCACCGCTTCCGCCATCTCGCTCAACGTCGCCGATCCGCTGACTTCGGCGAAGTTCCTGATCGACCACCTCGGCTTCACCGAGAAGATGTCGGCCGACGGGTTCGTCTCGCTGGACCGGTCCGATGCCGGACTGAACGTGATCTACCTGCGCACCGGATTGGCGTCCTTCAAGCCGAAGAGTGCGGCGGGCAGCGCGGGCGAGGGACTGCTCGTCGTGTTCGTGGTGGACGATATCGACGCCGAGTACGCCCGGCTACAGGGCGAGGGGGTACCGATCGTCACGCCGATCGAAACCGAGGAGTGGGGCGAGCGCTACTTCCAGATGAGCGACCCGAACGGCATCATCGTGCAACTCGTCCAGTGGGTCTAGTAACGATCGATTTCCCGCACACGGAATCGTGTGCGGGAAATCGAAGACAGTGCGGCCGTGCGGGTCTCAGGCGAGCGCCGCGCGGAACACATCGACCGCAGGAGTCGCCGGACGCCCGAGCAGCTTCTGCAGGTCGCCGCTGGTCACATCGAGGAGGCCCTTCGTGATGCCCGCGTCGGCGTCGGCGAGCACCTTGGCATAACCGGCCTCCAGTCCGGCCTGCTGGAGGGCAGCGGCGTAGTCGGCCTCGGGCAGGTTCTGGAAGCGGACCGGCTTGTCGGCGGCAGTCGAAATCGACTGAGCCAGTTCGGCATAGGTGAGGCGTTCGCCACCACCGAGCTCGTAGACCTGCCCGGCGTGCCCGTCGGTGGTGAGCACCTTGGCGGCCGCGTCGGCGTAGTCGGCGCGCGCCGCGCCCGCCACCCGCCCCTCGCCCGCGGCGCCGTGCAGGACGCCGGACTCGACGGCGTGCGCGAGCCCGCCGAGGTAGTTCTCCCAGTACCAGCCATTGCGCAGAATCGCATGCGGCACAGTCGAATCCGCGAGTGCCGCCTCGGTGCCGATGTGCTCCTGCGCCAGGATCATCGAGTTCTGCGAACCCTGCGGGATGCTGGTGTAGACCAGCAGTTCGACGCCCGCGCGCTCGGCCGCGCGAATGACGTTGGTGTGCTGGGCTACTCGGGCACCGAACTCATTGCCGGAGACCAGCAGCACCCGGTCGACCCCGGCGAGTGCGCGATCCAGCGATGCGGCGTCGTCGTAGCTCGCCTGACGGACATCGACACCCTGCTCGGCCAGATCGGCGACCTTCTGCGGGTCACGCACGATCGCGACCGGAGTGACGCCCTCGCGCAGCAGCGCCTGTACGACGAGACGGCCCAGCTGTCCGCTGGCACCGGTCACGGCAACGGTCATAACTACCTCCACGGGTATGTACGGTTCGTTAAGCGCTAACTATTAGTAAGTACTATGCATTCATACACCACTTTGGTCAAGTTGGGTACTATCGGTTGCATGAGTACGCAGCCGACATCGTCGCCAGACCTGGACGATCCGACGCTGGAACCCGACGTGTTCGCCAAGAACTGCACGTCACGGCCGGTTTTGCAGAATGTCGCGAGCCGCTGGGGCATCCTCGCCCTGGTCGCGCTGCGCGAGGGTTCGTACCGGTTCAGCGCGCTGCGCAGGCGGGTCGACGGCGTCAGCGAGCGGATGTTGTCGCAGACCTTGCAGGCGCTGGAACGCGACGGCATGGTGCATCGCGAGGTACACGAGACCATCCCGCCACGCGTCGAGTACACGTTGACCGAGCTCGGCGCGCAGGTCGCCGATCAACTACATGCGCTGGTCCTGGTGGTCGAGACGAACATGCCGCAGGTGCGCGACGCCCAGGCGGCCTACCACCGCGAGTGAGGCGGGCGGGGGAAGAGACCCGGATCACTACCGGTTGAATACCGGCATGGAACTCGCCCAAGCAGTCGACTTCGCCCGCGACCACCGCCGGTCCGTGCTGACCACCATCCGCCGCAACGGCCGCCCGCAACAGTCCAACGTGCTGCACGTGATCGGCGGCGACGGCAACATCCGCATCTCCATCACCGCGGACCGCGCGAAATACCACAACCTGGTGCGTGAGCCATGGGCCGCCATCCACGTCACCCGCGAGGACTTCTTCGCCTACGCCGTCATCGAGGCCATCGCCTCGGTCACGCCGGTGGCCGCGAATCCGCACGACGAAACCGTCGAGGCTCTCGTCGACTACTACCGCGCCGCGAACGGCGAACACCCCGACTGGGACGACTACCGCCGCGCCATGGTCGCCGACCGCCGGGCATTGGCAATCCTCACCCCGTCACACGCGTACGGCATGCTGTGATCAGTGCTCCATGAGCTCCGAGACGGTGACGAATTGGTAGCCCTGAGAACGTAGTTCGCCGACGATACGGGGTATCGCGGCCAGCGCGGGCCCCGCGAATTCGTGCATGACGTGCAGCAGAATGATCGAGCCGGGCCGCGTCTCGCGCACCGCCTGCGCGGCGATCTCGTCGGTGGTCGCGGTTTCGCCGGAATCCGGCTCGACATCCCAGGTCACCGAGGTGCGGTCGTGGTCGGAAAGATATTTCGGCAGCGACCAGAGCTTCTTGCCATAGGGCGGGCGGAACGTAATCGGGCCCTGGTAGCCGGTTTTCGCGATCTCGGCGTCGGTGCGTTCGATCTCGTCGCGGACGGTACTCGCGGAGCTGAAGATCATTCGGCGGTGGCTGTAGCTGTGGTTGCCGATCTCGTGTCCGTCCTCGGCGATCGCTCTGCCGTACTCGGGATGCGCCGCGAGATCACTGCCGACCAGATAGAAGGTGGCCTTGATCTGTTGCTCAGCAAGCACTTTCAATACACCGGGCGCCCGATCGGTCGGCCCGTCATCCAAGGACAGCGCCACCACCTTGTCACTGGTATCGACCCGATTCACCAGCCGCCCGGCCAACTGGAAGCTGCGCGAGTTCATCAGGTAGTACCCGCCGGCCGCCACCAGCAGTAGCACGACGACGATCAGCGCCCCGCCGATCAGCCACTTTCGCATCATCGCTGTCTAGCAAACCTGCGGCGGGACCGCCAGATCTCACACACGAAAAACGGTGGCGTCCGGGCCTATTGGCCGGACGCCACCGTTTGTCCGAGCAGCGTGGATCAGAAGTTGATCATGTGCCCGGCGAGGCCGTGGAAGGCCTCCTGCAGGGCTTCGCTGAGCGTCGGGTGGGTGTGCACGTTGCGGGTCAGCTCGTTGACCGTGAGGTCCCACTTCTGGGCCAGGGTGAGCTCGGGCAGTAGCTCCGAGACATCCGGGCCGATGAGGTGGCCGCCGAGCAGTTCGCCGTACTTGCTGTCGGCGACCAGCTTGACGAAACCGGTCGGATCGCCGAGGCCGTGCGCCTTGCCGTTGGCGGTGAACGGGAAGGTCGCGACCTTCACGTCGTAGCCCTCGTCGCGGGCCTGCTGCTCGGTCAGGCCGAAGCTGGCGACCTGCGGCTGGCAGAAGGTGGCGCGCGGCATCATCCGGTAGTCGCCGAGGGTGACGGTGTCGGCACCCGCGATGGTCTCGGCGGCGACCACACCCTGCGCCTCCGCGACGTGCGCGAGCTGCAGCTTCGCGGTCACGTCACCGATGGCGTAGATGTGCGGCACGTTGGTGCGCATGTAGTCGTCGATCGCGATGGCGCCACGGTCGGTGAGCTGGACGCCGGCCGCCTCCAGGCCGTAGCCCTCGACGCGGGGCGCGAAGCCGACGGCCTGCAGCACCTTGTCGACGGTGACCGTCTCCACGTTGCCGGACTTGTTGTCCTTGATCGCGACGGTGACCTTCGAGCCGTCGTCGTCGATGGACTGCACCGCGGCACCGGTGGTGATGGTGATGCCGAGCTTCTTGTACTGCTTGGTGATCTCCTTGGAGACGTCCGCGTCCTCGTTGGGCAGCGCACGGTCCAGGAACTCCACGATGCGCACGTCGACGCCGTAGTTCTTGAGGACGTAGCCGAACTCCATGCCGATCGCGCCCGCGCCGACGATCAGGATCGAGCCGGGCAGGTCGCGGGTGAGGATCTGCTCCTCGTAGGTCACCACGTTGGCGCTGAGCTGAGTGCCCGGCAGCAGCTTCGTGATGGTGCCCGCGGCGATGATCGCGTTGTCGAACGTGATCGTCTCGGTGCCGCCCTTGGACAGCTCGACCGCGAGGGTGTTCGCGTCCGTGAAGGTGCCCTTGCCGTCGAACTCGTCGATCTTGTTCTTCTTCATCAGGAAGTGGACGCCCTTGACCCGGCCGTCCGCCACCTTGCGGCTGCGATCGAACGCGACACCGAAGTCGAAGTTCACCTCGCCCGAGATCCCGAAGGTCTTGGCTTCCTTGGTGAAGATGTGCGCCAGCTCAGCGTTACGCAGCAACGCCTTGGAAGGGATGCAGCCGACGTTCAGGCACACACCGCCCCAGTACTTTTGCTCGACGATCGCGGTACGGAGGCCTAACTGTGCCGCACGGATGGCGGCGACGTAACCGCCAGGACCGGCACCGAGAACGACAACGTCGTAATGGGAAGTCACGACACCGAGCCTAACTCTGTCGCTACGAGTTGGCCCACCGGTCCCCCACAACAATGAGCCGCAGGCCACACCTGACCGCAAGTTCGGTGCTCGCGAGGCGGCTCGAGTGGGGAATCAGACATTTCGACTCGCTAGTGTCGGTTCGTGGCGACAGGTCGATCGGCGGGGCGAGATGCACTCGCGACGCACCGATCGGCTGCCCCGAGCGACAACACCGCGGACCGGCCGTTCGCCGACGCCGCGCGGTCCGATCGCTCGACACCGCCGCCCAGCGCGCCCCGGTCCATCCCGGTCTCGCCCATCGACAGCACCGCGTCGACGCATCTGATCCGCCTGGTCCGCGACACTGCCCGCCGGGCCGGTGTCGGCGACGACAAGCTCGCGGCGATTCACGGCACCGACGACGCGATCCTGGCCGGCGAGCTCAACCGGATTCCGCTGAGCTCGCTGGTACAGCTGTGGGGCCTGCTCGCTCAGGCACAACCGGAGCCGGGGGCCGGGCTCGCCGTGGTCGATGCCGCTCCCCTAGGCACCCTCACCACCTGGGACTACCTCGTCACGAATGGGCCGACGCTCGCGGCTGCATTGCGGAGCGCGCAGCCGTACCACCGGCTGGTCACCGCGGCCGCCGAAGGTTTCGATCTCACGCATGACGGTGATCTCACCGTCGGGTTCCGGACCACCGCGGGCGACCCGGCGATCGTCGCGGTTGTCAACGAGTACGTGCTCGCCTACTACCTGCGGCGGGCCAGAGAAGCCACCGGTCGGCACGTGATTCCGGCCCGCGTCGCCTTTAGCCGGGCCGCACCGAGCAAGCACGATGTCCTGCGCGACGCCTTCGGCACCGACCGCATCGAATTCGACGCGCCCGCCGACACCATCACGTTCACCGCCGCGGACGCCACCGCGGCGTTGCCCCGCGCCGACCCGATGCTGGCCGACCTCCTGCGCAGCCACGCCGATCTGGTCCTGGCCACCGCGCGCACCATCCCCGGCCCGCTCGAAGCGTTCCGCGGAGCGCTGGCCGCCGCCATCGCCACTGGTGACGCGTCGCTGGCGACCGTCGCCCGCCGACTGGCCGTCAGCCCGCGCACCCTGCAACGCCAGCTCGCCGAACACGGCACCAGCTGGCGCGCCGAATACGACCTGGTTCGCTATGAACAGGCGAAAACCCTTCTCGCCGAAGGACATTTGACCACTTCCGTCATCGCCGACCGCCTCGGCTTCACCGACGACCGCGCGCTCCGCAAGGCAGTCCATCGCTGGACCGGCACCTCCCCCACCAACCTCAGAACCAGTTGACCCACTACCTGTCGTGTTTGGACCGGAGGGTGGCGTTTCCGGACCTGGGAGTGCGGGTTTCGGGCTCATAGCGTTAGCCGTACCGGATCGAAGGGGTCCGAGAGTCAGCGAAGAAGAGGCAGAGCAATGAGCGTTCAAGCAGCGGGCACCAGTCAGGAAATCGGCACTCTGCCGCAGATCTCGCGGGAGATCCAGTTGGCCGCGCGGCCGACCGGAGCGCCGACGGCAGAGCATTTCGCGTTGGTGGAGAACCCGATTCCGGCGCTCGCCGACGGACAGGTCCTGGTGCGCAACACGTGGATGTCGGTGGATCCGTACATGCGGGGACGGATGGACGATCGCCCGTCCTACATCGCGCCGTTCCAGGTGGGCGCGGCGCTGGAGGGTTCGGCGGTCGGCGAGGTGATCGCCTCGACGGCGGCCGATATCGCGGTCGGCAGCACGGTGACGCACTTCGCGGGCTGGCGGGAGTACGCGGTGCTCGACGCCGCCGCGGTGACCCCGATCGACACCTCGCTGGCCGCGGTGCCGCACTTTCTCGGCGCGCTCGGCACCACCGGCCTCACCGCGTACGCGGCGCTGACCGAGGTGGCTCCGGTGAATCCCGGTGACACCGTGTTCATTTCGGCGGCGGCGGGCGCGGTGGGCAGCGTCGCCGGACAGCTCGCCAAGGCGCTCGGCGCGGCGCGGGTGATCGGCTCGGCGGGCGGACCGGCCAAGACCAGGCTGCTGCTCGACGAGTTCGGCTTCGACGCCGCGATCGACTACCGGGCAGGCGATGTGGCCGGGCAGCTCGCGGCGACCGCGCCCGAGGGCATCGATGTCTACCTCGACAGCGTCGGCGGTGAACATCTGCGGGTCGCCGTCGAGGCGATGCGCCCGAAGGGCCGGATCGCGCTGGTCGGTGCGATCAGCGGCTACAACGGTGGCACCGCCGAGCCCGGCCCGGACCTGTTCAAGGCGGCGACAAAGGAACTTTCGTTGCGCGGCATGCTGGTGAACAGCTACTTCCCGATCTTCGGCGAGTACATCGCGAAGGCGGCCGCCTGGCTGGCCGACGGGACGATCCGCACCAGGGAGACGGTCTACGAGGGCCTCGAGCAGGCACCGGCCGCGTTCCTCGGCGTACTCTCCGGCGCGAACACGGGCAAGATGCTGGTCCGTCTCGGGTGAACCCGGCCGGGGTGTGTGGCGCGACCGATTCGGTCGCGCCACACCGGTTTCCAGCCCGGCCCAGATGTCGTACCCCGGCGCGATACTTGGCCGATGGTGACAGCTGATGACGTGCGGCGGGTGGCGATGAGCCTGCCGCGAACAACCGAGGCGCTGGTCCGCGACCGGGTCAAATATCGAATCGGCCGGATCGTCTATCTGGCGCTGTCCCCGGACGAAACACGCATGGGCTTCGCGTTTCCGAAGGCCGAGCGGGTGGCACTGGTCGAAGCCGAGCCGGAGAAATTCATGATGCCGCGCCCGTCGGACGAGCGGTACAACTGGGTTCGGGTGCGGCTCGACGCCATCGATGAGGCGGAGCTGACTGAGCTCATTGTCGAAGCGTGGCGCATGTGTGTGCCGAAGCGGGTGGCCGCCGAGCATCTCGGTTAGTCGCGCCACACCTGTTCGGCGACCCGGGAGAAGTTGCCGCCGAATACTGCCGCTCGGTCGGCTTCGCTGAAGCCTCGCCGCGCCAGCACCTCGTCGAGGCCGGGCACCTGGCTCCTGCCGAGCAGCTCCTCCGGCGGAACCCATTGCAGCGGGCCCCATTTGGTGTACGACTCGGGGAACAGCTCGGGATGGTCGGCGAGCATGCCGTTGAAGTCCTCGGCGTCGAACGAATAGTCCGACCCGATCCCGATGTGTTCGATGCCGACCAACTCGACGCCGTGTTCGACGTGATCGGCCATCGCCTCGATACGCGCGGCACCGTCATCGATACCGTTGCGGCCCAGGAAGATACCCACGCCGTTGATACCGATGACGCCGCCGGTCGCGGCACAGGCCTTCGCCTGTTCGTCGGTGATATTGCGCGGATGCTCCCGCAGCGCGGCGAAATTGGAGTGGCTGTAGATCATCGGCACCTGCGTGTGCGCGGCCAGGTCGAGCCCGGTGCGGCGCGAACAGTGCGATCCGTCGACGAACATGCCGACCTCGTTGAGCTTGCGCACGAGGTCCTCACCGAAGGCGGTGAGCCCGGTGTCGTCGGCATCGAGGCAGCCGCAACCCGCCTTGTTGGCGCTGTTGTAGGTCGGCAGCATCGAGCGAACGCCCAACTCGTAAAACAGCTCCACGTTGTCCAAGTCGCCGCCGAGCGGGCCGGAGTCCTCCAGATCGAAGGCAAGCGCGATGGTTTCCGGATCGCCGATGTCGGAGTGGCTGTGCACCAACCGGAATCGCCCGTCGGCGAGCGCGTCCGCGCGGTACTGCCGGGTGAGCTTGACCGAATCCTCGGTCGAATGCGGCGAATACCCGACATTCACCGACAGGTACGACCCGAGTGGATATCGGGCGAGGTCCGCGATCCGGGCCGACGGCACCAACGGCAGACAGCAATGCTGCTCCCAGAGAAAGTGCGGCAAGGAAACCTCCTGATCGGATCGGCCTCGAACCGCGATCGTAGGCGAGCGGGTCACCGGACGGACCGCAGCCGCGCGGGTGTCGCGCAGTACGTCATGTCCTATTTGCCTGATTCGCTCAGGGCGTAGCACCCTTCTAGCGACCCCGGCGCCCTGATTCGCGCTGGTCGGCAACAATGAGGGGATGAGTGAGCGCAGCGAACGATTCATGACACAGCGTGCCCCGCACATGACGGAGCCGAGCGCCAGCGAGGCGCGGTCATGAGTGGCGTTGAGCAGAATGTGACTGACCCCTACCTCTGGCTCGAAGAAGTAACCGATGAGCGGGCCCTGGACTGGGCGCGTGCGCACAACAGCGTGGTCGTCGAGCGATTCGCCTCCTCCGACCGGTTCAGCGAGCTCGAACACCGCATTCTGGACATGCTCGACACCGACACCAAGATCGCCTACCCGGGTCGGCGCGGCAGCTGGCTCTACAACTTCTGGCGCGATGCCGAGCATCCACGCGGGCTGTGGCGGCGCACCACGTTCGCCGAGTACGCCAAGGAGTCGCCCGACTGGGACGTGCTGATCGACCTGGACGCGCTGGCCACCGCCGAGGACGAGAACTGGGTGTGGGGCGGCGCCGGGGTGCTGCGACCGGAGCAGTCGCGCGCGCTGATCAGCCTGTCGCGCGGCGGCGCGGACGCCAAGGTGGTGCGCGAGTTCGACATGGCGACAAGAGAATTCATCGATCCGGCGGACGGCGGGTTCTTCCTGCCCGAGGCGAAGTCCGAGATGCGCTGGATCGACATCGATTCGGTGTATATCGGCACGGACTTCGGGCCGGGCTCGCTGACCGACTCCGGCTACCCGCGCATCGCCAAGCGCTGGCAGCGCGGCACCGAACTGGCCGAGGCGGTCACCGTTTTCGAGGGCGAGGCCGGCGACGTCGCGGTCTCCGCGGGCTACGACCGGACCCCCGGCTACGAGCGGCACTACATCGGCCGCGCCACCGACTTCTTCAACGAAGACGTGTACCTGCTCGAAAACGACGGCACGCTACGGCATCTGGACACACCCACCGATGCAAGCGAGTCCTGGTACAAGGATTGGCTGCTGGTCCGGCTGAAGTCGCCGTGGGAGGTCGGCGGCAACTCCTACCCGGCGGGCGCGCTGCTGGCCATGAACTTCGACAAGTTCCTCTCCGGCGCACGGGATTTCGAGGTGATCTTCACCCCCGACGCGCACACCTCGCTGCACGGCTACGGCTGGACCGAGAACCACCTGCTGCTCATTACCCTCGAGGACGTGCAGACCAAGCTCTACGTGGTGACGCCGGGCGCGGACGGCTGGCACCGGGAGTCGCTGGCCGACACCCCGCCGATGGCGACCACCAGCGTGCTGAACCTCGACCCGCTCGAGGGCGGCGACGAATTCATGCTCACCACCAGCGGATTCACCACGCCGGCCACGCTGCTGACCAGCTCAGTCGGCGGCGACACCGAGCAACTCAAGCAGGAACCCGGCTTCTTCGACGCCGACGGCATCGAGACCGAGCAGTTCTTCGCCACCTCGGACGACGGAACGCAGGTGCCGTACTTCGTGATTCGCCACCGCGACCGCAAGGGCACGCCGGGCCCGACGGTGATGTCCGGTTACGGCGGCTTCGAGGTCTCGCGCACGCCCGCCTACAGCGGCGCGTCCGGGATGGGCTGGCTGGCACGCGGCGGCACCTGGGTGATGACCAACATCCGCGGCGGCGGCGAATACGGCCCGCAGTGGCACACCTCGGTGCAGAAGGCCAACCGGCACAAGGTGTACGAGGACTTCTCCGCGATCGCGAAAGACCTTGTCGCGCGCGGCATCACCACCGCCGATCAGCTCGGCGCGGTGGGCGGCAGCAACGGCGGGCTGCTCATGGGCGTGATGCTGACCCGCTACCCGGAGCTGTTCGGCGCGATCGTCTGCCAGGTGCCGCTACTGGACATGAAGCGCTACCACCTGCTGCTCGCGGGCGCCTCGTGGATCGCCGAATACGGCGACCCGGACAAGCCGGAGGAGTGGGAGTACCTCAGCAAGTACTCGCCCTATCAGAACGCCAAGGCCGATGTGGCCTACCCGCCGATCCTGCTCACCACCTCCACCCGCGACGACCGCGTGCACCCTGGCCACGCTCGAAAGATGGCCGCGCTACTGGAGGAGCAGGGCCACGAGTTCTGGTACCACGAGAACATCGAGGGCGGCCACGGCGGCGCGGCGGACAACAAGCAGTCGGCGTTCCAGGCGGGCCTGATCTACGAGTTCTTCACCCAGATGCTGCTCGAGCGGCGCGGATAACCGCTGGTACGAGGCTCAGGGGCCTACGGTGTAGATATCATCTACGTCGTAGACCTGGGCCTGGGAGGAGAGCAGTCGTGGATTCCGACAACGTCGTCGAGGTGAGCCGCAAACGGCGCGCCCGCACCCGGCGGGCGAGTCCGGCGCCGACGACGCGCACCACCTTGAACCGCGACTATATCGCCGCGGTGGCGCTGACCCTCATCGATCAGACTGGTGTCGACGGATTTTCGATGCGCAAACTCGGCACCGCGCTCGGCGCCGACCCGATGGCCGCCTACCGGCACTTCACCGATCAGCAGGAGCTGTTCGACGGCATCGCCGACGCGATGTTCGCCGAGCTGGACATGGAATCCCTACCGTGGCAAGAACCTTGGCGCGACCTGATGCGTGCCTACGCGCACCGGCTGCGTTCCACGCTGCGGCGGCATCCGAGCGCGGTGCCGGTCTTCGCGACTCGTCCGGTGCGCAGCGAACTGGCCGTCGAAACCGGTAGCTGGATGGTGGAACACCTGCAGGGCCACGGATTTTCGGCGACGGTCGCGCTGCAGCTGACCCGCTGCCTGCGCGAGTACACGATCGGCCACATCCTCAGCCACGCCATCGCCGCGGTCGCCGCGCAGCGCACCGAGGAGCCGGAACAAGCAACGGACACCGACCATTTCGACGTCGGGCTGGACGCCATGCTCGACGGCTTCAGCCGCCACCTCGAACCCGGCCGCCGACACATCTAACGGTCGCGCAGCCACTTCTCGATCTGGTCGATGGTGGTGCGGTACTCGCTGATCCAACCGTTGTGCCCCAACGGTTCCGGCTGATGCCACCTGGTCACGTCGGCCTTGGGCAGCTTCGCCAACAGGTGGTCGGCGGAGCTGGGCGGGGTCAGGTCGTCATCGGTCATCGTGATGGACAGCACCGGCAGCTTCAGGCGGGCGATGCGCTCCTCGTAGTCGATGTCCGCACCGACCGGCTGGAACCGGCCGGTGCGGGCCAGCCGCGCCCAATCCGCGATCAGCACCTTGGACTGGCGGCCGAAGCCGCCCGCCGGGATCCGGTCGCCGGGCCAGAAGCCGGCCAGGCCTGCGGTGAGCGCGGCGGCCGCCGAGCCGACGAGGATGCCGGGGCTCGAAAGTCCCGGATAGCCACGGTAATACGGCGTTCCGGAGGCGATCAGGATCAGCCCGCCGAGCCTGCCGCGAATCCGCGAGGCGTACATCACGGCGAACTGGCCGCCCATGCTGTGCCCGAGCAGGTACGGCGTGCTGGCCGGGAACCGGTCGCGCACCACCTCGAACATCGCCGGGAAGTCGACCGAGACCAGCTCGTGGTAGCCGTAGCTGCTGGCGGCGCTCGGCTTCGGCCTGCTGTCGCCGTTGCCGCGCAGCTCACCGATCGCCACATCGAACCCGCGCGCCGCCAGTTTCCCGGCGAACCCCTCGTAGTACCCGGCGGGTACGCCGAGCCCGGGTGCGATCACCAGCACCGGGCGCGGCGCGTCCAGCGTGACCGGATGCCGGTGCGCGCCGCCTGCCGGGATCAGTCGCACCGGAACCGTACTGCCATCCGGCATTTGGATCGGAACCGTCTCCATCATGGGCACGCTACCGGTCCCCGGAGCACCTTGACTCGAGCGATCGACGGTTACGCGCCGACCGCCCCCATGATCACCCGGCTCAGCACCCTGATCACGTCGTCGAGCGGCGGACGCGGGTCGGCGCCGCTCCACGAGTCCACCACGTAGTTGACCGCGCCGATGATCGCGAGCACCCGCATCTCGTAGTCGCCGGTCGGGATCTCGCCGTGCATGGCCGCGTCCTCCGCGGCACCCGCCAGCAGCGAGCCCCAGACCCGGCGCAGCTCGAGCCGGAACTTCTCCACTTTTGGACCGGCACCGACCACCTCGACCAGCGCGACGCGCGCCTTGCGCGGGTCCGAGCCGATGGACTCGACGTAGGCGCGGGTGGACGCGTCGATGATCTCGAGCGCGCTCGCGTCGGCCTTGCTTTCCAGTGACTTGGCGACCGCGTCGCGCGACTCGCGATCGATCTGTTCGTAGAGCTCTAGTAGTAGGGACTCGCGTCCGGTGAACTCCTCGTAGAACTGTCGTGAGGAGAGTCCGGCGTCCTTACAGATGGCGCCGACCGAACTATTGGCGTAGCCGTCGCGCGCGAAGACCGTCAGGCCCGATTCCAGAAAACGCGCACGCCGCTGACGTTGCCGGTCCTCGACGGGTTGCCCGGCATACATTCGACCCGTATTCGCATCCTGTGACATTGGGCCAGACAATACAGAAGCCCAAGAAGCGCTCGACATGGATCGGGCCCTTGGTATCAACCCGCAACTGACCAGCCGTTAGCCGAAAGTTGGCAGAGTTGTTGCGAACTCATCGTTCGCGAACTCAGCAGTTTGCACACTGTGTCGACGGCAGGCGCTCACGCACGCTCGATAGCGCTGCGGGACATCGATAGTTGCGATAAGCATCGACTGAATCCATTGTCACTGACTGTTTGCCAAAACAGACCATACCGATGGACGGCGATGTGCGTACACGATTTTGACGGGAATTTGTAGAATGAATTCTCAACCGAACTGGACCGCTGGTTATGCCTGATTCGTCCTGTCCACCAACGCCGTTCGAGGCGTACCGGTAGTACCGAATAGTGCGTCGAATAGACGACATAGGCGTACCCCGCCTTCGCCCGGCTAACCGCTGCTGACCACGAAGTTCGTCGAGCCGCACTATTGGAGTGAGCCGCATGCCGATTGTGCGAGCTACGCGCTCGGCACCACAGTGGACGGTGACACAACGCGAGCGTTCCCGGGGAGCGCCCCTTGAAGACCCGCCGCTGCCGAGACCCTCGGCAACGGCGGCCAGTAGATCGAAATGACTACCGAGACAGGGCTTCTCGGGTCCGTCCCGCACCCTTGACAGCGGCCGACTTCTGGCCCTTTCGGCCTATTTCTTTGGGGCCGTAGAGGTTTCAGGTCGAACGGAGTCGAAGAGATCCGCGCAGCGCGCCAGCAGTTCCTGCAGGGTCGCGCGTTCGGCATCGGTGAATCCGGCAGCTACCGCGCGCTCCACTCGGACCGCGCGGGCGTCGGCGTCCTTCATCACGGCGGCGCCCGCTTCGGTGAGGCGGGTTTCCAGGATGTTCTTGTGCCAGGCGTGCGGGGTGCGTTCGATGAGGCCGCGGTCCTGCAGGTTGGTCAGCACGGTGTTCATCGTCGGCGGGGTCACGCCGCAGAGCCGGGCCAGGGCGGCGGCGGAGATGCCCGGGTTCTCGTCGAGGAAGAGCAGGGCGGAGTACTGCGGGACGGTGACGCCCGCGGGCTTCAGCGCGGCGTTCTTCGCCGTTTGCAGCGCCTGCTCGGCGCGCTTCACGTACGAGCCGAGGCGCTCGGAGGAGTGCAGGGACGTCATCTCCGCATGGTATCTGCCCGACCTGTCATAAGACTCTTGACTGCTGTTAGAACTCTAATCTATCTTCGTATTCATTCTTAGATGTGAGTACGTCTAAGCGATAGACCTGATGAGAGGCATGACCATGTCCCACGCAACGCGCCGCCGCATGGCGACCTTCGCCATCGCGGTGGCCTGCACCGCCGTCGCGGCCTGTGGCAGCACCGAGAACGCGGCACAACCCGCCCCCGCCGCGCAGTCGGTACGGATCACCACCGCCTACGACCTGCCGGGCGACCACGTCTATCCGGAAGGCATCGCCGCCGATCCGCGCAACGGCGACACCTACGTCGGCTCGTTCGCCACCGGGGCCGTCTACCGCGCCACACCCGGCGCCAAGCAGGCCGAGGTCTTCCTGCCTGCGGGTGCCGACGGTCGCAAGACCGCCAACGGGCTGAAGGTCGATCCGGCGGGACGGCTCTGGGTGACCGACTCCACCGCCGGAGTTGCCGTGTACGACATCGCGACTCGCGCGCTGATCGCCCGTTTCGATGTGCCGGGCGCGACGGCGCGTTTCGTCAACGACCTGGCCATCACCCCGGACGGCACCGCGTATCTGACCGATACCACGCGCAGCGTCGTCTACCGCGTCACCGCCGCCGACGTGGCGGCCGCCGCGGCACACGCCGGACGTGCCGATATGACAACACAATTCGACCTGAGCACGATCGTCGCGCCGCACGCACCCGACGCCTTCACCTTGAACGGCATCGTCGCCGACGCCGGCGGCCACTACCTGCTGGTCGTCGACATGAATGTCGGCGAGCTGTTCCGCATCGCCCTCGCCCCGAACACCGCGGACCCGATCCGCAAGGTCACCCTGCACGGCGGCGACCTGATCCACGGCGACGGACTGGAACTGCGCGACAACACCCTGTGGGTGGTGCAGAACACCGACAACGCCCTCGCCCGCTGGACCATCACCGACGACGGCGCCACGGCGACGCTGGACCAGCGCATCACCGACGAATCCCTGGGCCTGCCAACCACATTGGTCCGCATCAACAACCAAACCCTGGTCGTCGCTTCACAATTCGACAAGGGCGGCCCGATGGGGCCGGGCACCCCGAAGGAGCCCTTCACGATCCTGTCCGTCGACGGCATCTGACCCGAATTCGGCCTTAAGATAGGTTAGCTTTTCTTACGCCGTAAGGTTCGAAGCACGGAAGGGACTCCGTAAACGCCGAAAGCCGGCCCACCCGAGGGTGGACCGGCTTTCGGTTTCTACAAGTGTTGCCGGGTGGCTGGACTCAGAAGTCCATGCCGCCCATGCCACCGGTCGGGTCGCCGGCAGGTGCGGCGGACTTCTCCGGCTTGTCGGCGACGACGGCCTCGGTGGTGAGGAACAGAGCCGCGATGGACGCCGCGTTCTGCAGCGCGGAGCGGGTGACCTTCACCGGGTCGGCGACACCGGCGGCGAGCAGGTCCTCGTACACGCCGGAATCGGCGTTGAGGCCGTGGCCGGCCGGCAGGTTGGAGACCTTCTCGGCGACAACGCCCGGCTCGAGGCCCGCGTTGAAGGCGATCTGCTTCAGCGGAGCCGACAGCGCGACGCGCACGATGTTGGCACCGGTCGCCTCGTCACCCTCGAGCTTCAGGCCGTCAAGGGCAGGGGCCGACTGCAGCAGCGCAACGCCACCACCGGCGACGATGCCCTCTTCGACGGCAGCCTTCGCGTTACGCACGGCATCTTCGATGCGGTGCTTGCGCTCCTTGAGCTCGACCTCGGTCGCGGCACCGGCCTTGATGACCGCAACACCGCCGGCCAGCTTGGCCAGACGCTCCTGCAGCTTCTCCCGGTCGTAGTCCGAGTCCGAGTTCTCGATCTCGGCACGGATCTGCTGCACCCGGCCCTTGATGGCCTCCGGGTCGCCCGCGCCCTCGACGATGGTGGTCTCGTCCTTGGTGATGACGACCTTGCGCGCCTGGCCGAGCAGCTCGACGCCGGCGGTCTCCAGGGAGAGGCCGACCTCTTCGCTGATGACCTCGCCACCGGTGAGGATGGCGATGTCGGCGAGCTGCGCCTTGCGGCGGTCACCGAAGCCCGGCGCCTTGACGGCAACGGACTTGAAGGTGCCACGGATCTTGTTGACCACCAGGGTCGACAGGGCTTCGCCCTCGACGTCCTCGGCGATGATCAGCAGCGGCTTGCCGGCCTGGATGACCTTCTCCAGCAGCGGCAGCAGGTCCTTGACGGTCGAGATCTTCGAGCCGACGAGCAGGATGTACGGATCCTCGAGGACCGCTTCCTGACGCTCGGGGTCGGTGACGAAGTAGCCCGAGATGTAGCCCTTGTCGAAGCGCATGCCCTCGGTGAGCTCCAGCTGGAGCCCGAAGGTGTTGCTCTCCTCGACGGTGATGACACCTTCCTTGCCGACCTTGTCCATGGCCTCGGCGATGAGCTCGCCGATGGACGAGTCGCCCGCGGAGATACCGGCGGTAGCAGCGATCTGCTCCTTGGTATCGATCTCCTTGGCGGACTCCAGCAGGCGAGCCGTGACGGCCTCGACAGCCTTCTCGATGCCGCGCTTCAGACCGAGCGGGTTCGCGCCGGCCGCGACGTTGCGCAGACCTTCACGGACGAGCGCCTGGGCGAGCACGGTGGCGGTGGTGGTGCCGTCGCCAGCGACGTCGTCCGTCTTCTTGGCAACTTCCTTGACCAGCTCGGCGCCGATCTTCTCGTACGGGTCCTCCAGCTCGATCTCCTTGGCGATGGAAACACCATCGTTGGTGATCGTGGGGGCGCCCCACTTCTTCTCAAGGACGACGTTGCGACCCTTGGGGCCCAACGTCACCTTTACCGCGTCGGCGAGGGCGTTCAGACCCCGCTCGAGACCGCGGCGGGCCTCTTCGTCGAACGCAATCATCTTGGCCATTGCGAGGTGATCCTCCAAGTAATGAGGCTGACACGCAGGACGACCGCTCGTCGGATCGCCCCATTTACGCTGGCCAGGCTCGGTGCCCGCGACGGACGACCAGGGGTGTCGATGGTACCCGGTCTCACCGTCCCGACCTGGCACTCACGGGTAGAGAGTGCCAAAGCCATTTCTAGCACTCGACAGTGCCGAGTGCAAGGTCGGGTGCCTATGCCCGATCGTCGACGCGCAGGACCAACGCGACGAACGCGTCGGTCCGGCGTTCCTCCGGTGAGCGGGGCTCGCCGCCCTCCACTGTCACCAGCTCCGCATCGTGCAACAACAACTCCGCCTCGACCCGCATGATCGCCCGAATAAATGGGGGCGCCACCTCGGGGGGAAGGTCTCCGTTGACGACATAGCTGCCGTCCGGCTGTGACTCTGTGGACACATAAGAAAGCGCACGCAGCAGGTCGGCGCGCAGTTCCCCCGCGATTAGGTCGGAATCCGTTTCATCCGCCATTGCTATAGCTTAGCGGGCGAGCATCGAGGGTAGGTTCCGGAGGAGAAAATCATGATCATCTCCGGCATCCTCGTCGAAGGGGGACGGCAGTGCACCAACTGCCCTTCGAATCGCTCTACCGGCACGACTTCGCGCGGGTGGCGGTGGCCGTGCCCCGGGTGCGGGTCGCGGACCCCGCGTACAACGTCGAGCAGACGCTGCTGCTCGCCAGGCAGGCGGCGGCCGACGCGGTGGTACTGACCGTTTTCCCGGAGCTCGGGCTGTCCTGCTACACCGCCGACGACCTGTTTCACCAGGACGCGCTGGACGACGCGGTACAGGCGGCGCTGGCCGAGGTGATCGCCGCGAGCGTCGACATCGACACGGTGCTGGTGGTCGGTGCGCCGGTGCGGACCCAGGGGCGGCTGTTCAACTGCGCCGTCGCGGTGTGCCACGGCGTGGTGCTCGGTGCCGTGCCGAAGAGTTACCTGCCGAACTATCGGGAGTTCTACGAGAAGCGCCAGTTCGCGGCGGCGCGGGAGAACCTCGACACGCACGTCACGATCGCCGGGCAGCGGGTGCCGTTCGGCGCCGACCTGCTGTTCACGGCGAGCAATCTCGACGGGTTCGTGTTCCATCTGGAGATCTGCGAGGACGGCTGGGTTCCGTTGCCGCCCAGCGGTTATGCGGCGCTGGCCGGGGCAACGGTGCTGGTCAACCTATCGGCGAGCAATATCGTCATCGGCAAGGCCGACTATCGCAGGGCGCTGTGCACGTCGCATTCGGCGCGCTATCTGGCTGCCTATCTGTATTCGGCTGCGGGACATGGGGAATCGACGACCGACCTGGCCTGGGACGGGCAGGCGCTGGTGTGTGAGAACGGCGATCTGCTCGCCGAGGGCGAACGCTTCGCCGATCAGCCGCAGCTGGTCACCGCTGACCTCGATCTGCGCCGACTGGCCGCGGATCGGCTGCGCACCACCAGCTTTGCTGACAATGTGCACGACCATCGGGAGCGGCTGACTCGGCTGCGCCGGATCGAGGTCGAGTTGCCGATTCCGGCGGGCGCGGTTGATCTTCGACGCGAAATCGAGCGCTTCCCTTACGTTCCGGCCGATCCCGCGGTGCGCAACGAACGCTGCGCCGAAGTGCAGCACATTCAAGTGGAAGGGCTGAGCACTCGGTTGCGCGCCACCGGGACGCAGCGGGTGGTCATCGGCGTTTCCGGCGGTCTGGACTCCACCCTGGCGCTGATCGTGGCGGCCAAGACGATGGACCGGCTCGGGCTGCCGCGGGCAAATGTGCTGGCCTACACCATGCCCGGCTTCGCGACCAGCACCCGAACCCGCACCGACGCGCATCGGCTGATGGACGCGCTCGGGGTGACCGCGCAGGAAATCGACATCCGCCCGTCGGCCACCCAGATGCTGCGCGACCTGGGCCACCCGGCCGCCGACGGTGCGCCGCAGTACGACATCACCTACGAGAACGTGCAGGCGGGCGAGCGCACCTCGCACCTGTTCCGGCTGGCGAACCAGCACGGCGCGCTCGTCATCGGCACCGGCGATCTCAGCGAACTCGCCTTGGGCTGGTGCACTTTCGGCGTCGGCGACCACATGGCGCACTACAGCGTGAACGCGTCGGTACCCAAGACGCTGATCAAATATCTGATCGCGTGGTCGGTCGACACCGCGCAGTTCGGGCCCGCGGCGGGCGAGGTGCTCTCATCGATCCTGCGGACCGAGATCTCACCGGAGTTGGTGCCCGACACCGATTCCACCGCACCGAGCCAGAGCTCCGAGGCCACCGTCGGCCCCTATGAACTGCAGGACTTCCACCTCTACTACCTGCTGCGTTTCGGCTACCGCCCCAGCCGCATCGCCTATCTGGCCAGGCACGCGTGGTCGGACGCGAGCCGAGGACGCTGGCCCGACCTGATTCCCGCCGACCAGCGCAACACCTACGACCTCGCCATCATCAAACAGTGGCTGGCGGAGTTCCTGCGCCGCTTCATCCAGACCAGCCAATTCAAACGTTCGACGCTGCCCAACGCGCCGAAAGTCGGTTCCGGCGGCTCGCTCTCGCCACGCGGGGACTGGCGCGCGCCGAGCGACGCGTCGGCCGCGGCCTGGCTTGACGAACTCGCCCGCAACGTGCCGGAGGCCTGACCCGCTGCCCACCAAGGCAATCCGACTCGCGCGGCACGGGCGGACCGGATCTGCATAGGGTGGGCTGGTGAGTGAAGCACCCGGCTGGAATGCCATCGACGGCGCGCTACGGCCGTTGTACGGCGATATCGAACCTTTCCATTGGGCCACCGATCACCGCTGGTCGCTCGGCGGGCCCGATCCGCTCGACGGAATCAGCGCGTACTCACGCACCGAACCGGTACCGCACTGGCACTACATCAGTTACGGCATGACCGAGCTGTACGAGAAGGAGTGGGACAACCCCGACGAGTCCGGCTGGGGCTTCGAGTTCACCTTCCGGCTGGTTCGCAAGCCCACCGGCACCGAGCCGCCGGTGTGGCCCGCGAACTTCCTGCAGAATCTCGCGCGCTATGTCTTCCAGTCCGGCAAGTGGTTCGAGCCGGGCCACACCATCAAAGCGAACGGTCCGATCGCCGCCGACCAACCGAATTCGGGCATTCACGCGGTGGCATTCACGGTCGACCCGGAGCTCGGCACCATCGAAACTCCGCACGGCAGTATGCGATTCCTGCAGATCGTCGGGCTGACGATGCCCGAGTATCGAGCCGCGCAGGGTGGAAAGACCCTCGCGTTGCTCGAGGAGCTGGCTCCCCACCTACCGCTGTACGTCACCGACACCGAGCGCGAGCCGTTGGTGTCCGAGCCGAAACCCCAAGCGCAGTGGCCACGTTGGGGTGGCGGACTGCGCGGACGCGCCTAAGGTCATGCGGCGCGCAGCAGGTCGAGCGGACGCTGCTCGCCCTGCCGCACCACATCGTGCGAGCGGATCATCCGCCGCCTGCGCATCCATGCGGCGGTGGCCGCACGGATTCCGAAGCGCGCGCGGCGGATCCGGCGACGAAGCGACGTCAGACGGGCCAGACCGGCTGCCCGCCCTCGCCTCATGGCTTTTCGGTGTAGAACGCGGACAGCAGCTCGAGGATGTGGGCTTCGGTCTTCGTCTTGTCCATGCCGAGCCCGGTGAGCAGGCCGGCGCCGTTCTCCTGTTCGAGCAGGGCGAGCAGGAGGTGTTCGGTGCCGACGTAGTTGTGGCCCAGGCGAAGTGCCTCGCGGAAGGTCAGTTCGAGGACCTTCTTGGCTTCCGGGTCGAAGGGGATGAGCGGGGGCACCTCGCCGGTGCCTGCGGGCAGCACAACTGTCGCGGCGGCGCGCACCGTCTCCAGGGTGATTCCGCTGGTGAGGATCTCTTTCGCACCGATGCCGTTGGGCTCGGCCAGCAGGCCGAGTACCAGGTGCGGGGTGCTGATCTCCGAGTTGCCGGAGGCACGGGCGGCTTCTTGCGCGGCCACGATGACGGACCGGGCTCGATCGGTGAACCTGGCGAAACCCGCGTTGGGGTTCATCTGGGCGGCTTCGCTCACATCGCCCGGCCCCTTCGGCACGAACCGCTTCTGCGCGGCCTGCTTGGTGACGCCCATGCTGGCGCCGATGTCGGTCCAGGAGGCGCCGGTCCGGCGGGCCTGGTCGACGAAGTGGCCGATCAGGTGATCGGCCAGTTCGCCGAGGTGATTGCCGGTGACCACTGCGTCGGACAGTTGGTCGAGCACGTTGTCGGGGCGGGCTTTCTTGATGCCGTCGATCAGATCGTCGAGGCGGTAGGGAATCGTCATGCGTCAACGATAGGTTGACGATTAGCGACCGTCAACCCCGAGTTGACGAAGCGGGTCCGGTACCGGACGCCGATGCGGGACCAGCGCATCGGCACCGGAAAGTACTTCGGCGACAGCGGAATTCAGGGGCGAGCGGTCCACCCCGCGCCACGCACGATCAGCTCCTTCACCCAGGCCGCCGTTCGGCCGGTCAGCACGATTCGCCCTGGCGAATCATCGGCGTGCAGGAACTGGATGAGTCCGTCCCGACGGCCGAGGCTCAGGCACTGCAGCAAGTAGCGGAACCGCAACTGTCCCGGTTCGGCACCGCGCAGTCGCGCGGCAACGGCGTCGGCCGCGTACTTGCCGGTGGGCTGCGCGGTGGCACAGGCCATCCGCAGTTCCCGGCCGTCAGGACCGACGACTACCGCGCTATCGCCCGCCGCGTAAATGTCCGGGTGCGAGACGGACCGCAGCGAGTCGTCGGTCCGCACCCGGCCCGTACCGTCGACCGAAAGACCCGCTCGCACAGCCAGATCCGGCACCGCGAAGCCCGCGGTCCAGACGGTCGCCGCCGACTCGATCAGCGTGCCGTCCGCCAGCCGCACGCCGTCCTCGGTCACCTCGACCACCTTGGCATCCGAACGGATCTCGACACCGAGCCGCTCGAGCACGCGGCGAATATGCGCCTGCGCCCGCGTCGACAACCAGGCACCTGGCTCGTCGGGGCTGAGCAGCAGTACACGCGAATCGGATTGCGATTCAGCCAGTTCCGCGGCGAGCTCGATGCCGGTGGACCCGGCGCCGACCACGACGACGGTCCCCCGCGGAGCCTCGAAGCGATCCGTGTCCTCGGGCGTCGATACCGAGTAGGCGTGCTCAGCCACCCCGGGGACGCCGTTCGCGTCACCGATGCTGCCCAGCACGTACACCAGGGTGTCGTAATCGAGAGCCGTTGCGGTGTCCAGCAATACCCGCTTGCCCTCGGTGTCGATATCCGTCGCACGGGCACGCACGAATTGGATCTTCTTTTTTTCCAACAGTTCCCGCAGGTCCCATGCCGAAATCCGTTGCCCGGCCGCCTGTTGGTGCAGCCGCACCCGTTCGACGAAGTGGGCGCGCGCGTCCACGACGGTGATCTCGGCCCCGCGCGCCTTGCTCGCGAGGCGGCCCGCTGCCACCAGGCCCGCGTATCCGGCGCCGAGTACAACGATCCGATGCTGTCCGGTCATGATGTGGCTCCTTTTCGATCGGCCGACACCCTTTAGACCGAACAGCGCCACCATCCCTGACAACTACGGGTCGTGAAGCACGTCACTCTTGCGCGGAGCTACCTCGACGACCCCGCCGACCTGGCGAAATAGGCCAGCTTGGCCGGATTGACGACCAGCCGCAGCGTGGCGATCGCACCATCTACCAACTCCACCGCGACCACAGCCACGGGCACATCGTTGACCCGGGCCACCGCGGCGGGCGCGCCGTTGACCTCCTCGATGAAGATCTCCGTGCCAGGCACCTCCCACCGGAACAGGCCGGACAGGTACCGCGCGACCTTCTTCGCGCCGACGACCGGCCGCCGGGCCGCGTTGATCTGGCCGCCGCCGTCCGCGACCGAGACGACATCGGCGCTCAGCAGCTGCTCCAGCGACTCGAGGTCCCCGGTGCGCGCGGCCTTCAGGAACCGTTTGATCAGCTCACCGGCGTACTCGTTCGGAATGTCGAAGCGCGCCCGGCCTTCCCGCACCCGCACCCCGGCCCGCCGATAGACCTGCTGCGAGTTGGCCTCGCTGATGGTGAGCATGTCGGCGATCTCGCGGTGCGCGTAGCCGAACGCCTCGCGCAGCACGAACACGGCCCGCTCGACCGGGCTCAACCGCTCCAGCGCGGTGAGCAGCGCGAACGAAACCAGTTCGCGCTCCTCGACGCTCTCCAGCGGACCGAGCTCACCGAGTTCGGTGGACACCGGCTCGGGCAGCCACGGCCCGACATAGGTCTCCCGGCGCGCCCGCGCCGAAACCAGCCAGGTGCGGCACAGATTCACCAGCACGGTGGTCAACCAGGCCTCGGCGGATCGGATTCGGCTGCGGTCGGCGGCATCCCAGCGCAGATAGGTCTCCTGCACGGCGTCTTCGGCCTCACCGGCCGAGCCGAGCATCCGGTAGGCAAGCGCGAACAGCCGGGGACGATGCGTCACGAATACGCCCAACCCGTCCGGCTCCACCGCTACCTTCTTCCGCGCCCGCCCGCCGGATATGACCGTACCGCTCGCCCGTGCGGGCAGCCGCCTATGTTCGGCCCTCGCCGAATCCGCGAGGCCGAGCAACCGCTTCAGGCCGAATCTCTCGGCACCGAAGCCGCCGATACCCCATCCACTGAAGCCGAAGCCACCCACTGCTGCCAGAGTGCCCATGCTCCAAGAGCATTCACGCCCTGGCTTTCCAAGACCTTAAGAAATCCCAGTAGGAAACAGCGTCAGCGGGACAGGTCGTTGGTGTCCCGCTGCCTGCCGCCCGGCCTGCGCAAACGCAGCCGGGCGGTGGAGCCGCGGATGGCGGGGCGCCGGATCACCGGGCGACGCTGCGCCCGGCGTTGCGCGCGCCGCTCGGCAGGCTTGTGCGTCCAGGTCTCCGGGCGGGCGGCGACCCAGCGCTGCGAGTGCCAGGCGAACGGGATGTGCACCAGGTACAGCGCGACCAGGATCAGCAGCAGCACGGTCGGATAGGTGACCAGCAGCGCGGCGGCCAGCGCGACGAGCACCAGCAGCCCGGCGGCCGCCTGCGGTGCCACCGACACCGACTTCATGGCCAGCGTCGGCACGGTGCTGACGGCCAGGGCGGCCGCGAGCACGGTCCACGCGGCGACGCCGTAGAAGCCGACCCACCAGCCGTCACCGAACTGCACGGACAACGCGACGGGCACCATCGCGATGAGCGCCGCCGCGGGCGCGGGCACCCCGACGAAGTATTCGCGCGACCACTCCGGCCGGGTGTCATCGTCGAGCAGGGTGTTGAACCTGGCCAGCCGGAGCACGATGCTCACCGCGAACAGCAGGGCGATGATCCAGCCCGCGGTCTCGGTGTGCAGCAACGTCACGTAGAGCACGAGCGCGGGCGCGACGCCGAAGGAGATGGCATCGGAGAGCGAATCCAGCTCCGCGCCGATCTTGGTGGTGGCGTCCAGCATTCGGGCCAGCCGGCCGTCGAGCGTGTCGAGCACCGCCGCCGCGCCGATCATCGCCAGCGCGATGTCGAGGCGATTGTCCAGGCCGAACTTCACCGCGGACAGTCCGGAGCACAGCGCCAGAATGGTCACCACGCTCGGCAGCAGCCGGATCGGTCGGCGGCGCTGTCGCTGGGTCGGAGCAGCCGCCTCCATCATGAAGCGGCGGATGAGGTGGACCCGAGCACCGCCAGGACGGTCTCGCCGCCGATGGTGCGCTGCCCCGGCTCGACGAGCAGCTCGGTGCCCGCCGGGAAGTAGGTGTCCACGCGTGAGCCGAACCGGATCAGCCCGTAGGTGTCACCGATCGTCAGCACATCGCCGACCTTGGCGTCGCAGACGATGCGGCGGGCGAGCAGGCCCGCGATCTGCACCACGATCACCTGCTGTCCGGCCGGGGTGTCCAGCACCATGGTGTTGCGCTCGTTCACCGAGCTGGCCTCCGGCAGATCCGCCGAACGGAACTGGCCCGGCTGGTGCAGCACCGTGCGGACGATGCCGGACACCGGCGTGCGCTGCACATGCACGTCGAGCACGGAAAGGAAGATGCTCACCCGGGGCACCGGCTGGTCGCCGAGGCCCAATTCCGCTGGCGGCGCGGCGGTATCGACGAGGGCGACCTCGCCGTCGGCCGGCGCGACAACGGCACCGGGACGGCTCGGCGCCACCCGAGTCGGGTGGCGGAAGAACGTCGCGCACGCGGCGGCGGCCAGCAGGCCCGTCCGGCGCACCCACTTGCGCTTGCCGCCGAGGACGGCGACCGCGAGCGGTGCGGCGACGAACGGCAGCCCGGCGGGATGCAGCGGGGGAATCGCGTTGCGAACCAGGTCGGCGACGTGGCCGACTCCGGTGCGTTCAGGCGTGCCGGGCGGCGTGGGACGGCGGGCCACAGGCTCCTCTTTCGTGCTAGATGCAGTCGGATCGCGCCGTCGACCATCGGACCGGCGCAAGCGTTCACACCTTACGGGAAAGGAGCCTGTGGCACGGTGTCGTCAGCTTCGGACTCGACGTCCTGTCACCAGACCGACCAGGAACAGCAGAATCACCGCACCGGCGATGCAGGTGAAGAAGCTGAACCAGAGGCCGCCGCCCTCGACGTCGACGCCGAACAGCTTCAGCAGGAAGCCGCCGAGCAGACCGCCGACGATACCCACCACGATGTTCAGCAGGATGCCCTGCTGGGCGTCCGTCTTCATGATCTTGCTGGCGATCCATCCGGCCAGACCACCGATGATGATCCACCCGATAATCCCGAGACCGAGCATGGTGTCCTCGCAATCCGCGCCTGCCGTCCGCCGAACCGTAAGGACGCAGACACATAGTTGGGGCACGCTGGACTGAGCATTCAGCATGCTAATCGGCGTATACCCGGGGTTTGTGAGAATACGCACGGCGAAACGCCGACGTTCGGGCTAATATGAGGGTGCCTCATGTCTACGGCTCCGTAGGTGGTGGCTGATGAGGGATCCATTTCGAAGGTTCGGGGACAACCCGGCGGCGGTGCCGCAGGTACATAGGAGACGCACATGGCTGCTCGAATCGCCCAGACCACCGGGGCAGAGCACACGGCGATCCTCGGGCTCGGCGTATACCGCCCGGTCCGGGTCGTCACCAACGACGAGGTGGCGGGCCCGATCAACTCGAGCGACGAGTGGATCCAGACGAGGTCCGGGATCAAGACCCGGCGCTTCGCCGGTGAGTCGGAAACCGTCCAGAGCATGAGCGTCGCCGCCGCGCAGGGCGCACTGGAATCGTCGGGGATCGCGGTCGATCAGGTCGATTGCGTGATCGTCGCGACGTCCACCCATCTGCTGCTCACTCCCGCAGCCGCACCGCGGATCGCGACCGAACTCGGCATGAACGGCTCGGCCGCCTTCGACGTCTCCGCGGGTTGCGCAGGCTTCTGCCACGCGCTCGCGCTGGCCTCGGACCTGGTCCGCGGCGGCACCGCCGGGCACGTGCTGGTGATCGGCGTGGAGAAGCTGACCGACACCATCAACCCGAAGGACCGCTCGACCGCGTTCCTGTTCGCCGACGGCGCGGGCGCGGTCATCGTCGGACCGGCCGACGAGCCGGGCATCGGCCCGACGGTGTGGGGTTCGGACGGCACCCAGCATCACGCGATCCGGCAGGACAAGGACTGGGTCGAGTTCTTCCGCGAGATCGAGGAAAAGGGCACCGACGCGGTGCGCCCCTACCTGGCGATGGAGGGCACGGCGGTATTCCGTTGGGCCGCACACTCACTGGAGAAGGTGTGCCGCGACGCCATCGACCGGGCCGGCCTGGCCACCGACGACCTGGACGCGATGATTCCGCACCAGGCCAACGGCCGGATCATCGAGATCATGGCGCGGGTGCTGAAGCTGCCGGAGCACTGCGCGCTGGCCAACGACATCGAGGAGACCGGCAACACGTCGGCCGCGTCGATCCCGCTGGCCATGGAAGCGATGCTGCGCAAGGGGCAGTCCAAGCCCGGCGACACCGCACTGCTCATCGCGTTCGGCGCGGGACTTTCCTATGCGGCGCAGGTAGTTACGCTGCCGAAGTACGCGATCACGGTTTAGTCCAACCTCGTCCGCGCGAATTCCGTCCCGCGCCCGCACAATTCAGCTGAGCCCCCAGGTGACCTTCACGGTGAAGGTCACCGTTTGGGTGCCCGGTTCCAGGGGCACCGACTGTAACCCCCGAGTTGTAGCGGTAAACATCTTTACCGCCAGACCAGGCCGGAGGGACTGGCCCCGACTCCATGGCGGCGTAACGAATCGATAGCCGTCCGCTGGCCGGCTGCGGTATAGAACCAGGTCAGATCGATGCACTCAAGGTAACTGGCGGAGCTATATCTGGCGCGTCATGTACTTGGTGACACGATCCTTATCGGGCTAGTTTCGCGGAGCGCCCCACTGCTTGAAGCTGCACAGCTTCCAAATACCGTCGTCGAATTCCAGGTCGAACTTTGCTGGAACGATCGAGCCTTCGAGCTCGGGAATGTACTTGTCGTAATGGATGTCTGCGACAGTGGTCGCCGCAAGACCGTTCGGGTTGATCGTTGTGCCGCTGAAGTTCTCGACTCGCCCGGTTCCTCGTTTTTCCCGGTCGGTGAGAGCCTCTTCGGCAATGGCACTGTCGTCGCGGTTGTTCAGGTCCAGCCAGAGCGCGCCACAGGAGCGGGATTTCAGAGTTCCGGCGTCAGCGTTGCTGTATGCCGCGATCATGGTCGACACGGTCGATTCGATGGCACTCGTTCGTGGGTCAGGTGTCTGATCGCGCGGGCCCGCTGTGAAGAGGTAGACGATTGCGGTAGCCACGATGACGAGGGCAACAGTGGAGAATCCCCACAACGAGAGTTGCCGCGTGGTCGGCCGCCGGAATCGCGGTGTCATATCCTGCCCTTCCATTTCGTTTCCTCGTCGACCGCGGTTGCTTCCAGCCACTCCCGGAAGTTGGCGTGGTAGTTCAGATCCCCGCGCTGATTGATGAAGGCGGTACGACCGCTGACAGCTTCGATGGCGACGTAGCCCATCGCCGGTGTCGCTCCCACCATCGCACCGATCAGTAGTAGTTCTCCGCGAGAAAGGCTGCCGCCTGCGACTTGGTCGGCCTCGATGTTTCGTGTGTGCCATCGTTCGCTGACAGCGATGTCCTGTGTGCCGTAGAGGTCGATCGAACCGTCGAATCGGTCCCACCCGTCTGCGGTACGGAGAAAATCGGCGAACATGGGGTCCAGCGGATTGTCCAACCGTTCCTGCGTGCTGTCGATCTCGCTGTCGCTTGCGGGTGGATTCGGCTTCGGTCGTGCGGAATCGATTGCGCTGAGCAGTTTCTCCCAGTCGGCTCGCTGGACACCGGTGGTGCCGATTCCGAAATCGATCCCCGCACCCTGGCCGATGTGCTCGAGCCATGAAGACACCACCTCGGTCAGCCACGTGTGGAAGTCACTGGACATCCAAACCTCCGCGCCGTCGAAGTCGACGACCGGCGCAGGATCGTCGGAGCCACCACTGGCCGCGGCCAATCGGAGAGGCAAGACCCAGTCCGACATCACGAGAACCAGTGAGTCCCAGTGTGGATAGGCCTCGGGGAGTCCTTCCGGGTTGTAGTCCAGAAACTCGTCGAGATGCCTCCGCTTCGTCAGCCACCGCGCGCTGTGGGCGAGGTCCTTGGTTCCGTAGATCGTTTGGGATCCGTCGAAGCGATCCCAGCCGTCGGCTACACGCAGAAAGCTCGCATACATCGGGTCCAGCTTCTTGCCGAGTCGGGCCGCTGCGGACTCAATGTCATCGGTTGAGGCGCCTGGGTTGGGTTGGGTCCGGGTGGCCAGTAGCCGATCGATCAGGCTCGCCCAGTCGGTGATTGAGGACATGTGAAGGCTCCCTGGTTATGGAACAAGAATTTCGCAGCGGCCGGTGGTCTTATTCCAGTCGCCCGCAACGAAGCCGTTGGCTCGGTAGCCGGTTGGGTACGCACCCGACTGCCCACCGATGGATCAGAGCCTGATCCCCCGAGCGGCAAGGGTTTTCGCGATACCGCGCGCAACGCCCTCCAAGACAAGACCGCATCACCGACACGGACAGGGCGGAAAGGAAGCGTTCGGCGCGGGGCTTTCCTATGCGGCGCAGGTCGTCGCGTTGCCGAAGTACGCGATCACGGTTTAGTTGAACCGCGTCCGCGCGAATTCGGTCCCGCGCCCGCGCAATTCAGCTGAGCCCCCAGGTGACCTTCACGGTGAAAGTCACCGTTTGGGTGCCCGGTTCCAGGGGCACCGACTGCGGTGCGGCGTCGCGTGCGGACATCTTGGCGCTGTTGTCGTCGCGGCTGTTCGCCTCGGAGATGGTGATGACCTTGGTCAGCTTCACCCCGGCGAGCACCGCGTACTGCTCTGCCCTGGCCTTCGCGTCGGCGAACGCGCGCGCTCGGGCGTCGGCGAGCAGCTGCGAATTGTCATCGATCGCGAAAGACACTGAGCGCAGCCTGGTTTCGTTGCCACCGGCCTTGATCGCGCTGTCCAGCACGCCGGACGCCTTGCTCAGATCCCGGACGACGACGCGAACCGAGTTACTCGCGCGGTAGCCGACGACGGTGCTGTCTGTGCCGCCCGCGTACTGCGGCTGGATCGAGACGTCGGTGGTGCGCACGTCCTCCTTGATGGCGCCCGCGCTGACGATGGCATCGGTCATCGCCTTGGCTCGGTCGTTGGCGCGGGAGATCGCGGCCGAGACGTTGTCGGCGGTCACCTCGACGCCGATGTCGGCATTCAGGATGTCGGGAGCGCCGCGCACCTGACCGCTGCCGACCACGGTGACTTCGCGCTCGGGTCCCGAATCGGAGCTGCCACAACCGGTCACAACCACGGTGGCCGTCGCGAGTGCGGCAACCACCGTGGGCCAGCGCGTCATTCGTCGCATACTCGGCAACTTACGCACCCGACCGGGCACGCCGAGCGCGAACACGCCGAACTAGTTGTGTGCCTCGACCACGGTCTTGATCTTGCCGAGCGTTTCGTTCATGCCGCGGACCAATTCCTCCTCGAACGGCAGCTCACCACCGAGCGCGGCATTGATCGACTTGCGGGAAAACCAGCTGACGCCGTTGGGCACGTCGCGCCGCTCGATCAGCCGGGTGCCGTGCTCGGTCGGCTCCAGCGTGTAACTCCAGATCGTGCGGTTCTCGTTGATCTTGAAGGCGAACGCCTGGTTCTGCTCGTACCGGACGATGCGCGCGGTGGTCGGCCAGTACTTCTTGCCGTCGGTGTTCAGGTTGAGCACCCAGGTACCAGCCTTCGGGCTACCGAGCGGCAGCATCCGGACACATTGCGGGCTGAACTCGGGCATCCGCTTCAGGTTCGAGACCACCGCCCACACGCGGTCCGGCGGGGCGGCGATATCGATGGTGGCTTCGAGATTCTTCGGCAACGCTGCCTCCGGGATCCATGCGAGCGAACCGACAGGTTGTCCGGCCGAGCGCGTTTGATGGGTAATGCGCATTTTAATCGGGAAGACAGTTGGGTCACATTCCGCATGTTGTCCATCGATCTTGGTAATGGCCAGCGCACAATGCCGGATAGAAGAAGCAAAGACACTGCCTCCAGATATCTTCCGTCCAACGTGAGGTGATCGGCCGTGAACCTGCGCTCCCTCTTACACCGGCGGCATGCCGACCATGTGCCGCTGCTGCCCGCCGACGACTCCGACGGTGGCCCGCTCGCCCGCGGCCCCGCCGCCGAGAAACTCGAGCGGCTGCTCACCCCCAACGAACTCGACCTGATCCGGCACGACATGCTGTGACCGGACTTGTCCGCCACGAGTGAAACACCGACGACACGGTTTGCACCGAGGATTCATACTCGTTAGGTGACTTCACCCGCTGCCACGAAACCGGCCATCCTGAGCGTCGACGACGATCCGGGTGTCTCCCGCGCGGTCGTGCGCGACCTGCGGCGCCGCTACGGCGCCGAATACCGGATTCTGCGCGCGGAATCGGGCGCCCAGGCGCTCGACGCACTGCGTGAGATGAAACTGCGCGGCCAGCCGGTCGCCGTCTTGATCGCCGACTACCGGATGCCGGGCATGGACGGCATCGAATTCCTGGAGCAGGCGATGGACCTGCACCCATTCGCGCGCCGCGTGCTGCTCACCGCGTACGCCGACACCAGCGCCGCGATCAACGCGATCAACGTGGTCGACCTGGACCACTACCTGCTCAAGCCGTGGGACCCGCCGGAGGAGAAGCTGTATCCGGTGCTGGACGGCCTGCTCGACGCCTGGCGCGGCAGCGAGCATCGGCCGGTCACCGAGACCAAGGTGGTCGGCAATCGCTGGTCACCGCGCTCCTCGGAGGTGCGCGAGTTCCTGGCCCGTAATCAACTGCCCTACCGCTGGTATCTGGCCGACGAGCCGGAGGGCGCGCGGCTGCTGGAGGCCGCGGGCGCCGACCCGGAGCGCTGTCCGGTGGTGATCACCGCGGCGGGCGACACCCTGGTGCAGCCGTCGGACAACGAGCTCGCACAGAACGTCGGACTCACCGTCAACGCGACCGGCGACTTCTACGACCTGATCGTGGTCGGCGGCGGACCGGCCGGCCTCGGCGCCGCGGTATACGGCGCCTCCGAGGGCCTGCGCACCGTGCTGGTCGAGCGCACCGCCACCGGCGGCCAGGCCGGGCAGAGCTCGCGCATCGAGAACTACCTCGGCTTCCCCGACGGGGTGTCCGGCGGCCAGCTGGCCGACCGGGCGCGGCGGCAGGCCGCGAAGTTCGGCGCCGAGGTGATCACCACCCGCGAGGTGGTCGCGCTGGAGGTGAACGGTTCCGCACGCACGGTGCGCTTCGCCGACGGCGGCAAGCTCTGCGCGCACACGGTGATCATCGCGACCGGCGTCGACTATCGCAGGCACCCCGCCCGCGGCGTCGACGACTTCACCGGGCGCGGTGTGTATTACGGCTCGGCGATGACGGAAGCCTCCGAATGCGCCGATCGCGACGTCTATATCGTCGGCGGCGCGAATTCGGCGGGCCAGGCGGCGGTGTTCTTGTCACGCAACGCGAAGACGGTCCATCTGGTCGTACGGTCCGGCTCGCTGGACAACTCGATGTCGCACTACCTGATCCAGCAGATCGCGCAGCTGCCGAATATCAAGGTGCACACCAATACCGAGGTGATCGCCGCCGACGGCGACGAGCACCTGCAGCAGATCGTGTTGCGCAACAACGACACCGGCAACGAGGAAAAGGCAGAGGCCGAGCGCCTGTTCCTGTTCATCGGCGCCGCACCGCAAACCGACTGGCTCGACGGCATGGTCAAGCGCGACCAGGCCGGTTATGTGCTGGCCGGGCCCGATCTGATGATCGACGGCGCGCGGCCGGCGGGCTGGGAATTGCCCCGTCCGCCACACCATTTGGAAACAAACGTGCCCGGCGTTTTCGTGGCGGGCGACGTGCACGCCGATTCGGCCAAGCGCGTCGCATCGGCCGTTGGTGAGGGTGCGATGGCGGTCATGCTCGTGCACCGGTACCTAGCCTAAACAGGAGGCTGGCAAATGAATTCAACGGAAAACGCGGACCGCAGCAGCCGAATGGTGTGCGACCCAGCGGAATTGCGCACCCTGTTCCTGTTCGAGAAGCTCAATGACGAACAGCTGGACTGGCTGTGCCGGGACGGGCGCATCGAGACCATCGAGCCCGGCCTGGTCTTCCGCGAGGGCGAACCGGCCACCTGCTTCTACGTGCTGATCGACGGCGAGGTCGTGCTGACCAAGCTGTCCGGCGGCACCGAGATCGAGCTGGTCCGCACCCAGCACCGCGGTTCCTACTCGGGCGCGTGGATGGCCTATATCGGCGACAAGGTCGATCAGACCTACAACGGATCGCTCAAGGTGACGGTGCCGTCCCGGTTCTTCGTGCTCGACGCCTCGATCTTCGCCGAGATGATGAACGATTGGTTCCCGATGGCGGTGCACCTGCTGGAGGGCGTGTTCTTCGGCAACCGCAACGCCAACGCGCGGGTCGGCCAGCGCGAGCGGCTGCTCGCCCTCGGCTCGCTGTCGGCGGGTCTCACGCACGAGCTGAACAACCCGGCCGCCGCCGCGGTGCGGGCCACCTCCGGCCTGCGCGAGCGGGTCGCGGGCATGCGGCACAAGCTGGCCATGATGGCCGACGGCAAGTTCGACACCGCATCCCTCGGCGCCCTGGTGCGGCTGCAGGAGGAGGCGGCCGCGCAGGTGGCCAAGGCGCCGGAGTTGACGCCGATGGAGGCGGCCGATCGCGAGGACGTGCTCGGCGAGTGGCTGGAAGAACACAATATCGCCGACGGTTGGAGCCTCGCGCCCAACTTCGTGCAGGCCGGGTTCGACGTCGACTGGCTGGAGCGAGTGTCGGCCACCCTCGAGGGCTGCACGGACAAGGTGTTCGAGGGCGCGATCCGCTGGTTGAACTACACCATCGAGACCGAGCTGATGATGAACGAGATCGCCGACTCGACCACGCGCATCTCGTCACTGGTCAATGCGGCCAAACAGTATTCGCAGATGGACCGGGCACCGTTCCAGGTGGTCGACATCCACGATCTGCTCGACAGCACGCTGGTGATGCTCAGCCGCAAGATCGGTGACGGGGTCGTGGTGGTCAAGGAGTACGACCGCTCGCTGCCCCAGGTGCCTTGCTACGCAGCGGAATTGAACCAGGTGTGGACCAACCTGATCGACAACGCGGTGTACGCGATGGGCGGCCAGGGCACGTTGTCCATCCGCACCAGGCACGAAAACGATTGCGCCGTCATCGAAATCGGTGATACCGGCCCCGGCATTCCGGAGGACGTGCGCAACCGCATCTTCGAACCCTTCTTCACCACCAAGCCGATGGGCGAGGGCACCGGGCTCGGCCTGGACATCTCGTTCCGGATCGTGGTGAACAAGCACGACGGCGACATCCAGGTCGATTCCGAGCCGGGCAACACGCGATTCACGGTGTGGCTGCCGCTGAATCGCGTCCCCGACGACCCGGAGGAGCAGAATCAGCCCGAACCGGAAACCGCTTCAGGAGGTCAACGTTAGCGCTTCCCCTGCCTGACTGAAGGCAGGAGATTTCACGCTCAGACCGCAACCGAACCAACCACCCGAAGGAGGTGATCCGACTGTCTGACATCCTCAACACGTGTGTGGCCGCGCTCTGCCACAGCCAGAATCACCCTGGCCGCGTTCCGATCCCGACAGTCGGTGAACCCGCAACTGTGGCACCGGAAGGTTCGCTCTTTGCGGGCCACGGTGGACTTGGCCAGAAACTTCGGCTTGAAGTCCTCCACCGCGATCAACTCATGATGCTCGACAACACTTTTCGCCCACACCCGCGAATCATGGCGGGTCTGCCGAGCCCCCTTCTTATACAGTCTCGCCGCCACCCGCGCGGCCTGCTGATACCCGCGCGACTGCCGACCGCGCTACAACCTAGCCCGCACCACCGACACCGAATGGAGGACAGCGCATCCACCCCTTCGTAAACGAGGGGGTATCCGCGCTAACATCAGATGACGCAGGAGCTCGAGGGTATAAACGTCGCGGTGCCGCCGAGCGGTACCGGCTGTGTGGAATGTGAAGCCGCCCAAGGCTGGTGGGTGCATCTGCGCCGCTGCGCGCAGTGCGGCCACATCGGCTGTTGCGATACCTCGCCCGCCCAGCACGCCAGCCTGCACGCGAAAGAGACCGGCCACCCGTTCATTCAGAGCTTCGAGCCGGGCGAGGATTGGTACTACAACTTCACGACCGAGGAAATGTACGGCGACGGACCGGAACTCACGCCGCCGACCAGCCACCCGGCCGACCAGGGCGCGCCGGGCCCGCGCGGCCGGGTGCCCGCGGACTGGCAGGCACACATCCACTGAAACCCCGCGCACCCGGTACGCTGCACCCGACGTGCCGGGTGCTCCGGCGCTAATCAGACACAGATTCCACCGGGGAAAGCACGGTATGAAGCGAACTTCCGCCATCGTCCTGGTCACCGGGACGGTGGCTTTGCTGCTGGCAGGCTGCGGCCAGTCCTCGAACGACGCCGCCGACGCGAACGGACTGCGCAAGGGCGACTCGACCACGAGCGCGACCTCGGCGGCGGCGAAGCCGTCGACACCGGCTGCCGCGTCGAGCACGGGTACGCCGGACAGCGCGCCGACGGCAGAGCAGCCGAGCGCTCCCGCGTCCACCGACCCGGCCAAGACCACCTGCGGTGAGTTCAAGAAGCTGGACTCCGAGGCGGAGAAGGCCGTGATCGAGCAGATCCTGGCGGCCAACCCGGACAGCAAGTTCACGGGCAGCCCGAATGTCGCGCTCGGCACGGCGAAGCTGGTCTGCCTGTCCGGCAGCGTGGCCGAGACGACGGTCGCCCAGGCCGCCGGGATCGTGCCGAAGAACAAGTAGCTCCCGCCATCCCCGGCCACCACCTTGCGTCGGCGCGGCAGAATGGCACGGTGGCAGAACTCGCGCTCACCGCTCGGCTCAATCCCTCCGCTGCCGACGCCCGCCGTGGCGTGGTGCGGCTGCACCCGGAGGCGCTGACCGCGCTCGGGCTGCGTGAGTGGGACGGCATCGCGCTGGTCGGTGCGCGGCGCACCGCGGCGGTGGTCGGGGTGGCCCCGGCGGACACCCCGGCCGGGGTCGCGCTGCTCGACGATGTGACGCTGTCCAACGCGGGCCTGCGCGAGGACGCGACGGTGGTCGTCGCGCCGGTGACCGTGTACGGCGCCAAACAGATCTCGGTGAGCGGCTCGGTGCACGCCACCCGCACCATCCCGGCGGCGACGCTGCGCCAGGCGCTGCTCGGCAAGGTGGTGACCGTCGGTGACACGGTCTCGCTGCTGCCCCGCGATCTCGGCCCGGAGATCAGCTCCGCCGCTGCCTCCCAAGCACTTTCGCGCACCTTCGGCATCGCGTGGACCACCGAGTTGCTCACCGTCACCGCGACCGATCTGCGCGGTCCGGTCAGCGTGCAGCCGAACACCGCGGTCGTCTGGGGTGCCGGGGTGGTCGCGGCCAGGGACGCCGCCGACCGGGCGCTGGCGGGCAGCCCGATCCCGGCGGGCGAGGCCTCCCGCGCCGCGACCGAGGCGGCCGCGTTCGACGGCGCGGCCGCCGCGAACGGCGCACCGGACGGCCGGAGCGCGGCCGTCCGGGATACCGATCCGCAGATCACCGTCAAGGATCTCGCGGGTGCGCACAGCCAGGCGACGAAGCTCGCGGAGTGGCTCAGCCTCGCCCTCGACGAGCCCGAATTGCTCAAAACCCTCGGCGCCACACCGCGTCTCGGCGTCTTGATCACCGGCCCGGCCGGTGTCGGCAAGGCCACCCTGGCCCGCGCGGTCACCGCGCCGCGCCGCATGGTCGAGCTGGACGGCCCGACGATCGGGGCCGCCGAGAGCGGCACCAGGCTGCGCGCGGTGGCGGAGGCGGTGGCCGACGTCTGTTCCGGCCAGGGCGGCATCCTGCTGATCACCGACATCGACGCGCTGCTGCCCGCGCAGGCCGAGCCGGTCGCAACGCTCATCCTCGATCAGCTGCGGGCCGCGGTCGCCGAGCCGTGCGTCGCCTTCCTCGCCACCACGGCGCACCCCGCCGGGATCGACCCCAGGCTGCGCGCGCCCGATCTATGCGACCGCGAACTCGCGCTCGCGCTGCCCACCGCCGCGGTGCGCAAATCGCTGTTGGAACAGCTGCTGCGCAAAGTCCCGACGGCCGAGCTGAAGCTCGACGAGATCGCCGCGCGCACACCGGGATTCGTGGTGTCCGACCTGGCCGCGCTGTGCCGGGAGGCGGCGCTGCGGGCGGCGTCGCGGGCCAGCAAGGGCCACACCGATCCGCAACTGACCCAACCGGATCTGGTCGACGCGCTGAAAGTGATTCGGCCACTGTCACGTTCGGGCATGGACGAGCTGGCCATCGGCAGCCTCACGCTGGACGAGGTCGGCGACATGGTGGAGACCAAGCAGGCGCTGACCGAAACGGTGTTATGGCCACTGCGCCACCCGGATTCGTTCGCCCGCCTCGGCATCGACCCGCCGCGCGGCGTGCTGCTCTACGGTCCGCCCGGTTGCGGCAAGACCTTCCTGGTGCGGGCGCTGGCGAGTACCGGTCAGCTCAGCGTGCACACGGTGAAGGGCGCCGAACTGATGGACAAGTGGGTCGGCTCCTCCGAACGCGCGGTACGCGAATTGTTCCAGCGCGCACGCGATTCCGCGCCGTCGCTGATCTTCCTCGACGAGGTGGACGCGCTGGCACCTCGTCGCGGCCAGAGCGGCGACTCCGGCGTCGGCGACCGGGTGGTCGCCGCGCTGCTCACCGAGCTCGACGGGGTGGAACCGCTGCGCGATGTGGTGGTGCTCGGCGCGACCAACCGGCCGGAGCTGATCGACCCGGCGCTGTTGCGGCCGGGACGATTGGAGCGGCTGGTCTTCGTGCCGCCGCCGGACGGCGCGGCGCGGCTGGAGATCCTGCGGACGGCCGGGCGCTCGGTGCCGCTGGCCCGCGATGTCGACCTCGCCGCGCTGGCCCGCAAGCTCGACGGCTACTCCGCCGCCGACTGTGCCGCGCTGCTGCGTGAGGCCGCGCTGACGGCGATGCGCCGCGACCTCGACGCCGCCGACGTCACCGCGGCCGATGTGGCGGCGGCCCGCGCGGCGGTCCGGCCCTCGCTGGACGCGCTGCAGGTCGAGTCGCTGCGCCGGTACGCGGAGACGCGGGGCCAGCCGACGGGCAACGAAGGCCGGTACCTCTAACGTTTGCCGACCGGACGGCAAACGCACTGTAAACCCCAGCTTTCTGGCATTTCGCCCATTTCGACATGCGCCCGCGAAGTGATGGCAATCACAGAATCGCAGGTCGCGCGCAGGTATGTTCGGCACGTGCGGCGGATGGGTGATGCGTTCGACGCGGTCACGGCCTTCTTCGGAGCCGCGGTCGCGGGTGTGACGCTGTTCCTGCCGGTCACCTTCTCCTCGATCCGGGAGAGCACGCCGTATCAGATCACCAACCTGTGGGACAGCGTGCCGCGCGGCGCGGCCATCGGCGTGATCGTCGCCGTCGCGGTCGCGGTGCTGGTCGGCACCGCCTTCCGCCCGGCCACCGCGTGGGCGGTCGCCCTGCTCGGCACCATCGCGCAGCTGGCCAATCACGTTGCCGGCCGCCATGTTTCGTCCGCCGACATGCTCACCACACAGAACTACGTGGACGCGGCGTGCGCCGGGATCCTGCTCGGCGGGCTCGGTGTCGCAGCGCTGCGCAAGCCGGTACTGGCCGGCGGCTACGCGCTCGGCTGTGCCGGGTTCTTCGTGTTCAGCGACCTCGCGGACTTCCTCGACATCGAAGACGACCCGTTCGACGTGCTGGAGACGCCACCGAGCTGGCTGATCGGGCTGGCGATGGTGCTGCTGGTCCTCAGCACCCTGCGGAATCGGACCAAGGCGGGCGAGCCCGAGCCCGCGCGGTTGTCCATCGAACTTCCGGTGGCGCCGATCCTCGCGGCCATGGTGCTGGCCCTGGTGATCCTCGCCGTCACCGAATGGCTGCAACGGCAGTACACCAACGCACCCGCGATCAATCACGCGGTCGATATCGGGCTCACCGCCGCCGCCACCGTATTCGCCGCCACCGCGGCGGCCATGCTGCTGCCCGGCCGCGACGGGTACGGCGTCTATCTCGCGGTCAGTTTGACCGCGGCCGCCGACGCCTTCGGCTACGCCGCCCGGCCCGGCTGGAGCGTCTGGGCGTTGCTCGCGCTCACCGCTGTCGGCCTGTTCGCCGGTGCCAGGCGCCCCTCGGTGCCGCTGGCCGTCGCCCTGCTTGCAGGCATCGCCGTCTTCTCGATCAGCACGCCGCCGGAGGCGAACTGGATCCTCTTCTCCCTCGGCAGCGCGGTGCTCGCGGTCACCGCGGGCTACTGCTGCGCCACCGCCCGGCCGCAGTTCGCCCCGAGCGGCGTGCTCGCGCTCGCCGCCCTCTACCTGCCGACGGTCATTTCCGTGCTGCCGGACGACACCAAGAGCTGGCACGTGCCCGACGGCGCGGCGCACGACACCACACCCGGCCGCGCCGCATTGGCGATCGTGCTCGGCAGCGCGGTCGGCCTCGCCGTGCTGCACCACTTCCGGCCGCGCGGCCGACCGCAATCGACCGACCCCACCAGCGACGAAGCGTTAGCGGACATATAGCCCCGGCGGCGCCGTGTACCCGACGCCATACTCGACGAGGACGCGGAAATACCCAGGCTCCACGTAAGATTGTCCCGCACCACCCCGCCGCCCCTACCCGACGGAGTGCAGTTTGCTCGCAATCCTGCTCGCCCTCGCCGCAGCCGCGCTCGTCGCACCGCTGTGGGTAAGGGCACTGGGACGCAACGCTTTCTACGTGCTTGCCCTGGTCCCGCTCGGCGGCCTGGTCTGGGTCGTCGCGAATTGGGGTAGTACACAGCGGGTTCGGCTGGAGTGGGCGCCGAGCATCGAGATGAACATCGATCTGCGGTTCGACTCGCTCGCCGCGATCATGTCGGCGCTGGTCCTCGGCATCGGTGCGCTCGTCCTTTGCTACTGCGCCAGCTACTTCGAGGACGACGAGCCGCGCCTCGGGGTGTTCGCGGCCGAGATGGTCGGCTTCGCCGGAGCCATGTTCGGCCTGGTGACCAGTGACAACATGCTGTTGCTCTTCGTTTTCTGGGAAGTGACGACGGTGCTGTCCTTCCTGCTCGTCGGCCACAATGCCGAGCAGGCGAACAGTCGGCGCGCGGCCATCCAGGCGCTGCTGGTCACCGCCGCGGGCGGGCTGGCGATGCTGGTCGGGCTGATCATCCTCGGCGAGACCAACCACAGCTACCTGCTCTCCGACCTGCTGGCGCAGGCGCATCCGCCGCACGGGCTCGCGGTGAACGTCGCGGTGGTATTGATCCTGATCGGCGCGCTCAGCAAGTCCGCCGTGGTGCCGCTGCACTTCTGGCTGCCCGGCGCGATGGCAGCGCCCACGCCGGTCAGCGCGTATCTGCACGCCGCGGCCATGGTGAAGGCCGGTGTGTACCTGGTGGCGCGGCTGGCGCCGGTGTTCGCGGAGAACCCGGTCTGGCATCCGCTGGTGCTCACCCTGGGCGTGGCGTCGATGCTGCTCGCCGGGTTGCGGTCGCTCGAGGTGGTCGATCTGAAGCTGGTGCTTGCCTTCGGCACGGTGAGCCAGCTCGGCTTCCTGATCGTGCTGGTCGGCATCGGCACGCCGGACGCGGCGCTGGCCGGGGTGGCGATGATCGTGGCGCACGCGATGTTCAAGGCGTGCCTGTTCATGGTCGTCGGGATCATCGATCACGGGGCGGGCACCCGGGATCTGCGTCGGCTCTCGGGGCTCGGCCGCCGCGCCCCGGTGCTGTGCGGCATCGCGATACTCGCCGCGTTGAGCATGGCCGGGATTCCGCCGCTGGTCGGGTTCGTCGGCAAGGAGAGCGCGCTGGGCGCGATCCTGGACGCCGATACCCTCGCCGGGCCCGCGCGGGTGGTGCTTGCGGTCGGTGTGGTGCTCGGGTCGATGCTGACCGTCGGCTACAGCATTCGCTTCGTCTGGGGTGCCTTCGCGGACAAGCCGGGGGTCGCGCGGCCGACGGCACACGGCGCGCACCGGGTGCGCAGAGTGTCCGACTACGCCACCGAAAGCGCCGGGCCGACAGCGGATTCCGGCGATAGCGCGCACAGCGTCGAAGACGGCGGCTGGCACGCGCCGAGTGCGTTGTTCCTGGCCGCGCCCGCGGTGCTCGCGGTGGCGAGCCTGGCCGCGGGTCTGGCGGCACCGGGCACGGATCGCCTGTTGAGTCCTTACGCGGAAACGTTTTCCGAGGATCTGCTGTCCTATCTGTCGCTGTGGCACGGCTTTACCGTCCCGTTGGCGCTGACGGTCGCGATCATCGCGGGCGGCGTCGCGCTGTTCCGGCTGCGTGATCGCCTCCGCGATCCCGCCCGGCCACGGCTCGGCAACGCGGACCGGGCCTACGACGCGGCCTTGCGCGGCATGGATCAGCTGTCGCTGCGGATGACCGGCGCGGTGCAGCGCGGGTCGCTGCCGCTGAGTCAGGCGACGATCCTCGGCACGCTGATCATCCTGCCGACCGTACTGCTCGCCATCGGCACCCGCACCGGAGTGCAACTGCGCCTGTGGGATTCGCCGTTGCAGGCGGTGATCGGCGGGATCCTGATCGCGATGGCGCTCGGCGCGACGGTGCTGCGCAACCGGTTGGCCAGCGTGCTCGTGGTCGGGGTCACCGGTTACGGCTGCGGCGTGATCTTCGCGCTGCACGGCGCGCCCGATCTCGCGCTGACCCAATTCCTGGTCGAGACACTGACTTTGGTCATCTTCGTGCTGGTGCTGCGCGCGTTCCCGGCGGAGATCGAGGCGGGCCGGGCCACGCCGTTCAAGGCGCGCCGGGCGGTGCTGGCCGCGCTGGTCGGCACGGCCGTCACGGTGCTCGGCGCCTTCGCCGTCGCCGCCCGCACCGCCGAACCGATCTGGCACCGAATCCCCGACGCCGCTTACCAATTCGGCGGCGGCAAGAACGCCGTCAACGTACTGCTCGTCGACGTCCGCGCCTGGGACACGCTCGGCGAGATCTCGGTGCTGGTGGTCGCCGCGACCGGTGTCGCCTCGCTGGTGTTCCGCAGCCGCCGCTTCGGCAGCGCCCCGCGGGCCGCCGATTCGCCGAACTACGACCCGGATCTGGTGAGCTGGCTGCCCGCCGGACGGCTGGTCGATCGCGCGGACCGCTCGATGGTCATGCAGATCACCACCCGGCTGGTGTTCCCGACCATCATGGTGCTGTCGGTGTACTTCTTCTTCTCCGGCCACAACGCGCCGGGCGGCGGTTTCGCGGGCGGGCTCACCGCCGGGCTCGCGCTGACGCTGCGCTATCTCGCCGGTGGCCGATACGAACTCGGCGAGGCGCTGCCGGTCGACGCGGGTCATCTGCTCGGGGCCGGACTGGCCTTGGCCGCCGGAACCGCGGTCGGCTCACTGTTTTTCGGCGTGCCCCCGCTGTCCTCGGCGATCTTCGAGGTGACGCTGCCGCTGCTCGGCCACGTCAAGCTGGTGACCGCACTGTTCTTCGATCTCGGCGTCTATCTGATCGTCGTCGGCCTGGTGCTCGACGTGCTGCGCAGTCTCGGCGCGCGACTCGACAGCGAGCTCGCGGTCAGCGAAACCTCCCCGACCGCTGGAGGTTCCGTCAAATGACCGCCAACCTGACGCTGCTGATCGTGATCGGGGTCCTGGTCGCCTGCGGGGTGTATCTGATCCTGGAGCGCGCGGTGTCGAAGATGCTGCTCGGCATGATCCTGTTCGGCAACGCGGTGAACCTGCTGATCATCACCCTCGCGGGCCGGGACGGCCGCGCGCCGATCCAAGGCCAGACCGACACCACGCACCGGGACACGGCCGACCCGCTCGCGCAGGCGATGGTGCTCACCGCGATCGTGATCACCATGGGCCTCGCGGCGTTCGTGCTCGCGCTGGCCTACCGCTCCTACACCATCACCACCACCGACGATGTCGAGAACGACCAGGAAGACGTCGATATCGCCCGCAGGCGCGAGCGAGAGGACCCGGAAGATTGAACCTCTCCCCCGGCCTGCTGCCGATCCTCATGCCGCTACCCGTGCTGGTGCCGCTGCTCGCGGCGGCAGGCACCCTGGTCTTCGGGCGCAGGCCACGGACCCAGCGCACGTTCATGCTCGGTGCGCTCACCGCCGTCGTCGTCATCTGCGGGCTGCTGTTGTATCTGGCCGACCGCGACGGCACCACCGCGCTGCAGGTCGGCAACTGGGAGACACCGATCGGCATCACGCTGGTGGTGGATCGGTTGTCCGCGGGGATGCTGCTGGTCTCCTCGATCGTGCTGCTCGCCGTCGCGATTTATGGTTCGGGACAGAACATCCGCGACGGCGACGAACGGCAGCCGACCTCGATCTACCGGCCCACCTATCTGGTGCTGACCGGCGGTGTCTCGGCCGCGTTCCTGGCCGGTGACCTGTTCAACCTGTTCGTCGGCTTCGAGATCCTGCTCGCCGCGTCGTTCGTGCTGCTCACCGTCGGCGGCACCGAGGAACGGATCCGCGCGGGGGTGTCCTATGTGATGGTCTCGATGCTGGCGTCACTGATCTTCCTGACCGGCATCGGCATGACCTACGCGGCCACCGGCACCTTGAATCTGGCGCAGCTGGCCCAGCGGTTCGGTGCGGTGCCGGAGGGCACCCGCACGGCCATCTACGCGGTGCTGCTGGTGGCGTTCGGCATCAAGGCGGCGGTGTTCCCGCTGTCGAACTGGCTGCCCGACTCCTACCCCACCGCGCCCGCGCCGGTGACCGCGGTGTTCGCCGGCCTGCTCACCAAAGTCGGTGTGTACGCGATCATCCGGACGCACTCGCTGCTGTTCCCCGGCGGTGAGTTCGACTCGATCCTGCTGGTGTGCGGGTTGCTCACCATGCTGGTCGGCATCTTCGGCGCGATCGCGCAGAGCGATATCCGGCGACTGCTGTCGTTCACCCTGGTCAGCCACATCGGGTACATGATTTTCGGGGTCGGGCTGGCCAGCACGGCCGGGCTGTCCGGCGCGGTTTTCTATGTGGCGCACCACATTCTGGTGCAGACGGCACTATTCCTGGTGGTCGGCCTGATCGAGCGGCAGGCGGGCTCGACCTCGCTGCGCAGGCTCGGCGGCCTGGCGACGGCGAGTCCGCTGCTGGCCGTGCTGTTCCTGATTCCCGCGCTGAATCTCGGTGGTATTCCGCCGTTCTCGGGGTTCATCGGCAAGGTCGCGCTGCTGCAGGCGGGTGCGGAGGACGGCAGCGTACTGGCCTGGACGCTGGTGGCGGGGTCGGTGCTCACCAGCCTGCTCACGCTGTACGCCATCGCGCGGGTGTGGAGCAAGGCCTTCTGGCGGCCGCGGGTGGAAGCACCCGAGGGACACCTCACCGCCGCGAAAACTCCATCGCTGATCGAGGATTCGACGGACGTGCTCTACGACGAGCGCACGCACCCCGGCCGGATGCCGCTGTTGATGGTCGGTTCGACGGCGGCGTTGGTCGCGGTCGGGCTCAGCCTGACGGTGCTCGCGGGTCCGATCCTGCGCATCGCCGACCGGGCGGCCGAGGATCTGCGCGATCCCGGCGTGTACATCACTGCGGTACTTGGTAATTCGCCGCCGGAGCCGGGGGCGGGCAAATGAGCGAGCGAATCATGTGCCAGCGCGCATCGCGCATGCCGGAGCCGAGCGCTAGCGAGGTGCAGGCATGAGCGGGGTGAGTCGCGAGACCGTCGTGCGGGTCGGCGTGCTGAGTTGGCTGACCGTTGTCTGGATCGCGCTGTGGGGCGATCTCAGCATCGCTAATGTGCTGGCCGGGCTCGCGGTGGGCGCGCTGATCATGGTGGCGCTGCCGCTGCCACGGGTGCCGGTCAACGGGCGGCTGCATCCGCTGTCGCTGGTCGAATTGATCGTGGTGGCCTCGTATTACGCGATCGAGTCCAGCCTGCAGGTGGCGTGGTTCGCGATCCGGCCCGCGCCGCCGCCGGTCTCCGGGGTGCTGCGCGTCTACTTGAGCACCAAATCCGATCTGGTGCTCGTGCTGTGCACCGACCTGCTCAACCTGATCCCGGGCACCATGGTGCTGGAGATCGATCGGCGGCGCTGCGTCGTCTACGTGCACGTGCTCGACGTGAGCAGCGACGCGGCGGTGGACAAGTTCTACCGGACCACCCGGCGCCTGGAGAAGCTGCTCATCTCGTCGTTCGAGCGCCACTCCGAATGGCGCTCGACCCCGACCAGGCCGCCGGAGGTGGCGCCGTGACTGTTGTCGCCATTATCGCGGGCGTGCTGCTGACGGCCGCCGCCGTGATCACCAGCTATCGCATTCTGGCCGGGCCCAGCACCCTGGACCGAATCGTCGGCATCGACTCGCTGATGGCGATCGCCGCCTCCGGGCTGGCCGTCTGGGCCGCCTACAGCGAGGACACCACGATCATCCCGGCGATCATCGCGCTGGCCCTGGTCGGCTTCCTCGGCTCGGCCGCCGTCACCCGCTTCCGAGTGAAGGACGAACAGTGAACCCAATGCTGCTGAGACGAATGGCATTTCGGGCCGGAGGCAACCGATGACCGTGTGGCAGTGGATCTCCGGCGCACTCATCCTCTTCGGCGCAACCCTGGCCCTGACCGCATCGATCGCGATCGTGCGCTTCCCCGACACCCTCACCCGCATGCACGCCGCCACCAAACCCCAAGTGATCGGCCTGATCCTGGTCCTGGCAGGCGCCGGCATCGAGCTATTCGGCCACGGCAACGTCTGGGCCCTGGTCCTGGTGGGCCTCTTCACCCTGCTCACCGCCCCGGTGGTGGCCCATCTGATCAGCCGCACCGCCTACCGCGAACAAAGCCACCGCGACGGCCTACTGACCGTCAACGAACTCGGCGACAGCATCGACTGAGCTCAGCCATTCGATTTCTACCGAAACCCGAAGATCTATCTCGGTCGTAGCGGACTATGCACTGGGAGCCTGACACTCCGGGAGTGAGGAAGGGATCAGCCATGCGAGTCGTACCCATAACCGAGGCATGCGCCGACTTGACCGCAGTTCTCGACTCTGCGACCGAAGACCTCGAGGAAGTGGTCATTACTCTGACAGGACACGAACCAGCCGTCGTGATCTCTTCGTGAGTATGAGTCCTTGAAGGAACCCTTTACCTGCTCGGCAACCCGGCCAATGCGCTACACCTGGCGCGATCCATCGCATCCCTCGAGACAGCGCGCGACCCTCGGTAACCACAACGGCGTAGACGAATGACACCGCCGCACTGCGAACCTCAGCGCGCGGCGGTCTCCACTTCGCGCTGTGACGCTGTGGTCTGGCGTTGGCCCGCGAACCAGGTGGCGTGGAAGGCGGCGGCCAGGCCTGCGAGTAGGGCTAGGACGATGGTGCCTGCGAGGACTGGGTATTCGGCCATTGAGACCGGTAGGTAGCGGTAGGACAGCAGGAGGATGGCGAGGACTGCGGTGCCGCCTGCGACGAGGCGGATGCGGAACCAGCCCCAGCCGCGTTCGGGATCGCGCAGCGCCGACTCGACGGTCAGGCACAGGACCGCGCCGGCGACGAGGTCGACGCCGTAGTGGTAACCGAAGCCTAGGGTCGCGGTGACCGTGGCCAGCAGCCAGAACGCGCCGCCCCAGCGCACCAGGCTCGGTGCGCGACCGCCGTCGGTGTCGCGGCGGGTGTGCAGGAACACCGACAGTGCCCAGGCCGTGTGCATGGACGGCATGCAGTTGCGCGGCGTCGCCGAGTCGAAGGGCATCGGCATCGGGTTGCGGTCTAGTGGTGGCACCACGCTCGGCCAATAGTTGCCGAGCTGCAGTCCGTGCCCGTCCGCGCCGAAGGCGAACATCGGCCCGACCACCGGGAAGATCACGTAGACGATCGGGCCGACCAGCCCGAGCACCAGGAACGTGCGCACCAGATAGTGGGTCGGCCAGCGGCCGCTGGACACCACCCGGCGCAGCTGCCACACCGCCACCACGATCGCCGCGACCGGCAGCTCGATGTAGACCCAGTGCAGCACCCCGTAGACGACCGGGCCGAGCACGTCGAGCACCCGACCCATCACCCAGGACGGATCGCCCAGCGCGTGATCGGCCAGCAGCACGTATTCGTCGAGCACCGTCGGCCTGCTCATGACCGTCACGTGCAACCACACGTCGCCGACCTTGGTGGCGAGGATGAGCAGCGCACCGAGCGCGGCCGCGTGCAACGCGTTGCGCCGTTCGGTGCCGTCCCAGCGCAGCCAGGCGAACACCGCGAGCCCGGTGAGCACGATCACCGGACCGTTGCCGATCGCGAACGACGCACCGGCCAGCAGCCGGACACCCAACCACACCAGGTCGATGGCCACCGCCGCACTCAGCGCGATGATCCGGCGGCGCGTCGAAATGCCAACCAGCGCAAGGACCAAGCCCGCCCACGGCACCGACATCGACTTGGGCGTGCCGACATAGTCCTGCCATAGGCTGCCGAGCGGGCCCTGGAACCCTTCGCGCATCGCCACGATTTGCAGCACGATCAGCAGTACCGGCACCGCGGCGACGCCCGCCGCGACCCATACCCGGGTCGGCGGCACACGCAACCGAGGAGCGGCACTTCCTACTCTGGGTCCCGGGTCTTCGACAAGCACTCGACCATAGTAAACGGGGGGTGAACGCCATCCCACTGGCCGACTGAACAGTGGGCAACCGAACCCACTGGGCCGACTACTGCTCGAGCTCCTTGACCAGCGCGTCTACCACTGCGACCAAGTCGCCTTGAGCAGCGGCGGCGACTTTTCGCTGCCGCTGGTATGACGCACCTCGCTCCGGGATCTCCGCGACGAACGCCAATTCGTCCGCGCAGCCGAGCCGTTTCGCGGTCGGCTCCAACCGGTTCAGCAGGTCGGTCACGTCGTCGGTGACCAACCGCTCGTTGCTCTTGTCGTCCACGATGACGATCGCGTCCAAGCCGTAGCGGGCGGCACGCCACTTGTTCTCCTGCGCGTGCCACGGCGGCAGCGACGGCAGCGTCTCGCCCTCCTCGAGCCTGCGGTCCAAGTCGACGATCAGGCAGTGGATCAGCGCGGCCATCGCCGCCAGCTCGGCGCGCGTCGACACCCCATCGCACACCCGGACTTCGATCGTCCCCCACTTCGGCGCCGGCCGGATGTCCCAGTGCATCCCGCCGAGCTGCTCGAACACCCCCGTCTTGAACTGGTCGTGCACGAAATGCTCGAACCCCTGCCAGTTTTCGAATTGGAACGGCAGACCGGCCGTGGGTAGCTGCTGGAACATCAACGTCCGGTTGCTGGCGTAACCGGTGTCGGCGCCCGCCCACATCGGCGAGGACGCGGATAGCGACAGCAGATGCGGATAGTGGATCAGCAGCGCGTTCAGGATGGGAAAGACCTTGTCCCGGTGCGAAACTCCGACGTGCACGTGCACGCCCCAGATCATCATCTGCCTGCCCCACCACTGGGTGCGCTCGATCAGCTCGTCGTAATGCTCCGAGCGGGTCAGCTGTTGGGCCGACCACTGGGCGAACGGATGGGTGCCCGCGCAGAACAGGTCGACCCCCAGTGGGTCGGCGGCGCGCCGGACCGCGTCCATGGTGCCGCGCAGATCATCGACCGCCTCGCCGACGGTCTCGTGCACCCCCGTGACGAGCTCGACCGTGTTGCGCAACAACTCCTTGGTCACCTGTGGAGTGCCATCGTGCGCATGCAGATCGCCCAGCGAATCGAACACCGCCGCAGCGGTATTCGATAGATCGCGGCTCACCTTGTCGACGAGTGCGATCTCCCACTCGATGCCTATGGTGGGCCGGGGCGATCCATGGAAGGGAACGTGTTCTCTGCCTGCCCCGGCCATATCGGCTCCTGCGCTACTGGATCACACCGCAGGCAACGCGGCCGCCCGCGTCGCCTGTCGCTAGCGTCGTATCATCCGGGCCGGCAACGCCGTCGGCCCGGAGGTATCGGTTCGGGATGTTGCCGAAGTTGTCGGCGTCGGCGTGGATCATCAACGCCTTGTTCTTCAGGTCGTCGAGCGTCAGCGCGTCGGTGGTGGTGACCAGCTTGGCGGTGCCGTCCGAGCGGACCTCGAGCGAGGTGAGGTCGCCGCTGGCCGGGTGCGTGTTCGCGCTGCCGACCTGCAGATGGCCACCGGCGGAAAGGAAGTCGCCGGCCGGGCCACCGGTCGGCGCGACCGAGTTGGCCTCGCACTTGCCGATCGAGTGCACGTGCAGGCCGTGGAAGCCGGGGCGCAGGCCGTGCGCCTCGACGGTGAACTGCAGGTGGTTGCCGTCCTTGACGATGTTCGCGGTGGCGACCGAGGCGCCCGCGGCGTCCTTCAGGTCGACCTTCACACCCGTGTTCGCGTCGGCACTGCCGGTTTCCTTGCCGGATTCGCTCGCGGGCGGGGCGGCGGCACCGCTCCACACCGGCGGGGTCGTCCCCTGCACATCACTCGACTCCTGGCTGTTGGTGCAGCCTGCGAGGCCGAGGACCGCGATCGCGAGCACCGGGGTCACAGTCCGCCAGGACGGGCGACGAGTTGTGGACGGGGCCATCGGGGAACTCCTTTATGAGTACCGAGTTTACGAAGTTTACGAGTAAAGCTGGGTGGACACGTTCGTTACCGGACAAGATGATGCCACGTCCGCCGTGTCGCGCCGTGACAGGCCCGTTCAGCGGCACGTCGCCAGTTGACGCGGCCAGGTCGCCAGTTGTCAGTTACCCGTCACGATGACGGTTACCCCGGGCGAGGACTCGCCCAATCCGCTCGACTTCGGTTCCGCGGTGATGCCGAGCTGTTGTGCGATGGCTTGGCCCGCCTCTTTGTCGCCCGGCGAATTGCCGTAGTACACCGTGGTTTTCGGGATATTCGCGCCGGGGTAGTTGCCGGTCTCGACGACATTCCAGCCTTCGGCGGTGAGCTGGCCCGCGGTCTTGCCTGCCAGCCCGACGATCATGCTGTTGTTGAGCACGGTCACCGGAACCGCCTTGGCGGCGGCCGTGGTGGTCGCCGGGGTCGTGGTCGTCGGCGTGGTGGTCACCGCGGACGTCGGTGCGACACTCGTGGACGACGCGGCATCGGGGGTCTTCGGGGCCGTCGTGGCCGCGGGCACCTGCGGTACCGGCTTGGCGCTGGTCGAGGTGGCCGACTCCGAGGGTCCGGATCCTGAGCTGTCGGCATCGGACTTCGACAGCGACATCGCCCCAAGGCCACCGAACACGATGGCCAGTGCGATCAACACCATCGCCAACGCTCGCAATGGCGGCCCACCGGAGGTGGGATTCGGGTAGCTCACCTAGTCGAGCCTAGCCCGGTCATACCTGGAATCCGAGCCGTCGCGCGGCCCTGGCCTTTTGCCTGCTCGCCCGCAGCCTGCGCAGCCGCTTGACCAGCATGGGGTCGGCGGCGAGCGCCTCCTGCCGGTCCACCACGGCGTTGAGCACCTGGTAGTACCGGGTGGGCGACATGCCGAACAGCTCCCGGATGGCTTCTTCCTTGGCCCCCGCGTACTTCCACCACTGGCGCTCGAAGGCCAGGATGTCGTGTTCGCGACGGCTCAGGCCGTCGCCGTCGCCGGTCGTTTCCGCTGCCGTGACATCGTCGCTCGCGGAAGGGTCGCCCTGGATCGCGGAAAAGTTCCGTGCCGCTGCGCCGTCCATCTTGCTCCCTCGCCGAGTTACCACCAGACGAAAAATGGTGCTTGTACGTCGCGGATCATTCAACCACGAGAGCGTGGGATCGCCGGGGGTACGGCGCGGCGTGTTCCCTACCTGCCGGTAGGCGTGTCGCGGGAAGGTTGCCGCCCCCGCACGGTCGGCGACCGGGCGGCGCGGCAATAATTGGTCCCATGGCTATCCTCCCGATCGTGATCGTCGGCGACCCGGTTCTGCACAACCCGACCGAGCGGGTCACCCATTCACCGGAGGAATTGGCCGAGCTCATCGCGGATATGTACGACACGCTCGACGCCGCGCACGGTGTCGGCTTGGCCGCCAACCAGGTGGGCGTGCCGCTGCGGCTGTTCGTCTACGACTGCCCCGACGTCCAGCCGGACGGCACCGCGACCAGACGCCGCGGCGCCGTGATCAACCCGGTGTTAGAGACCTCGGCGATCCCGGAGACCATGCCGGACCCGGACGACGACGAAGAGGGCTGCCTGTCGGTGCCCGGCGAGCAGTACCCGACCGGTCGTGCCGAATGGGCCAAGGTCACCGGCACCGATGAGCACGGCAACGCGGTCGAGATCGAGGGCAAGGATTTCTTCGCCCGCATGCTGCAGCACGAGGTCGGGCACCTGGACGGCTTCCTCTACGTGGACGTGCTGATCGGGCGCAATGCCCGCGCGGCGAAGAAGGCGATCAAGCGCAACGGTTGGGGCACACCGGGACTCAGCTGGATTCCCGGGACTGTCGCGGATCCGTTCGGCCATGACGACTGACCCGGATTTTCCAGACATCCCGCTCGGCCGTCGCGTGGTCCTGCGTTATCGGCTGCCAGCCGGTTATCCGCAGCCACTCACCGATGTGATCGGCGAACTGGTGTCGCTGGATCCGCCGACCGTGCGAGGGGCCGACGGGCAGGTCGTTTCGGTGACGCCGGATCGGGTGGTCGCGTTGAAAGCGCTGGGGCCAAGGCCGATTCGCACTCGCGAGATCAGGTCGCTGGAAGCCGCGGCGGCGGATTCCTGGCCCGGCATCGAGCACACTTGGATCGACGGGTGGCTGGTGCGTGCCGGGCACGGGTACACCGGTCGCGCGAATTCCGCTGTGCCGCTGGGTGGTTCCGACGGGCCCGCAGTGGTGACGCCGGAGGCGATCCATCGCATCGGCGAGTGGTACACCGAGCACGGGTTGCCGCTGCTGCTCGCGCTGCCGGATCGACTAGCTCCTATCCCGCCCGGTTGGGACAGCTGGCGCGAGACCATCATGTTGGCCATCGACATCGAGAATTTCGTGCTCCCGCAGGGACCGTCGATGGTGCGCGTCGCCACCACACCGGACGACGCCTGGCTGGAGTTGAACCGCTACGAAGGCGAAGCGCCGACACCACAACGACTTTCGGCGCGGGAGCTGGATGTCGAGGTGTTGACCGCCGTGCGCGACGGCGAGCTCGGGTTCGCCTCGCTCGGCGTGCCGACGCCGATCGCGATCGGTCGCGGAGCGGTAACCACGGCGCCGGACGGGCGGCGGTGGATCGGTCTCACCTGTGTCGCGGTGGGCGCGGAGCATCGCAGGAAGGGGCTCGGTTCGCTGGTATGCGCCGAGCTGATCCGGTGGGGTCACAGTCGTGGTGCGACGCACGCGTACCTTCAGGTCGAGGCCGGAAACAGTGGCGCCCTAGCGCTGTATCGCGAGCTGGGTTTCGTCGAACACCACATGTATCGGTACGCATCCCCGACGAACCATCCCCACCGGTCCGCCGGCCTCCGGTAAAACGGAGTTACATCCCTACGAAGGAAGGCCGCTGTGCGCCTCGCCACCTGGAACGTCAATTCGATCCGCTCCCGGCTCGACCGGGTGGCGGAGTTTCTGGACCGCCAGGACATCGACGTACTGGCGATCCAAGAGACGAAGTGCCGCGACGACCAGTTCCCGTTCGAGCGGTTCGACGAACTCGGTTACGAGGTCGCCCATCTCGGCATCAACCAGTGGAACGGCGTCGCCATCGTCTCCAGGGTCGGCCTGAAGGATGTGGAGTTCGCCTTCCCGAACCAGCCCGGCTTCGACAAGGAGGCCGGTGAATCGCTGATCAGCGCGCCGGTCGTCGAATCGCGCGCGCTCGGTGCCACCTGCGGCGGTGTCCGGGTCTGGAGCCTGTACGTCCCCAACGGCCGCGCGCTCGACGACCCGCACTACACCTACAAGCTGGAATGGCTTGCCGCCCTGCGCGACAACGGCGCCCGCTGGCTCGCCGAGGACCCGCAGGCCAAGATCGCCCTCGTCGGCGACTGGAACATCGCCCCCACCGACGATGACGTCTGGTCCCCCGAGTTCTTCGAAAACAAAACCCACACTTCGCAACTCGAACGCGACGCCTTCCAGTCCTTCCTGGACACCGGCTTCGCCGACGTCATGCGCCCCTTCGCCCCCGGCCCCGGCGTCTACACCTACTGGGACTACACCCAACTCCGCTTCCCCCGCAAAGAGGGCATGCGCATAGATTTCATCCTCGCCTCCCCCGCCCTGGCCACCCACGCAACCGACGCCGTAGTCGACCGCGAAGAACGAAAAGGCAAGGGCGCCAGCGACCACGCCCCCGTAATAGCCGACTTCACCGACTGACTATCAGCCGGTCGGACCCATCCGGCATTGCCTTTGCCCCCAGTTGTCCGTCGATGAACTCGAGCCGCACACCCTCCGCAATATGATCAGCCGCCCGAGCGAGTTCTTCGAACTCCTCGGCAGTCATTAGAGACTCAGCGGCCATAAGAGACTCCTCGACAGCAGTCATAGCAGAAAGATATTGGACCACACCGACAACTACAAGGGATTTTACCTGGCGCGACCGCCAATCTGTCGAGGTCATCACCCATTTCCGTGATCGTCGGCGATTCGGCTGATCGACGCGCCAACGGTGCTCGGGCGCTTCGATCGCGATGGCGGCTGGCCGGATGTTCCCGTTTCTACGAGTTCATTTCGTAGGTGCCTGACAGGGACCTGGCCTCGGTGAAGACCTGGTCGAAGCGGGCTCGGTCGGCTATTGGGCGGCGGATGAGGTCGAGGGACCGGGTTTGCTGGGCTTTGGTGGCGGCCGGTTTAGTGTGCAGGGTTAGGGCGTTTTTGGCGAATTCTCGGACGAAGTTGTCGAAGATTTGGTCGAGGACTGCTGGGCTGGTGCCTTCGATTTCGGCTTGTTCGAGGATGAGTTGGGCGTAGGGGAGGGCGGTGAAGAGTTCGCCCAGGGCGAAGAGGAAGTCGACGTCGCGTTGCTGGGCGGCGGTGGGGGCCGCGGCGGCGAGGAGGGTTTGGAAGGCTAGGGCCTGCTCGAGGAAGACGGCGACGTTCGGGATGTGGGTGAACTTTTCGAAGACTTGGCGCCAGTCGCTGAAGCGGATGCGGCCGAGGCCGCTGCTCGGGCCCTGGCGGAAGAGGAATTCGTCGTCGGCGGTGTCGCGGCGGGTCGGCACGGGAGCGTATGCGGCACCGGCGAATTCGGCGCGCAGCTTCGGCACTGCGGCACCGGCGCGGGGCGCGAGGCGGCGACTCGACCAGCTCAGTGCACCGGAGACCGCGCGCACCGTGCCCTTGGGCGCGGAACCGGCACCGGGCAGGAATTGCAGGGCGGCGAGGCCGGCGTCAGCCGGATGGAACATGTAGTTGGCCATGAACTTCAGTGCCAGGGCCATGTTCACGTGCACGGTGCCCTCGAGCCGGGGCAGGCCGAACAGGCCGAGCATCGCCATCGGGAAGTACATGTCCTTCTCGAAACCGCGGGCGGCGATCACGTCGGCGAGGTCCTCGATGATCCGCTGCCCCTGCCGGGTGACGGTCATCTTCTCGATCGCGTTGAACAGCAGGTAACGCCGGTCGTCGGGCGAGGCGGAACGCATGTAGTCGATGGCCCGCTCGCTGTAGAGCTTCATCGCGATCAACCGCGCGTACGAGTCGGTCATCAGCGACTGCACCTGCGGGAACTCGGTTACCCGGTGCCCGAACAGGATTCGGTTCTCCGCGTGCGTAATGGCCTCGTAGTAGGCATGTTCGCAGGCACCGACGGCACCGAAGCCGAGGTTGAACTTGCCGACGTTGACGGTGTTCATCGCCGCGTGGAAGGCGGCCTCACCGCGGTGCAGGATGTCTTCCTCGGCAACGGGATACCCGTCGAGATCGAAGGCGGCCACGTACATCTGACCGTCGACGACATTGCCGCGCAGGTGGTAGTTCTCGTGCTTGCTGTCCGCGACGAAGAACAGGTAGCCCTCGTAATCCTCTTGCGTCGGTTTGCTTTCCAGCGCCTTGGAGCTGTCGATGATCGGCTTGTCCGAGCGGCGGCCGAACACCGACACCAGCGCGGCCTGATTGCCGTTGCCGATGTAGTGCTTGCCGCCGGTGGCCCGATAGCCGCCGCCCGGCTGCGGCTCGACCGTCATATCGGTCGAGTAGACGTCGGCGCCGTGCTCCTTCTCGGACAGGCCGAAGGCGAAGATCTCGCCGGAGTCCAGCAGCGCGGCGGCGCGCTGCTTGGCCGCAGCGTTGTCGCTCTGCCAGATCGGGCCGAGGCCGAGGATGGTGACCTGCCAGACGTACCAGTACTGCATGGAGTAGAAGCCGAGGATCTTGCTGGTCATCGCGATCCGCGCGGTGTCCCAGCGCTTGTTCGGATCGCCGTTGGCCTCGGCGGCCGGTGTGAGGAAGGTCGCGAAGAGCCCCTCGCGCTTCACGAAATCGAGGAATTCGGCATACCAGACCCGGTCCCGATCCTCCTGCTTGAGCACCGCCTTGCCGCGGCCCTCGAACCAATCGACGGTCGCGCGCAGCAGCCGCCGGGTTTCCGCGTCGAACTCGGCGAACTCGCAGGTCTTCGGGTTGAACAGGGTTTCGGTCATCGCTGACTCCTCGGCCGTGGCATCGCGCTCGCGCCTGCGTGCAGGTCGCTCGACAAGGTCGGTCGGCACCATCCAGCCGACTTCATGCACGACTGTAGCATTAACATTCGCGAATGTAGGAAGTTGATCTACAGGCGCGGGACCAGCGAGAACTCGGCAACCTCCGCTGCTATGTTGGTGCCCATGGGTAGCGATTCGGCCGTGCGGCCGCGGCAGCGAGCGCCGCACCTCGGCCCAGAACGCCGCCGGCCGCAGGTGCTCGACACCGCGCTGGCCATCGCCGTCGAGCACGGCATCGCGGCGATCACCATGGCCGCCATCGCCGAGCGGATGAACGTGACCCGTCCGGTCGTCTACGCCTGCTTCGCCGATCGCGTCGAACTGATCGAGGCGCTCATCCAGCGCGAGGAAAGCTACCTGGTCGACGACCTGCTCGGGGTGATGCGGCGCCGCGACGTCGACGCGGGCGAGACCGTGTTCATCGAAGGCTTCCGGGCGCTGCTGGAGAAGGCCGCCGCCCGGCCAGACGCCTGGCGCCTGCTCTACGGCAATCCCGATCCGGCCGTTGCGGATTCGTTCGGCCGCGGCCGCGCACTCGCCATCGAGCGCTGCAGTGCCCTGCTGCGGCCGACGCTGCGCGCTTGGGGCACTGCGGACGCCGAGCGCAAACTGCCGGTGCTGGTGGAGCTTTGGGTATCGGCAGGTGAAGGTGCGGTGCGCAACCTGCTCTCGGACGAAGGCGCTTGGACACCACAGGATCTCGGCGCCTTCGTCGGTGCCGCCGTGTACCGCGCACTCCGTCACGCCTGAGCTCCGCCGCCCTCCGAATACTCAGGTCGCGTTGACGACCGGCGGGGTAGCAGAGCTGGGCCAGTCCATGCCCGACGAGTTACCCATGTGCTCTCGACATCAGTCGGCCTGTGCGTCAACCACCGTGTTTGACAAATCGTCGGCTACTAACCGAACAGCTAGTCGAAATGCCTCCCGATGCTCCGATGTTCCGGCAGAATTCGCCCTGTCGGGGGTGGATTCCGCCACTGCGCCCGGCCCGCCATCACTACGATGGTGACTTAGTTGAACCAGGCCACAAGCCAGGCAAGGAGGTGCGGTCATGGCGTTCTACCGACAGGTAGGAGCGGTGCCGCCGAAACGGCATACCCAACATCGGGATGAACAGGGCCAGCTCTATTACGAGGAGCTGATGGGCGAGGAGGGCTTCTCCGGCGACTCGTCACTGCTGTACCACCGTGGGCAGCCGCCCGCGATCGTCGACTCGACGGTGTGGGAGCTGCCCGATCAGTCCACCACCCCGAATCATCCACTGCGGCACCGACATCTGCGGCTGCACGAGTTGTTCCCCGGCGACACACCCGCCAGGACCGACGCGGTGACCGGACGGCGCCTGCTGCTCGGCAACGCTGACGTGCGCATCTCCTATGTGGTCGCCAAGGGGGCTTCGCCGCTGTACCGCAACGCGATCGGCGACGAGCTGGTCTACCTGGAATCCGGTGCCGCCGTGCTCGAAACGGTCTTCGGCGCGGTGCCCGCGCGGCAGGGCGATCAGGTACTCATCCCGCGCGCGACCACCCATCGTTGGCTGCCGACCGGTCCGGAACCCTTGCGCGCGTACGTGATCGAGGCCTCCAGCCACATCACCCCGCCGAAGCGGTATCTGTCGAAGTTCGGCCAGCTGCTCGAGCACGCGCCCTACTGCGAGCGCGACCTGCACGGCCCGACCGAGACGCTGACCGCCACCGGCACCGACGTGGAGGTGCTGGTCAAGCACCGGCCAGGCAGCCAGGTCGTCGGCACCAGGCTGCGCTACGCCACCCACCCGTTCGACGTGGTCGGCTGGGACGGTTGCCTGTATCCGATCACGTTCAATATCAGCGACTTCGAACCGATCACCGGCCGTGTCCACCAGCCGCCGCCCGCCCATCAAGCCTTCGAGGGGAACAACTTCGTGGTGTGCAATTTCGTGCCGCGCAAGGTCGACTATCACCCGCTGTCGGTCCCGGTGCCGTATTACCACTCCAACGTGGACTCCGACGAGATCATGTTCTACTGCGGCGGAAACTACGAGGCGCGCAAGGGATCCGGGATCGGACAGGGCTCGGTGTCGGTGCACGCGGGCGGCTACGCGCACGGCCCGCAGCCCGGCGCCTACGAGCGCAGCATCGGGCTCGACTACTTCGACGAACTCGCGGTCATGGTCGACACCTTCCGGCCGCTGGAACTCGGCGAGGGCGCCCTCGCCTGCGAGGACCCGGCCTACGCCTGGACCTGGTCGGGTCGGGGGCCCGCGTGAAAACTCGCGTCGAGGTACCCGCCGATTCGCTGTTCGGCACCGACAACCTGCCCTACGGCGTGTTCGCGCCGGACGGCCAGAACTACCGTGTCGGAACGCGATTGGGCGATTCGGTCATCGATCTCGCTACCGCACTCGGCGATCCGGAATTCGCCGAACCGAGCCTGGCCGCCCTCATGACGCAGGGCCCGCGCCGCTGGCGCGAGGTGCGCGAACGCGTGCGCGAGCTGGTCGACAATGAAATCGACAGCACCGCAATACATCCGCTGCACGAGGTGCGCCTCGGCCTGCCGGTGCCGATCGGCGACTACGTCGACTTCTACGCCAGCCTCGACCACGCGACCAACCTCGGCCGCCTGTTCCGGCCGGACAGCGAACCGCTGCTGCCGAATTGGCGGCACCTGCCGGTCGGCTACCACGGTCGCGCGGGCACCGTGGTGGTGTCCGGCACAGAAGTGATCCGCCCCAACGGTCAGCGCCGAACCGATTCGGGCACACCGGATTTCGGCCCCTCCCGGCGACTGGATATCGAGGCCGAACTCGGCTTCCTGGTCGGTGTCGGTTCCGAGCTCGGCGATCCCGTCGAGACCGGCGAGTTCGCCGAGCGCGTCTTCGGCGTCGTGCTGGTCAACGACTGGTCCGCCCGCGACATCCAGGCCTGGGAGTACCAGCCGCTCGGCCCGTTCCTCGGTAAGTCCTTCGCGACATCGATCGCACCGTGGGTCACGCCGCTGGCCGCGCTGGAACCCGCCCGGGTGCCGACCCAGGAGCAGTCCCCCGAACCCCTGCCCTACCTGCGGGAAAAGGAACCGTGGGGTCTCGACATCGACCTGACGGTGTCCTGGAACGGGGAGGCGGTGTCGCACCCGCCGTTCTCCCGGATGTACTGGTCACCCGCGCAGATGCTGGCCCACCTCACCGCGAACGGCGCCATTACCCGCACCGGCGACCTGTACGCCTCCGGCACCATCTCCGGCCCGGAGCCGGATCAGCGCGGCTCGTTCATCGAACTGTCCTGGGGCGGTAGCGAACCCGTGCTGGTGAACGGCCAGAAGCGCACCTTCCTGGAGGACGGCGACGAGGTGGTCATCACCGCGTCCGCGCCGGGCGCCGATGTGCGGCGCATCGGTCTCGGCGAGGTCAGGGGCCGTATCGCGCCCGCGCGCCCGCGCGGATAAGCAGGACAGCACAACGACGCGAGTCGGGCCGAAAAACTCGGCCCGACTCGCGTCGTTTTTCTATGATCTATTGTCCCGCAACCGCTCCCCGGCCCGCGTAGACCACCGCGATGAACCCGGTCAGGTCCTCGATGAGCAGGTCCTTGCCGTCCGGCGTGCCGCCGTCGTCGTGATGGTGCAGCCAATCCGCGACGAGTTCGAACATGCCGCCGATGGCGGCCAGCGCCAGCGCGAGCCGCGCCCGCTGCACACCGGGATCGCTCGCGGGTTCGCCGGACCACTCCCGGTCCAGGAAGGCGGCCGACCACCGTCGGTTGCTGCGCCGAATCCGCTCCACCGTCGGCGAAATACCGCCCGCCTCACCGAAAGTCACCTTGGCCAAGCGCGGATCGTCGGCGATGGCGTGCACGAAGGCCTCGATCACCGGCGCGGCCCGCTGTGGCCAGGCCAGCTCGGCGGCCGCGACGGCGCCGGTGATCACCCGTTGCTGGATCTGCGCGGTGAGTTGTTCGAGCAGCGCGATGTAGCACGCTTCCTTGCTGTCGAAATGGTCGTAGAACCCTTTGGTTCCGACATAGGCGCGCTGGCAGATCTGCTCGATCGATGTTCCCGAATAGCTGTGCTCGGCAAACAGTTCGGTGGCCGCGTCGAGCAGCTGATTGCGCCGCTGGGCGCTGCGCTGTTCGGCGTCGAGTCCACGGATCCGGCGGCGCGCCGGCCCCTCGGCAGGCCGCGCGGCGGATTTGCTGCGGGTCATACCTCGACCATAGCTCGATGGCGTTTAAAAAGAGTTCTTGTTAGTAACAGGTTCTCGTGCTGTAATCGCTGTCACGTTGATGAGGAAGGACGCATACGTGTCAGTGATCAATGGTGATCCGACCGGCCGCCCGCGGACCGGAAAACGTACGGTGGCCGTGTTGGTGACGATGGCGATCGCCATGGCCACCGTGCTGCTGAACGGCGCGGTCCAGCCCGCGCCCGCCGCCGCAGTGCCACTCCCGCACGAGGACTCGTTCTACCAACCCCCCGAAGGATTCGAAGGTCAAGCACCCGGCGCGATTCTCCGATCGCGCGAGGTGCACCTCGCGGTCCTGACCGCGCTGCCGCTCAATGTGCGTTCCTGGCAGCTGCTCTACCGCACCACCGATCTCAACGAACAGCCCACCGTCGCCGTCACCACGATCATCCTGCCCGCGGGCGCGGATCCGAACCGCTCCCGTCCGCTGGTTTCGCTGCAGTTCTACTACGACAGCGCAAGCAACGACTGCTCACCGTCGTATGTGCTGCAACAGGGTTCGGGCCTGGCCGGGCTGGAGGGCATCCACTCGCAGAGCGAACTGATCGCGATCGCCGGGCTGATCAGCCAGGGCTGGGCGATCTCGGTGCCGGACTACGAGGGCCTCGACGGTCACCTCACGGTCCCGAAGGAACCCGGGTACATGACCCTCGACGGCATCCGCGCCGCCGAAGGTTTCCAGCCGCTCGGCCTGGACGGCACGAACACCCCGGTCGCCCTGTGGGGCTACTCCGGCGGCGGCATGGGCTCCGGCTGGGCCGCCGAGATGCAGCCGACCTACGCACCCGAACTGAACGTCAAGGGCATCGCCCTCGGCGCGCCGACCTCGGATGTGGTGTCGCTGCTGCACGTCAACGGGTCGATGTTCTCGTCGCTGATCGGCATCGGCATCTCCTCGCTGCGCAAGGCCTATCCGAAGTTCAAGGAGGCGGCCGATCGGTACCTGACGCCCGAGGGGCAGGCGCTGATGGACCGGACCGAGCGCACCTGCCTGCCGCGCAACGCGGTCACCCAGATGTTCGTCGACTACGGGCGGCTGCTGACCATTCCGATTCCGGACTTCCTGCAGGTTCCCGAGATCAAGGAGACCTTCGAGCAGACGGTACTCGGCCGCAACATTCCGACCGCGCCGATCTTCCTGTACCAGGGCGTCTTCGACGAGGCGGTGCCGGTGTGGACGAATGACCGGCTGGACCAGCAGTGGTGTGCGGGCGGCGCGTCGGTCATCTACAAGCGCGATCACCTCAGCGAGCATCTGACCCTGCCGTCGCTCGGCATGGCCGACACGCTCAACTGGCTGAAGTCGCGGCTCGCGCCGAACGCACCGGACCAGTTCGGCTGCCGCACCGACAACGTGGTGTCCATGCTGGCCGACTTCAACGCCCTGCTCACGCAGATCGAGATCAACCTGAACGCCACCTTCGGTGCCTTGGGTTTCCCGATCGGCCCCCGCGAGCGCTGATCGCCCGCCCGTTGCCTGACCCTCGACCGGAATGTCCGGTTGGGGGCCAGGCTTTTCGGGTCTGGAGGCGGAGCTCGTCCGATCATGGGGCGACCCACAGGATGTGGCTGTAGTCTCGGCCTGGAAAATTTCACACCGCCAACGGGGGCTCGCACCAGCGGGCTGAGAGGACGGCTAGGGCCGTCGACCGTATGAACCTGACCGGGTAATGCCGGCGTAGGGAGGAACGATCATGGCAACTGCTACGTCCAAAGACGGCTCCGAGATCATCGACACCGTCACCACCGGACCCATCGAAGGCAGTGTCAAGCACTACACCGAGGTTGACGGGCTGCGCATTCCGGTCCGTCGGGTCAATCTGACGAACGGTGAGCATTTCGACGTCTACGACACCTCCGGCCCGTACACCGACGACACAGCCCAGATCGATCTGGAGTCGGGCCTACCGAAATTGCGTGACACCTGGACCAAGCCCGAGGTCGAAGGGCCGCCGACCCAGCTGGCCTGGGCGCGGCAGGGCATCATCACGCCCGAGATGCGCTTCATCGCCGCCCGAGAGGGGGTGACACCTGAGTTGGTGCGCGACGAGGTCGCGCTCGGTCGCGCGGTAATTCCCGCCAACCACAAGCATCCAGAGCTGGAGCCGACCATTATCGGCAAGAAGTTCCTGGTGAAAATCAATGCGAACATCGGCAACTCGGCCGTCTCGTCCTCGATCGCCGAGGAGGTGGAGAAGATGGTGTGGGCGACCCGCTGGGGCGCGGACACCATCATGGACCTGTCCACCGGCAAGAACATCCACGAGACCCGCGAGTGGATCCTGCGCAACTCCCCCGTCCCGGTCGGCACCGTGCCGATCTATCAGGCGCTGGAGAAGGTGAACGGCGATCCGACCCAGCTCACCTGGGAGATCTACCGCGACACCGTGATCGAGCAGTGCGAGCAGGGCGTCGACTACATGACCGTGCACGCGGGCGTGCTGCTGCGCTATGTGCCGCTGACCGCCAAGCGGGTCACCGGCATCGTCTCGCGCGGCGGATCCATCATGGCCGCTTGGTGTTTGGCGCATCACCAGGAATCGTTCCTGTACACCAACTTCGCCGAGCTGTGCGAGATCCTGGCGAAGTACGACGTGACGTTCTCCCTCGGCGACGGTCTGCGGCCCGGCTCCATCGCCGACGCCAACGACGCGGCGCAGTTCGCCGAGCTGCGCACCCTCGGCGAGCTGACGAAGATCGCGAAATCCTTTGGCGTGCAGGTGATGATCGAGGGCCCGGGACACGTGCCGATGCACAAGATCGTGGAGAACGTGCGGCTCGAGGAGGAGCTGTGCGAGGAGGCGCCGTTCTACACCCTCGGCCCGCTCGCCACCGATATCGCGCCCGCGTACGACCACATCACCTCGGCGATCGGCGCCGCGATCATCGCGCAGGCCGGCACGGCCATGCTCTGCTACGTCACCCCGAAGGAACATCTCGGGCTGCCCAATCGGGACGACGTCAAGGTCGGCGTGATCACCTACAAGATCGCCGCGCACGCCGCCGACCTGGCCAAGGGGCACCCGCACGCGCAGGACCGGGACAACGAATTGTCCAAGGCGCGTTTCGAATTCCGCTGGCGCGACCAGTTCGCGCTGTCGCTGGATCCGGACACGGCCAGGGAATACCACGACGAAACCCTGCCCGCCGAGCCCGCCAAGACCGCGCACTTCTGCTCCATGTGCGGGCCGAAGTTCTGCTCGATGCGCATCTCCGCGGACGTGCGCGAGTACGCCGAGCGCAACCAGCTCACCGACGTGGAGGCGATCGAGGCCGGGATGGCGGAGAAGTCCGCCGAGTTCGTCGACAGTGGGAACGCGGTGTACCTGCCGATCGTCACGTAGGTCGAGTTCGCCTGTCCAGCAACACGTCCGGCTTCCGCACCTGCGGGAGCCGGACGCTTCTTTACCGGCGCACTGCCCGACCGGTTACTTCGCGGCGATGAATTGGGACAGCACGGTAGTGCTGCTACATCCGGCCGGTGCCGGAGCATCGGTGCTGAGGCGTTCCCCCAGCCAAGAGAACGCGGCAGGGGAGGCCGAGAAAATCATGCTCAAATGCTCGGCCAGCTGCTCACGGATATAGGTGACCCGAGCCCCACGGGCACAGAGATCTTCGACCATCCGGTCGGTCGAGCCCACCGGAATCACCTCGTCCTGCACAGCTTGAAAGACATAAAGCGGCGCCGACGGCGCGTGGGTACCCAACCTGGCCTGGTTGATAACGTCGGCGAGCGGCGGCAACGCCAGGACCTGGTCCAACGGGATGTCGAAGTACCGTTTCCAGTCGCCGAAGAACTGCTGGGCCAGCGTCGTCGTCAGGCATTGCGTCTGGATCTGATCCATCACGGCCGCCCCCTCGGGTGTCAGGTGCGGTCGCATCGCCGCTTTGACCTCGGGATAGGTCGCGTAGTAGGACGACAGGCCGCTACCGACTATGGCCGAAAAGGGCCCGCCGTTCGTGGTGAACAATGCCGCATTGATATCCGCTCCGGGGCCGCCGTACGCGGCGCCGGTAATGTTGAGCTCGGGTGCGTAACTGGGTTGCAGCTCAGCCGTCCACCCCGTCGCGAACCCGCCGCCCGAATACCCGAACAGACCGACGCGGGTCTCGGAGCCGAGACCGAGCGGCGCGAACCGCGTGGCCGCGCGAATGCCATCCAGCGCCATGAAACCGGGCTCCTGGGCAACCGGGAAGTGGCCGAATCGCCCGCCGAAGTCGGGCACCGACACCACCCAGCCGTTCGCCAGCATGGTTTGCAAATCCTTTATCTGCCCCGTGGTCTCCGTAGAGGACTGGGCACCCGCCTGCAGCCCGTAGGACGGGACACATTGCGGACCGGACGCGTCCTCGAACATTTGCTGCGACACCAACGGCCGGTCCGGTCGGACATTGTCGGGCAGGAACACCGTGGTGACGGTGACATCCGGCTGCTCGAACACATTGGTGGTGCGATAGAGCAGTTGCCAAGCCTGCGCAGGCAACTGCACCACCAACTCGATCGGCCGGGATCGCAGAATCGCGCCCGGCGCCGCGGCCTCGAAACCGGCTGGTGGCTGGTAGAACTCATCCACCTGCGGCAGGGGTGGCGCCGCACCCGCCGGATTCGATGACACAATCGCCGGCCCGGCCAACGTCACCATGACGGCCACTGCGGCAACGCCTAACCCGCAGACGCGTCGCTGCGCCTTACTGGACATCCCGACCTCCATTGCTCGGATACACCGGACGCAGCACACATATAGCAAATTGTCGGGTCAATATTAATAACCACGGGATTGATAGGTGGGACCCTCGACGTGCGTTCTTTTCAGTCGCCCCACAGGCAGTGCATGCAGCAGGATCAGCGCATGAGTGTGACCGCCGATCCCGTCCGTCAGCTCCCGGACGGTTGGGCCGCGCCGCTGATAGCGACTACCTTTCTCGCCGCGCTGTGCTGTATCGCGCTGCTGTGGTTCGGCATGTCCAATGGTTCCTTCCTCGGGTTCATGGCCGCCATATTCGTGTTGGGGCTCGCCGCTATCGGCTGGCTCGTCCCAGCCCTGGTCGCCATGCTCTACTACCGCACCTTCATGCTCGGTCTGATCGCCCCGGCGATAGTGGCGATCACCTTCGCGCTGCTCCATACCGACATTCCGCGCAGCGTCGGCTGGGCGCTGTCGGAAGGCAGCCTCGAACGAGCCGAAGTCCGGTGCACTGATACCGGCCTCATCGGCGTCTACTTGGTCACCCATGCCAGTCGGCGCGCCGCCGGGTGCCACTTCTATACCGACGGTGGCTTCATGGATTCGGTGGGTATTGCCCATCTCCCGAACGGTGTCCCGGCGGACGCCGTGGCCGAAGGTGGACCGATCCGAGACGGGCAGTACGGGTACTGGCATATCAATGGACCCTGGTATCGGTTCAGTCAAGCGTTCTGACCGGCGCCGATCACTGACGACCTGTCGTCACCCGAGCTGTGCGACGACAGGTGCGAACCTTTCGGCGAAGTCGGCGCCGAAGATGAAGTAGGAGAAGCCGATTTCTTCTCGTCGCCGTTGAATTTCCTCGATGGCGGCGGCCGGGTCGTCCGGAAGTACGGTCAGTGCGTCCGCCGCGCGAAGCGCTGCCGGGTCGGTTTCGGGAGGCCCCATGTGCGGCGCGACCTCGTCGCCGATGACCGGCACGGCGAGCGCGAGCTCGATGTCCGGAACCGCGCGGAAGTCCTGGGCCAGCCGCGCGACTTCGGTCCGCGACTGATCCCCCAGCGCGAAGGTGACCGTGTCCGCGACCTCGGCCGCCAGCGCCCTGGCCTTCGGACCGAGTACGGCCATCGCCACCGGCGTGTGCAGGTCGGGGCCATCGAGATCGCGTAGCGCCCTGACGGTTTCACCGATCTGAGCCAGCCGCTCACTCGGCGAGAGCACGGGCAGCCCCTTGTCGCGGAGCTCGTCCTCGATTCCTGGCCTGCCGGTGCCGATGCCCATCTCGAAACGACCGTCGGTCAGCAGCGACAGCGAGTGCGCTTCCCACGCCGTCATCCACGGCGGGCGGAACGGCGAGGCATACACCCAGGTGCCAACGCGCAGGTCGGTAAGGGCTGCGGCAGTGGCAAGCAGGGGACCGGGCGCCGGTTGCGTGAGCGGGAAGTCGGGCACCAGCAGCGTCGAGTAGCCGCTGTCGGCGATGCGACGAACGCGATCTCGCCACGTCGGCAGGTCAGTCATGAGCGGGGCGACAACCCCGAATCGAAACGGTCGCGTCATGTCCGAATTCCTCTCTGTCGGTCTATCCAGACATATTGACGGCCGACCCGCCCGAAATTCATCGACACAGTCCAGCTGCCCCACCGGGACTTGTGTCAGTAGGCGTCAGGCGGGTGTCAGGTCGGTGTCAGCGAGCCCAGCCAGAGTGTGTACATCGAGCAAAACGACCGGCACCGACAGAGTCAGTGCCACCACCGATTTCGAGGAGTACACGACATGTCCAACACCATCACCCTCAGCGACCAGGACAAGAGCACCCTGCGGACCGCCGCCTACGGCACTGTCGCGCTCATGGCTGCCGCTGGTGCGCCGCACAAGGGCATCTCGCACGGCTCCATCGCCCTGACCTCGGCGACCGGGCTGGTCGGGCACGTGCTCTCCGCCAAGTCCAAAGATATTCACCTGCAAGGCAAGTCGGTCGCCGACCTGGCCGACCACGTGCTGCCGAGCCTGACCGCGGCCATGCACCTGCTCGGCAAGCAGTATCCGGGCGAGGCCGACAACTTCCGCGACACCGTCCTCGTCGCCGTCGAAGCCGCCGCTCAGTCCCGCAAGGGCGACCCGAGCCCTGCCGTGGCGGCGATGGCCCGCAAGGTCACCGCAGCCCTCGACGCCTGACGAATGCCCGCTCGGCGCAGCACATCTGGTCGCGGGGTCCGCTCTGGACCCCGCGACGTGGTACCACGGAACCTACGTGCCGTTAGCGGCGCAGGCGAACCTCCGTGCGCCACAACCAGATCGACGCGACCAGCGAGATGGCGGTCGCGGCGGTGAGCCACCAGAAGGCCTGGCGGAAAGCGGCGTCGATCGGGAGGCCGGCGGCGGCCGACCGGTAGAGCACCACCGCGAGCAGGGCCGCACCGATCGAACCACCGACGCGCTGCAGGATATTCACCGTCGACGCCGCGTCGGACAGTTGGTCGCGGCGGACCGCGGCGTAGGCGGCCGCGACGACCGGGATGCCGGTCAGCCCGGTGCCGATGCCGCGGATCAGCAGCAGGATCTGGATCAGCACGAGGTTCATCGACGCGTCACCGAAGGCGAAGGGCACGGTTACCAGCACCGCCAACGTGTTGCCGACCATGGCGACGACCCCGCCGCCGTACCGATCGGTCAACCGGCCCGCGATCGGCAGCGCGATGATGCCGCCGAGACCGAAGGTCGCCAAGGACAATCCGGTGACGATCAGGCTCTGTCCGTGTAGCAGCTGAAAGTACAACGGCAGCAACAGCATCGAGCCGAACAGCGAGGCTCCGTTGAAGAAGTTGGCGGCGTTGGCTGTACTGAACACCGGGCTGCGAAACATGCTGACGTCCAACAGCTTCGGTCCGCGTCCGCGCACCGACCGCAGCACGTACCCGATCAGGGCAAGCGCACCGAGCACCACCGGCACACCCACCGTCGGGGCGAAGAACTCACCCCGGCTGCCGAATTCGCCGAGCCCGTAAACCAGCAGCGACAACCCGGCCCCGATCAGGGCGAACCCGACGAAATCGAAGGTGCCCGAGTCCGATTTCTCGATGCGCGGCAGCACCCGCAGCGCCAGCACCAACGCGACGAGGCCCAACGGGATATTGATCAAAAACAGCCATTCCCAAGGTAGTTGGGCCAGCATCACGCCGCCGACGGTCGGTCCGACGGCGGGGGCGGCGACTACCGCGATGCCGACCACGCTCATCACCCGCCCCAGCCGCTGCGGCCCGGCCACCTGACCGATCATGGCCTGTCCCGCGGGCACCAGCAGCCCTGCGGTCAACCCCTGCGCGATGCGTAATGCGATGAGCCATCCGACATTCGGCGCCAATGCGCACAGCCCCGAGGTGATGGTAAACCCGATGAGCGCTCCGATCCACACCCGATCCAAACCGAACCGCCTACCCAGCCAACCGACCAGCGGCAAGGTGACCGCGAGCGCGAGCAGGTAGCCGCTGGCGATCCACTGCGCGCTGTCGAGTGTCGCCCCGAGATCGGTGGCGATGGTGTTGAGCCCGACGTTCACCAGCGAGGTGTCCAGCATGCTCATCACCGCGCCGAAGACGACGACGCCCGCGACCCGCCAGACCGCCGCGGGGATGGCTTCGAGTGCGGGTTCGGCGGCCGGCACCGCCGTTCGAGTATCCGACATGGACCCTCCGAAATCAGTAGAGCTCTGAGATTGTGGAGACTATCAACAATCTTGCGACTCAACAATGGATAAGATGTCGGAATGTCCGATGACCACCTGCATCCCCGCGGCCTGCTGCGCTTCCCGAGCTACGCCCTCGGCAAGCTGCACAAGGCGGTGCACGCCGAACTGGGCTCGTCGCTGCGCGACCACTGGGTACTGACCTGCCTCGAGGAGTTCGGCGAGCTGTCCCAGCAGCAGGTTTCCGCGTCGCTCGGCATCGACCGCAGCGAGATGGTCCGGTTGATCGACGGCCTGGAGCAGGCGGGGCTGGTGGTCCGCACCCGGGATACCGACGACCGACGCAAGTACCGGTTGACCGTGACGCAGGCGGGCAGGGCGCAGTGCGCACAGACCGATGCGGAAGTAGAACGCGCCACCGAACGAGTGCTCGGCCGTCTCGACGAGCAGGAGCGGCGCACGCTGCATCGGCTCGCGCTCAAGGCGATCGGAGAGGAACCCGACGCGGCGGGCTGAGCGAAAGCCCTACTCGACCAATTCTCGGGCGTAGTTCGCGGTGGAGCGCTGGTATCGAGGCAGGTGCGGGGCGAGGGCACCAAGCGCCAGCGAGAGTGCCTCGCGGTCGCGGCCGAGGGTGGACAGGCACAGGGCCAGGAACGCGCGCACGGCGTCGTCCAATTCGTCGGTGCGGGCGGCGAGTTCCTCGGTCAAGAGCGTGACGCCCTCCTCCGCCTGACCGATGTTCCGTAGCGAGCTCGACAGTTGGATGGTGGCCTGACGCCGCGGACTACCGTCGAGCCCGCGCGCCAACGCCTCCCGGTACAGCGGAATCGCCTTGTCGGAGTGGCCCGTTGAATCCCAGGCGCCCGCCTGCTCGAAGGGTCCGAGCGGGTGGTCGCTGGGCAACTCGGCGACCAGCGCGTCGATCACCGCACGGAACTCGCCCGCGTCGGCTTCGTCGTAGTCATCGAAGGTGGCCCAGGCCGCGGCTACCCGCTCTTCCCAATCTCGGTTCACGCTGCCAACTTTCGCACAGATCGCCTGGCCCGATCGTCGCAATGGTGACGACATCATGACACCGGCCACCAGCAGCCCAACCCGGTGAATACTGATCGGATGGGAGCAATCAGCGTCTGGCACATTCTCATCCTGCTTGTCCTTTTTGCGATCATGGCGGGGATCGGCGGCGTCACGTACCTGGTGGTGAAGTCCAGCTCGACCCGACAACCGCGACTTCAACCGCCCGGCACGATCGCGCCGGGCTGGTACCCCGACAACGCCAACCCGGCAATGCTGCGCTGGTTCGATGGACATCAGTGGACCGCGCAGACTCAGCCGCGCCAGTGAACCTCGACATCCGGTCGAGTCAATAGGACTGCAGTTCGATCAGGGTGCCGTCGGGGTCGCGGAGGTGGGCGGTGCGGAGGTTGGGGCCCCACTGTTCGCGGTCGGTGGGGGCGGCGACCACGGTTGCGCCGTGGCGGAGGCAGAGGTCCAGGCCGGCGTCTACGTCTTTGACGCGACAGACGAACATGACTGCGTCTTGGGCGGGGGCGGATCGTGTTGGCAGGGTGGCGGTTCCCGCTATGTCGGCCATGGCGGCGCGGTCGAAAAGGACCAGGACGGCTTGGTCGTCGACGTCCCAGTTGGCGTAGGGGCCTGCGGCGGTGCCCTTGATCAGTTCGGCGCCGATCAGCTCCGGGAGGACGGCGGCGTAGAAGGTGAAGCAGTCGGCGAAGCGGGTGACGAGCAGTCTCGGATGCAGGGCGTCCATGGCGTTCTCCATTTAGTAGGTGCTGACCTATTATAGGTTCGGCCCTACAATAGGGCGATGAACGCTGGACGCGCCTTGCCGCCGAGCTTGCTCGGGTTGGATATCTACCTGCTGTCGCGGGTGGGCAAGGCCGCGCGCGGGCGGTTCGCGGATCGGTTGGCGGCGCGTGGACTTCGCCTGTGGCACATGGCGATACTCGCCGCCCTGGCCGACTTCGGGCCGCACGCGCAGCGAGATCTGGCCGAGCGGCTCACCATTCACCCCAGCGATGTGGCCAAGATCGTCGACGAGCTTGCCGCGACCGGGCAGGTCGAGCGCACGCGGGACGATAACGATCGACGACGGATGACCGTGCGGATCACCCGCACCGGTCGCACCGCACTGACCGCTCTCGGCAAGGAGGCACACCAGGTCGGCGACGACCTGCTCGCGCCGCTGAGCCCGAAGGAGCGCGACCAACTGTCCGACCTGATGCGCCGCCTCTTCGAGCACGCCTACCCGCCCGAGAGCTAATGGGAGCCGGTTACTCGGAATCCCTTGGGAACCAACCAGACTGCGACCACAGCAACGGTGGTGACGATGGCCGCCGAGACGTAGGCGGTGGTGGTGAGGGCGGTGTCGAAGGCGTGACGGGCGGTGTCCAGGACTTGCTCGCGGGTCGCATTGTCCAGGCGGCCTGCTACTTCCACGGCACCACCGATGGATTCCCTTGCCTCGTCCAGATTTTCACCATGCAGCGGGAGCCCCACCATGTTCTCGGTGAAAACACGACCGTGGATACTGCCGAGCAAGGCGACACCGAGGCCGATGCCGAGTTCGTAGTTGGTCTCCGAGACCGCACCGGCCTGCCCGGCGCGTTCCGGCGGCACCGCGGAGACCAGGACGGCGGCGGCCGCGGTGATCGCCAGACCGTCGCCGAGACCGAAGGACGCGAGCACCAGTGCGACAACGGGATACGTGGTCGGCTCGGGACTCAGCGCCAGCCCGAGGAACCCGATGGCCAGCGCGCCGAGCCCGATGGCGAGCACGGCGCGAACGCCGATGTGCTGCATCAACCACGGGGTCGCCAGCGACGCGACCAGCAGGGTCAACGCCGACGGCAGGGTGCGTAGGCCCGCCTCGGACGGCGAGTAGCCGTGCACGTACTGCAGCCACAGCGAGATCAGGAACAGTGCGGCGCCGATCGCGAGCATGGCGAGCAGCGTGGCGAGCGCGGCGGCCGAGAAGGCGCCGTTGCGGAACAATCGCACGTCGAGCAGCGGGTCGGCGGCGGCGAGCTGGCGGCGGGCGAACCAGACGAGCAGCAGCACACCGAGCACCAAGATGACCCAGTCCACCAGTGCGGGTGTGCCTTTGGCGACATGCTTGATGCCCCAGGCCAATCCGACGATCCCGACGATGGACAGCACGGCGGCCAGCCAATCGAGCGAACCCGATTGTGGCGCACGATATTCCGGCAGCAGCCAGGCGCCGACCAGCACGGTGAGCACGACGACCGGCACGTTCAACCAGAACGCCGAGGCCCAGCCGAACTGTTCGACCACCACCCCGCCGACGATCGGGCCGATGGTCGCGCCCGCGCCCGCCACCGCGGCCCAGATGCCGATGGCCAGGGTGCGCTCGCGCACATCGGTGAAGATGTTCCTGATCAGCGACAACGTGGACGGCATCACCATCGCGCCGCCGATGGCGAGCAGCACCCGCCCGGCGATCAACTGCCACGAACTCTGCGACGTCGCCGCCACCACCGAGGCCACGCCGAAGAGCACGAAACCCATCAGGAACAGCAGCTTTCGGCCGACCCGGTCACCGACCGCGCCCGTGGTGATCAGCAGCCCGCCGAGCACCAGCCCGTAGACGTCGATGATCCACAGCTGTTCGAGCTGCCCCACCCGCAGATCGGCGATCAGCGACGGCAGCGCGACATTCAGGATGGTGGCATCCATCGCCACCAACAACAGGCTGGCGCAGAGCACGGCGAGCATCACCCACCGCACGCCACCCACCGTCGACTTGTCAGCCTCCGGCCCAGGCACGCTCGCAGCCATCCCGCCTCCTCGCTCGCCCCAACTCAGCATCCACTGCGCTCTAGCAAACACCAAGTAACCGCGCCGCCGGTCATCCGACAAACAACTAGCGCAGGGCTTGGTCGATCAGCAGACGGGCGGCGCGGTCGGTACGGTCGACGTCGCCGGTGATCAGGCGATCCTGGAGAATGCCGCGCAGGCCCGAAACAAGCAGTGTCGCTACGAGTTCTGGATCATCGATGGCAGGCAGTCCACGCAGGCCGTCGGCGAGCGAGTCGATGAAGGTCGCGATGGCAGTCTTGGCGTAATCGGCGTACGGGCTGTGCGAGGCGCAGGACGTGCCCAGGACCTGCAGCATCACCCGAACGCTGGTGCGGCCGTCGCCGGAGGTGTTGGCCTGCCAGAACTCCCACAGCTGCGCGCGCAACTCGGTGACATCGGCGACCTCCGAGAACAGTGTCGCGAGGTCGGGGCGCTGGGTGGCCAGCGCCTGGACCAGCAGCTCCTCCTTGGTGGTGAAGTAATAGATCAACATGCGTGAGCTGGTGCCGAGCGCCGCGGCGAGCGGACGCAGGGACAGCTCTGCCAGGCCATGGTCGGCGATGTAGTGCACGACGGCGGCGAGCAACTCCGCGCGTTTCGCGTGGTCGAGGGGACGAGCCATGAGTTGACTGTAGCGACTGGTACAGGTATCCATGACATCGTGACTGTAACAATCGCTTCAGAAACTCGGCCTGCCGTCGTCGTCACCGGCTACGCGGCCACCACGTCGCTGGCCGAGGACATGGATACGACCTGGTCCGAGCTGCTGCTCGGGCACAGCGGCATCGGCGTGCTCGCCGAGGACTTCGTCGCCGAGTACGACCTGCCGGTGCGCATCGGCGGCAAGCTGAAGTCGCATCCGGGCGAGCAATTGACCAGGGTCGAGCAGCGGCGACTGTCCTATGTCGAACAGCTGGCCCTGGTGCTCGGCCGTGCCGTCTGGAATAAGGCAGGCGCTCCGGAAATGGATGGCGAGCGGCTCGCAGTCGCCATCGGCACGGGACTCGGCGGCGGCGACGCACTGATCGACGCGGTCGACGCGATGCGGGCCGGCGGCTATCGGAAGGTATCGCCGATGTCGGTGCCGATGGTGATGCCGAACGGGCCTGCCGCCACCGTCGGCCTCGAAATCGGCGCCAAGGCAGGCGTTTTCGCGCCGGTGTCGGCCTGCTCGTCCGGCTCGGAGGCGATCGCGCAGGCCTGGCGGCTGATCAGCACCGGCGAGGCCGATGTGGTGGTGACCGGCGGCGTCGAGGGGCACATCCACGCGGTGCCCATCGCGAGTTTCGCCATGATGCGGGCGATGAGCACCCGCAACGAGGAACCGGAGCGGGCGTCGCGGCCGTTCGATCGGGATCGGGACGGATTCGTTTTCGGCGAGGCGGGCGCGCTGCTGGTGCTCGAATCCGAGCGGCACGCGCGGGCCCGCGGCGCCGAGATCCACGGCCGGGTGCTCGGCGCGGGAATCACCTCCGACGCCTATCACATCGTTGCCTCGGAGCCGGCCGGTGTGGGCGCGGCGCGGGCCATGCGCAAAGCGATACAGACTGCTGGACTACAGGTTTCGGATATTCAGCACATCAATGCGCACGCGACCTCGACCTCGATCGGCGATGCGTCGGAGGCCAATGCGATCGCCGCCGTGGCACCGAACGCGTCGATCTACGCCCCGAAATCCGCACTGGGACACTCCATCGGCGCGGTCGGCGCCCTCGAATCGCTCGTCACGATGTTGACGCTGCGCGACCAGATCGTCCCGCCCACCTTGAATCTCGACAACCGCGATCCGGCGATCGACCTGGATATAGTCAGCGGCGCGCCACGCAAGCAGCGCATCGACTACGCAGTGAACAACTCGTTCGGCTTCGGCGGCCACAACGTGGCGCTGGCCTTCGGCCGGGTCTAGTCCCGCACTACCGGCCGGAATCTCGCACCCGAACCCGTCGTTGCAGAATTCGTAGACCGAACAACTCGCAGACCGGCAGCGCTGCCGGTCCGACGGACGGACAACGATGTGAGCGACGCTTTCTACCTACCTGACGACGCAGACCCGAATCGGTTCGTTTCGACCGAACTGACGCGGGGCCCGTGGTCGCCGGATGCGCAGCATGCCGGTCCGCCCTCGGCGCTGCTCGGCCACGCGATCGAGCGCTGCGAGCCGCGCGAGGGTTTTCAGGTGGGACGCGTCGCCGTGGAGATCCTGGGCCCGATTCCGTTGGAGCCGCTTACCGTTCAGACCCGCGTCGCGCGTGCCGGCCGCAGCGTGGAGTTGATCGAGGCAACCTTGTCGACCGATCGCGGGCCGGTAATGCAGGCCAATGCATGGCGATTCAAGCGAGCCGACCCGGAACTCCAACTTCCCCAACACATCCTGCCGACCGGTGCTCGCCCCGGCCCCGAGCACGTACCCGGCGCGACATCGTTCCCGTCGGACCAGGCCGTCGGCTTCCACACCGGCATCGAATACCGCTTCGTCACCGGCTCTTTCATCGAAGCGGGACCGGCGATCTGCTGGATCAGGCTGAAGTACCCGATCGTCGCGGGCACCGACCCTAGCCCGCTGGAACGCACCCTAGCCGCCGCCGATTCCGGCAACGGCGTCAGTTCCGTGCTCGACTGGTCCAGTTACCTTTTCATCAATACCGACCTCACGGTCACCCTGCACCGGCAACCGGCCGGTGAATGGGTTTGCCTGGACGCGGTCACCTACCCGCAACCGCACGGCATCGGCCTGGCCGAATCCGCACTCTTCGACGAGAAGGGTCCGCTGGGCCGCAGCACCCAGACCCTGTTCCTCACCACCCGGCAGTAGCCGTCAGGGGCGGGTGGAGATCTGCTGGACGGTCCAGCCGTTGCCGTCGGGATCGGCGAAGAAGACGAAGCCGATGTTGTCGAGCGGGTCGGCCACGCCGGGCGGGTTCGCGCCGAGGATCTGCACTTCGCTCACCTCCACTCCGCGAGATACCAACTCGGCGTGCGCCTTTCGGATATCGGGCACGACCAGTTGCAGGCCCTGCAGTGACCCGGGCACCATCTTCGGGACGGCGCCCTCGCCGATCACGATGGAACAGCCGGAGCCGGGCGGGGTGAGCTGCACGATGCGCATCCCCTCGCCGGGCACCACGTCGTGGTCGATGACGAAGCCCAGTTTCCGCGAGTAGAAATCCTTCGCCCGGTCGATGTCCGACACCGGGACGATCACCACCTCGAGCGTCCAGTTCATAGCGGGGTCCTTTCGCGTCTGCAGTATTCCTACCAGCGCGGACGGCGCGCGGCGGGCGAATTCGTCGACAGTGCGCGACGGCTCATTGCCGCCGCTCCCAACGCCAGGCGAACTCGCCCGCCTTGGGCGGGGGGCCGGGCAGTTCACCGTCCACGGACAGGCCGGCCACCAGCATGGCCAGCACCCGGCGGCGCAGCTGCGCGGTGCGATCCGGATCGGGCATCGAGATGGCCGCACACGATTCCAGGATGAGGCCGAGATCCTCCGAGGTGACCCCTGGGCGCAGCCGCCCGGTGGCCCGCGCGCGGCGCACGATCTCGTCGTTCGCCTCGGCCGAATGCGTCACGGCGGGCAGGATCGACTCGTCCGGCGTGAAGGTGCCTGCGAGGTGCACCGTCAGCGAGTGCACGTCGGCGTCGACGACCCGTTCCAGGAAGCCGACCAGTCCCTGCCAGCCGTCCGAATCCTCCAGCGCCGCATCGGCTTCCACGTTGTAGCGGCGCAGCCCGTCGTAACAGAGCGTGCGCAGCAGGACTTCCTTGCTCGGGTAGCGGCGATACAGCGCACTGATCCCCACCCCGGCCCGCTCGGCGACGGCGGCGATCGGGGCATTGGCGTCGGCCAGGAACACGGCGCGCGCGGCGTCCAGGATCAGCCCGTCGTTGCGGGCCGCCTGCGCCTTCCGGCCGGGCAAGGCCTTCTGAGCTGGAGCATCGGGCGGTTTCGGCATGACTTCAGCATAACACTTGAAACGGAATGATCCGTTCTGCTACGGTTTCAAACAGAACGAAGCATTCCGTTTTACAAGGAGATCGCAATGAGCACCATCAAGCCCTTCCAGATCAACGTCCCCCAGGCCCAGCTCGACGATCTGTCCGACCGCCTGCGCCGGGCCCTGTGGCCGAGCGAGCTGCCGGGTGTCGGCGACTCGTACGGCGTGCCCGTGGATCGGGTGCGCACTCTCGCGCAGTACTGGCTGGAGACCTTCGACTGGCGGGCGCTCGAGGCGAAGCTGAACTCCTACCCGCAGTTCACCACCGAGATCGACGGCGAGGACATCTACTTCTTGCACATCCGGTCGGCCCGCGCGGACGCGCTGCCGGTGGTCCTCACCCACGGCTGGCCCGGTTCGGTGCTCGAATTCCTCGATCTCATCGAGCCGCTGACCGCACCGGAGTCGGCCGAGGATCCCGCCTTCCACCTGGTGATTCCGGCCCTGCCCGGCATGGGTTTCTCCGGCCCGACGCACAGCACCGGGTGGACCATGCGCCGCGTCGCCAAGGCCTGGATCGAGCTGATGGATCGGCTCGGCTACCAGCGCTTCGGTGCGATCGGCAACGACGGCGGTTCGATGGTCTCCCCCGAGATGGGCCGCCTGGCGCCGGACCAGGTGGTGGGTGTCCATGTGACGCAGCTGTTTTCGTTCCCGTCCGGCGATCCGGCCGAGTTCGTCGACCTCTCGCCGGCGGATCTGGCGGCGCTCGAGCATCTGAAGTGGTTCCAGGACAACAAGATGGCCTTCAACATCCTGTGCAGCCAGCAACCGCAAACGCTGGCCTACGCGCTCACCGATTCGCCGATCGGCCTGTTGGGTTGGAACGCCCAGCTTTTCGGCGAGAGCCTGGACGCCGAGTTCGTCATCGGCAACGTCGCCCTCTACTGGCTGACCGGCACCGCGGCGTCGTCGGTCCGGTTCTACTACGAGGAGGCGCACAGCACCGATCGCCCGACCGGTCCGACCACGACCCCGACGGCACTCGCCATGTTCAAGGGCGATTTCCAGTCGATCCGCCGGTTCGCCGAGCGGGACCACCGCAACATCGTCAGCTGGAACTCCTACGACGCGGGCTCGCGGACCGGCGGTCCGAACGACGCCGCAGGCCACTTCGCCGCGCACGAGGCGCCCGAGCTGCTTGTGGGCGACATCCGGCAGTTCTTCGCCAAGATCGGCTGAAGTCCGACCGCTCGATGGCTCGCACCCGCGCGACGGGTGTGGGCCATCGCCCGTCCGGGCCGCGCGAGACAGTCTCTTATGTCTTCGAGACTCGAGGCCATGGTTCGTCTCACTTCGCGCTGTTGTACTGAATTCACCAACAGTTCAACAGCTTTCGACAAAGGAGAGAAACACCATGAAACTCGCAGTCTTCGGAGCCACCAGCACGGTAGGTCGCCTGGTGGTCGCGCAGGCCATCGAGGAGGGGCACGAGGTGACCGCCTTCACCCGTAACGCGGCGGGCCTCGCGCAGCGGCACGAGCGGCTGCACATCGTGGAAGGCGATGTGCTGGATACCAATTCGGTCGGCCGGGCGATCGTCGGCCAGGACGCCGTGCTGATCTCGCTCGGCGCGGGACGCAAAGGCGTGGTCCGGGCCGAGGGCACCCTCGCGGTGCTGGAGGCGATGGGCCGGACCGGGGTGAAGCGGGTGATCGTGCAGACCACGCTCGGCGCGGGCGAGAGCAGGGGCAACCTGAACTTCGTGTGGAAGTACCTGATGTTCGGGATGCTGCTGCGCCAGGCCTACGCCGACCATGTGCAGCAGGAGGCGTATGTGCGCGCCAGCGACCTGGACTGGACCATCGTGCGGCCGAGCGCGTTCACCGACGGCCCGCGCACCCGGGCCTTCCGCCGCGGTTTCCCCGCCGACGAGCGCGGGCTGGCGCTGAAGATCTCCCGCGCCGATATCGCCGACTTCATGCTCGAGCAGCTGAACGACACGACCTATCTGCACCAGGCTCCGGGTATCTCGAACTGAGGGCGGGACACCGTGCCGCCCTACCGCGACCCACGCTCCGGCCTAGCCGAGCGTGGGTCGCCCTCTGCCATCACACGTGCTCGTGCAATTCGCCCCAGGCCGGAAACGGGTCCGGATAGCCGGCCCATTCGGCAGGCCCCTCGGCGAACTCCGCATCGGTGAGCAGCGCATTGTCGAGCAGGACACGAACCTTGTCCCGATCGAGCTTGATGCCGATGAAGACGATCTCTTGTCCGGCAGGCACTTCCAGCGCCGACCACCACGCGGCGGGCTCGAAGACGAGATTGGGCCCGGCCTGGGACCAGATGGCCGCCAAGGTGGCGCGGCTGGCGATCCAGCAGAAACCCTTGCTGCGCAACAACCCTCGCAGTTCACCGAGCGCGTCGGACAGACGCTGTGGATGAAATGGCCGGTCGGCGGTGTAGGTGAGGCTGCGGATGCCGTACTCCTCGGTCTCCGGCGTGTGCCCGCCCGCCAACTCCTCCTCCCAGCCCTCGGCCTCGGCGGCGACCACCGGGTTGTATCGACCGGTGTCGAGCACGTCGGCCAATTCGACAACACCGTTGGTCGTGCGCAGTACGTGAGCACGCGGATTGAGCTTGCGCACAGTAGCTTCCACCGCACCAGCGGCCGCCGCACCGACCAGATCGGTCTTGTTCACCAGCAGCACATCGGCGAATTCCACCTGGTCCACCAGCAAGTCGGCGATGGTGCGCGTATCCCCTTCGCCCGCTTGCAGATTCCGCTCGGCCAGCGCCTGCCCCTTGGCCACCTCGGCCAGGAACGTGGACGCGTCGACCACCGTCACCATGGTGTCCAGTCGCGCGATATCGCCGAGCTTGAACCCGTCCTCGAACTCCCAGTCGAAGGTCGCGGCCACCGGCATCGGCTCGGAGATGCCGGTCGACTCGATAACGAGCTGATCGAACCGGCCCTCGCGCGCCAGCCTGCCCACCGCCTCGATCAGGTCCTCGCGCAGCGTGCAGCAGATGCAGCCGTTGGTCAGCTCGACCAGCCTCTCCTCGGTCCGGTCGAGCTGCCCCTGCCCCGCGACGACCGCGGCATCGATATTGACCTCGCTCATGTCGTTGACGATGACCGCGACCCGGCGGCCCTCCCGGTTGGCGAGGATGTGGTTGAGCAGCGTCGTCTTGCCCGCACCGAGGAAACCGGACAGCACGGTGACGGGGAGCAGGTCGGAGGTCGGTGCAGGGTTCATCCCTTAATGATAATGGTTTTCATTTACTGTTAGTACTCGGGGTTGCCGGTTGCCCGTGGCGGCGCGGGCGAACGGTCGTAGGGTTTGTCTCGTGAAGCTGCTGCCATTGACCCCCGACGGGCAGACTCCCGTCCGGGTGCTCACCATTGCCGGGACCGATTCCGGTGGAGGCGCCGGGATCCAGGCCGATTCGCGCACCATGGCCCTGTGCGGGGTGCACGCCTGCGTGGCCGTCGCGGCGGTGACCGTGCAGAACTCGAAGGGAGTCAGCGACTTCCACGAGATTCCGCCGCACATCGTGGCCGGTCAGGTGCGCGCCGTGGTGACCGATATCGGCGTCGGCGCGGTCAAGACCGGCATGCTGGCCTCGACCGCCATTATCGAGGCCGTCGTCGACGTCTGCCAGGAGGTCGGCATCGGCCGCAACGGGCGGATTCCGCTGATCGTCGATCCGGTCGCCGCGTCCATGCACGGCGACCCGCTGCTGCACGAGGAGGCCCTGGACGCGGTGCGGCACACGCTGTTCCCGCTGGCGACGGTGGTGACGCCGAACCTCGACGAGGTCAGGCTGATCACCGGCATCGACGTCACCGACGACGCGTCGGCCCGGCAGGCCGCGCGGGCCCTGCACAAGCTCGGCCCGCAGTGGGCGATCGTGAAGGGCGGGCATCTCCGATCCTCGGAGTACAGCACCGACCTGCTTTTCGACGGCGAGACGTTCCTGGAATTCACCGCGCCACGGATCAGCACCACCAACGACCACGGCGGCGGGGACACCCTGGCCGCGGCGACCGCGTGCGCGCTGGCCAACGGCTACTCGGTGCCCGAAGCGGTGGAATTCGCCAAGGACTGGACCTACCGCTGCCTTGCCGCCTCGTACGATCTGGGCGCGGGCCACGGCCCGGTGTCCCCGCTCTGGCGTCTGCACAACGACTGACCGTCGGGGCACCCCCTGAATCTCGTAATTCCCCACTTCAAATGCCCCTTAGGGGGCCGATTCTTGTCGGTGGGTGCTGAGACAATAGACGTGTCGCAAACGCGGTTGGCCTCGACGAAGCGGTCCGATCAGAACAGCGTCGTTCGGGTGGCTGCGACGACAGCTTCAGCGTCGGCCCGCGCGGTCGGCGGGACAGGGCGTTACTCGCCGGAAAAGGCAAGGTGCAGTGGCAGATCAGTGTCGATGACGATCCCGTTGAGCCGGGCATTGGCCGCCGTGAGCGCGGCGATGGTTTCGGCGAGATAGGCGACGAACTTCTCGATCGGCATCGGCTGCGTCTTCAACCGGTTCGCGCCGAGCCACCAGTCGGTGGCCGAGCCCACCGCACCGAAGATCGAATAGATGACCAGTTCGACACTGTCCACGTCCACCGGGGTGTCGGCCGCCAGCTCGGCGAACAGGTCGGCGGCCCGCTTCGCCGACTGCCGAGCGGACTGCAGCGCGCGTTCGGAATCGTCGGACTGCTGCGCGAAGTGGCTGTGCAGCATGAAGCGGAAGACGTTGGGGTGCTCCGACACCACGAGCGCGTACTCCGCCGCACCGCGGCGGACCAGTTCGTGGGCCGAGTCGTTGGTCAGGTCGACGCCGGTGATCAGCTGCTCCCACAGCATGTCGCGGACCCGATCGACGATGGCGTTGTAGAGGTCGGTCTTGTCCTCGAAATGCCGGTACAGCTTGGGTTTTGCCGCGCCGGCCTCCTTGGCGATATCGCCCATGCTGACCTCGGGCCCGAACTTGTCCAGCGCGCGGAACGCCGCGTCGACGAACTCCTCGCGCACCTTCAGCCGATGCTCACGCCAGCGTTCCGTGCGTGCGTCGACGCGCTTGCGTGGCACCTCGTCTGTTTTCCGGCCGCTGCGCATCACAATTCCGGATGCTACCTGCTACCAGCGGTACCGATGACCGGGTCGAGGCGTTGACATCGGATGAGGCGTGGGACACACTCGGAAAAGTACACGGAACCGGTGGTATTGGATACTTAGCACAGAGAGCCGGTGGGGACGATGGCGTCCGCGATCCACACCCGCGTCCTGATCGTCGGCAGCGGCTTCTCCGGCCTCGGCATGGGCATCGCGCTCGATCAGGCCGGCATCGATGACTACCTCATCGTGGAGAAGGCCGATGAGATCGGCGGCACCTGGCGGGACAACACCTATCCCGGCTGCGCCTGCGATGTGCCGACCCACCTGTATTCGTATTCCTTTGAGCCACGCACGAATTGGCGACGACTATTCTCTGGGCAGGCGGAGATCTTCGAGTATCTGAAGGAAGTCGCCGGCAAGTATCGGCTGCGGCCGCGGATCCGCTTCCATCAGGAGATGGCGCACACCTACTGGGACGAGGCCGAGCGGCGCTGGCATGCGTTCAGCGCCGACGGTCAGGAGTACGTCGCGCAGTTCCTAGTGTCGGCGGTTGGGGCGCTACATATTCCGAGCGTTCCGGAGTTTCGGGGCAGCGCGGACTTCACCGGTCCGGCGTTTCACTCGGCGCAGTGGGACCATGCGGTCGAGCTCGCGGGCAAACGGGTCGCGGTGATCGGAACAGGTGCCAGCGCAATCCAATTCGTGCCGGAGATCGTCGGCGACGTGGCGGAACTGACGGTGTTCCAGCGCACCCCGCCGTGGGTGATGCCGCGCGCCGATGTGGAGTTCTCCGCGCGGTTTCGGCGGGCGCTCGCGCGGGTGCCCGGCTTGCGCCTCGCGCTGCGCAATGGGATCTACTGGGGTGCCGAGGTCGGCGGGTATGCGATGAACTGGCGACCCACACTGCTGAAGGTGCTGGAGCGGGTCGGTAGGCGGCATATCGAACGGCAGATCGCCGACCCTGTTCTGCGAGAACAGGTTACGCCCAACTATCGGGCGGGCTGTAAGCGATTGCTCGGCTCCGACACTTATTACCCGGCGCTCGCCGACCCCAAGACCGAGCTGGTCACCGAGCGCATCGACCATTTCACCTCGGACGGCATCGTCACCGCCGACGGCGTCGAGCGCAAGGTCGATGTGATCATCTACGGCACCGGCTTTCATGTCATCGATTCGTTCAAGAATCTGCCGATGGTCGGTCTACACGGCGTCGACCTGGGCGAGCGCTGGTCACGGGAAGGGGTGCAGGCGCATCGCGGGATCACGGTCGCGGACATGCCCAACGCCTTCTTCCTGGTCGGCCCGAACACCGGCCTCGGCCACAACTCGATGATCTTCATGATCGAGGCGCAGATCCACTATGTGCTGCAGGCGATTCGGCAGGTGCGCGAGCAGGGCGCGGTCGCGCTGGCGCCGCGGCGGGCGGCGCAGGATCGATTCAACGCCCGGCTGCAAGACGGACTGGCGCGCTCGGTGTGGAACACCGGCGGCTGCCAGAGCTGGTATCTGGACGAGCACGGGAACAACCGCACGCTGTGGTCCGGGTTCACCTGGCGGTACTGGCTGCAGACCAGGCGGCTGGATCCCGCGGAATACGAATTCTTCAGTCCCGCACCGAGTTCACCGACGCGTCCCACCTTGGTACTGGAAGACCGTCCGGCACAAACGTTTCCCACAGCTCTGACCAATGGCCGGCCGATTCCTGCCAGTAACCCCAAGGACGTTCAATGAAGAACTTCACCGACAAAGTCGCCGTGATCACCGGCGCGGGCTCCGGCATCGGCCGTGGCCTCGCGCTGGAACTCGCCCGGCGCGGCGCCAAGCTCGCGCTGTCCGACATCAACACCGAGTCGGTCGCCGATACCGCCGGTCGCTGCGAAAAGCTCGGCGCCACAGCCATTCCGTATGAGCTGGACGTCGCGCACCGGGCGGCGGTGTACGCGCACGCCGCGGACGTGCGCGGCGAATTCGGGCGGGTGAACCTGGTATTCAACAATGCGGGCGTTGCCCTCGGGGCCGACGTCGAGGACATGGAGTGGGACGACTTCGACTGGTTGATGAACATCAACTTCTGGGGCGTCGCGCACGGCACCAAGGCTTTCCTGCCCGACCTCATCGCCTCCGGCGACGGGCACATCGTGAACGTGTCCTCGGTGTTCGGCCTCGTCGGCGTGCCCTCCCAAAGTGCCTACAATGCCGCCAAATTCGCGGTGCGCGGGTTCACCGAGGCGCTGCGGCAGGAGATGCGGATCGCCAGGCATCCGGTCGGTGTCACCTGCGTGCACCCCGGCGGAGTGACGACGAATATCGCGGTGAACGCGCGCGGCCTCGGCGACGATGTGGACCTCGAGACGCTGCGCCGCGGCTGGGACGCCATCACCCTGACCAGTCCGGACGCCGCGGCGAAGACCATCCTGCGCGGTGTGGAGAAGAACAAGGCCAGGGTGTTGATCGGGGCCGACGCCAGGGCCATCGATCTGATCCCGCGCCTGCTCGGCCCGGCCTACGAGGACCTCGGCGTCCCGCTGTACCGGGCGGGCAAGCGGACGGCGGCGCGGTTCGGCATCGCGCTGTAGGAGGCCTTAGCGGCGACGTGCCGCGCGGGGTGGCACCGGTGGCGGTGGGATCAGCAGGCCCGCCGTGGTGCGCGAACCCGCCTGCTTGAGCCGCTCGAGCACCGGTGTGAGCTCGAAGCTGTGCACGCCGTCCAGGGTCGCCATCTTGGTGGTCACGTAGTGGTACAGGTCGTCGGCGGTGTCCGCGGTGAGCACGGCGAAGATGTTGAACGGGCCGGTAACCGCTGCGGCATAGGCTGTTTCGTCGTGCTCGGCGATGGCTCGGCCCACCGCGTCCAGCTGCGCCGGGGCGACGCGCAGCCAGAGGAAGGCCCAGAGGCTGGATCCCAGTGCGACAGGGGCGATGTCGAGATCGAAGTAGAGGATGCCCGCCGCCTGCAGGGCCGCGATGCGGCGCGCTATCCGGCCGATGCTCACGCCGGTGGCGCGAGCCAAGACCGAGAAGCTGGCGCGTCCGTCGCGGGCCAGTAGCTCGAGCAGTGTGGCGTCTTCGTCGCGCAGCTGCAGATCCGCTTCGGCGTAATCCGTTGCTGCCGTGCCTTTCTCGGTCTGGGCGACTTGTCTGCTGCGCCAATCGACGGCACGTGGTCCGACGAAGCGGTGCAGGATCATCGCCGCCGCGATGTCGTGTACCGGCGCGGTGCGCTGCAGCCGCTGCACCAGTAGGTCGTCGCGATCCTGCGGTGTGCGCGGGTGCAGCGAGAAGTTCACCTCAGCACCGGCGGCCGCGATGCTGACCCAGGCGGCGTCGTCGCGGCGGGCCAGCGCCTCGGCCACCTGCCGGGCGCCGTCCGGACGGCAGTGCACCCGGATGATCCAGTCGTTCTCGCCGAGCGCGCGGGAGTCGACCGCGCCGATCACCCTGACCACGCCGTCGCGGCGTAACCGCCGGTAGCGGCGGGCGACGGTCTGCTCCGCGATGCCGAGGTCGACGGCGACTCGGTTGAACGAGACGCGCGGGTCTTGCTGCAGGGCTTGCACGATCTGCGTATCGACGCCATCCAAGATGGAGTTTTTGCCTGTTCCGGCGGCGCTCATAAGGAGGAAATCTACGCCTGGCCTGAATCAGGGCGACCATACCCATCGCTCCTCCGGATACTCGACGCGGTCTCACGCCCACGAATCTCCAGAGAGGACAACGGTTTTGCGTAAATGGCTGCCGCTGCTGACGGTGTGTCTCGGCACCTTCATGCTGCTGCTCGACGTCACCATCGTGAACGTCGCACTACCTGACATGCGCAACGACCTGAACGCGTCGTTCAGTTCATTGCAATGGGTGGTCGACGGATACGCCCTCGCCATGGCCGCGCTCATGCTCGGTGCGGGCTCGATCGCGGACCTGGCCGGACATCGCCGGACCTACCTCGCCGGTTTGGTCCTGTTCGCGGTCTCCTCCCTGATCTGCGGTATCGCGCCGAATCCGACCGTGCTCATCGTGGCGAGGGTGGTGCAGGGTGTCGGCGCGACCACCATGGCGTGCACCACCTTCGCCCTGTTGAACAACTCGTACACCGGCCGGGACCAGGGCACGGCGTACGGCGTATGGGGTGCCGTCGCGGGCGCGTCCAGTGCGATCGGGCCGATCATCGGCGGCCTGCTCACCGATCTCGCGTCGTGGCGCTGGATTTTCTTCGTCAACCTGCCGGTCAGCGCGGTGGCCATTGCCTTGTGCGTATGGGTACTCGCCGATGCCGATCGGCCGCACCGCGGCCGGGTCGATGTGGCGGGCATGGCGTCGTTCACCGTCAGCGCCGCGGCGGCGACCTACGCGCTGATCCGGGCGAACGAACATGGTTGGTCGAATGCGCTCACCTGGTGGCTGCTGTTGCTCGCCGCGGTGTCGCTGGTCGTGTTCCTCATGGTCGAAAGGGCCTCGGCGCAACCGATGCTCGATCTGGCGCTGCTGCGGGACCGGTCATTTGTCGGGGTGCTCGTCGCGGCCGGTGCGTTGTTCTTCGCGGCGTTCGGTGCGCTGATGTACACCCAGATCTGGTTGCAGTCAGTGCTCGGGCTGACGGCGATCCAGGCCGGGGCGGTGGGACTTCCGTTGTCGGTCATGGCCTTTCTGGTCTCCGGCGGCATCGGGCGGTTCCTGCACGGCGAGCACCGCGGTCGGATCATCGCGGGCGGGCTTTTCGCGACCGGTGTCGGCGGCGTGCTCGGCGCGCTGCTGGTGCACGGCCAAGCCGGTTGGGTGGCACTGGTTCCCGGCTTCTTGGCCATCGGCCTGGGTGTCGGACTGGCCACCGCGACGCTGAGTTCGGCTGCGATGGCGGCGGTTCCATGGCAGCGAGCCGGAATGGCAACGGGGGCAGTGAATACCGCGCAGCAGCTGAGCTTCGCGCTCGGCATCGCCACGCTGGGCAGTGTATTCACCGCACGGGCCGCCGATGTGCTCGGCGATCGTGGGGTGCCAGATGCGGAAGCCACGGCACGGGCGATCGGCGGCGGTCAGTCCGGGATGTTGTTGCAGCAGGTTCCGGCGGAAACGCGGTCTGTGCTCGAGGAGGCGGTGCGTGCGGCGGCCGCGGCGGGTGTGCAGGGCACGCTCGCGGTCAGCGGGGGCGTCGCGCTGCTCGGCAGCGCGCTCGTATTGCTGCTCATGCGGCGGCGGGGCAACCCGGTGGTGCACGTGGTCGAAGCGGAGGAGGCGCTCGCCTGATTTGCCGGAATTCCGAGTCGGCTGCCTGATTTGCCCGGTCAGCCCGCCGCGGAACTATCCGCTGAGCGAGGGGACCATACGCCTCGCTCAGCGGTGGTCAGCGCTTTTTCGGATCGATGATGCCCTGCTCGGGGGCGGACTTCAGCTTCTTGTCCGTGCGCTTCTCCTTGAGAGACTTCCCGGACTTCTTCGACATCGAGCTACGCGGAGACTTGTCGGACAAGCGTGGTCCTTTGCTCGGAGGACCTGAACGGTCCCGCTACTCGTGACGGTACGCTACGCCCGCGTACGCCGGGACCGATCCGCGCTGGTCGACGTGCCCCCAGGAACCTCACAGCTGAGGCCCAGCTCCGTGACAACCGGACCGTCGAGGGTAGTTGTCATGACCGAGACTGTGACCGTCGCGGCGGCGGAATTAGCCGAGACACCGGGTTCGCCCGTGCTGGACGTGGTGATACCCGTCTACAACGAAGAGACCGACCTCGGCGTGTGTGTGCGCAGGTTGCACGCATATCTGCGCCAGGGGTTCCCGTTTCCGGCGCGGATCACGGTAGCCGACAACGCCAGCACCGACGCTACCCTCCAGGTGGCCGAGCTGCTCGCGGCGGAACTGGACGGCGTGCGAGTGGTGCACCTGGACGCCAAGGGCCGAGGGCGGGCGCTGCGCGCCGCTTGGGAGGCCTCCGATGCCCAGGTGGTCGCCTACATGGACGTTGATCTGTCGACCGACCTCAACGCACTGCTGCCGCTGGTGGCGCCGCTGATCACCGGGCATTCGGACCTGGCGATCGGCACCAGGCTCAGCGCGTCGTCACGAGTCGTGCGCGGGCCGAAGCGCGAGATCATCTCGCGCTGCTACAACCTGTTACTGAAAGCCTCACTGCAGGCGCGCTTTTCGGATGCGCAGTGTGGGTTCAAGGCGATGCGCAGCGACGTGGCACGCAAGTTGCTGCCGCTGGTGCGCGACGGGGAGTGGTTCTTCGACACCGAGCTGCTCGTGCTCGCCGAGCGGGCCGGGTTGCGCATCCACGAGGTGCCGGTGGACTGGATCGACGATCCGGACAGCCGCGTCGACATCGTCGACACCGCACGCAAGGACCTGCAGGGCATCGGACGGCTGACGCGGGCGCTGGCCACCGGCGCCCTGCCGCTGGAGGAGCTGCGCCGCGCGGTCGGGCGCGAGCCGCTGGTGCCGGGCGTACCGCTCGGGATGGTCGGGCAGCTGGTTCGGTTCGCGATTGTCGGCGTGCTGAGCACCCTCGCTTATCTGCTGCTTTACGTTGTGCTGCAATCGTTTACCGACGCGCAGGTGGCCAATTTCCTGGCGCTGCTCGTCACCGCGGTCGCCAATACGGCGGCCAACCGGGCCTTCACGTTCGGCGTGCGCGGAGCGACCGGCGCGGTGTCGCATCAGTTCCAAGGGCTGGTGATCTTCGGCATCGGGCTGGCGTTGACCAGTGGGTCGCTGTTCACGCTGCACCACTGGGCGCCGGACGCACCGGTGCATCTGGAGTTGTTCGTGCTGGTGCTGGCCAATCTGCTGGCCACCATTCTGCGATTTGTCGGGTTGCGGTGGGTTTTCCGGAATACCCCGAATCCGGCGCGACGGACGGTGCTCTCCGTGCAACCCGAGGCGGACGCGCCCGAGTCCGACCCCGCGGTGGCGCTCGGCGGCGAAGGCGGCACTCGATGACCGCGACACTGGCGCCGCCCACCGCGGCACCGGCGGCTCCGGCACCCGAACGCAAGACCCGTTGGGAATACCCGGCTTTGGCGGTGCTGCTGCTCGGCACCGGAACCGCCTACCTGTGCAATCTGAGCTCCAGCGGTTGGGCCAACTCGTTCTATTCCGCTGCGGTACAGGCGGGTTCGGTGTCGTGGAAGGCGTTCTTCTTCGGCTCCTCGGACGCGGCGAACTCGATCACCGTGGACAAGCCGCCCGCCTCGCTGTGGTTGATGGAGCTGTCGGTGCGGGCGTTCGGGCTGAACAGCTGGAGCATCCTGGTGCCGGAGGTGCTGCTCGGCGTCGCCAGCGTGGCACTGCTGTGGGCGACGGTGCGCAGGCCGTTCGGGCCCGCCGCCGGACTGCTCGCGGGGCTGGTGCTCGCGGTGACTCCCGTTGCGGTGCTGATGTTTCGGTTCAATAATCCGGATGCGCTGCTGGTGTTCCTGATGATCGCCGCGACGTGGGCGATGACGCGCGCCGTCGAGGATGGTCGCTGGCGGTGGCTGGTGCTCACCGGTGCGTTCGTCGGATTCGGCTTCCTCACCAAGCAATTGCAGGTGCTGCTGGTGGTTCCGCCGCTGGCCCTGACCTACTTGATCGCGGGGCCGCCCAAGCTCGGTAAACGTGTCCTGCAGCTGCTCGCCGCCGGGGCCGCCATGGTGGTGGCCGCGGGCTGGTGGCTGCTTGCCGTGGAACTGTGGCCCGCCTCGTCGCGGCCGTGGATCGGTGGGTCGCAGAACAATTCGATCCTCGAGCTCACCCTCGGCTACAACGGACTCGGCCGCCTCACCGGTGACGAGAGCGGCAGCGTCGGACCCGGCGGTGGTGATCTGCCCGCCGGCGGCAACGGGATGTGGGGCAGTACCGGCATCACCCGCATGTTCGAGCCCGCGCAGGGCGGTCAGATCGCCTGGCTGATCCCGGCCGCGCTCGTCGCATTGGTGGCCGGAATCCTGTTGCGCGGCAAGGCTGCCCGCACCGATCGGCGGCGAGCCGCGCTGATCATGTGGGGCGGTTGGCTGTTGGTGACCGGATTGACCTTCAGCTTCATGGCCGGGATCTTCCACCAGTACTACACGATCGCGCTGGCCCCGGCGGTCGCCGCGCTCGTCGGGATCGGTGCGGTGCAGCTGTGGCGGGAGCGGCAGCGGCTGTGGGTTCGGCTGATGCTGGCGCTCGCCGTCGGGCTCACCACGGCGACTGCGTGGATGTTGTTGTCCCGCAGTGCTCATTGGCAGCCATGGCTGCGGTGGACCGTGCTGGTTGTCGGCATACTCGCGACGATCGCCGCGCTTGTTCCAGCGCCGAAGAAGTTGGCTATCGTCTCTGCGCTGGCCATCGCATTCACCGGATTGGCCGGGCCGACCGCGTACGCCGTGGACACCATCGCGACCTCGCACGCGGGCGCAATCCCTTCGGCGGGACCGAATGTCGGACGGTTCGGGATGTTCGGTCAGCGGCCACCGTGGGCCGAGGGCATGAACGGCATGCCGGGTGGTCCCGGTGGACCCGGTGGACCCCAAGCCGACGGACGTCCAGGCGGCCGCGCACCCAACGGTGGACGCCCCGGAAACGGGCAGCCAGGCCAGCCACCCGGCATGGGCCCGCAAGGCGGTATGCCCGGCGCCGGAGCCGACGCGATGGGTGGCATGGGTGGCCTGCTCGGCGCCAGTAAGCCGAGCGACAAGGTGGTTTCGTTGCTCGAGCAGAACGGCGCCGACTACACCTGGGTCGCCGCCGCCACCGGCTCGAACAGCGCCGCAGGCTTCCAACTGGCCACCGAACTCCCGGTGATGCCCGTCGGTGGCTTCAACGGCAGCGACCCCTCCCCCACTCTCGACCAATTCAAAGACTATGTGGCCCAAGGAAAGATCCACTACTACATCGGCAGCGGCCGTGAAGGCGGCGGCAGGGGCCGCGACTCGGCGGACCCCTCCACCAGCTCCCAGATTGCCCAATGGGTGCAGGCGAATTACACCGCCACCGAAGTAGACGGAATCACCCTCTACGACCTCACCACCCACTGACGCGAAAGATCCGCACCGCCTCGAAGTTCGCTGGCGGTGCGGATCTTTGTGCGTCAGAGACTATTTCGCGGCCGGGTAGGTGGCGTCGAGCCACTCGGCGTAGGTGGGGCCCGCGAGGGTGGCGTGCGGGCTGGGAAGGAGCGTGCCGTCCTCGAAGGCTTCGCGGTCTGCGTTGTCGGGGTCGCTGGATTCGATGATCTGGGTGGGGCCGCCCGCGCGGGCGATGAAGAGGGTGGCGGCGCCGGCCATCGTTTCCGGTTGGGGGCCCGCGATTTCGGAGAACGGGGCGTCGGTGGATTCAGGGGCCGGGTTGACGGCCAGGTCGACCAGGGCCTCGGCAACGGTGCGAGCGGCAACGAGCTGGGTGCGCATCTCGGCGACGTAGGCGACGTCGCCCTGGGTGCCCCACTGAGTCATTACCTCGACCAGTTCGTGGAACTGGGCGGCGCGCAGAATCTGCACGGGCAGCGGGCCTTCGAGGACCTGTTGCTCGTGTGCGAGCTTGGCGGCGTTGTAGCCGGCGGTGGTGTTGTCGATACCGATGATGGAGACGACGACCAGTCGCTCGACACCGGCCTTCTGGCCCGCCTCGTGCAGGTTGCGGGCGGAGGCGGTGAAGAATTCGGTCGCGATGTCCTTGTCGGCGGAGGGTGTGCTTGAGGCGTCGATGACGACCTGCACACCGTCCAGGGCCTCGACAAGACCCGCGCCGGTCTCGAGGTCAACACCGTTCTTCCTGGAGAACGCCACCACCTCGTGGCCCTGCTCGGTCAGCACATCCACCACGTGCTTGCCGAGCCGTCCGGTCGCCCCGGCCACCGCGATCTTCTTGGTCGTCGTCATGGTCCCTGCTCCTCTGTGTCTGTGCGTTGTTCCGCGTTCACAGAGAGGACGACATAGCCGCAGCGAGTGTGACATCACCGCGAACGCCCAGGTAGTGGCGGTTTTCAGCTGAGCGTGGTCAGCAGGCGCTCGTGCACGACGCCGCGAACAACGGAGCTGAGATCGGGCTTTTCGGCGAGCAGCTCGAGCATGCGCAGGATCTGCAGGGCTTCTACGCGCTGCGCGAGGTCGGGATCGGCCGGGTCGAAACCCGCACCCTCGAGGAAGTCGGGCCAGGCGGGGGTGTCCGGATCGGCGAAGCTGACCGACCAGGCCCACCAGGCGGGATCGAAGAGCGGGTCGGCGAGGCGGACGGACTCGAAATCGAGCAGGCCGGTGATGGTTTCGCCGTCGGTGAGGATGTTGACCGGTGCGAAGTCACCGTGCGCGAGAACCGTTGGGCGGTCGGCGAAGAGGGTGGGCAGGGATTTCAGGGTTCGGTCCAGGGTGGCGCGCTGCGCGGCGGCGAGGTCGAGCTGACTTGCCCAGGCGGTCGCACTCTCCACCAGGCGGGTGGGGCTGGCCCACAGGTCGTCGAGTTGCAGGCCCGCGGTAGGCAGGCGGCGGAAAGCGGCGAGCAGGGTGCCCATCTCGCGGGCGATGGTCGGGAATCGCGGGCTGGCGAAGCCGATTTCGGCGCTGGCCGGGATCGGGACGCCGGGCAGCGCGTCGAAGACGATCCAGGCCGGGTCGGCGTCGAGGTCGAAGCGGCGGATGCGCGGAATGGCGATGCCGCGCTTGGCGGCCGGTTCCAGCAGGGTGTGCATGATCCGCAGGCGGCGCTCGGCGTCGTCGGGATTGCGATAGCGCTGCAGCACCATCCGGTCGCCGTCGGCGAGCGTGAGCAGGTCGGTGCGGTTCTGGAAACCCCATTCGGCGGGCGCGCTACCGGCAATCGGCTGGCCGAGGGTCTGCTCGAGCCCGCCGTACTCCGCATGGTCCATACGGCAGACCCTAAGGCACGTACGGACTGTTGCGCGCCGATCCGTGTTGCTGCGCGGACCGGGGATCGAGGGGCCGGTCGCGGGCGCGATCATTCGCCCCGGTCGGCGGCCCGATCGGGGCATCGAGACGGCAGCAACTCCTGCTCATGCGGAGAAAGATCACTGATCCGGACCGGAAGACCACACGCCGGAAACCACTCAGCGTGGCGCGTTCAGCGCCGCGTGCAGCGTGGCCGCCCACTGCTGGACGATCTGCTTGCGGCGGGCCGAGTCGTCGGTGAGCACGTCGGCCAGGCCGAGACCGCGCGCCATGTCGAGGGTGGCCTGCACGAGGTGATGGGTGACCGGGTCGGCGTCGTCGACGCCGAGCGCCTCCACCGCGCGCCGATGCGAGATCCGGCCGAACTTGGCCTCTAGCGGGACAATTCGTTCCCGCAGCGCCGGATCCGCGGCGGCGTGCGTCCACACCTGCAGCGCCGCCTTGAACAGCGGACTGGTGTAGGACTCGACCAGGCCCGCCACCACGGCCTCGGTGCGGCCGAGCCCGTCGGCCAAGGTGGCGACCGCGATCGCCTCGTCCTTGGACTGCTGGGTCCGGCTGTCGAACATGTACTCGAGCGCGGCGGTGATCAGCTCTTCCCTGGTCGGGAAGTGATGCTGCGCCGCGCCCCTGGACACCCCGGCCCGTTCGGCGACGACCGCGACCGTCGCTGCCGCCCAGCCGGTTTCGGCCAGACAGTCGATGGTCGCCTCCAGCAGGCGCTGCCGGGTGGCTCGGCTGCGGTCCTGCTTGGGTTCGTGGGGTGTGGCCATGGGGTTATTCTGCCCAGCTCGGCGCGCGACGCTGCAGGAAGGCCGCCATGCCCTCGTGCACCTCGGCGGTGCCGAAGAAGCTCGCCGAGCGCTCGGCCAGTGCTTCGGCCGAGACGTCGAACTCGGCGAGCATGGCCGCGTTGACCAGTCGCTTGCTCTCGGCCAGCCCCTGCGGCGAGCCTTTGCGCAGCTCGGCGCGCAGCCGGGCCACCTCGGCCACCGGGTCGGCGGCGCTGGTGCTGATCAGCCCGATCTGCTCGGCGATGCCGGCATCGAACTTCTCGCCCGTCATGAAGTACCGGCCTGCCGCGCGCGAGGTGAGGCGCGGCAGCAGGGTGAGCGAAATCATGAACGGGGCCAACCCGATTCGCACCTCGGTGAGCGCGAAGCTGCTCGTCGGGCCCGCCACCGCGATATCGCAGGCCGCGACGATGCCCATGCCGCCCGCCCGCACGTTGCCGTCGATCTGCGCGATCACCGGCTTCGGGGTGGCGAGCAGGCGGCGCAGCACGCCGATCATGGTGCGGGTGCGGTCGTCGGCGGCCACCGCGGGATCGGCGTTGCTCGCCTCGCTGAGGTCGGCACCCGCGCAGAAGGTGTTGCCGGTGTGTGCGAGCACGATTCCCCGCACCGCGTCGTCGGCGGCCGCGTCGTCGAGTCCCTGGAGGAGTTCGGCAACGAGCTTGGACGACAACGCGTTCCGGTTGTGCGGTGAGTCGAGCGTGAGCGTCGCGAAACCGTCCGCGACGTCGTAGCGGACGAACGGACCCGTCACCGTGTCGGTCATGAACGGCCTCTCTAGTAAGACTTAGGAAGGCCCAGTGAGTACTGGGCGACGAAGTTCAGCACCATCTCGCGGCTGACCGGGGCGATGCGGCCGATACGCGAGGCAGCCAGCATGGCGGCAAGGCCGTACTCCTTGGTGAGGCCCGCGCCACCGTGCGTCTGGATGGCCTGGTCGAGCGCCTTGATACTCGCCTCCGCCGCAGCGTATTTCGCCATGTTGGCGGCCTCGGCGGCACCCATCTCGTCGCCGTTGTCGTAGAGCGTTGCGGCCTTGCGCATCATCAGCTTGGCCAGCTCCAGCTCGATCTTCACCTGGGCCAGCGGATGCGAAATGCCTTGGTGCGCACCGATCGGCGTCTTCCACACGGTGCGTTCCTTGGCGTACTCGACCGCGCGGTCGATGGCGTAGCGGCCGAGGCCGATGGCCATCGCGGCACCCATCACCCGCTCCGGGTTGAGGCCGGCGAACAGCTGCATCAGCGCGGCGTCCTCCTTGCCGACCAACGCGTTCGCGGGCAGGCGTACGTCGTCGAGGAACAGCGTGAACTGGTGGTCCGGCTCGATGATGTCCATTTCCTGGGGCGTCTTGTGGAAGCCCTCGGCGTCGGTCGGCACGATGAACAAGGCGGGCTTGAGCTTGCCGGTCTTGTGGTCCTCGGTGCGCGACACGATCAGCACGGCCTCGGCCTGGTCCACGCCGGAGATGAAGATCTTGCGCCCGTTGAGGATCCAGTCGTCGCCGTCGCGGCGCGCGGTGGTGGTGATCTGGTGCGAGTTGGAGCCCGCGTCCGGCTCGGTGATGCCGAAGACCATCTTGGCCGAGCCGTCGCCGAGCTTGGGCAGCCACTGCGCCTTCTGCTCGTCGGTGCCGTACTTGGTGATGATGGTGCCGCAGATGGCCGGGGAAACGACCATGAGTAGCAGGCCCGCGCCCTGGGCGGACAGTTCCTCCATCACCAGCGCCAGCTCGTACAGGCCCGCCCCGCCGCCGCCGTACTCCTCCGGCAGGTTCACCCCGAGGAAGCCGAGTTTGCCTGCCTCGTCCCACAATTCGGTGAGCGGCTCGTTGGCGCGCGCCTTCGGCAGCACGTAGTCGCGGTAGTTGTACTTCGCGGCCAGCGCGGCGACGGCGGACCGTAGCGCGGTCTGCTCTTCGGTTTCGATGAAACTCATTTGTTCTCCTGCGTTTCGGTGCCTTCGGCGGGATCGACGACGGCGAGGACGGCACCGACTTCGACCTGCTGGCCGACGGTGACATTGACGGCACTGAGCACACCGGCGGCGGGTGCGGCGATGGTGTGCTCCATCTTCATCGCCTCCAACCACAGAATCGGTTGGCCCTGTTCGACATGGCTACCGACCTCGGCGCCGAGCCGGATCACGCTGCCCGGCATGGGCGCGAGCAGCGAGCCGGTGGCGACCTGATCGGCGGGATCGGTGAAGCGGGGCAGTTTGCGCACGCTGACCGGCCCGAGCGGCGAGTCGACGCACACCAGATCGGCGTAGCGGGCGACGGCGAAATGCCTGCGGACCGAACCCCTTTCGCCGGGAACAGCGAGGACGACGCGATCCGGGGTCGCTTCGACGAGTTCGAGTCCGTCGTGGCCGTCCACCGAGACGACACCGCGGGTGTAGCGGTAGCCGACGTCGTGCGTCCCGCTGGTGCGGCTATCGAACAGCTTGTGCGTCGACTGGGACGGCAGGTTTCGCCAGCCGCTGGGCAGCCCGCCGCCGACTCGGGCGGCGCCACGGTTGGCGGCCGCGTCGGCCAGTGCGGCGGCCACGATAGACAGCGCTTCATCGGCCTCGGACACCAAAGGCGCTGCCAGCGTGTCCAATCCGTGGGTGGTGAAGAACGCGGTGTCGGTGTCGCCCGCCAGGAACGCGGGGTGCCGCAGCACTCGGACGAGCAGGTCGCGGTTGGTCACCAGGCCGTGGATCCTGGCCCGGTGCAGCGCGTTGGCGAGCAAACGTGCTGCCTCGTCGCGGGTTTCGGCGTAGGAGATGACCTTGGCCAGCATCGGGTCGTAGTGCACGCCGACGACCGAACCGTCCACCACGCCGGTGTCCAGCCGGACGCCGGGCCGGTCGAGCAGATCGAATTCCGTGACCACCGAAGGGATGTCGATGCGGTGGACGGTGCCGCTCTGCGGCTGCCAGTCATGCGCCGGGTCTTCGGCGTAGAGCCGGACCTCGATCGAATGTCCGTGCAGCGCTGGCGGCTCGGCGGGCAGCGCGGCACCTGAGGCCACCTCGAGTTGCAAGCGAACGAGATCCAGGCCGGTGGTGCATTCGGTGACCGGATGTTCCACCTGGAGACGGGTGTTCATCTCCAGGAAAAAGAAATCGCCGCGTTCGTCGGCGAGGAACTCCACCGTGCCCGCGCCGGTGTAGCCGATCGCACCCGAGGCGAGCCTGGCCGCCTCGAAGAGTCGCTCGCGCATCCCGTCGGTGCGTTCGACGAGTGGCGACGGCGCCTCCTCGATGACCTTCTGGTGCCTGCGCTGGATGGAACACTCGCGCTCGCCGACGGCCCAGATGGTGCCGTGCGTGTCGGCCATGACCTGGACTTCGATGTGCCTGCCGGTCTCCAGGTACCGCTCGCAGAACACTGTCGGATCACCGAACGCGGATTCGGCCTCGCGGCGTGCCGCCTCGATCTGCGGTTCGAGCTCGTCCAGGGCGCGCACCACGCGCATGCCGCGGCCGCCACCACCGGCGGACGCCTTGATCAGCACCGGTAGGTGCGCCTCGGTGACCTCGGCCGGATCGAGCTCGGCGAGGACGGGGACACCGGCGGCGTCCATCATCTTCTTCGAGGCGACCTTGGAGCCCATCTGCTCGATGGCCTCGACCGGCGGGCCGATCCACACCAGTCCGGCGGCGAGCACCGCCTTGGCGAAATCGGCGTTCTCGGACAGGAATCCGTAGCCGGGGTGGATCGCGTCCGCACCGGCGGCCAGCGCGGCCTCGATGATCAGCTCGCCGCGCAGGTAGGTCTCCGCGGGCGTATTGCCCGGAAGCAGCACTGCCGCATCGGCTTCGGCGACATGCGGAGCTGCGGCATCCGCGTCGGAGTAAACCGCGACAGTGCCGATACCCATCCGCCGACACGTGGCGAATACCCGGCGAGCTATCTCGCCACGGTTGGCGACTAAGACATTCGTAATACTCATCCCCGGCCTCACATTCGGAAGACGCCGAAGCCATCGGCGCCCTTGATCGGGGCATTGTGAATGGCCGACAAGGACATTCCCAATACGGTGCGGGTATCGCGCGGATCGATGACGCCGTCGTCGAACAGGCGCCCGGACATGAACATGGCCAGCGACTCGGCCTCGATCTGCGCCTCGATCATGGCGCGCATCCCGGCGTCGGCCTCTTCGTTGAACGGCATGCCCTTGGCCTCGGCTGCCGCGCGACCGACGATCGAGATGACACCGGCCAGCTGTGCGCCGCCCATCACTGCGGATTTCGCGCTGGGCCAGGCGTAGACGAAGCGCGGGTCGAAGGCGCGGCCACACATGCCGTAATGCCCGGCACCGTACGAGGCGCCCATCAGCACCGACATGTGTGGCACCTTCGAGTTGGAGACCGCGTTGATCATCATCGCGCCGTGCTTGATGATGCCGCGCTGCTCGTACTCCTTGCCGACCATGTAGCCGGTGGTGTTGTGCAGGAACAGCAATGGAGTGTTGGTCTTGTTGGCCAGCTGGATGAACTGGGTGGCCTTCTGTGATTCCTCGGAGAACAGCACGCCGCGCGCGTTGGCCAGGATGCCGATCGGATACCCGTGCAGCTCAGCCCATCCGGTGACCAGGCTGCCGCCGTAGAGCGGCTTGAACTCGTCGAAGTCGGAGCCGTCGACGATGCGCGCGATCACCTCGCGCGGATCGAACGGGATCTTCAGGTCGTTGGGGACGATGCCGAGCAGGTCCTCGGGGTCGTAGAGCGGCTCGATCACCTCGGCGCGCGGGGCGGGGCCCTGCTTGCGCCAGTTGAGCCGCCGGACGATGGAGCGGCCGATGCGGATCGCGTCCTGTTCGTCGAGCGCGTAGTAGTCGGCCAGGCCGGAGACGCGGGCGTGCATGTCGGCGCCGCCGAGCGATTCGTCGTCGGACTCCTCGCCGGTGGCCATCTTGACCAGCGGCGGGCCGCCGAGGAACACCTTGGAGCGCTCCTTGATCATCACCACGTGGTCGGACATGCCCGGGATGTAGGCGCCGCCCGCGGTCGAGTTGCCGAAGACGAGCGCGATGGTCGGGATGCCCGCCGCCGAGGCCTGGGTGAGGTCGCGGAACATCCGGCCGCCGGGGACGAAGACTTCCTTCTGCGTCGGCAGATCCGCGCCACCGGACTCGACCAGCGAGATCACCGGCAGCCGGTTCTCCCGGACGATGTCGTTGATGCGCAGCGTCTTTCGCAACGTCCACGGGTTCGAGGTACCGCCGCGCACGGTCGGATCGGGCGCGACGATCATGCATTCGACGCCCTCGACGACGCCGATGCCCGCGATAGTGCTTGCGCCGACGTGGAATTCGCTGCCCCAGCCCGCCAGCGGGCACAGCTCCAGGAACGGCGAGTCCTCATCGATGAGCAGCTCGACCCGCTCGCGTGCGGTCATCTTGCCGCGCTTGCGATGCCGGGCCAGCTTGTCCGGTCCGCCGCCGTCGATCGCCTTGGCGAACTCGCCCTCGACCTCGGTGAGCTTGGCCGTCATGGCTTCCGCCGCCGCGGCGTACTCCGGCGAGGCGGTGTCGAGGGTGCTGCGTAGTGTCGTCAAGACTGGTACCCCAATCGTTTCGCGGCGAGGCCGGTGAGGATTTCGGTGGTGCCGCCGCCGATGCCGAGGATGCGCATGTCGCGGTATTGGCGTTCCACTTCGGATTCGCGCATGTAGCCGAGGCCGCCGAACAGCTGGACGGCTTGATTGGCCACCCATTCGCCGGCTTCGACGGCGGTGTTCTTGGCGAAGCACACCTCGGCGATCAGGTCGGTCTCGCCGTTCGCGCTGCGCTGGGCCACATCTCGGGTGTAGACGCGGGCGACGTCGATGCGCCTGGCCATCTCGGTGACCGTGTTCTGCACGGCCTGCCTGCTGATCAACGGGCGGCCGAAGGTTTCCCGGCTGCGCACCCAGTCCAGGGTGAGGTCGAGGCAGCGTTGCGCGCTCGAATACGCCTGCACCGCAAGGCCGACGCGCTCGCTGACGAACGCGCCCGCGATCTGGAAGAAGCCGGAGTTCTCCGGGCCGACCAGGTTGGCCGCGGGCACCCGGACATCCACGTAGGACAGTTCGGCGGTGTCGGAGGCACGCCAGCCCATCTTGTCCAGCTTGCGGCTGACGGTGAAGCCAGGCGTGCCCTTTTCCACCACGAGCAGCGAAATCCCGCCGGAGCCAGGGCCGCCCGTGCGCACCGCGGTGACCACGTAGTCGGCGCGGCAGGCGGAGGTGATGAAGGTCTTGGCGCCGTTGACGATGTAGTGGTCGCCGTCGCGGCGGGCGGTGGTGGTGAGGTGGCCGACATCGGAGCCGCCGCCGGGTTCGGTGATGGCGAGCGAGCCGATCTTCTCGCCCGCCAGGGTCGGTCGTACCCAACGCTCGATGTGATCAGCGTCGCCGGAGGCGATCATGTGCGGCACCGCGATGCCGCAGGTGAACAGCGACGCGAACAGGCCACCGGAGGCGCCTGCCTGATGCAGTTCCTCGCAGACGATCATCGCGTCGATGCCGTCGCCACCGGAACCACCTACGGATTCAGGGAATTGGATGCCCAGCAGCCCGAGCGCCCCGGCCTTCTTGTGTAGCTCGCGCGGGATCTCGCCGTCGCGCTCCCACTCGTCCATGTAGGGCAGGACATCCCGCTCTGCGAAACCCCGTACTGTGGCGCGCAATTCGCGGCGCTCACGGGAATTCCAAGGACTTACCCGCCCACCCGTCACCCGACCGCCACCCCCGGTCGAATCGCTTCGCGATACTGAATTCATAACAGCTCCAATGGGACGTCGAGATGACGGGACCGCAGCCATTCGCCGAGTCCCTTGGCCTGGGGGTCGAATCGAGCCTGATAGGCGACACCCTGACCGAGTAAACCTTCGATGATGAAGTTCACCGCCCGCAGGTTGGGCAGTACATGCCTGGTGACCGTAAGCGAAGCGGTCTCGGGCAGTAGCTCTTTGACGCGTTCGACGGTGAGTGTGTTGGCGAGCCAGCGCCATTGCTCGTCGGTACGCACCCAGACACCGATATTGGCGTTGCCGCCCTTGTCACCGCTGCGCGCCAAGGCGATGGTGCCGAGGGGGACGCGGCGAGTTTCCCCGGCGGGCAACGGCTCCGGCAGCGCGGGCTCGGCGACGTCGGCCAGCGCCAGTGTGTCCGCGGACGGCGCGATATCGACGCGGGAGCCGTCCGGCAGCACCGCGACGTGCGGCACCTCGGTGGCATCGACGAACCCCGGCGAGTACACCCCATAGGGAGAACCGTTGCCGGGCATCGTCGTAAAGCTGCAGCCCGGGTAGCTGGCCAGCGCCAGTTCGACGGCCACGCTGGAGAACGAGCGGCCGACCTTGTTCGGGTCCGGGTCGCGCACCACGCAGCGCAGCAGCGCGCTGGCCTGCTCCTCGGTGTCGGCGTCCGGCCGGTCCAGCCGCGCGAGCGTCCAGTCCAGCTCGGCCGGTTTCACCGACAGCCACGACTCCAACTGCCGTTGTGCCAGTGCGGCTTTCGCCTCGATGTCGAGTCCGGTGAGGATGAACTCCATCTCGTTGCGGAAGCCGCCGAGCGTGTTCAGCGACACCTTCAGCTGCGCGGGCGGCGCCTCGCCGACGACACCGCTGATCAGCACCCGATCGGGGCCGTCCGAGCTGAGCGCGATGGAGTCGAGCCGCGAGGTCACGTCGGGTCCGGCGTACCGCGTGCCCTGAATCTCGTACATGAGCTGCGCTTCGATGGTGTCCACCGTGACCGCGCCGCCGGTGCCCGCGTGCTTGGTGATGACACTGCTGCCGTCCCTGCGGATTTCGGCGATCGGGAAGCCGGGCCTGCCGAGATCGGCCAGCTCGGTGAAGAACGCGTAGTTGCCGCCGGTGGCCTGGGTGCTGCATTCGATGACGTGCCCCGCCACGACCGCGCCCGCGAGCGCGTCGTAATCGGTTCTGCCCCAACCGAAGTGGGCCGCCGCCGGGCCGACGATCACCGACGCGTCGGTGACCCGGCCGGTGACCACGATGTCCGCGCCCGCGTTCAGGCATTCGACGATGCCCCAGGCGCCGAGGTAGGCGTTCGCAGTGAGCGGCGCGCCGAGGCCGAGTTCGCCTGCGCGCGCGACCAAGTCGTCGCCTTCGACGTGCGCGATCTTCGCGTCGAGGCCGAGATCGGCGGCCACCTTGCGCAGGCGTTCGGCCAAACCGGCGGGGTTGAGACCGCCCGCGTTCGTGACGATCTGCACGTTGCGTTCCAGCGCGAGCCCGAGGCAGTCCTCGATCTGCTTCACGAAGGTCTTGGCGTAGCCGAGGCTCGGATCTTTCATCCGGTCGCGGCCGAGGATCAGCATGGTTAGCTCGGCGAGATAGTCGCCGGTGAGCACGTCGAGCTGCCCGCCTTCGAGCATCTCGCGCATGGCGCTCAGTCGATCACCGTAGAAACCGGAACAGTTGCCGATCCGGAGCACGTCCGGGTTGGCGGCCAGCACACTCATCAGCGGGAATGCCTCCTGTAACGGCGAACCGTCATGGCACAGCCGCGTGCCGCACCCGTGAAGTCCGCGTTCCGAGGACCAGCATCACACCGTCGCCAGAAAAAAGCAAGCATGCGTGCTTGTTAATCACGAGTGGGTCAGATCACTGCGGGCAGCGCTGGTCGAACGGTGCGAAACCGGCAGAGCAGAATGGGCACAATGTCCACCGACGTCACTGTGATCATCCTGCTCGCGCTGGCCGGCTTTCTGCTCGGCGGCGTCTATTCGACGTGGAAAACCGCGCGCAAAGCCGCGATCGTGCTGGCAGTCCTTGCCGTGCTCGCGATCGCGGGCGCCGTGGCATGGTGGGTCGGCGCCTGATCTCAGAGCTCGGAGAGCTTGAAGATGCGCAGGTCCTCGGGGACCCCGCTCAGCGGCGCGGCGAAGAAGCTGCGGCGGTACGGCTTCACCGCGTGGCCCAGCTCCGCGAGGGTCTCGGGCTTCAGCGACTGCAGCGTCGCCTCGGACAGCATGGTGTTGCCGTTGCCGCCCGCCTCCATCACCCTGGCCGCGATCGTGACATCGACGCCGAGCCAGTCGCCGCCGATCTCGCGCGGCGAACCGGTGTGCAGGCCGATCCGCATCTGCGGGCGGTAGTCGCGCACCTTCACCTCGGCCAGGTTGCGCTTGGCATTGATCGCGGCGCGCACGGCCCGGTCGGCCGACGGGAACACGGCCATCACGCCGTCGCCCATCCGCTTGACCACCTGACCGCCGCGCTCGGCGATCGGCGGTTCGATGGCCTTGGCGACCCGGCGCAGCAGTTCCAGCGTCGCCTCGTCGCCGGCGGACAGCGACCAGCTGGAGAAGGCCACCAGGTCGGTGAACATCACAGTTACTTCCGCGTTACCTTTGCCGCGGCCGACCCGTTCCAGCATCGCCTGCCAGACCTGGAGCGCGCCGAAACCGATCTCCCTGGCCGCGCTGGGAGTGTCGCCGACCAGTTTGTCCGCGGCGCGCGCGACGGCGCGCGCACCGCCGGGGCCGGTCACCGAGAGCGGGTCGCCGAAGGAGGGGTCACCTGGCAGCTGCTCACGCGCCTTGCGGAGCACGCCGATGAAGTCCGTCCGGTTGTTCGCCGCGTTCATCAACGCGGACAGCTGGCCCTTGCGCAGCCCGGCCCCGGGACGGCGGATGGGACCGCCCTCGTCCGCGGGTACCAGCGGGATCACGACCTCGGGTTCGAGGCCGTTCTCGTCCTCCGGCTCCGACCCGGGCGCAGCACCGCCGGAAGGTGTTTCGCTCACGCCCAGAGGGTATCTCAGCCGACCTGTCGTCGGCGGATCACTGATTATCGCCACCTGCTACCTCCCGACGGATGAAGCGGGCACAACATTGGGGCCGCCGATGGATAACGAGCTGGTTGCTGAGTCGAACTGTACCCGTGGATTCAGGGCCGGTGAAGCGACGTGATTCACAGTTTCCGTGATGTTCACATGGGTCATTGACCAGCAATAATGCCGCGTCGCGCAGCTGTGCTCGCAAGCTCGGCAGGCCAGGTCCGATAACGCCATCGGCCCGGCGTGAAGGGGATCACGCCGGGCCGATGGTCACACCGTCCGCCGGGCAGTGGCGGGGCGGTGACGGGGCGCGCGAAACCTCCCGACAAGGTCGGCGCCCCAAACCCGAGTGGCGAGGGAAGGCAACTCGGGTTTGCTTGTGTCGCTACGCGTCGCGCTGGTTGATCATGATCAGCGCGCCGCCGTAGACGATCGCGGTAAAGGCGAGGAAGTAGAGCAGGCTGCCCCACGGACCCCAGTGCCAGTTGGCGCCGGACTCCGAGACGGCGAGGAAGTGGCTCGCGTTCTGGAAGGGCAGGAACGGCGCCACGTTGCGGCCGAAGCTGCCGAACGCGCCGAGCAGCGGCTCGATCAGCAAGGACCACAACACGATCAGCGAGATCGCGGCCGCGGACTGCCGGACGAGCACACCGACACCGATGGCCACCGCGATCATCAGGAACGCGTAGATCGGGATGCCGTAGACGGCCCGCCACTGTCCATCCAAGGTCAGGTTCGCCGCAGGGGCGGACCCGCCGATCGCCTTGGCCACCCCGATGGCGAGGAAGGCCAGGATCGTGGTGAGCACGGCGCTGAAGACACCGACGAGCAGCGTCTTGGTGATCAGCACCTTGGAGCGATTGGGCACCGCCTGGAACGTCGTCCGGATGACGCCGAAGCGGTATTCGCTGGTCACCGTCAACGCCGCCATGATCATCAAGACCATCACGCCGAAGCCGACGACGCCTGCCGTCGCGGTGCTCACGTCGAGCGTCGGCGTCCCCTCGGCGGGGTTGTCCCCGGCCGACTTGGTGACCAGCGCGAACAGCGCGGCGAGCCCGAGGGCGAGCACGACCACGATGGCCGAGCACCACCAAGGCGACCTGGTCGAGGTGAGCTTGATTCGTTCTGCTGCCAGCACGCCCATCAGAGCGCACCTCCCATCGCCTGATCGAGGCCTTCGCCGTGGTACTGCACGGCGCCGCCGGTCATCCGCATGAACGCCTCTTCCAGCGAAGCACGTTGTGGCGCAAGCTCGAACAGCGTGATCTCGTTCGCACCGGCCAGCTTGCCGACCGCGTCACTCGGCACGCCGGCCACCACGAGCGCGGGGCCGTCGGTGCCGTCCTCACGGACCGTCATGCCGTTCGAGGTGAGCACGCTGCGCAACTGGTCGAGCTGCGGGCTGCGCACGCGCACCGACTGTTCGGAGGCGCGCTCGATGAATTCCTGTGTGGTGGTATCGGAAATGAGCTGGCCGCGGCCGATCACCACGAGGCGCTCGGCGGTCTGCGCCATCTCGGAGAGGAGATGGCTGGAGACCAGCACGGTGCGTCCCTCGGCGGCCAGTCGCTGCATGAACCGGCGGATCCAGAGGATGCCCTCCGGGTCGAGGCCGTTGACCGGCTCGTCGAACAGCAGCACCTGCGGGTCGCCGAGCAGCGCACCGGCCAGGCCGAGCCGCTGGGACATGCCGAGGGAGAAGCCGCCCGCGGTCTTGCCCGCCACCTCGGACAGGCCGACCAGCCGCAGCACCTCCTCCACCCGGGACTTGGCGATGTCGTTGGAGGCGGCCATCCACTCGAGGTGGGCGCGCGCCGAACGATTCGGATGCACCCACTTGGCGTCGAGCAGCGCACCGACCGTGCGCAGCGGATGGTCCAATTCGCGGTATGGCTTACCCTGGATGAGTGCGGTGCCTGCGGTTGGCTTGTCCAGCCCCAGGATCATTCGCATCGTCGTCGACTTACCGGCTCCGTTCGGGCCCAGGAACCCCGTCACCTGTCCGGGTCGAACGGTGAAGGATAGATCCTGAACGGCGACGGTCTGCCCGTAGTGCTTGGTCAGCCCTCTCAGCTCGATCATGGACACCAGCCTGCCCGATAACCCCGCGATCCGCGTCACTACTAAGTGTCGTGTTCGATCATCCTCGAGGATGACCACACCCCCGACCCTCCCCCGACAGCCACCCTGACCTCCCCCCAACGCCCGACCGAAGGCGCCCTTCAGCCCGTACGACCAACCGGAGGTCGCCTTCAGCCGAAGCGAACCGGCCGACCGAAGGGGCCCTTCAGCTGGGCAGACGGGGCGAAGGAGGCCTTCGGTCGGGGTCAGCGGGCAGGTGAGGAGGCCTGGGCCCAGAAGCGTTTGGGGATACGGCCTGCCTGGCGGGCCAGGTAGCCGGCGCGGACCGCGGCGGCCATCGCCTCGGCCATCAACTCCGGTTGACGCGCCCGCGTCACCGCGGTGGCCAGCAGGACGGCCGAGCAGCCGAGTTCCATGGCCAGCGCCGCGTCACTCGCGGTGCCGATGCCCGCGTCGAGGATGACCGGGACCTTCGCCTCGGCGACGATCATCTCGATGTTGTGCGGGTTGCCGATGCCGAGACCGGTGCCGATCGGGGAGCCGAGCGGCATCACCGCGACGCAGCCAGCGTCCTCCAGCCGGCGCGCGAGGATCGGGTCGTCGGTGGTGTAGGGCAGCACCACGAAACCGTCGTCGACGAGTTGTTCTGCGGCGGTGACCAATTCGATCGGGTCGGGCAGCAGGGTGCGGTCGTCGGCGACCACCTCGAGCTTGACCCAGTTGGTGTCGAGGGCCTCGCGGGCCAGTTGCGCGGTGAGGACCGCCTCGGTGGCGGTGCGACAGCCCGCGGTGTTGGGCAGCGGCGCGATGTTCAAGCGCTTCAACAGATCCAGCACGCCGGTGCCGCCCGCGGCGTCCACCCGGCGCATGGCGACGGTGGTGAGTTCGGTGCCCGAGGCGATGAGCGCCTCCTCGAGCACGGCGAGGTTGTCCGCGCCGCCGGTGCCCATGATGAGGCGAGAACCGAACTCGCGGTCCGCGATTCGCAGCGGCGCGTAGCTGTCAGCCACCTTGCACCGCCGTCAGTACCTCGATCTGCCAGCCGCGGCCGACCGGCTCGCCCCAGCGGGACTTGGGGAACACGGCGCCGTCCACCGCGAGCGCGATGCCCTGCGTGGGCAACTCGAGGCGGCCGAGCAGCTCTCGGACGGTGAGGGTTTCGGCGAACTCGTGATCTGTGCCGTTCACGGTGACGCCGATGGGTACGGATGTCGAAGTCATCGAACTCCTCCTGCGGATGACAAAGGGGACGGCGGGTGCGCCGTCGAAAAGCGTTGTGGGTCAGCGGATGCTGCCTCGGACAACGGTGTTCCGGCCAGCTGGGCGAGCACCGCGTCGACGGTGAGCGGCATGGTCAGCATGCCGTTGCGGCCGTTGCCGGTGGCCGCGACGACCCGGTCGCTCAGCCTGCCGAGCAGCGGCAGGTTGTCCGGGGTGCCCGGCCGCGAGCCCGCGCTCGCCTCGGCCAGCTCGTATTCGCCGATGCCGGGGAAGATCGCCTCGGCGTCGGCGATCAGGTCACGGACACCGGCGACGGTCACTGCGGTGTCGAAACCCGCCTCGTATTGTGTTGCGCCGACCACGATTCCGTCGGCGCGCGGGACCAGGTACATCGCCCGGCCGTGCACCCTGGCCCGGACCACGCGGCCCGGCGCGGGGGTGACGCCGGGGCGGTGGCGCAGGCGCAGGATCTCGCCCTTGATCGGACGCACCGGCAACCCGGGCCACAGCCGGGCCGAGGCGGCGCCCGCGGCGAGGACGATCTGGTCGTGCGGGAGTGCGTCCAGTGCGTCGACGGATTCGGCGCGGATCTGCACGCCCGCGGCCGTCGCGGCCTTGCGCAGGGCCGCGAGCAGGCGGCGATTGTCGATCGCGGGCTCGGCGGGCGCGTGCAGCCCGGCGCGGACCGTGCGCGCGAGGTTCGGTTCCAGCGCACGAACACCCGCGCGATCGAGGACCTGCAGTTCGTGGCCGCGACCACCCACCCATTCGGCGACCGTGCGCAGGTCGGCCGCGTCGGCGGAGTCCAGCGCGACCGTCAGGGTCGCATCGGCCACGAAGACCGATACGCCGGTGGCGGCGTCGATGCGGGCCGCGAAGTCGGGCCAGCGGGCCAACGAGGCGGCACCGAATTCGAGCACCTGGTCCTCGCCCGGCCAGCCCTCGGACAACGGAGCGAGCATGCCGCCCGCCACCCACGAGGCGCCGGAGCCGACGGCGGGGTCGTACAGGGTGACCGACCAGCCCGCCTCGGCCGCCCGCCAGGCCACGCCGAGCCCGATGACGCCGCCACCCACGACGGCCAGCGTCCGCATCCGTTTCCACCTGCCTCTGTCTCCGATGGGCGGCGTCGCGGGCGCCTTCCTGGTTAACCCGTCATCGGGCCCGTCGCGCACACCGCTGTGATCGATTTGCGGCGTTCGGCGGTCCCCTCGCAGGGACCCGCCGCGACCGCCGCATGGGCCCGGCGCTCGTGCCGCCGTTCGCTTCCCCACGGTAGCGCGGCTACGGTCGAGGGCGTGCAACCCTCCCACCCCGCCCGACCCGCATCGCCCAGGGAGCGCTTGGCAACCGCTCGGCTCTATCTCTGTACCGACGCCAGACGGGACAAGGGCGATCTGGCCAAGTTCGCCGAAGCGGCCTTCGCGGGTGGGGTCGACATCATCCAGCTCAGGGACAAGGGTTCGCCCGGTGAGGCGAAGTTCGGCCCGCTCGAGGCGCGCGCCGAACTCGGCGCCCTCGCCGAGCTGAAGGCGGCGGCCCGCAGGCACGGCGGGCTGGTCGCGGTGAACGATCGCGCCGATATCGCGCTGGCCGCGGGCGCCGACGTGCTGCACCTCGGGCAGGGCGACCTGCCGCCGTGGTACGCGCGGCGCATCCTCGGCCAGGACGTGGTGATCGGGCGATCCACCCACAATCGCGCGCAGGCCGGGCTCGCCGCGATCGACGAACACATCGATTACTTCTGCACCGGGCCGGTCTACGCGACCCCGACCAAGCCGGGGCGGCAGGCGGCGGGCATCGAACTGGTGCGCTCTACCTCCGACGCGCACCCGACCAGGGCCTGGTTCGCGATCGGCGGGATCGACGCGGACAATCTGCCGGACGTGCTCGCCGCGGGTGCCGGCCGCATCGTCGTGGTGCGGGCGATCACCGAGGCGCGCGACCCGGAAGCCGCAGCGCGGCAACTCAAGACGGCGCTGCTCGCCAACTCCTAGCCCGTGACAGGGCAGCTGATTCACCGCCGTGCCGCGCGGGTAAAGAGCTCAGGAGAGCACTTGGCCGCGGGTGAGCGAGAGCACCGGGTCGGCAGGCGCGCCGTTGTCCGGTATCGGGTCAGCAGGCACGGTGTCGGCCACAGCTCCGCTCGCCGGATCGACGATCCGCGCGCAGCCACCGGGGCCGTCGGGATCGGAATGGAGCCAGAAGAAGCCTTGATCGGCGAGATCGACAGTGCGCGGCAGTGCGGCGGCGACGGCGCGGTCGTCGGCGAGTTCATCGAGGCAGACGCGGGCAGGCTCGGCGCGCAAAGCGGGCCAGGAGGCAGCGAAGCCGGGATGCAGCAGCCGGGCGTCGACCTCGGCCTCCGGAATCCAGGCGAGCTCGGAGCTCTCCCGGTTCCGGCTGGTCGGCAGCGTCGTCACGGCGTCGGCGATCACGGTGGTGTAGGTCCAGCCGCTCGGCGCGGCCGCGGTCACCCGCTCACTGCGCACCCGGACGTCGGCGGGATCGATGCCCGCCTCCTCCCAGGCCTCGCGCACCGCGGCGTGCACCGGCGTCTCGTGGCTGTCGCGGGCGCCGCCGGGCAGCGCCCAGGTGCCGCCCTGGTGACTCCACGGCGCGCGATGCTGCATCAGCACCGCCGAGCCGCCGTCGGCGAGCGGGGCGCGCAGCAGCAGTCCGGCGGCGCCGAAGCGGCCCCAACGCCGCATGCCATCGGGGTCGCGCGACCACCCGTCACCGTCACCACGCATCTCGCACCCATCCTCAATCCGCCCTCGCAGTGCACCGCGCTGCTGCCAAGCAGGGGTATTTCACACGCAACGGCACCGCTACGACCACAATAAACTCCGCAACAGCAGACACGGGGTGACCGTTTATCCGGTCGGTCCGTCGAGAAATCCGCGAATGCGGCCCAGACTGGGGAGGTGGATATGGCTCGGATAGAGCAGGCGACGGCGGTCCTTCGGCCGTCGTCCACCCCCGAGCTCGCCGCGCGGGACAGTCCAGGCGCGCTGCGGGTCGCGTTCGTGCGCGAGCAGTTCGACCCGGCCCGGCTGCGCTTGTTCGCCAGTTCCTCACCGGGTCGGCTGATCGCGATCGGACTGCTGTTGATCACGGTGTGCGTGGCCGCGGGCTGGGTGACCGGCGCGACCGTTGGCGACCGGCAGCAGACGCTGAAGGTACTGCTCGACGACACCGAGCCGGACGCCTACTCCGCGCATCGGCTGTACACGTCGCTGTCCATCGCGGACGCCGCGGCGAGCACCGCGTTCATCTCCGGCGGGTTGGAGCCGCAGGCGGTGCGCGATCGGTACAGCCAGGCGGTCGGCGAGGCCGCCGCGGAATTGGTTGCGGAAACGGGACGGGCCTCGGGCACCGAGCCGAGCCGGACCGACAACACCGATACCCAGTTGCGCACCGGGATCGCCACCAGCCTGCCGGTGTACACCGGTGTAGTGGAGACGGCGCGGGCGAACAACCGCAGCGGATATCCGGTGGGCGCCGCCTATTTGAGCGAAGCGTCCAACCAGATGCAGACGGCCGTGCTGCCGATGGCCGAGGAACTGCAGAACCGGCGCCAGGCGGCGGTGACCGAGGCGCAGCGCAATCACGTCCGGCCGCCGTGGACCGCCATCGTGCTGGTGATTCTCGCGCTGGTCGCGCTGATGTGGGCGCAAGTCGACCTGGCCAAGCGGTGGCGCCGGGTGCTCAATCCCGGGCTGCTGCTCGCCTCGGGGGCGGTGCTGATCCTGTTGACCTGGACGGTGATCGCGGGCGCGGTGTCGGCCACCTCGATGATCCGCGGCCGCGACGACGGCGCGGTGCCTGCCTCGCGGCTCACCGAGAGCCGGATCCTGGCGCAGCAGGCGCGGTCGGCGGAAACGCTGAAGCTGGTGAGCCGGGACGCGACCGGCGACTACGACCGGACCTACGACGCGAACATCGCCCGCCTCGCCGACCTGCTCGGCGGCTATCCGAGTTCCGCGCCGGCCGCCGACGACGTGCGCAATGCCATTCCGGCACTGGGCCGTTGGCGGGTGGCGCATCAGCGGATGAACGACACGCTGGCCCGCGGCGACTTCAACGGCGCGGCCACGGTGGCGACCGGACCGGGCGCCGCGGATGTCGCGGCCCAGGTGGACGCGCTGGACAAGGCACTGGAGCAAGGCATCGACAAGACGCGGAATACATTGCGCGACAACATTTCCCAAGCCGCACGGGTGCTCGACCTGATGGGCCCCGGCGCGCTGGTGCTCGGCATCGTCGCGGCGGCCTGCGTCGGACTCGGGCTGTGGCCCCGGCTGCGGGAGTACCGGTGAGGGCCGGGCCCGGCCTCGTCGCCGTCGCGCTGGTCGCCGTCGCCCTGGTCGGTGGCTGTGCCGGCGGCTCGCCGATGTCGCTGCCGACCAGCACGGCGAAGTACACCGAACCGCCGTTGCCCGCGAAAGTCATTCCGGTGCTGACGGATTCGCCGACTCCGACGGCGGCCGCGCCGCAGTGCGGCGACCCGACGGCGAGCCTGCGCCCGACCGGCCTCGGCGGCGCGGCCGGCGGGCCGACCATCGACGCGATCCGGGCCCGCGGGCGGCTGGTGGTCGGGCTCGACGCGGGCAGCAACCTGTTCAGCTTCCGCGATCCGACCTCCGGCGCCATCGTCGGCTTCGACGCCGATATCGCCAGGGAGATCGCGCGCGACCTGCTCGGCAGCCCGGACCTGATCGAATACCGCACCCTCGGCTCGGCCGACCGGGAACGCGCGCTGCAGAACCGCGACGTCGACATCGTCGCGAAGACCATGACGATCAATTGTGAACGGCGCCAACGGGTCACCTTCTCCACCGTGTACTACCGCTCCAACCAGCGGGTACTCGCGATGAAGAACTCCGGGATCAACGGCATCGCCGATCTCGCGGGCAAACGAGTGTGCATCGTGCGCGGCACCACCTCGCTGGACCACATGCGCCACGATCAGCCCGCCGCCACCATTCTCACCGTGCCCACCTGGGCCGACTGCCTGGTCGTGCTGCAGCAACGTCAGGTCGACGCGGCGAGCACCGACGACTCCATCCTGGCCGGGCTGGCCGCGCAGGATCCCTACACTGCCGTGGTCGGCGACAGCATCAGCGTCGAGCCCTACGGCATCGGCATCCCCAAGGGCGACGACGATCTGGTGCGCTTCGTGAACGGCACGCTGGAGCGCATTCGCCACGACGGCACCTGGGATCGCATCTATCGCCAGTGGCTGTCCTTGCTCGGCCCGTCCCCCGGTCCGCCCGCACCGAACTACGCGGATTGACGGCGATGAACACAGCGGACGACGCCACCCCCGACGCGGACGAAGCCACCGCCGCCCCCGCGGCAGGCGATGAGCCGGTACATACCGAGCTGGCTCGGGGTTCGCGGCCGACCCCGAGCGAGGCGGCCTCGGCCGAAACCATCATCGGCGCTTGGCGAACCGACTCCGAACCCGACTCGGCGGCGACCATGCGGACCTCGGGCCGCAGCGTGCGCACGGCCCGGTCCCGGCCGACGGTGCGCAGGCTCGGCGGCGGACTGGTGCCGATCCAGACGGTCGAGCCCGCCGATCCGCGGGCCGCCGTGCTGACCGATCCCGTTGTCTCCGAAGGCAAACGCTTCTGCTGGCGGTGCGGCAATCCGGTCGGGCGGGCGAGCGCCATCCGGCCCGCGGTGACCACGGGCACCTGCGATACCTGCGGTGCCCCTTACGATTTCCGGCCGTCGCTGCACGAGGGCGATCTCGTGTCCGGCCAGTACGAGGTGCAGGGCTGTATCGCGCACGGCGGGCTCGGCTGGATCTATCTGGCGATCGACCGCAATGTCAGCGATCGCTGGGTGGTGCTGAAAGGCCTGCTGCACACCGGTGATGCCGAGGCGCAGGCGGTGGCCGTGGCCGAGCGCCAATTCCTGGCCGAGGTGGCGCACGCCAGCATCGTCAAGATCCACAACTTCGTCGAGCACACCGATCAGGACGGTGCGCCGATCGGCTACATCGTCATGGAATACGTCGGTGGCCGATCGTTGCGCGAGATCCTCAACTCCTACGAGCGCCCGTACCGGATGCCGGTCGCCGAGGCGATCGCCTACCTGCTGGAGATCCTGCCCGCGCTGGAGTACCTGCACTCGATCGGGCTGACCTACAACGATCTCAAGCCGGACAACATCATGGTCACCGAGGATCAGGTGAAACTGATCGATCTCGGTGCTGTCGCCACCATCGAATCGTACGGAAACCTGTACGGCACCAGGGGATTTCAGGCGCCCGAGATCGCGAAGACCGGGCCGACCGTCGCGTCGGACATCTACACCGTCGGGCGCACGTTGGCGGTGCTCACCCTCGAGATGCCGATGGAGCAGGGGCGCTATCTCGATGGCATCCCCGATCCCGCGGATCATCCGGTGCTGGCGCGCTACGAGTTCTTCTACCGACTGCTGCTCTGTGCGACCGACGCGGACCCGGAACGCCGATTCCCTTCGGCCCGAGCCATGTCCGCGCAGCTGTCCGGGGTGCTGCGGGAGATTCTCGCGCTGGAGACCGGTACCGAACATCCGCAGCTGTCGACGGTGTTCAGCCCGCAGCGGACCAGCTTCGGCACCGAGGAGCTGATCAGGCAGACCGACGCGTACGCCGACGGCCAGGCGCGCAGCAAACAGCTCGACGCGCGCGATGTGGTTGCGGCACTGCCCATTCCGTTGCTCGACTCGGCGGACCCGTCGGCACCGCTGCTGGCCACCACGGTGCACGCCGAGCCCGCGGAATCGTTGGAGGCGCTGCGGGCCGCCAAGGAGCGGGCCGAGAACGATCCCGGCAATGCGCCGGAGACCTTGGATCTGGAGCTCCGGCTGGCCGAGGCGCGGGTGCGGCTCGACCTCGGCGAATCGGCCGCGGTGCTGCATCTGCTCACCCGGCTACCCGAAAACGATTGGCGCGTCAGCTGGTATCGCGGGTTGGCGCTGCTGCTCGACGTGGAGTACGAGAAGGCCTTCGCCAGCTTCGACGACGTGCTGCAGGTGCTGCCCGGTGAAATCGGGCCCAAGCTCGCGCTGGCAGCGACCGCGGAACTCGTACTGCAGCATTGGGATTCGCCCGATCCGGAACAGTGGCGGGCCTATGCCGAGAAGTTCTACGACATCGTGTGGCGCACCGACCGCGCGGTGGTGAGCGCCGCGTTCGGCCTGGCCAGGCAGTTGGCCGCGGTCGATCGGGTGGTGGACGCGGTGCACGCGCTCGACGAAGTGCCCGCCGCGTCAAGGCATTTCACTACCGCGCGAATGACCGCGGTGCTGCTGTTGCTCACCGCCGCTCCGGTGGCCGAGCTCGACGAATCGACCCTGCATATCTCCGCGTCCCGGGTGCTGAGCCTGCCGACCGGTGAGGGTCGAGCGGTGCAGATGCGCGTTCTCGTGCTCGGTGCCGCGCTGGCCTGGCTGCAGGCGGGGAATGAGCCGAAACGGTCGGACGCCATGTTGTTCGGGGCACCGTTCACCGAACGCTGCCTGCGCGAGGGCACTGAAGCGGGACTGCGCGCTCTAGCCCGTAGCGCCCCGGGCCGCAACCACCGCTACGCCTTGGTCGACCTCGCCAACTCGATCCGCGCCAAGACCTGGGTATAACGCCACTCACGAAATCCTCACGATGGGCTCGGCAGAATCGGCTTCGGATCAGGTTCGCGCGGCACACCGAGGCCCGCACCAGACCACCGCATGCCACCGGGACAGTGCCCTCGCCAGTCCCGGGGACCGTCACCCGGACTGCCCTCCGGGGACGGCCCGGCAACATGCGGCGAGCGGGATCATCTTGGTGCGCCTGCTAATCCAGCGGAAGATCCACCCGGTCGGCCTTCCCTCCCGGCCGGGCTCTTCCCGATCTGCTCAGGCCGTTTCGGCGACGCGGTGGGCGGCGCGGGCGATTGCCAGCTCTTCGTTCGTGGGTACGACCAAGATGGCTACCTCGGCGTTCGGTGGGGAAATGTGCCGGGCGGTGCGGGATTTCGCGGTGTTGGCGGCCGGGTCGATCTCGATGCCGAAGCGGGACAGGTCGGCGAGGGCGTCGGCCCTGACCTGGGGGCTGTTCTCGCCTACGCCCGCGGTGAAGGTGATGGCGTCGACGCCGCCGAGGTCGATCAGGTAGGCGCCGAGGTAGCGGCGCAGGCGGTGGATGTAGACGTCGTAGGCGAGTTTTGCTGCGGTGTCGCCGTTTTCGATGAGGCGCTGCAGTTCGCGGAAGTCGTTGACGCCGGACAGGCCCTTGAGGCCGGAGTCCCGGTTCAACAGCGTGTCGATCTGGTCGATGTCGAGGTGGGCCGAGCGCATCAGGTGCGCGATGATGCCGGGGTCGATGTCGCCGGACCTGGTGCCCATCACCAAGCCCTCCAGCGGGGTCAGGCCCATGGTGGTGTCGATCGGGTGGCCGCCGCGGATCGCCGAGGCCGAGGCGCCGTTACCCAGGTGGAAGACGATCTGATTCAGCTCCGCCGGGTCGCGGCCGAGTAGCTTCGCGGCCTGACCCGATACGTACTCGTGCGAGGTGCCGTGGAAGCCGTACTTCCGAATGCCGTGCGCGGCGGCGACTTTCGCATCGATGGCGTAGGTTTTGGCGGCGTCGGGCAGGCCGTGGAAGAACGCGGTGTCGAACACGGCCACCTGCGGCACCTCGGGCAGCAGCTTGCGAGCGCTTTCGATGCCCGCGACATTCGCCGGATTATGCAGTGGGGCAAGCGAAGACAGGTCGGCGATGGCTGCGACCACGGCGTCATCGATCAGTGTCGGCTGGTAGAAGACCTCACCGCCGTGCACCACCCGATGGCCGACCGCGCGGACCCCGGCGTTGGCCAGGTCGTGTCCGGTCTCGGCGAACATGTCGAAGATCAGCCGCAACCCGGCCGTGTGATCGGCGATAGCGCCGCGGCGCTCGGTGGTCTCACCGTCGGACTGATGCTCGATCCCGGCGTTGCCCTCGCCGATCCGATCGACCATGCCGGAGGCGGTGACCGCGCCCGACTCCGGGTTCAGGAGTTGGTACTTGATGGACGACGAGCCGGAATTGATCACCAGCACCAGGTCATCCGCTGCCTCAGTCATCACGCCTCCCGTGTTCGGCGGCATTCCCGCACGTCCTCAGCAACCACGCGCACGGACCACCTGTTCCGTATCGCGAACCACTTGTGTCGCGAAAGACACCCTCACTCACCCTGCGCCTGAATCGCGGTGATCGCCACGGTATTGACGATGTCGGCGACCAGCGCACCGCGCGAGAGGTCGTTGACCGGTTTGCGCAGGCCCTGCAGCACCGGGCCGATGGCGATCGCGCCTGCGCTGCGCTGCACCGCCTTGTAGGTGTTGTTGCCGGTATTGAGATCGGGAAACACGAAAACCGTTGCCTTGCCAGCCACTTCGGAATCCGGCAGCTTGGTGGTCGCGACGGTCGGCTCGATCGCCGCGTCGTACTGGATCGGGCCCTCCACCGGCAGCTGCGGCGCTCGCTCACGGACCAGCTTGGTCGCCACCCGCACCTTGTCCACGTCCGCGCCGCTGCCGGATTCGCCGGTCGAGTAGGACAGCATGGCGATGCGCGGCTCGATGCCGAACCGGGCCGCCGTGGCCGCCGAGGAGATCGCGATATCGGCCAGCTGCTCCGAGGTCGGATCGGGGACCACCGCGCAGTCGCCGTAGGCGAGCACCCGGTCGGCCAGGCACATGAGGAACACGCTGGAGACGGTCGCTACGCCGGGCACCGTCTTGATGATCTCGAACGACGGCCGGATGGTGTGCGCCGTGGTGTGCGCGGCACCGGAGACCATGCCGTCGGCGATCCCCTTGTAGACCATCATGGTGCCGAAATACGAGATGTCCGACATGGTTTCGCGCGCACGCTCGAGGGTCATCCCCTTGTGCTTGCGCATCTCGGTGTATTCCTTGGCGAAATCGTCCAGATAGCCGGAGTTTCGCGGATCGAGCACCTCCGCGGCGGAGATGTCGACGCCCAGTTCGGCGGCGCGGGCCCGGACCGACGGCTCGTCGCCGAGGATCACCAGGTCGGCGATCTTGCGCTGCAGCACCCGGCCCGCCGCGCGCAGGATGCGGTCGTCGTCGCCTTCGGGCAGCACGATGCGCTTGCGGTCGCCCCGCGCGCGCTCGATGAGCTGGTACTCGAACATCTGTGGCGTCACGACGTTGGTGAGCGGAACTTCGATGCGCCGCAACAACTCCGCCGCGTCGACGTGCTCCTCCATCAGCGCCAGCGCGGTGTCGACCTTGCGCGGGCTGCCTGCCGACATCCGGCCGCGGGTGCGGTAGGCGGCGCTGGCGGTGTCATAGGTGCCGAGCTCGGTGGTGAGGATCGGCAGCTTGGGCTTCAGGCCCGACATCAGCCGCGCCACCGCGGGATGGGGCAGCATGCCGCCGTTCATGATGATGCCGGACAGCGACGGAAAGCCTTCCGCCTCATGCGCGTTCACCACGCTGAGCAGCACGTCGGAGCGGTCGCCCGGCGCGATCACCACGACGCCGTCGACCAGTCGCTCCAGAATGTGTTCGGCCGTCATGCCGCCGACCATGATCTTCAGCGCCTCGCGCTGCAGCAATTCCTGGTCGCCGCTGTACATTTCGCCGTCGATGGCGCTGCACAGCTCGGCCATGGTCGGCGAGATCAGCAGCGGCACCTCGGGCAGCGTCCAGGTCGGCACGGCGGAGGTGCGCAGCGTGGCGGCGACGTCGTCGATATGGTCCGGGTCGCAGCGGTTGGCGATGATCGCGACCAGCTGGGCGTGTTCGAGGACCAGCTCACTCTGACACAGCTCGGCCAGGTGCTTCACCTCGGCGGGGGTGCGGCCCGAGCCGCGCACCACCAGCAGCACGGGGGCGCCGAGGTTCACCGCGATCCTGGCGTTGAAGCGGAGTTCGCTGGGGCTGGCGACGTCGGTGTAATCGCTGCCGACCACCACCACCGCGTCGCAGACCTTCGCGACCTCGTGGAACCGCATCACGATCTCGCTGATCGCGGCATCCGGGTCGGCGTGCACCTGCTCGTAGGTGACGCCGGTGGCCTGCGCGTAGTCGATATCGGCGGTGCTGTGTTCGAGCAGCAGCTCGAGGATGTAGTCCGGTTCGGTGGTCGACCGGGTGATCGGGCGGAACACACCGACCCGCGCGGTGGTCGCGCACAGCATCTGCAACACCCCGAGGGCAACCGTCGACTTCCCGGTGTCGCCTTCGGGCGAGGCGATGTAGACAGTGGACGGAGCGTGATCGGCCATGGTCGAAAGCTTAGTGAACGAGCCGCTATCAACGCCCTTAGGCGAGACAGGCGTCACCGGGTGTTCGGAAAGAGTCCAGGATCGACCACCGCCGACGCACAATTCACCGGCGGCGGGCGGCCTACGGCCTGCTGACCGGCCGACGTTCGAGTCCCGGTGAACCAGGATTCGCCGCTATAGTCCTGCCATGGCTGAGCAGTTTCCGAACCGGCAGTGGGGTTCGCGCACCAACGCATTCTCCCGACTAGCAAACAAGTTCGCGGCGACCAAGCCCGGCTCCTGGCTGATCCGCAAGATCACCCCGCTGGACCGCGCCCTGCTCGAGCGCACCGACGCCAAGTACACGGTGCTCGGCCCGATCGGCGCCCCGGTGATTCTGCTGACCACCATCGGGCGCAAGTCCGGCCAGCCGCGCACCCAGCCGCTGCTCTATGTGCACGACGGCGACGTGCTGTACGTGATCGGCAGCAACTTCGGCCAGGAACGCCACCCCGCGTGGACCGGCAATCTGCTGGCCACCCCCGCCGCGACGGTCGCCATCGCAGGCCACCGCCTCCCGGTCCAGGCGACCCTGGTCGAGGCCGACGCCAAGGACGCGATCTTCGCCCGCTTCGTCGAGATCACCGGCGCCTACGCCGCCTACAAGGACCGCACCACCCGCGACCTCCGCATCTTCGCCCTGCACCGGGCGTAACTCACTGCTCCGCGCGCTCGATCGCGGACAGGTGGGCGATGTTCGCCTGGTCGTCGGGTTCGGTGCTCGGTTCGGTAGTGAACCAGGCGTCGAGGATTTCCTGGAGTTCGGCGGTGGAGGTCGAACGTAGGCTCAGGGCAAGGACATTCGCGTTGTTCCATTGACGCGCACCCTTGGCTGTCGTGGCGTCGCCGCAGAGGGCGGCGCGGATGCCTGCGACCTTGTTGGCGGCGATCGAGGCGCCGGTGCCGGTCCAGCAGCAGACGATGGCCTGGTCGGCGCGGCCCTGCGTGACGTCGCGGGCGGCCGCCTCACTTGCCCAGGCCCAGTCGTCTCGTTCGGACTCTTCGAGTGCGCCGTGCAAGATCGTCTCGTGCCCGCGCTGGGCGAGTTCCTCGATCAGGTCCTGTGCCACGCCGACGGGCTCGTCCGCAGCCACTGAGATCCGCATACCCCCAGCTTAATGTCGCATATCCGAACTATTGACAGCATGCTGTCAAACATGACAGGATGCTGTCATGATCACGAAAACAGTTCACGTTGCCCTCTACGACACCTTCGCCGACTGGGAGATCGGGGCGCTTACCGCGCACATCAACCGGACGACCTGGCAGCGGGAGCCGGGGACTTGGCAGACGAAAACGGTTGGGCTGAGCACGGATCCGATCACCACGCTCGGCGGGATGCGCATCGTGCCGGAGCTGGCGCTGGCCGATCTCACGCCTGCGGAGAGTTCGATGCTGATCCTGGCGGGTGCCGACACCTGGGACGGCGAAGAACTCATGCCGTTCGCGGGCAAGGCGCGCGAGTTCCTCGACGCGGGTGTTCCGGTCGCGGCGATCTGCGGCGCGACGCTCGGGCTGGCCAGGGCGGGGCTGCTCGATACGCGCAAGCACACGAGCAATGTGCGGGAGTTCTTGCTGTACAGCGGATATGCGGGTGCCGATAACTACGTAGAGGAGGCCGCGGTGACCGACGGCGATCTGATCACGGCAGGCGGCACCTCACCGTTCGAATTCGCGCGCGAAGCGCTGGGACGGCTCGGCGTGTATGAGCCGCACGTCCTCGACGGCTGGTACCGGCTGTACGGACACTCCGATCCGGCGGGCTGGGCGGTGCTCGCCGAGTACGAAGCGGAGCAGTCGGGCGCGCACGTCTGATGCGGAAGAATCGCACGGCGATCCGGTCGAACGACCGGATCGCCAGGAGGTGCAGGTGACGACGAACGAGCAGCAGCTGCTCGCCGCGGCCGCGATCACGTCATTCCGGTTGAACGGCCAGTTTCTCGCCATCGCCGAGGAACTGGCCAGACCGGCAGGTCTCACCGCGGCATGGTGGCAGGTGCTCGGCGCGGTGACGACCGAGCCGCTACCGGTCGCGGGCATTGCCAGGGAAATGGGCATCACCAGGCAGAGCGTGCAGCGCATCGCGGACCTGTTGGTGGACAAGGGACTTGCCGAGTACCGGCCGAACCCGGCGCATCGGCGCGCGAAACTCGTCGCGGCCACCGACGCGGGGATAGCGGCGGTGCGGCGGATCAATCCGCAGCACGCGGTCATCGCCCAGCGTCTGGTGGACGAGCTCGGCTACGACAAGCTCGCGGCAACCGTCGACGCTCTTACCGAACTTTCGACGGCACTGGACGCCATCACCGACCCCGCATGAGCACGGGCTGAAGCAGCGCCCGGCAGTGCGATCAGCTCGCGAACGGCTCCTTGGTTCGCCCGACCAGATCGGCGACGGAGTCGAGCACCAGCGTCGGCCGGTACGGATACGCCTCGACCGACGACCGGGTAGAGATGCCCGTGGTGACCAGGATGGTGCGCATACCCGCCTCCAACCCGGAGATGACGTCGGTATCCATCCGATCGCCGATCATCACCGTGGACTGCGAGTGCGCACCGATCCGGCGCAGTGCCGAACGCATCATCAGCGGATTGGGCTTGCCGATGTAATACGGATCGCGCCCGGTAGCGCGGGTGATCAGCGCGGCCACCGAGCCGGTCGCGGGCAGTGAGCCGTCCCGGGACGGGCCGGTCGGGTCGGGATTGGTCGCGATGAAGCTCGCGCCCTTCTCGATCAGGCGGATCGCGGTGGTGATCGCCTCGAAGGAGTAGTTGCGGGTTTCGCCGAGCACGACGTAGTCCGGGTTGCTGTCGGTGAGCACATAGCCGATCTCGTGCAATGCCGTGGTGAGGCCGGATTCGCCGACCACATAGGCGGTTCCGTTGGGCCGCTGCTCGTCCAGGAAGGTGGCGGTGGCCAGCGCGGAGGTCCAGATCGCCGCCTCCGGGATGTCGAGTCCGGTGTGCCGCAACCTGGCCTGCAGGTCGCGCGGGGTGCGGATGGAGTTGTTGGTCAGCACCAGGAACGGGGTCTCGTTGGCGCGCAGCTCGGCGAGGAACTCGTCGGCGCCGGGCACCAGTTGGTCCTCGTGCACCAGCACACCGTCCATGTCGGTCAGATAGGACAGGATCGGTTCATCAGTCACCAGACAATTGTCCGCTACCGGACAGGTCTCTGGGGGGAAGTCCGACGCGATGCGACCCTTCGCACACCTTCGGGTGCCGCTGACTATGGTCGAAGACGGCCGTATGACGTATGTGCGAAAAGCACCGGACAGTGCTCGAATGATCACCGAGGTGCGGGAACGTTCACGACCCCGCACCGGTTGAAGCGAAGCATGACCGCAGCGTGTCTGCGGCCGACAAACGGTGTGCGGGAATGCCCGCACAGGTGTGCAGCGAAGCGACAGGAGTGGCGCACATGGGTGAGCTCAAGCTCGGATACAAGGCGTCGGCGGAACAGTTCGGGCCGCGGGAACTGGTGGAGATCGCGGTGCTGGCCGAGGAACACGGCCTCGACAGCGCCACGGTGAGCGACCACTTCCAGCCGTGGCGGCACAAGGGCGGGCACGCGCCGTTCTCGCTGGCCTGGATGGCGGCGGTCGGCGAGCGCACGAAGCGGATCCAGCTCGGCACCTCGGTGCTCACGCCCACCTTCCGATACAACCCGGCCGTGATCGCACAGGCCTTCGCCACCATGGGTTGCCTGTACCCCGACCGGATCATGCTCGGCGTCGGCTCCGGCGAGGCGCTCAACGAGATCGCCACCGGATACAAGGGCGAATGGCCGGAGTTCAAGGAGCGTTTCGCGCGACTGCGCGAGTCGGTCGACCTGATGCGCGCACTGTGGACCGGCGACCGCGTCGACTTCGCGGGCGAGTACTACAACACCGTCGGCGCGTCCATCTACGACGTGCCCAAGGGCGGCATCCCGGTCTACATCGCCGCGGGCGGACCGCTGGTCGCGCGCTACGCGGGCCGCGCCGGTGACGGCTTCATCTGCACCTCCGGCAAGGGCATGGACCTCTACACCGAGAAGCTGATGCCCGCCGTCACCGAGGGCGCCGCCAAGGCAGGCCGCACCATCGACGACATCGACCGAATGATCGAGATCAAGATCTCCTACGACACCGATCCCGAACTGGCACTGGAGAACACCCGCTTCTGGGCCCCCCTGAGCCTCACCCCCGAACAGAAGCACAGCATCACCGACCCGATCGAAATGGAAGCCGCCGCCGACGCCCTCCCGATCGAACAGATCGCCAAGCGCTGGATCGTCGCCAGCGACCCCGACCAAACCGTCGAACTCATCAAGCCCTACCTCGACGCCGGCCTCAACCACCTGGTCTTCCACGCCCCCGGCCACGACCAGCGCCGCTTCCTCGACCTCTTCCAGCGCGACCTCGCCCCCCGCCTGCGCGCCCTGGCCTGACTCACAGACCCTGCACACGTCTCACAGGGGATGAACTCCATGTGAGACGTGTGCATGCTCTGTGGGTTTGGTTATCCCCAACCCTGGAGTTGTCCACATCCGACCAGTGGGGTCTGGTGGACGGCAGTTCGGCCACCGAGGATCGCCGTATGGACGTTCCCCACGTGATGAGCCGCGCGAGCGCGCTGCAGGATGGGTACACCGATCGTGAGCTGCGGGCCGCATGGCAACGGGTTCGCCGTGGCTACTACCTCGATGCCGAAGGTGCTGCGGATCTGACTGTCGCCCAACAACATCTGGCGCGTGCGGACGCTGTCGCACAAGCTTCCAGCCCGGACGCGATCATCAGCCACATATCGGCGGCGGTAGCGCACGGACTCGACGTATGGGCCGCACCACTGACGCGAGTTCATCTGCTACGCAACCGTTCGACCGGTGGGCGCACCACTCGGCAACTGATGCTGCATTCGATGCGCATAGGACCCGACGAGGTCGTGCGGATTCGTGGCCGACAAGTCACCGGCGTGGCGCGCACCGTCCTCGACCTGGCCCGCACGTTGCCCTTCGAGCAAGCAGTCGTCGTCGGTGACAGTGCCCTCCGACTCGGAAAGACGACCCGTGCCGAGCTCATCGCACAGCTCGCCCGCTACCCGGGGCCGGGCACTCCGGCAGCGCGCCGAGTAGTCGACTTCGTGGACGGCCGCTCCGAGAGCCCCGGTGAATCGCGCAGCCGTGTCGCATTGCACGCGGCACATTTCCCGAGGCCGGAACTCCAGGCACGGATCGTCACTCCTGATCAGCGCTTCGTCGCCAGGGTCGATTTTCTGTTTCCCGAAGTCGGCGTAGTCGGCGAATTCGATGGACTTCTGAAGTACCGAAGCCATTTACGTGGTTCCCAGGCACCGGAAGACATCGTCATCGCCGAGAAGGCACGCGAGGATGCCTTGCGCGCCCTCGGCTGGCTCGTCGTCCGCTGGACCTGGCGCGAACTCGGCACCTCCACCTGGCTGACCCGCCTCACCCAAGCAGCCCGAATCGCCCGGTCCGCCCGTCGCACCGGTTACTGGCACTCGGAACCCACAGACCGCCCACACGTTTCACAGGGCATTCACCCTTTGTGAGACATATGGACGCCCTGTGGGTTGCTAGCTGAGGGCGTGATCCAGATCGGTGAGGAGGTCTTCGACGTCCTCTAGGCCTACCGAGATGCGGACTACGCCGTCGGTGAGGCCGATGGTAGCTCGGCCTTCGGGGCCCATCGCGCGGTGGGTTGTGGTGGCGGGGTGGGTGATCAGAGATTTGGCGTCGCCGAGGTTGTTGGAGATGTCGACGATGCGCAGGCGGTTGAGGACTTCGAAGGCGCGCTTCTTCGCCTCGTGCGCCGGGGCGTTCAGTTCGAAGGTGACCACGGTGCCGCCCGCGCTCATCTGGCTGGTGGCCAGGTCGTGTTGCGGATGGGATTCCAGGAAGGGGTATTTCACCCAGCTGACCGACTTGTTGGTCTCCAGGAAGCGGGCGATGCGCAAGGCGGATTCGGTCGAATGCCGAACGCGCAGTGGCATTGTCTCCAAACCCTTGAGCAGGGTCCACGCGTTGAACGGGCTCAGTGCCGGACCGGTATGGCGCATCAGGGTTTTCACCGGACCGTCGATGTAGTCCTTCGCGCCCAGGATGGCGCCGCCGAGTACTCGGCCCTGGCCGTCGATGTGCTTGGTGCCGGAGTAGACGACCACGTCGGCACCGAGTTCGAAACCGCGCTGCAGCAGCGGGGTGGCGAAGACGTTGTCCAGCACCACCTTCGCGCCCGCGGCGTGCGCGAGTTCGGTGACTCGGCGCACGTCGACGAGGGTCTGCATGGGATTGGCGGGAGTCTCGAAGAAAACGGCCTGGGTGGGCACCGACAGCGCCTGCTCCCACTGGTCCAGATCCTCGCCGTCGACGAAGACGGTCTCGATGCCCCAGCGCGGCAGGATCTCGTTGCACACCACGAAGCAGGACCCGAACAGGCTGCGCGCGGCGACAAGTCGATCACCGGCACCGAGCAGCGCACCCAACGCGGTGAAGACCGCGGACATTCCGCTCGCGGTCGCGAAGCACGCCTCGGCACCGTCGAGCAGCCGCATCCGCTCCTCGAACATGGCCACCGTCGGGTTGCCATAACGGGAGTAGACGAAATGCTCCACGTCACCGGTGAACGCGGCCTCGGCGGCCTCCGCGCTCTCGTAGACGAAACCGGAGGTCAGGTACAGCGCCTCGGAGGTTTCCTCGAAACCGGAGCGCCGCAACCCTCCTCGCACACCGAGAGTCGCGGGACCGACGCCCTCGGGCAGCGGCTTATCGAACGCACCACCTGTGATCACGACTGCCTCCCCTCGACAGAGCTCCGCGACAACACGTCAACCGAACAGCAGCTGCTCATGACTGCCGCCAGGGCAAGCCGAGGGCACGCCAGCCGGCGCCGCCACGATGTCCGTCCGCGCCGACCGGCCCTTCGAAGCCCTCGAGCACGTTGTACGAGGTGCCGAACCCGGCCTGCGTCGAGGCGATCGCCGCGCCGATGGAGCGCTGCCCCGAACGGCACAGGAAGATCACCGGTGCTTCCGGGTTGTGCCCGTCGAGCGCCGTGACCAGCTGCTCGGTGAACTCGCCGTTGCGCGTGCCGGTCGAGTCGACCCACTCGATCAGCACCGTCGGGCGCTCGATCGAACTGGTGTCGGGCACGCCGACGAACTTCCACTCGGCCTCGGTGCGCACATCGACCAAGACGGCTTCGGGGTTGTCTCGCAACAGATCCCAAGCCTGCTGCGGGGTGATGTCACCGGCATAACTCATCTGGACCCTCCTAGAATCCGCACTTGCCGCGCTCGGGTTTGACGCGCGGCCAGGTCGTCACCCGGAGCACCCCACCGCGGAGGAGGGTTGCCGACCAGTATTGCCGGGGCTTAGCACTGGTTCTCATGACCTTCTGCTGAGATTGCCTGGACTAGGGTCGCCCTGTCAAATGGCTGCTCACGGTATGAGAATGCTCAATTACAGACCAACCATTTGTCGCCGGATCTGGTCAGATTCCAGGTCGCGGTCGCCTCGGTGCCGTCGACCTTGGTGGTGACCGTCGCCTTCGCCCGATCGCCGTCCATCTTCGGATCGTCGAGTTTGGTGATTTCCACGGTCTTTCCGCCGCCGGAACGCCCGGCGAGTGGGGACCGTTTCGGGTCGAAGCCCTGGCAGCCCGTGCCTGGTGGGGGCACCAGATCGGTGGTGTTCGAGCCCTCGACGAAGTTGCGCACCGCGGCGGCGATCCGGTCCGATTCTGTGACATTTTTCTCAGCGGGCGACACGACACCGCCGATGATGATCGCGCCGAGCACGATGACCGCGAGGACGGCCGCGGCGACGAACGGTGCCACGGAACGCTTGTCGGTCTGATCGACCGTGATGACTTCGTCCTCCGCGGGTGACTGCTGATCGCTCATGCCACGATGATCCCTGGTCGGCAGGGATATCCACTGCGCGCCCCCGACCCGGGTGGCCGCCGATGACGAAGGCCGTTGCGCCGCGCGGGGAATCAACGTCGCGAGATCGGGTAACTCGAATAGAACGCGTCGATGGCATCCATTCAGTTCACGCACCGCCGAGGGCCGCCCCACCAACCACCGATAGAATCGCGAGACTGCGGCCTGCTGTCATAGCCGCGGCTGGAGTGGCCACGAGCCGACAACTCCAGTGTCCGCGCCGCCAGGTGCAACCAGCCAGCGCGTAACTTAGCCTAGGCTAAGGAAGACGCCGTTAATTAGTTCTCGACCAAAAGGGTGCGCGTAAAAGATGACCGAACAGAGTGCAGCTAACCGCCCGCTCCGCATCGCCATCGTGGGTGCAGGACCGGCCGGGATTTATGCCGCCGACGCGCTGATGAAGTCCGATGCCGAGGTCAGCATCGACCT
>NZ_JBITJI010000018.1:0-184046 GCF_044459885.1 Nocardia sp. NPDC050175
ACACCCACCACCCGGTGGCCTGCGGGACCAACTGAACACGGAACGAAATCACCTGGCTCTACTCCCAGGTGGTCTCGTCATCGGGGACCGCTCAGGTTCACCAGTAGGTTTTCGTCATAACGGAAGAGAGAGTTGTACAGCGTCGTGTCGTGTAAGCGGACCTCGCACCCATCCTCGGACAGCAATGTTCGGTAATAGGTCAGTGACGCACGGACTTTCGCCGACAAGGTATCGCCGATGCCTTCCTCTACACCGCGAGCGGCAACGGCTTCGCCAGTGGGATTTCCGAAACACAGCCGGACCTTCGCTCCCTGGATAGCCCGTTCGGCAAGCATCTTCACGACTTGGGGGTTCGTCTGTACGAAGAACGTCCCGGAGAAGACCAGTACGTCTATCTGCTCGGTGGCGTCGCGTAGCAGCGATAACCAGACTTCTCGTGGTACCTCGGCGCGGTTCGGATAGGTGGCAACCAACTCGAGGTTCTTCGGAACCGGCGGAGTCTCCGGAGCAGGCGGCCACAGAAACTCTTCTTCAACACGAAGGTGATGCGCCACGCGGTGACGATGTTTCGGGTGTGGCACCCTGCCGCCAAGCCATCGTCCGACAGTCTTCGGGTCGACCTGGCACGCTTCGGCCAGCGACTCGGGCCTGACGCCACGCTGGAGCAGCACGCTCTGTAGTCGGACGTTCACAGTCTCTATGGAAGCCGACGAGCCGAGCATCAGCAAGGACATCGCGGCGGGACGCCGAAAACGTCCCAGGACGTCTATCGCCCAGCCTCATACGCGGTTACGCGGTCCTGCCGTTCTCGGACACGATGACTTTCCACCCACGAAACCTCAGGGGGACAACGTGATTGAAGAAGTCACCGGTGTTCGCAAGATTCGGATGCTGTATCTCCAGCTGCTGTACCGCTGCAATTTCGCCTGTGGTCATTGCTTCCACGGTGAGCGGCTGAAGTACGCAGACGCCTACACCGCAGAGCAGGCATGCAATCTGATGCGACTCATGCAGCAGCAACACGACACGGAGGCAGTGACGCTGCTCGGCGGCGAGCCTTTCGTCTACAAGGATCTGGCGCCCGTTGTTCGCTACGCGAAGCACACCCTCGGTCAGGTAGTAGAGATATGCACCAACGGCTACCGAATCGGTCCACGCCTGCGCGAAATCGCGCCGTGTATCGACCTACTTCGAATCTCGCTGGAAGGCATCGGCAACACCAACGACGCCATTCGCCGCGATGGAAGCTACGCGGCTGCACTCGAATCGATCGCCCTCGCGCGGGGCCTGGGCGTGCGAACGGGGGCGACACTGACTGTGAACCGACACAACATCAGCGAAGTGGTCGACCTCGCCTACACGCTGCAAGCGCTAGGAGTCTCGCAGCTCAAACTGCATCAACTGCGCCCCGTCGGAAACGCTGCGCTCCATCCTGAACTGCTGGTCACCGATCCCGCCGACTACTCGGTGCTGCGCGACCAGCTGCGGAGCGCACCGCTACGAATGGAAGTGGTCTTGGATGAAGACCTGTCCGAAGACGGCGCTTTACCGTGCGCCACGCCAGGCCCGCGCGATGAAATCGACCGAATCGAATCGGACCCACGGGGCGCTCTCACGATGTCGTGCAAGGCCGTAGGCAAGGATTCCCATGCCTTCTGGTACGACAAGGACACAGATCGCATCGTCCACCGGCCATCGGCGAAAGACGAAGTGAAACTGGGTATCCCGGATGTGGTGTACAGCCATGCGTAGATACCTCTTCGAGAGTATCGAGGGCTTACCCGGCACCGGGAAATCGACTGTCGCGCCATTGCTTGCCGAAGCTCGCGAGGCTGTCCTGGTACCTACAGTTCCAGCGTTCTATCAACCACTTCGCCGGGAACTCGACATGTACGAGAACGTGAACGCCCGGATGTGCCTCTTCCTATCCGCGCTCTTCACCGCAGTCGACCAGATCCGCCGGTATCTCGACGCCGGAATCCCCGTCGTGGTCGAAAGCTATTTCGCCCGCTGCCTGACCACCCACCGGGTCTACGGAGCTGACGTCGACGTGATCCTCCCTCGCAACCTGCCCCAGCCAGTCATGTACCAGTTGGTGTGCGAGCCACACGAACGGCGGAAGCGTATGGCCGCGCGCGCCAAACCATCTACGAGATGGGACACCATCGGCGAACAGAACGCCGACCGCCTTGCCGACGCCTACCTCCAGTTTCCTGTCCACCAGATCGAGACCAGCGGGCGACGACCCGAACAGGTCGTCAGAGCGATCCTGGACCTGAACGCGATTGGGGTCGACCATGCCTACCGATAGCCTGTGGGAACGAACGTTGACGTTCTTCCCTCAGTTCGTGCGCACCCTCAACGAAGAGTGCCGGCCGGGCGCGACCGTGGCTGTGGTCGGTGCCAGCGACGGCAAGTTCGTACTACCGCTAGCCGCAGCCGGGTACCGCATTGTCGCGATCGAGAAGGACCCGCTGGCGCTGAACGGCGGCGAAGCCCTACTGCCTGTGTCGGGCATTACCTACGTCCCTGGTTTGGTGGAGCGACTGAAAGAGGCCAATCTCCATCATCGAGTTCGTATCGTGTGTGCGGACTTCCTCGAAGTCGAATCCGCGGAGACCACCGTCGACGCGGTCTGGACAAGCTGCTCGTGGCACTACAGCGTGAATCACCGAAGACCTCTGAGTGAGTTCGTCGGCCGGATGCAGCGGCTCGTTCGACGGGGAGGACTGTTCGGTGCGGAGTTCATGATGCCGGTCGAACCGCGTCACCACTCGATCGAGCACTACACCGCACCCGATCGACTGTCCCGCTACTTCACGAACGATTGGGAGGTGCAATTGACGTTGCGCACCGACACGTTCACCGAGCGTGCCCATGTCGGCCAGTTGGACGACCACACCCACCGCATGGGATTGCTCATCGCAAGACGAGTCCCGAAGGACCAACTCGAAGGCGGATACAGCAGCAATGAAACATGAGTACGAGGCGAAATTTCTGGCGGTAGACGTCGAAGGTCTGCGCGCCAAGCTCACGGCGCTCGGCGCGGTGCAGTCATTCTCGCGAACACTGTTGACCCGCAAGATATTCGAGAACGATTCACTGACTCGTGGTGCATGGGTCCGCCTACGTGACGAGGGGGCACGCTCCACGCTGACACTCAAGCAGGTCACCGACGCCACCACCATCGACGGCACCACCGAAATCGAAACCACGGTGGGAGACCTGCACGCCATGGCCGAAATCCTGGTCAAACTCGGCCTGCGCCAGGTCCGATACCAGGAGAACTTCCGCGAGGAGTGGCAATTCGGCGACGTGGTGTTCGACCTGGACACCTGGCCCGGGCTACCGACCTTCTTGGAGATCGAGGGTCCCAGCGAGTCTGCCGTGCGTCTCGCAGCCGCACGCTTGGATCTGGACTACACCGAAGCCAGGTTCGGCAGCGTGGACGAGGTCTACAAGAGCGAAACAGGGCGGGACATCCTCACTGAGCCGACTCTGTTGTTCGAGGACCCGGCAAAGGAAATCTGACCGGAGCAGACCGTCGCCTGAGCAAGAAAAAGCCCCTCACCTGGGTGAGCAGGTGAGGGGCTTTGGCGGTGGCGGAGGGATTTGAACCCTCGGAGGGGGGTTACCCCTCACACGCTTTCGAGGCGTGCTCCTTAGGCCGCTCGGACACGCCACCGCCGACAACCATACCGGAGTGGGGGCTGATCGTTAAATCGGCTGGGTAGGGCGGGGAGGGGGGTGACTTGACGTACGGAAGGTGCACTTGACGCTTGCTGCAGCTTGCGTCAGGAGGGTGGATCGTGCGTTAAGTGGGGTCGCGGTGGGTGCGGAAGAAGGTGTCGAGGAGGGTGGCGCAGTCGGGTTCTAGGATGCCGCCGCGGACTTGGGGGCGGTGGTTTAGGCGGCGGTCGCGGACTACGTCCCAGAGGGAGCCTACGGCGCCGGTTTTGGGTTCCCAGGCGCCGAAGACCAGGCGGGAGACGCGGGCTAGGACCAGGGCGCCTGCGCACATGGTGCAGGGTTCCAGGGTGACGGCGAGGGTGGCGCCTTCTAGGCGCCAGCCGTCGCCGTGTACCTCGGCGGCGCGACGCAGAGCCAGGACTTCGGCGTGTGCGGTGGGGTCGCCGAGGGCTTCGCGGGCGTTTGCCGCGCGCGCGAGTTCCCTTCCGGTGGCGTCGAATACGACGGCACCGACGGGAACGTCGCGGGGGTCCGCTTCGGCGGCCGCGGCGATCGCGGCGCGCACCATGTCGGTGTCCGAAGGGAGGGGCACGTCAGCGAGGGAGCTTGTCCAGGACCGCCGATAGTTCGTCGGCGAAGCCGAGGCGTTGGGCGATCATGCCGAGTTGCTCGTCGGGGTAGAGGTCGGTGTCGGCGAGGATGACGCTGAGCACCGGCTCGGGCAGACCGAGATCGGCGAGGACACCGAGGTCGCCCTCTTCCCACGGCTCGATGTCGTCGAGCTCGTCGGGGTCGATGTCCGGGATTTCCACGTTCAGGGCGTCGAGTACGTCCGCGGCGATGTCGTAATCAATGGCGGCGGTCGCGTCCGAGACCAGCATCCGGGTGCCGCTGGGCGCGGGCCGGACCACGATGAAGAACTCGTCGTCGATGTCGAGCAGGCCGAACACGGCACCCGAGCTGCGCAACGCCTTCAGTTCGTTTTCCGCCGCGGACAAATCCGTAAGGGCTTCCTGGCTCAGCGGGCTGCACCGCCATTTGCCTTCTTCGCGGACAACCGCCACTGCGAACCCTTCTACGTCGTCGTAATCATCCGACGCCGCCCTATTCGTGCCCGAGCGCTGTGCTGCCATGGCCGCAACGGTAGTCTGCCCGAGCCGAAATGTTGAAGTCGTATGCCAATCTGTTCAGGTGACTTCTGCTGGGAAAGCATCCGTCTGTGTCCTCGGAACCGGCTTGATCGGCGGTTCCCTGCTGCGAGCCGCCGTCGGCGCGGGCTATGACGCCTGGGGATTCAACCGTTCCGCGGCGGGTGCGCAGGCCGCCCGGGCCGACGGCTTCGACGTCACCGAAGAGCTGTCCGCCGCGCTGACCCGGGCCGCCGAGGCGGACGCGCTGATCGTCATCGCGGTGCCGATGCCCGCGGTCGCGCACATGGTCTCCGCGATCGCCACGTTCGCGCCGCGCTGCGTGCTGACCGATGTGGTCAGCGTGAAGGCGCCGGTCGCCGAGGCGGTACGCAAGGAAGGTCTGTCGGCCCGCTATGTCGGCGGGCATCCGATGGCCGGTACCGCCGAATCCGGGTGGGCTGCCACTGATTCCGAGCTGTTCCGCGATGCCGTGTGGGCGGTCGGCGTGGACGAGGGCACCCATGTCCAGGCGTGGACCAGGGTGGTGCGACTGGCCCTGGATTGCGGCTCGGTGGTCGTGCCGGTGGTCGCGGACGAGCACGACCGCGCGGTGGCCCGGATCTCGCATCTGCCGCACGTGCTGGCCGAGGCGCTGGCGTCGGCCGGGGCGGCGGGGGGCGAGCTCGCGCTCGGGTTGGCGGCGGGTTCCTTCCGCGACGGCACCCGCGTCGCGGCGACCGCCCCCGATCTCGTGCGCGCCATTTGTGAACCCAATTCCGCGGCACTGTTGGCGGTGCTGGAGGAAACGCTCACGGTGCTCGGCGCCGCCCGCGACAGCCTGCGCGCGGACAATTCCCTGGCCGACCTCATCGAGGCCGGACACGATGCCCGCGAACGCTACGAAACGGCACAACGATGGGAAATCACGGATATCCACCCCGGTGATCACAATTGGCTGGCGAACCTGCGCGAGGCCGGACAGCGCGGCGGGGTTATCACCCGGTTGAACTGAACGCGGTAAACCGAATTGTCAGATGCGTTCGGCCAGACCCGGGTAGTCGAGCAGGAAGCCGTCGGCATCGACGGTGACGGTCGCGCTGGAGACCGGGGACAGCACGCTGATGCCGTCGGCGGCCGCGCTGTAGGTGAGGCTGGCTTCCTGGACCAACAGGTCGGGCAGGCGCACGTAGACGACCGGGACCTGGACGTCGTGCACCGCGTGCTGCAGGTCGAAGCGGCGGATCGGCAGCGTGTTGAAGAACGGGCTGAGCACCACGTCGACATCGAGCGCGCCGGCGAAGGTGGAGCGCACGTGGCTGCCGCCCGCGTCGACCAGCCAGTAGTTCTCCTCGTCCCTGGCGATGGACGCGTGCCGTTCGCCCGCCGCCGTGGTGGTGCGCAGCGAGAGCCGCTTCGTCGCGCCGCTCTCGTCGGTGACCAGGTCATAGGACGCGCTGAACGCCGGGTGGTCGTCGCACGCGCCGCCGATCATGCGACCGGCGGCGCGGATGCGATTGCCGTTCAGCGTCACGCGGACCGACTCCATCCGGGACGCGTTGTGCGCGCGCCAGGTGAGAATCGCCGGCCACCGGGAGGCCGGCGGCGTCTCGGGGCCAGAGGCTTGGCTCTCGGGGGCTGGAGTCGTCACGTATCTACCGTAAGCGACACCGAGCCGTACCCCGCACCACACCAGCCCGCATCACACCAGGGATTCCCGCCAGGCCGCGTGCAGGCTGGCGAACCGGCCAGTTCCCCCGATGAGCTCGGCCGGGCTGCCGTCCTCGACAATGCGGCCGGATTCCAGGACGAGCACCCGGTCGGCGATGGCCACGGTGGACAGCCGATGGGCGATGATCACCGCGGTCCGATCGCGCAGCACCGTCTCTAGTGCCTGCTGCACCAGCCGCTCACCCGGGATGTCCAGGCTGGACGTGGCCTCGTCCAGCACGATCACCGCCGGATCGGCCAGGAACACCCGGGCGAACGCGACCAGCTGCCGCTGACCGGCGGACAACCGGCCGCCGCGCTTGCGCACGTCGGTGCCGAAGCCCTCGGGCAGCGCCTGCACGAAGTCGTACAGTCCGACCGCGCGGGCCGCCGCGAACACCTCCTCGTCGCTCGCGTCCGGCCTGCCGAGCCGGATGTTGTCGGCCACCGAACCGGAGAACAGGTAGGACTCCTGGGTGACCATCACGACATTGCGGCGCAGGTCGGCGTCGGAGATCCGGCGCAGATCGACACCGTCCAGCGAGACCGCGCCCTCGGACGGGTCGTAGAACCGGGTCAGCAGCTTGGCCAGCGTCGACTTGCCCGCACCGGTGGCACCCACCAGCGCGACGACCTGTCCCGCCGGGATGTCCAGCGTGAACTCCGGCAGCACCTGACGCTCGGCGCCGTACCCGAACGACACCCGATCCATCAGCACCGCGCCGCTCGCCTTCGCCACTGGCGTCGGGTCGGCCGGCTCGGCCACCGAGGGCTCTTCCTCGAGCACGCCGGAGATCTTCTCCAGCGCCGCGGCCGCGGACTGATACGAGTTGAACACCTGCGCGAGTTCGTCGAGCGGACCGTAGAACTCGTTGAGGTACAACAGGTATGCCGCGAGCACACCGACCGCGATGTGCCCCTCGATCACCTGCCACGCGCCGACCACGATGATGACCACCGTGGTCAGGTTGCCGAGCAGCCTGCTCAGTCCCGCGTAGTCGCCCATGCCGCGCATGGCCTTGGTGGTCGCCTGCTGGTAGTCGCTGTCCTCGTGCGCGAGCACCGACTCGTTGCGCTGCTCGCGGCGGAAGGTCTGCACCGCGCGCATGCCGCCCATCGATTCGACGAACTGCACGACCACCTTCGCGATCGCGCCGCGGGTGTGCCGGTAACTCGCGCGCTGCCTGCGCTGCGCCCAGCGGGTGACGAACACCAGCGGCACGAAGCCGATCAGCACGATCGCGGCCAGCGTCAGATCCAGGTAGATCAGCAGCACCGCGATGGTCAACACCGAGAGGATCGCGCTGAGCGCCTGATTCAGCGCGCCCTCCAGCAGTTCCTGCAGCGTCTCGATGTCGCCGGTGAGGCGCGCGACGACCTTGCCCGAGGTGTACTTCTCGTGGAAGGCGACGCTGAGCCGCTGCATGTGCGTGAATGAGCGCACCCGCAGGTCGAACAGCACGCTCTGGCTGAGCTTGCCGGAAACCCGCAGGAACAGGAACGTGGTCAGCCCGCCGAGCAGCACCGCGGTGAAGTACCCGCCGACGGCCCAGGTGAGCGGCGTCCAATTCCCTTTGCGCCCTTCGCCGATGCCGTTGTCGAGCCCGTGCGCGATGAACAGCGGCGCGGACACCATCGCGGCGTTGTCCACCACGATGAGCACCAGCGCGAGCGCGGCTAGCTTGCGGTACGGGCGGACCAGGTCGAGCAGCAGTCGCCGGGATCGCCCGGCCAGCACCAGGTTTCCGGCCTGGGTGACCTCCTTGTCCTCGCTGGCGATGCCACGCCAGTCGGCGGCCTCGTCGCGAGTTTCGGACGAATCCTTTTTGATCACAACGTCTTTCGACGCGACCGTCTCCGTACTCACTGCTGTTCACCTCCCATCAGTTCGCGATATCGGCTGCTGCTGCGCAGCAGTTGATCGTGCGTGCCCTCGGCGACGATGCGGCCATCGGCCAGCACCGCAACCCGGTCGGCCAGCGCCGCCGTCGAGGGTCGGTGCGCGACCAGCAGCGTTGTCGCGCTGGCCAGCACGGTGCGCAGCCGTTCCTGCACTCGCTCTTCGGTTTCCACGTCGAGCGCGGACAACGGGTCGTCGAGCACCATGATCCGGCTGCGGGTCCCCTCGCCCGCGCCACTCAACACGGCACGGGCCAGCGCGAGTCGCTGGCGCTGGCCGCCGGACAGGCTCAGGCCCTGCTCGCCGATCCTGGTGTCCAGGCCCCACGGCAGGTTGTCCACGAACTCGGTGGCCTGCGCGACGTCCAGCGCGCGCCGCACATCGGCGTCGGTGGCGGACGGGTCGCCGAGCGCGACGTTCTCCCGCACGCTCGCCGAGAACAGCACCGGCTCCTCGAACGCGACCGACACCAGCGAGCGCAGATCGGCCAGCCGCATGGTCGCGATGTCGATACTGTCGATGGTGATCACGCCGCCGGACAGGTCGTAGAGCCGCGGAATCAGGTTGAGCAGCGCGGTCTTTCCGCTACCGGTCGCGCCGACCAGGGCCACCGTCTCGCCGGGTCGAATCTTGAGCGAAACATCGTGCAGCACCTCCCCTTTCGCGTCGGGGAAGGCGAACTTCACGCCTTCCAAACGCAATTCGCCGACCACCGTCTCCGGGAGCTCTACCGGATCGGCCGGATCGGCGATGTCGACCGGGGTATCGATGATCTCCCAGTACCGATCGCCCGCCGTGCGCGCGTCGTTCAGCTCGGCGAGCAGGAAGCCGGTCCAGATGATCGGCCACTGCAGGAAGTTGGCGAGGGTGATCGCCGCGACCAGGGTGCCGAGCGTCATCGAGCCCTGCGCCACGGCGTAGCCGCCGTAACCGAGCGCGAACGCGATGGCCAGCTGCGGCATGCCGGTCATGGCCGACCACAGCCGCGCGTCCAGGCGCACCTTCAGCAGTTCGGTCTTCTGCAGTTCGCGCGACTGCGCGAGGAACCGGCCGCCGAAGAACACCCCGCGGCCGAATGCCTTCAGCACGCGCACGCCCTGCGCCGACTCCTCGGCGGTGGTGGCCAGGTCGCCGGACTGGTCCTGGGACCGGCGCGAGGCGAGCGAGTACGCGCGCTCGAACCGAATGCAGATGTAGGTCAACGGAATCGCGATGATCACGAAGATCAGCCCGATCTGCCAGTTCAAGGCGAGCAGCACCAGCAGGCCGACCGGGATCAGCACGAGGTGGATGATCAGGAACGGCCCGGCGAACGCGACGAAGCGGCGCAGGGTGGCCATGTCGTCGACCGCGCGGGACAGCAGCTGACCCGACTCCCAGGAGTCGTGCCGCCCGATCGCCAGCGACTGCAACTTGCGGAAGATCTTGGCGCGCATGGTGATCTCGACCAGCGTCGCGGGCTTGGACACCAGCCAGCGGCGTCCCCACACGCCGGCGGCTTCCAGCAGGCCGAGCACGAGCACCAGCGCGACCGGCGCGAACACTCCCGCGAAATCGCGGCGCGCGATCGGCCCGTCGATGATCTTGGCGATGATCAGCGGTATGACGATCGCGGTCAGCGACGAGAGGACCGCGAGCGTGGTCGCGGCGAGCAGCGCGCGCCGGTGCGGGCGCACGTACGGCCAGAAACGGCGTAGCGAGTGCAGGCGGCCCGGCGCGGACACGGCGGGCCGCTCCGGTCTGTCGGCCTCCGGATCGGCCGTTGCGATGTCCAGTGCAACTGACATAGCTCCCCCTACAGGTGTGTGGTTGGCGGTGTCGAGAACCGGGACACTCGATGATGTTCGCATCGAGGTCCGACACTTCAGGGTGGCAGTATTACCCGAATCAGCCAACCGGTTTTCCGGGCTTGACGATTCCCCGTGACCCGTGTTCGTGCTGGAAATCACGGCGTCCGCGCAGGTAGCACCAACCTTCATCCACCAAGCAGACAACCTGAAGTAACCTCGAGGTCAAGGGTGCCGGGACAGCAAACGACCTCGGCGCCCAGATCCTGGGCGCCGAGGTCAGTGAATTCGAGTATTCGAACGAGGTTCGCCGCTAACGGATCCCCGCGCTCTCGGACTCCCGCTCGACGGGTGCGTCCGGGAAGGCCTGCTGCTGGTATCCGCCGCGCAGCGTGCCGTCGAGATACGCGGTGCGGCAGGCCCGGCGGGCGATCTTGCCGCTGGAGGTCCGCGGAATCGAACCCGCGGGCACGAGCAGCACATCGCGCACGGTGACACCGTGCCGCTGCGAAACCGCCGCCCGCACCGTGTCCGCGATCGGCTCGGTTTCCAGCTTGCCCGCACCGGTGTTGCGCTCGGCGACGATCACCAGCTGCTCGGAACTGTCGTCGGCGTCGAACCGCAGTCCGGAGTGACTGTCCTTCGCGAACACCAGCGCCGGAAGTTCGTTGGCGGGCACCGAGAATGCCGCGACGAAGCCGGGGCGCAGCGCCGTGCTCGATTCCTGCGCCGAGAACTCCAGGTCCTGCGGGTAGTGATTGCGCCCGTCGACGATCACCAGGTCCTTCACCCGGCCGGTGATGTAGAGCTCGCCGTCGAGGTAGGCGCCGTAATCACCGGTACGCATCCAGTTGGCGTCCTCGGACGTGCCCTGCGCGTGACTGCCCTCCGGCTGACGGGCGGCCAATTTGGCCCGGAACGTGGCCACGGTCTCGTCGGGCTTGCCCCAGTAACCGATGCCCATATTCTCGCCGTGCAACCAGATCTCGCCCACCTCGCCGTCCGCGCGCTCGACACCGGTGTCTGGATCGACGATGGTCGCCCACTGCGACAACGCCACATACCCACAGGACACCTGCGCGATCGAATTGTCGGCACCCTGCTCGACCTCGATCATCCGGCCCGAATTCAGTTGGGCGCGATCGACATACACGACCCTGGCCTCGTCCTCGGCCTTGGTCGCCGAAACGAACAGCGTCGCCTCCGCCATGCCGTAGCAGGGCTTGATCGTCGTCTTCGGCAGCCCGTACGGCGCGAACGCGTCGTTGAACTTCTTCATCGACGACACCGACACCGGCTCGCTGCCATTGATCAGGCCGATCACATTCGACAGGTCGAGTTCCTCGCCCGGCTTCGGCTTGCCGCGTGCCGCCGCGTGCTCGAAGGCGAAATTCGGTGCCGCGGCATAAGTTCCGGCACCGTCGGAGGCGGCGGCCAGTTCTTTGATCCAGCGATATGGGCGGCGAACGAACGCGCTCGGCGACATAATGGTGATGAATCCGCCGCCGACGGTCGGCAGAATCACGCAGAGCAGGCCCATGTCGTGGAACAGCGGCAGCCAGGTGACGCCGCGCGAATTCTCCTTGACACCAATGGCATCGATCATCTGCAGCAGATTCGTGCCGACGGCCCGGTGCGTGATCTCCACGCCCGCAGGCGTTCTGGTGGAGCCGGAGGTGTATTGCAGGTAGGCGACGCTGTCGATATTGATATCGGGCCGCACCCACATCGCGCCGACGCTGTCCGGAATCGCTTCCACCGCAATAATCCGCGGCCGTTGCGCCGCAGGCAGATGCCGGAAAAAGTTCCGCACACCGCCCGCCGCGGAGCCGACCGTGAGGATCGCCGCGGGCGTGCAGTCGCTGAGCACCGCGGTGAGCCGGTCGGTGTGCCCCTGCTCCTCCGGGTCGAACAGCGGGACCGCGATATTGCCCGCGTAGACGGCCGCGAAAATGGAGACGACATAGTCGAGCCCCTGCGGTGCCAGAATCGCGACCCGGTCACCGGGCTTGGTCACCTGCTGCAGCCGTGCCGCAACGGCCCGTAGCCGGACGCCGAACTGCCGCCAGGTCAGCTCGTGGTACTCGCCGTCGCGTTCCCGCGAATAGTCGATATAGCGGTAGGCGAGGTCGTCGCCGTTCTCCGCGCTGTGCTTGTCGACGAAGTCGATCAGGGTCTTGTCACCGCGGATTTTGATATTGCCCTGGTCGTCCAAATAGTCGTCGAAGGTCTCGTCGATCATCGCCTTATCCTTTTGCCAAAGCACGCACACAGGCCGTGCAGTTACACCGAACACAGGTCGATAACGAAGCGTCGGGAAGGCTAGCAGGTGCGCAGCCTTCCGACGCTCAGTACCGCCCGAAGGCGATCGCTACGTTGTGCCCGCCGAAACCGAACGAGTTGTTCACGGCGTAATCGATCCGACCCGGCCTGCTCTGGCCCTTGACGACGTCGAGGTCGATTTGCGGGTCCTGATTGTCCAAATTCAGGGTCGGCGGCACGATGCCGTCGCGAATGGAGAGCACGGTGATCACCGACTCCAGCGCGCCGACCGCGCCGATCGAATGACCGAGTGCCGACTTCGGCGCGTAGACCGAGGTGTGGCTGCCGATCGCCGACGAAATAGCCTGCGCCTCAGCGGTATCCCCGATCGGCGTGGCGGTGGCATGCGCGTTCACGTGGGTGACATCCTTCTTCGTCAACCCGGCCTTCTCGATCGCCCTGGTCATCGCGCGCGCCGCCCCCTTGCCATCCAGGTCGGGCGCGACCAGGTGGAAGGCGTCGGAAGTGATGCCTGCCCCCATGATTCGCGCGTGGATCGTCGCGCCGCGCGCCTTGGCGTGCTCCTCGGTCTCGATGATCATCATCGCGCCCGCCTCGCCGAACACGAAGCCGTCCCGGTCCTTGTCGAACGGGCGCGACGCGCTCTTCGGATCGTGATTGCGGGTGCTCATCGCGCGCATCATGGTGAACGCCGCGATCGGCACCGCCTGGATGGAGCCCTCGACGCCGCCGGTGACGACCATGTCGGCGTCACCCATCACGATCATCTGCCAGGCGTTCGCGATCGCCTCCGAGCCCGAGGAACAGGCCGACACCGGCGTGACCACGCCCGCTCCCGCGCCGAGCTCGATGCCGACGCAGGCGGCCGAGCCGTTCGGCATGATCCGCTGCACGGTAAGCGGCGAAATCTTGCGGTAGCCACCGTTTTTGATGCGGTCCCGCGCGTCGATGATGTACTCGCCGCCGCCTAGACCGGTGCCGATGGCGACGCCGAGCCGGGTCTTGTCGACCTCGGGGCTGCCCGCGTTGCGCCACACCTCACGGCACAGCACGGTGGCCATCTGCTCCACGTAGGACAGGGTGCGCGCCTCGACCCGGGTCAGGCTCTCGGCGGGCGAGACCTTCAGGTGCCCGCCGATGCGGACCGGCAGCTCGAACTGCTCGATGAAGCTGTCCTCCAGGACGTCGATGCCGCTCTCGCCGTTGAGCAGGCCCTTCCAGGTCGAGTCGATGTCGCCCGCGATCGAGGTCGTCGCCGCCAGGCTGGTCACGACAACGTTGGGAAAGCTCCTGTTTTTCGAAGGTATCTGCATGTTCGCTCACTTTCCCTAGCGTGACGACTAAGAAATTTGTCGAGCTCAAAACCTTTGTGGAGCATTTGCATTTCGCATGCGGACGCGCCGACTGACACGTGGGGCGGCATCCGCGCGTATAGCGCTGGAGCGCAGGCAGATCAGCCTGCCGAGCCTGTCATCAGGGCCGCGAAATTGATCGGCCGATGAGCATTATCGAGCAGCAGCAGACCGATCATGTTGCTGACACGCGGACGGTACCAGGCCACTGTTGCGATCGCTGCGTCGCGCCGTCATGGCGTTGTTCGCGGACGACGCCCGGCAACTCGAGTAACCTCTCCCCGGGCACGGGGCGACGTCGGCGGCGTCTCGACCGAGGACGCGAGGAAGGGACAGTCGGTGACGGGCGCGCGGATGGTCGGGCTGTTCGCCGGGATCGGCGGGCTCGAACTCGGTCTCGGCCGCAACGGCTGGCAGACCGAGTTGCTGTGCGAAATCGATGCGGGCGCACAGGGGGTGCTCGGCGCCCGTTTTCCCGATGTACCACTGCATTCCGACATCACCAGCCTGCGCGCGCTACCGGCGGGCACCGAATTGGTCGCGGCCGGATTTCCCTGCCAGGACCTGTCCCAGGCCGGCCGCACCGCGGGCATCACCGGAAAACGGTCCGGCCTGGTCGACGAGGTGTTCCGGCTGGTGCGACGCCAGCGCGGGCCGCGCTGGCTGCTGATCGAGAACGTGCCGTTCATGCTGCAGCTCGGCCGCGGCGCCGCGATGCGGCACATCACCACGGCCCTGGAGGAGCTCGGCTACACCTGGGCCTATCGGGTGGTGGACGCGCGCGCGTTCGGGCTGCCACAGCGCCGTCAGCGGGTGCTGATGCTGGCCTCCAGGACCGAGGACCCACGCGGAGTGCTGTTCGGTGACGACGCGGGCCCGCGGATCGTCGGCGATGCCGAGCGCGATCCGTGCGGGTTCTACTGGACCGAGGGCGTGCGCGGGCTCGGCTGGGCGGTGAACGCGGTGCCGACGGTGAAGGGCGGATCCGCGCTGGGTATCGCCAGTCCGCCCGCGGTGCGGCTGCCATCCGGGGAGATCGTCACGCCGGGGCTCGTCGACGTGGAACGGCTGCAGGGCTTCGATGCGGATTGGACCGCGCCCGCCGGTGAGGTGCCCGGCATCCGGCAGGGGCATCGCTGGAAGCTGGTCGGCAATGCGGTGAGTGTGCGGATGGCCGATTGGGTCGGGTCCCGACTGTCCGCGCCGCGGGGCCTGGTCCCCGGCGACCTGCCGCTACCACCGGGAACGCCATGGCCGGTGGCGGCTTGGGGGCACAAGGGGGAGGCCTTTCGGGTTCCGGTGTCGACCTGGCCGGTGCACGAGCCGTACGAGGATCTACAGAATTTCCTGACCGATTCGCGGCTGCTGTCGGCGCGGGCCACCGCGGGATTCTTGCGACGGACCGGCATGGGGAGCCTGCGGTTTCCACCGGGATTTCTCGACGATGTGGAGAGTCATCTCCATCGGATGGGTGGCTGGGCGGCATGACCCCGGAGACGGGTGCGGAGCCGGGAACATCCGGCGACGCGCCCGACGACGCGCAACAATTTTCGCGCGATGTTCGACGGCCCCCCACCGATGCGGCGACGAGCGCACGCATGTCGCGACAGCGGCGGACTGGGACCAAGCCGGAATTGGCGCTGCGCAAGGAACTGCATCGACGCGGGCTGCGGTATTTCGTCGATCGCGCGCCGATCCGCGGGCAGCGGCGACGCGCCGATCTGGTGTTTCCACGGCTACGCGTCGCGGTCTACGTCGACGGCTGCTTCTGGCATCGCTGCCCGCAGCACGCGACCGACCCGCGCAACAACGCGGAATGGTGGGCCGCCAAGCTCGCCGGAAACGTGGCGCGCGACCGCGCGACCGATGCGGCGCTGATCGACGCGGGCTGGCGGGTGATTCGCGTGTGGGAGCACGAAGACGCCGTGGCCGCGGCCGATCGGGTGCAGGTCGCGCTAAGTATTTCGAGCTAGCGGGACTTCGACTTGACCCGGACCAACGTGCGCGGTGCGTGGGCGGCGAGATAGCTCGACACCACCATCACCGTCATCACGGCTACTCCGGCGGCGGCTGTGGCATAGCCGATCATGGGGACCTCCTTGGGAACGCTTCCCTGACAGCCTGTCCGTCGAACCTGACAGGAGCCTGTGCGCCGGTTGGCAATGACGTGTGTTTGATCCCATCCGGTCGGTGATCCCATGACTCCACGCGCCCGCTGACCTACGGTTGATCATCGGTCCAGTGGGAGGTAGGAGAATGGATCCGTGACAGATAGCCAAAAGATCGCCGAACGGCGCGTGCGGGTGGCGTCCTTGGTGATCGCGGCGGCAATCCTGATCGCGGGAGTCTGCTACTCGTCCTGGGTGCTCGAGTTCGTGCTGAAGATCGACGTCGACCCGGTCAACTCGTTCCTCAGCGAGCTGGATGCCGAGGGCAAGCCGTATCGTGCGGTGTTCGCGACCGCCGACAAGATCGTCGGGGTGATGCTGATCCCCGCCGCGATCGGCGGACTGCTGCTCTTCCCGCGCCGCCGGTTCACCACGATCGGCTGGGTCGCGCTGTTCTGCTTCGGCGCCGCGACGATCGCCGATGTGTTGCTGCCCCTGAAGGACTGCACCGCGAGCGACAATGCGTGCGGCGGCGGCAGCGAGCTTTTCCCGCAACTGCACCAGCCGCACGCACTGTCGAGCACCATCGCGGTCACCTCGATCGCCGTCGCCACCTTCGCGTTCAGCCTGGCCGCGTTCCGCTATCACCGCTGGCGGATCCTGCGCGAGGCCGGGCTGGTCGTGCTGGTGGTCGGGTCGGCGGCGACCGTGTGGATGCTGGTCGCCGACAACCTGCCCGGCAACTACGCGCTCGGGATCGCTCAGCGGATCCAGGTCGGTTCGATGTCGCTGTGGCTGATCACGTTGGCCGCGGCGGTGATCCTGGAAGGCCGGGAGTGGATCGACCCGGGCGACTAGCTACTTCACATTCAGTTTGACGGTGTGGTTGTCGGTCTTCGCGGGCAGCTTGGTGGTGTCGACGAAGAGGATCTCGCCGCTGTCCTGCACGCCGTTGGGCAGCGTCTTCGGCTTGAGCCCGAACGGCGGCTGGTCGCCTTTGCTACCGAGCAAGCCGAAGTCACTGTCGTTGGAGATGTAGAGCGTCTTGCCGCCGTCCAGGGTGGCGACGCCCTCGATCTTGTCGTGGCCGAAGAACTTTCCGTCGGCGTCGAGCTCCTTGACCAGACCGTTCAGATCGAGGTTCTTGGGCTTGGCGGCCGGGGTGATGCCCGCCTTGGTCAGCGCGGCGACGCCGTCGGTGGTCGAGACCGTGCCGACCAAGGTCTCGAGCGCCTTGCCGTCGATCTGGAGGCCGCCGTGTTCCGGATCGTAGTGCGCGCCAGGCACCTTCGAGTCGGGACCGACGTCGGTGGCGTTGGCGATGTCGACGGTCCACAGCTTCTTGTCCGCCTTGGGCGCCAGGTTGCCGTCGCGTTCGTCGACGAGGAAGGTGGTCGCGCTCAGCGCGGTGATCTCCGAGTCGGCGACCTTGCTGCTCTTCGGGTTCTCCAGCGGGACCACGAATTCCTTCTGCGCCTTCGTCTTCAGATCGACGGTGACGATGCGGGTCAGCGGCACCTCCTTGGCGGATCCGTTGAGGCCCGGTGTGTTCAACGCGCTCTGCACCAGGCCGACGAGGGTGCTGCCGTCCGGCGTGATGGTCAGGCCCTCCATGCCCTGGTTCGGCGTGCGCAGCGAAAGTTCCTTGGGCAGGCCCGATCCCGGGGCCAGGCGCTCGAGCTCACCGCCCTTGGCGTCGAAATGCACCAGGAACGGGCCGTATTCGTCGGACACCCAGAAGGTGCCGTCCGGCAGTGCGACCAGGCCTTCCGGATCGAGGCCGTGATCGGTGGGCGGCAAGACATTTCCGGCGAGGTCCTTGATGGTTTCGCCGGTACTCGCGGAGACGTCGACCTGACCGTTGAACGGGACGCCCGCCGCGGTGTGCAGGTCGAGGCTGGACTGCAGCACCGCGCGGGTGCCCACCAGCTTGAATCGGCCGATCTTCGGCACGAAACTCGGTGTCGGGGAGAGCTTCTCGTTCTTGCCGGGGCCGTCCACGTTCGGGCCGCGGTCGGTCAGTCCGTAGAACTCGTCCTTGCTGCCGGGCACCGGGGTCCAGGCCGAGCCGAAACCGCTGCCCTGCACCGTTGTTCCGCCGAACTCACCCAGCGGCGGGATGTCGGTGGTGTAGAGGCGCACCGCGTCGGTGGTGGTCACCTTGAAGCTGTCGGATCCCATGTAGCCGGCGTTGGGGGTGTAGACGATCGCGCCGTCGGTGCGACGGCTCAGCTTGCCGTGTTCCGGATCGGCGATGCGGACGGCAGCGCTGCCGCCCGTCTTGGCGAGCAGGTCATCCAGGGAGATCACCAGCGGCTGGTCCATGGTCGCGGTGAAGTCCGCGGCCGAGTCCGACGATGAGCAGCCTGCGGCCAGTACGCCGACACAGAGGACGGCGACGGCGGTGACGCGAGGACGAGAGAGAGCTTTCACTGGGACTGCCTACCGCGCCGATCCGAAATCTGGCCGACGCGCAGGTGACAACTCGGTGCCGATCCCGGTCGAATCCTGGGCAATTGGCTCCACGATGATGCGCGTGTGATGCTGACGCCGTGACCACACGCGTGAACATCTCCTCCGGCTCCGAGTTCGAAGACATCGTCGGCTACAGCCGCGCCGTCCGGGTCGGCAACACCATCGCGGTCAGCGGCACCACCGCCTCGCTCACCGGCGGCAGCGCGGTCGGCGGCGACGACATCGGCGAACAGACCCGGGAAACCCTGCGCCGCATCGCCACCGCCCTCACCGACGCCGGCGCGAGCCTCGCCGACGTCGTCCGCACCCGCATCTTCGTCACCGACATCGCCCGCTGGCCCGAGGTCGCCAAGGCGCACGCCGAGGTCTTCGGTGACATCCGCCCAGCCACCTCCATGTACGAGATCAGCGCCCTGATCACCCCGGCCCTGTTGGTGGAGATCGAAGCCGACGCCATCGTCAGCGAGTAGGCCCGACCCATCGCGCGGCGGTTGCCGCTGGCCAGCGCGTTGACGACCCGAATCTGCTGCGGTAGCACGCATTCCGAGCACCTTCCTAGGCGACCCACGCCTTAACGACTGTGAACCACACCACGTATGGTTTCCGGCCATGTCGAAACAACATAAGTCGACCAGGGCCGTGCTGGCTGTGGCTGCGACCGCGATGCTGACGGTCCTGGCACCCACGGGTTCCGCTGATCCCTCGCCCAGCGGGACCGAGATCGCCGACAGAGCGGCAGGCAAGCTCCTTATCGTGCCACTGCCGGGCATTTACCGCGACACCTTCATGGACACGCCCACCAATGTCCAGAAGATCTTCAAGCTCGAGGAGGCGTTCTGCACCACCGAAGAAATGGATGACATAACGCTGGACATGCTCGACTCCAACTACCGAGACGCACTGCCTGTCACGTTCGGGACGGCCGCTGAGCCGGAGGATCCCATCAGCGAGGCCCGCGATCATGTCCTCAACACCAAGGAATTGACCAACGCGTCACGGTTGGAGCTCTGCAAACCCGAGAAAAGGCAGGAGTACTACGCGCTCCTGACCGAACTGATCAACGAAGTCGAGGTGCTGACTCCGGTCCCCGAAGTCCGTGACGCCAAGAACGACAAGAACAGGCAGAAAACGATCGACTACATCTCGAAGCGCCGGGTCGGGGCATTCCGGGATGCCATGTCGATCTGGCTCGACTCGACCTTCTCACTCTGACCGAAATGAGCTGCCCGACCCCGAACAGCGGCGCGATCGTCGGCACCTGATACCGAGCTCGGCTTGCCACGTTCCACCGGCGGGCCGAGGTTCGGATCGCTAGGGTCGCAGCTGTGACTAGTGCTGCTGCGGAAGATCCCGTCTCACTCGGCACCCTGGCCGAGGCGACCGACCGTCTCCTCGACACCATGCGCAAGCTGGGCGACAACGAGGCGGCCGAGGCGTCGCTGTTGCCGGGGTGGAGTCGCGGGCATGTGCTCGCGCATGTTGCTCGGAATGCCGACAGTCTGCTCAATCTGCTGTTGTGGGCGCATACGGGTGTGGAGATTCCGCAGTACGCGAGTATGTATCTGCGGGACTTCGATATCGAAGCCGGTGCGCCTCGCCCTGCCTCGGCGCAGCTCGCTGATAACGAGGCATCGACGAAACGGTGGTTGGCGCTGGCGAATTCGCTGACCGAGGACACCTGGCACGCGGAAGTCCGTACCCGGCAAGGGCGGCCGATTCCGGCCAGCGAAGTGCGGTGGATGCGGTTGCAGGAGGTGGAGATTCACCACGTCGATCTCAACACCGGATACACCCCGGCGGATTGGCCCGCTGCGTTCGTCGCGCGGGTGCTCGGTCAGGCGACCGTCGATATGAACCGAATAACCGCTGCCGCAACGGAACCGGTTCCGGCATTCGCGCTCCGCGCCACCGACACCGACTTCACCGGCATCGTCGGTGCCGACTCCCCCGACAACACCGTCGTCGGCCCGGCCGCGTCGCTCGCCGCCTGGCTGCTCGGCCGGTCGGACGGTGCCGATCTGACCGGCGACTTGCCCGTCCTGCCCGCCTGGAAGTAGCTCATCGCGAGCGAAAAGCCCCGCCCCTCACCGAGATTCGAGGGGCGGGGCCTTGTGGTGGCTCGCGTCAGCGAACGGTGAACTCGTAGGCGGGTCCGGCCTGATGGGCCCGGTCGGTCGTGGTGGTGATGCTGATTCGACCGCGCCCGGTGGGGAGGTCAGCGCGGCCGACTGCGCCGGGATTCGCCGGAAGTGCGAATCCCCAACCGCCGCTTACCAGGACGGGCACGGAGCCGGAATCGCCGGTGTCGAGATTGCGCCAGTTCGCGAAGACGGTCACGGTGCACGGTGGGTAGACGAACAGGTAATGCTGGATGCCGTACCAAACGCTGGCGCCACCCGGGCCGCCGACGTCGGGACGGTTCCCCGCATTACCGGTGATGGTCGCGAAGGTGAGTGGGTCGTAGCAGAGGGTGTTGGTGTAGCCCAGCTGGGTGCCGAGGGCGTCGTCTGCCGTGGCTGTCGCGTTGGTTGCGAGGAGCGCGCCGACAAGCAGCGCCCCGGCGATCGGTACCCGAACGAGCCAGTTGCGGTGTCGCATGGTCTCTCCATCGGTAAGCGGCATGTGTTGAGCCGACTGGTCAGCGGAAGGTTTCGTACAGGCGAGCGTCCGTGGCGATGCCGAAGTGTCCGGTGATGAACTCGTTGCACTCGGCCCTCGGGTGGGTCTGCGTCGCATCCATTTCGGGGTGCGGGCCCGCGTAAGCGTTGCGCTGGCTCGATTGCCGGTACGGGCCGACACCCACACCGCCCGGGGTGACGAAGACGCCGATGCAGTCGGCTTCCACCGTGAAATACCCGTCGCCGCCGGGGCAGAAGCCGGTCGCGCCGGTCAACGACCGATCAAGGACGCAGTCCCTCGGTTCGGCCGCGGCCGAACCGGCGGTGGCGACGACGGCGGCCGCCGCTAGGCCGAGGAGGGCCGAACTACTGATGATGCGGCGCCAGATTGCTGTCATTCCGATCTCCGTTCGTTGGACCATCGCAGCAATGTATCGGCCGATTCCATCCGGAAGTTTCAGCTTCGCTGACCCCAATTCCATTGGCAGTAGCGCTAGCCCTCGGGATAAAAGACGAACAGCGTGCAACCTGTCGTCGTCTGCGGAATGTGCGAGGAACCCGCCGGGGCATGGATGAAGGAGCCTGCGGGATAGTCCCTGACCCCGTCGTTGAACACTCCGGACACCACGAAGACCTCCTCGGGCCCCGGTTCATGTACGTCGATTCCCTGCCAGCAGGAGTTCGGGTCCATCTCGAGCAGATACGCCTTCGCTCCATTACCGCCGAGCCACAGCGAACGCGAGCGAATCCCGGGGAAGAGCTCGCGAACCGGAGCGTCCTGCGCGGCCGACCATTCGTAGCCGGCCATGTTCAGGTCTGTTGTCATGCAGCCAGCCTTGCCGCACCGAGTGCCGCTGCCGAGTGTCAGAAATGACATCTCAGGGTACTTTTCTGCCATGCACCGTGTCGTCGCGCTAGTCCACCCGCCGCAGTCGACCTTCGAACTCGGTTGCGCGGCAGAGGTGTTCGGGATCGAACGCGGCGGGCTGCCGACCCGATACACATTCAGCGTGTGCACCGAGCACCCCGGCCCCGTCGCGACGTACGCCGGATACGCCATGTTCGTAACCGACGGACTCGACACGCTCGACCAGGCAGACACCGTGATCGTCCCCGGATGGTTACCTACTGAGGAGGCACCCTCCCCGGCCGTAATCCGGTCCCTCCAACGTGCGCACGCCCGCGGCGCGCGGCTGGTCAGCATCTGCTCCGGCGTCTTCGCGCTGGCACACACCGGCCTGCTGGACGGACGCCGGGCGACCACCCACTGGGCCCGAGCAGACGAGTTGACCGAACGCTTCCCCGCCATATCCGTCGACCGCGACGTGCTCTACGTCGATCACGGCGACATGGCCACCAGCGCCGGCGCCGGAGCGGGCATCGACCTGTGCCTGCACCTGGTCCGCACAGACCACGGAGCCGGCTACGCCGCACAGGTCGCCCGCAGCATGGTCATGCCGCCGCACCGCGAGGGCGGACAGTTGCAATACGCGGCACCGCCACACCCCACCCAGATCGATGGCTCACTAGCACCACTACTGGAATGGATCACCGCCCGACTCGGCGACCCACTCACCGTCGAGGACCTGGCCACCCAGGCCGCCGTCTCCCCCCGCACTCTCGCCCGCCGATTCACCGACCAACTAGGCATCGGCCCCGGCCAGTGGCTACTCGCCCAGCGAATCGCCGTCGCCCGAGAACTACTGGAAACCTCAGACCTCCCCCTCGACGCCATCGCCCGCCGCGTCGGCCTCTCCTCCCCCACCAACCTCCGCCGACGCTTCCTACGCGCCCTCGGCACCACACCCGGCGCCTACCGCAGAGCATTCCGAACAGACCACACGTAGGTAAGCCGCAACCTCGCACACGAGCATCGATCGCATGGAATCCATTAGGGCACTGAGGATTTCGTCATACGTACTTCCTGTGTGCGGCTGACAGGATTCGAACCCATCCGGTGCGGCGCCCGTGTCGAATCACCAGCGTTCGAGCGGGGTTTATGCACCCGCGTCCTGATAGGTCCGGTTCGACGATTGGAGACATGCGTGCGCAAGATCCCCGTCCTGGTTGCTGTGGTCGCCTCCGCAGGCACCCTCGGCATCGTGCTGGCCGGCCCGGCAACCGCCGTCGATTCTTCAGACTTAGCGATGTGTGCGCACAAGTCGAAGACCTACATCCAGTTCCAGAAGTGTGCGGACGACGCATCGAAGAGACCGAAGGAAGGCTCCCGGTCTCTCTTCGACATATGCACCGGTGCAGCACAGTATTCCGACGACAGCGTGGTGGGCCTCCCGGTCGCCGGCCCGGAGGGCGTCCTCGTCGACGGCTCGGTTCATCTCATCAACAGCGATCCGTGCGACGAGACGTAAACAGCCCGTTCGAGTAGGCGTTCATACATACGAGAAGGCCCCTCCCGAGATTCCGGGAGGGGTCTTCTATCTATGTGCGGCTGAAGGGATTCGAACCCCCAACCTTCTGATCCGTAGTCAGATGCTCTATCCGTTGAGCTACAGCCGCGTGGGTATTCAGTTGTACCGGTTTCCCGGGTTGTGGCGGAGGCGAGAGGATTTGAACCTCCGGTCCCCGTGAAGGGACAACTCATTAGCAGTGAGTCCCATTCGGCCGCTCTGGCACGCCTCCTGGAGCCTTCTCTTCGAGGGCACCGGTCCTTTCGAACCGCCGAGCATGAAGATTACAGTAGCCCTTGTCCAGATCGCAAAACGGCTGGTTATCAGCGTAAGTTGCTGTCGAACCAGTCGAAAATGCGGGTCTGTGAGTCGACCAGACCGTAGTCGTCTTCGGTGGCCGGATGGTCGGCGCGATGGCGGAGGCCGGGGTAGCTGACGACCAGGCTTGCCACGGCGGCACGGCCGGTCGCATCGCGCAGTCGCTCGACCTCGACCGGCGGGGTGGCCGGGTCGTCGGTGCCGAACAGGCCGAGCCAGGGCGCCTGCAGGTGCGGGGCGACCCGGACCAGGGCGTCGGCCTGGTCGGTGAGCGGCTCGATGATGCCGGGTGCCGCGACGCTGACGGCCGCGCCGACCGGACGGTTGGTGGCGACCAGGAACGCGGCGGTGCCCGCGGAATCGAAGCCGAGCACGCCGATGGTGTCGGGGAACACACCGTGCCGGGTCAGCCAGTCGAAGCAGGCGTCGAAGTCGTCGAAGAGCTCGTCGCCGAACACCTCGACGGCCGACTCGCGACTCGACCGATGGAACAGGTTGGGCGCGACCACCGTCCAGCCCTCCAGGGCCAGCGCGCTCATCAGAGCCAGCAGCGAGCCGGTGAACTCGCGGGCTTCGTGCAGCATCACGATGCCGCCGCGGGCATTGCCCTCGGGTTCGACCACGATGATGGGCACCTGGGTATCGGCGGCCCGATCTATCGAGTCTGTCGCAGGTCCCGGCGACCGGTCGTCGCAGCGCAGGGGGGCTAGGTCGTTGTAGGTGCCCGACATGAAACCAGCGTAGGGCGACTTCCTGATCTTCGGTAGAAATTGCTGTTGAGGGCCCATCGGCCACAGATTTTTCGGTACGCGAGTCAGGCTTTGCACCAGGCCACCTATGGTTGGTGTGTGACAGCGTCAACCCGGCCGGACCTCGACTCGATTCCGGCGTACGTCCCAGGCCGCAACCATCCCGGCGCGGTCAAGCTCGCCAGCAACGAGACCACCTTCGGTCCGCTGCCCGCCGCCGCCAAGGCCATCGCCGAGGCGGCCGAGTTGGCCAATCGGTATCCGGACAACCAGGCCGTCGAGCTGCGCGCCGCGCTGGCCGATTTTCTCGGCGTCACGCCGGCGAACGTCGCGGTCGGCTGCGGCAGCGTCGCACTGTGCCAGGAACTGGTGCAGATCACCTGCGACGCACCGACCGACGAGGTGCTGTTCGCCTGGCGCTCGTTCGAGGCCTATCCGATCGTCACCAAGGTGGGCAACGCGACCGCCGTTCAGGTGCCGCTGGCCCCGGACTACCGGCACGACCTGGACGCGATGGCCGCGGCGGTCACCGAGCGGACCAAGCTGATCTTCGTCTGCAACCCGAACAACCCGACCGGCACCGCGGTCGGCACGGCCGAGCTGACCCGCTTCCTGGACGCGGTGCCCGAGCGGGTGCTCGTCGTGCTGGACGAGGCGTACTTCGAGTACATGCGGCTGGCCGAAGAGGACTTCCCGAACGGCATCGAGCTCGGCCGCACCCGGCCCAATGTCATTGTGCTGCGCACCTTCTCGAAGGCGTACGGGCTGGCCGGGCTGCGCGCCGGGTACGCGGTGGGCGATCCGGCGGTGATCACGGCACTGATGAAGGTGCATATCCCGTTCAGCGTGAACCGGGTCGCGCAGGCCGCGGCGATCGCCTCGCTGGACGCGCGGCACGAATTGCTGGATCGCACGCACACGCTGGTGCTCGAACGGGACCGCGTGCGCGACGCCCTGCTGGCGGCGGGCTACCAGGTGCCGCAGAGCGAGACCAACTTCGTCTGGCTGCCGCTGGGCGAGCGCAGCGCCGAGTTCGGTGAGGCGAGCGCCGAGGCGGGCGTGCTGGTTCGGCCCTACGGCGCCGACGGGGTGCGCATCACCACCGGCGATCCGCACGAGAACGACCTGTTCCTGAGCTTCGCCACCGATCCGGCGGTGCTCGCACGCTTCCTGGGTTAGGCCCTCAGACGCCGAGGGCGCCCGCCACGACCGGCCACGACTGGACCAGCTCGTCGGCCCAATACGGCCACGAGTGGGTTCCGGTCGCCCGGAAATCGGCGGTCACCGGGATGCCGAGGGCGTGCAGCCGATCGGTGAGCCTGCGGGTGCAGGCATTGGTGGCGGCCTCCAGCGGCCCGCCGAAGCTGATGGCGGTGGCCACGTCGACGTCCGGTTCGCCGGGCACGTCGTGGATGCCGGGCACGCCGCTGCCGACGGACATGTAGATCGTCTTGCCGCGCAACGCTTCCGCGTGCAGTGTCACGTCGTGGTCCAGCCAGGCGGGATCGTCCTGCGCGCCGAACATGTTGTCCGGCTCGCCCTGATAGGTGGCGATCACGGCCCTGGCCTGTGCCTGGCCCAGGTCGGTGCCCATGGAGAAGCAGCCGCTGTGCGCCGCGATCGCGGTGTAGAGCTGCGGGTGCCGGATGGACAGCATCATCGCGGCCTCGGCGCCCATGGACACACCCATCACGGCGTTGCGTCCGTTGCCCTTGAACTTCGCGTCGATCAGCGGCGGCAGCTCGCGGGCCAGGAAGGTGTCCCACATGTTCGTGCCGAGCACCGGATCCGGCTTCTTCCAGTCGGTGTAGAAGCTGGCCGGGCCGCCGACGGTCAGCACGACGTTGACGTCTTTGTCCTCGAAGAAGCGGTCGGCGTGGCCCATGTCGGTCCAGTTGTTGCTGGTCGGGTTCGCGCTGCGACCGTCGAGCATGTAGACGGTCGGCCGCGGTTTCGAGGCGTCCCGCGGCAGCAGCACCTGCACCTCGACGGTGCGGCTCATGGCGGGTGAGTCGACGAAGACCCGCAGCCACCGATCGTTGATCGGTTCGATGCGGTCGATCGCCGGTTTGGCCGGTCGGTCCGTGGTCGGCTCGGCCGGGCCCGGGCCGTCCGCGGAGCCGCTACTTGGTTTGGATGGTTCAGAGGGGGCTGCGGACAACTGGGGAGCGCCGAACGCCACAGCACCGGAAACCAGTGCCGCGCTGACCAAGACGCTGGAGACCCAGCGCCGCACCCTGCGCTGAGACAGCATGCGACCCATCCTGCCAGAAATGCCCTGATCAAACGGTCGGCCATAGCGGGTCGCCAGCAGATGTGACCAGGGCCACGTTTGAGCTTCGGCGGTGCCGGAATGCGTCGCTGCCTGCGCCGTTGCCCGCCGATGAGTCGGCGTCCCGCGACGGCGATCCCATCTGGTGAGCACAGTCGGCCCGGCATTGATGTAGCCGATGTCACCCGTTCCGTGCGCATCAGGCACCCGGTTCCGACCGCAGCAAACCCTGGCTATCAGAGCGCCGCGCGTCGTCAATGGGACTCGACGACACCCGATTTCAGGCCGCGACTTGGGCCGACCCAGCAAATCCAGCAAATCTGGGCACACTGCCAGCACACTCGCCGTACGCTACTCTCCGGGCCTCTTCCGGGCATGAACAAGGACGAGCATGATCGTGGATCCGCACCATCGGCACCGAGGTCACCTCGCTGCGCTTATGCACAGCAAGCGGACCGGCCGCTCGGTACGGAGTCGCGACAGTCCCGCGAACACCGCACTTCGCTTCGAGCCGAAGCTATTTCGCGGCATCACCGCGCCGAACCGCCCTCGCGGGCCACCGACGAGCGACGGTGTCGGCTGCGCGCCTACGCGAATTCTCCCGCTCGAACTCGTCTGTTTGACCGCAGTACCTATGCCCGACCGGAGAAAACCGTGAATCCTGTGTTACCTGTACCACCGCTCGAAAACTCGCCGGACACAAAGCCTTTCAGCACCGACCTGAAACGCCGGCTACGCGAGTGCGACGAATTCTTCCGCATGCCGGAATTGGCCCACCTGTCCTCCCAGCGCCGCCGCATCGCGCTGGAGCAGCTCGAACAAACCGGTGGCTACCTGCAGACCGCCGAGGAAATCCTGATCGGCGCCAAGCTCGCCTGGCGCAACCACGCCCGCTGTGTCGGCCGAAAACATTGGCGCTCACTCAAATTGCTCGACGCGCGGCGCGTGCGGTCCGCGCGCGATCTGGCCGAGGTGTGCTGGCAGCACCTGCAGATGGCCACCAATGGCGGCGCCATTCAATCGATGATCACGGTCGGCCCGCCGCGCCAGCCCGACGGGCGGGAGTTCCGCATCGTCAGCCCGCAGCTCATCCGGTACGCGGGCTACCGCAACGGCGACGGCACGGTGACCGGTGACGCGGCGAATGTGACGCTCACCGAATTCGCGATGAAGCTCGGATGGCGCGGTGCCAGAACACCATTCGACATTCTGCCGCTACTGATCAGCACGCCGGACGAGCCGATCCGCTGGTTCGACATTCCGCCGGAGCTGGCCCGCGAGGTGGAACTCGAGCATCCGGAATTCGAATGGTTCGCCGGGCTCGGCCTGCGCTGGCACGCGCTGCCCGCGGTCTCCAACATGAACCTCGAAGTCGGCGGCGTCACGTACCCGTTCGCGCCGTTCAACGGCTGGTACATGGGCGCCGAGATCGGCGCACGGAATCTCAGCGACACCAATCGCTACAACATGCTGCCGCTGATCGCCGAAATGATGTGCCTGGACACCCGATCCGAGCGCAACCTGTGGCGCGACTCCGCCCTGGTCGAACTCAATCGCGCGGTGCTGCACAGCTTTCGCAAGGCGGGGGTGTACATCGTCGATCACCACACGGTGGCCAAGCAGTTCTGCGATCACGTGCAACGGGAAGAAGCCGCGGGGCGGACCTGCCCCACCGATTGGAGTTGGATCAACCCGCCGATCTCCTCGGGGCTGACGCCGACCTTCCATCGGTACTACGACCCGCCGGATCCCGATATCCGGCCCAACTTCGTCCGCCGGGATTTCAGCGGGGACGCAGACGAGTGAATCCGGTCAGCCCCGCCCGGGGCTGTCACCTCACGATTGCCGTCGGCGCAGGATCCACCAGACGGTGAGGGCTGCGAGCACCGCGGCACCGGCGACCGCAGCGGGCTGGGTGCGGACCACGTCGGCGGCCTGCCTACCGCGTTCGACGACCGGCTCGGGTGCTGCGGCTGCGGCCTGGTCGGCGAGTTCCCGGGTCTGCGCCTTGGCCCGCTGAGTCGTCTCCTCGAGCACCTGCTCGGCGTGTGCGGCCGATCGGCTCGCGGATTCCGTTGCCTGCTCGGCATGCTCGCGTGCGGCCGTCGCAGCCTGGACGACGTCGCGGCTGGCGGCTTCCCGTGCTTCGGCTGCCTTGCGGTTCGCGGATTCCTTGGCCTCGGCGGCGAGGTCGCCCGTGGATTCATTTGCCTGCGCGGCAATCTGGCCCACGAATTCCTTCGCCTCGGCGGCAAGCTGGCCTGTGGATTCCTTGCTTGGCGCGGCGGGCTGACGTGTGGATTCCTTGGTCCGCGCGACCGGCTTGCTCGCCGCCTGTTTGGTCGCGGTGGCCTTCTTGCTCGCGGCCGCCTTGGTTTCGGTGGCTTTCTCGCTCGCTGCCGCCTTGGCCTCGGCCGTCTTCCGGCTCACGGCTGCCTGCGCCTGCCCGATCTTCTCGGCAGCGGCTTCGGTTGTCTCCGTGGCCTTTTCCCGCGCGGTGTCGTGCGGCTTGTCGGCTTCGGTCGCGTCGTCGGCGCGGCGTTCCTCGTCGCTCATCGGCGTCTCCCGTCCTTGATGGCTTCGATGTCGCGTTCGACGCAAGGCGAGCACGCCACCGCCCAGTCGACGGCCGGTTACCCGGCGGCGCGGGAGGCAAACACGCGCTGCCGTTTTCGGAGCGACGGGCGAGCGCCGACAAGCGGCGCGAGGGTCGGCGGTGGGGACTGCGGAACCTGCGCCGCTCGTCGTGGCGGTCGGCCGAGGAGGCTAGCTGCCGAAGCTGCCGGTCGACGGCTTGGGGGCGGCGGGGGTGACGACGATGTCGACCGGGGCGCCCAACTCGTATCCGCCTGCGGGGCTGGTGTCGGCGCACCCGCCCCGTGCGGTGATGGTGGAGCCGGGCTCGAGGCCGGTGAGCGAGGTCTTGATGGTCTGGCCGGGCTGGGCCAGCGACTCCAGCTTGCCCTCGCCGAAGAAGACGTGGTTCTTGTCGGGACCGACGCCGGCTTCCGCCCAGCACTGGCCGCGATCGTTCGTGTTGTGCAGGGTCGCCGTGACCGTTCCCGGCGCGGTGACCTCGAAGGTGACCTCAGGGGCCTTGAACGGTGACGCCGCGATCGCGGGGGCGGCGGTAAAGGGTGCGAATGTCACGGCCGCGACGGACGCGGCGAGCAGGATGGATCCATGGAGTCGTCTGTTCATCACACGACCGGATCCTGCCCGCAAACGGCTTCGAGCACAACGGGTTCCGTCGCACCAAAGCCATTCGACCAGCAACCGCAGGACCGGGGATGGTTCGGAAAAACCAGCCCCGACCTGCGACCTACCCAGCGGAGACGGAGGGATTTGAACCCCCGGTCGATCTCTCGACGCTCGCTTTCAAGGCGAGTGCATTCGGCCGCTCTGCCACGTCTCCTCGGATCACGATGGTAGCGGACGGCTCAGGCGGGGCGCGTTCCGATTTCCTGATCGATGCGGGCGAAGACTTCGGCGATGACCTCTAGCTGGTGCGGGGTGAGCAGGTCGACGAAGTCGCGGCGGACGGCTTCGACGTGGCCGGGGGCGGCGGCTTCGAGGCGGCGCATGCCCTCGTCGGTGAGCTCGGCGAGCACGCCGCGGCCGTCCTCGAGGCAGGTGTTGCGGCGCACCATGCGCTCGGCCTCCAGGCGGCGGATCTGGTGGGTGAGGCGGCTCCGGGAGGAGAGCACGCCGTCGGCCAGCTCGCTCATCCGCAGCGCGCGGCCGGGGGCCTCGGACAGCAGCACCAGGATGCGGTACTCGGCGACGCTCAGCTCGCTGTCGCGCTGCAGCTGCCGGTTCAATGTGGCCATCAGACGCTGGTGCCCGTCCATATAGGCCCGCCAGGCCCGTTGCTGCGCCGGAGAGAGCCACCTCGGCTCGGCTGCCACGGGACCGCTCGGTTCGGAATGCACGCCGCTCATTCTATGTCGGCCCCAACTGCGGAAACCCGCTGTGGGGAAAGACGTATCAGTCAGCGGACAGCATCTGCCCTGATCGAACCCGGCGCTCGCGAGGGGCCCGCGGTTCGCGGCGGGGCGGACGGGGGCAGTATGGAGTTCGTGCGTGCGATCAAGGTGAATGGTTCCGCCGGGCCCGACGCGATGGCGTGGGCGGACGCGCCGGATCCGGTGCCGGGGCATGGCGAGGTGTTGATCGAGGTCGCGGCCGCGGGAGTGAATCGGGCCGACCTGATGCAGCGTCAGGGGCTTTACCCGCCGCCGCCCGGGGCCAGCGAGGTGATCGGCCTGGAGGTTTCCGGTGTGATCGCCGGGCTCGGCGACGGCGTGCACGACTGGCAGGTCGGCGATCGGGTCTGCGCGCTGCTGTCCGGCGGTGGGTACGCCGAAAAGGTGGTCGCGCCTGCCACTCAGCTGCTGCCGGTGCCCGAGGGCCTGGATCTCGGTGCGGCCGCCGGGCTGCCCGAGGTGGCGGCGACGGTGTGGTCGAACCTGGTCATGACCGCTGGGCTGCGGTCGGGCCAGCTGCTGCTGATTCACGGTGGCGGCAGCGGGATCGGCACGCACGCCATCCAGGTGGCGCGCAGCCTCGGCGCGCGGGTCGCGGTCACCGCGGGCTCGGCCGAGAAGTTGGCGCGGTGCGCGGAACTCGGCGCGAGCGTGCTGATCAACTACCGGGAGGACGATTTCGTCGCCGCGGTGCGAGCCGAAGGTGGCGCCGACGTCATCCTGGACAACATGGGCGCGGCCTACCTGTCCCGCAACGTCGACGCGCTGGCGAATTTCGGGCACCTGACGATCATCGGCATGCAGGGCGGGGTCAACGGTGAGCTGAATGTCGCTGCGCTGCTGCGCAAGTGGGGCACCGTGCACGCCACCAACGTGCGCAACCGCCCGGCCACCGGCCACGGCAGCAAGGCCGAGATCATCGCCGAGGTGCGCAGGAACCTGTGGCCGCTGGTCGCTGACGGCACCATCGCCCCGATCATCCACGCGGAAGTCCCGATCGCCGACGCGAGCGAGGCGCACCGACTGCTGGAATCCAGCGAGGCCTTCGGCAAAGTTGTGCTGCGAGTACAGGATCTCTGACACCGCACACGAATTGGCCTGACGCACACCACATCGCCAGCTACTTCGAGCGCAGCACAAGAATCGGCGCGGCAAACAACCCCGCGGTAAGCACGACAGCACTGCCGATCTCCAGCGCGGCGCACGAATTTGCTTGGCGCGCAGGAAATTGCCGACCGTTTCGAGCGCAGCGCGAGAATCGATGCGCGGCGGAAATGCCCTGCGGTCGCAGCGCGAGAGTTGTTGCGCGGGAGGCGAATCCGAGCGCGAGTGCGCTATTCCAGGGTGGCGAGGGCGCGGCCGAGTTGGTCGATTTCGAACCTGGTGGTGTAGGGGGCGAGGCCGATGGTTACCGCGCCGCCTTCGTCGTTGACGCCGAGGGCGTCCAGCAGGCGGCTGCCGCCGTGCACGCCGCTGAGGGTGCCGATGCGGTTGTCGGCGAGCTTGGCGGCGACCTTCTCGGCCTGCATGCCCGCGAGAGTGAAACTGACAGTGGGGATTCGGGTGGAGGCGCGGCCGATCACGGTCAGGTTCGGGATCTTGTCCAGCACGTCCATCAGGTGCTCGAACAGCTGATCGTGGTAGTCCTGCAGCGAGGTGATCGACATTTCCAGCCGCTGGCGCCTGCTGCCGCGCGCCCGCTCGTCGAGCCCGGCGAGGAAGTCGATCGAGGTGGTCAGCCCGGCGAGCAGAGCGTATTGGTGACCGCCGACCTCGAGCCGCTCGGCACCCTTGGCGTAGGGGTTCAACGACATCGAGGGAATCCGGTCGAGAAAGGCCGGATCGCGGAACACCAGCGCGCCGATCTGCGGGCCGCCCCAGGCGGGCGCGCTGAGCGCGACCACGTCGGCATTGAGTTCATCGATGTCGATGAGCGCGTAGGGCGCCGCACCGAACGCGTCCGCGACGAGCAGGCCGCCCACCTCGTGCACCCGGTCGGCGGCCACCCGGACCGCCGGCGCGGAGCCGACGATCGGTGAGGCGGCGGTGAGCGCGACCAGCCGCGCGGTGGGCCCGATCAACTCCTCGAACTGCCAGGACGGCATCTCACAGGTCTCGATCTCCACCTCGGCCCAGCGCACGTGCGCGCCGTATCGATTGGCGATCCGCAACCACGGCGCGACATTCGCCTCGTCGTCCAGCCGGGACAACACGATGCCGGTGCCGAGCCCGAGCCGCGAGCTCAGCGATTCGGCCAGCCAGGCGAGCAGCACGGCCCGATCCGGGCCGAGCACAACGCCCGCCGGATCGCCGCCGACCAGATCCGCCACCGCCTCGCGGGCCGCGTCCAGAATGGCGGCACTGCGCACCGCCGCACCATTACGACCGATATGCGAAAAAGAGGAAGTTCGGAATCCTGTTGAGACGGCGCGAGATACCGCATCGGGCACCAGCATGCCCGCTTGCGGGTCGAGATGGATCCAGCCGTCGCCGAGGGACGGTATCAGGCCCCGAACCCTCGCGACGTCGTAAGTCATGTTGGCCACTCTAAGGGCAGCGGGCGAGCCTGTGTAACCGCGTTCCCCTCCGCTTCATAGCGGGGGCACAGCGACCTGGGACTCAGCATGGCAACCGACTTTCAGCAAATCCGAACCACACGACCCGAACAGAATAGAACGCCACCGGGTCCCGCTGCCGAGTACCGGGCAACCTGGTCGCAGCCTGTTATCCGCGGGCCGATGAACACCGACTTAGCGCGTTCGGGAACGACGCGACATGATAGGGACCATGACGCAATCGGATGAGGCCCCGGACCACATCGTCGTTGTCGGACCGGACGGCCGCCCGTTGGTCATCCCAGCGGAGGCCGCGGCGGACGCGCCCTTCACCGCGCAGGTGGTGACCGACGAGGACAAGAAGGACGAGTCGGACGATCGGGACGATACCGGCGAATCGCTCGCCGACATGGTCGAGCAGCCCGCGAAGGTCATGCGCATCGGCACCATGATCAAGCAGCTGCTCGAAGAGGTGCGCGCGGCACCGCTCGACGACGCGAGCCGCAGCAGGCTCAAGGAGATCCACAAGTCGTCGGTGCGCGAACTGGAACAGGGCCTGGCCCCGGAACTGCGCGCCGAGCTCGAGCGGCTCACGCTGCCGTTCACCGACGACGCCATTCCGTCCGACGCCGAGCTGCGGATCGCGCAGGCACAGCTGGTCGGCTGGCTGGAGGGGCTGTTCCACGGCATCCAGACCGCGCTGTTCGCGCAGCAGATGGCCGCGCGAGCGCAACTGGAGCAGATGCGCCAGGGCGCGCTGCCGCCCGGCATCCACGCGGTCGACCCACGCGGCGGTCCGGCCAACCATGTGACCGGCGGGTCCGGGCAGTATTTGTGAGGTGCCCGACCCGCGTCCAGGCGGGTTGGTAGGAATATCCGAGGGTAGTGTCGAGCACCGTGCCCGCCGCTGCCGCCCGCCCCGACTCGGACATGGGTTCGGGGCGTCCCGAAGAGAGCTCAGTGCGTTCAGATGACAGCTCAGATGAATCCGTGCGCTCGGAGGACGATCCCTCCGACGACAGCGCGGTGCGCTCCGACGACAACGGCGCGGCGGAAGAGGGTCCGGTGAGTCCCAGCGAGACCTCGACGGCGCTTGCCGAACCGGTGGACACCGAACCGTTCCCCTCGGATTCGCAAACCTATCGGCGCGCGTTCAAGGACTTCCGCGTCGGTTTCGGGCAGCGGGAACTATGGTTGTCGCTCGGTTGGCAGGACATCAAACAGCGGTACCGGCGCTCGGTGCTCGGGCCGTTCTGGATCACCATCGCTACCGGTGTACAGGCGGCGGCGATCGGCCTGCTGTACTCCGCGCTACTGGACCAGCCGATCAAGGACTACCTGCCCTATGTGGCGATCGGCATCATCGTCTGGAATGTGATCAACGCGAGCATTCTCGAGGGCGCCGATGTTTTCATCGCCAACGAGGGGCTGATCAAACAGTTGCCCTCCGCGCTGAGCGTGCACGTCTATCGCCTGGTCTGGCGGCAGCTGCTGTTCTTCGCGCACAACCTGGTGATCTATTTCGTGGTGCTGGTGGCGTTCGGCGTCTGGGAGAAACTGCACTGGACTGCGATTTTCGCTATTCCGGCGCTCGGACTGCTCTTCCTCAACGCCATGTGGGTGTCGATCGTGTTCGGCATCTTCAGCACCCGTTACCGCGATATCGCGCCGATCCTCGGCAGCCTCACGCTGATGCTGTTCGTGCTGACCCCGGTGATGTGGAGCACGAAAAGCCTGACCTCGCAGGGTGGCGCGGTCGGGGACCGGGCGAAGCTGGCCGAGATCGTCCCGACATTCCACTATCTGGAGATCGTTCGCGCGCCATTACTCGGCGAGGACCAGCATCTGTACCACTGGGTGATCGTCGGCTCGATCACCGTGGTCGGCTGGCTCGTCGCCATCTTCGCGATGAAGCAGTTCCGCTCGCGCGTGCCGTACTGGGTTTAGGAGGGCATCGATGACCGACCATGTGAGTATCGAAACCCGCCATGCCTGGGTCGAATTCCCGATCTTCGACGCCAAATCGCGGTCGCTGAAGAAGGCGTTCCTCGGCAAGGCGGGCGGCGCGATCGGCCGCAACCAGTCCGATGTCGTCGTCGTCGAGGCGTTGAACGACATCACGCTGTCGCTGCAGGAAGGCGACCGGGTCGGCCTGGTCGGGCACAACGGCGCGGGCAAATCGACGCTGCTGCGGCTGCTCGCAGGCATTTACGAGCCGAGCCGGGGTAGCGCGCGCATCCGCGGCCGGGTCGCGCCGGTATTCGATCTCGGGGTCGGCATGGACCCGGAGATCTCCGGCTACGAGAACATCATCATCCGCGGCCTTTTCCTCGGGCAGACGCGCAAGTCGATGCTGGCCAAGATGGACGAGATCGCCGATTTCACCGATCTCGAGGAATACCTGTACATGCCGCTGCGCACCTACTCGACGGGTATGCGGGTACGCCTGGCGATGGGCGTGGTGACCTCGATCGACCCGGAGATCCTGCTGCTCGACGAGGGCATCGGCGCGGTGGACGCCGAATTCATGAAGAAGGCCCGGCTGCGCCTGCAGAAATTGGTGGCCCGATCGGGCATCCTGGTATTCGCCAGTCATTCCAACGAATTTCTCGCGCAGCTCTGCGATTCCGCGCTGTGGATCGATCACGGACACATACGCCAGCGCGGCGGTATCGAAGAAGTGGTGCGAGCCTACGAGGGTCCGGACGCGGGCAACCACGTCGCGACCGTGCTGCGCGAGTTGGCGGACGAAAAGGCCTTGGCAGCCGAAAAGACCATGGACACCGAACGAGAACTGGAGCGGAACCAGGCATGAGTGAGCCGACCGGGCAGGACACCCCGATCGAGACCGGGACGGATGCCCAGGTCGACTCCGCGCCGGAGCAGGATGGCCCGACCGGGGCCGTCAGCGATTCCGCCTCGAAAACCGTAGTGCCGCAAGCGGACGAGGTGGCCGCACCGGCCTCCGTCGGCCCCGGGGCGCAGAGCTACGGACCGACGGAGACCGGCCCCGGGGCACGCATCGTGGCCGTCGTGGTGACGCACAAGCGGCGCGAGCTGCTCGCGGAGTCCTTGAAAGTCATTGCGTCCCAGGCTCGTCCGGTGGATCACCTGATCGTGGTCGACAACGCCAACGAGTCCGAGGTCGCCGACCTGGTACGTGATCAGCCGATCGAGGCCACCTACCTCGGCTCGGCGCACAACCTCGGCGGCGCGGGCGGTTTCGCGCTCGGCATGCTGCACGCGCTGAGCCTGGGCGCGGACTGGGTCTGGCTGGCCGACGACGACGGCCGGCCCGAGGGCCCGGAAGTGCTTGCCACCCTGCTGGATTGCGCGAAACGGCACGGGCTGGTCGAGGTGTCGCCGGTGGTCTGCGATATCAACGAACCCGATCAGCTCGCCTTCCCGCTGCGCCGCGGCGTGGTGTGGCGGCGGCGGCGGTCCGAACTCGGCGACGAGGACTTCCTGCCCGGCATCGCCTCGCTCTTCAACGGCGCCCTGATCTCCGCCAAGGTCGTCGACGTGATCGGCGTGCCCGACCTCAGGCTGTTCGTGCGCGGCGACGAGGTCGAGGTGCATCGCAGGCTGGTCCGTTCCGGCCTGCCCTTCGGCACCTGTCTGCAGACCGCGTACCTGCACCCCAACGGCGCCGACGAATTCAAGCCGATCCTCGGCGGCCGCATGCACACCCAGTACCCGGACGACCCGATCAAGCGCTATTTCACCTACCGCAACCGCGGCTACCTCATGTCCCAGCCCGGTATGCGCAAGCTGCTCCCCCAGGAATGGATCCGCTTCTCCTGGTTCTTCCTGGTCACCCGCCGCGACCCGGCCGGCCTGCGCGAATGGTTCCACCTGCGCTCCCTCGGCCGGCACGAGCAATTCGGCAAACCCGACCAGCGTCCGTAGCCGTCATAAATCGGTTGTGCGGGTGGCGGAGCCATGTCAAAGTTGGGCAACTGCGAGAGAGGCGAGGAGGTGTTGACCGTGGCTAGGAACATTCGGATTGTCGTGCCCGGACGAGCTGTGCTTACGCACGCCGTCGCACGGAACACCACCTCATACGTCAGTCGCTGAGTCCGGGTTGGGCTCTGCGCCCAACGAAAGACTCCTTCCATCATGGTCGAGAACGACCTTCTTGTTCCTTACGGCTGGACTGAAGCCGTAGCCGATGAATACGCCTCGCTGATCGAGGAGAACTGCGTGCCCGCCCGGGTCATCCGGATGGATCGCAGCGAATGTGATGTCGCCACCTCGGCTGGGCTCGCCCGGGCCCGGTGTCCTCGGGGTGATGCCGAGGTCAGTGGGTTGTGCACCGGGGACTGGGTGACGATCGATGCCGAATCGACTGTGCGGCAATTGCTTCCGCGGCGGTCGGCGATCATGCGGTCGTCGGTGTCGGGGCGCTCGCAGGCGCAGGTGCTGGCCGCCAATGTCGACACGGTGTTGCTCTGCACGGCGGCGAACGCGGACGTCGACCTCGGCCGGATCGAGCGGATGCTCGCGCTGGCCTGGGAGAGCAACGCGCAACCGATCGTGGTGCTGACCAAAGCCGATGCGGCAGTGGATATTCCGATCGAGGACGTGCGGGCCGTCGCGCCCGGCGCGAGCGCGCTCGTGGTGAGCGCGAACAGCGGCGCCGGGCTGGACGTGCTCGCCGCCATGCTCGACGGGACGGTCGCGCTGATCGGCCCGTCCGGTGCCGGGAAGTCCACCCTCGCCAATGCCCTGCTCGGACAGGAAGTGTTCGCCACCAACGCCGTTCGCGCGGCGGACAAGAAGGGGCGGCACACCACGGTGCATCGTGAGCTGCGGCCGCTGCCGAACGGCGGCACGCTCATCGACACACCGGGCCTGCGCGGGATCGGGCTGTGGGACGCCGCCGAAGGCATCGAGAAGACCTTCAGCGACATCGAATCCCTCGCCGCCCGATGCCGTTTCGCCGACTGCGGGCACAACGGCGAGCCGGGCTGTGCCGTGCTGGCCGCCATCGATAACGGTGAACTCCCCCAGCGGCGCTTCGACAGCTATCGCAAGCTGGCCAAGGAGAACGCCTGGATGGCGGCCCGCACCGACAAACGCCTGGAAGCCGAGCGCAAACGCGACTGGCGCGTCATCGCCAAACAGCAGCGGCAGGGCTATCGGGAACGCGGCTCCCGCCGCTGAACGCGCGGGGCGGGCGGTACGCGGTTGGCGATCGGCGACCGCCCGCCCGGCGCAACGGCACCGCCCCTATGCAACCCGTTGCATATGACGAGGGTTTACGCTTATTGTGCAAACGGTGGAAGGCTGCGGGGCCTTACCTGCGGCGCCGACGACAGGAGCAGGTCAATGACGGAATCGGGATCCAAGCCGCTCGCGGGCCGGACGCTGATCATGTCCGGTGGTAGCCGGGGTATCGGTCTGGAGATCGCCAAGCGGGCAGCGGCCGACGGCGCGAACATCACCCTGATCGCCAAGACCGATCTGCCGCATCCCAAGCTGCCCGGCACCATCCATACCGCGGCGGCCGAGCTCGAGGCGGCCGGTGCGCAGGTACTGCCGTTCGTCGGCGATGTGCGGATCGATGAATCGGTGGAGGAGGCCGTACGGCAGACGGTCGAGCGGTTCGGCGGCATCGATATCGTGGTGAACAACGCCTCGGCCATCGATCTGTCGCCCACCGACGCGCTGACGATGAAGAAGTACGACCTGATGCAGGACATCAACACCCGTGGCAGCTTCCTACTGGCCAAGACGAGCATCCCGCACCTGCGCGAATCGGCCGCGGCCGACCGCAACCCGCACATCCTCACCCTGTCCCCGCCGCTCAACCTCAATCCGAGGTGGGCAGGCATGGCGCTCGGCTACACCATCGCCAAGTACGGAATGTCGCTCACCACATTGGGTTTGGCGGAGGAGCTGAAGGGCGACGGCATCGGCGTGAACTCGCTGTGGCCACGCACCACCATCGCCACCGCCGCAGTGAAGAACCTGCTCGGCGGCGAGGAGATGATCGCCACCTCGCGCACCCCCGACATCTACGCCGACGCCGCCTACCTGGTGCTGACCTCGCCGGCCAAGTCGACCTCGGGCAACTTCTTCATCGATGACGATGTCCTTGCCGCGCATGGCATCACGGATCTGGAGAAGTACCGCGTGGTGCCCGGCGACGGCAAACTCACCACCGACCTCTTCCTGGACGACTCGCCACTCGGCAGGTAGCAGCGACAGCTGAGGGGACGGGCAAAATCTTGCCCGTCCCCTCGGTTATGTGCGAGATCAGTTGTCGCGCTTGGCATTCTCGATGCCGTAGAGGCGTTCCCAGTTGGCCCGGCTGGTCAGCTCCGGCACCGCGGCGCGGTACTCCTGCTGCAGGGCGGGCAGTTCGTCGCGCAGCCGGCGCAGCACCTGGATGGTGCGGCGGAGCAGCTGACGGGCCCGCGCCTTGTCCCGCTGCCGGACTCGGACGCCGGACTGCGAGGCGTCGGTGACCACCACGTGGTCGAACAGCGAAACATGCCACCAGTACGCGTCTTCGCGGGTGACGCCGATGACGCCGTGCTGGGTGCGGCCGAACCACTGGTTGATGGCCCGCTTGATCAGCACCAGCACCGGGCGGCTCGGTTCGCCGGTGGCGCGGCGCAATTGGATGTCGCCGGACCGCACCGGCGGCGTTGACGCCGGATGTTTGATCGTCTCGGGGTAGTCGGACCTGGTGCCGCGGGCGGCGGCCAGCGCGTCGATGCCGCCGTCCCGCAACACCTTCGGACCCTTCAGGAAGTCCTCGATGCCTTGCAGCGTGGTGTGCACCAGGCCGTACTGCATGGCGACCAGCTGCTCGGACAGCTCACGGAACAGCTTGCGGGTGATCGCCTTCGCGTCCAGATCGGTGTGCAGCGAGCCGACGATCAACGAGTTGCGCGTGCTGAAGTAGCGCGCCCAGTCGTCGTAGTCCTTCCAGTAGAAGTCCGCGTGCCAGACCGCCGCGTTCGGCAGGGTGACCGTGACGAAGCCGTTCTCGCGGGCCCGGATGCCGTATTCGACGTCGTCCCACTGGAAGAAGATCGGCACCGGCAGCCCGATCTTGGCGACCACCTCGGCCGGGATCAGGCAGGTCCACCACGCGTTGTAGCCCGCGTCGACCCGGCGCTCCTGGTTCTTCTTGAGCATGCTGGTGTTGCGCAACGCCTTCGGCACCTTCTGCCCGTGCCGCAGCTGCTGCAGGTGCACCTCTTCGGCGCCGACATTGAGGTAGTCGGGGTTGAGCAGGAACAGCATCTGCGCGCCGACCAGGGTCGGCTCCACCGTCATGTTGGCGAAGGCGTTGAGCCGCAACACCGTTTCCGGCTCGCACAGGATGTCGTCGTCCATCAGGATGACGTCGGCGTGCTCGTTGGCCGCGGACACCTCGTAGAGCCCGCGGGTAAAACCGCCCGCCCCACCGAGATTGGGCTGGCGGATATAGCGCAGCTTGTCGCCGAAGACCGGCACCACCTCTTGGTAGCGCGGCCGGTTCTGCACCAGATCGGTGCCCTGGTCCACCACGTACACCGCGTCGATCGCGTCGAGCACGACCTGATCGGAGGCCAGCGCCGCGACCGTGTGCGCGCAGTCCTCGGCCCGGTTGAAGGTGCAGATGGCGATCGCGACGGGCCGAATGTGGTCCGGCGCGGCGGTGGTCCAGCTGACCTCGGTGATGCCGAGGTCGCCACCGATCGCGTCGAATTCGAGCCAGATCGCGCCGCCGTCGACGTACTGATCCAGCGGCGCGTTGAGCGTCAGCGGGCCGCTCTCGGTGACCTGCGCGGTGTCGATGATCCGGCGATGCCCCGCGATATCGGAGGCGACCAGGCGGACCCTGGCCTTCTTCGTCACGTCGAGCACCATGGTCACCCGCACCTCGGTGACGGTGGTCCAGCGCTGCCAGTAACTCGCGGCGAAGCGGCCGAAGTAGGTGTTGGTGTGTGCGGCGGTTCCCTTTTCCAGCCGCAGCACCTGGCGTTCCCGGTGCGCGCGACCCTTGACGACGGCGTAGAGCTCGTCGCTCACCTTCGCCGACGGACCGGTGAAGATGCCGCGCTGCAACACCAGCCGATCCGGGGCCAGGTGCTCGGAGCGCAGGGAGGCCGGGGCGGCAACGGCCGGCGCTCGATCGTTCGTTTCGGTCACGGCCTGGGTAGCCGACTGATCCATGAAGTCCTCGAAATCGTTATCGTGCCGGACGGGACAGACTGCCCCTGGATGCCGTTCGCGGCGGGGGTGAGGATATCAACCAGCGTAGCTAGCTGCCTGCTCAGTGGTGGTGCCGACGTGTCTTTTACTGTTGCTGAACGTTCGCTGAAGTATCGGCCTCGGCCGCGTCGACCGGTTCGCGCGCGCCGGTGAAGACGAACTTGTCGTAGGCCCAGTAGCGGAAGATCACCGCCACGATCTGGCCGATGAGGGTGCCGGAGATGTTGTCCGACAGCGGTGAGGACAGGTCGAGCACGTACCGGGAGAAGCCGAGGCAACCCAGTTGCAGGCCGATCGCGACGACGTTGAAGACCGCGTACAGAAGGTATTCGCGCCCGGGGTTGTCGGTCTTCTTGTGCGCGAAGGTCCACCACTTGTTCCCGAAGTAGGTGACCACCGTCGCCACCAGGATCGCGATGATCTTGGCGGGCAATGGGTAGTGATAGAGCACCCCCTCGCCACCCCAGAACACCAGGAGGTTGTAGGTGCCCGCGTCGACCAGGAAACCGATCGCCCCGACCACCAGGAAGGCGCTGCCCTGCCGCAGCGCGGTGCGCACCTTGCGCACGATCGAGGCCTCGGCGGGCGGCACGGTCTCGCCCGCCTGCGCGGTCGACTCACTGGTTGGCACGGCCCGACGGTACCGCAGCCCGCGTGCGTCGTGCCCCGACCGAAAATTCCGCCCCCGACGCGGTGAGGTCGGCCACGCGTCGACTGTGAGTTCCCTGTACCCTCCCGGTGTTCCCACATTCACCACCGATCGCGAGGATTGACCCGGGTGGACTCCACCGAGCTTCGTATTGCCGCCGTGGTGCCGTGCCACAACGAAGAAGCGTCCGTCGCCAAGGTCGTCGCCGACCTGCAGGCCGCCGTGCCGGGGATCGTCGTTTACGTCTACGACAACCTGAGCACCGACCAGACCGCCGAGCGCGCCCGCGCCGCCGGTGCGATCGTCCGCCACGAGTACACCAAGGGCAAGGGCAATGTGGTCCGCCGCGCCTTCGCCGACATCGAGGCCGATGTCTATCTGATGATCGACGGCGACGACACCTACGAGGCGTCGGCCGCGCCGCTGATGATCAAGACGCTGCTGGACGGCCCGTACGACCACGTGCTCGGCGTGCGCAGGCAGGACGAGAGCGGCTCGGCGTACCGCGCCGGGCACGAGACCGGTAACAAGGTGCTCAACGGCGTGGTCGGCAAGGTGTTCGGCGAGAACGTCGAAGACATGCTGAGCGGCTTCCGGGTGTTCTCCCGCCGCTTCGTGAAGAGCTTCCCCGCGGTGTCGCGCGAGTTCGAGATCGAGACCGAGCTGACGGTGCACTCGCTGCACCTGCGGGTGCCGCGGACCGCGGTGCCGGTCGATTTCCGGGACCGCCCGGCGGGCAGCGAGAGCAAGCTGCGCACCTATCACGACGGCCTGAAGATCCTGGCGCTGATCATCGGCCTGGCCAGGCACGAGCGGCCGGTCATGTTCTACGGCCTGTTCGGCACGCTGAGCTGGCTGGTGTCGATCGTCCTGAGCATCCCGATCGTCGTCGAGTTCTACAACACCGGCACGGTGCCCCGGTTCCCGACGCTGTTCCTCGCGTTCACGTTGCTGCTGCTCGGCAGCCTCGCGTGGACCGCGGGCCTGATCCTGGACGGCATCCGGCGTTCGCGGCACGAGGCCGCGCGGCTGGTGTATCTGCGCTACTCCGCGGTGAGCGCGGACGACTTTCATCCGAACGGCAACGGCGGTGACGCCCGCACCGGCGGAGACCGGCAGTGACCGCCGCGGCGGACCGAGCCACAGCGGAAGACAGCGAATCGACACCGACAGGCACGTTGGACGAGACGGCCCCCGCGTCGGCCAACGGCAACGGTGCGGCGAAGCCCTTGTCGGTCAAGACTTCTGACAGCTCGTTCGGCGGTCGCGTGGTGACCCGCTTCGGCGGCGCGACGATCGCGTTCACGGTGCTGGTCGCCATCTTCGGCGGCCTGTTCACGTTCCTCACGCCCGCCTTCTGGGGCCATGACGAGATCACCCAGTTCGGCCGCGCCTATCAGGTCGCACACGGTGGACTGCTGCCGCAGAAGATTCACGACGATCGTGGCGTCGCCTACGGCGGCGACGTGCCGAAGAGCATCACCGCCCTGATGGGCTACGCGCTGCACGACTACCAGAACAACCCCGAAGAGCCCGGCTCGATGGTCGAAGATCCGGGCGCCTACGACCGGCTCGGCGGCGCGGCCGTGTCCGACGCCAAAGAGCCCGTCTGGTTCACCAACACCGCCGCCTACTCGCCGGTGCCGTATATCCCTGCCGCCGTTGGCATTCGAGCGGCGGAGCTGTTCGGCCTCGATGTCGGCGGGACGATCGCGCTGACCAGGTTGGCCGGGCTGGTCGCCTACCTCGTCGTGGTCGGCTTCGGCCTGTACGCGCTGCGCAAGCATCGGGTGCAGTGGCTGGCGTTCACCGTCGCGGTGCTGCCGATCGCGGTGTTCCAGGCGGGCACCGTCACCGCGGACACGATGACCAACGCGCTCGCCATCATGGTGTCGGCGCTGCTGGTGAAGGCGCTGTTCCTCGGCGACCGGCTCGGCAGGCTGGAAACCGGTGCGCTGCTTGCCGCGACGATCCTGCTGCCGGTGAGCAAGCCGACCTACGTGCTGCTCGCGATGCTCGTCGTGCTGGTGCCCGCGGATCGGCTCGGCTTCACCGGTTGGAAGCGTGGAATCCCGTGGGGTTTCGCGGCATTGGGTGGCCTCGTCTTCGCCGTCTGGATGAAGATCGCGGCACCGACCGGCGACGGCATGGGCCTGATGCGGCCTGAGCACCAATGGCATTCGGTGAAGCCCGGCGAGCAGTTGCGCGGGATCCTCACCGACCCCGGCCATTTCATCAACGTGTTCGGCGAGAGCATCGCGCTGCGCGACGAGCGGTGGTTCAGCCAGTTCTTCGGTGAGCTCGGCTTCTCCTACATCGACGTGCCCGCCCTGACGATGCTGGCCTGCCTGTTCGCGTTCGCGGTGAGCATCGGTGTGGCGGATCGGATGACCGCAGCCACCTTCCGGCGCACGCTGCTCGTCGCGCTCACCGTGGCGGCGAGTGTGGCGATGATCTATGTGACGCTGTACATGTCGTTCACGCCGGTCGGCTACTACATCATCGACGGCGTGCAGGGCCGCTACTTCGTGCCGCTGGCGATCGTCGCCTTCGCCGTGCTGCTGCGCTGGATGCCGTTGCGGCTCACCAACATCGCCGGACGGACCCCAACGCTCGGTCCGGCCGTGACCGTTATTGTCGCGACGGTGATCGCGCTGATCGGCGCGGTCTGGAAGTACTACGACATCGTCTGGGGCTAGTCGAGGGTCTGCTCGCCCGCGGCGACGTAGGCGCGCTCGGTGATGGCTTTGTAGGGGCGCCACCAGGATTCGTTGTCGCGGTACCACTGGACGGTCGCGGCCAGGCCGGCCCGGAAGTCGGCGTAGCGCGGGGTCCAGCCGAGTTCGGTGCGCAGCAGGGTGGCGTCGATCGCGTAGCGCTGGTCGTGGCCAGGGCGGTCGGTGACGTGGTCGAAGTCGTCCGGGTCGCGATCGAAGGCCTCGAGGATCATCCGCACCACGGACTTGTTGTCCTGCTCGCCCTGGGCGCCGATCAGGTAGGTCTGCCCGATCCGCCCGCGCTCCAGCACATCCCACACCGCGCGGTTGTGGTCGTCGACGTGGATCCAGTCGCGTATCTGATGACCCGCGCCGTAGAGCCGCGGCCGGACGCCGTCGATCAGGTTGGTGATCTGGCGCGGGATGAACTTCTCCACGTGCTGATACGGCCCATAGTTGTTGCTGCAGTTGGACAACGTGGCGCGGACGCCGAACGAGCGGGTCCAGGCGCGCACCAGCAGGTCGCTCGAGGCCTTGGTGGCCGAGTACGGGCTGGACGGGTTGTACGGGGTGCGTTCGGTGAACGCCGGCTCGTCCGGCAGCAGGTCGCCGTAGACCTCGTCGGTGGAGACGTGGTGGTAGCGCACGTCGTAGCGGCGCACGGCCTGCAGCAGCGAATAGGTGCCGACGATATTGGTCTGCACGAACGGCCACGGCTCGGCGAGGGAGTTGTCGTTGTGCGATTCGGCGGCGAAATGCACCACCGCGTCGACGCCGCTGACGAGCTCGTCGACCAGATCAAGATCGGCGATATCACCGTGCACGAAATCGATGCGGTCGGCCACCGGGTCGAGCGAGGCGCGATTTCCGGCGTAGGTCAACGCGTCCAGAACCGTTACGGTGGTGTCGGGACGGTCGGCAACGGTCTGCTTGACGAAGTTGGCTCCGATGAATCCGGCTCCGCCGGTGACAAGCAATCGCACGCCATGACTCTACGTCGACGGGTGCGCGAGAGCGGGATCGACGCAACGCCAGGCGATCTCGGCCGATCCGCCAGAGTTGCACTCTGTGACCTTGGTCTCATACTCTTCGGTAGATATAGGACGCCCAGTCTGCTTTGCGGGCCAAAACACCGGCAGGCGTGCATATTTCCGCAACCCCACCATGCCATGAGTCTCTTTGGTGAACAAAATTTGAATAAAAGGTCACAACCGGTTCACCACGCGTTAGCTGGTCTAGATTTCGATCGTCTAGTCCCCTCCGAACGCTTCACATCGAGGTTTTCAAAAAAATGCTGATGAGGAAATTCGCCGCGACTTCGGCGCTGCTGATCGCCGCTCTTGGCGTCACCGCAGGCACCGTCAACGCGGCTCCGGCCCCCGAGGCCGATAACGGAGCCGTCAACTTCACGGCGAGCTCCACCCCCACCCAGACCATCGTCTCGACCGACGCAGGCTCCATGGTCGTCGAAGACGGCGCCTTCAAGATCAAGGCTGCCAACGGCACCACCCTTACGGGCACCGAACTGAAGTTCCGCGTGGACGAGTTCGAGTTCCCGATCGCGGCCGACATCGCGGATCACACCGCGACGCTGACCCCGCAGTTCGAGATGGACAAGGCGGTCTACAAGCCCGTCGCCCTGCCCTTCGAAGACAAGGCTCCCTGGAAGAGCGAGTTCGACCGTGAGCAGGCCGCCTTCAACCGCATGAAGGACACCATCGCGATGGGCGCCACCATCGGCACCCTCGTCGGTGGCCTCGGCGGCGCGGCCGTCGGTTGCGTGCTCGGCGGCATCCTCGGTGCCACCGCTGCCGCTGCCACCATCATCGGCATGTTCGGCCCGTTCATCCCGGCCGCGGCTGTCGGCTGCCTCGGCGGCATCATCGCCGTCGGCGCGCTCGGCACCGTCGCGGGCCAGATCCTGATCACCGCCCCGGTCGCGATCGGTGCTGCCATCCAGTACTTCGCGACCACCTCCGGCCCGTTCAACGCGCCGAAGTAAGTCGAAAATCCCTCTAACACAACTGAATTCGCACAACTGAAGAAAACGAGCCAGGAACCCGCTCGACTGTCCGTCGAGCGGGTTTCCCCAAGCCCGGCCGTGTTACTGAAAGTTTGCGACCTCAGTTTCCGGCCCCCACCCCCCTGCCAAAAGCACCTGGATGAGGACCAAAACGCATGATCATCAAGAAGTTTGCCGCCACCTCGGCCCTAGTTATCGCCGCGCTCGGTGTCACCGCCGGCACCGTTAACGCGGCTCCGGCCCCCGAGGCCGGCGACGCCATCAACTTCACCGCCCAGGCCGTCGACTCGACGTCCATCATCAAGACCGATGCCGGCTCCATGGTCGTCGAGGACGGTGTCTTCAAGATCAAGGCCGCCAACGGCAGCACGGTCGCGGGCACCCCGCTGAAGTTCCGGGTCGACGAGTTCGAGTTCCCGATCGCCGCGGACATCGCCGATCACACCGCGACGCTGACCCCGCAGTTCGAAATGGACAAGGCGACCTACAAGCCCGTCGCCCTGCCCTTCGAGGACAAGGCGCCGTGGAAGAGCGACTACGACCGTGAGCAGGCGGCCTGGAGCCGGATGACCAGCACCATCTCCATGGGTGCCACCATCGGCACCCTGGTCGGTGGCCTCGGCGGCGCGGCCGTCGGTTGTGTCCTCGGCGGCATCCTCGGCGCCACCGCTGCCTCGGCCACCATCATCGGCCTGTTCGGCCCCTTCATCCCGGCCGCCGCCATCGGCTGCCTCGGCGGCATCATCGCCGTCGGCGCCCTCGGCACCGTGGCAGGCCAGATCTTCGTGACCGCCCCGGTCGCGATCGGTGCGGCGATCCAGTACTTCGCCACCCTGGCGCAGCCGTCCATCCCGGCGCCCGCGCCCGCCAAGTAAGCAACGCGCACAACCGAATACACCGTCGAAACCCCGCTCGGCCTTGCGCCGGGCGGGGTTTCGCCTGTTCCCGGCAGGCGCGAGCCCCGTCCCGGCCACAAGCGGAACGGGGCTCGCCTGGACAGGCCGGACGGCTTACGCGGTCCGCGCCTGTTGGCCCTCCTCGATCCGAGCACGGACGAAGCGCGACACCCGAGCCAGCGCCGCCCTGCTCTCCGGCAGGTTCGGCGCGATGCTCATGAACGCGTGCACCTGACCGCGCCAGAGCTCCACCGCGTTCGGCACCCCCGCCGCGGTGAGCCGCTGTGCCATCAGCTCGCAGTCGTAGCGGAGCACCTCGTCCTCCGCCGCGATCAGCAACACCGGCGGCAGCCCGGCCAGGATCCCGTTGACCGGCGAGAGCAGCGGGTCGAGCTTGCCGTCGATCTCCGCGCCGATGCGGACCACCGCCTCCAGCGCGAGCAGCGGAATGTACGGGTCGCGCCGGACATTGACGTGCGTTCGCTTGGCCGCGTAGTCCAGATCGAGCAGCGGGCTCAGCCCGACCAGCCCGGCGGGCGCGGGCAGGCCGACCTCGATCGCCCGTAACGCGGTGGCGAAAGTCAGGTAGCCGCCCGCCGAATCACCGGCGAACACGATCCGGCTCGGGTCCGCGCCGTGCCGGAGCAACCAGCGATACGCGGTGAGGCAGTCGTCGACCGAATTGGTGATGCGCTTGCTCGGCAGCTGGCGATAGTCGACGTTGACCACCGGAAGACCCGTACGCCGCGCCAGGCTCGCCGCGACCGGCCGATGGGTACGGAGCCCACAGACCGCGAATCCGCCGCCATGCATGTACAGCAGGGCACCGTGGCGCAGTGCCCGGGCCGCGCCCGCCGGGCGCAGGATCTCCATCCGGAAACCGTTGAGCGACACCTGCTCCCGATCGATCCCCGACGGCTCCGGCCGCAGCCGCGCCAGGGTGTCGATGGCCAGCGCGCCGATCGGGATGGTCGCGCGGGTGATCGGCGCGGCGCGCAGGGCGGGCCGGACGACGCCGAGGCAGGCCGCCAGCACCAGGCGCGCGGGGGCACTCAGATTTTCCGGATTCATCACATTGCCGGGCTCGCCGACGCTGGTCGCTGCCATCGCGCACCTACCTCACCAACTGGTGCGCCGAGCCACGACCGAGCGGTCCCAGGCGAGCTGTCGGCGCTGACATCTCACACAATGATGTTTCAGAACACCATGCGTTGTGTGACCTAAGCAACAGAATCACCGAATCGGCGGCTCATGAAACCGGGAAAGCCCATTCCGTAATCAATTCGACGAGCACCCGGAACCTCGCCGACGCTCAACGCGGGCCGAGCTGGCAGACTCCTGGTCATGCGGGGAATCATCTTGGCTGGTGGCACCGGCTCCCGGTTACATCCGATCACGCGCGGGGTCAGCAAGCAGCTGGTCCCGGTCTACGACAAGCCCATGGTCTACTACCCGCTGTCCACCCTGATGCTCGCGGGCATTCGCGACATCCTGGTGATCACCACGCCCGAGGACGCGGACGCGTTCGGCAGGCTGCTCGGCGACGGCGCGCAGTTCGGCCTCTCGATCAGCTACGTGGTGCAGCCCGAGCCGGACGGCCTGGCCCGGGCCTTCGTGCTCGGCGCCGATCACATCGGGACCGACAAGGCGGCGCTGGTGCTCGGCGACAACATCTTTCACGGTCCCGGGCTCGGTACCAGCCTGAACCGCTTCGCCGGGATCGATGGCGGTGCGGTGTTCGCCTACTGGGTGTCGGATCCGACCGCGTACGGCGTGGTCGAGTTCACCGAGGGCCGCGCGGTGTCCATCGAGGAGAAGCCGAAGACACCGCGGTCGAACTACGCCATCCCCGGGTTGTATTTCTACGACAACGACGTCATCGAGATCGCCCGCACGCTGCGGCCGTCCGCGCGGGGCGAATACGAGATCACCGACATCAATCGGGCCTACCTGCAACAGGATCGACTGCGCGTCGACGTGCTCGCCCGCGGCACCGCGTGGCTCGACACCGGCACCTTCGACTCGCTGCTCGACGCCGCCAACTACGTACGCACCATCGAAGAACGGCAGGGCCTCAAGATCGGCGTGCCCGAGGAGGTGGCCTGGCGGATGGGCTTCATCGACGACGAGCAGCTGTGCAAGCTCGCCGAACCGCTGGCCCGTTCCGGCTACGGGAGCTACCTGCTCGATATCCTCGAACGCGGCCGGGATTGGTGAACATGGAATTCACGGAACTCGCGGTGCCCGGCGCCTGGGTGATCACCCCGCGCCAGCTCGGTGACGGCCGCGGCATGTTTCTCGAGGGCTTCAAGGCCTCGGAGTTCGAGAAGGTGACGGGCCGGCCGTTCGATCTGCGGCAGGTGAACCTGTCGGTCTCGGCGGCGGGCGTTTTGCGCGGCATCCACTACACCGAGGATCCGCCGGGGCAGGCGAAGTACGTGACCTGTGTGCGCGGCGCGTTCCTCGACGTGGTCGTCGACCTGCGGCCCGGCTCGCCGACCTACGGGCGCTGGGACAGCGTGCTGCTCGACGATGTCGACCGGCGCTCGATGTTCCTGTCCGAGGGCCTCGGACATGCGATCCTCTCGCTGGAGGACAACTCCACCGTCACCTACCTGTGCTCGCTGGAGTACACGCCCGAATTCGACAGAGACATCGACGCTTTCGATTCACGGCTGGGTATCGAGTGGCCGACCGTCGGCCGGGACGGCAGCCCGCTGACCTTTATCCGCTCGGCCAAAGACACTGCGGCGCCGCCTTTTTCCTGAGCAACGCGAAAGCCGACCGGCACCACCCCACAGTGGCGCCGGTCGGCTTTTTTCGAGTCGGCCGCGAGGTTCAGCCGACGAGTTCGAGCTCCGGTTCCGGAGCCGCCTCGGCCCGCTTGTCGCGCTTCTTCCCGAAGAAGGCCGAAAGGGCAACCAGCGCACCGACAATCGAGACGGCCGCGGCGAACATCAGAGCCGGACGGTAGGTGTCGAGCATCGCGGTGGGCGAGGTGTCACCGTGCGTACCCGACGCGATGATCGCGGTGGTCACCGCGAGCACGATGGCCGCACCGACCTGCATGGAGGTCTGCAGCACGCCGGCCGCGAGACCCTGCTCGTCGTCGTCGATCCCGTTGGTCGCCTGAATGTTGATGGCGGGGAAGCCGACCCAGCCGATGCCGATCAGCAGGATCGCGGGCAGCAGCATGGTCCAGTACGACGGCGCGGTGTCCAGCCGCAGGAACAGCAGGTAGCCGACGGCCATCACGGCCATGGTGACGCCGATGATCGGGCCGGTGCCGAACCGGTCGACCAGCTTGTCCGAGAACACCGCCGACAACGCGACCATCAGACCGACCGGCAGCAGCGCCATCGACAGCTTCAGCGGCGACCAGCCGAGGGCGTCCTGCATGTACAGGGTCACGATGAACTGCCAGCTGAAGTACGAACCGGCCACCGCGACGATCGCCAGGCTCGCCCGGACCAGCGACACCTTGCGCAGGATGCCGAGCCGGACCAGCGGGTGCTTGACTCGCTTCTCCACCGCGATAAATCCGGCGAACAGGACGAGCACCGCGGCGAACGAACCGAGCGTGCGGGCCGACACCCAACCGGCCTCCGGCGCGGTGACGACGGTGTAGACCAGCAGCAGCATGGCGGAGGTGGACAGCAGCGCGCCGAACAGGTCGTGGCCGCCGCCCTCGGCGGGCTTGTCCTTGGGCACGAGCACCCACGCGGCGGCCAGCGCGGCCAGCGCGATCGGGACGGGCAGCAGGAAGGTCCAGCGCCAGCCGACCCCGGTCATCAGGCCGCCGAACAGCAGGCCGGACGAGTAGCCACCGGCGCCGAACACGGTGTAGATGGACAGCGCCTTGTTGCGGGCCGGGCCCTCGGCGAAGTTGGTGGTGATGATCGACAGACCGGTCGGCGCGGTGAACGCGGCGGCCAGGCCCTTGACGAAACGGGTGAGGATCAGCAGCGGGCCCGAGCTCACCAGACCGCCGGCGAGCGAGGCGACCGCGAAGATCGCCAGTGCGATGAGGAAGACCTTGCGGCGGCCGAACAGGTCGGCGGTGCGGCCACCGAGCAGCAGCAGGCCGCCGTAACCGAGGATGTAGCCGCTCACCAGCCACTGCAGTGTCGAGGTCGAGAGATCGAGTTCGTTGCCGATGGACGGCAGCGCCACACCGATCATCGAAACGTCGAGGCCGTCGAGGAACAGCACGATGCACAGCGTGATCAGCATGCCCCAAAGGCGGGTTGTCCATCTGGTCGGATCGGTCGCGGAAGCGGCCGCCAGGGTTGCTGGTGAAGTCATGCCGGGTACGTTACATGCGCACGCATTAAATGCCAACACATTTAATGCAGTTGCATGGACTGGCCCTGACCACTAGGATGGGGCCATGTCGAACCCGTCGACAATCGAGACAGCCCGCCGCACCGTCGCGCAGACCGGGCTGATTGGCGAGTGGCGCGAGCTGCTCGACCGGCACGCGACGGTGAGTTGCGCACTGGAAAAAGCGCTACAGGGACAGCATCAGATCGGGCTCAGCGAGTTCGAGACCCTGGACCGGCTGATCGACGCCAACTGTGGCGACTATCGAATGAGCGATCTGGCCAACGACATCTACCTGAGTCAGAGCGCGCTCTCGCGTGCGGTGGCGCGGCTGGAGCGCGACGGTCTGGTGTCGCGCACCATGTGCACCGACGACCGCCGCGCGGTGTTCGTCTGCCTCACCGAAAAGGGCCGCGAGGTCTACGAACGGGCGCTGCCCACGCATCGCGCCGTGCTGACCGATACCTGGGGCTCGCCCGGCCAAAAGTGCTGAGGCGCAACGGCGCCCGGTTCAGCACTACACGCGGCTGCTGTCGCGCGCTTCCTCGATGCCGGCGCGCGCGTCCACCGCGGCCGCGCCCAGGCTCGTGAAAGCCTTTCGGTACCGGTCGATTTCGATGTCCTTGTCCAGGTAGACCGGCCCGGTGAACGCCTCGACGTAGACCACCGGCGGCTCGGGCTGCTCGCCGACCCGCAGCTCGGGGAACTCGAGCATGACGAATCGGCCCGATTCCATGCCCTCGTGGTAGCCGGAATCCGGTGGCACCACCCGGATTCGGACGTTGGGTAAGTCGCACATGCGCCGCAGGTGTTCCAGCTGCCCGGCCGCCACCTCGGCGCCGCCGATGCGCCGCCACAGCACCGCCTCGCTGATCACCGCGTCGAGGTGCAGCGGCGAATCGGCGCGGGTGACCAACGCCTGCCGAGCCCGGCGCAGCTGCACCCGGCGATCGATCTCGCTCGCCGACATCTCGGGGCGCGCGGTGCGCAGCATGGCCCGCGTGTAAGCCTCGGTCTGCAACAGACCGGGGACCAACTCGTTCTCATAGGTCGACAGCCGGGCGGCCGCCTCCTCCAAGCCGATGTAGACCTCGAACCCCTCGGCGATCACGTCGCCGTACGCGGTCCACCACCCCCGCGCCTTGGTCTCCCGTGCCAAGGCGGTGAGCGGCCCGATGAGGTCGGACGGCGCGCCGTAGACCTTGCACATCGCCTCGACGTCGAGGCTGCGCAGTGAGGTCTGGCCGGTCTCGATCCGCCAGATCTTGGCCTCCGACCATTCCAGCTGCTGGGCGGCGGTCCTGGTGGTCATCCGCGCCCGGTTGCGCAGGTCGCGCAGATGGCGCCCGAGCTGGCGCCTTGGCATGGTCGATCCAGTCGTCCCCTGCGGTAAAGCCATAGGTGTTCCCCCCTCGTTGCCGTGCGCCGGTCGCACTCCCGAACCCATCCGGGTTCGCCCTCGCGACCATCCCTAGCTGATGCCCGTTTCGGTATCTGAGCATCCAAACAGCATTGTTTCACAGCAAATCGGACACAGGTCACGATCGGTGGCTCAGCTAGGCCGGTGGCCTCACGACGCCAAACATGTTTGGCCAGCGCGGTTTGCCGCCAACTACCTGCGCGAGCCGCCCTTGCGGAAGCGCCAGAACTGCACCGCGCGAACGTCTTCGGAGAGCTGGTTGACCGGCTCGGCGACATCGGACAGCGCCTGGAACAGATCGTCGGCCAGCTCGCTGATGTGCTCCATCCTGGTCGCCAGGCGCGAGGCGTTCGCCAGGAATTCCAGGATGAGCCGCACCGCGGCCGCGATGGTCAGCCCGAGCGGAACCCCGATCAGCGCCGCGAGCACCCCGAGCACCGCAGAGACCCGCCACATGGACACCGTGAGCGCGATCGGCACCGCGAAGGCGAACACCAACCCGAGCATGTAGACCAGCGGCAGCAACGTGCGCGTCGCCGTGCGGCGGAACTGCACATCGAGCAGACCGCGCGCCGCCTCGACACTCCACTGCCGGAAGGCGCGCGGGCTCTCGAACGGCTCCGGCGGCTGCTCGTCCGCGACCGGGGTGCCGCGGGAGAACCGGCGCGCCGCCGACTCCTTCCAAGTGATCCACCGCGATTCGGCTTCGTACTCCTCCGGGTCCGGCAGCTCACTTCCCCTGCCGGTGCCGTTGGACTCATCACTCATGATCGAAATCCTCCCCGTAATCCCACATCCGGGCCAGCCGTAGCCTCGTACAGACCACACGAGTCCCACCATCCACAGCGGCCTCGCAGGAACGGCACAGCGAAAGAACAGGTCAGCGGCCGAAAGTAGCGGCGGGACAACAACTCTTGACGAGTTCGAGCAACGTCATAGCAATTAGCTTTCAAGTAGGGCTGAAAGAGACGTAGCCAACAGTCCTGAAGAAGTTTTGAAGATCGCGTAACGCTGCGCACCACAGGCACCGATACGCCCCATGAAGATGCAGGACCCAGATCTACCGGGGAATGGAGAGAACAGTGCGCACCACGTTTCCGACTTCCGTCTCGGCGGCCGCAATGACCGCCGCTGCGCAGGACTACACCCAGCGCGGATGGACGGTCGCAGAAACGGCCAACGGTCTCTGCCTGATCACCGATGACGACCTTTCCGCCATCGAGGTCAGCGGCGAGCTGGCCGGCGAGGTTCGCCGCTTCCTGCGGGCGAACAACCTGTCCGGCCCGGTCATCGAGCTGCCCGGCGCCGAGCGTCGCGAGATCCACTTGGTCACCGGCGTCCGCAAGGCCGCCATGGCGCTCGAGGCGCTGACCGCCGCGGGTGCCGTCGTCTACACCGACGGCGCGGGCGTCCCGCTGCCGCCCACCCAGCTCTCGGCCGGTTCGGCCTGCTGGAGCGTCGCACCCGGCGAGGCCCGCTGGGTACCGCCGGTCGTCGCGATCAGCGCCGCCGTCCGCGCTGCGACCGCCCGCAAGGGCTCGGCCCTGACCAGCGTCGCTTGCTGAACTAGAGCACGACGGCCGGGCTGATCGCCCGGCCCCCCGACCGATATCCGGCCAGCGCGCCGCGGTATCGGTCGTTTGTCGTTGTAGATCCGATCGATACCGCAGAGTCGGCGCCCGTCTCGATTACGCTGTGAAATAAGGCACTCCCAAGGCGAGGACTGATTTCGCGAGCACATGGGTAACTCATCGGGTACGGGCCAAGCCCCGCAGGACACATCACCGCCGGTCGCCGACGTCACAGTCGCGGCAGAAAAGTCTGGCCCGAATACGCGGAGAGGCGGACAAGCATCTCGCAATCTGTTGCGCACCTGCCCGCTTTGCGAGGCCGTGTGTGGACTCGAAATCACCCTCGACCCGGACGATCACGTGACCTCGGTCCGTGGTGACAAATTGGATCCCTTCAGTAAGGGCTTCATCTGTCCGAAGGGGGCGAGCTTTGGCCGATTGGACGAAGATCCGGATCGGGTGACCGAGCCGATGATTCGGGATCGGGCGACCGATACCTGGCGGGCCAGCTCATGGAATGAGGCATTCGATCTGATCGCCGAGCGTTTTCCTGCGGTTATAGCCGAATATGGAAAACAATCGGCGGCAGCATATTTGGGCAACCCGAACGCACACACCGTGGCGGGCGCGCTGTATGTACCGGTGCTGCTGCGCGCGCTGAGCACCAAGAACATCTTCTCGGCCAGCACCGCCGACCAGATGCCCAAGCAGGTGGCCAGCGGGCTGATGTTCGGCGATCCGCTGACCGTGCCGGTGCCGGACCTCGACCGCACCGACTATCTGCTGATGCTCGGCGCGAATCCGCTCGAATCGAACGGATCGCTGTGCACCGCACCGGACTTCCCCGGTCGGTTGAAGGCCTTGCAGCACAGGGGCGGCCGGTTCGTGGTGGTCGACCCGCGGGTCACCCGTACCGCGAAGCTGGCCGACGAGCATCTGTTCATCCGGCCGGGCAGCGACGCGTATCTGCTGTTCGGAATCGTGCACACGCTGTTCGCGGAGAACCTCACCGACGTCCGGGTCGAGGTCGCCGGACTCGATGAACTGCGCACGGCCGCAGCGGCATTCAGCCCGGACTCGGTGGCGGTACGCACCGGAGTGCCCGCGGAGACGGTGATTCGGCTCGCGCGCGAACTCGCCGCAGCGCCGACGGCGGCGGTGTACGCCAGGATCGGTACCTGCACAGCGGAATTCGGCACCATCACCCAGTGGCTGGTGGACGCCATCAACACCCTCACCGGCAACCTGGACGCACCCGGCGGCGCGATGTTCGCCACCGCGGCGGCGGGCGGCATAACCCGCAGCAGGCCGTTCCGGCTCGGCCGCTGGACCAGCCGGGTCCGCGAAATGCCCGAGGCGATGGGCGAACTGCCGGTCGCGACCCTGGCCGACGAGATCCTCACCCCCGGCGACGGGCAGATCCGCGCGCTGGTCACGGTCGCAGGCAACCCGGTGCTGTCCGCGCCGAGCGGCCCCCGCTTGGACGCCGCCTTCGCCCAACTCGACTTCATGGTCAGCGTCGACCGCTACCTGAACGAAACCACCAGGCACGCCGACGTGATCCTGCCGCCGCCACGGCCGGTGCAGTCGCCACACTACGACTTCGCGCTGCTGCAGTTCGCGGTGCACAACTACGCGCGCTACTCCCGCCCCCTGGTGCCGCTGGATGATCGGCCCTCGGAATCGGCGGTACTCGCCCGCCTCGCCGCGGCGGTCTCCGGCATGCCGCACGAGGGGGTGGACGGGGTGGACCCGATCACCGGCGTGGACGAATTGATCATGGCGGGCACCCTGCAGAAGGCCGGAATGGCCGACCGGCGCGACGAATTGGTCGGTGCGGACACCACCGAGCAACGACTCGACCTGATGCTTCGACTCGGCCCGTTCGGCGAGTGGAACGGCGGCACGCTGAATCTGCAAGTGCTGCTCGACAATCCGCACGGCATCGACCTGGGCCCGTTGCGGCCGAGGCTGCCCGGCGTGCTGCGGACCGCGTCGAAGCAGGTGGAGCTGGCCCCGCCGCCGCTGCTCGACGACGTGGCCAGGATGCGGGCGCGGCTGGCCGATATCGCGCCGGATGTGGTGTTGATCGGACGGCGCCAGCTGCGGTCCAACAACAGCTGGATGCACAACATCGGCCAGCTGGTGAGCGGGTCGAATCGCTGCACGCTGCACATCAATCCGGCCGACGTGGCCCGGCTCGGGCTCGGCGAGCACGCGGTGGTGAAGTCGGCCGCGGGCACGCTGACGGTGCCGCTGGAGCCGACCGAGGCGATCATGCCGGGGGTGGTGAGCCTGCCGCACGGATGGGGGCACGCCGACAGTACGCAGACGGTCGCCAGAGCGCACGCCGGTGTCAACGCCAATGCGCTGACCGATGATTCGGTGGTCGATGTGCCGTCGGGCAACGCGATCTTCAACGGCGTCCCGGTGACGCTGAACCCCGCATGACAGCTCTTCGCGCCGATCCGGACCGGGACAACCATCCCGGCCGGTCGGCTTGTTGCCGAACCACGGAATCCCTTGCGCTAACTACGCATTCAGTGCATTCTCAACGTTGATTTCCCAGTTTTTGCGAGGCCGAACTGACTAAAATGGACAGGATTTCGGTTTAGTCGCGGGCTCAACGACGACCCTCGAAGGATCCGGACTCCGGCGACCAGAGGGTGGCGAAGATGCCCGGTACACAGTGCGGCAGCGACGGCGAGCACGAGCTACAGGATCGGTACGGCACCCAGGACAGAGCCGCCCGCTTCTACAACGACCAGGTGCTCGAAGAGCTGAATCCCACGATGATCGAATTCATCGGCCGGATGGAGATGGCCTTCATCGCCACCTCGGACAAGCACGGCGAATGCGATTCCAGCTTCCGCGCGGGCGAACCCGGCTTTCTGCACGTCATCGACGAACGCACGATTGCGTACCCGGAATACCGGGGCAACGGCGTGCTGGCCAGCCTGGGCAACATCCTGGAGAACCCGCACGTCGGCATCCTGCTCATCGATTTCGTCCGCGATCTGATCGGCCTGCACATCAACGGCTCGGCCAGGATCATCCCCGACGCCACGCTGCGCAACGCCACCCCCGGACTACCGGAGAACCTCAAGGGCCGCACCGCCGAACGCTGGGTGGTCGTCGATATCGAAGAGGCCTACATCCACTGCCGCAAGCACATTCCGCACCTGGTGCCCGCCGACCGCGAGCGGCGCGATTGGGGCACCGACAACGTCCGTGCCAAAGGCGGCGACTACTTCGGCGCCAAGGCCGAGAGCGGCGACCGGGCCGGGGCACTGGTCACCCGCTGACGCTTCAGCGGATCTTGAAGATCACCAGGCGTTGCACGACGAAGTTGATGACCGTGGCAGTGCCCTGCGCGATGACGAACGCCAGCAGCTGACGCCAGACGGCGTCGGGCAGCGCGTCGTAGAGCACCGCGTTGATACCGACCTGGACGGCGAAGGTGACCGCGTAGAGGATCACCACCGCGACGAACCGGGCCCGGCTCGGCGGCGCCTGGAAGGTCCAGCGGCGATTGATCAGATACGCCGTCGTGGTGCCGACGATGAAGCTGAGCGACTTGGCCGCCTCACGCGGCAGCCCGAGCAGGTTGAACAGCAGGCTGTACAGCCCGAAGTCGACGATCGCCGACAGCCCGCCGGTCAGGGTGAACCGGACGATCTGCGTCTTCAGGTCGACGTCGGTACCGCCCGGCTCGTCGACCAGCGGCAGCTCGGCCGGCAGCGGCAGGTGGGGTTCGGCATGCACGCGACGAGCGTAGCGGTCGCTAAACCGATATGTAGATCACTACTCCGGAGTAAGAGACATCGACGCCGATGTCGGGTCATACCTGTAGCCTCTATGCCGATGTCCACGAAAGCTCCGACCGCCACCACGACAACCGGTAACGAGAACGGCACCACCGTCACAAACGATGGGGCCGACGCCGGGAACGCGTTCGCATTGCCGACGCAGACCCGCACGTTGACCGGGTGGGGTCGCACCGCACCAACCTCGTCCGAAGTGCTCTCGACCAGCGATCCGGAACTGATCGCCAAGGCTGTCGCCATGGTCGCCGAGGACAATGACTCGAAGCCCCCGCATCTGCGCCGCGGCGTGATCGCGCGCGGGCTCGGCCGCTCCTACGGCGACCACGCGCAGAACGCGGGCGGCCTGGTCGTCGACATGACCGCGCTGAACAACATCCATCGGATCGACCGCGATACGCGGATCGTCGACGTGGACGGCGGCGTCAGCCTGGACCAGCTCATGAAGGCGGCGCTGCCGTTCGGGCTGTGGGTCCCGGTGCTGCCCGGCACCCGTCAGGTGACGATCGGCGGCGCTATCGCCTCCGATATCCACGGTAAGAATCATCACAGCGAGGGCAGCTTCGGCAACCACGTGCGCTCGATCGATCTGCTGACCGCAGATGGGCAGGTGCAGCACCTCACGCCGAAGCGCAACGCCAAGCTGTTCTGGGCGACCGTCGGCGGCAACGGGCTCACCGGCATCATCCTGCGCGCGACCATCGAGATGACGCCGACCGAGTCGGCCTACTTCCTCAACGACGGCGTGAAGACCACGACGCTGGACGAGACGATCGCGGCGCACAGCGACGGCAGCGAGGCGAACTACACCTACTCGAGCGCGTGGTTCGACGTGATCAGCCCCGCGCCGAAGCTCGGCCGGGCCACCATCACCCGCGGCAGGCTGGCCAAGGTCGACGAGCTGCCCAAGCGGCTGCGCGCCAAGCCGCTGAAATTCGATGCGCCGCAACTGATGACGGTGCCGGACATCTTCCCGAACTGGACGATGAACAAGCTGACGCTGCGGTCCATCGGCGAGGCGTACTACGCGATGGGCGGCAACTACACCGGCAAGGTGCAGAACCTGACGCAGTTCTATCACCCGCTGGACATGATCGCGGAGTGGAACCGTGGCTACGGTTCCAACGGATTCCTGCAGTACCAGTTCGTGGTGCCGACCGAGGCGGTCGAGGAGTTCAAGCGGATCATCATCGACATCCAGGGCTCGGGGCACTACTCGGCGCTCAACGTGTTCAAGCTGTTCGGCGCGAGCAACCCGGCGCCGCTGAGCTTCCCGATGCCTGGCTGGAACATCTGCGTCGACTTCCCGATCAAGCCGGGGCTCAACGAGCTGGTCAGCGAGCTGGACCGGCGGGTGCTCGAGTTCGGCGGGCGGCTCTACACCGCGAAGGACTCGCGGACCACCGCCGAGACGTTCCACCAGATGTACCCGCGGATCGACGAGTGGATCAAGATCCGCCGAAGTGTCGATCCCACAGGCGTTTTCATGTCCGACATGGCGAGAAGGCTGGAGCTGCAGTGATCAATGCCGTAGGTAACCCGCAGGCCATCCTGCTGCTTGGCGGGACCTCCGAGATCGGCCTCGCGATCTGCACGGAATACCTGAAGAAGGGTCCCGCGCGCGTCGTGCTGGCCGCACTGCCGAACGATCCGCTCCGCGAAGACGCGGTCGCCCAGATGAAGGCGGCCGGCGCGAGCCAGGTCGACGTCATCGACTTCGACGCGCTCGACACCGACAGCCACCCGAAGGTGATCGACGCGGCCTGGGACGGCGGCGACATCGATATCGCCATCGTCGCGTTCGCGCTGGACGGCGATCCCGAAGAGCTGTGGCAGAACCAGCGCAAGGCCGTGCAGGTCGCCGGAATCAACTACACCGCATCGGTTTCGGTCGGCGTGCTGGTCGGCGAGAAGATGAAGGCGCAGGGCTTCGGGCGGATCATCGCCATGTCCTCGGTCGCCGGCGAGCGGGTCCGCCGCTCGAACTTCGTCTACGGATCCACCAAGGCGGGCCTGGACGGGTTCTTCCTCGGACTCGGCGAGGCGCTGCGCCCGCACGGCCCTCGGGTGCTGGTGATCCGGCCCGGCATGGTGCGGACCCGGTTCTCCGCGCACGTCAAAGAGGCGCCGCTCACGGTCGACAAGGAAGACATTGCGGTGCTTGCGGTTTCGGCCGCGCAGAAGGGCAAGGAGCTCATCTGGGCGCCGGGCACCTTCCGCTACGTGATGATGATCCTGCGCCACATCCCGCGCCCGATCTTCCGCAAGCTCCCCATCTAATTCACCCCGAGCCGCACCTCGGTCCGCCCCGCATTCGATGCGCAGGTCGGCGGGGTGCGGTTTTCGTTTCGCCACGACCGGCACGTGTTGCCACATCCGAACCCGGACCTGGCAGCATGATCGCCGATCCCCCGCACGCTCTCGCACCGAGACCGCGCGGCGCCGATGCGAACGCACACCCGAGTGAACCCGGAGATGCCATGCGAGTAATCCGAGAATGCCGCAGCACGGCGTGCCGCTCGCACGTCGCCGGAGCCGGTCGATGACCGCGGTGCTCGAGGAGCAAGGCGAAGCGCCTGCTCCGGTGCGCGGACGAGGATCGCTGCTCGCCAAGCAGATCGGGTCGGGTGTCGGTGAGGCTGTGCTGGCGGCGCTCGTCGCCATCGTGGTGACCGCCGTCGGGCTCTACGCGTTCTCGATGGTGCAGTGGCCTGCGTTCAACTCCTCCAACGTGACTCGCGCGTTGACGACGGTCGGGCAGGTGGTCGCCGCGGTCTTCGTGGTGGCGGCGATCGCGCTGACGCGGCTGCGGCCGGGTAAGTGGTTCGCCCGGCCGTGGGTGGCGAAACTGCTGTCCTGGGTTGGCATTTCGACGTTCGTCACGTTCACGCTCGGCATGCCGCTCGGCGCGACCAAGCTGTATCTGCTCGGCGTCTCGGTGGATCAGGAGTTCCGGACCGAATACCTGACCCGGCTCACCGATTCCGCGGCGCTGCACGACATGACCTATGCGGATCTGCCGCCGTTCTATCCGGCCGGGTGGTTCTGGATCGGCGGCCGAGTCGCCAACGTGCTCGGCATGGACGGGTGGGAGGTGTTCAAGCCGTACGCGATCGGATCGATCGCGGTGGCGGCAGTCATCTCACTCGTGCTGTGGTCCAAGCTGATTCGCGCGGACTGGGCCATTGCGGTCACGGCGGCGGTGACCGCGCTCGCGGTCGCGTACGCCTCGCCGGAGGCCTACAGCGCGGTGATCGTGATCCTGCTGCCACCGGCGCTGGTGCTCGCCTGGGGTGCGCTGCATCGGCCTGCCGGACGCGGGAACACCCTCGGCGGTTGGGGTGCGGTGTTCGGCACCGGCTTGTTCCTGGGGATGGCCGCCACGTTCTACACCCTGTACGCGGGCTTCGCGGCCTTCGCCGTCGGGCTGATGGGCGTCATCGCGGCCGGGCTCGCGGTGCGCGAACAGTACGCCGCCGCGCAGCCTCGACGTGCCAGGGGCAACGACGACACCGTCCGGCCGTGGCGGGCGGCTGTCCCGCCGCTGGTGCGGCTGGTGGTGATCGCGGCGATCGCGGCGCTGGTCGCGTTGATCGTGTGGCTGCCGTACCTGTTGAAGACGCTGAGCGGAAAGGTCGCGACCTCGGGCTCGGCGTTCCACTACTTGCCCGAGTCCGGTTCCGAACTGCCGTTGCCGATGGCCGAATTCTCGCTGCGCGGCGCGCTGTGCCTGGTCGGACTCATCTGGCTGGTGCTGCGGGCCGCCTCGTCGCGGCGCGCGCAGGCGCTCGGCATCGGCGTGCTCGCCGTCTACCTGTGGTCGCTGCTGTCCATGGCGGCGACCGCGGCGGGGACCACACTGCTGTCGTTCCGGCTGGAATCGGTGCTGCTCGCGCTGCTCGCCGCGGCGGGCGCGTTCGGTTTCGTCGAGGGCGCGAGGGCGGTCTATCAGGCGTTGAACGAGCCGGGCGGCTTCCGGCTCGCCGCGGTGGCGGTCGCGATCGTCGGCACGCTCGCGTTCACCCAGAACATCCCGCACATCCTCGCGCCGGAGATCACCACCGCTTACACCGACACCGACGGCAACGGAGTGCGCGCCGACAAGCGTCCGCCATCGGCCGTGGCGCACTACCGGGCCATCGACGAGGCGTTGCTCGTGCAGACTGGACGGCCGCGCTCGGACACGGTGCTGCTCACCGCGGACACCAGCTTCCTGTCCTTCTATCCGTACTACGGCTTCCAGGCGCTCACCTCGCACTACGCGAACATGCTCGCCGACTTCCCCGCTCGCGCCGCGACCATCGAGAGCTGGAGCAAGCTGAAGTCCTCCGGCGCGCTGCTCGACGCATTGGCGGCCAGCCCATGGCGTGCGCCGGACGCCTTCCTCTTCCGCAACAGCGGCGATACCTACACGCTTCGCCTCGCCAGGGACGTGTACCCGAACGATCCCAACGTGCAGCGCTACACCGTCGCGTTCCCCAAGGACCTGTTCAACGACCCGCATTTCACCACCACTAACATCGGCCCCTTCACTCTGGTCACCGTCCGCCGATAGCCAGCTCGAATAAAACAGGGCAGAAGCGCGTCTCGACCTGCGCCTCTGCCCTGTTTTCGGGCTGCCCGCAGCTCTCGTTGCCAGGCGCGACACAGCGTGTTCGGTTAGCGTGGGCGGCTGAGTTGCAGCTAGTTACAGGAGCGGTTTGCAGGTGGTACGGGCACGACAGGTCGATCTGGGCACGCAGGACGGGTCGGCGGTAGGAGTCGCGGAACGGGGATCTACCGCGACCGGCGTGCGCACCACCGGGACGTCAACTTCGGTTCGCAAGCGCAGGCTTCCTCGTATTCGAGTCAGCCCGTTCGATCTGGTCGCCGCGTTCGGATACCTGGCGTTGGCGATCGTCGTCCTGTCCGGGCAGTGGCGCAATACGCAGAGTGGTTACCTGATCAAGAGCGGTCAGGACCAGACCATGTGGGAATGGTTCTTCGCGGTCACCGCGCATTCGGTAGCGCATCTGGAGAACCCGCTCGGCACCACGCTGCAGAACTTCCCGGCCGGAGTGAACATGATGGCCAACACGGCCATGTTCGGGGTCGGGGTGCCGCTGACCCCGATCACCCTGCTGTTCGGGCCGACCGTGACGTTCGTGCTGGTGCTGACCCTCGGCCTGGCCACTACGGCGCTGGCCTGGTACTGGCTGTTCTCCCGTGAGCTGGTCCACTCCAGGATCGCGGCCGGTATCGGCGGGCTGTTCTGTGGTTTCGCGCCCGCGATGATCTCGCATGCCAACGCACATCCGAATTTTGTTGTGCTGCTGCTACTTCCGATCATGGCCGGGCTGTTGATCCGGATGGCGCGACGGGCCGGGGTCCATGATTCGGACCACCGGCGCTGGCGCGTCCGTGATGCCGTTCTCCTGGGATTCCTGGTGGCGCTGCAGATCGCGCTCGGTGAGGAACCGCTGCTGATCTTCGCGCTGTCGTTCGGGTTGTTCACGGTTGTGTACTACTTGCACACGCCGCGACAAGGGCTGCGTGTGCTGCGCGGGATCACCCCGGCGATCCTGCTGGCCGGGGCAATCGCCTTGCTGTGCACCGTGATACCGCTGTGGTACCAGTTCTTCGGGCCGCAGAGTTACCGCTCGATCGATCACGGCCCGATGGGCAACGACCTGAAGGCGATCACGCAGTTCCCGTCCGAGTCGCTCGGCGGGCTCTTCTCGCCGGGACAGTACGTGGCGATCAACGACACCGAGCAGAACGCCTACTTCGGCTGGCCGCTGCTGCTGGTGCTGGCCGGCACCCTCGTGCTGCTCTGGCGCGAGCGGGTGGTCCGGGCCGCCGCCGTGGTGATCGCGGTGTTCGGCGTGCTGTCGCTCGGCGCGGTCGCCATGTTCGGCAAGCGGGACACCGGGTTCGCCTTACCGTGGCGCTGGGCCGAACACATCCCGCTGCTGAGCACGGTGCTGGAAACCCGGCTCACCATGGCGGCGATCCCGGCCGTCGCGGCGGTGCTCGCCCTGGCCACCCAGCGGGCGATCGGCTGGTGGCGGGCGTCGCCGGTCGACTGGCGGCCGCTGGCCTGGTTCGGCGCACTGCTTTTCGCATTGCTGCCGCTGATCCCGACCGTGCTCCCGGTGGTGCAGCGCCCGCCGACGCCCGCGTTCTTCGCGGACGGGCTGGTGCGCGCTTACGTCAACACCGGGTCGGTGGTGATGGTGCCGCCGTCGCGGCCGATGGACGCGGGCGCGCTGCGCTGGCAGGCCGACACGGACTTCGACTTCCCGCTCGCCGGTGGCTATTTCGTCGGCCCGACGAGCACCCAGAAGAAGGGCATCTACGGCCCCGAGTTCCGGCCGACCACCGCGCTGCTGGTGCAGGCGCAGGACACCGGCACCGTGCCGGCGCTGACCGACGAGGCCCGCGAACAGATCCGCGCCGACCTGAACTTCTGGCGGGCCGACGTGTTCGTGCTGCCCGCGACCAGGAATGTGGACACGCTGCGCACCACCATGACGCAGCTGCTCGGCTTCGGGCCGACCCGAGCGGCTGACGTGTGGGTTTGGGATGTTCGCGCGATGCGATAGGTGGTGATCACCGGCTCCGGCGCCTCGGGTGGCTAGCATCAACCCCCGTGCGACCGGACCGATCAACTCGAGCGTTCACCCGTTACCGCCTGATCGCCCTCGTCTCCGGGCTCCTCGGATTCGTGCTGGCGCTGCTGACACCGCTGTTGCCGGTGCGGCAGGACCAGGCCACGCTGGACTGGCCGCAGGCCGGGCTCAGCAGTGTCGAGGCGCCGCTGGTGTCGTATCAGCCGTTGCGGCTGAGCGCGACGCTGCCGTGCTCGCTGATCCAGGCGGTGGGTTCGGACACGGTGGTGTCCACCGTGCCGGTCTCGTCGGGACAGGCGGCCGCCACCGGGCTGGTGGTGTCGGTCGCCGACGGCACGCTGTCGGTGGTGCTGCGCGACGTGCCGCTGCTGTCCGCGCCCGTCGCCGAGATCACCGCGGCCGGATGTACCGCGCTCACCGTCGATTCGACGGCCGCCGCGACATCCACCGAGATCACCGGTGCGACACGGCAGGACGGGACGCCGTTCCGCAACACCGTGACTCGGGACATCCGGCCGCAAATGGTCGGGGTGTTCACCGATCTGGCAGCCGGGCGGTTGGACGGTGCTCGGTTGCACGCGGACATCGACTCGCGCTTCTCCTCGTCGCCGTCGGTGCTGAAGCTCATCGCGATCGTCGCGGCCGTCGTCTTCACGATCATCGCGCTGCTCGCATTGCACATGCTGGATACCAGCGACCGGCGACGGGCCCGGCGGTTCCTGCCCGCGCACTGGTGGCGGTTCACGGTGACGGACGCGGTGGTGCTCGGCACGCTCGGGCTGTGGCACTTCATCGGCGCCAACACTTCTGACGACGGCTACATCCTGAACATGGCGCGCGCCTCCGGGCACGCGGGCTACATGGCCAACTATTACCGCTGGTTCGGGGTGCCTGAGGCGCCGTTCGGCTGGTCGTACGAGGTGCTCGCGTGGATGACCAGGATCTCCGACGCCAGCCCGTGGATGCGGCTGCCCGCACTGCTCGCGGGCGTGACCTGCTGGTTGGTGATCAGCCGGGAAGTGTTGCCGCGCTTGGGTGCTCGGGTGCGGCGGAACAAGGTGGCGCTGTGGACGGCCGGGCTGGTGTTCCTCGCGTTCTGGTTGCCTTACGACAACGGGCTGCGACCTGAGCCGCTGATCGCGGCGGGTGCGCTGCTCACCTGGTGCTCGATCGAACGTGCCATTGCCACCGGGCGGTTGTTGCCCGCGGCCGTCGCGGTGTTGATCGCCGGGTTCTCGCTGGCCGCCGGGCCGACCGGGCTCATCTGCATCGGCGCGCTGATCGCGGGATCGCGGCCGGTGCTGCAGATCATCATCAAGCGGGCGCGCGGGGTGGTTCCCGCGGTCGGTGGCGGGGTTGCCGAAAGTCCCTCGGGTGCAATGGGACTCGATGAGGACGCGGACGAAAAGAGCGTTCCGGCAACGAAGTCCGGTGCGCACGACACCCGACCCTCCTTGGCGACAACACTCTTCCGCTACTTGGCACTGCTCGCGCCCGGCCTGTCCGCCGGAACCCTGGTGCTGGTGGTGGTTTTCGCCGATCAGACGCTGTCGACCGTGCTGGAAGCCACCCGGGTGCGCACCATCGTCGGGCCGAATGTGGCCTGGTTCGATGAACGCACGCGGTGGGATTCGCTGCTGATGCTCTCGCCGGACGGGTCGCTGGCCCGCCGGTTCGGCGTGCTGGTCATGCTGCTGTGCCTGCTGGTCTGCGTGCTGCAGGTGCTGCGCAAGGGACGTATCCCCGGCACCTCGCGCGGGCCGTCGGTGCGGATTCTCGGCATCGTGTTCGCGTCGCTGGTGCTGATGATGTTCACGCCGACCAAGTGGACGCACCACTTCGGCGTGTACGCCGGCTTGGCCGGGTCGCTGGCCGCACTCGCGGCGGTTGCGGTGGGCAGCGAGGGAATTCGCTCGCCACGCAACCGGGCGCTGTTCGCGGCGGCGGTGCTCTTCCTGCTCGCGGTGACGTTCACCGGGTCGAACGGCTGGTGGTATGTGTCCAGCTACGGCGTGCCGTGGTGGGACAAGGCGCCGCTGTTCGCGGGCAAGGGTTTCTCCACGCTGTTCCTCGGGCTCAGCGGGGTCGCGCTGGTGGTCGCGGTGTGGCTGCACTATCGGGAGCCGTACCGCCGGCCGCGCACGACGCCGCGGCGGTTCGATCGGTTCGCGAGTGCGCCGCTGACCATCGCGGCGGCGCTGCTCGTGCTGTTCGAGGTGGCATCGCTGGCCAAGGCGGCGGTCGCGCAGTACCCCGCGTACTCGGTCGCCAAGTCGAATCTCCAGTCGCTGAAGGGCGATTCGTGCGCGCTGGCGAACGAGGTGCTGGTCGAGACGGACACGCGTAACTCGCTGCTGCTCCCCTACTCCGGCTCGCCCGCTGACGGATTGGCCGCGGAATCAAAGGGATTCACGCCCAACGGCGTCGCGAGCGACCTCACCGCCGACGCGGATGAAACCGTGTCCGGCGGGGCCAACTCGGTCAACTCCGACTCGAAGAACAAGACCACCAAGACCACCGGGGCAGGGACCGGCGGCGGCACCACGACGCAGACCGGCATCAACGGCAGCACCGTCGCGCTGCCGTTCGGCCTCGACCCGGCGACCACGCCGATCATGGGCAGCTACCAGGAGGACGAGCAGCAGCAGGCCTCGCTGACCTCCCAGTGGTACCACCTGGACCTGGCCGACAGCATGCGCCACGACCCCGCCTACCAGGTGCTCACCATCACCGCGGCGGGCCGGATCCGGCACGTGGACGCCGACGGCGTCGTCACCTACGGCCAGGAACTGCACCTGGAATACGGCGTGCACGAGGCGGACGGCTCGGTGCGCAAGCTCGGCTCGGTCGACCCGATCGATATCGGGCCCGCGCCGTCGTGGCGCAATCTGCGGGTGCCGCTGGATCGGCTGCCGGTCGAGGCGGACGCGGTGCGGCTGGTCGCGGTGGACAACGACATCACCCAGAAGCAGTGGCTCGCGGTCACCCCGCCCCGGCTGCCCAAGCTGGCCACACTGAATTCCGTTGTCGGCTCGAAGAATCCGGTGCTGCTCGACTGGCACGTCGGGCTCGCCTTCCCGTGCCAGCGCCCGTTCGACCACCACGACGGCGTCGCCGAGGTGCCGAACTGGCGCATCCTGCCCGACCGGGTCGGTTCCGACGCGTCCAACGCCTGGCAGGACGACATCGGCGGCGGGCCGCTCGGCTGGACCGGGCTGCTGCTGAAGTCGGAAACCATCCCCAGCTACCTCGACCACGACTGGTCGCGCGACTGGGGATCCCTGGAGAAGTTCACCCCCTATGACAAGGACGCGAAGCCGGCTGAGATCGGCGTCACGGTCGAAACCCGGACCGGCCTGGCCAAGGACGATCCGATCCGGGTTCGCTAGCCGCCGTTGCCGTTCCGCGACACCGGACCAGCCGGTTCGGTGTTGCGGTGCCGCAAAGATGTTGTAAACAGACCGGTTGGACGGCAAAAACACCGCACGATCGCAGGACGAAACCCACAGAAATCCGTAACCTGTGCACTATGACGTCGGCTTTCGACCACATGGATCTGCGCGACCTCGTCGGTCTGCTCACCGCAGATGAGCAACGCGAACTGCGCCCCGCCGTGCTCCGCGTACTCGACCGCCTCCCCTCCCAGGAGGTCCTCCGCCGCGAACTCGGTCTGCGTATGACAAAGGTCTGAGCAACCGTCCAGCGACCGCCACCCCTGTCTGACCGCGCAACCCGACCGAAGGCGCCCTTCAACCGATCCAACGGGACCAGGGTGCCCTTCAGTCCGACCGTTGGTAGGTGAGAACGGGTGGCCGCGGGCGGGTTGATGCTCGGTAGAATCCGGCGCGTAGGTCCGCGATGACAGTTTCGGGGTCGAGTTTCAGTTGGTTGGGTAGATGGCTGACGACAACGATGCCGAGGCGTTCCATGCGGGCTCGGCGTTTCAGAGTTCGTTCGTGGTCGGCGATTGCCAAATGATGGGTGAGGGAGTCTATTTCCCATGCGAGCGCGATGTCGTCGATCCAACCATCGGGCCTGGCGATGAATACTCCCGACTCATCGAGTACATCGATGTTGTGCTGCATCAGCGGCAGTCCCGACTGTCGATAAAGTCGCTGCGCGTCCACCTCGGCAACTGAGTGTGCGCCGGACATCAGCTCTTCGACGACTGCGCGTACTACCGCGGTACCACGTGTCGTGCCTTCTCTGAGCTCGGTGGCGAGCGCGGCCGGGGTCGTCAACCTTCGCTGGATCACCGAGGTCAGCAACGATCGACACTCTTGCCGGCCGGGCATTCTGCGGGCTGCATCCATCGCGCACCGCGTCGGCGGCGCCAGACCGAGCCCAGACTTCGTGATCATTTCCGGCATCCGAGTCGTTCGCTCGACGACGACAAACCCGGTTGACGATCGCTTCCGCCGATGTGGAATCAATACCTGGACATCACGCACCGTCGCTGCGGCCAAGCCGTGGCACGCCAGCCCAGCATGGCTGGTCAACAACGCTTCACGGCCAGCGTAGACAAGCGCCGCGCGATGACGTTGCGACGTAGTAGGCACGCCATTGTGGAGAAGCACCACCCCCGGCAAAATCCGTTGCCAGGGGCCACCTTTCGAGCATCGACGCACAATAGCGTCCGCCGAAACCCCCACCTCCTTCAGATGCTGAGTACGAATCACGCTGTCCACACTCGCGAGGCTCAACGCCTCCAGCTCATCGCCCCACTTCCCCCTTCTTCTCATCCCCGAATACTCCCACCCCACCCCCACCAGCCCCCCTCCCAAACCCCAAGTTATCCACACCCCAGGCATCTATCCACAGCCCCCCAGATCCGACCGAAGGCGCCCTTCACCCCGTCCTACAGGGTGAAGGGCGCCCTCGGTCGGATCGAGCCCGGCGGGCTGTAGTGACCGAAGGCGACCATCAGGCCGTCTTACGGGGTGAGGGGCGCCTTCGGTCGGAATGGATCTAGAAGACCCGGAGTTGGCCTGGGGACCAGAAGCCGGAGCGGGTGGTTGTGCCGGTTTCGAGTTGGGCGGGGGTGGCGTTGCGGTCGTACTGGTCGTAGCGCTCGAGGGAGCCCCAGTCGCGGGCCCAGTTGTCCTTGAGGTAGGTCGGGACGGTTTCGGACTTCGCCAGCATTTGGGCGAAGCCGAGGAGGCCGCCGAACTCCTCGGCCTGCCAGGTGTTGGTGGAGCTGATGGCGAGCGGGCGGTCCGGGAGGATGCGGTAGTTGGGGACCTGGGCCACGCCGTTCTTGTGGTAGAGCGGGCGCTGGCAGGGGAACTGCAGGCCGACTGCCCAGTCCTCCAGGACCGGCTGGTCGGGGCCGATGAAGCTGTTGAGCGACTCCAGCTTCGGCATTCGCGGCGGGGTGAACGCGAGCCACTGGTCGCCGATCAGGATCGGGTCGTTGGCGACGACGCGCACCACGTCGGCGTCCGGCGCGATCTCGGCGAGCGGGACGCGCAGGTTGCGCCAGGACGGGAACGGGCCGATGTCGCGCGGCAGGTAGGTGCCGAGCTTCTCGATGTTGCCGTCCGGCAGCCGCTTGCCGTAGTCGACGGTGAGCGACTGGCCGTACTTGGTGTCGCCGGTGTCGTCGACCGACAGGATGCGGCCGGCCGCGGAGATCACCACGAGCGGCTTGTCCTCGGACCGCGGCGCGAGCCCGTACCAGCTGGACGTGAGGTGCGCGGGCTGCTGCACCCCGCTCTGGTAGCTGCCGAGGATCGGCGTGGTCGCCGGGTCGAGCCCGAAGGGCAGGGCCACGGTGCTGCCGTTGACGCCGCGCGCGCCCTGACCGCCGCCGGTGCCCGCGCTCTGCCCCTCGGCGAACGCGGCGCCGACCGACTGGGTGGAGGTGTTGCCGGTGCCCGGCTTCACCTCGACGCTGTCGGCGGACAGGTCGTTCGGTACACCGTTCGGATCGAAGCCGACCGGGTCGGTGCCCGCCAGCGGGTCGTTCGGATCGGTGAGCGGATGGGCCGGATCGGCGACCGGCTGCAACGCCCCGCCGTTCGGATTCGGTTCCACCAGCACGTCATTGGCGAGGCCGCAACTGCTGCCGCCGATCGCGTCGAGGTTCGACCGGGCGATGGAGTACGCCGGGTACTGCGCGACCGCGCCCTTGACCAGCGAGAGCACCTCGAGCAACACCATCAGCGCCGCGACGACGGTCAGCGGGATCGCGGCGAACTTGCGAATCCGCTTGCCGCGCGCCGACTTCGGCGAGGCCTCCGGTTTCGCGTAGCCCTCACGCAACGAGTGCCAGGCGACCAAAGCCAGTGCGAGACCGAACAAGCCGAGCATCAGGGTGTTGGACTGGTAGCCGTGCAACGAGATCCGCTTGTCGAACCACGGCACGCCGAAGCTCGACACGTACCAGTAGCCGTTGATGCCGGAGAACGACAACGCGAGCACGAACAACAACCCGGCCAGGAAGATCGCGCGATTCTTCCGCGCTCGCAGCGCCGACGCCGAGACCGCGACCGCGGTCACCGCGGCCAGCGAACCGGCGATGCCCGCGTACGCGCCGAAGTGGTGCGTCCACTTGGTCGGGTTGAACATCATGAAGAAGATGGTGCCGAAGACGACACCCATCAACCGCCAGGTCGGCCCGCTCGCGATGCCGGGAACCTGCCTGCGCCGCAACAACACCAGCATGGTGGTGAACAGGCAGAGCAGCATCACCAGGAAGGCGAACCGGCGGGCCAGCGAGCCGTCGACGGTCTCCACGAACAGGTAGTAGTAGCGCAGGTAGTCCTCGTACCAGGCGAGATTCGGCCCGGTCACCTGACGCACCCGGTTGGCCTCCTGGATGCCCGCGAAGGTCTGATCGGTGTAGACGACGATCAGCACCAGCAGCCCGGCCGCGGCGATCGGCGCGAGCAGCGGCAGCGTCGACCACCACTTCGCCCCCGCGGAGCCGAACTGCCGTCGCCTGCGCACCACGATCCGCACCAGCGGACGAACACCGGCGAGCAACGCGGCGACACACATCAATCCGGTCGGCGCGGCGGCCAGGGTGAACGCCGCGACCAGGACCGCGACACCAGCGGGCAGCAGCCTGCCGGTCGCGATGGCCCGCTCGATCGACACCCAGGTGAGCAGCGCGCCGAGCGCGACGATCGGCTCGGACCGCAGGCCGTTGTCGAAGGGCAGCCAGAACGCGAGGAACACCAGACCGCCGGTCCACAGCGCGACCTTGCTGTTGCGCACACCGCGGCCGAGACGCGGCACCACCTCGCGGCTGATCACCATCCAGCAGAGGATGGCGCAGAGCAGCGCGGGGACTCGGACCCACGCGCTCGCGGTGGAGAACTCCGCGAAGAGCTGGATGACGTAGTAGTACCAGCCGAACGGCGCCTCCGGCACGCCGTACCAGCGGAAGTAGTTGGCCATGTAGCCCGCGTGCGGCGCGACCCGCACCATGCTCAGGATGTAGCCGTCGTCGGAAGTGTTGGCGCCGACGAAATGCCACACCAGCAGCGTGCCGATGATCGCGCCGTCGGCCCAGGTCGGCTTCAGCCAGTTCGACGGCAGGAACCGGCGGTGCCCGCGCCCGTCACTACCGTCGAGCCGAGCCAGCGCCGCGAGCGCGACCAGGGTGCACAGCACCGCCGCGATCATCGCGATCAGCTTGATCGCGGTCGGGCTGCTGGAGAAGCGGGTATCGATCGTCATGTTGAACGACAGCCCCGCCGGCACCGCGCCCTTGAGCTCGGAGAAGACGCCGACCACCTGCGGGCGCAAGTCGCTGTTCATCGTGCCCTCGACCGGCACCTCGATTTGCTGCCCCGGCGCCTTCGGATCGTCGACCATCCGGGTGAGGCCCTTGAACTCCGCGTGCGTGCTCTTGTTGTCGGAGGTGAGCTCCAGCGCCGAGCATCGGTCCATGTCCGAACGCTGGGCCGACACCACCACCGCGTTGCGGTCGACCACGTCCACCGAGGTGTCCGACACCCGAATGAACAACGCCTCCAGCGCGGCCCGGTCGCCCTGCGGCGGCGCGGTGGCCAGCAGCATGCCGCCGCGCTCCGGCAGCTGCGCGACCGCGCTGCACGGGATGGTGGCGCGCAGGTCGATCGGGACCTGAGACATCAAGGGGGCCTGCACATTGCCGAGCGTCCCGCCCTGCGGCCAGTCCAACTGCGCGGTGGTCTGTGTGACCGGCAGGAACGGGGTGGCCAAGGCGAACAGCGCGCCCAGCAATCCGGCGACCAGCGCGATTATTCGCGCCGTCCGGAAATCGGCCGAAGAGGCCGCTGGCACGGCGGGCGGTTTCGTCAGGACAGCAGTAGCGGCGTCGGGCACGATTGGCAATGCTAGCTCCCCCGCACTCCCACGTCTTCAGGCCAGGCTGGTCCACGGCTCCGAGTCTTTAGGCCGACTTAGGTGCACCGTAAGTTTCGAGGGCGTCCGGCGCATAAGTGCCGAATCGTGTTGTGGGGGTGCCCGCGTTCTCGCGAGATCAGTTGTCCGTTTCTAGATCAATTGAAATGCGAAATGAACTTTGGGCCTTCCGACCTGGACAAACATCACAGTTGATCATGCGGGAAGGCAGCTGACTCGCCGGACACGCCCAGCATGGGTCACTGTTCCCGGACGCGCGCCGCAAGCGATAGTCGAGCCGCATCTCGAGACCGGCAAAAGGCGCGCGATGGCGGGCTGGCAAGGTGTGGGTATGACCAAGGTGAATCTCTCGACGAATTACGGACCGATCGTCCTGGAACTTGACGACCAGAAGGCGCCGAACACGGTGCAGAACTTCGTGGATTACGTGAACGCGGGTCACTACAACGGCACCATCTTCCACCGCGTCATTCCGGGCTTCATGATTCAGGGCGGCGGCTTCGAGCGCGGCCTGCGGCAGAAGGGCGTGCAGGCGCCGATCCAGAACGAGGCCAACAACGGCCTGAAGAACGACAAGTACACGGTGGCCATGGCGCGCACCAACGACCCGCACTCGGCGACCGCGCAGTTCTTCGTCAACGTCTCCGACAACGCGTTCCTGAACCACTCCGCGCCGACCCCGTCCGGCTGGGGTTACACGGTGTTCGGCAAGGTGATCGAGGGCACCGAGGTGGTCGACAAGATCGCCGCCGTGTCCACCGGCTCCGCGGGCGGGCACCAGGACGTGCCGACCGACGACGTCATCATCGAATCCGCCAGCCTCGGCTGAGGTAGCCCGACTCGGGTGAATCGGGCCGCGCCCCAACGGGATGCGGCCCGATTCCGGTTTTACAGCGGCAGCAGGTGGTGCTTGCGCGGATTGCGCGCCAGCGACTTGTCGCGCAGCAGCTGCAAGGCTTTGCGCAGTTCCAACCGGGTGTTGGCGGGCTCGATGACCGCGTCGATGTAGCCGCGCTCGGCGGCAACCCACGGCGTCGCCATGGTGGCGTTGTAGAAGTCGATCATCTGCTGGCGCATGGCCGCCCGCTGTTCCTCCGGCGCGGCCTCGATCTGCTTGCCGCCGATCAGGCTCACCGCGCTCTCCGCGCCCATCACCGCGATCCGCGCGGTCGGCCAGGCCAGGTTCACGTCGGCGCCGAGCTGCTTGGAGCCCATCACCGCGTAGCCGCCGCCGTACGACTTGCGAATCACCACAGTCACTTTCGGCACGGTCGCCTCCACGTAGGAGAACAGGAACCGGCCGCCGCGCTTGATCACGCCGATCTTCTCCTGCTCCACGCCCGGCAGGAAGCCAGGGGTGTCGACGACGAACACCAGCGGGATCTCGAACGCGTCGCTCAGGCGCACGAAATGCGCCGCCTTGTCCGAGGCCCGCGCGTCCAGCGCGCCCGCGTAGACCATCGGCTGATTGGCCACGACGCCGACGGGACGACCGTCGACGCGGGCGAAGCCGGTGATGATGTTGCGTCCCGCGGTGGCGCCGATCTCGTGGAAGCCGCCGTCGTCGAAGATGCGCAGCAGGATGTCGTGCATGTCGTAGGCGGCGTTATCCGAGTCCGGGACAAGGGAATTCAGTTCCCGGTCGCTGTCGGTGAGCTCCGGCTCCAGGCCGGGATTCACGATCGGCGGCAGCTCCTGACAGCTGGTCGGCAGGAAGCTCAGGTAGTCGCGCACCCACTCGAACGCCGACTTCTCGTCCGATGCGACGTGATGGATGTTGCCGTACTCGGCCTGACTCTGCGCGCCGCCGAGCTCCTCGAGGCTGACATCCTCGCCGGTGACCTCGCGGATCACCTTGGGCCCGGTGACGAACATGTACGCCTCTTCGGTCGCCACCACCACGTCGGTGTTGATCGGGGCATACACCGCGCCGCCCGCGCACTTGCCGAGGATCATCGAAATCTGCGGCACCAGACCGGATAACGGTTCCTGGCGCCGACCCAGCTCGGCGTACCAGGCGAGCGAGGTCACCGCCTCCTGCACGCGCGCGCCGCCGGAATCGTTGATGCCGACCACCGGGCAGCCGACCTTGGCCGCGTACTCCATGATCCCGGCGACCTTGCGGCCGAACATCTCGCCGACCGAACCGCCGTAGACGGTCTGGTCGTGCGAGAACACCGCCACCGGGCGGCCCTCGACGAGGCCGTGCCCGGTGACCACACCGTCGCCGTACAGCGCGGTCGGGTCACCCGGCTTGCGCACCAGCGCACCGATTTCCACGAAGGTGCCCGGATCGAGCAGCATGTTGATCCGTTCGCGGGCGCTCGGAATACCCTTCTTCGCCCGCTTCGCCACTCCCGCTTCGCCCGCCGGTTCCTGCGCGAGATCCATCCGTTTGCGCAAGTCAGCGAGCTTCTCGGCAGTCGTGCTCACGTGGCCCCTTTCGTCAGATGCACCCCTAAGGGGCAATCACCGCAAGCTTCGCGGCGAGGTCGGCTCCGATCTTTCCGATCCGCGGTTCGTCGACGATCTGCAGGTGGTCACCCGGGATGTGGACAACCTCGAGGTTTGGAATGTATTCGTCCCAACCACCATTGGGGCGCCGATCGGCGAAACGCGGCTCCAGCTCGATCATGCCGTCCTGGTAGCGATCCGCGAGATAGAGCACGGCAGCACCGTCGTAACGGGTCGGCGTGGTCTTGGCCAGGTGCCGGCTCTCGATCCACGAGGTGCGCTGATGTTCGAGCACGCCGCCGGGAATCTTGGTGCCGCTCATCTTGACCAGATCGCTGATCATCTTGAACTGATCTTCATCGGAAGCCGCAGCCAGTGTTTCCAACTGCTCGCGATCCAACTCGCCCTCGACGCCATAGGTCTTCTTGGCGAACACCTGGTAGCGCTCGATGCGGCGCACCCGCTCCTCAGGGCTGTTGTCCTCGTCCGCGACCGGCAGCGCCAGGTCGATCAGACCGACAACGCGCACATCGGCGCCCTCGGCGCGTAGCAGCTGCGCGACCTGCAACGCGAACACCGCGCCGAGCGACCAGCCGTACAGCACGTACGGGCCGTCACCCTGCATCTTGCGCAGCTCGGTCAGATACTGCTGCGAGCGCTCCAGGATGTCGCCTTCGACGCGTTCGAAGCCGTACATGGGCGTGCCAGCCGGCAGCCGCTTCAGCAACGGCTCGTAGACCAGCGTGTTGCCGCCCGAGGGGTGGAACACGAAGACCGGTACCGCATTCGAGCCCGCTTCGCGCGCCCGCAGTGGCCGGATGAAGCCGTCCACGTCGGCGCCGCTGTCCTGCAGCTTGCGCACGACATCGGCGAGCTGCTCGATGGTCTCGCAGTCGAGCACATCGTCGACGGTGATCTCGGCCTTGACCCGCTCGGTGAGTCGGTCCGCCAGCTTCTCGGCGACCTCTTCTTCGAGGATCGGCAGGGTGTTGAAGATGCCGCCTGCCGACTTGCCGGTGACGATCGCCCAAGTAGCGAACGTCAGTCGCTCGGCGGCGTCACGCGGCGGGACATCGTCCTCGTCGGCCGAGGACGGCGCACCGAAGACCGACTCCGTCGTAGTCGCCTGCGCGATAACCGCTTCCGCGGCACCCACGGCAGTGGTGTCCACGTTGTCGAGCGACTGCTCGATGGCCGCTTCCTTCGCTTCCGCCGCAGCGGCCTGCTCGGTCGAGACCGGGGCGGGTGTCGCGGTACCGGCGGCGGCACCGGTGATGCCCGCTGCCGTTTCGGCCTCCGCGACGATCTCCGCGGCTTCGGCCGCCACCGACGTGCTCTCGACGTCGAGCGAAACACCTTCGGCCGCAGTCGCTTCCGCAACCGCGGCGGCCGGATCAGCACCGGCCTCCACCGCAGCGCGTGCCGCGGCGATGAAATCGGCGTCGACGACGATCTCCTCGCCCGCTGCCTGCCGCGCGGCCACCGCCTGCATCTCGTCGCGGTGTTCGACGGCGTAGCGCAGCACCTTGCCGACCTCGTTGAGGTTGGCGTCGCGCACGGCCTGGATCTGCAGCTGCGGGATGTCGAATTCGTATTCGACGCGGTTCTTGATGCGCATGGCCATCAGCGAGTCGAGGCCGAGCTCCATCAGCGGGATCTCCATCGGGAGGTCCTCGACCGCGTAGCCCATGGACTCGGCGACGATCAGCGCGAGGCGATCGTCGAGCGACTGGTTGCCGGTGGGGTCCCACCGGTCACCGAAGGTCTCCACGACCTCGAGGTCGGCGCCACCGGCCGGTTCGATCGCCGGGCTGGTGGCCGGAACGATCTCGGCCGCAACGGATTCGGGCAGCGGCGCACCGGAGGTGACCACCGCGTCGAACAGCAGCCGGAAGGTCGCGCCCTCCTTGGCGTGCACCTGCACCGACGCGCCGCCCGGATGCGGGGTGAGCGTGGTGGTCAGGGTGCCGACGGCGGGAACGGCGGCGTGCGCGATCGTCGCGCCGAGCGTCACCTCGCTGAGTACCTGTGCCGCAGCGGCATTCACGAGCGCGGCGAGATCGCCTGCCGACTCGGCCTGCACCTCCCACGCGTGCCTGCCGTCCGGCAGTGCCACATGTGCGCCGGGCGCCCCGGTGTTGCCGGTCGCGGCCAGCGAGACCTTCGGCCAGAACTCCTTGCGCACGAACTTGGTTCGCGGAATGTCGGCGTAGTCGCCCGGGGTCAGCAACGACGACAGGTCGACCTTGTGCCCGTGCACGTACAGCTGGGCCAGCGCGCCGATCACGCCGGCCGCCTCGTCTTCCTTGCGCTTCAGCGTCGGGATGAGCTGCGCGTCGTGCAGGCCCGCCGCGAAGGTGGTGCCCAGCACCTGCATCAGCGCAACGGAATTCGGCGCGAGCTCCAGGAAGGTGGTGTGCCCGGCGTCCACCGCGAGCTTCACCGCGTTGGTGAAGTACACGCTGCCGCGCAGGTTCTTGACCCAGTAGTCCTCGGTATGAATCGGATCGTTGCCAGGACGGTAGAACTCGCCCTTGTGCACCGTCGAGTAGAGGCCGGTCTTCAGCTTGGTCGGCTCGATGCCGGCCAGCTCCGCGGCCAGCTCGCCGAGCAGCGGATCCATCTGCGAGGTGTGGCCCGCGCCGCGGGTCTGCAGGATCCGCGCGAACTTGCCCTCCGCTTCGACCCGCGCCACGATCGCCTCGACCTGGGCCTGCGGGCCGCCGATCACCGTGTTGGTCGGCGCCGCGTACACACCGACCTCGACGTCCGGGTAGTCGGTGAGCAGCGCTTCGATGTCCTCGGCGCTCTTCTCGACGAGTGCCATGTTGCGCACGTCGTCGTCGGTGATCATCTGCTCGCCCTCGTACATCAGCCGCGAGCGCGCGCAGATCACCCGCACCGCGTCCTCGAGCGGCAGGCCACCGGCGATGTAGGCCTCGGCGACCTCACCCATCGAGTGGCCGACCACCGCGTCGGGCTGCGCGCCGTGCGCCCGCAGCACCGCGGCCAGGCCGATCTGGATGGTGAAGATGCCGACCTGCGAGGTGCCGACGTTGTAGTCCTGGCTGTCGTCGAGGAACAGCTCGCGGATCGAGTACCCGGCCTCGTCCTCGACCAGCACGTCGACCTCGTCGACGGCCTTGGCGAAGATCGAATTCTCCAGGTAGAGCCGCTTGGCCATCTTGCGGTGCTGCGCGCCGAAACCGGAGAGCACCCAGACCGGGCCCATGACGGCGGGCGCGTCGGCGGTGAACACACCGGCGCCCGGCTTGCTCGCCGCGATGGCGCGCAGACCGGTGACGGCCTCCTCGTGCGTGCTGGCGAGCACCACGCCGCGCGAACGCCAGTGGCTGCGCTTGGCCAGCGAGCGTGCCACGTCCTCGAGCGAAACATCGCGGCCCGCTTCGGATTCCAGCCAGTCGGCCAGTTCCGCGGCGGCCCGGCGGCGACGCGAGGGCAGGTAGCCGGAGACCGGCAGGATCACCGGCAGTGGTTCGGTGCGCTCTGCGGTCCATTCCGCAACGGGGGCAACGGTTTCCGCGACAGGGGCGGCGACCTCCAGTGCGGGAGCGACGGTTTCGGTGACGTCCTCGTCCGCTTCCGCGACAACCGCGTCCGCTTCCGCGATCACGTCGGTGGTCTCGTCATCGAGATCGGCATCGAGAGCCGCGGCAGCGGAGTCTGCCTCGGCGTCAATTGCCACCGGCTCAACGCCCGCGATCTCGGCCGAGGCCGGAACGTATTCCTGCACAACGACATGCGCGTTGGTGCCGCCGAAGCCGAAGCCGGAGATGCCGACGGTGGCGGTGCCGCTGTAGCGCGGGAATTCAGTCGGCTCGACGACGACCTTCAGGTGCGACTGATCCCACGGGATGTACGGGTTGGGGCCCGCGTAGTTGATGTTCGGCGGAATGATGTTGTGCTGCAAGCCCATCAGCACCTTGGCCAGGCTCGCCACGCCAGCGCCGGACTCCAGGTGGCCGAAGTTCGTCTTCGCCGAACCGAGCAGCGCGGGCTTGTCCTCGTCGCGACCGCGGCCGACCACCTTGGCCAGTGCGTCGGCCTCGATCGGATCGCCCAGCGGGGTGCCGGTGCCGTGCGCCTCGATGTAGTCGACGGTGGACGGCACGATGCCCGCGTCCCGGTACGCCCGGCGCAGCACGTCGGCCTGAGCCTCGGGGTTCGGCGCGAGCAGACCGTTGGAGCGGCCGTCATTGTTGACCGCGGAACCCTTGATCACAGCCATGATTCGATCGCCGTCACGTTCAGCGTCGGCGAGGCGCTTGAGCACGAACACCCCCGCGCCCTCCGAGCGGACCATGCCGTCGGCATCGGCGGAAAACGCCTTGATCCGGCCGTTCTTGGCGACACCGCCGCCCATGTCGAAGCCGAGGGTGGCCATCGGCGCCAGGATCATGTTCACGCCACCGGCCAGTGCCACATCGGCGTCGCCCTCACGCAGCGCGCGCACCGCCTGGTGCACCGCGACGATGGTCGACGAGCACGCGGTGTCGACCGTGACCGAGGGGCCACGGAAGTCGAAGAAATAGGAGATCCGGTTCGCGATGATGCCGTTCGAACTGCCCATGATTCCGTACGCCTGCGCGGACGCGGGTACGTTCGGGCCCTGCTCCGTACCGAGCCCGAGCGCGGAGATCAACATGAAATCGCTGGTGGACGAGCCGACGAACATGCCGACCGGCTGGCCCTTGAGCTCGCTCGCCGGAATTCGGGCGTGCTCCAACGCTTCCCAGGTCAGCTCCATCATCAGGCGCTGCTGCGGATCGACCCGCTCGACCTCCAGGGGCGACATCGCGAAGAACTCCGCGTCGAAGCCCTTGACCACGTCCTGGTCGAGGTAGCCGCCGAGCGTGTTGCCCTCGGCGATCGCCTTGGCCGCCGCGGGGTTGCTGGCGAACTCTTCCCAGCGGCCCTCGGGCAGTTCACGGATCGCGTCGCCACGGCCGATGAGGAATTCCCAGGTCGATTCCGGGGTGTCGCCCGCGCCGGGCAACCGCGTGGACAGGCCGACGATGGCGATGTCGTGTGCCTCACCCGGCTTGTAGCCCTCGGTGTAAAAGGCGTCGCCGGACGCGTCCTCGACGGGCTCCGGCTCACCGTTGATGACCATTTCGGCCAGCGAGGCGATCGTCGGATGCTGGAAGTAGGCGGTCGCGGTGAGCACGACGCCGGTCAGCTCCTCGATGTCACCGACCAGCGCGATGGCGTCGCGCGAGGCGAGTCCGAACTCCTCCATCGGCCGGTCGACGGTGATCTGCTCGACCGGTTGATTGATCGCCTCGGCGACCCAGTTGCGCAGCCAATCCCGCAGTTCGGAGACCGTCATGTCGGTCTGTGCGCCGCCGGGGGTAGAGGCGGCGGCCACCTGCGCGGAAGCCTGGTCGGCCTCCGCGCCGGCGGGCAGGGATTCGGTCGTCGTGGTGGACGTGCCCTCGTTGTCAGCCATCAATTCCTCAAGCTACCTGTCTGCGAACCGGGCGTGCCGCGCTTGGGACATTGGACGACATGTCGGCTGTCCGAGGCCACCCCTGGGCAATTACTCTTCCGGTGCATCGGGGAACGCCTGCTGGGTGTAACCACCCCGTAGCGTTCCCTCGAGGTAGGCGGCCTTGCAGGCCCGCCGGGCGATCTTGCCGCTGGAGGTACGCGGGATTGAACCCGCGGGCACCAGCAGTACGTCTCGAACGGTGACACCGTGGCGTGCCGCCACCGCGGCCCGCACCTCGTCGGCGATGGGTAGTGGATCCGCCTTGCCCGCGCCCGGGCCGCGCTCGGCCACGATCACGAGCTGCTCGGAGGCGTCGTCGGCATCGAACTTCAGGCCGGAATGGCTGCCCTGATCGAAGACGAGCGCGGGCAGCTGGTTCGCGGGCACCGAGAACGCGGCGATGAAGCCGGGGCGAAGGGCCTTCGAGGCCTCCTGTGCGGAGAACTCGAGATCCTGCGGGTAGTGGTTGCGGCCGTCGACGATCACCAGGTCCTTCACCCGCCCGGTGATGTACAGCTCGCCGTCCAGGTACACGCCGTAGTCGCCGGTGCGCATCCAGTTGGCGTCGCGCTCGGTGCCTTCGGCGTGGCTGCCCTCGGCCAACCGGTGCGGCACCTTGTTCTGGAAGGTCGCCGACGTTTCGTCCGGCCTGCCCCAGTACCCGATGCCCATGTTGTTGCCGTGCAGCCAGATCTCGCCGACCCGGCCGTCGGGCTGCTCGTGCCCGCCGTCGACCTCGACGGTCTCCGGATCGACGATCACGGCCCACTGCGACAGCGCGACGTAACCGCAGGAGACCTGCGCGATGGCGTTCTCCGTGCCCGGCTCGACCTTGACCATCCGGCCCGCGTTGAGCTCGATGCGGTCGACGTAGGTGACCTTGGCTTCGTCCTCGGCCTTGGTCGCCGATACGAACAGCGTCGCCTCGGCCATGCCGTAGCACGGCTTGATCGCCGTCTTGGGCAGGCCGTAGGGCGCGAACGCCTCGTTGAACTTCTTCATCGAGGAGGTGGTGACCGGCTCGCTGCCGTTGATCAGGCCGATCACGTTCGACAGATCCAGCGCCTCGCCGTTCTTCGGCAGGCCACGCGCCGCGGCGTGCTCGAACGCGAAATTCGGTGCGGCGGCGAAGGTTCCGGCGCCGTCGGACTGCGCGGCGAGCTCCTTGATCCAGCGGTACGGGCGGCGCACGAACGCGCTCGGCGACATGATGGTGATGTACTTGCCGCCGACCGCGGGCAGGATCACCGTCAGCAGGCCCATGTCGTGGAACAGCGGCAGCCAGGTGACGCCGCGCGAGTTCCAGTCCAGGTTGATCGCGTCGACCATCTGCAGCAGGTTGGTGCCGACCGCGCGGTGCGTGATCTCCACCCCGGCCGGGGTACGGGTCGAGCCCGAGGTGTACTGCAGGTAGGCGATGTCGTCGATGGCGATATCGGGACGCACCCAGCCCTCGCCGACGCTGTCCGGGATCGCGTCCACCGCGATGATGCGCGGGCGCTGCGCGGCGGGCAGCGACCGGAAGAACTGACGCACTCCGGCCGCCGACGAACTGGCGGTCAGGATGGCGGCGGGTTCGCAGTCGGCGAGCACAGCGTGCAGGCGATCGGTGTGACCGGGCTCGTCCGGGTCGAACAGCGGCACCGAGATGGTGCCCGCGTAGATCGCGGCGAAGAAGGAGATCACATAATCCAGGCCCTGCGGCGCGAGGATCGCGACCCGGTCGCCCGGGTTGGTCACCTGCTGCAGTCGAGCGGCCACCGCGCGCAGCCGAATGCCGAACTCACGCCACGTCAGTTCCTGCGCCTCGCCATCACGCTCACGCGAGTAATCGATGTAGCGGTACGCCAGGGTGTTCGCGTCGTTCCGGGTGTGCTTCTCGACGTGATCGACCAGGGTGTGATCCTCGGGAATTCGGATGTTCCCGGTCTCGTCCAGGTAGTCGTCGAAAGTCTCTTCCATTCCTTCTTCTCCTCCGAGGCACACGCAGCAAGACGGCGACAACGCCGTAGTTACCTGTGAGGCCCCGACTCGCTTTCGCCCGCGGGTGGCTCCAAGTGCCCGAGTCAGCCTGCAGTTATTGGGCGGTCTGCGCGGTGACCGCTATCGGCTAGATGTACTCAAACCAGAGTCATGTTACAGAGAAGCCCGGCTCACTCGTCTCGCAGCAGGGGAATAACGGGGGCGAATGCGTCCATCTGGGTGGGAAACACCCCGACATACGACATCGAGGTGAGTTGGCGCACACGACGGATCTGCTCGGCGATTTCCTCGAAGCTGCCGATCGCCACATAGGGCGAGTTGAGGATGTCCTCGACCGAAAGCTTCACGTCCACTTCGAGATCCGGGTGCAGACCACGCTCGATCGCGGAAAGCGCCATCTCAGCGGTCTTCTCGCGATCGTCGGTGATGACGATGGCGGTGATCGCCCAGTTGAGCTCGATATCGGCGAACCGGTCGCCCGCGGCTTCGCGGATCAGGTTCACCTTCTCGATCGTCTTCTCGAGCGTGATACCCGACAAGAGGCCTTTACCGTTCTTGGTGGTCACCGGCACGATCGAGATGATGTCGGCGTGCTTGGCGGCCAGCCGCAGCATCTTCGGGCCACCGCCGCCGGTGCAGATCGGCGGGCGCGGACCCTGCCGCGGTCGCGGCGTGCCCTTGATCCCGCGCACCTGGTAGTACTTGCCCTCGAAGTTGCACTCCTGGCCGCGCAGCAGCACGTCCAGGATGGTCAGCGTCTCGTCGAGCTTCTCCAGCCGGATGCCCGGCGTCTCGTAGGGCAGGCCCGCGGCGAGGAACTCGTCCTGCTTCCAGCCCGCGCCGACGCCGACCTCGAGGCGGCCCTTGGACAGCACGTCGATGGTGGCCAGGTCCTTGGCCAGCACCACGGGATGCCGGAAACCGTTGGCCAGCACCGAGGTTCCGAGGCGGATCTTCTCGGTCGCCTGGGTCAGCGCGCCGAGCGCGGCGATCGGGCCGATCTGATCACCGAGGTGATCCGGCACGAAGAAGGTGTCGAACCCGTACTCCTCGGCCTGCTGCGCCGTCTGGACGAACTTGCGGGCGCCACCCTCTTGCTTGTTTCCCTCGCCCGCTGCCCCGAAGCGGAAGCTGCGCAGCGGCGTACCGAGCGCGGTCAACTCACCGGCTGGTGCGGCGGCTTCTGTCATGAACTCATGCTCCTGGCTGTAAGGAAATTCGGGCGCGACGGTGCAGGGCGGACCCACCCCGAACACGAAGTCGGTGTTGCCTGCGTCGCGATCACCAGCGGCACTTTACAGCGTCCTGCCCAACAGGAGTCGCGCTTGCCGGAGCAGTTCTAGGTGTACTGCGTGCCGACCGGAACATTGGCTGTGACATTTCACGAATGCGCCGGATGCGGCGCCGATTCGACGAGGCCGTTCGCCCAGTTGACGGTCCACTGGGTGGAGGTCGCCCCGCTGTCCTCGACGACGAAACCGTTGTACAGCGAGTGCACCGGATTGCCCGCCGCCCGCACCAGCGCGCCGACACTGCCCATGATGTTGAACGGGCTCAACGCCTGTCGCGGTGCGTCGCAGATCAGATCGCCCTGCGCGCAGATGGTGAAGGTGCGCTCGGCCAGTTCGCCGAAGCCGCCCGGCCGCGGTCCGGTCATCGTGATGCCGGGAACGTTGAGGCCCTTGAGCGCGACCTCCGCGCCGACTCCGGCAGGCACCGCGCCGACCTGGACGGCCTGGCCGGGACCGGTGTCACCGGTACGCCTGCCATCGGAAATCAGCGTCACGCCGAGCACCTTGTTCGCCGGCACCGGACCCTTGCCCTGGCCGATGTCCGAAGCCACGTCGCCTGCGATCACCGCGCCCTGGGAGAACCCGGCGATCACATAGGTGGTCAGCGGACAGTCCCGGTAGCGCGCGGCCATCGCGTCGACCATCCGCTGGGTGCCCTCGGTCCGGCTGTCGTTGTAGGACGCCTGGCCGTCCGGCGGGAGCGCGATCGGATTGGAGAACTGCGCGACGTACGGGACGGTGTACACGTCCAGCCGCTCCTTCGGGAACTGCTGGCCGACCGGGTTGGAGATGTTGAGCATCAGCGACACGGGATTCGCGGACGGATTGTGCGGATCGTCGTTGCTGTTGGACTCCCAGGTGCCCGGCACCGAGATCATCTGCACGTCCGGACAATCCGCCGACTGCGAGGTCGGCTCCTTCGGCGGCTTCGGTCCCGGCTTCGGCTGCCGCAGCACACCGGCGAGCAGGTACCACAGCAACAGCACCACGATGATGATCAGGACGGGAATCCCGATCAGCAGGAGACACCCCGCCGGCCTGGACCGACGGGACGACGAACCGCTCCGGGCGTTCACAACTGCGCCTCGCTGACGCTCGGCTCCGTTGTGACCGCGAGGCGGCTCTGTTCTCGGTTCACTCGCTGCGCTCGCTCACGGCTTGCAGTACGTCTGCTTAGCGGCGCTGATGTAAACCTGCCCGGCCTTCTCCACCGGCATCTTGGCCGGGTCGAAGGACGGATCGGAACCGGCCATCGCGGTCACGAAGGTCATCAGATCCTGATCGGAGGCGCCGGACGCGGTGCCCTGGCAGACGTAATTCGCCACACTCAGCGCGATATCAGGGGTGGACGGAGTGACACCCTGCTGCTTGAGCGCGTCGAGGTACTTCTTGTCCTTGTCGGTGAGCTTCGACGTGTCCGCGGGCGGCGGGGTATCGATCGGCTGCGGCCGCTCGGGCGCCACCGTCTCGGCCGGCGGCTGCTCCGGAGCCGGGGCCGGCGCGGGCGCCGGGGCCTGCTGGCCGGGATCGACGCTGGTGCTGGACGCGGCAGGCGGCTGCGTCGCCGCCGTGGTACGGGTCAGCGTCGGCGTGCTCGACGCGGTCGAGTCATTGCCGCCACAGGCGGCGAGCAGGCCGGTCGCGGCGATCGCCACAACAACGCCGAATACCTTGCCACGGGTCCTCTGCATGAATTCTGTCCTCGATCTGTTCGCAAACGGGGGAGGTCGCCCCCCAACATAGCTGGAGTTGTTGGCCGCGCGGGCGCGGCGTGTTCGCGGCCCCCTTGGTCTCGCGTCCGAGCTGTCGAGACTCGCGCCTGCGGCGCATGCGCTTCGACAGCTCGGACGGGGGACGGGCCGCGAACGGGGTCGCTCGTAAGACTCGCTCCGTGGTGCGTGAGTTGAGTGGGCAAGTCTCGGTTGGTGTTAACCAGTAGTAGGCGCGGCCAAACTATTACAGGCCGTGTACTTCTGGTTTTCCGTCTTTGATGACTATGAAGCCGGTTTGGAAGTTTTGCTGGGTGCCGCCGGGGACGGGGAACTCGTCGCTGATCGGGTAGCCGAGCTTGCCGTTCTCGTAGCCGAGGACCTGCCAGGCGTCCATGATCGGGCCGTTTTTCACGGCCCAGGTGCCCGATAGTGGGCTCCAGTAGATGTTGCCGCCCTCGAAACGGCTGTAGCGGCCTAGGTCCTTGGTCGGCTGCTCTTCGGTGGCGGGGAAACCGAGCCAGCTGTTCTCGTAACCCATTTGGGCGTACTTGCCGAGGATCATGCCCTGGACGCGGTGCACGCCGGTCTTGGCGCTGTAGTAGAACGGGCCGTTCTCGAAGGACTGCACGGCGCCGTCGCGGTTGGGCGTCTTCACCTCGGGTGCGACGGGGTAGCCGGCCGGGCCGCCCTCGTAGCCCTGCCTGCCCCACTCGTCGAGGATCGCGCCGCGCACCACCTGGGCGCCGGTCTGCGGGGTCCAATAGAGCGAGCCGTTCTGGAAGGTCTGCATGCGGCCCTTGCCATCCGGCAGCCCGCGTTCGTCACCGGTCGGCAACCCGAGCGGTCCGGCGGCGCCCTGCGCGGCTTGGTAGCCGCCGCCGATCATGCCGCCGACCGGGTGCGCGCCGCTGGCCGGTGTGAAGTAGACGCGGCCGGAACGGAAGTCCTGTGCCACACCGCCTGCCACCGGGTACTCGGCGGACAGGCAGTCGCCGAGCCAGTTGTTCGCCGCGGCCACCGTGGCGATCTGGCCGCCGACGGTACAGCCGGTCTTGCCGGGATCGATGCCGAGCGCGGTCGCGGCCTGGGTCCAGGACTGGCGCATCTCGAAGTCCCAGTAGGGCCACGAATGTGTGCCGGACGGGCGGTAATTCACCTGCGCGGGGATCGCCAGCCTGCCTAGCTTGGTGACGAAGTTCTGCGAGGTGAGCCGGGACAGGATCTCCAGGCCCATGCCCGCGTAGTTGGTGCTGACGCCGGGGATGCCGGAGGCCTGATCGAACGGGCCGGTGGCGCCGCTGCCGCTGGAGACGTAGAGGGAGACGCCCTTCAGCTTCTCCGCCTGCGTGTACGGGTCGTGCGCGGCCCATTCCGGGCTGGTCGGCGGGCCCCACATGGCGCCGACGTCGTAGCCGCCCGCGTCGCGCATGGCGAACTGGATGGCCTGCGGCATGCCGATCGTGGTGGTGGTGAGGAAGCCGGAGTAGGACGCGGCGTACTTGGCGAAGCCGGGATTGCGCGCGGCCAGGAACATGGCCGCCGTGCCGCCCATCGAAAGGCCTTCCATGCCACGGACATCGGTGGCCCGCCAGTCGGCTTCGAGCAGCGGCGGCAGCTCCTTGGTCAGGAAGGTTTCCCACTTGTAGGTCTTGCCGTTGTTCGGCTGGATCCAGTCGGAGTAGAAGCTGGACTGGCCGCCGACCGGCAGCACCACGGTGACGTTCTTGTCGGCGAAGAAGTCGACGGCGCCCGCGTCCTTGGTCCAGCCGCTCTCGTCGTCTTCGGCGCGCAGGCCGTCGAGCAGGTACAGCACCGGGAAACGCACGTCGGGGCGCGTGTTCCAGTCCTTGGCCAGCAGCAGTTGCACCTGGATCGGCGTGGCCATCGACGGCGAGTTGATCCACAGCGCGACCCTGCGGTCGGTCAGCCAGATCACCTTCTGCACGGTCGCCGGGGCGACCGCCTCCGGGGCGGGACCGGGAGCCGGAGCCGGGGCGGGCTGCGCGTATGCCGGTGCGATGCCGGCCGCCAACGGGATCACCATCGCGGTCGCGAGCAGCACTAACCGCCCGCGAGCCGGACGAGCGCCACGACGCTCGCGTCTCCCCCATCTGCCGCGCCGAATCCCTGCCACAAGAGCTTTCTACCCCGGTGCGCGCCGCGTTCCGGGGAGGACACGCACGATAAGAAAACCGCCATCTTCGTTTTGCGGGCCCGCACAACGCATCCGGCGCCACCGCTTCCGTGCTGGAAGCTGCGGCGCCGGAGCGGTCTTACCGGGACAAATGATTTGTGAATACATAGATACCTCCCCCGGTACCCGTTGAAACCACCTGCCCCGAAACGCAACTCAGGCCGTACCCCGCGGGGTACGGCCTGAGTGGGTCGAGCGACGCTTACCGGGAGCCGGTGGCGTCCAGGATGCCGTTGCGGGACTTGAAGAGCTCGCCCTCCCAGTACTTCCAGGAGTGGGTGCCCTGGGCCGGGAAGTCGAACGTGGCCGGGATGCCGAGCGAGGACAGGCGAGCCTGGAACGCGCGGGTGTTGACCAGCGAGAGCGCCTCGAGCGCCATCGCGTTGCCGGTGTTGAACACGCCGACCGCCGAGTTCGGGCTGTCGTACTGACCCGGCAGGCCGCTGGCCGCCGAGATGTACATCGGCAGGCCCTTGAGCTGCGGCGCGAACACGAACGGGTCCATCCGCAGCCACGCGGGGCTCCACGGGGCAGCCATCGAGTCGACGTTGTAGCGGCCCGCATCCAGCATCGCGACGCGGATCGCCTCACGCATGCCCGGCGCGGAGATGTTCAGGTAGCCCGAGTAGGAGGCGGCGTACTTGAACTGGTCGCGGTGGTACGCGGCCAGCGCGAGTGCGGCACTGCCACCCATGGAGAGGCCGGCGACCGCGTTGTTGGTGCGGGAAACGCCGTAGCCCTCCAGGAAGGCCGGGAGCTCCTTGGTCAGGAAGGTCTCCCACTTGTAGGTGGTCTTCTGACCGTTGGTGTTGCTGGTCGTGTACCAGTCCGTGTAGAAGCTGGACTGACCGCCGACCGGCATGACCAGGGTGATGTTGTCGCCGCCGAACTGCTGCAGTGCGTTCGTCTCGAACGACCACGCGTTGCGGTCATCACGGGCCCGGAGTCCGTCGAGCAGGTACAGCGCCGCGTTGCCGCCGCGCGATGCCCACTGCACCTGGACCTTGATCGGGCCCATGCTGGACGGGACCATCAGATCTTCGAATCCACCTGCCGGGGTGCGCAATACCGGTGCGTGCACCGGCGCCGCAGTGGCGATCGGGGCCGCCACACCAACGGCGATCGGTAGCGCCAATGCAGCGGCACCGACAGCCAGAATTCGATTACGCCAACCACGAGGTGCGCCTCGCCGTCCCGATTTCGTTCTCATCGGCGCGGCCGCCCTGCCGAAACGCATGAATCCTGCTCTCTTTCTGCTTTTCTGCCTGTTGTGGTGCCGTCCGCGACCCGCGAGGGGCGCAACCGCACCAGTGCTGCCAACGAGACGCACACCGCCACACCGGACCCCGACATTCCGGCGCAGGCGACTGCGAAACAACGATCTGGTCACACTTGCGCTCGCTGGACGATATTCGACACCCGTGGCCTTAGCAAGGCCGAGGCAACCAGGTGGCCGAAATCCGCCCGTACGCAATCTGTGATGGTGCGGTGACCCTATCGCGTTCCCCTGGTGATTGTCGTGCCGGAACACCAAAATTTCACCCTGATGGCCGGAAGTGTCAGCTCAGCTCAAATTGCTGCTGAGGTCGGGCAGCATCTGGAACACCTGGTCCTGCCAGTAGTTCCAGCTGTGCACGCCCACGGGGGTGTAGACGAACACCGAGTTGCTGGGTCCGAGACTGTTAATCCGAGCTTCAAAGGCACGGGTGTTAGCGAGTGCGATCGTTTCCAGCGCCATCGCGTTGCCGAGGTGATAGACGTCGATCGGCGCGTTGATCACGTCGCGCGGTCCGTTCAGGCCGTTGCCGGACGCGATCCACAGGCGAGTTCCGTTGGCACGCAACAGCGGCGCGAACATGAACGGATCGTTGCGTAACCAGCGCGGATCCCATGGCGGACCCCACATCGCGTCGATGTTGAAGCCGCCCGCGTCGAGCATGGCCAGCCGCAGCCCCTCCTTCATGGCGGGCGCGGAGATGTTCAGGTAGCCGGAATACGAACCGGCATAACGGAACTGGTCGGGATGGTAAGCGGCCAGCGCGAGCGCGGCACTGCCGCCCATGGACAGGCCGAACACGCCGTTGCCGCGCGGATTGAAGCCGAGTCGGTCGCGCAACGCCCAGCGCAGCTTGTCCGTGAGAAAGGTCTCCCAGGCATACGGCTGCTGTTGGCCGTTGGTATTGCTCGGCGCAATCCAGTCCGAATAGAAGCTGGACTGGCCACCGACCGGCATCACCACATTGATGTTCCACTGCGGCAGCACGCGGGAGATGTCGGTCTCGACCTCCCAGCCGCTCAGATCGTTGCGGGCGCGCAGGCCGTCCAGCGCGTAGACCACCCGCCGGGTATTGCCGTCGGCGGCGCGGAAGATCCTGGACTTGATCGGGCCCATGCTGGAGTCGACCCAGAAGTCGAAGCCGCGCGGGTCGAAACCGGCCTGTGCGGTCGCGCCGAATCCGCCGAGGGCGGCACCGAACGGCAGCGCGAGCGCGACGGCCAGACCCGCGACCGAACGCCGAAACCAGCGGCGATCCGCCGGCCCACGCGCACTGGCAACCGTCCCGCGTACTCCGCCTGATCGCATCGATTCGACCTTTCGCCCGTGCGCTCGCCGTTGACCGCATGTAGATCGACACTCGGCATCGATGGCTTCCCGCGCGAAGTCCTCGGGCCTATCCCTCTTCTATAGGCAGTTATTCGAACGGTGCCCGTCGGAAAACGCACTGCGCTGCCGGATCGTGACGAAAACCAAAGATTTGCCGACCTAACGGGTTTTCCGCAATGACCGGCGGTGACAAGATCGCAATTCGTTTGCCAGCGATCTACCAGCCAATCATGCCGCGTTATATCTGCGGGCGGGGCAGAAACAACAGACCGCCCGGCACTTGATAGCGCCGGGCGGTCTGTCTACTACGAATTCGTCAGCCGATATTGGCGGACATGTCCGGAATCATCCGGTACGCCTCGTCGGTCCAGTTGTTCCACGCGTGAATGCCGTAGGCCGGGTAGGAGTAGACCGTGTTGCCGCCGCCCAGCGTCGCCATCCGCACGTTGAACGCGCGGGTGTTCGCCAATGCCAGCGCCTCCAGGCCCATCCCGTTGAGGGTGTTGAAGCTCGGGCCGTCGTTCGCCGTGGGCAGGCCGCTGGCCGCCGCGATCCACAGGCGGGTGCCGTTGCGGACGAGGTTGGGCGCGAAGACGAACGGATCCATCCGCAGCCACTGCGGACCCCACGGCGGTGCCATCGAGTCGACGTTGTAGCCGCCCGCGTCCAGCATCGCGATGCGGATCGCCTCCCGCATGCCCGGCGCGGAGATGTTCAGGTAACCGGAGTACGAGCCGGCGAAGCTGAACTGGTCCGGGTGGTACGCGGCCAGGGTGAGCGCCGCGCTACCGCCCATGGACAGGCCGAACACGCCATTGCGGGTCGTGTTGAAGCCGAGCCGGTCGTGCAGCGCGTTGCGCAGGTCGCGGGTCAGGAAGGTCTCCCACTGATACCGGTAGCTCTTGCCGGGCCCCGCGGCCAAGATGTTCAGCGCACCGGAACCGGAGGACGAGCCGGTGCCCGCCGGGATGCCCGCCAGTTCGCTCGGCGCGTTCCAGTCGGCGTAGAAGCTGGACATGCCGCCGACCGGCATGACGACGTTGATGTTCGCGTCGGCCAGCACGGCGGGAACGTTGGTCTCGATCTCCCAGCCGTTCAGCGTCTCCGGCGCCCGCATGCCGTCGAGCACGTAGGCGACCCGGTTGGTGTTGCCGTCCCTGGCGCGCAGCACGCGGGTCTTGATCGGCCCCATGCCGGAGTCGACCCAGAAGTCGAACGCCCCGGGGTCCATGCCCGCCGATGCGATGGCACCGCTTCCCGCTGCCGCGACGCCGAAGGGCAGCAACAGTGCCACGGCGACCCCGAGTGCGGATCGCTTCACCCACGAACCAGTCGCTCCGGACGTACCGGACCTACCTTTCCAGCGGGCAATTCGCATCTAACTCGACCTTTCGTTCGGGCGGCCGGGGGGCAAACGGCTGGCGATCTCTACCGGCCCCCGCTGCGGACACTGAGTGCCGCCGTCCACCGAAAACGGACGAATCGACCTCCGTGCATGTTCTTCATGTATCAATCGGCATCGGAAGCTTATATGTTGCTGGAAAGTGACTCATGCCACAACTCGCCTACCGCTACCCCTTCACATTCGTTACCAAACGCCGGTTGGACGCCTGGCAAACGAAAAGACCGCCCGATGCACTCGGCACCGGGCGGTCTGTCGAACAGACTTACCCGTAAATCACCCGATATTGGCGGACATGTCCGGAATCATCCGGTAGACCTCATCGGCCCAGTAGGTCCAGTTGTGCACACCGACGGCCGGGAAGTCGTAGGTGGCGTTGCCCGCGCCCAGCGTGGCCATCCGGACCTGGAACGCGCGGGTGTTGGCCAGTGCGAGCGCCTCGAGTCCCATCGCGTTGACGGTGTTGAAGCTGAGCCCGTCGGCACCGCTGGGCAGACCGCTGCCCGCCGAGACCCACAGCCTGGTGTTGTTGGCCTTGAGCCGCGGCGCGAAGACGAACGGATCCATCCGCAACCACTGCGGACCCCACGGCGGCGCCATCGCGTCGATATTGAAGCCGCCCGCGTCGAGCATGGCCACCCGCAGCGCCTCGCGCATACCCGGCGCCGAGATGTTCAAGTAGCCGGAATACGAACCGGCATAACGGAACTGGTCCGGGTGGTAGGCCGCCAGGGTGAGCGCCGCGCTGCCGCCCATGGACAGCCCGAACACCGCATTGCCGTTCGGATTGAAGCCGAGCCGATCACGCAGCGCGTTGCGCAGGTTCTGGGTGAGGAAGGTTTCCCACTTGTAGGTATTCGTCTTACCCATGCCCGCGGAGCCCGAGAGCAGTCCGGAGCCGGAGTTGGCGGAGCCGGTAGAGGAGGAACCTGCGCTGCCGAGACCGAAGAAGTTACTCGGCCCGGTCCAGTCGGCGTAGAAGCTGGACGGACCGCCCACCGGCATGACGACGTTCATGTTCCATTTGGTCAGCTCGCGCACGACCTCGGTGTCGACTTCCCAGCCACTGAGGTCCGGCCGGGCCCGCATGCCGTCCAGCGCGTAGACCACGCGACTGGTGTTGCCGTCGGCGGCGCGGAAGACCCGGTTCTTGATCGGGCCCATCTCCGAGTCGACCCAGAAATCGAAGCCGTCCGGGTTGAATGCCGCGGACGCCGGTCCGGCCGGGCCTGCCACCGACACCCCGAGCGGCAGCAGAATCGCCATGGACACCAGCGCCGAACGCTTCAGCCACGATCCGGCTCTTCGAGTATTCAGACGCCCGAACACGCCTCGCATCAGTTTCGACCTCTCGTTCATGCAACAGCATCGGCCGTTGTCTCACGATGACCCGCCGATGCCCACAACTAGTTGACGTCATGACGGGCGTACTTTCGCAGCCTAGCGCGTCATCGTGACAGTGGCGTTATCGAACCGAGACAGAGGGGGGTACTCGAATTTTGTGAAACCTGCCCAAAGCGAACACCGGGCACCCTGTGAAGGGAACCCGGTGTGCGTGTTGATCATTGGAATTCGGCTCAGCCGATCTGCGTAACTCGACTCAGCGCGGTGCAGGTGCGGGCTTGGGGAACGGGTCGACCAAACCGCACCGTTCGATCTCGTATTTGGGCACCCGATCGATCCGGTACTTGGCGAAGGTCAGTGCGTGCTTCAGGTTGTGCCGGAAGCGCTCGAAGGTGAGCGGGTCGCGGTAGGAGATCTCCAGCGCCTCGGTGGCCGGGCAGGACATCGCGGTGCGCGCCTGGGCCACCCACTTCTCGTCCAGGTACCAGGGCATCCACGGCTTCTTGTCCACCATGCCGGTGTCCACCACGACCCAGTCCGGATACAGCGCCTTGTCGTGCCCGATCCGGCCGTCGGTGAGTCGCTCGGTGTGCGCGGCGAGCGGATAGGCCAGGCCCATCTGATCGATGACGCGCACGTTCAGCGGGACGTTCATGCTGGTCATGCCGAGGTTGAGGAAGTAGACGGTGTGCCCGGCGCCGCCTGCCGGAATCGGCTGCGGCGGTGGGGCGATGTACCAGAACATGAACGACGGCGAGTTCAGCAGCAGGCCGCCGTTCGGGGTCTCGGTGATGTTGTCGACCATCGGCCGGATGCGCGGGTAGTCCAGGTAGTCCTCGGCCAGGATCGGATGATCGTGGCCCGTGTTGAGGACGTAGTAGACGCGCTCGTCGACGATGCCGGTCGAGGTGATCTTGGTGCCGGACTTGATCGCGGTCGTGTTGGCCGCGAACAGCGCCCAGCCCGCGGTGCCGAGCAAGGCGAACAGCACCACCGCGAAGGACCAGTCGGCGGCCGTGGCGGCGCGGAACCCGCCGACCGGCAGCCGGATCGGCACCACGGCGACCGGCAGCAGCAACAGGAACAGCTGCGCCAGCAGCATGCGGCCGTGCATGAAGTCGCCGCCGACGCGCAGCGCGTAGACGGTGAGGATGAATCCGCTGAGCAGCACCAGGGTGACCACCGCGGCGGGCGAGCGCAGCCACTCACGAATCCGGCGCGCGTTCCACCGGGACTGCTCCTCCGGTGCGGCATGCCGCCCGGCCGGGTCCGCGAGCTCAGCGGACTTGCTCCGCGCCGCAACGACTCCCGCGACGAGCAGCACCAGCAGCGGCACCCACAGGTAGTACGGGCCGACGAGATCCCAGAGGTAGATGAAACCCTGATGCCACTTGGCGCCGCCCGCGTCCTTGGCGACCGCGGTGTTCGGATAGGGCAGGCCGTAGTAGCCCATCCGCCAGATCTGGTAGCCCATCGGCACCAGGCCCGCGGCGACAATGATCAAGCCGCGCAACACGATCGGGCGCAGCCGGGACTCCGGCATCGGCGCGATGACGATCATCAGCAGCGCGAGCCCGCCGACCAGCGTCATCTCCGGACGGATCAGCGGAGCCAGGCCCGCGAGAAACACCAGACCGAACAGACCGGGCAACTTGACCCGCTCCGCCTGGCTCCAGCGGATCAGCTGCCACCACAGCAGGCCGAGCCAGCAGATCACCAGGCAGCTCTCCAGCCCCGAGGTGACATAGTCGCGGGCCGGCGGGATGGCGATGTAGACCAGCATTCCGGCGGGCAGCAGCAGCACCGACTTCGGGCCGCCCCACAGCCTGCTCGCGCCGAGCATGGCGAACACGATCGCGACCATCGACAGCGTGAACGCGATGCCGAGCACCACGTACTCGAGTCGTGCCTGGGTCAGCCAGCTGAAGAACCAGACGATGTAGGTCCACGCGGTGCTGGTGTTGGTCTCGACGCGCTCGCCCTCGTTGAAGACGGGCCCGTTGCCTGCCAGCAGGTTGCGCACCGTGCGCAGCACGATCAGGCCGTCGTCGGCGATCCAGCGGCGCTGCCAGCCGCCGACGGCGAAAAGGACCACGGTGAGCGCGATCCCACCGACGAACGTGGCACGGGATAGCAAGGCGTACCGCGACGCCGAGCGGGCCGGCTGCACAGCCGGCCCCTCGTTCGCGTATTCGTCTTGCTCCACTCCCGCTACCAACATCTCGTCAGGTGAGATAGACAGCGACACCTACCGCTCCGATCCAGGCGATTGCGAGGAACTGAAGGACTCGGTCCCCCAGTGCGATCTCTTCGGGTTCACCGGCCTCGCCGCCATCGACGTCGACCGCGTAACGCAGGATTGCGATGGTAAACGGAATCATCGAGATTGCGAACCAATTGGTGTCTTTTAGGTTGTCCTGCTGGAACGCCCACAGACCGTAGAACACCACGACGGCGGTGGCCGCGAGGGTCCAGATGAACCGCAGGTAGGTCGGCGTGTAGTACTCCAGCGACTTGCGGATCTTGGCGCCCGTGCTCACCGCGATCTGCAGTTCGGCGTAGCGCTTGCCCGCGGCCATGAACAGCGAACCGAACGCCATGATCAGCAGGAACCACTGCGAGAGAACGATGTTCGCGGCCGCGCCACCGGCTACGGCGCGCAGCAGGAAGCCCGAGGACACGATGCAGATGTCCAGCACCGCCTGGTGCTTGAGACCGAAGCAGTAGGCCAGCTGGATGCCGATGTAGATCGCCATCACCACGGCCAGGTGCCAGGACGCGAGGAACGAGCCTGCGATCGAGGCGACCAGCAGCACGATCGACAACATGTAGGCCAGGTTCACCGGGACGACGCCCGCGGCGATCGGCCGGAACCGCTTGGTCGGGTGCGCCCGGTCGGCCTCGACGTCGAGCGCGTCGTTGACCAGGTAGATGCCGGAGGCCGCCAGACAGAACACCACGAACGCGATGCCGACGTGCGCGAGCACGTCGATCTCGTTGGCCGTGCCCGCGGCCAGCGGGGCCGCCAGCACCAGGACGTTCTTGACCCACTGCCGCGGCCGGACGGCCTTGATCAGCCCGCCTGCCAACGTCTTCGGCGGGCCCTTGACTACCGCTTCAGCTAGGTCGGCACCAGTCGGCTCTTCACTCATGTCAACCAAGGCTCTTTCTGTGGCGGTCATCGAGTCTCTTTTCGGCGGCAAGCACAACGGCGGCGGACGCGGCACCGAGCGCCGAACCAGCGAGCACATCGGAGGGATAGTGCACCCCGAGGACGACCCGGGAAAGCAACATCGGTGGGACGAGCACCGCAGGCAAGGGTAGCCCGGTCAATCTGCCGAGCAACACCGCCGCCGCGGTCGTCGAGGTGGCGTGCGAGGACGGGAAGCTCAGCTTGCTCGGCGTCGATACGTTGACCTGCACCGACGGATCGTTCGGGCGGGGTCTCCGGACCACCCGCTTGATCACGATCGAAGCGGCGTGCGCGCCGACCGCGCCGACCGCGACTCCGGCCCACTGTCTGCGCCGCGGCTTGTCGACGAGCCAGCCCGCCGCGGCGATGCCGACCCAGCCGAGCGCGTGCTCGCCGAAGTGCGACATGCCGCGGGCCGCCTTGATCACCTCCGGGGTGGCGATCCTGGCCTGCACCGCGTTGATGATCTTCACCTCGGGCGGCGTAGGTTCGGTCGAGGGCACGGCGGATACCGGTCCACCGTGGCCGTTCGTACTCTGCAGCGGCTTATTCACCGCGGTGTTGTCCGCGAGACTCACTGCTGATCACCCTTCGTGTCGGCACCGATGCCGAAGGCATTTTCCCAGGCCGCGGTGCTGGTCAGCTGCGGGTGGGCGGCGCGGTAGCGCTGCTGCATCTCTGGGAAGCGCGCGGCCAGTTCCTTGCGCAGGCGCAGGGCTTCCTTGAAGAGGCCGAGGGCCTGGCGCGGGTCGCGCTTGCGGTAGACGACGCCGCGTCCGTCGGCGGTGGTGACGGTAACCCCGTCGACCTGCGACAGCAGGAACCACCGGGCGTCCAGCGTCGGGACGTTCAGCTGCGGGGTCTCGTGATGCTGAGTGTGCGCCGGGCGGAAATTGTGCACGACGCCCTTGGCCAGCCGGACCACCTTGGCGATCGGGTTGGCCGGTTCCGCGACCGCGCCGACCTCGAGGTGACTGGCCAGCGGCAGTTCGGTGGACGACGGCAGGATCACCGCGTCGGGGTACTGCTTGCGCAGCGCGTGCACCGCGCCGAGCGCGCTCGGCAGCAGTTGGAACAGCCGCTCCGGGCCCGCGAGGAAGTCCTTGATCGCCAAGTTCTGGATGGCGACCGTCGAATACTCCAGGCACAGCAGGTGTTTCAGCGTCGCCTTGACCGTGTTGACGACCATGCCGCGTCCGTTGCCCGGCATGTGCAGCGAGGCGACGACCAACCGGTTGCGCAGGTGGAAGTACGCCTGCCAGTCGATGGCATCGTCCTTGTCGCTCCACGCCATGTGCCACACCGCGGCACCGGGCAGGGTGACCGTGGAATATCCGTGATCCCTTGCGCGCAGCCCGTATTCGACGTCGTCCCACTTCAGGAACAGCGGCAGCGGCTGACCGATCTCCTCGGCGACCCGGCGCGGGATCACGCAGGTCCACCAGCCGTTGAAGTCGACGTCGATGCGCCGGTGCAGCAGCTTGGAGTTGTCCCGGTCCTTGAGCGGATACTTCGAGAAGTCGTGGTCGTACTCGACGTTCGGCGCGGAGGTCCACATGAAGATGCCGCGGTCGACGACCTCGCCCATGCTGTGCAGGTGCGAGCGTTCCTGCAGGTTGAGCATCTGCCCGCCGACCAGCATCGGCGACTTGGCGAACCGGGCGAAGGCCAGCGCGCGCAGGATCGAGTCCGGCTCGATCTCGATGTCGTCGTCCATGTAGACGATGTACTCGGCGGCGGTGGTCTTCAGCGCCTCGTACATCACCCGGCTGTAGCCGCCGGAGCCGCCGAGGTTGGGTTGGTTGTGGATGGCGAGCCGGTCGCCGAACGGCGCGGCGGCCTCGGTGAAGCCGGGCTCGTCGACCACCTTGCGGTTGCCCTGATCCGCGACGATCACCGCGGCGATCTTCTCCAGCACCAACGGGTCCGAGCCAAGCGCGGCAAGGGTTTTCACCAGATCGGTGGGCCGGTTGAAGGTCGGCATGCCCACCGCGATGCTGCCTCCACCCACCCCGTCGGCTCCGCCGCCTGCCGTCCCCTTGCCCTCGTCGGGCGCCTCCACCGGCGCGTACCAGCCGCCGGACAGCAGCGTGACCGCCGTATCGGTGGTGATGTCGAACCAGATCCAGCCGCCGTCCTCGAACGGGCCGAGATCGGCCTCGAACTCGACGTGCACCGACTCGGTGCCGGGCGCGACCGCGAATTCCTTGCCCTGCACGTGGATTCGCGAACCGTCCGCCTTCGAGCGGTAGACGTCCACCCGGCCGTGACCGGCCAGTTCCAGGCGAAGCACCACCGATCCCAGGATGCTCCAGCGCCGCCAGTAACTTGCGGGCAGCGCGTTGAAGTAGGTGCAGAACGACACCTCGGACTCCGCGCCGATGGACAGCGAGGTGCGGGTGGCCGCGTGCGCGCGCTTGGCGTTGGTCTTGGATTCCTCGACGTAGAGGGTGCGCACGTCGAGCGGCTCACCCGGCCGGGGCAGGATGATCCGCTGGAGCAGCGACTTCGCGCGGGTCTCGGTGGTCATGTCTTCCAAAATGGACTGGGAGGTCATTCTGCACTTTCGTCAGCGAGCGGCGCACCGGTCTCCAAGTGCGGGCGCAGCACATTGTCGAACATGCTGAGCGCACTGCCGATGGCCATGTGCATATCCAGGTACTGGTAGGTGCCGAGGCGGCCACCGAAAAGGACCTTGTCCGTTGCGGTTTCCTTCTTGGCGAGCGCGCGGTACGCGGCCAGCTTGGCGCGATCCTCCGGCGTGTTGATCGGGTAGTACGGCTCGTCGCCGGTCTGCGCGAAGCGAGAGAACTCGCGCATGATGACCGTTTTGTCGTTCGGGTAGTCGCGCTCCGGGTGGAAGTGGCGCGGCTCGATGATGCGGGTGAAGGGCACGTCCGCGTCGTTGTAGTTCATCACCGAGGTGCCCTGGTAGTCACCGGTCTCCAGCACCTCGGTCTCGAAATCGATGGTGCGCCAGCCGAGTTCGCCCTCTTGGTAGTCGAAGTAGCGATCCAGCGGGCCGGTATAGACGACCGGGGCGTCCGGGTTGGCGGCGCGCAGTTCGTCGCGCACGTCGAACCAGTCGGTGTTCACCCTGACCTCGATGAGCTCCGAGGCGGCCATGTTCTCCAGCCACTTCGTGTAGCCCTCCTTCGGAAGGCCCTCGTAGGTGTCGTTGAAGTAGCGGTTGTCGAAGGTGTAGCGCACCGGCAGGCGGGTGATGTTGCCCGCGGGCAGTTCCTTCGGGTCGGTCTGCCACTGCTTGGCGGTGTAGTCGCGGATGAACGCCTCGTACAGCGGGCGGCCGATCAGCGAGATCGCCTTCTCCTCGAGGTTCTGCGCGTCCTTGGTATCGATCTCCGCGGACTGCTCGGCGATGAGCGTGCGCGCCTCGTCCGGCGTGAAATAGCGGCCGAAGAACTGGGAGATCAGGCCGAGGCCCATCGGGAACTGGTAGGCCTGCCCCTTGTGCTTCGCGAAGACGCGGTGCTGGTACCCGGTGAACTCGGTGAACTTGGTGACGTAATCCCAGACCCGCTTGTTCGAGGTGTGGAACAGGTGCGCGCCGTACTTGTGGATCTCGATCCCGGTATCCGGGTCCGGCTCCGAATAGGCGTTGCCGCCGAGGTGGTAGCGACGATCGATCACCAGCACGCGTTTGCCGAGCTCGGTAGCGGCGCGTTCGGCGACGGTCAGCCCGAAGAATCCGGAGCCGACGACGATCAGATCGAACTGTGAGGTGGAGTTGGCGGAGTTACCCGGGGACGATGCGACGGTCACGGGAGCCCAGAGTATCGGAAGTCCGCGCGAGGTCTGGGTGGAGTCGCGCGGGGCACATCCCAGCACCCGCTCCACGCACCTTTTCGTGTCCGAGCCATCCCGATTTCGCCCGAAGTTTGCCGCTAGTGGACTTGACGGCAATCGAGACTCGATTGACTACATAGTTCTCGGTCGCCGCGCTTGTTTTCGCGCGCCGCGGACGAATTAGCCAGCATTTTTATGCGCAGCGGGCGAATGCATGCGCGGCAGTGCCTAGCGGGGGGTGCCGGTTGCGGGCGGCCATGGACGCGACGAGGTCGAGCATGTCGACGTGGAACAGCGCGGCAGGGTCTGCGTACACGGGTCGCAGGTGGCCGTGGACCTCGAGGGAGACCTGGCCGTGCACTCGGCCCCACACGCGCAGGGGCTGCCGGGTAGCCGGTTTCCCGCACGTCGGGGTTCGGCGTGCGGGAGTCCTACCCGTCAGGCCGGAAAACCCACCTCGACCTCGACCTGGTCGCGGTCGGTGTACATCCGCCAATAGTGTCCGCCCAGTTCGTCGTTGGTCATGCGGGTGATTTCGAGGTCGGCCGGGAACAGCTCCGGGTGTTCGTCTACGAGCTGTTCGGCCTTGCTGCCGCCGATGAGTGCGCCGATGTCGAGCAGGCCCGCGTAGACGCCGGTGCCGTGCAGTTCGACGGCGAGCTGGCGGAGGTAGCCGCGCTGGGCGGCGAGGGCGACGCCGAAGTTGGACAGGAAGGGCATCGGGCGACTGTCGGACGAGCCCGAGGAGTACAGCAGGGTGCCCTCGCCGCGTTCGATCATCGCGGGGGCCAGCGCGCGGGTCATCAGGATCGGCGAATAGAGCTTCAGGGCGAGCGGGGTGTGCAGGGCGGGCACGTCCACCGCGAGCGTGGATGGGATGCGGTCGACGGGATCCCCCGCGGCACCGTGCATCGCGACGTCGATCTGACCGAAGGTCGCACCGATCTTCTCGATCGCAGCATGGACCTGCGCCGCATCGGTGACGTCGGCGGGAAAAGCCGCGGCCTCGATGCCCTCGGCGACGAGTTCGTCCACGTGCCGCTGCGCCTTGTCCGGCTTCCGCGCGATCACCGCCACCCGGAACCCCTCGCGCCCGAAGCGCCGCGCGGTCCCCACACCGAGACCGGGTCCGAACCCGAATATCGCGATGGTCTTCGACATGCCTACCTCACTAAGTTGAGCAGTGGTTCAAGTTAGATTTCCGACGGTAGCACTAACTTGAACCCATGCTCAACATAATTCGAGGCCCTGATTTGTAGGATCGGCGAATGCCCGTGGACAAGCCGTTACGCAGCGATGCCCGCCGCAACCGCGACGCGCTGGTGACCGCCGCCCGCGAACTCTTCGAGGAGCGCGGCCTCGACGCCCCGCTCAAGGAGGTCGCCGCCCGCGCGGGCGTAGCGATCGGCACCCTCTACAACCGCTTCCCCACCCGCGACGACCTCATCGCCGCCGCCGTCGAGGACCGCATCGAAGCGGGCGGCCGCATCGCCGAAGAAGCACTCGCCATCGACGATCCCTGGGACTCGTTCGTCTACCTAGTCGAAAAGGTCTGCGAACTCCAAGCTGCCGACCGCCTGCTGAGCGAACTCGCCGTCCGCGCCGCCCCCAGCCGCGCCATCGCCAACGCGCAGGAACACGGCCACGGCATCATGCGCCGAATCATCACCCGCGCCCAGCAATCCGGCGCCCTCCGCCCCGACTGGGTCCTCGAGGACATCGCCTTCATCACCTGGTCCCACACCAGAATCCTCGAGGCCACCGCCACCATCGCCCCCGAAGCCTGGCGCCGCCACCTAGCCCTCACCCTGGACGGCCTCCGCGCCTCCGCAGCCCACCCACTACCGATCCCCCCGATCACGGAAAACCAACTGATGCAATCACTTCGAGGTCACCCCGAAGACAGCCGGTCATAACTGAACCGAATCGATCGGACTCACCGCGCGACCGGCGGTTTCCAGCCGCCGAAGGCACGCTCGAGTGCCAGCGCCACGGCAATGGCGACATGGTCACGATCCCGGCCTGCCGCGACCTGGACACCGAGTGGAAGGCAGGTGCCGCTCAGCCCGAGCGGCACCTGGGTGACAGGCAAGCCGAGCACGTTGAAGACCGAACAGGGTGTCTGCAGCCAAGGTTGGGCGAACGTCGCGCGATGTCGCGGGGCGGTCGATCGGAACGGAACGTGCAGCATGACGCCTGATCCGATGATCGCGTCGACTTCCGCGCTCAGCGCACGAGCGGCGGCGAGTGAACGACGGACAGCGCGTTCGGGTCGGGGAATCCGTTCACCGATCAGAGACAACATCGTCATTCCATTGTGGCTAATCGTATGCCGCGCAAAAGTTTTCACCGACTCCGAACCGGTCTCGGCGGCAATGATGGCGCCCAGGCTGCCACCGAATTCCGCTGCGGCCGTGAGGAAGAATTCGGTCGCACGCCGCATCCCGCGCAGCGAGACCCGGCGAATATCAGCGCCATGTCGCGCTAGCTCCGCAGCCGCCCGCTCGCGGGCATCGCGAACTTCTCGCCGCGCCGGAATCAGGGTGGCGTGCTCGCTGATGATCACCGAGAGGCCCCGCAGATCAACCGTTTCCGGGTCGCCCAGAGTTACCGCGCGAGTGAACGGATCCATTCCGTCGGGGCCGGAAATGATCTCCAGTAGCGGCATCAGATCTGATGCAGACCGAGCCATTGGACCGATCGACAGCAACCGCCCGATCTCGCCGACCGTGTCCGGGAACATGCCGGTGTTGGGTACCAACCCGGCCGTCGGCTTATGTCCGAACACGCCGTTGAAATACGCCGGAATTCGGATCGAACCACCCATGTCCGAGCCGAGTCCGAACGAAGCACCACCGACCGCCACCGTCACCGCTTCACCGCCCGAGGAACCACCGGCTGTGCGTCGACGATCATGCGCATTGCTGGTCCGCCCGTATATCCGATTGACGCTCTCGATCCAGATACCGAGTTCGGAAACGTTCGTCTGCGCCAGCACAATCGCGCCCGCGTCTATGAGCCGCTGCGCGGCCGATGCCGTTCTCGCGGCCGTCTTTCCCCGACGTCCCACGAAACCGGCGGTATGCGGCATCCCCGCGATACCGATCATCTCCTTCACCGTGCACGGAACCCCGAGCAGAGCGGGAAGCACAGCTGATCCGGCGGCGACCAGCCTGTCGGCCGCGTCCGCCGCGGCCCTGGCCTGCTCGAATCGGTTCGCCGCCAACGCATTCGTTCGTGGCTGCGCTCGCTCGAGTACTTCGATGTGCGCCTCGACGACATCGTGCGCACTGAGCCGCCGTTCCCGAATCGCCTCCGCGAGTGCGAATGCCGACAGCGTCGTCGGCTCGCACGGATCCCCACCCGTCACGGTGCTGATTCTCACCGGTCATACACCTACCCGCAGCAGACTCCATGAACCCGCACAACCGCCCCGAAAACGGCTGGTCATAACTTAAGGGCGTGGAGTTTGGTAGAGCATTGCGGCGGGCGGGTATTGGAGGTATTGCGGCTGGGATTGCGGGGTAGCTGGACGGGTCACCGTGAGTACGAGTGAGATCAATCCCAGGGCTGCGCCGATGACGATCATGTAGCAATGGGCGAACGAATCGGCGGCTAGGCCGTGCTCGCCGCCGAAGGTCACGCTGAACAGGCCGCCGATGAAAATCCAAGCGCCGCCGATGATTTCCAATGGGCGACCGGCGGGCTTGCCGATCATGGACAGGAAGCTGCCGACGATGAGAACGAGGGCCATCAGGACCGAAACGATCAGCAGGGCTTCCAGCCCTTTGTGGAATTCTGAAGCGAGTTTCCAGGCGTCGTACTTGTCGTCCGTGCGGCTCGGCTTACGGATAGGGTCGACCGTTCGGAAAAACTCGAAGGCCGAGATCGAGCCGAAGCCGACGCCCGACGCACCCAGCCACGCCGTCACGATGGAGATCACCCCGGACAACCCACGTTGCGCGGGCGTCGGAACCGGATTGCCTGGTCCACCATATGGATTACTCATCGAACCCCCCTCTAGGTTTCGGGGCGAACCTTACCGCGCGATCCGCGGTCGATCGAGCCGATGAGAGGTGTTGTCGGCAGCGTGGCAGGCCGGTTAGGCGTCGATAGATCCGAAAGTCGTTTGGCTGTCCGGAATTCCGGCACGGAAACGTGGCGGCGTGTATGCCACCCACCGGGCGGTGTAGCGCGAGGACGCCAGGAGGAAGATGGCGAGCGGCAGGACCGCGGCGGTCAATGAGGCGATCCACTCGCGATGGAGCAGGGCGGTCAAGGTGCCGATCAGGCCGTCGACAGTGCCGTTGCGGATTTCGAGCGATTGCCCCTTCTTCGGCAGCCAATCGATGCCGTAGTCGGGCTGGTAGCCGGTGAGCGAGCAGACCAGGGCGATGAGGGCGAAGACGGTCAGCAGGCCCGAGGTGAGGATGAGGACGTAGCGGGCGGTTTCGTCGCGGCGCAGCAGTTGGATGGCGCCGTAGATGAGGGCGATCGCGGCGAGCAAGGCGCCGAGGATCGACAAGGCGGCGAAGGATTTGTCGAGGTGCGGGCGCGCGCCGAGGGCGTTGAGCACGGTTCGCTCGCCCCACAGGTTGCACAGCCCGGCGAGCAGGGCCAGCACTGCCGCGCTGGTCGCGATCACTCCGCTCGGCTCCGCGGGCGGGGTCGCTCGCGGACTCTCACTGGCGTATGTCATTGCTCGGATGCCCTCTCTCCGCCGACGGCCGGCACGCATTCAGTATGCGTACCGGCCGTGGGTTGGGCGCGATCTAGAGCTGTGTCTCGGCGTAGACCTTCATGGCGTCCCGGACGAACGCCGCGGTCCCCGCGCCGTGCACGTCGTAGTTGGCCGCGAAACGCGGGTCCGCGACGTACATCTCGCCGAGGCCGATGAAGGCCTCCTCGAGCACGGCCTTGCCCTGCCAGCCGTCGCCGATCCAGGCGCGGTGCCTGGCGACGATGGCCTGCACCTCGTCGTTATCGGGCGCCAGCCCGGCGGCATGCGCCCGGCCGTAATCGGCGGCGATGTCCAGATGAGTCTGGAAGTGCGCCTTCTGCTGCGCTTCGCTCATCGAGCGCCACCACTTGTCGCCGCTTTCGTAGGCGTCCTTGCCCCAGCGTTCGATCACCTCATCCTTGTATTGAGTGTGATCGAAGCCGTCGAAAACTTCTGCGGCCATGAGTTGTTCACCTCTTTCCGTCTTCTGCAGCGTGGTTTGCACCGACTCGATCTGGCGCCGGATCCGATCCTGTTCCTGCCGAAGCAGTTCCAGGTGCGTGCGCAGTGCGGCACCGGAGTCCTGTGCACCGGCAAGCACTTCGGCGATGACCGGGAGGCCGAGGCCGAGTTCTCGCAGCAGCAGGATGCGTTGCAACCGCACCAGGGAGTCCTGGTCGTAGTAGCGATAACCGTTGGTGCCGATCCGGCTCGGCGGCAGCAGCCCGAGCTGGCCGTAGTGGCGCAGCGTGCGGCTGGTGGTACCGGCCGCCTTGGCCAGATCCTGGATGGACCATTCGGTGCGCACGACCTTGTTCTCCCTTCTCATCTCGTCGGTGTAATCAGCATGCAAGTTGACGCTACGTCAAGGTCAACCCTGTTTATCCGCGGTTCAGCGCGCGGCCGCCGGGACCGGCACCGCCGGTTCCGCAACCTCGGCCGCCTTCGGCTTACCCGCCAGCTGGCCGAACACCGTGCCGGCCAGCGCGATGACCAGGCCGATCATCTGCAGCGGGCTCAGCGCCTGACCGAGTGCGATCCAGCCGATCACGGCCGCGGACACCGGGCTAAGCAGACCGAGGAAGGCGACCGAGGTGGCGGGCACCTTGGAGATCCCGCGGAACCAGAGCCAGTAGGCCGCCGCGGTGCCGATGACGCCGAGGTACAGGTAGCCGCCGATCGCGTCGCCGTCCAGCGCGGGCGGCGCGCCCTCGATGAGCAGGGCGAGCGGCAGGATGAACAGACCGCCGGCGGTGAGCTGCCAACCGGTCAGCGCGAGCGGGCCGACCCCTTCCGGCCGTCCCCACCGCTGGGTGAGCACGGTGCCCGCCGCCATGGACGCGGCACCGGCGAGTCCGGCGATGACGCCGACGGTATCGAGTTGCGCATTGCCCCGCAGCACCACGAGCGCGACGCCGAAGACGCCGATCAGACCGGCAATCACCTTGCGCCCGTTGGGCTTCTCGGCGAGGACGACGGTGGCCAGGCCGAGCGCGAACATCGGCGCGACCGCGCCGAGCACGCCTGCGACACCGCCGGGCAGCCGGTACGCGGCGAGGAACAGCAGTGGGAAGAAGGCGCCGATATTCAGCAGGCCGAGGGCGGCGGCGCGGCCGATCCAGATGCCGCGCGGCAGCACCCTGGTGATGGCGAGCAGCGCGAGACCGGCGGGCAGTGCGCGCATGAGCGCGGTGAACAGCGGGCGGTCCGGCGGCAGGAACTCGGTGGTGACGGCGTAGGTGGAGCCCCAGACGATGGGGGTGAGGGCGGTGAGCGCCAGGGTGCCCGCGTACGAGTTTCCGGTGCGCGGGGTGGTGCTTGTGGTCATGTCGTTCGCTCCTCATTGATAATCTCAACGTTGAAATATCTACTCGCTCGAGTGCCTCAACGTCAAGTAGATCAATGTTAAGATTCTTAGAGTAGAGAGGAGCGGCCATGGCAGACGCGGTGGACCTGTTCACCCAGCACTGGAATCGGGAACGCCCGGAGGTCGACGTCTCGCCGATGGCGGTGATCGGCCGCATCCAACGGTTGTCGCGCCTGTTCGAGCACGAGCTCAAGCAGTTCTTCAACGAGTACGGGATCGAGTTCTGGGAGTTCGACGTGCTCGCCACGCTGCGCCGCTCCGGCGGCGACGAGGGACTCACCGCGGGCGCGCTGATCAAGGTGGCCATGGTGACCTCGGGCGCGATCACCAACCGGATCGACCGGCTGGTGGCCAAGGACCTGGTCGAACGCATGCCGTGCCCGTCGGACCGCCGGGTGATCCGGGTCCGGCTCACCGCGGCGGGGCGCCAGATGATCGACGACGTGCTGCCGAAGCATATGGCGAACGAGCAGCGCATACTCGCGGCGTTGGACCTGGAATCGCGCGAGCAGCTCGCGGGACTGTTGCGGACGCTGGCGGAGTCGCTCGGGGACGGTGTGCCGGACTGACCTCCGTATACCGAAAGCCCGTCCTGGCTGGACACTTTCGGTGACCGGAAGGCTTCAATCGTTGCGGCGCAACGAAAGATGTCCGCCTAGACCGCCTCAGCCATCCATCATCGCCGCGCCGCAGGTCCCGAAGATCCCGGTGACAGCGGACTACTGGTCGCACCAGCCGAAGGGATCGGAATCCCCGGCGTCGGCCGCGGTGTCGGAGTAGCCGCCGTCGTCGGTGCGACCGTGCTACCGGGTGTCGCCGAATTCGCGGGCGGCACGAAACCGACCGGAGGTGCCGACTCGAACACGGGCGGCACCCGCACACCGGATGGAACCGCCTCGGGCACCGGCACTGTGCTGACACCGGACGGCACGGACTCCGGCACCGACGCAACGCCGGCACTCGGCGGCTCAGACTCGAAACCCGAAGGCCCATCCGCATCGGAGGGAACCGGCTCCGCGGTCGCACCAGTCGGAACCCGCGCGGAGACAGGCGCTCTGCCGGCATCGGACGGCATGGGCGCCACGTCGGCAGGCGGCGCGGGCACCTGAGGCGTGTCCGCGGCTGGCGGCGCGGGCTCCGCCATTGCGTTGACACCAGATGGCGTTGATTCAGGGACCGGTGCAGCGTTCGCACCCGACGGGACTGATTCGGGCACCGGCGGTGTGGTGGCACCGGATGGCGCGGGCACCGGCGGAACGCTTCCGGCTGGCGGAACCTGTTCGGGCACAACAGCACCCGACGAAGCGGACGGCACGCTCGCCTTCGACGGGCCGCCCTTCGGTGCCTGCGGATCGGGCACCAATTGCAGCAGCGTGGTGAAGTCGACGACCTGTGCGCCGAGGGTGGCCGTCGAGATGATGACGCCGTTGGTGAACATGCGATACGTTCCGGCGTGTTCCGGTAGTGCCATCTCCGGGCCGAGCGGCTGACCGACTTTGCTTGCCGCGCCACCGATTCGGCGGTATTCGACATCGATCGGCGATTCGCCGACAGCGACCTTCGTACGCGGATCCACCGGAGCTGTCGGCGCATTGGGCGCGAGATCGGTCAGCGCGGGTCCGACCTCGAAGGTGTAGATGTCGGCGGGTTCGCCACCGCCGGGCGCGGAGGAGTACTCCGAGCGCAGGATTCGCCCGTCGCGCAGCAGCACGGTCCCCGCGGTGCCGACGACGGCGGCAGCCGAGCGCGGATCTTCCTTCGCGGTGCCGGGATACGCCTGGCAGTCGGTGGTGTCGCAGCTCTGCGCGTACGAATAACGGTGCTCGGCAAGGACATACGAGCGCGCGGCGATCGCCTGGGCCTTCAGTGCCTCGGCCCCGCCCTTGTCCGCCCAGTTGGCCTGCACCTCGGCCGGGATCACGCCGAGCAGGTAGTCCTCCACGTCGACGCGGTTGACGGTGCGTGCCGCGCCGTTTTCCGTCGCCACCCCGAGCGCGCCGCGATACGCCGATCCACCGCAGAGGGTCAGGTGTTCCGCGGCGGGCCGGTTCGGTCCGGGGTCGATTGGATAGACCCACGGATCGTCGGTCGCCGCTTGCCACAGCACGTCGCCGTCGCAGCCGACCGTCACCACCACGTTCGCGCCGCCATTGGGCAGCGGGGTGAGATGCGCGGCCTGCCCGGCCTCGACCAGCTGACCGGCGACGCGCAGACCGGCGCCCGCGAAGGTGTCGAGGGTGGAGTCGTCCTGCGCGGTCAGCCGGATCCCGACGGTGTTTGCCGGAACTGTGCCGAGCGTGGCACCGGGGTAGTAATGCGCCAGGATGTTTTCCGCGGTCTGCCCCTCCTGGGCGCTCGCGAACGCGCCGAGCTGGCTCATCCCACGCCCGTGGCCCGGCCCCGCCACCGTCCGGTACGGCGTTTCCCCCGGCCACACCCACAGCACCAGCACGGCACCGGCGGTCAGCGTCGCACCGCCCGTGACCAGCACCGAACGCACGGATAGCGCAGGTTGTCCCGGCCCGCGCCGCCGCTGCCCCCGGCGAGCCGCTCGTTTCGCTCTGCGCGCAGATTTCACCCGCATTTGTGCTCCCCCCGTGCTCTTTCGTTCCGGTGCTATGTGGCGTCGCATCCGTTCACTCCCACGGTATTCCGGGGCCGGGCGGATTGGATACCTGTCGGCATGTCGTTCCATCCGGCCGCATTCCGAGAGCTACATTCGAGCAATCACATAATCCTCAACCAGAGGTTTAGATATGTGACAGTTGTGACTATTGTGATCGTTGATACATCAGGAAGCAACCCTGGTTTTGCACACGATCACTGGTTCGACCTGAATGGAGACGCTCGTGCCCTACCGCAAACCGAAACGTTCCTACGTCCTCCCGGTTGTCACCACGCTTGCGGTAGCGGCCCCGCTCGCGGCGCTCACGATGAGCGACTCGCCCGACTACCGCACCACCACCGGCTCCGAGCTCGCCGCCGTACCGGCGCAGCTGGCCGAGGTGGTGCTGAACTCGGCGCCCGATATCGTGCTGCCGCTGCGCGAACTCACCGGATTGGATCTGCCGGATCTGCACCTGTCGGATCTGCGGATGCTGCCGCTACCGGCGTCAATTCCCATTCCCGATGGACTACCGCTGCCGCCGGGTGTGCAACTACCCAAAGAAATTCCGCTACCGAAGTTGAATGGTCCACATCCGGCCACTCCCGGCCAGCAGAGCGCGCCAGGTCAGCTCACCACGCCTGGATCGAACGCCACTCCCGGGCAAGGCCTCACACCAGGGCAGACACCATTCCCCGGGCAGGCAGGCGCACCGACGCAGAACACGATTCCCGGGCAGGCAGGCGCGCCGAATCAAAACAGCATTCCCGGCCAGGCCAGTGCGCCAAGCCAAAGCCGCATTCCGGGCCAGGCCAGCGCGCCGAACCAGAACAACATTCCGGGCCAGGCCAGCGCACCAAACCAGAACAACATTCCGGGCCAGGCCAGCGCACCAAACCAGAACAACATTCCCGGCCTCACCGCACCGGCCCAGAACGCCATTCCCGGCCAGGTCACCGCACCGAGCCAGAACACGATTCCGGGGCAGGTCCCCAATTCCGGGCAGACCGCACCGGCACCCGCCCAATCTGTTCCGGGCGGCACGCGTTTCGTCGCCGATCCCAGCCGACTCGAACCGGGCACCACACCCGACACACCCGCGCTGACCCCGGGCGCGGTCCCGCCCGAGCTGGCGGACCAGGTCGGCGCACAGGTCAAAGAACTGTCCCGCGAAACGCCCTTCAGCGTCGTCGCCCTCACCGCCGCCGATCTGACGAACACCAAGGCGATGCTGCGCGCCCGCCAACCCGACGGCAGCTGGGGCCCGTGGTTCAACACCGAACCGGTGGACACTCGCCGCACCGATCGCACTGCGGCAGGCGGCAAGACCGGCACCGAGCCGCTCTACGTCGGCACCACCAAGGCCGTGCAGATGCTGGTGACCCGCAAGAACGCCGCGGCGACGGCACCGGACCCGGCGGCCCAGCCCGCACCGCGCTCGGACGATCCCGCGCAAATGTCGGGCGTCGACCTGACCGCCGTCCTGATCGATCCGGGCCGCGGCGCCATCGACGGCGCGCTGCACAAGGTCGCCGCGCCCGCACCCGGCGGTGGACCCAAGGTGATCTCCCGCGAGGGCTGGGGCGCCGACGAGAGCATCCGCTGCGAAGAACCCACCTACGACGACGGCCCCGGCAAGGACGGCCTCGGCGGTATCACCGTGCACCACACGGCCGGACGCAACGACTACACCCCGGAAGAGTCCGCGGGCATCGTCCGCGCGATCTACACCTATCACGCACAAACGTTGGGCTGGTGCGACATCGGCTACAACGCACTGGTCGACAAGTACGGTCAGATCTTCGAGGGCCGCGCGGGCGGTCTCGACCGAGCGGTGCAGGGCGCGCACGCGGGCGGGTTCAACGAGAACACCGCGGGTGTCGCGCTGATGGGCAACTACTCCTCTGAACCGCCTACCGAAGAGTCGATCCAGGCGATCGGCGACTTCATCGGCTGGCGCGCCAAGATCGCGCATCTCAACCCGCAAGGGAAAACCATCATGTACTCGGAGGGCACGGAGTACACCTCCTATGCGATGGGCCAGGCGGTGAACCTGCCGATCGTGTTCGCCCACCGCGACGTCGGCAACACCGCATGTCCCGGCGATGCCGCCTATGCGGAAATGGATCGAATTCGCGAAATCGCCGCGAGTGTCGCGGGTGGTGCCGGCACCGCGAACAGCGGAAACAGCGACGGCACCGACAGCTACGCGAACAACGGGACCGGCACCGACGGCACCGCGAATAGCCCGGCCCCGCAGCCGGCGCCGCGCAACAAGCCCGATCTCAGCGCGCTCGCCGCACTCACCAAGAAGCTGCTCGGCATGGTGAACGAGAACCCCATCGCCAAGCACTGGTCCGACAAGGGCGGTCCCCGTGGCCCACTCGGCGCCGCGCAGACCGAGCCGCTGCCCGCCGCGCAGGGCCAGCAGTACGCCAAGTTCGCCAACGGCTACGTCTACACCGCACCCGACGGCAAGGTCATCGAGGTACTCGGCAAGATCCTCGACCGCTTCCTGCAACTCGGCGGCGACGCGGGCGTCCTCGGCCTCCCGACCAGCGACGCCTACAACGTGCCGAACGGCCAACGCTCGGACTTCCAATACGGCTCGCTGATCCTCAACCAGGCGACCGGCATCGTCACCACGGTGTGGAAGACCTACAACGACACCTACCAGCAGGACGCGGCCCGCCCCGCACCCGGCCAAGCACCCGCCCCGGCCCAATCCCCTGCTCCCGCTGAGGTTCCCGCACCCGCCGAGGCTCCCGCACCCGCCGAGGCTCCGGCCCCGGCACAGGCACCGGCCCCTGCCGATCTCCCCTCCCCAGCCCCCGACGCCCTCAAGTTCCCGACCCCCGAAGATTTCCTCCCGACCCCCGCCCCCGAACCAGCAGGCTGACCCAGACCCAGCCACCACTCGGAGCCCGCAGCCAACGGCCGCGGGCTCCGATTGCGTTCCCCCCGCCGCGCCCCTCCTCGCGCGCTGCGCTCAAATCAGCTGGCAAACCCCTGCGCAGCAAGCGAATTCGTGTGCGCGACGCCAGCCCTTTTGCGCGCGTCTGCGTTCGTGCTCACATCCACGCGGCGCGCACTTTCTAGCGCGCCGCGCGCAGAACAGCTGGCAAGTTCGTGCGCGGCAAGCAAATTCGCGCGCGCGAGGCCAGCCGGTGACGCTACGGCGCGACGGATTCGCGCAGAGCACGGCCGCTGAGGGGCGGTGACTGCATCCGTCACCACCAGCACGGCGCGCACGCTATGGCCCGCCGCGTACACAACAGCTGGCAAATTCGCACGCACCAAGCGAATTCGTGCGCGCAAGGCCAGCCCCCTGCCAGTTCGCCGCTACGGAGCGAGGGCGCCGAAACGCGAAGGGTGCTACGTGCTCACACCAGCACGGCGCGCTCTTTCTAGCGGGCCGCGCGCAAAACAGCTGGCAAACTCGTGCGCAGCAAGCGAATTCGCGCGCGCGAGGCCAACCCGCGCCGGTGCGGAGTCACGGTGAACGGTCTTGCCTCAGGTCGGCGGCAAGATCAGGGGGAACTGATGTAGTTCCTCGGGCTATGCCTGCACCAGTTTCCCCTGATCTTGTGGAACGGAACTGGGGCCGATGCGGCGGCTGGTTCAGAGCCACCAGCGTTCGAGGATGCGGGCTACGCCGTCGTCGGCGTTGGATTCGGCGACCTCGTCGGCGGCGGCGATGGCTTCGGGGTGGGCGTTGGCCATCGCGACGCCGTGGCCCGCCATGGTGAGCATGGGGACGTCGTTGGGCATGTCGCCGAACGCGACGATGTTGGCGGGCTCGACGCCGAGGCGTTGCGCGACGATCGACAGGCCGGAGGCCTTGGTGACGCCGGGGGCGGACAGTTCGATCAGTCCGTGCTCGGTGGAGTAGGTGATGTCGGCGCGCTCGCCGAGCAGTGGGGCGAGCACGGCGCGCATGTCGGAACTGCGCGCGCCAGGTAGTCGGATCAGCATCTTGATCGCCGGGGCGTCGATGACCTCGTGCCGGGCGACCGTGGTGTCGTCCGGATTGAGCCAGGCGTGCTCGTACAGCGGTGAGCTCACGAACTGCGGGGTGACCGCGTCGTGCGCGCTCTCGCCGACCCGCTCGGCCGCCAGCCCGCACCCGGGCAGTGCCGCCTCGGCCAGGTCCGCGATCCAGGACAGCGTCGCCACGTCCAACGTCATGCTGGCCAGCACCCGATCGGTGGCGCTGTCATAGATGACCGCCCCGTTGCCGCACACGCACAGCGGCGCGTAGCCGAGCCCGTCGACCACCGGATCGATCCAGCGCGGCGGTCGTCCGGTGGCGAGCACGAACGGCACACCGTCGCCGATCAGCGCGTCCACCGCGGCCTTGGTGCGCGCGGTGACCCGCTCGTCATGATCGATGAGGGTGCCGTCGACATCGGTCGCCACCATCTTCGGCTTGGGTAGGTGCAGGAGGGTCACCCATTCCATCCTGCCGGACGACCGACTCGCGGTGCCGGGGGTATCGCCAGGAAGGTGCGCATCGGCCGAGCTGAGGCATCGGACGGATCCGCGAAATCCGTCCCGTGCGAGCGCGCTGGCATGTCGACAGCCGCGACGTCGCGGCGACGGCTGCCCCGGCGACTCGGTATGGACACCGAGTGCTGACCGGTCCAGGCACAGGCTGCCGTGTGGCGGCCGGCACGCGACATTGTCGTCTGATGCCTCGCGACTAGGCAGGCGGCGGACGCCAAACGGTGTCATCCGCGGTCTGTGGCGGGACCACGGGATCAGACGGTGGGACTGCGGTTGGTGGCCGGAGCACCGTCTCGTCGTTGCGTCCGATAGCAGGCTGTGCAGGTACGCCCCAGGCCCCCTGCGGCGGCGGCCACGCGGCTTGGCCGTTCGGTGCAGCGGCGTCCGATTGGGCAGGCACACCCCAGGAGGGTTGCGGCTGATCCGGTGCCGAGGGAGCTGGCTGTGCGGGTACGCCCCAGGCGGATTGCGGTGCGGCCGATTGCTTGTCGGCCTCGTCGGTGGCCGGTTGCTGCCAGGCCTGAGCAGGCTGTGCGGACGCCCCCGGCACGGACGGTGGCTGCTGCCAGGCCTGACCAGCCGGGGCCGCGCCATTCGGTTGTCCCGGCTGTTGCCAGGCCTGAGCAGGCGGGCTTCCGGCGGCCGGCGGCACGGACGGCGCCTGCTGCCACGAGGCCTGACCAGCGGGCACCGAGCCGCTGACTTGTCCGGGCTGCCCCCAAGCGGCTTGCGGCTGCCCGTCGGCCTGACCGGCGGCACCTGGCTGCATCGACCAAGCTGTGCCGGGCTGCGGCTGGCCGGGATAGGGGTAGCCGTAGGGCGGCGGGGCGGCGGCGACCGGGGTGTGTGCCAGCCAGCGGCTGGTCATCGGGAGGAGGGCGAGTACTGCCGTGGCGACGGGGAAGATGAGACCGAGCAGGCCGCCGACTCCGCCGCTGAGGGAGCTCAGGCTGTCCGAGGTGGTGTCGGAGGAGTGGACCAGCACGGTCCCCGTGATACCGACGGCGATCGCCGCGACGCAGCCGACGACGATGAGCACCCGGCCGAACGATTTCCTGGTGAACATCGCGACGGCACCGACTCCGAGCAGGACCGCGGCAACCAGCCCGATCGCACCGGACACGATGGCCCAGGTCTGGAACCAACCTTCGGAGAACAGCCCGGTGGTGTCGTATTCACCGAGCTGCGCGCCGATGATCCCGAACACCAAACTGACTCCGCCGCCGAACAATTCGGCGACCGCACCGACACAGGCCAGCACTCCGGCGGTGATCGCGGTGGCCCCGCTCGGCGCCGACATTCCGGGTGAGTACGCCGGATACGGGTTGTACCCACCCGGATATTGCGGATAACTCATGTGTCCCCCTCGCCGACAGTCCGCTCGGCCGTTCGCAAAAGCGTACTGTGCCTTCGTTTCACTCGCTGACGCTCGCTCATGACTCCCCCTTCGTCGCGTCGAACCGACCGCGTAACGCGTGTGCCGCAAGAATAAAGGACATGCCCGAGCCCCGCGTGACACGCGCGTCCGGGTCTTCGTCCTTATGATCAGGGGCTAATACTCGGCGCTGGTCCGTCCAGCCGAAAGACCACGAGGACTGATGACCGGCTTCCTGCTACGACGCGCGCTTCACTATGTCGTGCTGTTGCTGCTGGCGTCGTTCCTGACCTTCAGCTTGGCGTCGCTGACGTTCCGCCCGCTGGACAGTCTGGAACAACGCAATCCGCGCCCGCCGCAGGCGGTGATCGATGCCAAAGCTGCGGAATTACACCTCAACGACCCGATCCCGCAGCGCTATATCACCTGGTTGAAAGGGATACCGCAAGGGGATTTCGGGAAGACCCTCGCCGGGCAGCCGGTGAGCGAGGAGCTGCCGCGCCGGGTCGCGGTGAGTCTGCGACTGCTGATCATCGGTTCGCTGATCGGCACCGTGCTCGGCGTCTTGATCGGCGCGGCCGGTGCGATCAGGCAGTACAAATTCAGCGATTACTTCACCACGATCATCTCGTTGCTCGTGCTCAGCACCCCAGTGTTCCTTCTTGCGACACTCTTGAAATACGGTGCGCTGGAAATCAATTCGCTCACCGGGTCGCAGATATTCCTCTACACCGGGGAGACCTCGGCGAATCGGATCGACGGATTCTGGCCGCAACTGCTCGACCGAGCCCAGCACCTGGTGCTACCGACGGCTGGTCTCGCCCTCGGCGGGATGGCGGGCTACAGCCGGTATCAGCGCAACGCCATGCTCGACGTGTTGCAGAGCGATTTCATTCGCACCGCCCGCGCCAAGGGCCTGACCCGCAGCAAGGCGCTCTACAAGCACGGCCTGCGCACCGCGCTGATCCCGATGGCGACGCTGTTCGCCTACAGCCTGCTCGGCTTGATCACCGGAGCGACGTTCACCGAGAAGATCTTCGGCTGGCACGGCGTCGGTGAGTGGCTGGTCGATTCGATCAACGCCCAGGACCTGTACCCCGTGGTGACGGTGACCGCGTTCGCCGGACTGATAGTGCTGGTGTCCGGCCTGCTCTCCGACGTCGTGTTGGCCCTTCTCGATCCCCGGGTGCGTGTCCGATGACCGAAGCCGAAATCATCGTCCAGGGTGCCCCCGAGCCCGCCGCGGCAGGCCGGAGCAAGCTGGTACTGCGCCGATTCCTGCGGAACAAGCCCGCGGTGGTCGGCGCGGTGATCCTGATCCTGCTCTTCATCGCCAGCTTCGCGTTGCCGCCGCTGCTGAAGTACGACTACCAGCAGCTGGATTACACCGCCCTGCTGAAGCCGCCGAGCGGCAGACATCCGTTCGGCACCACCCAGATCGGCCAGGACGTGCTGGCACAGACCCTGCGCGGCATGCAGAAGTCGCTGGTGATCGGCCTGTGCGTCGCGCTCATCTCCACCACCATCGCCGCGACGGCGGGCGCGACCGCCGGCCTGCTCGGCGGCTGGACCGACCGCGCGCTCATGTGGCTGGTCGACCTGCTGCTCGTGGTGCCGAGCTTCATCATCGTCGCGCTGTTCGCGCCGCGGACCAAGGGCAACGGTTCGATCCTGCTGCTGATCCTGCTGCTCAGCGTGTTCGGCTGGATGATCAGCGCGCGCATCGTGCGCGGCCTGACGATCAGCCTGCGCGACCGTGAATTCGTCAGGGCCGCAAGGTATATGGGCGCACCGACGCGCACCGTGATCATCAGCCACATCCTGCCGAACATCGCCTCGATCCTGATCATCGACACCACGCTGGCGGTCGGCGCGGCCATCATGGCCGAAACCGGGCTCAGCTTCCTCGGTTTCGGCGTGCAGCCGCCCGACGTCTCGCTCGGCTCGCTGATCGCGTCGGGCACCAAGTCGGCGCTGACCTATCCGTGGCTGTTCCTGTTCGCCGGTGGCCTGCTGATCACCATCGTGTTGTGCGCCAACCTGGTTGGTGACGGACTGCGCGACGCGTTCGATCCCAGCGCCAAGCGGGCGCGCTCGAAGAAGAAGGCAAAGGTATGACGGGCGCTGACCCCACCGAGAAGGTCGTGGTCGAGAAGAACTTCACCGCACCGCTGCTGGAGGTCACCGACCTGCGCGTCTCCTTCCCCAGCGAGGAGGGCCGCATCGAGGCGGTGCGCGGTGTCAACTACACCGTGTCCGACGGCGAAGTGCTCGCCATCGTCGGCGAATCCGGTTCCGGCAAGTCGGTGTCCTCGCTCGCGGTGATCGGCCTGCTGCCCGAGCAAGCCAGGATCGGCGGCTCGATCCGGTTGCGCGGTCGCGAACTGCTCGGCCTCGGCGATCGCGAATTGTCCAGGCTGCGTGGCAGTTCCATCAGCATGGTGTTCCAGGACCCGCTCTCGGCGCTGACCCCGGTGTACCGGGTCGGCGAGCAGATCGCCGAAGCCCTATTGGCACACGGCAAGATGAGCCGGTCCGAGGCGGCGGCCAAGGCGATCGAGCTGCTCGCCCTGGTCGGCATCGAGGAACCCGAGGTGCGCGCCAAGGCTTTTCCGCACGAGTTCTCCGGCGGCATGCGCCAGCGGGTGGTCATCGCCATGGCGATCGCCAACGATCCCGCGCTGATCATCTGCGATGAGCCGACCACCGCGCTCGACGTGACGGTGCAGGCGCAGATCCTGAACCTGCTGCGCAAGGCGCGCGATATCACCGGCGCGGGCGTCATCATGATCACCCACGACATGGGCATCGCCGCCACCCTGGCCGACCGGGTCGCGGTGATGTACGCGGGCAAGATCGTCGAAACCGCCACCACCACCGAGCTTTTCAGCGCACCGCGGATGCCGTACACGGTGGGTCTGCTCGGCTCCATCCCGCGGATGGACCGCCCGGCCCGCCAGCCGCTGATCCCGATCGTCGGCGCGCCGCCCGCCATGCACGCGCTGCCGCCGGGCTGCTCGTTCGCGCCACGCTGCCCGATCTCGATCGATGAATGCCTGGTCGCCGAGCCACCGTTGGAGAAGACCAACCCCGGGCACTCGGCCGCCTGCATCCGCACCGCGGAGGTCGGCAGCGACGCACTGTTCGAGGCTTATCGGCAGGAAGTCACCGAGCCGAGGGTCGAGGCCGAAGTCAGTGACCAAGTGGTGCTTCGGGTTTCGGAATTGGTGAAGACCTTCCCGATCACCGCGGGCATCCTGTTCAAGCGCCGCAAAGGCGAGATCCGCGCGGTCGACGGCATCAGCTTCGAGATCCGCGCGGGCCGCACGCTGGCCCTGGTCGGCGAGTCCGGTTCCGGCAAATCGACCACGCTCAGCCAGATTCTCGACCTGGTCAAGCCGGAATCGGGCGCCATCGAGATCATGGGCAGCGACGTCGCGACCCTGACCAAGGCGCAGAAGCGCGACATCCGCCGCAAGATGCAGATCGTCTTCCAGGATCCGACCGCCTCGCTCGACCCACGCCTGCCGATCTTCGACGCGCTGGCCGAGCCGATGCGCATCGACGGCCGCCCGCGCGACGAGATCGCCCGCCGGGTACCGGAACTGCTCGAACAGGTCGGCCTGCGCCGCGATCACGCCGAACGCTATCCCGCCGACTTCTCCGGCGGGCAGAAGCAGCGCATCAGCATCGCCCGCGCGCTCGCGCTGGATCCGGAGATCCTCGTCCTCGACGAACCGGTGTCCTCGTTGGACGTGTCCATCCAGGCCGGCGTGCTGAACCTGTTGCGCGACTTGCAGATCGAGCGCGGGCTGTCCTACCTGTTCGTCTCGCACGACCTGTCCGTGGTGCGCAATCTGGCCCACGACATCGCGGTGATGTATCGCGGCAAGATCGTCGAATCCGGCCCGGCGGAACTGATTTTCGCCGACCCTCAGCATTGGTACACGCGCGATCTGATCGACGCGGTCCCGGTTCCGGCCGTCAGTCGATAGAAGGAGAGCACGATGCCGATCCGAGCACGAACGTCGTTGATGAGACGTTCGGCGGCAACCCGATTCGCCGTTCCGATGGTCGCGCTCGGATTGATCGTGAGCGGTTGTGACAGCGCCGACGACACCAGTCACGCCGAGGGTGCGACGGGTGCGCTGAGCACGACCAACGACATCAACCCGAAAGAGCGCGACGAACTGCGCGACGGCGGCAACCTGCGGCTGGCGACCTCGGCGATTCCGGAGAACTGGAACACGCTGACCATCGACGGAAACGACGCCTCGATCACCAGCATCCTGCGGCCCGCGATGCCACGCGCCTATCGGACCGATGCGGCAGGCAAGCTGTCGATCGACACCGACTACTTCACCGATATCCAGCTGACCAGCACCAATCCCCAGGTAGTCCGGTACACGATCAACCCGAAGGCGGTGTGGTCCGACGGATCGCCGATCACCTGGGAGGACATGCGTGCCCAGGGCGTGGCGCTGAGTGGGGCCGACAAGCAGTACCTGATCGCGCAGTCGTTCGGCTTCGACCGCGTGGAAAAGATCGAACGCGGTACCGACGACCGGCAGGCGGTCATCACGTTCAAACAGCCGTACGCGGAGTGGCAGGGCCAATTCGCCGGTGAAGGGTCGCTGTATCCCAAATCGGTGACCGCGACGCCGGAGGCTTTCAACAAGGGCCTGATCGCCGGCGTCACCCTCACCGCGGGGCCGTTCATCGTGCAGAGCGTCGATCGCACCCAGCGACGTGTCGTCCTCGGCCACAATCCGAAATGGTGGGGTGCGACACCGAAACTCGACACCATCACCTTCAGCGTGCTCGATCCCGCCGCGATGATTCCCGCCCTCCAGAACAACGAGATCGACGCGGTCGGCCTCGGCACCCTCGACGATGTGAAGACGGCGCGCAGCACCCCCGGCGTCGCGATCCGCCGCGCGACCAGCAACTTCTGGGGCCATCTGCGCTTCAACGGCGCGCCGGGTGCCATCCTCGCCGATCCGCAACTGCGCATTGCCGTCTCGAAGGCCATCGACCGGCAGGGCATCGTCACCGCCATCCACAACGGCATGGTCGAGAATCCGAAACCGTTGAACAGCCACGTCTTCCTGGCGGGTCAGGTCGGCTACCAAGACAATTCGGCGGCTATCGCCTATGACCCCGCCGCGGCCGCTCGGCTGCTCGACGATCTCGGCTGGAAACTCAACGGCGACGTCCGGGAGAAGGACGGCCGCAAACTCGAGATCCGCGACGTGATGCTCAACAGCCAGGGCTGGATCCAGATGGCGCAGATCATGCAGCAGAATCTGGCCCAGGTCGGCGTGAAGCTGATCATCGACACCAAGCCCGCCGCGGGCTTGTTCACCGACGTCATCCGGCCGGGCAACTTCGACGTCGCCCAATTCTCCCTCGTCGGTGACGCTTTCCCGATCGGCGATCTCGCCCAGCTGTTCGCCTACAACCCTGATGACCTGCAGGGCAATTACGGCCGGATCGGTTCGCCGGAGCTGAACGCGCTGATCGAACGCACCGTCTCGGAACTCGATCCGCAGAAGGTGACCGAGCTGGCCAACGAGGTGGATCGGAAGGTCTTCGAGGAAGGTCATTCGCTGCCGCTGTATCAAACGCCGGGCAATGTGGGTGTCCGCGCCGAGCTCGCCAATTACGGGGCGGCCGGGCTGGCCTCCTACGACTACACCAAAATCGGTTTCGTCAAGTGATTACGCAGGATCCCTGCGGGAAGGAGCGAAACATGCGGGTTCGTTCATGGACAACGCGATTGGCGATCCCGCTGGTCGCCATCGGGCTGATCGCGGCAGGATGCAGCTCCGACGACACCGGTGCGCCTGCGGGTTCCACCGATGCGCTCGGGACTACGAACGACATCAATCCGAAAGATGTCAGCGAGCTGCGTGACGGAGGGAATCTACGGCTGTCACTCAGCGCGCTCCCGCAGAACTGGAACGGGCTCAACAACGACGGAAACGATGGCGATACCTCCGCCCTGTTGCGGCCGACGATGCCGCGTGCATTCAAAACCGATGCGGCGGCCAATCTTTCGGTGAATACCGATTACTTCACCGATATTCAGCTCACCAGCACCGAACCCAAGCAGGTGGTCACTTACACCATCAATCCCAAGGCGGTCTGGTCCGACGGCACTCCGATCACCTGGGAAGATATTCAGTCGCAAGCACATGCGATGAGTGGTGTGGACAAGTCGTTCCTGATCGCGGCCAATGCCGGCTTCGACCGGGTGGAGAAGGTCGAACGCGGGGTAGACGATCGGCAAGCGGTCATCACCTTCAATAAGCACTACGCCGATTGGCGTGGACAGTTCGCGGGCACGACGTTCTTCTACCCCAAATCGGTCACCGCGACACCGGAGGCCTTCAACAAGAGCCTGCTGCAGGATCCAGGGCCGAGTGCGGGCCCGTTCATCGTGCAATCCGTCGACCGCGCGCAGGGGCGAGTGGTGCTGGGCCACAACCCGAAGTGGTGGGGCGACAAACCGAAGCTCGACACGATTACCTTCAGCGTCCTCGACAACTCAGCGCAACTGCCTGCCCTGCAGAACAACGAGATCGACGCCGTCGGTCTCGCCAGCCGAGATGAACTGAAAACCGCACAGAACACCGCGGGGATCGCACTTCGCCGCGCGCCGGGTAACCAGTGGTCGCATCTGACATTCAATGGCGCGCCGGGCTCTATCCTCGCCGATGCCAAACTGCGCGTGGCGATTTCGAAGGCCATCGACCGGCAGGCCATCGCGACCGCTACCCAGAACGGCCTGGTCGAGAATCCGAAGCCGATGAACAACCACGTCTACCTGAACGGCCAAGAGGGCTACCAGGACAACAGCCTCGGCTTCGATCCGGCCGCCGCGGCAAAGGAATTGGACGATCTCGGGTGGAAGCTCAACGGTAATGTCCGCGAAAAGGACGGCCGCAAGCTGGAAATCCGCGATGTCATGTACAACCAGGACGTCTGGGTCCAGATCGCCCAGATCATCCAGCAGAACCTCTCGCAGGTCGGCGTCAAGCTGAACATCGAGACCAAGCCGGGCAACGGTCTGTTCACCGACGTGATCATTCCGGGCAACTTCGATGTCGGGCAGTGGAGTTGGGTGGGCGACCCGTTCCCGCTCAGCAGCCTCTCGCAGATCTGGGGCTATAACCCGGACGACGTACAGGGCAACTACGGCCGGATCGGCTCGCCCGAGCTCAATGACCTGATCGAGCAGGCGGTGTCGGAGCTCGACCCGAAGAAGGCCATCGAACTGGCCAATCAGGTCGACCGCAAGATCTTCGAGGAGGGGCACTCGCTGCCGCTCACGCAGACAGCGGGCAATATCGCGGTCCGCGACAACCTGGCGAACTTCGGTGCGGCCGGCCTGGCGACCTACGACTACACGAAAATCGGCTTCTTGAAGTGAGTTTCGGATCGGGCCAGCCCCTGGCCTATCCGATCAGCGTGACGATCGGCGCCCTGGCGGTATGCCTCGCCTGGGCGCCGTTCGGCGATGTGGACCAGGTGGCGGCGTTGGCTACGGTGGTGCTGGGGGTCATCGGATACTCGGGTTACCGGATCGCTGTTGCGAAAGGGGTTCTCGCATTCTGGCCCTCGGGAACGGCACGCACCGTGGGTATTTCGCGGATTCGCCAACAGCATCGGCTGGTCAGCCGGTCGTGGCTGGAGATAAGCGGAACCGGGCGACCCCGTTGGCTCCCCGTCTATTTCGACTCGGCATTGATGAGCATGACCGAGACGCAGGCTGAGCTGACGGACCGAACAATCCACATCGCGGGCCACCGCCTCTATCCATCCGGCCGCATCCGCACCACGGAACCGCCGGGGCGGCTCATCGACAACCCGTCCCGCCCCGACCCGGATGCCCCAGCACTCACCACCACCGCAACGCGGACACACCGACGCCTGCTGCTCGATGCGCAATCCACCGTCGCCGCCCCGTTCGCCGCGCTGATGTGGATCTACATCGACGGCGGTGACTTCACCACCTTCCTCGCCGCCACCTCCGTCGCCGCCACCACCGCTCTCTGGCTCGCCGCGATCCGCGGCTCCGATCCGAGCTGAGCCTTGACCACACAGTCCACTCTGACGGAAGCGAAGCTACCCAAGGACTTTCATCGACTGTGGGCCGCTTTCACGGTCAGTCAGCTCGGAAGTTCGCTCAGTACAGGCGCATTGCCGTTGATCGCGATCATTGTGCTGGGGGCGTCCGACCTTCGGGTCTCATTGCTCGCGGCGCTGTCGGCCGTGGTCAGCGCGGCGATTGCGTTGCCGCTCGGTCCCTTTGTCGAATTCCGCCGCAAACGTCCGGTCATGATCGGCACGGATCTCCTGAGCTTCGCGACGTTGGCGACCGTTCCGGCGGCGATGGCGTTCGGGGTGCTCAGTTACGGGCAGCTGTGCGTCGTGGCCACCGCTCAGGTGCTCGGCACAATGGTCTTCAGCGCGGCCAGCGGGGCGCATCTCAAAGCGCTGGTGCCAGGGTCGATGCTGACTACCGCGAACAGCCGATTCGAGACGACCGCCTGGACGGTCGCCGGGCTCGGTGCGCCGATCGGCGGCGTGCTGATCGGAGTGTTCGGCGCTGGTGCCACCGTGCTGATCGATGCCGTCAGTTTCTTGTTGTCCGCGTTGGGGATTCGGTTGCTGGAGCGACCCGAGCCACCCCCGCCGGTCGCGCAGGACGAGCGGCACTGGATGGCCGATATCCGCGCCGGGTGGGCCTACATCTTCCGGGATCGCACGCTGCACGCGTTGTTCTGGAACGCGATGGTCTTCGGTGGCGCGATCAGGCTCACCGGCCCACTGCTGGCGATTCTCATGCTGCGCGATCTGCACCTCGCGCCATGGCAGTACGGAGTGGCGCTCGGAATTCCCTGCTTCGGCGGCATCATCGGTTCGCTGCTGACGAGCCGACTGGTCACCCGTCTCGGCGAGCGCACTGTCCTACTCGGCTTCGGAGTGCTGCGTACCTGCTGGATGGGCTTCCTGGTACTTGCCGGGCCAGGCGTCCTAGGACTGGTCGTCATCGTCGCGGCGGAGACCGCGCTGCTGTTCTGCGCCGGTGTTTTCAACCCGGTCTTCACCACATTCCGGATGCGCGCGACGGACGACGAATACATGTCGCGGGTAGGCATCGCGTGGTCCATCAGCTCTCGCAGCTGTCAGCCCGCCTTCATCGCTCTCGGCGGTGTCTTGGCCACCGTCACGAGCGTCCGTTTCGCGATCGGGTGCGCGGCCGTCGCCCTGCTGAGCAGCTCGTTGTTGCTGCCGTGGCGAACCTGGCCCACCCGCTCCTAGACCCACCACGGAACATGGCGGCGGCAAACGCGAGAGTGCCCGTGCCTAGTGAATTGGTCTGACCACTTGACCTCCTGACCTATTTGGGCGCAGAGTGAGGGTATGGCGTTGCAACCTGTGGTCAAGCGGTCGGTGTCGGGGGATGTTTTCGAGCAGATCGCGGCGGATGTGTTGAGTGGGGAGTTGGCGCCGGGGGCGACGTTGCCTAGTGAGCGGCAGTTGGCTGAGGCGTTGGGGGTGTCGCGGCCTGCGGTGCGGGAGGCGTTGCAGCGGCTGGCGGCGGCTGGGTTGGTCGCGGTGCGGCAGGGGGATGCGACGACCGTGCTGGATTATCGGCGGGGGGCTGGGCTGGAGGTTTTGCCTCGGTTGCTGGTGCAGGCCGGGGAGTTGGATCCCGGTGTGGCGCGCAGCATTTTGGAGGCGCGGCTGCACAACGGGCCGAAGGTGGCCGAGCTCGCCGCCGTCCGGCTCGGTGCGACGGATTCCGCGACGGTCGGTGCCGCATTGACGGGGAGCGTGGAAGCGCTTGCCGTGGAACAGGATCCGGTGGCGCAGCAGCGGCATGCGATGGAGTTCTGGGATCACGTCGTCGACGCGGCCGACTCGATCGTGTTCCGGCTGATGTTCAACATGTTGCGCGCCGCTTATGAACCGGCGCTCGTGGCGCTGGCCCCGATCATGTCCGCCGAGGTGGGCAATGTCGGGGCCTATCGCGAATTGACCGCCGCCATTGTGGCGGGCCGGCCGCAAGAGGCCGCCGATATCGCTCGGGCGTTGCTCGAGCCGGCGACCACCGCATTGATCGAAGTCCTCGGCGGACACTGATCACGCTTCACCTAGGAATCACGATGACGAAACCCCATTCCTCCGAGCCGGATTCGGTGGAGGCGAACGCCCGTGCGCGGGTGCGCAACGACGAACCAGCACTGCGCCGCGGCCTCACGCTCGGCGCGGCCTTCCGCGAGTTCCTGCGCCATCCCTCGCCATGGCTCATCGGCCTCACCCTGATCGCGGCGCTGATCGGCCGAATCCTGGTCGGCGACTGGCAATTGACCGACGCGCTGGTGCCCGCGGCGATGCTCGCGGTGTTCCCGGTCTTCGAATGGATCGCGCACGTCACCGTATTGCACTGGCGGCCAAGGCAACTCGGCCCGATCCCGATCGACAGCGAGCTGGCGCGTAAACATCGTGAGCACCATGTCGATCCGCGCGATATCCCGCTGATCTTCATCCCGACCAAGACGCTGTCGGTGCTGGTGGTCGTCCTGATCGCGCTGGGCGTCTTCGCTTTTCCCCGCCTCGGCCTCGGCCTGACCTTCCTGCTCACCATCACGGTCTTGGGCCTCGGCTACGAGTGGACCCACTACCTCATCCACACCGACTACAAGCCGAAAGGCTCGCTCTACCGGGCGGTTTGGCGCAACCACCGCCACCATCACTACAAGAACGAGCACTACTGGTTCACCGTCACCACCTCTGGCACCGCCGACCGCCTCTTCGGCACCCACCCCGACCCCGCCGACACCGAGGCCTCTCCCACCGCCCGCAAGCTGCACGCGGGCTGACCCGACCGACAGCACGAGCCGTCGCCCTGATCCCCCGGGGCGACGGCTTTTTCATGTCCGTTGGTCGTCCCGCGATGGCCCCAACCAGCCTGTTCGTCCGACTGTGACCAGGCGCACGCCGCACGCCGCGAAACTCCGTCTTGACGAAATACCCTAGGGGGGTATGGTAATTCTCAGGAGCACGGCGGAGGCCGTCGCCGCAGAAGGAGAGACACCATGAGCACCGCGATCACCGTGACCGTTACCGGAATGACCTGCGGCGGCTGCGCCAACCGAGTGCGCGACGGGATCGGCCGGATCGATGGCGTCGACGGCGTCACGGTCGACCTGCCCACCGGCCGAGTCACCGTCGAAGGCGCCGGTTCGATCGAGCGCGACGAGATCGTCGCCGCCATCGACCAGGCCGGCTACGCCGTCGCAGGCTGACGCCGCGACCACCCGGAAACGGAGCATCCGATGAACGCATCCACCAAGTTCGCCGGCTTCGCCCTCTGCCTGGCCGCCGTCTTCGGGATCGCCATTGCCACCGGCGCGGCGATCGGCCCCGATCCCGCCGCTCCCGAATCACACGCTCATGCGGACGAGCCCGCCGCCCGCACCGACCAGACACCCGGAGGAATGATGACCACCGAAAGCGGATACACCCTGCGGCTCGACACCGCGCTGACCGCCGCGGCGCCGAACGTCCCGCTCCGCTTCCGCATCCTGAACCAGGACGGCACACCGGTCACCCGCTACCAGCCCAACCACGAGAAGGACCTGCACCTGATCGTGGTCCGGCGCGACATGGTCGCCTTCCAGCACGTGCACCCCGTCCTCGGCGGCGACGGAACCTGGAGCGTCCCACTGGATCTCACCCGCGCGGGTGACTACCGAGTGTCCGCCGACTTCATCCCCGAGGGCGGCCAGAACCTCACCCTCGCCGCCGATCTGCGAGTCGCGGGCAACTACGACCCGCAGCCGCTGCCTGCCGCGTCGACCACCACAACCGCGGGCGGCTACACGGTCACCCTCGACGGCACCGTCGCCGCCGGCCAGGCCTCGAAGGTCACGCTGTCGGTGAGCCGGGACGGCAAGCCGGTCACCGACCTGCAGCCCTACCTGGCGGCGTACGGTCACCTGGTCGCGCTGCGCACCGCCGACCTCGCCTATCTGCACGTCCACCCGGACGGCCACCCCGGCGACGGCGTCACCCCGGCCGGACCCGGCATCACCTTCTACGTCACCGCGCCGAGCGCAGGCAACTACCGCCTGTTCCTCGACGTCCAGCACGAAGGAGTGGTCCGCACGGCCGAATTCACCGTGACTGCCGGCCAGGGCACCGCGACGGCCGAGCCCGGGACACACGACGGGCACGGCGGCGCGCCCACTCCCGAGCCGGCGCACACCGGACACGGCGCACCCACCCCGGAACCGGCGCACAGCGGACACGGCTCACCAGCACCGGAACCGGCGCACAGCCACTGATCGTCGCGGGGCCGCCCCCGCATCCACTACCGTGCCGCACAGAATGGAGCACACCATGACCACCACGGCACAACCACCCGCCATCGGGCAGGTCGAACTGGTGATCGGCGGCATGACCTGCGCGTCCTGCGCCAATCGCATCGAGAAGAAGCTGAACAAGCTCGACGGTGTCACCGCGACGGTGAACTACGCGACCGAGAAGGCTCGCGTCGATGTCACCGGCGATGTCTCGCCTGCGGAACTGATCGCGACGGTCGAGCAGGCCGGATACAGTGCGACACTGCCCGCCCCGAAGGTCGCGGAAACCGTTGCGGCCGAGAGTGATCCGACCGCCGCGCTACGCACCCGGCTGCTGGTCTCGCTGGTGCTGACGGTGCCGGTCATCGCGATGGCGATGATCCCCGCGCTGCAGTTCACCAACTGGCAGTGGCTGTCGCTCACGCTGGCCGCGCCGGTCGTGGTGTGGGGCGCGCTGCCGTTCCACCGGGCCGCGCTGACCAATCTGCGCCACGGCACCGCCACCATGGACACCCTGGTGTCGATGGGCACGCTCGCCGCATTCGGCTGGTCGCTGTACGCGCTGTTCTGGGGCACCGCAGGCATGCCGGGCATGAAGCACCCGTTCGAGTTCACCATCTCCCGGATGGACGGCACCGGCAGCATCTACCTGGAGGCCGCGGCGGGCGTCACCACGTTCATCCTGGCCGGACGCTTCTTCGAGGCGCGGTCCAAGCGGCGCGCCGGTGCGGCACTGCGAGCCCTGCTCGAGCTCGGCGCCAAAGAGGTTTCGGTGCTGCGCGGCGGGACCGAGCAGCGGATACCGGTGGAGCAGTTGGCCGTTGGCGATCAGTTCGTGGTTCGTCCCGGCGAGAAGATCGCCACCGACGGCGTGGTCGTGGACGGCTCCTCGGCGGTCGACGCCTCGATGCTGACCGGCGAGTCGGTGCCGGTGGAGGTCGGGACCGACGACGCGGTCGTCGGCGCCACGGTGAACGTCGGCGGGCGAATCGTGGTGCGTGCCAGCCGGATCGGCTCGGACACCCAGCTGGCGCAGATGGCGAAGCTGGTCGAGGACGCGCAGACCGGAAAGGCGCAGGCACAGCGGCTGGCCGACCAGATCTCCGGCATCTTCGTGCCGATCGTGATCGCACTGTCGGTGGCGACGCTCGGATTCTGGCTCGGCACCGGCGGTTCCGTCGCGGCGGCCTTCACCGCCGCGGTCGCGGTGCTGATCATCGCCTGCCCGTGTGCCCTCGGGCTGGCCACGCCGACCGCGCTGATGGTCGGCACCGGTCGCGGCGCGCAGCTCGGCATCCTGATCAAGGGTCCCGAGGTGCTGGAATCGACCAGGCGGGTGGACACCGTGGTGCTGGACAAGACGGGCACCGTCACCACTGGCCGGATGACGCTGCTGGATGTCGTTGCGGCCGTTGGTGAAGACAGCGGCGAGGTGCTCGCTCTCGCTGGGGCGCTGGAGGATTCGTCCGAACACCCGATCGCGCAGGCGATCGCCAAGGGTGCCAGGGACAAAGTCGGTGCGCTGCAGGCGGTCGACGGCTTCGCGAATATCGAGGGCCTCGGGGTGCAGGGCGTTGTGAACGGGCGCGCGGTGATCGTCGGGCGGGCTCGGCTGCTCGCCGACTGGGCACAGCACCTGGATGCCGGGCTGGAGCGGGCCATGCAGGCCGCCGAAGCCGAGGGTAAGACCGCGGTGGCGGTGGGCTGGGACGGTAAGGCGCGCGGCGTGCTCGTCGTCGCCGATGCGGTGAAACCGACCTCAGCCCAAGCGATTTCGCAGTTGCGGGCGCTCGGGCTCACGCCGATCATGCTGACCGGCGACAACGCGGCCGCCGCCGCGGCGATCGCCGCACAGGTCGGCATCGACGAGGTGATCGCGGAGGTGCTGCCGCAGGACAAGGTCGAGACGGTCAAGCGGTTGCAAGCCGAGGGCAGGGTCGTCGCGATGGTCGGTGACGGCGTCAACGATGCCGCGGCCCTGGCTCAGGCCGACCTCGGCCTGGCCATGGGCACCGGCACCGATGTGGCCATCGAGGCCAGCGATCTCACGCTGGTTCGTGGCGATCTGCGCGCGGCGGTCGATGCGATCCGGCTGTCCCGCCGGACCCTCGGCACCATCAAGGGCAACCTGTTCTGGGCGTTCGCCTACAACGTCGCCGCCATCCCGCTGGCCATGGCCGGTCTGCTGAACCCGATGCTCGCGGGCGCCGCCATGGCGTTCTCGTCGGTCTTCGTGGTGAGCAACAGCCTGCGGCTGCGCACGTTCCGTTCCACCGCGCAGTAGCCCCGGAAACCCGACGGGACGGCACCCAATGGTGCCGTCCCGTTCGGCGCTTCGGGCTACTGCAGGACGCCGCTGTTTCCCAATGCCATCGCGGCACTTCCAGTACCCCACGCCGCGGCGGCGCTACCAGTCGCACCCAATAGGGCGAGCAGAGCAAGCATGATTTCGACCTTCCATAGAGCCATTGATCAGCAAGCGAAAGTTACTGCCGCCCAACAGCACTCCACAATGGTCGAAGCGGAACTCTCGGCAACCTCCCGCGCAATTGCCAGCCGATTCACAGCCGGTGATTCGGCGCAGACAACGCGTAGCTACGCGATAGTTCCGAGGCCACGAGCAGCAGCCGTCGGCGCTTCGCGGAACACCGCGGCATGGTCGGCGGCCCACTCGGCGTAGGTGCGTGGGGCGCGGCCGAGGGCCTGGCGGAGGTCGTCGGTGACGATGGCGTTGCCGCCGCTGCGGACATACTCCTGACCTGCGAGAGCGCCGTCGATGAACGCCTCGGACAGCCCGGCGGCGCGCATGTGTTCGCGGGCGGCCTCGTTCGGTACGTCGACGACTTCCAGCGGTTGGCCGAGCACCTCGGCCAGCACGGCCACCTGGTCCGCGCTGGTCAGCAGCTCCGGGCCGGTGAGGGTATAGATCTGTCCCGCATGGTCGGACGAGGTCAGGGCGGCCACCGCGACCGCGGAGACGTCGCGCGGATCGACGACGCCCTGCTGCCCGCTGCCGGTCATGCTGGGCACGGGCTGGCCGTTGCGGATCGCGTCGGCCCAGCTCAGGGTGTTCGAGGCGAAGGAACTGGGACGCAGGATGGTCCATTCGACGCCGCTCGCGCGGGCCGCCTGTTCGCCGGGCAGATGCCAGGTGCCGATCCGGCCGACCGCGTCCTCGCCGGTGCCGATGGCGGAGAGCTTCACGATGCGTTGGACGCCGGCGTCGCGCGCGGTGGTGATCAGCGCGCGGTCGGCGTCGACGTATTCGGGACCGAGGATGCCGACGATGAACGCGGCGTCGACGCCTTTCGCGGCCGCCGCGATCGAGGCCGGGTCGTGGTAGTCGCCGCGCACCACCTCGACGCCTGCGGGCAGTTGGGCCCGCGCCGGATCGCGGGTGACGGCCCGGACCTGCTCGCCGCGCGCCACCAACTGCCGGACGATTTCGCTGCCGATGGTGCCCGTGGCACCGGTGATCAGAATCATGAGCCCAACGCTGCCGCCCGGACCACCGGGTTCGCTAGGAAATTTCGGCACAGCCGCCGCGCTGCCGAGTGCCTACAGTGGATTCGGTGACCACCATGCTGCGCACGGCGCCCGTCGTGACCGCCGACCTCGTCGAGACGACGGTCCCCGCGCCGGAGTCGTTGCGGCCGTGGTTCACCGAACTCGGGCGCATTCCGACCGTGCGGGACCTGGCCGAGTCGTTCGCGCACATCCCGCAGGCCGCGACCACGATCGTGCTGCGCTCGCAGGAGGGCGGCCCCCGCGAGGCGCTCGTCATCGGGCCGCAGACCAAGGCTCTCTACTCCCATCCGAGTAAGCCCGCGTCGTGCCTGCGACTGCGCTTGGCGCACGGCGCGGCCCGGCCGCTGCTCGGCGTGCCCGCCGCACTGCTCACCGATCGGGTCATCCGCCTCGCCGACCTGCCCGGCGTCGCCGCCGATCTCGCCGACGAGCTGATCGAGCTGAGAGCCGACGAGGTCTTCAAGTTCCTGGAAGATACACTGCCGCAACGCATTTCCGAGGACGCAACACGACGCGCGCAACGTGAGGTGCTTCGCTCGGCCATCACGGCGCTGTCGGCGGATCCGACCGGCCGCTCCATGAGTGCGTTGGCCGGCGACCTCGCCGTCAGCGAACGCCACCTCCGCAACCTGTTCACCGCCGGAATCGGCGTCTCCCCCAAACATTTCGCGCGCATCGATCGGGTGCGCCGCATCCTGGCACAAGCGCGAAGCACACCGTCGGCGCAACTGCCTTCCACCGGCGATTACAAGCCGACAACGTCCCTCGCCCGACTAGCCGCCGACAACGGCTACTTCGACCAATCCCACATGACCGCCGACTTCCGCACCCTCATGGGCGTCCCCCCGAGCTCATTCCTACGCGGCGCCGTCCCCACCCCCTCCCCCTGCCGCCCCCTCGACCACATCTGACCGCCGACTTCCGGTCGCCCATGGACACAACTCCTGACCGCCATTTCAAAGGACGCTGCCTACTCCAACTCCTGCCGAGCGGGACCCGCGTCTAGCGGCGCTACGGCCGGTAGGTGTCCCGGAACGCTTCGCGCACGACGGCCGCGTCAGCGGTGTCACGATTCTCAATGCCGGTGACCACCTCGGTCACGCGCCAGTAGTTCGACGGAACCAGACGTCCGGAGGTCACCGCCGCCAGTGCTACATCCGCAGCTTCATCGGGCTTGTCGGCGGCTACGAGGGCCAGGCCCAGATCCAGGTTCGCCGAAGCGATCCGGCGCGGGCGGGTGGAGGTCGCGCCGGACAGATCGGTCAGGACATGCCGGGCGTAGGGCTCGGCGGCAGGATCGCCGAGCCAAGCCAGGGTGGTAGCCACATAGGCGTCCGACTTGGCAGGGTCGTACCGGAAATGATGCTCCGGCCGGTCGGGAGCGCTGAGCCCGGACACCAGCCGAGCGACTCTGCGCAGCGTGCCGTACGTGCCAGTGCTGTCTCCGAGTCGCGCCAGCGCGCGGCCCTCCTGAGCCGTCGCCTGAATGTGGACCGAACTGTCCGCCGGGGCAATGGCTTGTGCTGCCCGCGACAGTTCAGCGGCGGCGGTGAACTCTCCGGCGGTCAGTAGCTGCCAAGCGCGCGTCTCGAGGCACCAGGCCGATATCTCCGGATGCTGCGCTTCGTTGGCCAGCTTCCACGCCAGGTGCCCACGGCCCGCTGCGGCGGGGATGTCGCCCAGGTCGACATGGCAGGTACTACCCAGCAGCGACAACCAGCCGACCGCGACGAGTAACCGGCGGTGCTGGGTCAAGGTCTTGCGGGAGTCCATGAGTCGTCCGGCGTAACCAAGATGCCGGCGGATGCGCACGAGCAATTCGCCCGGCGCAGTCGTGGGATAAGCAGAGGCCAGGTCGTCAACAGCGAGTTCGAGCCGTTCAAGGGTGTCGCCTCCGATATCCGAGGCCGCCGCACGCTGCATCCATTCCGCCGCCGCCCGTTCGCCATCGGCTGGTTCGACGAACAGGGCCGAGCCAACTCCCAGCGCATCGGCGTACGTGCGCACATGCTCGGCTCTGACAGTGCGCTGCCCCGTCTCCAGCAGCCCAAGCAACGCCTTGCTGTAGTGCGTGCGCGCCGCCATGGCGGACAAGCTGAGTCCGGCCGCCTCGCGCGCCGCACGCAGCCGCTCACCGGTGACGTTCTCCCCGCCGGGGTCCATACGACCCACGGTAGCCGTGCGTCACCTTCGTTGTAGACGGTTGTGGACAGCAAGCGGGGCCCAGGGCCCAAAAGCACACGCCTAGCGTCCTTTTCATGGCCTCGCCGCCGGGTATCGAACGCTTCCCCGGCGGCGGGTGCCCATTAACCCTGACGGCGGAAGGGGCAGGCCGTGAGACTTCCCGCACGACACGATGACGAGGAGAACGCCCGGAAGCTGGCGCTGGCCCCGGAGGACGGTCCGCAGTACCTCCAGCACAGCGACGGGTCCTGGTCGCTGGTCGGCCCGGACGGCTGGCCGGTCGAGCTGGACGACAACGTCGAACCGGCCACCGACGTGACCAGTGTCCTGGCGACCTTGACCACACTGCTGATCGACGTGGACCCAATCGACGTGCGCGACATCGAGATCCGATGAGCGGCGGATGGCTGACACTCGGATGGGTCATCGTGTTCGCGCTGCCACTGGCTGTCAGCCTGGCGGCGATTCTGTGGCCGGAACGGATCCCGAAGGACCGCACCGTCGACGGCATCCGGCAGCGTATTCAAAACGAAGAAAGCGAATACTAGGTGCCTCGAACCCTGAGCCCGCTGATCAAGAGTCAGTCGGTTCGGCTCGTTCGCGTCGATCACTGCTCCGCGGCTCGCGGAACCGGACGTGCAGATTGATTTCGGCAGTATCGGCCCTCGCGCCACCCTGGGGCTCGACCGCACGCGCTCAGGGGTTTTGGCGTTGAGACTTGGCTCGGCGGCGGGCTAGTTCTTCCTGTTCCAGGACGGCGGCTTCGGCGAGGGTGGGGGCGGTGCCGCCGAGGCGGGCGGGGACCCAGCGGGCGCCGGGGTCCATGGGGTAGTCGTGTTGGGCTGTGGTGAGGAGGGCGGTCATGTGGGTGTGGAGGGTGGCGGTGAGGGTTTCTGGGGGGTCGGCGGGTGGGATGGGGGCGCCGATGCGGATGTTGATCGGGAATCGGTGGCGGCCGAGTTGTTTCGGGATGTCCTTGGTCCAGACGCGGTGGGCGCCCCAGATGACGACGGGGATGATCGGGACGTCGGCTTCGATCGCCATCCGGGCGGCGCCCGACTTGAAGTCCTTCAGTTCGAAGCTGCGGCTGATGGTCGCCTCGGGATAGACCACCACGAGCTCGCCGTCGCGCAGCGCTTGCACGGCGCGACTATAGGATTCGGCGCCCGCCGTTCGGTCGACGCCGATTGCCTTGCAGTGCTTCATCAGAAAGCCGACGATGCCGTGCTCGAGCTCGGCCTTCATCATGTATCTGACGTTGCGGCCGGACTTGCGGCCGACTAGTCCGACCTCCATGAAGTCCAGGTACGCGGTGTGGTTCACGGCCAGCACCGCGCCGCCCGCACTCGGAATCCGGTGCTGGTCGGCGATGTCGATCCGCAGCCCTTGTAACCGGAAAATGGTGCGAACCAAGCCGGTGAGGATGTCGTAAACCGGTTCCCGCGCCATCCGAATCTCCGCTACTACGAGGCTGTTTTCTTCCGAGCTGCCTTTTCCGCGGCCTCGGCGGCATCGAGCGCGTCGGCCTCCTCCAGGGTAGGAGCGCTGCCGCCGAGCCGGGCCGGTACCCAGTACGCGCCTTGCTCGTGGGTGTAGTCCTTTTGCAGGTCGAGCAGCATCTCCTGCATGGTCGTGCGCAGTTGAGCGGTCAGCTCGGATGCCGGCTCGAACGGGGCGATCGGCGCGCCGACGGCGATCGAGATCGGCGTATTGGTGCGCCCCAGCCGCTTCGGGAAGCCCTTGGTCCACACCCGCTGCGCGCCCCAGATGACGATCGGGATGATCGGCACGCCGGACTCGATGGCCATCCGGGCGGCGCCGGACTTGAAGTCCTTGATCTCGAAGCTGCGGCTGATGGTCGCCTCGGGGTACACGCCGACGAGCTCGCCGCGCTGCAGGTATTCGACCGCGGCCTTATAGGAGTCGGCGCCCGCACCCCGGTCGACCGGAATGTGCTTGAGCGCACGCATGATCGGGCCGGAGATCTTGTCGTCGAAGACCTCTTTTTTGGCCATGAACCGGATGTAGCGCTTGGGCGTGCGCACCGGCAGGCCCGCGTAGGTGAAGTCCATGTATCCGGTGTGGTTGACCGCGAGCACGGCACCACCCCGCGCGGGGATATGTTCAGCGCCCTTGACGGTGAACTTCAGGCCTTCGACGAAGAAGACGGTACGGGCAAGGCCGATGATCGTCCGGTAGACGGGTTCCACAATTCCGCTAGCGTAGTCGCTGACTGTCCCATCCGGCAGTGGGCCGCTGCTTTATGGGTCACACCGGGGCTGGGCGGCTCGATCGGCCCGTCGCACGCTGTAGAGAAGAGGATCGTCGAAGTGCCAAGCGCCCATCTGAATCCACCTGGACGCGACCGGACAACACCGGATCACCTCGGCAGGACAGCGCCCGACTCCCCCGGCCACCCGATTACGGCCGCGATCCGTGCGACCACCTCACGACTAGAGCGCAGGTCGGGTGCCCGACGGGTATTGGCGGGCGGCTTGGCGATCACCGGAGCCTTGGTCCTTGCCGGATGCGACTCGGCGGTCGGCATTCCGAACGAAGAACCGGAAAAGACCACGGCCTCGATCGGGACGCCGGCGGCCGCTGTCCCGTCCCCCCAGAGCACCCCGGCGCCGACCACCACCTCGACGGCTCCCTCGGTCGGCCCGGTCGCCGAACTGCCTGCCGCCGTGCAGCGTTGGGCCGCCGATCTGAAGACGAGCACCGTCGCTCAATTGCAGGCCAAGTGCTGGACCATCGCGCCGAAGAACGTGGCCACCATGTACGCCGACGAGCAGCCGATCCTGGCCGCCCTCGCCCAGCCGGGCACCGCGACGCAGGACACCATCACCTGGAAGTCTCGGACCACTACCGTCGCCGTCGACCGGGCCGCGCTCGACACCGGCTACGCCTGCCCCCGCGTCGCCTCGGCGGGCGCGGACATCGAGTACGACGACGCCGACGCCAGGCACACCGTCCGGCGCTACCTGTCCCGCTTGGTCGGCACTCCGCTCGACGCCGCCGACAAAGAGGGCACCTACCCGCTGGTCTGCAAGGCGTCCCCGGCGACCTGGGATCCCACCGGCACCGGCAAGTCGATTGCCGCGCCGCTGGCCGACAACCCGGGCAAGCTGACCGGCGTCACCAAGTTCGCCGACCAGGAGATCCGATCCGAACCACTGCGCGGGGACTACATCGCCGTCTTCGCTCCGGTCACCAACGCCGCAGGGGCGACCCAGACCCGCACCTTCACCCTGACCTCCGGGACGCAGGGCTACTGCATCGGCGACGTCTCCCCTTAACCCGCTCGCCATCGGCACCGCGAGCGCCTGGTAGTTCCATACAGCCATTACCCTGGATGGCTGGTAACGGTAGGAGGAGCAGCTCGTGCAGATCACCAGCGTCGGACACGCCGGATTCCACATCCGCACCGCGGCGGGGTCGATCCTTTGTGACCCCTGGGTCAACCCCGCGTACTTCGGTTCGTGGTTCCCGTTTCCCGACAACACCCAGCTGGACTGGGACGAGCTGGGCAATTGCGATTTCCTCTACGTCTCGCATCTGCACCGCGACCACTTCGACGCGGAGAACCTGGCCAAGCACGTCAACAAGGACGCGACGGTGCTGCTGCCGGACTATCCGGTGCCGGATCTGAAGCGTGAGCTGGAGAAGCTCGGCTTCCACAAGTTCTTCGAGACCGAGGACTCGGTCAAGCACACCATCACCGGCAACGGCGCCGAGCTCGACATCATGATCATCGCGTTGCGCGCGCCCGCCGACGGGCCGATCGGCGACTCCGGGCTGGTCGTCTCCGACGGCGAGACCACCTGCTTCAACATGAACGACGCCCGCCCGGTCGACATGGACGTGCTGCACGACTCGTTCGGCCACATCGACATCCACCTGCTGCAGTACTCGGGCGCCATCTGGTATCCGATGGTCTACGACATCCCGAGCCGGACCAAGTCGAACTTCGGCAAGCAGAAGCGCCAGCGCGGCATGGACCGGTGCCGCAGCTACATCGAGCAGGTCGGGGCCACCTGGGTGGTGCCGTCGGCCGGGCCGCCGGTGTTCCTGGACGACGAGCTGCGCTACCTGAACGACGATCGCGGCGACGAGGGCAATATCTTCCCGGACCAGATGGTGTTCCTGGACCAGATGCGGATCCACGGCAACGAGGGCGGGATCCTGATGATCCCCGGGTCCGTCGCCGACGTGCGCGGGGCCGAGCTGGAATTGACCCATCCGTTCGAGCCGGGGTTGGTCTACGACAACAAGGCCGAATACATCGAGCTGATGGCACAGCGCCTCGCGCCGGTGCTCGCGGCCGAAAAGGCTTCCTGGGCAACGGGTGACGGGCCGCTGCTGGAACCGCTGAAGGAGCTGTTCGAGCCGATCATGGCGCAGAGCGACCTGATCTGCGACGGCATCGGCTATCCGGTGGGCCTGGTGATCGGCGACGAGACCGTGGTGCTCGACTTTCCCAAGCGCGTGGTGCGCGGCGCCATCGAGGGAGAAGGCAAGTACCGCTACGGTTTCCGCATCGCCCCCGAATTGGTGCGTACCGTGCTGCGGGACAACGAACCCGACTGGGTGAACACCATTTTCCTGTCCACCCGTTTCCAGGCGTGGCGGATCGGCGGCTACAACGAATTCCTCTACACCTTCTTCAAATGTCTTACCGACGAACGCATCGCCTACGCCGACGGCTGGTTCTCCGAGGCGCACGACGATTCCGCCTCGACCGAATTGGCCGGGTGGGAAGTGCAGCGCCGCTGCCCGCATCTCAAGGCGGATCTGTCGAAATTCGGTGTGGTCGAAGGAAACACGCTGACATGCAATCTGCATGGTTGGCAGTGGGATCTGGAATCAGGACGGTGCAAGACGTCCAAGGGTCACGAGCTGCGGTCGCGCAAGCTGAGTTGAGCCACACGCCGGGTCGGCGGCCTGCGCTGCCGACCCGGCGTGCACTTCCTTATCGACGGTGGTCAGGCGTTTGTCAGCTCCCTGGTGAGTTTCGACGACCACGGACACCAGAAGCAGCCGGGCAGGAACGCGCCGCACGCCTCGTCCAGGTAATCCTCGGTGTAGGTGATGCTGGAGTCGCAGACTTCGATCGCCATGGTGAAGAAGCTGATCGTGTCCGGGTCCATATGGAAACTCCAGCCGGGGTTGTAGTCGGCCGTCCGTTTCCGGATTTTGCCCATGACATGGATCGACATTTGTTCGTCGCCGGACAGGATTCGCCGCGCTTCCGCGATGCGCTGCTCGTTGGTCAATCGGATAACGAATTCCTTGCCGGAGTAGTCCGTGAATGCGAAGTCCGCCATGATATTTCACCTCGATGAATCGACCGATGGAGCCTTGCCATTCGATGGTAGCCAGTCGCTATGTCCTATTTCCGGCGAAATCGATTGCGCGGCAACATAATTAGAGGACCGCCCCGTATGCGTCGCAACAAGCGGCCGAGCTTGGTGTTACCGAGTGCGTGTTGCGTACCAGAATCCCGATTCAGCGGGTGATCAACGCCGGACAACCGTTTTTGCCTGCACGATCAGCTCTCTGGCAGCGATCGCGCCCCTGGCGACGGGTGCGGCCACCCGGCCCTCGGCATCGATGAGCACCGCCGACGGGGTGCCGCGGACGCGGTAGCGCAATGCCGCCTCGTTGCCCTGCTGCACCAGTACCGGGATATCGGCGAGGCCCTGGTCACGGCCCCATTCGGCGTGTTCGGCGGCGTCACCGTTGCCGACAACGATGATGGTCAGCACCCGCTCGGTGCGCTCCTGCCAGCGCGGCAGCTCGCGCGCCAAGGCCGCGCACAACTCGCAGCCCGGATGGACGAAGACCAGCAGCACCTGACGTTCCCGCTCCAGCAGCGACGCCAAACTCGTTCTGCCACCGGCGATATCGAGCAGCGAGAACTCCGGGGCGACCGCGCCGACCGGCAAGCCCTCCGCGCCGAGCGTCGACAACGCTTGCTCATCGACCCGCTTGCGCAGCGCGTGCACCTCACCCCACAGCCACGCCAGCACCGCGACCAGCGCCGCCGCCACCGCGAGCCAGACCGCATCGTCGGTCGGCAGCGCGGCAGGCACCCGGGGACAGGCAACCGCACCCCACGCGACCAGCAGCGCGAGCACGAGAAAGACTCCGTTGCGCACCAGCGTCCGTGCCCCGATGGGCGCCGCACTCATCGCGCCGAAACACGAACAGGCCGGGCGCTCCCCGCGTCGCAACAGCCGCGCCACCGCCACCGTGAACACGACCAGCAACAGCAGCGCAAGCAGAGCTCCAGGCAAAACCGTCCACGGCACCAGCACGGCGACGGCGACCAGCGCCTCGAGCGCGGGTAACCCCCACGCCACCGTCGCCACCCTCCGTATCGGAATACCGAACTCCCCCACCGCTTTCCGCGTGCCGACCGGATCCGCCAGCTTCCCCACCGCCGACAACCCGAACAGCACACCGACCACCAGCCGCGAAATCCACACCCCGTATTCGATCAGCATGAGCGCACGATCCCACACCGGCAAACCGCTGAAAGACGAATCGGCAGAACTACTTCCGGCCTAAAATCGATGGTGCGACGAGCCCGTCAGCGGTTGAGCACCACGCACCGGCCGGGGTCGGTTCGCGCGCATAAGGCTGGTCGGTGGAGCCTCATGGCGCACCCAGATGAGCGGCACACCTCGCCGGGTCCGACTAAGGCGCTGCGGCGTCAGGTATGGGAGCGGGTGGCGACGCCGACGGCGACCAGGGTCAAGGCGCTGCCTACTACCGCCGTGACGGACAAGCCCGCGCTGGTTGGAGCGGCGATGTCCAGAGCGATCGACATCAGGAGTTGGCCAGCCACGGAAGTCAGGCCGAGTAGGAGGACGCCGATCCAGCGGACGGTGATCGCGGCCAGTGCGATGAAGGCGACGCCGATTAGGCCGCCGAGGTAGAGCCAAGGCTGCGTGGGGAATTCGTCGGGGAGGCCGGAGCCGACCAGCACGACGCCCTCGATCACGACCAACGCGACGAGGCCGACGCAGAAGTTGACCAAGGTGGCGGACAGCGAGCCGCCGACCTCGCCGACGCGACCATTCACCGCTTGCTGCCAGGCCAGCCCGATGCCCGCCAAGGCGGGCAGGATGATCAGCAGTGCGGTCGGTGCGCCGCGCAGCGAGTCGGGGACCGAGAGAGCTCCTGCCGGTGCGCCCGAGCGGCCGACCCCGGCGATCAGTACCGCGAGTACGCCGAGAGAGGCACCACCGAACCGCAACGCGGTGACCGGAGTTCGACCGCTCGGGGCGACGCCGAGGCGGTCGACCACCAGGCTGCTCAGGAGTTGACCCGCTACAACCGCGACGGTGAACGCGGTGACACCGATCGCCGCGACAGTAAGCCCCTGACACGCGACAAAGAACGCACCACAAAGCCCACCGAGCAGATGCCACGGCCGCAAGGTCCCCGCCGACAGCGCCTTCCGAACCTTCGCCGCACCACCACGCAGCCGACCACTGAACGCGAACGCGATCCCCAGAATCAACAGACCAGACCCGAAACTAATGGTGGCCGCAGCAATTCCGTCATGCAGCCGCGCCCCGAGCGCACCATTGATCCGCCCCTGCACCGCCACTCCCGCACCGATGCAGAACCCGAACCCCAGCCCCAACCTCACCCGCGCGGTCACCCTCGGCACGCTACCGCCGCACACCCGCACACCGAGGCACCCCTGGCCCAGTCGGAACTCCCCAGTCAGCATCCATCGCATCGAGCCGCGCGCGCCGCGCATGGATTTGCTTGCCGCGCGCGAGATCGCCGGCAAATTCGCGCGCGCCGGAACAGTTCGTGCGCAGGGCCGGAGGGTGGCTGGGTCGAGGCGACTGCGGGTCAGCCTGCGCGCAGGGCGGGGCGGGTGGCGTAGGTGTCGTGGCGGGCGTAGGTGCGGTCGCCGCCGTTGCGGGCGATGGAGCCGCGGACCAGGCGGGTGCGGAGGCGGGCGCCGAGGTTTTCGTGGAAGCGGGTGGCGCCGGGGAGGATGCGGCGGGGCAGCTCGAGAGCGCCGTTGACGACGGCGGTGGCCATGACGGCGCTCTGGAAGAATCTGCTGTCGGGCAGACCTAGGAAGTCGGCGTTGCTGGGGCCGAGGATGATTCGGCTGTACGCGACCATGTAGGCGGTGATCACCCGGCGTAGCGCGCGCTGCGCGGCGGTGGTGTCGCCGACGAACAGGCCGCCCGCCGCGGGGATGAGGGCCTGGGCCAGGCGCTGGGAGTCGGCGTCTGGAATGAATTCGGTGTCGGCGAGGATCCAGAAGGCGCGCCAGGTGTCGGTCTCGCAGGTCGGCAGGATCTCCGGGTCGACGCCGAGCAGGAACCCGACGTAGCGCCAGAGCTGGAAGACGGCGTCCTTCTCCTTGGCCGAGAACTGCAGGCCGAGTGCCTGGGCGCCAACGAGATTCGCCATGGAGAACAGGCCGAGGGTGCCGACGGTGAGCACCTGGTTGATCGGATGGTCCCACGCCTCGTAGTCCCAGTCGGGCCGCCGGTTCATGCCCGCGCGCACCAGCGCGTGCATCAACCGCACCCGCAGCACGCTCTTGTAGCCGACCGCATTGCGTTGCAGGCCACCGGGAGTCGTCACGTCGAGCCACCACTGGGTGGTTTCGGCGAGGCGGCGCGGCGCCATCGCGTCGAGATCGCCGGTGCCGACCAGGGTCTTGTCCGCGCGCGAGGCCAGGTAGCCGCCCATCAGGGCGAACATGCCCATCGCGATGCCACCCCAGACGCTGGTGCGGCCGACGACGCGGGCGCCGCGGTCGATCTTCTCCCGATCCAGCCAGTACGGATCGGCTTCCACCTGTTCGAAGAACGCGGCCAGTTCCGCAGGGGCGTCCGGTACGGCGGCGATGCCGCGTTCGACCGCGACCTCGAACATCCGGCGTCCCTCGCCGACCGGCAGCTGCTTGAACATCGCGACCATGGCGTCGGCGAGCGGGTCGCCGACGGTGGTGAATCGGCGGAAGGAGTCGCGCTGGGCGGCGGTGCAGCTCAGGTCGCCGGGTGCGAGCACGGGCACGGCGTACTTGTACGGGAACTCCGTGAACAGCTGCGGAGTGGGCAGTTTCTGGTTGTCATGCGCCATTGCACTTCACCCGTCGGATCGAGGTTCGCGGTCGAGCATTCTGACAAGACCGTCCCACAGAATCGGATATCTGGCAAGGATGTATGCCAGAATGGTTCGGATGGCTACCACCTCGCGGTCCTATGGCGGCGTGCCGATCGAGCAGCGCAGAGCGCGGCGGCGCGCCGCGCTGCTCGACGCCGCGCAGGAAATCATCGGGACCTCGGGTTTCGCCAAACTGACCGTGTCCGGGCTGTGCGGCCAGGCCCGGCTGTCCGAGCGGTACTACTACGAGAGCTTCAGCGATCTCGACGCGGTGTTCAGCGAGCTGTTCGACCGGATCGTCGACGAGATCGGGCAGGCGGTGGTCACCGCGTTCGTCACCACGCCCACCGATATCCGCGCCAAGACCAGGGCGGCGATCGCCGCGGCTATCGACCTGATCGCCGACGACCCGCGCAAGGCCCGCATCGCCACCGTCGAGGCGCAGCTGAACCCGGCCCTGCTGATGCGCAGAGCCGAGGTGATGCGCTCGTTCGCGGGCATCATGATGGCGGTGTGCGCGGACGAGGTGGGCGCCGAAGTGGTCGAAAGTGCCGGTGACCAAGCCGAATTCGCCGCCACCCACCTGCTCGGCGGCCTCTGGGAAACCACCAACAGCTGGCTTGCGGGCACGCTCCCGGTCACCCGCGCGGCGCTGATCGATCGCTCCACCGACCAATTCCTGCTCACCGCAAGCCATCTCATCGGCGCGCCGCTCGACTAGTCGTCGAACGGGACCAGGCTTCGGCATCGGCCGAGTCGCAGCATCGCCATGCCCCGCTCGACGAAAGCACACGGCCGCCCCTCCGGGCGGAAGAGGTGGCTCATTCGGTCGGCCCCGAGCCGGGAGGCCTCGGCGGTAGCCAGGACGGGGTCAGCAAGGCGATCGGGAGCATCGTCGCGCCCAGTAAGGCGAGGGTGGTGGACATGGACCACCAGGTGGTGGCGAGCGCGGCGAAGGCGAAGACGGCCAGGGCGACGACCTCGCCGAGCAGGCCGGATACCGAGGTGACGGTGGCGCGGGCCGGGCCTTCGATCGCGTCTTGCAGACGCGCGCCGGCGACGACACCGGCGTTGTAGACGATGCCGTAGGAGAGGCCGATCGCGGTGAAACCCAGGCCGGTCAGGACATACACGGCGTTCGGGCGGTGTTCGGCGAGTCCGGCGATCAGTGCGCCGCCGAGGAACAGCACGCCGCCGAGGCAGACAGCGATCGCCATCGTGCGGCCGGACATGCCTTCGGTGCGTCCGGCCAGGACCGAGCCGCCCAGCGAACCGAGGACAGTGAGGCCGACGAGCAGCGGCACCACCGCGGTCGACACACCGACCGACTCGGCGAGCAGGGCGAAGTACTCGTCGAAGGCGGTGATACCGAACAACACAGCGCCGAGCAACACGCCGTTGCGCACCGCGCGTACTCGAATCGCTTCTCCGACACCGGTCTTCACCATGGTGCGGTAACGGGCGAACGGTCCCGCCGTACGCCGATGCTTCGCGTCGGCGTCGCCTGATACGACTCGATCACCAACCGTCGTTGCGAGACCGTCAGTGCTGACATCCCGATTCGGCTCGGCCGCACGATCATCCGGCGGCGAGGTGCCCCTATCCGCCGATGATCTGGCTGCCGGTGTCGTCTCTTCGTCTTCCAGTTCATCGATTTCAGCGGCGGAGACCACCTTCGGCGCGCTGGGGAACGACATCGCGATCATCGTATGCAGTGCGGCGAATCCGACGCTGGACCAACCGATCAGCGCGTACCCACCCCACAGGTACAACGGTGTGGCGGCGACGATCCCGACGACTATCGCGGTTTCCGAGGCCGCGCGGGTGTAACCGAGAATGCGGGCGTAAGCGGACTGCTCGCCGCGAGCGGCCAGGTCGTCGTACAAGAGCGCTTCGAAGGTGCCCGACACCAAAGCGCCTGCGGCACCCCACAGTACGAATCCGACGGCGAAGCCCAGGTAGGTCGGGAGGAGGGTCCACAGGGCGAATCCGGCCGTCAGCAGGACACCGCTGAGGGCCAGGAGCGCGCGTCGCGACACCGTGTCCGCCCACGCACCGGACGGCACCTCGAGCAGAAACGCCGTGGTCGACCAGATCGCGAACAATGACGAAATCTGCCCGGTACTCAGCCCATGGTCGGCGAACAGCAGGGAGTACAGCGCGTACAGCGGGATCAGGTCGCCGATGCCCTTGAACAGCACGGCGCGGATCGTCAGCGAGCGCAGCGACGGAACCGTCGGCACCCGGAGCGGGGACGAACGTGGATGAAGACTGTGCGTGGCGGCGCTACCCGTCAGCCGGGCGAGCACCCATCCGACAGATCAACAGACGTAGACGATCAAACGCATGTTGTTGAGCATGCGAGCCCGGATAGGCCACGTCAAGCAGTTATCCGAGCGGCAGCCAACCGTTGGCGGCATGCATCGAATCGCCGTCGTCGAGCTCCCGGCCGATCGTGCCTGGCCCGACCCGTCCGTGGTTCTCGTTGAGGTCGCTGATCAGGTCCGCCACTGGATGCGAGTCGCTGTAGTGGTAACCCTGCGCGAGGGCGAAGCCGAGTTCGGTGAGCACCGCGGCCTGGTATTCGGTCTCCACGCCTTCGGCGATCACCTGCAGGTCCAGCGCGCTGCTCAGCGCGGCGATCACGCCGAGCAGCGGCGGCGCCGGGGAGTCGGAGCGGATCGCGGCGACGAAGGACTGATCGACCTTGAGGATGTCGCTCGGCAGCGTGGCCAGCCTGCTGAGCGAGGAGTACCCGGTGCCGAAGTCGTCGATGGCGATGCGCACGCCACGGTCGCGCAGGGTGTGCAGATTCGCGATGGCGGTGTGCGATTCGGCGGCCAGCTCGCTCTCGGTCACCTCGAGCACCAGTTGCTCGGCCGGCCAGCCGGTGGTGGCGAGGATGCCCGCGACACGGTCCGCATAGCCGGCCTCGGCCAGCTCCAAACCGCTGACGTTCACGTTCAAGGTCAGATCGAGCTGCGCGAAGGTGTCCTGCAGTCGCGCCGCGTCCGCGCAGGCCCGGCGCAGCACCAGCTCGTCCAGATCGGAGATGAGGTCGTATTCCTCGGCGACCCGAATCAGGCCCTCGGTGGTGACGTCCGGCTGCGCGCTCGACGACCAGCGCAGCAGCGCCTCGACACCGACCGCCTTGCCGCCGCCCTCGGTGAGGCTGACGATCGGCTGGTAGTGCACGTCGAGCAGGCCGCGGTCGATGGCCTCGCGCAATTCCACCGCGAGCGGCAGCTGGCGCGAGGACTCGAGCACCGTCCGGTTGCGGCCCGCCTGCTTGGCCCGGTACAGGCCGACGTCCGCCCGGCTCACCAGCAGCGAACCGGATTCGCCTGGCTGCCAAGAGGTCACGCCCGCCGAGCAGCCGGTGGTCACCGCCGCGCGCAACTGCTCGGTGAGCAGGATGGCGGCCTGCTCGGTGGTGTTCGGCAGCAGCATCGCGAACGCGTCGCCGCCGTAGCGGGCCAGGCGCTGGTCCGGCGCAAGCAGTTTCGACCAGGTGTCGGCGACCCGCTGCAGCACGGCATCGCCGGCCCGGTGGCCGAGGTGGTCGTTGATCTTCTGGAAGCGGTCGAGGTCGACGAGCACCAGCGCGAGCCCCTGGCCGGTGCGGGTGGCCTGCTCGATCGCGGCGTTGAGCGCGCGATCGAAGCCGCGCCGGTTCAAAAGGCCGGTCAGCACGTCGATATCGGCTTCCGACGCCATCCGGGTGAGGATGCCGACGACCACGCCGACGCCGAGGGTCACCCCGGCCGGGATCAACCCGGACCACCACGGCAAGCCGGGATGCACCGGCCGCAAGGGCAATACCCACAGACACAGCACCATGGCGAAGGCGATGTGCGCGGCGGCCTGCGACCACGCGAAGAACAGCGCGGCGTCACAGGCGACGAAGACATAGAAGGCGGCGAGGCTGATCGCGCCGACGGTATTGGGGAAGGCGTAGACCGCGACCGTCACCAGCACCGTCGCGATGGCGACGTACCCGTGATGGACGGAGTGCGGCAGCCGCGGACCCCACGCGAGCAGGGTGAGTCCGAGCGTCAGCGCAATCGCCGCAGCCGTGCCGACCAGCGGCCGATTACCCTCCTCGCCCGGGGCGATCGCAGTAATCAGCAGACCCAGCACACCACCCATGACGTAGAACGCCCCGGTGGTCCGAGCCATGACCATAGCTGTCGCCAGCGCCGATGCCGCCCGCACCCGGGTTCGGGTATCGCCGCGCGCCCCGATTCCTCGCACGGGGAATAGCCTAGACACAACGAATCCCAGCGGTTGCCACATCCCGTGAATCCGGCATGGCGAACTGGTAGCTATTCATCTTCGCGAAACATTCGGGTAGCCAACGCGACTTGGCCACCGGTGCCCACAGTCCACATTCGTCGGCACCGGCGCTGTCTGTACAGAGGCGAACCGCAGGCAGTTCGGACGGGCGGATGTCCGCCTATCGCCTGCTGGCGCGGCGGACTTCGGCTATGCCTACTTCGGCGGAGTCAGCACCTCGGTGCCGACGAACGGGACCAGCGCCGCGGGCACGCGCACCGAACCGTCGGCCTGCTGATGGTTCTCCAGGATCGCCACGATCCAGCGGGTCGTCGCGAGCGTGCCGTTCAAAGTGGCTGCGATCTGAGGCTTTCCGTTCTCGTCGCGGTAGCGGACCGAGAGGCGGCGAGCCTGGAAGGTGGTGCAGTTCGAGGTCGAGGTGAGTTCCCGGTAGGTCTGCTGGGTGGGCACCCAGGCCTCGCAGTCGAACTTGCGCGCGGCCGAGCTGCCGAGATCGCCTGCGGCAACGTCGATGACCCGGTACGGGACCTCGACGGCGGCGAGCATATCCCGCTCCCAGCCGAGCAACCGCTGATGCTCGGCGTCGGCCTGCTCGGGCGTGGTGAAGACGAACATCTCGACCTTGTCGAACTGGTGCACCCGGATGATGCCGCGGGTGTCCTTGCCGTAGCTGCCCGCCTCGCGACGGAAGCACGACGACCAGCCCGCGTACCGCTTCGGGCCGTTGCTCAGGTCGAGGATCTCGTCCGAGTGGTAACCGGCCAGCGGCACCTCCGAGGTGCCGACCAGGTAGAGGTCCTCCTCGGCGAGCCGGTAGACCTCCGAGGCGTGCTGGCCGAGGAAGCCGGTGCCCGCCATGATCTCCGGGCGCACCAGCACCGGCGGGATCATCATGGTGAAGCCGTTGGCCACCGCTTTCTGCGCCGCCAGCTGCAGCAGACCGAGCTGCAGCAGCGCGCCGTAGCCGGTCATGAAGTAGAAGCGGGCGCCGGAGACCTTCGCGCCGCGTTCCATGTCGATCAGGCCGAGCGACTCGCTGAGATCCAGGTGGTCCTTCGGTTCGAAATCGAATTCCGGTGGCGTGCCGACATTTTCGAGCACGACATAGTCGGCCTCGCCACCTGCGGGCGCGCCGTCCTGCACCACGTTCGAGATGGCGCGGTGCGCGGCGTCCATGTCGGCGTCGGCGGCGTGCTGCGCGACCTCGGCCTCCTTGACCTTGACCGACATCTCCTGCGCCTGCGCGAGCAGCCCGGAGCGCTCGTCCTTGCTCGCCTTGCCGACCAGCTTGCCCATCGCCTTGTGCTCGGCACGCAGGTTGTCGGCGGTGGCCACCGCCGCGCGGCGTGCCGTGTCCGCCGCGAGCAGGGCGTCGACAAGGGCGGGGTCTTCGCCGCGGGCACGCTGCGAGGCGCGAACCGCGTCGGGGTTGTCCCGCAGGAATCGGAGGTCGATCATGGGTCCTCAGCCTAGTGGTCCGGCTATTACTGTTTCACCCCGATATCCCAGGACGCTGGCCACTCGGCCGCTGACGCGCGCATAGTTGGCTTGTGGGTACAACTTTCGACGAATCAGCGATCGATGAAGCACTGGCCGAGCTGACCGCGGGCGCGAAGGTGTGGGCACAGACCCCCTTGCGCCGCCGTCGCGAGCTCCTCGACGACATCCACGCCCGGACCGGACGCTTCGCCGACGACTGGGTGCGGGCCGCGCGGACCATCAAGGGCCTGGACGTGGACTCGCCGCTGGTCGGCGAGGAGTGGATGTCCGGACCGATGACCCTGCTGCAGGCCACGGCGGCGCTGTCCGCGACCATGGCCGCGCTCGAGGATGGGCGCAGTCCGCTCGATGGGGTGTCGATCAAAGCCGCGCCGGGCAATCGGGTCGCGGTCCCGATTCTGCCGCTGAGCACCTATGACCGACTGTTGCTCAACGGTTTTCACGGCGAGGTGTGGCTGCGGCCGGGCGTCGACGCGGCAACCGCGCGGCGGCGGGCCGGGCTGGCGCAGCTCGATCCGACCGCGACCGGCGGCATCGGGGTCGTGCTCGGCGCGGGCAACATCACCTCCATTCCGCCGCTGGACGCGTTGTACGAGCTGTACGCGCACAACCGGGTGGTCGTGCTGAAGCTGAACCCGATCACCGATCCGCTGTACACGGTGTTCGAGATGGTGTTCGCGCCGCTGTGTGAGCTGGGTGTGCTGCGGATCGTGACGGGTGGCGCGGCGACCGGCGGCTACCTGGTGCATCATCCGGACGTCGCGCATGTGCACATGACCGGCAGCGCGCAGACGCACGACGCGATCGTGTGGGGAGCAGGGCCGGAAGGGCTGGAACGCAAGCAGGACAAGCGGCCGCTGCTGGACAAGCCGATCACCAGCGAGCTGGGCGGGGTCTCGCCGACCATCGTGGTGCCGGGTGATTGGTCCGATGCCGATCTGCGGTTCCAGGCCGAGCACGTGGCCACCCAGCGGCTGCACAACGGCGGTTACAACTGCATCGCCGCGCAGGCCATCGTGCTCAGCAAGGACTGGGCGCTCAAGGACAAGTTCCTGGCCGAGCTGCGCACCGCGCTCGCGCAGGCGCCGCAGCGGACCGCTTACTACCCGGGTAGCGACTCGCGGGTGGCCGACGCGCTCGCCGCCTATCCCGACGCCGACCAGGTCGGATCGGGTCGGGTGCTGGTCGAACATTTGCCGCTCACCGATACGCCGCTGTTGCGCACCGAATACTTCTCGCCCGTCCTCGGCGTAGTCGAACTGCCCTATGCGGATGGCGAATTCCTGCAGCAGGCGGTCGATTTCGCGAACAACGAACTCACCGGCACGCTCGGCGCCAACGTGCTCGCCCATCCGGCGACCATCCGCAAACTCGGCATCGGCTTCGACCGCGCCATCGAACGGCTGCGCTACGGCGCGATCGCGGTGAACGCGTGGACCGGGCTCGCCTTCCTCGCCCCGCGCGCCTCGTGGGGCGCGTTCCCCGGCCACACCCTCGACGACGTGCAGAGCGGCATCGGCGTGGTGCACAACGCTTTCCTGCTGGACGACGTGGAACGCACGGTGGTGCACGGACCGTTCCGGCCCGCACCGCGCTCGGTGCTGCACGGTGAGCTGGCGTTGTCGCCGAAGCCGCCGTGGTTCGTCGACAACGCGGCCGCGGCGGAGACCGGACGCAAGCTGACCGAGTTCTACGCGAGCGGCAACCCGGCGCGTATTCCCGGCATCTTCGTCTCCGCGTTCCGCGGCTAACCGGGCCGGGCAGGGCGAAAAGGGCTGATCAGACCGGGTCGTGGCACTGCGGCGCGGAGGCTGCCATGATGGATCGCGATGTCCTCCTCCGATCGTGCACCCAAGCCAGAGCCATCGAGCCGGCTGACCAAACGTGGCCTGCCGTCGCGCCCCGGCGGGGCGCGGCGTTCGCTCGACACGTTTCGGGGCTTGTTCACCGGTGATACGCCGTTGCCCGCGCCGACGCTGCGCTGGGGACTGTTGCTGGTGGCCGCGGGTGCCGTGATCGCCGCGCTGGTGACGTTGTTCGTGACCGGGTTCGACAACAACAAGATCGAGGCGCACACGCCGGGCTCGCCCGGTGAGCCGGTGGTCGACAAGGAATTCGGCACCGCGGTGAAGGGCGACTGCCTGAGCTGGTCCAAGCCGGACCACTCCGATCTGTTCAAGGTGCGCTGCGATACCAAGCACATGTTCGAGGTCGCGGCGGATGTCGATATGAGCAAGTACCCGGGCAAGGAATTCGGGCCCGGCTCGCGGTTCCCGGACTCGCTGCGGCTGACCGAACTGAAGGAAGAGCACTGCGTGCCCGCGGTGCAGCAGTACCTGGGCGGGAAGTTCGATCCGCGCGGGCGCTACATCGTCGGGTTGATGTATCCGAGCCCCGACGGCTGGCAGCACGGCGACCGCACGCTGCGCTGCGGACTGCAGTACGCGGCGAGCACCGGCACGCCGCCGTCGGTGGGCAGCGCCGCCGAACACGATCAGTCGAAGGTGTACGGGCCCGGCGTATGCCTCGGCATCAATCAGAACCTGCCCACCGACCCGGTGGATTGCAGTCAGGTGCACGCGGTGGAGGTCGTGTCCACCATCGACCTCGGCCAGCGGTTCCAGGGCGGGCCGCCCGCCAAGGATGATCAGGACAAGTTCGTCGAGGACGAATGCGCGCGGACCTCGTCGGACTATCTCGGCGGGCCCGATGTGGTGCGCAACAAAACGCTGACGCTGTTCTTCGATTATCTGGACGCGCGCAGCTGGCTGGCGGGCAGTCGCAAGCTGGACTGCATGGTCGGCAAGGGGGCCGATCGAGAGGGATTCGCGCCGATCACCGGTTCCGCGAAGGGCGACATCCTGATCAACGGCCAGGCCCCGCAGCCGCCGCCGAACACCGGGCGCTCGACCCCGACGCCGCTGCCCGGCGCGGCGCCGCTGCCCCCGCAGCCGAGGTAATCCGCGACGATGCCGGTCTCCATGTCCGAGGACCGTTTCGAGGAGCTGGTCGGCGACGCGCTCGACCGCATTCCGCCGGAGCTGGCCCGAGCCATCGATAACGTGGTCGTGCTGATCGAACCACGCAATCCGAAGGATCCACATTTACTCGGGCTTTATCGCGGGATCGCGCTGACCGAACGCGACAGCCACTACGGCGGCTCGCTGCCGGACACGGTGACGATCTATCGCGAGTCCATCCTCGCCATCTGTGCGGACGAGGATGAGGTGGTGGAAGAGGTGGTAATCACCGTGATCCATGAGATCGCACACTATTTCGGCATTGACGAAGACCGCCTACATCAGCTGGGATGGGGCTAGTCTTTATCCCAGCTGTAAGAGTGCGGTTGCAGTTGGGGTGAGACAGGAAGAAACTTTAGGGGATTCGATGGAACCGATCGCTTCGCTGTCGCGTCCTATCACTCGAAGGGGGAATTCTCGTGGTTCCGCCCCATAGCCGCCACTAGAAGGAGTCGAGTCATGGTTGGCCACGTATTAGTACAACCCGAAGTCGTCCTCGCTGCCGCCGCTGAGCTGGATCTACTCGCCGAGCGGCTGGCTGCCGCCGCCGCGGTGACCGCGCCCGCGACGCACGTCATCCCCTCCGGCGTCGACGAGGTGTCGCTGCACGCCGCGAACCACCTCAACCGTGGCGCGATGACGCACGACCAGGCGGTCGCCCAGGGGATCCTGGAGCTGCATCACGCCGCCGCGACGTTGCGCAGCCAGCTCGTCACCCACATCGGTGAGGACGTCGCCCGGGCGGGCGTCGTCAGCATCATCAGCGGAACAATCGCTTAACGCCTGCGGGCATCGCAAACAGCACGAGCAAGGGGAGAAAGCATGACCGCAGGAATCACCGGGGTGTTCTGGCTGCCCCGCCTCGCAGAAGGAAACTCGATCGCGCTGAACTCGGGCGCGCACGCCATCCCGATCTCGGCCGCGGCCACCGCCTGGGGCGGGCTCACCGCCGCCTGGGTCGACGCCACCGCGACCGTCGCCCGGGTGATGGCGGAGCTCGGTGTCGGCATGCAGGGCATCAACGGCATCTCGGCGCTGTCCAAGCTCACCGGCTTCATCGGCTGGGCCGAGCAGCAGGGCGTCATGGCGGCCACCATGGGCTCGAAGGCGGCGGGCAACGCGATCGCGTACACCGTGGCCTCGCTGGCCATGCCGAGCATCCCGGAGATCGCCGCCGTCGACGCGGCGCGGGTCGCCGCCGCCTCCACCGGCGGTGTGCTGAACGGCTCCTCGGAAGCGGCCGAGGCGGCCAAGGCCGCGCTCGACCTGCGGGCGGCGCTGACCATGGAGACCTACGAGGCGGCGACCACCGCGATGGTGCTGACGCCGGGCGAGTTCATCAACCCGCCCGCGATCGCGCACGGCGCGGGCACCGCGGATTCCGCGGGCCAGGCCGATCAGGCGTACCAGGCCACCAACGCCGATCCGGTGCAGACCGCGATCTCGACGGCGGCGGCGCTCGTGAACAACCCCGGCGTGGTCGGCGCGGTGACGCAGGCGGCGAACGTCGCGGGCTCGGTGGCGACCACCGGTGTGTCCACCGCGGGCACCATCGGCTCGCACGCGATCGCGGCCGTCAGCAGCGTCGCGGCACCCAGCGTCAGCAGCGTCGCACCGGCCACCATGGTCGGCGGCGCGGGTCTGGCGTCCGCCGCGGTGTCCGCGGGCACGCGATCCGCGTCGTTCGGCTCCGGGGCCTCGGCCTCGCTCAGCAACGGTTCGATGAAGCTGCCCGAAGGCTGGGGCTCGAGCACGATCGGTGGCGCACCCACCGCGGCGCCGGTCGCCGAGAACGTCTCGGTCAGCCAGCCCACCGCGGCACCGGTGCAGCGCAACAACACGCCGGGTAGCCCGTTGCTGGGCAACCAGGTTCGCGACGAGGACGACGAGACCGAACACAAGAGCCAGGACTACCTGCGCTCGGAGCACTTCAACGACGGCCGCTACGCCGCCGACGGAGTGATCGGCGCCGACGCAGCCGGTTCGGCCGCTAAGTGACGGTGCTCGGTGCGGGCCGCGGCCCGTCGATGCTCGCGTCGGTGGTGTTGTCGCTCGACGAGATGCAGTTTCTCCTGGAGAAGCTGGAGATCGACGAGGTGCCCGTCGTGCTGGACGCACGCGGGCAATACGACAACGTGGCCGATCACGATGCCGCGATGGCCGTGGCCGCCCAGTCGCTCGCCGATCGGGAACTGCTGATCGGCGACGTGATCCATCAGGAACTCGAAGACCGGCTGCTCGCGCTGTACCGCCCGCACTGGGTGGTCGCGCTGCGGCTGTTCGTGGACGGTCAGGCGAGTCGCATGTGTCTCGCGAAGGGCGACGATGTTGTCACCGTCGCCCTGCGCGGGCCGCAGTCCTACGTGATCGACGAGGCCGAGGACGACCTGCCCGGCCCGGTGATCGCGGCCCTCGGCCCCGCCGAGCCGCTCGACCTCACCGGCATGCGGGCACCCACCGAACAACTGGTCCCGATCTTCGACGACACCGGCGACGCGGCAGCCACCACCACCCGGCTGGCAAAGGTCGGCACCCCACCGGCCGACGCCCAAGCCCTCGCCTCGGCCATGGTGCAGATCGACTCACACGCCGAGATCGTCGCCGTCGTGTACGGCGACGGCACCCGCGACGTCACCGACAACCACATCGCCGTCTTCAACACCCGCGGCGGCCGCTTCATCGCAACCGCAAGCAAGTCCGACGACGGTGTGAAGTGGACGTCGCTTGCCACCGGAACCCCGGCACGATTGCGAACAGCGTTGCAGGACTTGATCAGTGAACTGCCGGAGCGTGCGGAGTTCCCGCGCAAGCCGGAGCAGGTCTAAGGGCTCGGTCGTTCGAGGCGAGTCAGGCCGACATCGTGGCGCACGGATTTGCTTGTAGCGCAGGACATTGCCAGCAAGTTCGTGCGCGTGAGCAGAATACGTGCGCGTGAGTTATGCGAGACAGTGCGCTTTTCGGCGAGGGTCGGCAGTATGGCCTCGTGTGGAAGTGTCAACGAGTGGGCCGACGATGTAGCGCGTGGTTGTGCATGACGGAGCCGAGTGGTCGCGAGGCGCAGTCATGAAGGTGGATCGAATCATCATGACCTTTCTTGACGCTCATCGAGATCCGGCGGTCACGACGGCGGCGCGGTGGGCGATGGATTTCGGCACCAGTTCACTCGTGATTCTGGGGTGTGGTGTCGTTGGGCTTGTCGTGGTGATCGTGGGTGGGTGGTGGCGGCTTGGCCTGGTGACGGGTGGCGCTGCGGTGTCGGCGTCGGTTCTGACCTGGGTACTGAAAACGATCATCGGCAGACCGCGGCCCTCGGCAGACGTGTCGATTGTGCAGGTGGGTGGCTGGTCGATGCCGTCCACGGTGGCTGCCCTTACGGCAGCCAGTGCAGCGACGCTCATCCTGAGCGCTGCGTGGTCCGCGACATCGGTGCGATGGATGATAGGTGTCGCTCTGACAGGGATCGTTGTGGTGGTGGGCTGCGCGATGGTGTACCTAGGTGCGCATTGGCCCAGTGATGTACTCGCCGGCTGGTTGCTCGGCATCGGCGTCGCGACCCTCGCCACCCGCCTGTCCAGATCAATACAAGATGAGCGCGCGGCAACGTCCTGATATCGGCCACTCGACGCCGTTCGCACAGTGCGCACACGGTCCAGCCTGGACTCGCCTCGAATTGGTTTGCGGCGCAACGGGTACCTCCGCAACGTGCCGCTAGCCCATTGGGTCGTCGGAGGTGGGGGCCACGTCGTAGCCGAAGGGTGGGGTGAAGTGGCCCCAGCGGGTGCAGTCCCAGGTGCCGTCGGGGAGGGGGACGAGTTCGATGGTTTCGGTGTTGTCGAGGTGGTTGTTCGTGGTGAATGGGGGGAGGACGTCGGCTAGGTAGCGGGAGACCAAACGCATTGCGGCGCCGTGGTTTACCAGGAGGACATCGCCGGTGGTCGAGTCCGGGGTCAGGTACGTTTCGCGGAGTTCCTCGATGATGGGGAGGAAGCGGGCGAGGACGTCGCGGCCGGATTCGCCGCCAGGGACGCGCTGGTCCAGGTCCCCGTTGTGCCAGGCGCGGTAGATCCGCTGGAAGTAGAGGTGGGCCTCTTCGCTGTGCTTGCCCTCCAGGTCGCCGGCCTGCACCTCTTGCACGTTGTCCAAGACGACGGCGGGCACGCCGGTTGCGGCTTCGATGTAGCCGGCGGTTTGGCGGGCGCGTTGCGCCGCGGAGCAGAACAGGACCTGCGGCGGGTTCAGCAGGTTCTCCCCGAACAACTTGGCTTGTGCCGCACCGCGTTCGGTGAGCGGTAAGCCAGGAACCTTGGTGTCGAGCAGCTTCGCGACGTTGCCCTCGGTCTCGCCATGCCGGACCAGAACCAACTTGCCCGGGCCGATCTTTGCTTCGGTCACAGATCCGCCACCCCCTTTCGTAGCTGGGTCAGCCACTCGGCGGCCGCGTCGTCCGAAGGCGGCGGCGTGCCGGTGGCCGACGTCGCGGCCCAGGAACCGAGGAACCGGATCCGGGCGGTGCGATGTAAAGCCTTGAGCGCCTCGGCCACCGCGGTGTCATCGATGTGCCCGACGCAGTCGAGATAAAAACGGTAGGTGCCCATGCCCGTGCGGGTGGGGCGGGATTCGATCCTGGTCAAATCGATGCCGCGAGTAGCGAACTCGGCGAACGCGCGCATCAGCGAACCCGGCTCGTTGGTCAACTCCAGCACGATCGACGTGCGGTCCGCACCGGTCGCGGGCGGCGCCACGCATGGACGGGTGACCAGCACGAAACGGGTGATCGCCTGCTCATGGTCGGCCACGCCGGAGGCCAGCACCGCCAACCCGAGCCGCGCCCCGGCCAGCGCCGTCGACACCGCGGCATCCGCATTGCCCGCCACCACGTCCTCGGCCGCCGCGGCGTTCGATGCCGACACGTAGGGCTGCGCCTGCGGCAGCTCCCGCGACACCCACTCGCGCACCTGGGCGGCGGCCACCGGGTAGGCGGCCAGCGTGCGCACCTCGGACAGGCTGGTGCCGGGGTGACCGAGGATCGTGAAGGTCACCTCCAGTTCGGTCTCCGCGACGATCTGCAGCCGCGGACCGATGGCGAGGGAGTCGAGCGTCGCGGAGATCGAGCCCTCGACCGAACTCTCGATCGGCACCACCGCCCCCGTCACGTCGCCGGACCGGATCAGCTCGAGCGCGGCCCCTTGACTGGGCGCGGCAACCCGCTCGACGACCCCTTCGAAGGCCCCCGAGGTTTCGAGGTCGGCAAGGGCCATCTCGGTGAAAGTTCCGGAGGGCCCGAAGTACGCGATACGCGGCACGGTTACGACCTTACTTGCGTCCGCGACCGGCGCCCCCGCTATTAACCACCACCCCCACCCGACCAGGCTTTTCCGCCGCCGACCCCAGCGCGCCGCGGCCGCTCGACGGTCCGCCGGTGACATCCCGAGCTACCTCACCGCAGCCACCCGGTGACGGTGGCGGCATCGGCCGTCAGGCCCGTCGAGGTGTGTCAGTCATAGGTCAGGGGCGGGCTAAGGGGTGGAGGGCTTGGGTTACTTCGGCGATGGCGTCGGTCTCGATGGCGAGGAGGACGGTTCGGAGGGCTTCTACCGCAGGGGGTTTCAGGGCGTTGAGGAAAGTGGTGTCCGGGGTGGCGAGGGCGGTGCGGATGTCTTCGCCGCAGAGGGCGGCGGCGGTGGCGGCGACGATGGCCAGGGCGCGCGGGCCGGAGGAGGTGCGGGCGATGAAGCCGGTGTCGGTGTGGACGATGGTGGCCAGGAAGGCGGCGATGTCCGGGTCGGGGGCGTCCGCGTCGAGGATCGGGGCGGTGGTGCCGGGGTGCGGGGCGCGCACCAGGCCGTCGACGATGCTGCGTCGGGCCGGGGTCGTCAATGCGATGAGTACTGGTTCTGCGGTTGATTCCGATCCGTGCGCCACTGATCCACCGTAACAACCGGGTCCGGGCACGCTGCCGAGCGCGGACGCGCGGGCGAATTCTCAGGATCAGGATGGGGCGAACGGTTGCGGATGTTCCGCTCGTCACTTAGCTTAGGGTAACCTAATTGAGCGCCCGAGCGAGGCGAACAACGCCCGACCACGGAGGTTTGCATGCCGCGTCCGACACCGACTGTCACACCGTCCACCGCAGAGCGGGTGCGCAGTGCGTGCGCGCATGCCGAACAGGCGGTGCTGGCCATGCCGGGCATCGACCCGACGCCCGTCTCCGTGCATCACGTGCGCGAGTGCGGCGACGCGGTGATCGCGGTGCCGACCACCTCGGTGGCGGCGATCGTGGCCGGGAACTCCCCGGATGCCGGTGCGCCCGCGGTGCTGGAGCTCACCGATCACGCGCCGCTGCCGCTGCGCGAACCGGTTCGCGCACTGGTGTGGCTGCGCGGTTGGGTGCGCGCGGTGCCCGCGCAGGCCCAGCGCGCGCTGGCCGGTGAGGTCGCCAAGGAGAACCCCGATCCCGGCCTGCTCGACGTGGGACACACCGCGACCCTGCTGCGACTGGTGATCAACTCCGCGGTGGTGGCCGACTCGACCGGCGCCGAATCGGTGAGCATCGACGAACTGCGGCTGGCCCAGCCGGATCCGTTCTGCACCTTGGAATCCGCCTGGCTGCAGCACATGGACGCCGACCACGCGGACGTCGTCGCGCAGCTGGCCCGCCACCTGCCGCCCCGGCTCCAGCACGGCATCGTGCACCCGCTCGCCATCGACCGCTACGGCCTCACCCTGCGCATCGAGGGCCGCGACGGCGACCACGACTTCCGCCTCCCGTTCAGCTCCCCCGCCGACGACATCGAATCCCTCAGCCGCGCCGTCCGCACCTTGGCGGGCTGCCCATTCCTCAACGGACTCCGCCGCATCTGATCACCGACTGATCCGGCCGGTCGCTCAACCCCTGACAACTAGCCGACTGCGGGCATTCGTATTCGCAGAACAGGTTGAACTCCAACCCAATTCGGCCGACTTCGCACCTTCTGCTTGGTACTTCACCTAGCGCCTGAGCCCTTGATTGATGTGCGAGGAACCATGCCTGTCCGCAGTACGGGTCTCGGCTCGCCCACCGGTCGGGGGCGTCGGGTCCGCCGGCGATCTCGGCCACCGTCAGACGTGGTGTTCGAACTGTGTGGGTGCTGGCTGACGGGGTTCGCTATGGCAGCCAGGACACGTGGCCGTGCAGGATCGTATAGCCGAGGTAGGCGACCGTGTCGATGGTGGCGTGCGCGAGGATCAGTGGCCACAGCTTGTTCGTGCGCTGCCAGTAGCGCCCGAAGATCAAGCCCATCACCAGGTTTCCGATGCCGCCGCCGAGGCCCTGATACAGGTGGTAGCTGCCGCGCAGCAGGGCCGAGGCGAGCAGCGACGAGTTCTCCGACCAGCCGAGCTTGCGCAGCCGGGTGATCAGGTAGGCGACCACGATGATCTCCTCGGCCAGCGCGTTCGCGCAGGCCGACAGGATCAGGGCGGGCAGTCGCCACCAGTGGTCGCCGAGCGACGCGGGCACGATCGTCACGCTCATCCCCATGGCGTGTGCGGTCAGATACAGGCCGAGGCCCGGCAGGCCGATGATGGCCGCGAGCACCAGCGCCGGCACCACATCCGCGCGCCAGCGCAGCCGCGCCGCCACCCCGATCAGGCGCGGCCCGATCCCGCTGCGCCACAACAGATACAGGCCCAGCGCCGCCCACCCGACCAGCCGCGCCACGCTCAGCAGCTGGAACAGCAGATCGATCGTCGACTGCGCGGACCGCGACGGATTCAACGCGACGGTGCGCCCGCCCACCCCGCCTGGCGCGAGCGCGCTCTCCACCAGCGACAGCGCCGCGTTGAGCCCGCTCAACCCGAAGGTGACCACCAGCACGACCGCGATCTCGAGCTTGATCCCGAGCCGCTCCCGATCCGTCACCTCGGACTCGCCGCTCTCGGCCCCGGACTCACCACGCATGGACTCGAATGTATTGCCCATCCGCGACCAGCGACGCGCACGCCCCGCGCGCCGCGCCCCTCGAGTCATTTCCGCCGCACTCCGAACACCCTTAGCGCCGCCGCTACCCCGCACTGCCCGGCAGCCCGGACCGTCGTCCGCGCGGCAGCCGACGCGGTGTCGACAAACACATCGATCCGCCGACATCGCCCTCACCTGCATCGATGCGACCGAGCCGAGCTCGTGATCCAACTGTTCTCCACTTTGCGATAACAGCGCGGCGGCACAGGCGAATTCATAGAGAGTGCACCGACGGACGGGCACTGAGACCGGCGCGACGTACGCAGGGCAGTTGGGTACGACGAACGCCGGAATCGGAGCGAGATCATCCGTCGCACGACCTCCCCGAACGACGACGGATAAGTAGAGTCTCAGTGATGAATGGCGACGACCCCCAGTACCGCGCGCGGATGCGCCGGGTGCCGCCGCCCGGCCAGCCGCCGATGCAGCGTCCCGGGCCGCACCGCGCTGGGCCACCGGGTGACCCGCAGTCGCCCTACATCGAGCCGACCCAGGTGCTGCACCGCGGCGGCCCGCAGCAGCCGCTCGCGTATTCGCAGGTCCCGCCGGAAAACGTCGCGTCCCGCAGGCCGCCGCCGCCGGACAAGCCGTACCGGGCACCGACCCACGCGCCGACGCAGCAGCCGGTCCCCTATCGCGAGGGACCGCCGCCGCAGCGGCCGTACCGGGGCAGCCCGCCGCCGCCGCCACCGCCGCCCGGTCCGCCGCGCGGCGAACGTCAGCCGCGTCCGCCGCGGCCGCGCCGCAAGCGCCACTACTTCCGCTGGTTCCTGGTCCTGCTGCTGATCCTGATCGTGGCCGTGGTCGGCGCCGTCGTGAAACTCGACGGCTCGCTGACCCGCATCCCCGCGCTGGCCGGCTATGCCGGTCGGGTCGGCGATACGCCGGGCACCAACTGGCTGCTCGTCGGCTCCGACGGCCGCGCCGGCCTGACGCCCGAGCAGGAGCAGGAGCTCGCCACCGGCGGCGAGGTCGGTCCGGAACGCACCGACACGATCATGCTGGTGCATATCCCGAAGTCGGGTAAGACCACGGTGGTCAGCCTGCCGCGCGACTCCTACGTCAGCATTCCGGGCAACGGCAAGGACAAGCTCAACGCCGCCTTCGCGATCGGCGGGCCGCAGCTGCTGGTGCAGACCGTCGAGATCGCGACCGGCGTGCACATCGATCACTACGCGCAGATCGGCTTCGGCGGTTTCGCCGGGGTCGTCGACTCGCTCGGCGGCATCGACGTCTGCGTGCCGAAGGCGATCGACGATCCGCTGGCCGGGATCAATCTGCCCGCGGGCTGCCAGAAGCTGAACGGACCGGAGGCGCTCGGCTTCGTGCGCAGCCGCGCGACCGCGCTGGCCGACCTGGACCGGATCAACAATCAGCGCATCTTCATGGCGGCGCTGGTGAAGAAGGCGACCAGCGGTGCGACGCTGGCCAACCCGTTCAAGCTGTGGCCGCTGGCGACCGACACCGTGAAATCGCTGAAGGTCGACGACGGCGACCATATCTGGAATCTGGCGCAGCTCGGCTGGGCGATGCGCGGCGACACGATACCGACGACGGTGCCGGTCGGCGGCTTCGAAGATACCGACAGCGGCAATGTGCTGCTGTGGGACAAGAACAAGGCGGGCCAGTTCTTCGATGCGATTGCCTCGGACAGACCGATTCCGGAGGACCTGCTGACGCGGTAGCGTCGATTACATGACGGATACCGAGCTCGATCAGCCGTTCCCCACTTTGCTCAGCACGCAGATTCGTCGCGGTTTCACGGCCGCGCAGCAGTACCTCGCGGCCGCCGTGTATCTGGACTCGAATCGGTTGCCGCAGTTGGCCAAACACTGCTACGCCAAGTCCGACGAGCAACGCGCACACGCACTACGGATGGTCCAGTATCTGCTCGACCGCGATCTGGGGATCCAGATCGGCGGCCTGGACGAGGTCCGGTCCACCTTCGAATCCCCCCGTGCCGCAATAGCTTTCCTGCTGGCGACGGCACAGACCAGGAGCGGGCAGATCACCGGGCTCGCGCGCGCGGCCCGCCAATCGGGTGATTATCTCGGCGAGCGCTTCATCCAATGGTTCCTCAAGGAACAGGTCGACGAGGTCGCGAAGATGACCACGCTGTTGACCGTGATCGACCGTTCGACGAGTGATCTTTTCGACGTCGAAGACTTCATCGCGCGCGAACTTCGGGCCCCGCAACGGGTCGACAACGCGACCCCGAGAATGGCTGGGGCAGCGAAGAATTAATTAGGCAATACTAGCCTCAATAAGGTTGCACTTGGATGACAAGCACTGTGACCAGCGCTAATGTCCCATACTATGTCCAGCCATCCGGAGTCCCCACGCAGCAAATTCCACGGCCTGCTCCATGATCAGATCAGGCATGAATTCAACGCCGAGCATCAATACATCGCGATCGCGGTGTGGTTCGACAATGCGGACCTGCCGCAGTTGGCCAAGCGTTTCTATGCGCAGGCGGTCGAAGAACGCAACCACGCGATGATGATCATCCAGTACTTCCTCGATCGGGATATCACTGTCGACCTGTCCGGCATCGACGCGACGAAGTCGAAGTTCGAGAATGTGCACGAGCCGATCGCGCTGGCCCTGGCTCAGGAGAAGACGGTCACCGACCAGATCATCCAGCTGGCGAGCACCGCCCGCGAAGAGGGCGACTACCTGGGCGAGCAGTTCATGCAGTGGTTCCTGAAGGAGCAGGTCGAGGAGGTCGCCAACATGACCACCCTGCTGACCATCGCCGAGCGCGCCGGGTCCAACCTGTTCGATCTGGAAGAGTTCATCGCCAGGGAAATGAGTGGTGCCAGCGATGCTTCCGGTGCACCTTCGGCCGCGGGTGGATCCATCTGATCCGCATTACCGGTTAAACGCAAAAAGGCCCAGCTCTTCGCGAAGAGCTGGGCTTTTTGTCGTTCAGACAGATGGCCTACTTGGCACTGATGGAGCTGAGCAGTACCCGAAGCGCGGCGATCAGTTCTTCCATGGAGTCTTTCCTCTTTCAATCATCAGGTCGGTGAGTCCACCAGCGTCCGATAGTAGCGGAGAACCCAACGCCGACAATATTAGAAAGGGGGATTCTTCACAAAATTCTCCGTGCCGTTGCCAAGATCAGCGCAGGGTCACCTGACGCGACCGCAGGCCGTCCCTGGACCGGCGCTCACCGGCGGTCAACGGCACCTCCGAGGCCAGTGCCTCGGCCAGCCGGGCATCGAATTCCTGTGCGGGCTTTACCCATTCGTCGGGGTGCTGTTCGGGATCCAGATCGAAGACCGGAACCAGCACGCCGTGCGTGCGGAACGAGCCTGCGAACCGGGAGCCCTCGCCGAGGTGCAGACCACCCGCGGCGTGCAGGCGGGCCAACGCCAGCATCAGGTCGTCCTCGTTCTCCGGACGGACCCAGCGGATGTGCGCCTTGTCGCCCGCGTCCACCCACCACGCCGCGCCGGTCGCGTCCGGGCCGAGCGCGATCCGCGCCGACGGCTTGATCGCCTGCTTGGCCTGCTCGATGGTCGCGGCGACCTGCGGGTCGGGCTGCACACCCTCGGGCACCCACCAGTCGAAGTCCTGGTGCACCGTGAGTTCCAGGTCCGCACCGGGATCGATCACGTCGGTCAGCCGCGGGCCGCCCGCCACGCTCTCCACCGACGCCAGCGAGTCGCCGGGCTCGGCGGACTGGGTCCACAGGATGGCGGCGGCGAGATCGGCACCGAGGTCGGCGCCCTGGAACTGCACCTGCGCGCCGACATAGCCGCTCGGCTGATCGCCGGCCCGGACCAGCGCGGCCACCGCGCCGGGCAGCACGGTGGCGAGCACGACCGACCGCTCGGCCGCGACACCGGGCGCCAGCTTCAGCTCGGCGGTCGCCGACGGCACGAACTCGCACAGTGCGACCAGATCGCACTCCGCGGCCAGCCCCTCGAAGGGACGCGCGACGGTCTGGGTCGCCTGCTCCAGCGCCACCTTCCGCTCGGCGAGACGCAGTGCCCGGTTCCCTCCGGGCTTAGGACTATTCCGCTTGCTCTTACCCACGGGGGGTCAACCTACATGGTGTGCGCGGCGACACCCCGCGCGCCACGGCACCGAACGCGGTCGGAGCGAGCGTCCGGGCGGAACGCGGACCGGCAACCGGCCAACTACGCAGGTGCACAACCCAGTTCGCGCACGCCGTGGACCGCGGCGACCTGGACATCGGACCGACTCTGTCAAGCCACCTTTCGCCCGGCTGTCGCGCGAGCCGAGTTTCGGTCCAGAAGTGACCAGCGCGAGCCTGTTTCGAGCGACTCAGGCGGCGTCGAGCAACGCCTTGGTGCGCCCGGGATGGTTGGTGGCGACCCAGCTGACGCCCAGATCCGCGCACAGGCGCACATCGTCGGGGTCGTCCACGGTCCAGCAGTACGTGGCACGTCCCGCCGCGGCGGCCTTGTCGACCAGTTCCGGGTGGTCGCGCAGCGTCTTCACCGACGGGCCGACCGCGGTGGCACCGACCGTGGTCGCGGCACCGCCGCCGAGGTAGCGCGACGATTCCCCGAGCAGCACCGTCGGCAGCAGCGGCGCGGCGCGGCGGATCCGCCAGACCGCGGTGGCCGCGAACGACATGACCACCGCGCGCGAGTGATCCGCGGACGCGGGGGTGGCGATGCCGAACCGCTGTAGTTCGGCGAGCAGCTTGTTCTCCACCAGCGCGCCGTAGCGAACCGGGTGCTTGGTCTCGATGAACAGCTTGGTCGGCCTGCTGCGCCAGTCGAGCACCAGCGTGATCAGCTCGCTGAGGGTGAGCACCTCGGCCGCTTCGCCGTCCGCGCCGAAGTCGAGCTCCTTCAGTTCGTCCAGGGTCATCTCGCTGACCAGGCCGGTGCCGGAGGAGGTCCGGTCGACGGTGCGATCGTGTACGCACACCAGGTGCCCGTCCCTGGTCAGCCGGACGTCGCATTCCACGCCGTCCGCGCCTTCCTGCAGCGCCAATTCGTATGCGGCGAGCGTGTGTTCGGGGCGCGCCGCCGATGCACCTCGGTGCGCCACCACGAACGGTGCGCGACTGGCCTCGCTCACTTGGTCAAAACCTCCTCGTGCTCACGGTCGACTGCACCGTTGTCCTCATCTGTGTCCCGCACCGCAGCTGTGTCCCGCACCGGCTCTGTGTCCCCCACTGGCTCGACGGCCGCACGCTGCGCTCGCCCGCCAGGATGCACCGGCTCGATCACCGGCACGGCCGGGTCGACGGCGATCAACCAGCGCCGCGCGGTCCGGCTGCGGCCGAGCACATCTCGCTCCTCGACCGCCCGCATCATGGCGAGGGTGAACAGCGCGACCGCGGCGGCGACCAGGTCGGTGAACGCGGTGAACAGCACCCCGTCCGCCTTCACCTGCAACGAATCCGCAGTCCGCCACAGCAGCGCGGCCACCGCGACCAGACCGCCGAATACCCAGGCGGCCCACCAGATCCGGATCGCCCGCAGCGCCCTCGGATCGGCGCGTTCGGCGACGATCTCGGTCAGGAAAACGCCGGGCCACAGCAGGTTCACCACCGGAATCACGCAGCCGAGCACCAGTGCCCGCACCGAGCGCGGGTCGGCGCGGCCGGCTTCCTGGAAGGCGAGCCTGCGCGTGTCGATCAACCAGCCGATCACGGCCACCGCGGTCAGCAACGCGAGCAACAGAGCCAGCAGCGCGGCGGCGGCGACGAACACATCGGAGCAGACCAGCACCGCGGGATGGATCAGCCGCGTGCGATTACGCAACAGCAGCAGATAGCGCAGCAGCTCGGCGACGGCCGCGAGCGCGAACAACGCCGCGGTGGCGATCGGTAGCACGGACGCCCACTTGGTCAGCCTGGTGAGCGGACGGGGCGGCGCGGCGGCGGGTCGGGGCGGCGGGTCGAGCAGGCCCCAGCGCGGAATCTGGGTGTAGCGCGGGGTTTCCCGGCTCTGCGGGCGACCGGCGACCGAGGACCGGCGGGTGCGCTGATCGGGCCTGCGCGCCACCCAGCGATAGTTACGCCGCTCGGCGGGCGCGTCGATGGGCGCGGGCGAGAGCAGCACGCCGCGGCAGCGTGGGCACCAGTGCATCGGGGTCGACTGCACGGCCCAGCGCGCGCCACACCGCGCACAAGGTTGTACGACCGTGCTCACCGTGCCTCCTGTGTCTTGCCGGACTAGTAGATCTTCGCCTGCCGGTCACCGTCGGCGACCAGCGGGCGGCCCGCCTGCTGCCAGGCGACCATGCCGCCGTTCACCTGGATGGCGTCGAAGCCGATGTGCGTGAGGTATTCGACCACCTGGAGGGAACGGCCGCCTTGCCTGCAGATGACGTAGAGATCGACGTCGTAATCCAGTTCGTCCACCCGGGCGGGCACGTCGACCATCGGGATGTGCACGGCCCCCGGCGCGTGCCCGAGCTGCCACTCGTCGTCTTCGCGCACATCGAGCAGGATCGCCCGCGCGCCCTCGGCCGTGCTCGGCGGGCTGCTGTCGAATTCGCTCGGCACCGCGTCCACCGGGACCGAAGGAACATGGGGGCTCGTCACGGTTTCGATCCTGCCATGGGTGGGCGGGTGCCGTGGAGTTCCGGCCCGCGCCTCGGCGGTCGGCGACTCGACATCGAGCCGATACTTCAGGTATGTTCTGCGTCCCGGATCCCTGATCGACGCCCCGCTCGGGGCGCGCATGTGCATACCTCCGACAGAGTTATCCACATAATCCACAACTTCATCCACAGGCTGCAGCTATTAGACAGCGCACCAGTTCAGGATTTGGCTATCAAAGCTACCCATCGGCTAACGCACTCTGCGAGCCCAGGCACCCGATCCGAGACGTTTCCCGGGCCGACAGCAGATTCGCGGCGTGAACGTGCGGCGCGAACGACCGATCCGGGACTCCCCTCCAGCATCCAATCCCGGAGCGGTCATTCGCCGCCGACCTCGAAACTCGCGGGCTCAGCGGGTTCCGATACGTACTTGGACGGCGGCCGGTCCGATTCGGTTCCATAAAAAACGAGAACACTAGCGAAAAACTTAAATACTGGGCTCTAGCGGTAGCTGTCGGTAGCCTGTGGCCATGAACGTGAGCAGGGGGCTACTCGACGGCATGGACACAGCTGGGCTCAACGTCGCTCTGTCCGAGGCGACATGCCTCGGTCTGGAGATCGACGCGGCGACCAAGCAACTACGACTCGACTTAGAGGTGCTGACGCTTCCGGAAAACGGAACGCCCACCGAGGACTACCGAGTTCAGGTGACCTTCACCGGAGTCGGCCGCGTCGCGGCGTCGCTGCGCATGCAGAACTGGGACGACCTCGAACCGCAGGTACTGCCCCTGCAACTGAACGGCCTCGACGAGGCGATCCGCAGCTTCGGCGGCGGCAGGCTGCACGGCTGGGAGTTCATCGACCTCGACGACAGCGGCTGGGCCCTGTGGCGTGAGCTGCTCAGCTTCGACACCGAGATCGACGAGCACATCTCCGCCCACGTCCTCGAGTTCTCCCAGGAAGAGGGCATCGACCCGCGCGAACTGGACGTGCGCGTCTGGTTCGACAACCTGCTCATCAACGACTCGACCGGCCGGGAGATCCCGCTGGCGGAATTCATCGCGGGCGCGGCACGCTGGTGGGAGGCCCACGACGCGGGCGACCCGCGGGCTACCCGGCCCGGCATCGCACCGCCGCTCTGAGCCACCGACACCGATACCGCACACCCGGCTTCCGGATGTGCGGTATTCGTTTCTGTGGGTGCCCTAGGGAATAGGCGGCGGACGGGGATGACCGTTGACCTTGTGGGTATCCGGCACGAGGACTACATGGTTCGATGCTATTTGTGAGGTTCGACCCGGTGCCGAGGTGACCTCGAGGTGCACAGCCCGAGCCCACAACGGAATGCGGGGGCATCAGGCCCGGTTGGAACCGAGCGGGTGTACGAATGATGGTTGGGTGTGCCCGAGATGGGCGCACACAGCCCGACATAGGAAGGGACATCGTGGCTGAGTACACGCTGCCAGATCTGGATTACGACTACAGCGCCCTGGAGCCCCACATCTCCGGGCAGATCAATGAGCTGCATCATTCCAAGCACCACGCCGCTTACGTCGCAGGCGCGAACACCGCACTCGAGAAGCTCGAGGCCGCCCGGGACAGCGGCGACCACGGCGCCATTTTCCTGTACGAGAAGAACCTGGCCTTCCACCTCGGCGGCCACGTCAACCACTCCATCTGGTGGAAGAACCTGTCCCCCAACGGTGGCGACAAGCCGACCGGCGACCTCGCCGCGGCGATCGACGACCAGTTCGGCTCGTTCGACAAGTTCCGCGGTCAGTTCACCGCCGCGGCCAACGGCCTGCAGGGCTCCGGCTGGGCGGTGCTCGGCTACGACACCCTCGGCCAGAAGCTGCTGACCTTCCAGCTCTACGACCAGCAGGCCAACGTCCCGCTGGGCATCATCCCGCTGCTGCAGGTCGACATGTGGGAGCACGCCTTCTACCTGCAGTACAAGAACGTCAAGGCGGACTACGTCACCGCGTTCTGGAACGTCGTCAACTGGGAAGACGTGCAGGATCGCTTCGCGCGCGCCGTCGGCCAGGGCAAGGGCCTCATCTTCGGCTGAATCTAATTGCCGCGCTTCGCGCGGCGTGTTTGCGGCCCCTTGATGGCTCGGGCCCGAGCGACCGCTGCTCGCGACTGCGTCGCAATCGCATCGGCCACTCGGGCCCGAGCCGGGCCGCAAACGAGTAATGCTCGATCTCGCTTCGCTCGAAACCTGCGGTAGTGCCGGTGTGGTTGCGATAGCGGTCAGCTAAACCCGCGAACAGAACCACTGTTCGCGGGTTTGCTTGTTTCCGGGCAGTTTCCACAGGACACGCCCGAGGCGCAGCGCGGTATCAGTCCGGCTAACAATCGCCGGCATCACTGTATGTGGGCGAAGGCAACCGCTGGTCAGGCCGTTTCCTGCGGTTAACTGGCACTCTTTGGTACTTGTGTGCCAGGTGTTTCGTCAGTCATTCTCTGAATCCACAGAGGACGGGCAAAGCCGCCCCCGGTTATACGACGGGAGGCACCATGCGGATGAATGGACCAATCGGCATCACGCCTTTCCATGCCCGTGGCTCGCTGCGCGGCTTCGTCATCTCCGGCCGCTGGCCGGACACCACCAAGGAATGGGCCCAGGTACTGGTGCTCGCCGTCCGGGTGGCCACGCTGCCCGGCCTGCTGACCACCTCGACGGTGTTCGGGGTGCGCGAGGAGTTACCGGACGATCCGGCGCCGGGCACGGTCGGGTTGGTGCTGGCCGAGGGCACGGTGCTCGGCGCGGAGGCGCTGGCGCCCGGCCGGTTTGCCGATCATGTGCCGGCCGCCCTGCTGATGCTGCATCCGCCCTCGGAAACCCGGCCGTCGCTGCCGGAATGCGCGGGCGCGGCGTCGGGCTGCGTGCTGCTGCCCGGGGTGCCGCATCTCGGGCTGGAACACCGGGCCGCGTGGGCCGAGGCGGAATCCGACGGCACGGTCACCTCGCTGGTCAGCCGCGTCGGCCTGGACCCGATCAGCGATCCCGACACCGCGGTTCTGGCCATGCTGCTTGCGGCGTAAGGGTACCCGAAACTCGCTGGACGGATCGCCAAACTTATTGCGCGCATTGCGATTTGGGCAACACCATGTTGGCACACTCGTGCGTCGGCGGGTAGAGTCGGGGACAGCGAAGGGGAGTAGCCCGCAATTGCATAGTCGACATACTGACCCGTAACCCCACGAGGGTTCGGGTCCGGCTGTGTGAACCGGAACAATCCGGTGGGCGAGACCTTCGGCCTAGACAACTATTCGTTGTCGGCCGGAGGCATACCCAGACTCCGACCGGCAGGCCGGAGACCCGGGAGCCGCACACATCATGATCGCCACTGTTTTGCTGAGTATCGGCATCGTCTTTCTCGCCGAGTTGGGTGACAAGTCCCAGCTGATGGCGTTGACGTTCGCGCTGCGCTACCGCTGGTGGGTGGTGCTCGGCGGCATCGCGACCGCCTCCGCCGCGGTCCACCTGCTCTCGGTGGGCGTCGGCTACTTCCTCGGATCGGCGCTGCCGACGCGGGCCATCTCGCTGGTCGCCGCGCTCACCTTCCTTGCCGTCGGCCTGTGGACGCTGCGTGAACACTTCCGCGCGGACGAGGAGGAGCAGGCGCCGAAGTCATTGCGGGCGAGCACCGCGCCGTTCTTCGTGGTGCTGTCCGCGTTCCTGCTCGCCGAGCTCGGCGACCGGACCATGTTCGCGACCGCGGCGCTGGCCACCGACTACGACTGGGTCGGTGTGTGGATCGGCTCGACGATCGGCATGGTCGCCGCCGACGCACTCGCCATCGGCATCGGCATCCTGGTCGGCAAGCACCTGCCGGAACGGGCCATCGGCATCGGCTCGGGTCTGCTGTTCCTCTATTTCGGTGCGGCGACGCTGATCTCGACGGCAGCTCCGACACTGAGCGGGCTGATCGTCGTCGTGCTTGCCGCGATCGCACCGATATTGGGCGGCGCGACCATGCTGCTCATCCGTGCCGTGCGCCCGGCTCCGGTCGAACCCGAACAGGCCTCGATCCCGGCTGGGGACCCCGAAGCGCGTCGATAACGCAGCGCTAGCGCGGCTCGTCCGAGGAAAGCAGGGCGTCCCCGAACAGCGCCCCGCCGCGACGCACCAGATTCACCAGCGGCGCCCGCAGCGCGAGCAGACCATCCAGGTCGTCGGCCGCGATCCGGCCGGTGACCATCGCGCTGATCGCGGCGGCCAGGGTTTGGCAGGCGAAGCGCTGCTCGTCGGTCCGTGCGCCGAGCACGTCGGCGATCCGGCCGACGAACAGGTCCTGTAGCTGGGCCCGGCGGCTGATCGCCGCCGAACCGACCGCGTACACCTCGACCAGGAACAGCCGCGCGCTGGCCGGATCATCGACCAGGTGCTGCAGATAGGCCGCGAAGATCCGGTCCATCCTGGCCATGCCGTCCGAGTCGGGCTCGGGTGCCTGCTCGTCGGAGGCCTCCGCGATGCGGCCGAGCAGGTTCTGCACGGCCCGCTCGTAGGCGGCCTCGAAACAGGCCTCCTTGGAACGGAATTGCTCGTAGAAGGTCTCCCTGGACACCCCGGCGCGTTTCAGGATCGCCGCGACCGAGGTGCCGACATAACCGTTCTCGACCATCGCCTCGGCCATCGCGATCAGGATGCGCTCCCGCTGCGAGGCGACCACCTGCTCGCGCGGCAGGCCGTGCCTGCCGCGCGGGAGTTGGCGTGCGCTGGTTGCCGATTCGGTCATCGATGACTCCGGTGGTTAGGTCGGGCTAAGCTTGCCGCTCCATTTTGCGGGGTCGGTCCGGTTGGTCCGTGGTGAAGGGTGCCTCTTCCTTGCGCGCGATCTCCAAGGCGCGCCGTACGCCTCGACGCAGCGCGAGGGCGATCACCCGCTGCGCGATCGGCCGGAACGGCAGCACGAAGGCCACCCACCAGGGCGAGACCACCTGACGCCGCCGCCGCGCGATCGCCTTCTGCACCGAATCGATGGCCGGCCCGAGCGGTGCGACGCCGGAAACGGTGGAGCGACCGATGATCGCACGGGCCGCGTCGGTGCCGAACCCCCGCGAGGTCATGTCGGTGTCGAGCTCGGCGAAGTACGCGATGCCCACCTTGGCCCCGGTGTGCTTCAGCTCGATCCGCAGCGTATTGCCGAGCGCCTCCACCGCCGCCTTCGACGCGCTGTACGCGCCGACCAGCGGCAGGTGCACCGCCGCGGCGAGCGAAGAGACAACCAGCGCATAACCATTCGCATGGCTGATGTGTGGCCCGGCTGCTCGCAACGTGTAATAGACGCCGAGCACATTGACCGCCAGCGTCTCCTCCATCACCGCGGGATCGCCCCCGAGCAACGGCAGCTGTCGTGCGACCCCCGCATTGGCGACCACCACATCGAGTCCCCCGAGCTCGCCGACCAATGTCGCCACCACCCGATCGACCTGTTCGCGATCCCCCACATCGCAATACCGCCACGGCGCGTCCCCGCACTCGCGCGCCACCTCCCCCAGTAACTCCGCTTCCAAGCCCAGCAGCGCCACCTCGGCCCCATCGGCATGCAACTGCCGAGCCAGCGCGGCCCCGATCCCCCGCGCCGCCCCCGTGATCAAAACCTTGCGCCCAGCAACAGACGCCCCCGCGAACAGCTTCATGCAGCGACCGTACCACCCAAGAACATGTTTGTTCGCAAATGTTCATGCCGTATTCACAGCCCGGTCGAACATGTCGGCACCGGCAGCGAAACACCCTCATTCCGAGGCCTGCATTCTTGCTGAATATCGCACCTGAATTGCACGCTTTTCGAGGCCTGCATAATGCCGAAATACGTTGTAACGCAATAAGAAAGGTGCCGATAGAGTGGCGCCGGTTAGATCACTTCTCGAAGAAAGCAAAGAGATGCCGCCACAGGGGGAATACCCACCTCAGCAACCGCAGAATCCGAACTGGGGCAATCAACCCCCGCAGGGATGGGTGCAACAACCAGGCCAGGCGCCGCCGCCCGGGCCCGGATACGGCAGACCGCCGAAGAAGAAGTCGAGCGGCGGCAAGATCGTGCTGATCGTGGTCGCGGCCATTATCGGGTTGTGCGGGCTCGGTGCCGTCATCGCCGCGGTCAACGGCGGCGATGACAAGAAGTCGGACAAGACGGCAAGCAGCGTGGCGGTCGAGCCGGGCAGCTCCGCGGCGCCGCAGGCCGGAAAGCCGCCCGCGTCCCTGCCCGGCCTCAATACACCGGTGCGCGACGGCAAGTTCGAGTTCGTCGTCACCGAGATCCAGACCGGCCTCGGCGTAGTGGGGGACAATCCGTATCTGCAGCGAAAAGCTCAGGGCGCGTACACGATCGTCTCGATAACGGTGCGGAACACCTCGGATAAACCGCAGGGATTCAGTCCGAGCTCCCAGTATCTGTTCGACGCGCAGAATCGCAAGTTCGAAAACGATGCCATGGCCGCGATCAACCTGCAGGCCGACACCAGCGTGTATGCCAACCTCAACCCGGGCAACACGGTAACGGCTCAGGTCGTCTTCGACCTGCCCGCCGATGCGGTACCGAGCCACATCGTGCTGCACGATTCGATGTTCTCCGGCGGCGCCAAAGTAACCCTCCAGTAGCAGCGGCCGCGGCCGGGCGATGGTCCGCTCGGGAGTGAGAGGGATGCCTCATAGGGCTGGTTGGGCGCACCCGTTAGGGTGCAATTGACAAAGGGCCAACTGGCTGTCACGAACGAGAGGACCATCGTGGAGATTTCGGGTTCCGCCGCCATTGTCACCGGAGGCGCATCCGGCCTCGGCGCCGCCACCGCCAAGCGTTTCGCCGAGCTGGGGGCCACTGTCTTCGGACTGGATGTGCCGCAGTCGATCGAGCGCGCCGGCGACAACGTGCCCGCCGGGGTCACCCTCATTCCGGCCGATGTCACCAGCAATGACGAGGTCAGCGCCGCGGTGGCGCAGGTCGTCGAGTCCGGCGCGCCGCTGCGCATCGTGGTCAACTGCGCCGGTGTCGGCTGGGCCGGGCGCATCCTGTCCAAGAACGGCCCGCACGATCTGGAGCTGTTCCGCACCGTCATCACCGTGAACCTGCTCGGCACCTTCAACGTCATGCGCCTGGCCGCCGACGCGATCTCGAAGACCGACACCGTGGACGAGTACGGCCAGCGCGGCGTCATCATCAACACCGCCTCGGTCGCCGCGTTCGAGGGCCAGATCGGCCAGATCGCGTACTCGGCGTCCAAGGGTGGCGTGCACGGCATGACCGTGCCCGCCGCGCGCGACCTGGCCCAGTTCGGCATCCGGGTGAACACCATCGCCCCCGGCATCATCGACACCCCGATGCTGGCCGGCGTCACCGAGGAGTACCGCAAGGGCCTCGAGGCCGGCGTGCCGTTCCCGTCGCGCCTCGGCCGCCCGGACGAGTACGCGCAGCTGTCGCAGTACATCGTCGAGCACGACTACCTCAACGGCGAGACCATCCGCATGGATGGCGCGCTGCGTATGGCCCCGCGCTAAACAAGCATCGCGAAAGCCGCCGTCGACCAGTCTGGTCGGTGGCGGTTTTTTCGTTGCAATTCAGACGATGCGATGGAAGGTCATCAGGTGCCGTCCCGGGCCGTTGTAGTCCGGCACCGGACCGTCGACGGTGAACCCCATCCGGCGATGGAACGCGATGGACGTCTCGTTCGCCGGCGCGGTGATCGCTGTGACGACCCGCCTGCCGTGCGCCCGGGCGGTCCCGAAGAAACGCTCGTAGAGCTCCCGCGCCAAGCCACTCTTCCGTGAATCCGGATGCACACCGACGAAATGGATGTAGGCCTCATCGGGTTCGGACGGCGAGGGAAACCCGATCAGAAACCCCGACAGCCGCTCCGCCGTCTCCGCGACCAGGCTCGTCCGATGGAAATGATCGAGGAACAGCCGCGGCAGCACCGGCAGGACCTCGCGCCCCCACCACGCATCGACCACACCCGCGATCGCGTCGTAGTCCGCGGGCCGCGCCGCCCGGATGACCAGCTCAGTCGAATTCGGCACGAAACTCATTGTGCCGACAGCGGCGAGGACCACCGTCCGGTGGTCCTCGCCGGTGACCGGATCAGAGCGTGCGGGTGAGGCGGTCGGTGAGGATGTGGGCGAAGCGGGCCGGATCCTTCAGTTCGCCGCCCTCGGCCAGGACCGCTGTGCCGTAGAGCAATTCGGCGGTCTCGGTGAGCTCCGGGACCTTGCCCGCGTCGGCATCGTCCTTGCGGGTGTCGTAGGCGTCGCGCAGGCCGGTGACCAGCGGGTGGGTCGGGTTGAGCTCGAGGATCCGCTTGGTCTCGGGCATCAGCTGACCGGACGCGCGGTACATCCGCTCCAGCATCGGGGTGAAGTCGAAGACGTCACCGACGAGGCAGGCGGGCGAGGTGGTGAGCCTGCTGGTGAGACGCACCTCCTTGACGCTCTCGTCCAGCGTCTTGCCGAGCCAGCCGAGCACCTCGGCGAAGTCCTTGTCCTGCTGCTCGCGCAGCGCCTCGGAGGCCTTCTTCTCCTCCTCCGACTCCAGGTCGACCTCGCCCTTGGCGATGGAGACGAACGCCTTGCCGTCGAACTCCGGCACCGAACCGACCCACATCTCGTCCACCGGGTCGGTGAGGATCAGCACCTCGCGGCCCTTGGCCTGGAAGGCCTCCAGGTGCGGGGAGCTCTCGACCTGCTGACGGGACTCGCCGGTCATGTAGTAGATGGCGTCCTGACCGTCCGGCATCCGCTCGACGTACTGGGCGAGCGTGGTCACCTCGGACTCGGAGTTCGTCGAGGCGAACGAGGAGACGCCCAGGATGGTCTCGCGGTTGTCGGTGTCGCCGAGCAGGCCCTCCTTGAGGACGCGCCCGAACTCCTTCCAGAACGTCTGATACTTGCTCTGATCCTCGGCGCCCTGCAGGTCCTTGACCGTGGACAGCACCTTCTTGACCAGCCGCTTGCGGATCATCTGGATCTGCCGGTCCTGCTGCAGGATCTCGCGAGAGACGTTGAGCGACAGGTCCTGCGCGTCCACCACACCCTTGACGAAGCGCAGATACTCCGGCATCAGCTCTTCGCAGTTGTCCATGATGAACACCCGCTTGACGTAGAGCTGCACGCCGCGCTTGTGCTCGCGGGTGAACAGGTCGAACGGCGCCTGCGACGGCAGGAACAGCAACGCCTGGTACTCGAAGGTGCCCTCCGCCTTCATCGGGATGATCTCCAGCGGATCGTCCCAGGCGTGGCTGACGTGCTTGTAGAACTCCTTGTACTCCTCGTCGCTGACCTCGCTCTTCGGGCGGGTCCACAGCGCCTTCATGGAGTTGAGCGTCTGGTCCTCGACGACCGTCTGCTCGGTCTTCTCTTCGCCTTCACCCTCGGTGACGGTCCGCTCGACCTGCATGCGGATCGGCCAGGCGATGAAATCGGAGTACTTCTTGACGATCTCCCGGAGCTTCCACTCCTTGGTGTAGTCGAAGAGGTGGTCCTCCTCGTCGGCCGGCTTGAGCTGCAACGAGACCGAGGTGCCCTGCGGCGCCTCGTCCAGCGTTTCGATGGTGTAGGTCGAGCTGCCCGCGGCCGACTCCCAGCGGGTGCCCTCGTTCTCGCCCGCGCGCCGGGTGGTCAGCGTGACCTTGTCGGCGACCATGAAGGTGGAGTAGAAGCCGATGCCGAATTGGCCGATCAGTTCCGCGGTGTCGATGTTGCCCGCGGCGGCGCTCTTGGCCTCGTTGAGCTTCTTGCGCAGTTCGGCGGTGCCGGACTTGGCCAGGGTGCCGATCAGGTCGACCACCTCGGCGCGGGACATTCCGATGCCGTTGTCCCGCACGGTCAGCGTCCGGTTGTCCTGGTCGACCGCCAGTTCGATGTGCAGGTCGGACGTGTCGACCTGCAGGTCCTTGTCCTGGTAGGACTCCAGCCGCAGCTTGTCCAGCGCGTCCGAGGAGTTCGAGATCAACTCCCGAAGAAAGGTGTCCTTGTTGGAGTAGACCGAATGGATCATCAGCTCGAGCAGCTGATGGGTCTCTGCTTGGAACTCGAGTTGTTCGACGTGCTCAGTCACGACGCGATAGTACGACGCCCGAAATCGGCTAGGCCAGGAACCTCGAGGTCTGCCCGGTTCGACATCCAATCGCGCAGCACTCGAGTGGCCTGTACGTCGTCCTCGTTGTACTCCAGCAAACGGGTCCGCTGGGACATATCGGGGTCGCCCTCGTAGCCGACGGCCAGCCGATACCAGCTCATCGACGCCTCGCCGCCCGCCTCGGCATCGCGCCAGGCGAAGCCCGCGACCGGGGCGATCTTCTTGAGGCCCTTGCCGTTCGGGCAGATGAACTGCTCGGAGACGGCCTGGAACATGTCCACCCACTCCGGCCCGTCCACGAACGCGCGCACCTGATCGACCGTCGGCACGCCGGGCCGACCGGCGAATCGACGCGCGGACTCGTACAGCCATTTGTCCTCGGCGGTGCGCGAGTAGCAGTAGGCGGCAAAGGTTTTCCCGTTCGCGGCGGCCTCGGCGCGGGTGCTCATCAACCAGGTCCAGAACTCACCGAACGAGCGGCCCTCGTCCTCGGTGGGCAACGGATCCCAGGTGACGAACGGGCGATACACACCGTCGAGCAGGGTGCCCCACAGGTATGCGCCGTACTCCTGGAAGCTCTCCAGGTCGACATCCACCTCGACGTCGGCCCGCTGCACGCGCACCGGCTCCACCCGGCGAACCAGCGGCGCGCCCGCGATCCAGGCCCGCGCGGTGACCACGGCCTCGTCGAACGGCCCGTGCTGCCAGTCGTCCGGGTCGTCACCCGCCCAGCCGGCCAGATCGTCGATCGTCTGCACGCCGTGCCTGCGCAGCACCTCGGCCCGCGAACCCGGCGCGACCAGGCTGACGTCGCGGTGTTCGACGAGCCAGCCTTCGCAGCTCGGGCCCTCGATGCCGCGCGACCACCACGGGCACTGCCTGCACTCGGGCACCTTCGACGGCACGGTCGGCAGTTCGCCGCGCACCACCGCGACCCGGTCGGCGTAGCGCTGGTCGTAGTCGGCCAGCACCGGGCCGAGGTCGTGCACCAGGATGCAGTCGAAGTGGTAGCCGATCACGCCGCCGACCAGTGCGGGGCTGGCCATGCCGTGGCGCTGCAGCATGCGGTACAGGTGCGCGAGCCGCTGCTGATCGCGCGGCTGCTGGCGCAGTTTGCGGTGCCGATCCGGGCGCGGGTTCCAGTGATACGGGTCGGTGGTGGTCGGGTGGAAGTCGGCGGGCTCGGGCTGGCGCGGGTCGGTCACCTTGTGGTTCACCACGATCACCGGGATGTACCCGCCGCGATCGAGATCGCGCAGCAGGATTTCCGAGCCGCCGCGCCTGCCGGTCTCCGGCTCCTGCGGCAGCAGGCCGCCCCAGATGTGTTGCACGCCAGCCGCACACGCCCGCATGGTGGCCTCGGCCCGCTCGGCCGCGCGCAGTGTCGGATCGATCACCACCCAGCCCGCGGGATCCGCCTCGATCAACGCGTCGCGCACCCGCACCCGATGCGCCGTCGCCGCCTCCCTGCGCTGGCGCACCCCGGGATCCTCGGAAACCCCCTGCAACGCACCGGGATGGGCCGCGTCCAGATGCAGCCGATGCCGGCAACCGATCAGCGCCCTGGCATCGATGAACGGAGTCGGCGCGCCGACAACGCCGCTCGGCCGTTCGACGGCCGTGCCGTTGTGCTTGCGACCTGCTCGGTCATCGATGCCCGATTCCACGTTATGCAGTATGGTCCCTACCCCCGACAAACCCACGAACCCCGTGGGCACAGCCTTGCGGCGAACCGCTCTCGCCGGTGTCACGATGGATACCCTCGCTGGTGTCGCGATGGACCCGATAGGGTAAACGGCAAACCGTGTGACATGGGCGGACGGGCTTTCCCCGGCGTCGTACTGCCATGGCAAACCAGCATGACGGAGGGCCTTCGATGGGGTTGTTCACGAAGCGCAAGCGGCGCCCGAGCCGCAGGGCCGAGGCGAAGGCTCTCAAGCACAAGGCGGGTTTGGAAGCCAAGCTGGTCGCCAAGAACGACCGCAAGGCCCGCCGCGCGGAGGGCCGTACCCAGCGCAAGGTGGCCAAGGCGCAGATCTCGGCCCTGCAGGCGGAGGAGAAGGCCTCGCTCAAGCTGGCCGCCAAGGCCGAGCGTGAGCTGTTCAGCGCGAGTCAGGTGAAGAAGTACCTCGGCGTCGCCCGGGTGCTCATCCCGGTGCTCGCGCCGCTGGCCTATCGCGCCGCCACGTTCCTGCGCGCGCAGCTGGACACCCGCAAGGCCCAGCAGCTCGGCATCGGCGTCGAACAGCTCGGCGACTTCGGCGGCCACGGCGCCAAGCTGCAGGCCAGAATCGTGAATACCGAAGCGGCACTGAACAAGGTCGCGGTGCAGGGCGGCAAGGACCGGGGCGACACGCAGAAGTTCATCGCGGCCACCCAGGCGCGGCTGGACAGCCTGTCCGCCGCGGTGCAGACCGCGGAGCAGATGCCCGCGCCGCGTCGCCGGGCCGTGCACGCGTCGATCGCCGAAGAACTGTCCGGGGTCGAGGCGGACGTGCTCGCCCAGCTCGGCGTGCGCTGACCTTCCCCGCGATGCCCCCGTCACCGAGTACCGGCCACCTGCGTGGTGGCCTGGTCGGTGTGTTGGTGGGGGCGCTCGCCGTCGCCGCGCACGGTTCGGCGGGTGGGGGTTTTCCCGGTTCGGCGGAGCTGACGCTGGTGCTGCTGGTCGCCGCGCTGACCGGTGGCGCGGCGAATGTGCTTGCCCGCGGCCGTGGTTCGGTGCTCGGTCTGCTGATGCTCGGACAGTTGGCCGGTCACGTCGCGCTGTCCGGGCTGCTCGGCCACGAACACGCCGCTGCCGCAACGGATCCGCTGCCGTCTGGCTGGATGCTCGTCGCGCATGCCGTCGCCACCTTCGGCTGCGCCGCGGTCATCTCGATCACCGAGCGGCTCTATGCCGTGGCCTCCAGTGCCGTCCGCGCCGTGCTCGCCAAGCCGCGACTGCCCCGCGTCGTCGGACCGGCGCACTGGTCCGATCCCGGTCTCCTGTACTACCGCTGTCATCCGAACGGCGCGATCGGCCCGCGCGCGCCGCCGGTGCCTGCCTGACGCACCGCACCACTCCCCTTCGGACAGAAAGCCTTTCCTCTCATGCACCGTTCGATTTCGCGCGCCACCGGCACGGCCGTCGTCGCCACCACCTTCGCGTTCCTGGCCTGCGGCACCGCCGCCGCGCACGTCACCGTCGACGCGCCGGGCGCCCAGCAGGGCAAGTACGGGGTGATCACGCTCCGGGTGCCCACCGAATCCGACACCGCCAGCACCACCGCGCTCACCGTCACCCTGCCAAACCTGAAAAGCGCACGCACCGAACCGATTCCGGGCTGGTCGGCCAAGGCCGACAAGAACGAGAAGTCGGAGATCACCGCGATCACCTGGACCGCCGAGCCCGGCAACCCCGGCGTCGGCCCCGGCCAGTTCCAGCGCTTCGCGATCGCGGTCGGCCCGCTGCCGACGCAGGAGAAGGTCAGCTTCCCGGCCAAGCAGACCTACAGCGACGGCAAGGTCGTCGACTGGAACCAGCCGGAGGGCAAGGACGGCGCGGAGCCCGACCATCCGGCCCCGTCGCTCACCCTGGCCAAGGGCGCCATCGACCACGGGGTCGACGTCACCACGGCCGTGGGCAGATCCAATGACAACGACAACACCGCCCGCTGGCTCGGCGGCATCGGCCTCGCCCTCGGTCTGCTCGGCGTCGCGCTCGGCCTCGGCAACGTGATCCGGGCACGGCAGTCGTGACCCGGCGGCTACTCACCGCCCTCGTCGCGGGGGCGTTCCTACTCGGATTCGGTTTTGCCGCAACGGGAACGGCCGCCGCGCACTCCGCGCCGACCGCCAGCGTGCCGGACGACGGCGCCACCATCGATGCGGGCCCGGCGCGGGCGACCATCACCTTCAACGAGGCGCTGCAGCCGAGCTTCCCGGCGCTCACCGTGGTGGGCCCGGACGGCTACCTGTGGTCGAAGGGTGCGCCGACGGTCGACGGCAATACGGTCAGCGTCGAGGTGGGCGAGCTCGGTCCGGTCGGCGAGTACACCGTCGCCTACCGGGTGACCTCCGCTGACGGCCATCCGGTCAGCGGCAAGCGGCATTTCACGCTCAGCAAGGCCGGTAACGGTGTGCACGGCGACAAGCCGAACTTCAACGGCGGTAATTCCGGCTCGGACGGCTCGGGCGGAGTTCCGTTGTGGGTCTTCATCGTCGGCGCCGTCGTCCTGTTCGGTGGCGGGCTGGCGTTCGCTTTGTTCGGCGGCAGGAGCCGGAAACCGAAGCAGCAGTGACGGGTAGGACGATCGGCGGCCGGGGCGGGGCACGGCGGGGCACCGCACGCGCACCGTGGGAGGTTCTGCTGGTCGTCCCGGCCGGGCTGCTCGGTGTGCTGCTCGCCTGGGCGCTGACGCTGCCCGCGGGTTTCGCGGCTGAGGCGACGGTGCGGGTGCTCGCGGACGGTGTCGGTGCGACGGTGCTCGGGCTGGCCGCGCTGCCCAGGGTGCACGAGCGGCTGGTGCCGCCGTGGCGGTTGCTCGCGGTGCTGGCCGGGTTCTGGTGCGGCACTGAGTTCGCGGTGCTGGTGTTCGAGGCGGCCGAGGTGGTCGGCGTGCCGGTCGGCAAGTTGGCGGCCGGGCAGTTCGGCACCTATCTGGTGAATCTCAGTGGTGGGCAGGTCGGCATCGCCATCCTGGTGGGTGTCGGCGTGGTCGCCTGTTATTCGGCGGTGGCCTTCCGGCGGGCGGATATCGCGTCTGCGGATCTGGTGCTGGTGTTCGCGGCGGTCGCGCTGACACTGCGGCCGATTACCGGGCACATGTCGCAGCAGTCGTTCGGGTCGGTGCTCGCCGCGGTGCACGCATTGGCAGCAGCGGCCTGGTTCGGGCTGCTCGTCGCGCTCGCGCTGGTGGTGCGTACCCGAGGCGAGTGGGCGGTGGTGCTGCCGCGGTATTCAGTGATGGCGTTGCCGCTGGTCGCGGCGGTAGGAGTGACCGGGCTGCTGAACGGATTGGTGCGGGTCGGCGGGATCACGCCGTTCGTCACGACCGGTTACGGACGGATCCTGCTCGCGAAAACCGTTGTGCTGGTTGGACTGCTGGCGCTGGGTTGGTGGTGGCGCCGCAGCTGGGTGCATCAGGCGGCGGATCACCGGATGACCGCCGAGGCGTCGCTGCGCCGCGCCACGGTCGAGGTGGTGGTGATGGCGTTGGCCTTCGGCCTGGCCGCCACCCTCGCGGTCACCGCGTAATCCCGAGCCGACGAGATCCGGCCCGCTGCCCGCGCCACCCGAATCCCGTCGACCAGCACGTGCGCCCAGCGCGACCAGGCGACCTAGATCGAAACCAGTTACTGTTTTCGTATGACCGAAGTGAAGATCGTCGAGGACTGTGCCGCGTCGGCGGAGTCCGCGTTCGCCTACGTGAACGACTATCAGAACCTGCCGCGCTTCCTGTACGGCATCCAGTCCTTCACCCCGGTCGGTGCGCAGACGGTCGGCGTCGGCGCCGCGTTCGACGGCCACATCAAGCTCGGACCGGCCTCGCTCAAGTCCCGCATCGAGGTCGTGCGCTGGGAGGAGAACGCCGCCATCGCGGTGAAGTCGATCAAGGGCTTCGACGTGGAGTCGACCTTCCTGTTCCACCCCAAGGGCGACGGACAGTGCACCGTCGATGCGATCGTCGATTTCCGAGTGGGCGGCGGACTGGCCGGGCGCGCGCTGGGCAAGACCATCGAACCGTTCGTGAAGATCGCGGTGCAACACACCACGCACAACCTGATCACGCAGATCACCGCATTCCACAAGACCCGCGCGGCCGAATCGGACGAGTCCGTGCACTGATGTCGTGCGGGATGCTTGATCTATGAGCGCAACACCGTCCTTCGTCCAGCGCATCGGATACGTCGCAGGGCGCACCCTGCCCGCGTCGATGACCGACTGGGTGCGCGAGGACCTGGTCGGTCCCGGCGCGACGCGGCGTTACCTGCTGCGCATCCTGCTGCCGCTGATCCCGGTGCTCATGCTGTTCCTGCTGCTGCCTGGCCCGCTGTGGATGGGCTTGGCGATGATGGCGCTGCTGTACCTGCCGCTGATCTACTTCACGGTGGCGCTGATGTATGTGTACCGGCGGCATCGGCTGATCAAGCACGGCCTCGATCCCGCGCTGGCCGACGCGGACGCCCGCCGCCGGGCCGAGCCGGAACGCCTCGCCTACGAACGCAGGCACGGCCGAGGTTAGGGCCTCAGCAACCTAGCGGTGACCAACTCCACAGGCATAGCCTTCAGGTATGAATACCCCCACAATTCGGCAGCGGATCGCCTACGATCTGGGCCGCGAGCTCCCCGAGGAGCTGCACGAGTGGGTCATCCGCGACCTCGTCGGACACGGGGCCATGGAGCGATATCTCGTCCGGTTCCTCGGACCCGTCATTCCGTTCTTCGCCCTGGTCCTGCTGTTTCCGGGGCCGATGCCACTGAAGATCGGCTTGATCGTGATGATGATCGTCCCGATGATCATCTTCACCGTGGCGCTCAGCTATGTCTGGCGCCGCTACCGGCTGGTCCAGCACGGGTTGAACCCGGATCTGGTGGACCGCGCCAAGTTCTCCGAACACGACCGGGAGATGTACGAACTGCACTACGGGCACCGTTAGGTAGCGCCCGAACGAGACGGGCATACCCAAAGCAACCCCCACGCGCGAGTTTTGCGAGCGCCGTTCGCGGCCCGTCTCGCGTCCGAGTGGCCGAAGCGCATGCGCCGCAGGCGCGAGTCTCGGCCGCTCGGACGCGAGACACCCAGGGGCCGCGAACACGCCGCGGCCACGCGGCCAATAATTCAGTGGTCGAGTTCGCGCGCGACCGCGCGGACGACC
>NZ_JBITJI010000019.1:0-71789 GCF_044459885.1 Nocardia sp. NPDC050175
CGATGCCACGGCATCCAGTGTCGTCATCACGGCACCTTCCTCGCTGAACATCGTTCAGCGTGTTGGGCCGGAACCACCGTTAAATCCACAGTCCCACTCCGGGACGAGTTCGAGGCGGACGCCGAGGAGGCGGATGGGGCGGTCCAGGGGGAAGCGGTCGATTATTCGGAGGGCGGTTTCGGTGATTTGGGCGGGGTCGATGGTGGGGGTTGGCAGTTTTTCTTGTTTGCTGCGGGTGTAGAAGGTGTTGGTGCGGACGGTGACCGAGACTCGGGTGCCGATGCGGCCCGCTTCGGCCATTTCCTCGGCTACCTCGGTGGCCAAGCGGGCGACCTGGGTGCGGATTTCGGCGGGGTCGGTGAGGTCGTGCGGGAAAGTTTCGGATTTGCTGCGGCCCACCGGGATTCGGGGTTCGGTGGTGACGTCGGTGTCGCCTTTGCCGTGGCCGAGGACCCACAGGTAGGGGCCGGTGTTCGGGCCGAATTCGGCGGCGAGGCGGTGCCGGTCGGCGGCCATCAGGTCGGCGACAGTGTTGATGCCCAGGTCGGCGAGGCGGGTGGCGATTCGAGTGCCGATGCCCCACAACGCATTTGTCGGGCGGTGCGCCATGACCTCGGTCCAGTTCGCGGCGGTGAGGCGGAAGACTCCGGCGGCCGCGCCCGCATCGGTGGCCGGGCCGTCGGCCGACTTGCCGGTCGATTTGGCGAAGCCGGTGGCGAGTTTGGCGGTGAGCTTGTTGTCGCCGATGCCGATCGAGCAGGAAAGCTCCAATTGCTCGATGGCGCTGCGGATTTCGCGGGCCAGCGCCTCCGGATCGTCGGTGTCGGTGGCGAGGAACGCCTCGTCCCAGCCCCACACCTCGACGCGGCCGGGGAAGGTGCGCAGCAGCGACATGACCTCGTCGGACGCCTCCTCGTAGCTGGCCATGTCCAACGGCAGGAACACGCCCTCGGGACACTTGCGCTGGGCGCTGCGCAGCGCCATTCCGGCCCGCACGCCGAACGCCCGCGCCGGATAGGACGCGCAGGTGACCACCTTGCGCGGCTCGGCGGGGTCGCCATTACCACCGACGATGACCGGCAGGCCGCGCAGCTCCGGGTGGCGGCGGAACTCCACCGCCGCCTGGAACTGATCGAGATCGACATGCAACAGCCATCTGGCCATAGGACCGTCTTACCCCACGGGTGTGACAGGCAGCCGGAATACCGGTCCGACGGCGGCGCCGAGCGGGATCATGGCCGTACGATTTCCCTGAGCACGAACAAGGGGAGCAGACCGATGACCGATGCGCAGGACAAACCTGTCGCGCTGCCCGCGGTTCGGGTCGCGGACACCGACCGGGAAGTCGCGGTACGCAGGCTGCACATCGCGGTGACCGAGGGTCGCCTGGATGTGCTGGAACTGGACCGGCGACTCATCCGGGCCTACTCGGCCCAAACCAGCGCCGAACTGGTCGCTGTCACCGCGGACCTGCCCACGGCCACCGAGCCGGTCGAGTTGCGCACCGGCAGCGGATCGCGCGACAAGCGCGGGCAGTGGATCGTCCCCGCCGAGCTCATCGCCGAGTGTAGGTCCGGCAGTATCACTTTCGACTTCACCCAGGCGCTCTGCGCACACAGCGAGATCGCGCTGCACGCCACCGCGGGCTCCGGCAGCATCAAGCTGATCGTGCCGCGCGGGTGGCGAGTCGATGTCGATCGGGTGCGGACCAAGAGCGGCAGCGTCTCGAACCGCGCGACCGAACCGCTGCTGCCCGGCGCGCCGGTGCTGCGGGTCGATGGGAAGGTCGGCTCCGGTTCCCTCAGCGTGCGGTACCCGCGGCCGCCGCGCCGGTCCTTCCTGGCCTGGCTGCTGCGTCGGCCGCGTCCGGCCTGACCTACCGGGTCACGTTCGACTATCGCCCCCGGACGGCGCGACCGAGAGATAGCTGGTGGCATCTCACCCGTGCCAGTCGTCCGCATTACCGCCCAGATCAGGCACCGGCGGCTGCGTCGTCGAGAGACCTTGCACCGCTGGACAACCCGCCGACGATGCGGCACAGCGCCGCGGTGAGTGTGCTCGGGTACAGCTCTTCGTCGGAGCGACCGGCGACGATCCCGTCCGGCCGGACGAGCAGCGCGCCACCCTCGGGTAGGCCGGTGCGCGCGAACCAGTCGGCGACGGGTAGCGCGTGCACTGTGATGTCGATTCCGGTGTCCCACTGGGCATCACTGACCGCGTCACGCCACGCGGCGGAGGTGCCGGTGACCAGCAGCGCGAAACCGGGACCGTTCAGATCCAGCGTCGAGATCCGCTGGGACCCGTCGATCCACAGATGCGGCACCCGGGTACCGACCTGGCCGGTCAGCTGGTCGACGTGCGGTGTATCGGCGGTGCCCCCCAGGACAGCGGCCGAGGTGTACCGGTACTGGGTCATCACCGTGTTGGTACTCAGTTGACTGGCGAGATCGGCGGCGTTGTCCGGGGTTTCGATGCCGTAGCGGGTGGCGAAGTCGGTGCCGAGCCGGGCTTGCTCGGCAGCGATCAGGGCGCGCGGACGCCGCTCGGGCTGGTAGCTGTCGAGCAGTGCGGGCGCTGCCGTGCCGGACAGCACCGCCGCCAGTTTCCACATCAGGTTGTGCGCGTCCGCGATTCCGGTGTTGGCACCGTATCCACCCCACGGCGCGTGCCGGTGTGCAGCGTCGCCAACCAGGAAGACCCGGCCGCGGCGGTACTCGTCCGCGACGAAAACACCGGTGTCCCATGCGGCTTTCGCCAGCACCTCGACCTCGATGTCCGGTACGCCGATCGCGGCCCGGACCAGCTCGACGCAGCGTTGCACCGGATAGTCGGTGAGATCCGTACGCGCGGCATCGTATTCGAGGTGGAACGACCACTCGTCGGTGTTGTTCTTCGCCAGTACCAGCCCACGCACCTCGTCGTTGACGATCTCGCACTGGCTGAACGTGCGGCCGTGCAGTACCTCGGCGAGGTCGGTCCGCACGAAGAGGTTGAGGTAGTGGTGCGTCGGCGGCAGCTCCCAGCCGGTGATGCCGAGCGCTCGCCGGATCGGGCTGCCCGCGCCGTCGGCGGCGATGAGATAGTCGGCCTCGATGGTCGAGGTCATGGCGGTCCGATCCCGCAGCGTGGCGGTGACACCGCGGTCAGTGGCCGCGAATTCGCTCAGCTCGACGCCGAAGCGCAGGTCACCGCCGCGCTCGCGGGCCGCCTCGGTGAGCAGCGGCTCCAGCTGCACCTGCGGCAGGAAACAGAAGCTGGACGGACTCGGCTCCGGGTTCTGCAGGCTCTTCATGAAATTGGGCAGCTCGAGCTGCTCGGCGGCCAGCAGCGTGGCGCCCCGGCTCGCGCCCCCGAACCGGCCTGCCTTCAACGCGGACGCGGCGGCCCGCTGGACCCGATCCTCGACGCCGAGCTGCCGGAACAGCTCGACGGTCCGAGTGTGCACGCCGCGGGAACGTGGCAGCACCGACACGGCGGTCCGCTTCTCCACGAGTACGAAGGGCACCCCGTGATATTCGAGGAAGAGCGCGGCGGACAGTCCGACCAGACCACCGCCGACGATGAGAACGGGTACTTGCTGCGTCGAGGTCATGCACCGATGTTGTGCCCGTCCGCTTGCACCGCCCTTGCACGCCGATTACACGAGAAAGGCCGGGCACCCGAGGTGCCCGGCCTTGCTCCCGCATGTCAGGCGGTAGCCGCGAAGGCCCGTCCGTCCAGTGCGGGCTCGGCGACCGGCTCGATGGCGTAGGCCAGGATGTCGGCCACGTCGGCGACGGGGCGAACCTCCAGTGCGGCAAGCACTTCGGCCGGGACGTCGTCCAGGTCCGGCTCGTTGCGGGCCGGGATGAACACCGTCTTCAGACCGGCTCGCTGCGCCGCGAGCAGCTTCTGCTTGACGCCGCCGATCGGCAGCACCCGCCCGTTCAGCGTGACCTCGCCGGTCATGCCGACATCGGCGCGCACCTGCCTGCCCAGTGCCAGCGACACCAGCGCGGTGACCATGGTGACGCCCGCCGACGGTCCGTCCTTGGGGACGGCGCCCGCCGGGAAGTGCACGTGGATATTGCGATCGAGCACCGACGGTTCGATGCCGATCTCCTCCAGGTGCGAGCGCACATAGGTCAGTGCAATCTGCGCGGATTCCTTCATCACGTCGCCGAGCTGACCGGTCAGGGTCAGCGAGCGCTCGCCCTCCGCGGCGTTGGCCTCGATGTAGAGGACATCGCCACCGAGTCCGGTGACCGCGAGACCGGTCGCCACACCCGGGACCGCGGTGCGTTCCACCGAGTCGGGGGTGAAGCGTGGGCGGCCCAGGTATTCCTTCAGATCACCCAGATCGATCGTCAGCGACTTCTGCGGGCCGCTGTCGGACTTCACCAGTGCGTCATAACCCAGCTCGGATTCGTAGCCGAGATCGGCCGTGGCCGAGCCCTTTCCGTCCTCGGACAGGCGAGTCGCGGCCTTACGCAACGCCTTCGCGATCAGTCGCTCCATCTGCCGCACGCCGGCTTCCCGGGTGTAGTTGGCGGCGATCTCGCGCAGCGCCTCGTCGGTGACGGTCACCTCGTCGGTGGTCAGCGCGTTGCGCTCCAGCTGCCTCGGCACCAGGAAGTCGCGGGCGATGCCGACCTTGTCGTCCTCGGTGTAGCCGTCGACGGTGATCAGCTCCATCCGGTCCAGCAGCGGGCCGGGGATGGTGTCCATGACGTTGGCGGTCGCGATGAACAGCACGTCCGACAGGTCGAGATCCAGATCCAGGTAGTGATCGCGGAACGTGTGGTTCTGCGCCGGATCGAGCACCTCGAGCAGCGCGGCCGCCGGGTCGCCCCGGAAGTCCGAGCCGACCTTGTCGATCTCGTCCAGCAGGACAACGGGATTCATCGAACCCGCCTCCTTGATGGCGCGGACGATCCGGCCGGGCAGCGCGCCGACGTAGGTGCGCCGGTGGCCACGGATCTCGGCCTCGTCGCGCACGCCGCCCAGGGCGACGCGCACGAACTTGCGGCCCATGGCGCGGGCCACCGATTCGCCGAGCGAGGTCTTGCCGACACCGGGCGGACCGACCAGCGCGAGCACCGCACCGGAGCCACGTCCACCGACGACCTCGAGCCCACGCGAGGCGCGCCGGGAACGCACCGCCAGGTACTCGACCATCCGGTCCTTGACCTCGTCCAGGCCGTGGTGATCGGCGTCGAGCACCGCGCGAGCGGCCGAAACATCGGTGCTGTCAGTCGTTTTCACCGTCCACGGCAGCTCGAGCACGGTGTCCAGCCAGGTCCGGATCCAACCGGTTTCCGGGCTCTGATCGCTGGACCGCTCCAGCCTGCCGACCTCACGCAGCGCCTCTTCGCGGACGTTGTCCGGCAGGTCGGCCTGCTCGACCCTGGTGCGGTAGTCGTCGGCGCCGTCGGGCTCGCCCTCGCCGAGTTCCTTGCGGATCGCGTTGAGCTGCTGGCGCAGCAGGAACTCGCGCTGGCTCTTCTCCAGGCCCTCGCGGACGTCGTCACTGATCTTCTCGGTGACCTCGGCCTCGGCGATATGGTCCTTGGTCCACTCGATCAGCGTGTTCAACCGCTGGGTGACGTCGGGGGTTTGCAGCAGTTCGCGCTTCTGATCGTCGGTCAGGTACGGCGCGTAACCCGCGGTGTCGGCGATCGCCGACGGATCGGTCAGTTGATTGACCGCGTCGATGATCTGCCAGGCCTCGCGGCGCTGCAGTACCGAGACGACCAGCTTCTTGTATTCGGCGGCCAGCTCTTTCGTCCGGCCGTCCGGAGCGGGGATCTCGACCGGCTCGGCCTCGACCCACAGCGCGGCACCCGGCCCGGTCACCCCGTGCCCGATCTTCGCGCGCCGTTCCGCCTTCAGCACGGCCGCCGGTGCGCCACCGCGCATCCGGCCGACCTGTTCGATAGTGGCGACCACGCCGTAGGAGGCGTAGCCCTCGGTGAGCCGCGGCGCCAGCAGCACCGCGTCGGTCTTGGCCGCGCGCGCGGCATCGATGGCAGCCTGCGCCGATTCGTCCAGTTCGATGGGCACGACCATGCCCGGCAGCACGATCGGATCGGTCAGGAACAGCACCGGCAGGTTCTGTGGTGTAGTCACGTGTTCGACCCTTCCAAAAGTTGAGCGATACCAACTCAACCCCGGCCCTTCCCCCTTTGTTCCGAATACCTCCCCACGTTCGCTGTGGGCGAAGTCGACGCGAATCAGTCGTCGTAGTGGCTTCCCACCTGCACGACGACCACCTCGGTATCGGTGACGTAGTAGATCAACCGGTGCTCCTGGCTGATCCGTCGCGACCAGTGCCCGGCAAGTTGATACCGCAGTGGCTCGGGCTTGCCGATCCCGGTGAACGGATCGGCAAGTACGGCGTTGATCATCTTGTTCGCCGCCTTCAGTACCGCACGATCCCGCGGCAGCCAGGATGAATAGCTACGCCACCCCTGGGCGGTGAACGTCAACTTTCGATCAGGCACGCCATCACGCCTTCCGTCGGCGCGGACGTACAGACCGGTGAATTTCGGTTGTGTCGTCCGGCTCGTCGGTCCACAGCGACACGAAGTTGTTTTCAGCTACGCGAGACTGCAACTCATCCATGAAGCGCTTGAAGCGATCCGCGGAGTTGGTTGCTCCGGCGTCGTCGGCATAGATCTTCTCCGCGATTGCCCACAGCGCCGCACCTGGCGCGACCGCGTATTGCTTCGCGCCCTCGACGAGAAGCTTGTCCGGGGCGTCGTCATCGGCGGCAGATTCGTTGTGGAACTTGGGCTCGATCGCCCAGACCACGTCACCGCGCCGGAGCGTGAAAGCGCGAGTCGGTGGCTCTGCCGACGTCTCGTCGTCCGGATCGATCAGGGCGTGCGCTTCCGTGCGGCCGGCACGAGCGTCGTCAGCGGAGGCCAGCAATTGCGCGCCTCCGTGGGTCCGGAGCACGTACAAGGTCTCCATAATCGAGTTCCAATCGGACTCGGCCACCAGCACAGCATTCTCACCGGTCTTCGTGACCACCGTCACCTGATCGTGGTCGTCGTTGACCTTCTTCACCATTCCGAATAAGTCCTGACGAACGGTCGAGATCGGTAGCGCTGACATCGGCAATCACCCCTTTAGAAGTCGTACAACATATCGTACACCTCAATTCGTACAATATGTCGTACAACTACAGTGACAACCGCGCATGCAGGTCAGGAGGTTTTCGGGGCGTAGTGGAGGGCGGTGATGCCGCAGGCGAAGGGGGTGGCGGCGACTGTGGTGAAGGGTTGGTTGGGGCCGATCGGGAAGACGGGGAGGCCGGTGCCGATGGTGGTGGGGTTGATGAAGAGGTGGAGTTCGTCGATTAGTTGGGCGGCGATGAGGGTGGAGACGAGGGTGCCGCCGCCATAGACGATGAGGTCGCCGCCGGGCTGGTTCTTGAGGTCGGTGATGAGCTTGGTGAGGTCACCGCCTGCGACGGTGGTGTTGGCCCAGGGGGACTCGATGAGGGTGTTGGTGATGACGATTTTGGGGGTGTTGTTCATCCAGTCGATGGTGGCCTGGTCTTCGCCGTCGGCTTCGGTGCGGGTGGACCAGGTGGGGATGAAACCTTCGGCGAGGTTGCGGCCGAGGAGGATGGTGTCGACGGAGGACATGAGGGTGGCGATGTAGGCGGCTACGTCGGGGGTCCAGGGAAAGGTCATCCAGTCCATTTCGCCGTTCGGGCCGGACATGTAGCCGTCGATGGTGGTTTGGACCTGGAGCTTGAGCTTGCGCATCGGGTTTTCCTTTTCTAAGGGGCGGGTTGGGGGCCTGCCGTTCTGGTGTGTCTCTACTGTGCTGGAGGCGGTTTACGGATTGTTTACGGTCTGCTGCGGGCGGGTGCGGTGCGGTGGGCGTGTTCGCGGGCAAACCACGGGGGCTGACTTATCGTTGAGGTGGCTGCGCCGCTGGTCGGTGGCAGTTTTTCGGTGGGGCGCAGCGGACCCTCGATGGGAGCATGTGCATGAGTTGGCCGATCCGGACCGGGCATGACTGGCGACAGGCCGGACTGGTGATCGCGGTGGTCGCGGCGTTGCTCGCGGTGCCGTCGGCGGTCGCCGCGCTGGTGCCGACGCGGGAGACGGCGGTTGCGCCCGATGCGGAGATCAAGCTGACGGCGCCGGGGGAGGAGCCTGACACGGTCGGTTTCGGTGGGGTCGGCGGGTGGCAGCGCAGGCCGACGGGGGATCAGACGACGGCCGCGCTGATCGCTCCGGATGGTTCGCGACTGGCGGTCAGCGTGATCGACGGCGTCACGGACTTCGCCGACGCGGCCGACTGGCGGTTGAAAGTGCTTGGTGCACAGGGTTTCAAGGCGGATTTCGACGGCGGGGAGGTCAAGACGCCGAACGGCTTCAGTGGCCGGACCTGCCGCGGCACGGACCGAGCCGGGGTATGCGCGATCGTCGGCAACGAGAAACTGGCGGTCACGCTGGTGCTCATCGGTGACGACGCCACGTTGCCGGAACTGACGCCGGTCCTGGAAACGCTGACGGTGCGGCGATGAAGTGGTTCCAGCCGAAGTCGGCGCTGTTCTGGGCTTACTGTCTGATCTCGTTCCTGGGGCTAGCCGGGCTGGTGCTCCAACTGGCCCCGGTGGCCGCGCTGACCTGGCGCGACATCCTGGTGGGCCTGCCGTTCACCCTCGCGACCCTGCTCGTATTCGGTTGGCTTGTCCTGCATTTGGATCGGCTGCGCGCGCGGCGGCGGATCCGGACACCGTTGGTCATGGGCTTCCTCTGGGGTGCGCTCGCCGGACCCGGTATCGCGATGTTCGCCAACGACAACAACATGCGCATCATTGAGAACCTGGCGGGCGACGCGTTCGCGATCGACTGGCAGGCACCGATTTCCGCCGCGATCGTGGAGGAGGCGGTCAAGGGCATCGGCGTGTTCGCCGTCGCGTGGCTTGCCCGGCCACTGCTGAACCGGCCGATGCACGGCCTGCTGCTTGGCGGCTGCACCGGCCTCGGCTTCCAGGTCGTCGAGAACATCACCTACTCGGCCAACGCCGGATTGCTGTCGGCACAGGACAATTCGGCGACCGCGGTGCTGGTCGGCATCGTGCGACTGCTCACCGGCATCACCTCGCACTGGATGCTGACCGCGCTCGCCGGCATCGGCATCGTGCTGGCGGTGGCGCGATCGGATTGGCCGGCCGGCCGACGCGCGCTGGTCTTCGTCGTGTTCTATCTGCTCGGTGCCGCACTGCATTTCGGTTGGGACGCGCCGAGCCCGGCGAACATTCCGGTCGGCTCGATCCTGGCCAGGACGATCCTGTACATCCTGATCTTCGCCGCCGTCTACACCTGGGTGGTGCACACCGAACGGCAATGGTTCCGCGCGGTGGTCAACTGGGCGGTAACGCGGGGCATCGCGCCTGCGGGCGAGTTGAGCACGTTGATCTCGCGCCGAAGTCGACGCCGAGCCCGTAAAGCGGAACAGCTGAGCGGCCAGTACAACCGTCGCCACCAGGTGCAACGGCAGCGCGTGCTGCTCGACTGGGTCCAGGACACCGGCGCGGGATCGGGCATTCGTATCCCGGTGTGAGGCACCTACTTACACCTGGTGATCACCACCGGCTTCACCTCGGTCGGGATGCCGCCGAACGCGGCGACCGGAACACCGAACGCGGCCGCGAGAATCTCCCTCGGCAGCGAATTCACGGTGGCCACGATGCCGATGTCGTCGTTGGGTTCCTGCGCGCTGGTATTGAAAACCACCAGAACCTGCAGGGACTGTTCGGTGCTCGAGTTGCCGAAGTAATGGAAGAAGCCCTGCGGCACGAACACCAGATCGCCCTGCTTCGCCTCGAAGACATCGTTGCGATAGGTGCCGTCGGGATGGGTGCCGAGGATCGTCCAGTCGGCCTTGCCGGAAATGATGTAGTTGAGCTCCCACGCGGTCGGATGCCAATGCGGCTCCCGGATGGCGCCGACCTCGAGTTCGACGAAGTAGACCGACGCCTGCTGACCGGTGAGCACCGGAAAGGTGCCCTCGTGCGCGCCGCGCAACGTGCCGCCGTCGTATCGGTCCGGCTCGGCGGCGGTGAGGTGGTACAGATGCGAGTCGGTGTCCAGTTTGGTATCGGCCGCCGACGCGGGCATCGCGTTGCCCTGCTCGGCTCGGGCCGACCCGCCCACCGTCGCGGCGAGCGCCCCGCCGAGGGCCGCGCCACCGAGGGCGGCGCCGGTGCCGATGATCCGGCGGCGGCTGAGCCGCTCGTCGTCCTCGCTCGGTAGCTCGTCGGGCACTGAGTTTTCGGACACGCGACCTCCTGCGACGTCGGCGGTCCGCGACCGCGCGTGGGGGATGTCAGGCTCACGCCCAGGTCCAGCTCGGGCGCGCTCATGGTAGCCCCGCCGCACTACCGTGTGCCCGCGTTGACACTCACTCCGGCGCAATGACAATGTTGGGGCCTTGATACCTCATACCGGCGGTTCCGTCGGTTCGGCCTAGGGAGATCCATCGATGAGTTCACTCGCCGCCGGCGTGTTCATCGATTGGGAAGATCTGACGGGCCAGTCCAAGTTCGTGGTCGATCTGGTGACGTTCCCGATCTTCAGCGCGCTGGCGGGCTGGCTGACCAACTGGACCGGCGTGCTGATGTTGTTCTGGCCGGAGCGATTTCGCGGCTTCCGGATCCCGGGTCTGTATCTGCTCTATCCGTATTTCCCGCGCCGGGTGCAGGTGCTGCCGACCTTCTCCGGGGACGGGCAGCAGCTCGGATTCCAAGGCTTCATCCCGGCGCGGGCCGAGAAGATGGCCAGCATCTGCGTCGACAAGGCGCTGATGCGGATCGGCAGTCCGCGCGACTTCATCCACGAACTCGACCTGGACGGCATCGCCGACTACGTCGCGGTGCTCGCCCGCAAGCAGGTGCAGCCGCTGGTCGACGAGCTGATGAACCGGGAGAACCCGGACCTGTGGCGGAGCGTGCCGCGCGCGGCCAAGCAGATCATCTACCAGCGGGTGGATCGGGAGATGCCCGCGCTGTCGCGGCGCGCGTTCGAATCGCTGGGCGACAACGTCGATCAGCTCATCGACATCAAGAGCTTCGTCATCCGGTATCTGCAGGACAACCCCGGCATCCTCAAGGATCTGACCACCACGATCGCGGCGCCGGAGTTGCGCTTCATGGTGCGGATCGGCCTGCTCGGCGCGCCGTTCGGCCTGCTGCTCGCGCTGTATATGCATGTGCACCAGCACATTCCGGTACTGGGCTGGGTGCCGGGCTGGGTGATCGTGCTGCTCGCCTCGGCGGCGATCGGCGTGATCGTCAATGTCATCGCGGTCAAGATGGTGTTCGAGCCCGGCGACCCGCAGCCCTGGTACAAGTACCTGTGGCAGCAGGCGCTGCTGGCCAAGCGGCAGCCGCAGGCGGCGACCGACCTCGCGCACATCCTGGCCTATCAGGTGCTCACCCTGCCGAACCTGTCGCGGGAACTGCTGGACGGACCCAACGGCGACAAGACCCGCCAGCTGCTGGAACGGCTCGTCTCCGACGAGATCCATCGGCAGCTCGGCCCGACCACCTCCTTCGTGCGGGCGGCGCTGGGCCGTCGCCAGTTCGACAACCTCAAGGCGGGCGCGGCCGGTGCCGCCGTCGGGCTCGCGCCGAGCCTGGCCGAGGACGAGGAATTCATCCTGGAGCAGGCCAAGACCATCGATGTGTTCGCGGCGCGCAAGCTCCGGCAGCTGACGCCGGGGGAGTTCATGGAGATGTTCTATGCCTCGGTCGAGCAGGACGCGTGGCTGCTCTATCTGCACGGCGCGGTGCTCGGGTTGGCGGTCGGCGCCTCGCATCTGATCATTTTCGGCTGGTAGCCAAGCCTTCTGGGCGGTCGGTCTAAATACAAGCACGCGTGCTTGCATTTTTCGGCGGCCGCTGCGATGCTGAACCGCGACGGCACACGAGGTGGTGTGCGTTCGACTGATCGGCAGGGGAACAGATGGCTGACCTCGAGGCGCTGCTCAACGATTTCGCCGACGAGTGCGCGGACCTGGAACGCCTCGTCACACCGCTGGCGGCGGCCGACTGGGCCCGCCCGACACCCGCGGCAGGCTGGACCATCGCCCATCAGATCGGCCATCTGGCCTGGACCGATGAGGTCGCCACGCTCGCCGCCGCCGATGACGCGGGCTTCCAGCGACTGGTGGCCGAGGCCGCGCCCAAGGCGACAACCTTCGTCGATGAGGCCGCCGAGGAAGCAGCGACCACGCCGCCCGCCGAACTGCTGGACCGGTGGCACCGCGGCCAGAAGACCCTTACCGACGCACTGCGCGTGGTCCCCGCGGGCAGCAAGCTGCCGTGGTTCGGCCCGCCGATGAGCGCGGCCTCGATGATCACCGCCCGCATCATGGAAACCTGGGCGCACGGCCAGGACGTGGCCGACGCGCTCGGCATCACCCGCACCCCCACCGCGCGGCTGCGCACCGTGGCCCACATCGGCGCGCGGACCAGGAACTACGCCTACACCGTGCACGGAAAGACGCCGCCCGCAGCCGAATTCCGGATCGAGCTCACCGCGCCCGATGGCACGATCTGGTCGTGGGGACCCGAGGACGCCGCGCAGCGGGTGACCGGACCGGCCCTCGATTTCTGCCTGCTGGTGACCCAGCGCCGCCACCCTGACGACCTCGCGATCGAGACGGTCGGCGCGGACGCGGCGGAATGGCTCACCCTCGCACAGGCTTTCGCGGGACCGACGGGAACGGGTCGCACGGCGGGTCAGTTCGCCTGACCTTCGCCGGAAACGGCAGCGACGGCCGGATGCGTACATCCGACCGTCGCCCACCCGACCCGATCCATAGTTTCGGGAGCGGGCGAGCGCCACACTTGGGTGCGCCGTTCGTGTCGGCCGGACGCCATTGGCCGGGTGTCTCGATGTGGCAGTCGAGGATGACGCTCGCCAGCTAGAGAATTATTTACCCGCCCTTGAGGTGCCGGAAACATAAACAATCGACGAATTCGGCGCCGATCCGTCGCGGAGTGTGATTCTGCTCTCTCCGAGGCAATGCCCCGTACGGCCGCGCCGTAACCTGGACAACCGTATGGCTTTCAACGATGTGGGCCGCTGCCGGGGAGCAGGGAAGGAACGCATCGTGACCAGAAATAAGCATGTCCAGATCGCTCGGCACGCCGCGATCGTCCTCGCGGGCGCCGCCAGCCTCAGCCTCACTGTGATCGCCGGTTCATACATCGTGCACCAGATGGCCGACCTCAACCGGACCGGCGGTGTCGCCGCACCGCCCGCGCAGGCCGCCGAGGATTCGTCCAGCGAGGCCGACTGGACCGACACCGTGCTGACGGGCGGCCACTACGAACTGCCCGCCGTATTCACCAGGCACCCAGTAGATATGGTCGTGCCGATCCCGAAAGCGGCCGACCACCACACAGATTCGGTGGTCGTCTCACACCCGCGCACCGTCGGCGGAAAACTGCTGCTCGGCGACGCCTACGTGGACGCGCAGGTGGCCGCTGTGCGCACCGACACCATCTCGATCACCGTCGGCACCAACGCCTTCACCATGCTGACCGGCCACACCCCGCTCGACGAGCACCCGAAGTCCGCGGGCGTGACCCAGCTGCGCACCGAATTCGACACGCGCAGTGGTGAAGTGGTGCTGATGCTGACCGATCCGGCGCTCGGCGACCACGACCTGCACCTCAACCGCATCCCGGCACCGAACACCAAACCCGCGCCGGACACGACCGCGGTGCACGAACCGACCACGACGGATCCGGCGACCTTGCCGAGCACGCATCGCGGCACGGAACCGACCGTGGCGGTGTAACTCTGGGCCTACTGTTCTCGGTATGCCGAACAGTACGTACGATTTCTGCGTGATCGGCGGTGGCATCGTCGGGGTGGCGACGGCGCATCGAATACTGCACCGCCATCCCGGCGCGACCCTCGTGCTGCTGGAGAAGGCCGACGCGCTGGCCACCCACCAGACCGGACACAACAGCGGTGTCATCCACTCGGGCATCTACTATCCGCCGGACAGCCTGAAGGCGCGGCTGTGCCGCCGCGGCGCCGCGTGGACCAAGAAATTCGCTGCGACACACGGGATTCCGTTCGAGGTGTGCGGCAAGCTGCTGGTCGCTACGGACGCTGTCGAGCAGCGCAGGATGCTGTCCTTGCACGAGCGTTCGGTCGCCAACGGCGTCGCGGTCGAACTGCTCGACGCCGCCGAGCTCCATCGGCGCGAGCCGAGGGTGACCGGCGTCGGCGCGCTGTTCGTGCCGGACACCGGCATCGTCGACTACACCGCCGTCACCACCGCGCTGGCCGACGAGGTCCGTTCGGCGGGTGGGCAATTGGTCTTCGGCGCCGAGATCACCTCGCTCACCGAAACCGATGCCACGGTCACCGCCGCGGGCCCGGCCGGGTCGTGGACGGCCCGCACCCTGGTGGCGTGCGCGGGGCTACAGGCCGATCGGCTGGCTCGAATGGCCGGGCTGCGCAACGATTTCCGGATCGTCCCGTTCCGCGGCGAGTACTACCAGCTGCCGCCGGAGCGGGCCGGGCTGGTGCGCACGCTGATCTATCCGATCCCCGATCCCACGCTGCCCTTCCTCGGCGTGCATCTGAGTCCGACCATCGACGGCACACTGACCGTCGGCCCGAACGCGGTGCTCGGGCTGGCCAGGGAGGGCTATCGCAAGGGCAGTTTCGACGCCAAGGACGCACGGGCGGTGCTCGGTTTTCCCGGCGTGCACCGGGTGGCCGCGGCGAATGTCCGAACCGGGCTGCGCGAACTGCGCAACTCGCTGTTCAAGCGCGGTTATCTGGCCGAATGCCGGCGCTACTGTCCCGAGCTGACCCTGGCCGATCTGCGGCCACGCGAGGCGGGCATCCGCGCGCAGGCGGTGCTGCGCGATGGAACGCTGGTGCACGACTTCATGATCGAGCGCACGCCGCGCTCGGTGCACGTACTCAACGCACCGTCGCCGGCGGCCACCTCCGCCATGCCGATCGCGGAGCACATCGTCGATCAACTGTGTGCCGATAGTCGAACCTAGAACGAGACCGACCGGTCCGATCCAGCTATTGACCAGCCATGAGCAACCAAGCAACCGCCCGGTAGCAATGTGGAAAACCGGCACACCAAATACCGCGCAACCGCTCCAATAAAGAGGAGAGCTGTAGTACTTTTAACGCCAGTCGTGGAACAGGGAGGGCCTATGGGCCACATCAAGTACGCGAGTGACGTCGGGGCACCGGTCGAGGTGGCCTTCACCTATACGGACAACCATCTGTTCGTACCGGACTGGATGTTCGCGGTCGCCGCCTTCGAGCCGACCGGCGAACTCGACTCCGGCCTCGGTGCCCGCTTCACGACCAGCGCGCGGCTGGTGCTCTGGCGGCCGACGATGACATGCGAGGTCACCGAATATCGTCGCAACGTGGTGATCGGGTATACGCTGCGTGGGCGTTTGTCCGGGACCCTGACGCTGCGCTTCGATCCGCTCGGATACGGGCGGTCGGTGCTGACGTCCGAGGCGGAGTACAGCCCCCCGCGTGGCTTGCTGGGGCGCCTCTGTGTCGGTCTGGTGGATTCCGCCGTGAAATCGGCGCTCCGCCGCACCGAGTCCCAATTGCGAAGGGAGATAGAAGAATTCCACGGTACCGATCTTGTCGGTCGGATTGCGTAGGGTGCCAGCCATGATCATCGTGAGCACCGACGGATCCTGCCTCCGCAACCCCGGCGGCGCCATCGGCTGGGCTTGGGTCAATCATCAGGGCTCCTCGTCGAGCGGCGGCGGCCCGTCCGGCACCAATCAGGTGGCGGAGCTACGCGCGGTACTGGAGGCGATTCTCGCCCATCCCGGCGCCGAACCTCTACTGATCGAAAGCGATTCGCTCTACGCGATCAAGTGCGCGTCGGAATGGATCTCCAGTTGGCGGCTCAACGGCTGGCGCACCTCCACCGGTGGCGCCGTGAAGAACGTCGAACTCATCCGGCAGATCGATAAATCCATCGCCAGCAGGCCCGGCCCCGTCCGGTTCCGTTGGGTCCGTGGACATGTCGGCAACTACTTCAACGAGCAGGCCGACGCGCTTGCCGGTGAAGCGGCTCGGAAGGTGGCCGCGACCACGGCCGTCGCCGAGGCGAACACCGCGGAACTTCCCGCGGTGACTGTGGAAGAAACGCCGACGGCGCCGGAAGCGCCGATCGACCAGGCCGCGGGGAAGGCGGCCGCGCCGTCGGCGCCGCAGACTCTGATGCTGTTCTGATCCGGCAGCACAGGCAACGACTGCCCGAATGACCTCCGGCGGTGGTGGCTCGGCCCACCGCCGGAGGCACTCGTTATCGCTAGTTGCCCGGAGCCGGGGCAGGCGCGGGTTGCCCACCCGGAGCTGGCGCGGGCGCACCGGGTGCCGGGGCACCAGGCGCGGGAGCACCGGGCAGCCCGGTGCCCGCACCCTTGAGCATCGGCGAATCGAGCTTCTCGACCAGCCACTTGTCGCCGGACTTGGTCAGCTGCGCGATCACCACGACGAACTGCCGCTCCGGCGTCGTCTGGGTGAAGTTGGTGCGGAACTGCGTGAGCGTGACAAGCACCTTGGCCTCGGACTTGTCACCGGACTGGTAACCACACTGCACGTCGTCGACCCAGGACTTCACCTGCGCCTGCACCATGGCGTCCTTGAGCGCCTTGGTCGCGTCGTCGAACTCCTTGAAGAATTCGCCACTCGCGCCGGACTTCACCTTGGTGAAGTAGTCGTCGAGGTTCTTGGTGTAGTCGTAGCTCGAGACGTCCTTGCCGAAGTTGCAGCCGGCCGCGGTCGAATCGTGGATCGCGTCGATCTTTTCGCCGCGATCCTTGCCCTGCAGGAAGAACACCACCACCGCGGTGATCGCGGCCACCGCGAGCACGCCCGCCACGAACGCGGCGATCAGCGGCAACGAGGTGGACCGACCCGAGGCGGCCGGACTGCCCGCGCCCTTACCGAGATCGGTCTTCGGCGCCTCATCGACCTTTTCGGTCGCTACCTTGTCGGACTTCGACGGCTCTTGGTCCGCCTTCGACAGTTCGGGCTTCGCCACCGCGGCAGCCTCGGCCTTTTCGGCCGTGGTGTCCGCAGCGGTCTCGGCATCCTTGTTGGTGTCGGCGTCGTCGGTGGACATCGATACAAACCTGCACTTTCCCGGCGCGCGGGCGCACCGATCGACTGACGGGCCCGCATCTCGGGCGAACCGTACGCGTTCTCTCGGCGAGTATGCCCGGACCCACGGTTTCGCCGCGGGACCGGGGGCATCTCACTTCACCGGGGGCAGGGTCCGCTCGTTCGGATCCACACCCGGCGGCATATGCGCGCCGTTGTTCGGCACATCGGGTCGCGGCGCATTCGCCGCACCACGGATTTCGGAACCAGGCGGCGGGTTCTCGCAGTAGTTCCACTTGCGAATCGTGCCGTCCTGGACGACTTCGTTGCGCAACTGCGTCACGTTGTAGGTGCAGTACGGCCGCGGCCAGATGTCGATGATCGCGTGGAACTCGCCGTCGTGCGCGGGCACACCCAGCGCGTCCGCGCCGAGCGCGAGCGAGGGGAACAGCGCGCGCAACGCGGGCAGGCGCAGCTGCGCGGCCTTGGTCATCGCCGCGAAATTCGTGGCCAGGCTGGTGATCGGGTCGCTGGTCTTGTCGAGCACCGCGCCGAGGCTGCTCAGCTGTCCGGGCGCCTTCTCCAGGATGCCCTGCAGTTCGGCGTTGGCATTGTTGAACTGGCTGAACAGCGTGCCGGAATTGCGGGTCAGCGTGCCGAGGTCGGGCTGGGCGTTCGAGGTGGTGTCCGCGATGGTGCGCAGGTTGGCGATCAGGTTGGTGGTCTGCGGCAACAGACTGTCGAAGCCTGCCATGGCCAGGCTGATGCCATTCACCATGCCGCGCAACTGATCCGGGCCGCCGCTGAGCGCGGTGTCGAGCTCGCGCAGGATGACGCCGAACTTGTCCGGATCGACCTGTGCGATGAGCGCGCTGGAGTTGTCGAGGACCGACCAGATCGGGGTCGGTGTCTTGATCTTGTCCGCGTCGTACTTGATCACCGCGCCGTCGCCGAGGAACGGCGCCTGCTCGGTGCCGGGACGGAAGTCGATGTACTGCTCGCCCGCGCCGGAGAGGGCCTGCACCGAGATCGCGGTGTCGACCGGGATCTTGTACTTGCTCTCGATCTCGGCCGCCGCGGCGATGGCCTGCCCGCGATCGGTCAGCTTGATCGAGGTGACCTTGCCGACCCGGTAGCCGCGCAGGGTGACATCGTTGCCCGGCTGCAGCCCGCCGGAGCGGTCCAGGTTCACCGTCACGGTGTAAGTGGACTTCAACGGGTTCACCCGCATGATGCTGATCATCAGGTAGCTGGCGCCGATCAGGAACACCAGCACCAGGCCGATGCTGGACAGCACCAGCTTGTGCTGCATCAGTTTCGCCATCATCGGTGGCCCCCCTGCACTCGACCCTGCACGATCTGCAGGACCTGGATCAGGCTGCCCGCGAGGTCTTGGATGTCGCGCAGATCCTGGAATCCGCCGTGTTGCGGATCGGTCAGCGCGCTGAGATCGAGGTTGGTCGCGGTGGCGTAGACGGCAAAGCTCTTGCCGCGGAAGGTGGCATCGACCTTGGGCCGGATCACCTTCAGCCGATCGAGCAGGATGCCGAGGTTGTCGCCGGTGTTGGCCAGCGCGTCCATCAGCCGGTGGGTGTTGTCGAGCAGGCTGCCCAACTGCTGGCCGGAGGTATCGGCGTAATCGCCGAGCGCGGCACTGGTGGTGGACACCTTGGTCAGCAGATCGCCGATGGCCCTGTTGTTCTCGGCGATCGCGCCGATCATCTGCGGCAACGTATCGGCCACCTGACCGAGCTCGCCGCGGCGGGTCTCGATGGTGTTGGCCAGCGCGCTGAACTCGTTCAGCACGCCGTCGACCTTCGCGCTGTTGTCGTTCAAACTACCGACCACACCGGTCATTTCCTTGATCAGATGCGACAACTCACCGCCGCGACCGCCGACGATCGAGTCCATCTCCGAAGTCAACTTACTCAGACTCGCGACCCCACCACCGTTGAACAGCATCGAGATCGAGATCAGCAGCTGCTCGACCGTCGCACCCGCCGACGTCTTGTCCAGGCCCAGAGTGTCCCCGTCGTGCAGCACGCTCGTGCCCGGTTCGGTCTTCGGCTTGGACACCGCGACGAACACATCACCCAGCGGAGTGGCCTGGCGCAGCTCGGCGGTGCTGTCCTTGGGCAGCTCGATATCCTTGCTGATGGTCAGGTCGACGACCGCCTGGAAGTTCTTGGTCTTGATGTTGGAGACCACCCCGACATCGGAACCGCCGATCTTCACCTTCGCCTGGTCCGGCAGGTTCAGCGCGTTCTCGAAAACCGCGTGCACAGTGTAGGTTTCGCCGGACACACCGGGCTTGGGCAGTGGCAGCTTCTCCACCGTGAGACCGCAGCCCGAGGTGATGCCGACACCGGCCACCGCCGCGACGGCGATCAGCGCGCGGCGTGCCTTGATCGTCATTCGGTACGTCATTTCGTCAGCCCCAGCAGCGCGGCGGTGAGTCCGTAGTCGGGTCCGAAGTCCTGCATGTTCCCGGTTCGGCACCCGTCTGCCTTCATCTGGATCCGCTCGCAGAACAGGCTCACCAGTTCGCCGCTCAGCGTGGTGCCGATGAGCGCGCTCAGCCGGACGTAGCCGTGCTCGCGGTTCATGATCTTGTCGACGTTCTGGAAGACCATCGGTGCCACGTCGACGATTTCGGTGATGCCGTAGGCGTTGTCGCGCAGCTGCTGGGTGACCTTGGTCAGGCCGGCCAGGCTGCCCGCCAGCTGATCCTGATGCTGGGACAGGCTGCTGCTGGTGTTGTTCAGGAAGTCGTTGATCTGATTCAGCGTCGCCTCCAGGCCGGGCGCCTGATCGGCGAGCAGCCCGGTCATCTGGGTCATCCGGTTGCTGAAGTCGCGCACCGACTGGTCGTTGTCGGCCAGCATCGTGGTGAGCTCGTTGAGCTTGATGATGATGTTGGAGACCGCGTCCTTGTTGTCCACGCCGACCTTCAGCGCGCCGGACAGCGCGTTGAGGGTGTCGCGCATCTTCTCGCCGTTGCCGTTCACCATCGGGTACAGCACCCGGCCCGAGAGCGGGCCGATGCCTTCGCTGCCCGGTTCCGGCTTGAGCGCGGCGGCGAACTGATCGATGGTCTTGATCATCGTGTCGAGTTCGACCGGGGTCTTGGTCTTGGCCAGCGGCAGGTGCGCGCCGTCGGCCAGGGCGTCGCCCTTGGTGTAGACGGGGGTGAGCTCGACGTGCCGGTCGGTGACGATGGACGGCGAAATGATCGCGGCCATCGCGTCTTTCGGGATCTTCACGTCCTTGTCGATGGACATGTGCACCTCGATGAAGGTGCTCTTCGGCACGATCTTCTCGACCTTGCCGACGTCGAGCCCGAGCACGGTGATCGGGTTGCCCTCGTAGATGCCCGCGATGTTCTCGAAGTCGGCAGTGACCTGAATCGTCTGGCCGAGCGCGTTGTTCACCGAACTCGGCACCAGCGAGCAGCTGCCGACGGCCAGTGCGGCGGCGCTGACCACGAGCATCTTGGCGATGGTCCGTACCTTGACGGCCTTCAGGAAGGTCATCCCTGGCACCCCTCTATAACTTGAGCGAAGCACAGCCAGTTGTCCGGGAAGATCCACGGCAGCCCGACGCTGCCGTACGGTCCGTTGCCACCCCAGGAGTTCGCCAGGTAGCGCACCGTCGGCGGCATCAGCGACAGCAGTCGGTCCAGGTTGTCCTTGTTCTTCTGCAAGCCCTCGGACATGGTGTTCAGCTGCTCGATGGTCGGGCCGAGCTGGTTGTCGTTCTGCGCGCCGATCTGCTGCAGCTGCTTGGTCAGCGACGCGACATTGTCGAGCAGCTGGCGCAGCAAACCCTGACGCTCCATCACCCGGTTCGCGATGGCCTCGCCCTGGGTGATCACCAGCAGCACGCTGTTGCGGTTGTCACCGAGAATCTGGGTGACCCGATTCAGATCCTTGAGCAGGCTGTCGACCTCGTCCTTGCGGGTATCCATCACCTTGGCCAGGGCGCCGACGCTGTCCAGCGCCTGCGCCATCAGCTGGGGGGAATCGCCCATCTGCTGGTTGATCAGGTTCAGCGAGTCGGACAGCTTCTTGGTGTCGAGCGCCTCGAACTTCGGCGTGCCCTCCTGCACCACGTCGGCCAGGTTGTACGGAACCGCGGTGTTGGACACCGGGATTCGGCCGCCCTTCAGGCCGGAGCCGTCGCCGGGATCCAGATCGACGTACCTGGCGCCGAGCAGCGTGGCCATCTTGATCGAGGCGCGCGCGTCGGGGCCGAGCTGCACACCGTTGTCGACGCTCAGCGTCAGCAGCACGTGGTCGCCCTCTAGCTTCGCGCCGTCCACCCGGCCGCTGGTCACGCCCGCGACGTTCACCCGGTCGCCGACCTTGATCCCGGCGGCCTGCACGAACTCGGCCTTGATCGACTGCTCACCGACGCCGACCAGCTTGACCGCGCTGGACGCGAGCAGCAGCGCGACGATCAGCGCACCGCCGAGAATGCCGAGCCAGAAGTAGCGGTTGGCGGCGAATCTTGCCTTCATCTTCGTCATCACGGGCGGCACACCGCCGAGTGCGAAGTGCCACCGATCTGCGAGAACAGGCCGCGCGGGAACAGCACGCCGTAGAGCGAGACGTCCAAACCGCAGAGGTAGGCGTTGGCGTAGCCGCCCTCCTCGGTGTGCCTGCCCGCCGCCGAAATGATGTTCGGCAGGTCGATCGCGGCCTGATCCAGCTTGGCGCCGTTGGCGAGCAGCAGGGTCAGCGCGGCGCTGGTGGAGTTCTGGGCGGCCTGCAGCTTCGGCTGGATCTGATCGACCATGGCGACCAGCGAGCTGGTCGCGTTGGCGATCTGCACCGTCGAGGTCTGCAGCGACTGGCCCTGCTCGTACAACCCGCCGATCAAGGCCCGGGTCTGGGTCACCAGGGTCTCCAATTCATCACCTCGTCTGGCCAACCCCGCCATCACACCGGAGAGGTTGGCGATCACATCGGACAGGATCGCATCGCGGCGCTGGAAGTCGGTGGCCAGCTGCGCGGCCTGAACGATGAACGCGCTCAATGAGACTCCGTCACCCTGCAACGCCTGGATGAAGGTGTCCGAGAGGCGGTTCACCTGCTCGGGCTGCAGCGCCTGGAACAGCGGCTGAAAACCGTTGAGCAGGCCCGAAACGTCGAACGACGGCTCGGTCCGGTCCAGCGGAATCGACGCGTTGTTCTTCAGCTGTGCCGGGCTGGACGACTTGCCCGGCGCCAAGGCCACATAACGCTGGCCGATCAAGTTCTGGTAGCGGACAAGGGCTTTGGTGTCGTCGAACAGCGTCTGATCCCGCTGCACGACGAAGGTCACCTTGGCCACTTGCTTTTTCGACTTCGGGTCCCGTTCGAGCGCGATCTTCTCGATCTTGCCGACCCGTACACCGGCCATTCGGATGTCGTCGCCTTCGTGCAAACCGAGCACGTCGGTGAAGGTCGCCGAATAGGTGTTGGTGTCGCCATCCACGATGCGCGCCAAGGTATTCCAGACCAGCACCGTGACAAGGATGGAAACGATCGCGAAGATCCCGAAGCCGATCAGCGGTTTACGAATACTCATGACTCCACCTCGCTAGCGCTCGGTTCCGTCACGTGCATTGCACGCTGGCACATGATTCGCTCGCTGCGCTCGCTCATCGGCCCACCCGGTTTTCGGCCACGTGCATGGTCCCGCCCTTCAAAATCGAGCTCAGCAGCAGGTATTCGGCGGTGGTCGGTTGACGGCCGAGCAACATGGCGATGGCCGCGTCACCCTGGTAGGAGATATCGCCCGCGGCCGGGATGCGCGCGGCAGCCGGTGCCACGGGGCCTGGAGCAGGCGCGGGCGCCGGGGCCGGTGGCTGACCGAGCCCGGGCAGCATCGGGAACAGACCCTCGAGCGGCGTGCCCGCGAACGGACGCGGCGCGGCGGGCACGATGCCCTCGGCGGGCCGCGAATCCGGCGTGGTGACACCGGGAATCACCGGCAGGCCCGGCATCGGCACCACCGGCGGCAGACCGGCCGCCGACTCGAGCGCCCTCGGCTTCAGGTTGTCCGGCAGCGGCGGCAGCTCGTTCACCGCAGGCGCGGTGGCACAGCTCGGTCCGGCCAGCTCGCCGTAGCGCGGGCAGTCGGCCACCGTGTACGGCTTGTACGGGGTGAGCGTGATGCCCGCGTCCCAGCGTTGCTGCTGCTGCGGACCCCAGGTGAAGGTGGAATCCATCCGGCGGGTCATCTCGCTGAGATTCAGGATCGTCTGGGTGATCGCGTTCGGATCGGCGGCGACCGCGCCGAACATGTCGCTGGTGCCCGCGGTGACCTGCTTGCCGATGTCGCCGTTACGGGCGAACAGATCGTTCACGGTGTCGACCGTGCTGCTCGTGCCGGTGATCAGCGCGACGAGCTCGCTGCGCCGATCGGCGATGGTGCGCGCGGTCTGCACCGAGGTGCCGAGCACGTCGAGCAGTTCCGGCGAGGATTCGTTCAGCGCGTGGAACGAGCTGGAGAAGTCGCCGAGCATCACGCCGAGGTTCGGGATCGCGTCATCGACCGATTGCAGCCAGTGGTCGAACCGCTCGACGGTCGAGCCTGGCATCCGGCCACTGCCGTCGAGCGCCTGGGACAGCGTGCCGAGCACGCGACCGAACTGCACCGGATCGATCCGGTCGAGGATGTTGCGCACCGTGGTGAGGGTGTCCTGCAGCGCGAGCGTGCCCTTGCTGCGGTCTTCCTCGATGATCGAGCCGTCGTGCAGGTACTGGTCCGCCGGACCGTTGAAGACCAGCTCGACCGAGGTGACGGCGAACAGGTTGCTCGGCACCACCCGGGCGGTGACGTTGGCGGGCACGCCCTTGGCGAACTCCGGCTTCACCTCGATCTGCACCTTCTGCAGCTCGCCCTTGGCCGCGACCTCGACCTCCTTGACGGCACCGACCAGCACGCCGCGGAACTTCACGTCGGCCTGCGAGGGCAGACCGTCACCGGTGGTGGTGAGGTTCGCCGTGACGTTCACCTTCTCGACGAAGTAGCCCTGGTACCGCAGCGTCAGGAAGCCGAGCACCAGCGCGAGCACGATCAGGCCGGCCAGGCCCGCGACAAGCAGCTGACGCATCGTGGGTCCACGCCCACTGGGATCGATGATCATCTGGTGCTACCCCGAGATCCTGATGCCGGGGTTGATGCCCCAGATCGCCAAAGTCATGAACAGGTTCGCGAAGACGACGGCGATGATGCACACCTTGATCGCCCGGCCGGCCGCGACGCCGACGCCTTCCGGTCCGCCGGAGGCGAAGAAGCCGTAGTAGCACTGGATGAACGTGGTGATCGCGACGAACAGGATCGCCTTCAGCAGCGAGTAGATCACGTCGGTCGGCACCAGGAATTGGTAGAAGTAGTGCTGGTAGGTGCCGCTGGCGGTGCCGCCGATCAGCTGCACGGTCAGCGAGCAGGAGATGTAGGCCATGGCCAGGCCGAGGCAGTACAGCGGGATGATGGCGACCATCGCCGCGAACATCCTGGTGCTGATCAGGTAGGGCAGCGGCCGGATCGCGATGGACTCCAGCGCGTCGATCTCCTCGGAGATGCGCATGGCGCCCAGTTGCGCGGTGAACCGGCAGCCCGCCTGCGCGGCGAAGGCGATGGTGGCGAGCAGCGGGCCGAGTTCGCGCGTGGTGGCGAAGGCGGAGATGGCGCCGGTGATCGGGCTGAGCCCCAACAGGTTCAGCGAGTTGTAGCCCTGGATGCCGACGGTCATCCCGCCGAACGCGCTGAGAATGACCACCACGCCGATGGTGCCGCCGCCGACGACCAGGTTCCCGTTGCCCCAGCTGACGTCGGAGAGCAGCCGCCACACTTCCTTGGGATAGTGCTTGAGCGCCAACGGGATCGAGCCGATCGAGCGCAGCAGGAAGAACACCTGGTGGCCCAGCCGGGCCAGCAGGTCGACCGGCGCGTTCGCGGACTTGCGAAGCTGCTGGAACGGCCGCAGCAGCGGGGGAACATATGTCGACGACACTCAGACCACCTGTGACGGGAACAGTGCGTTGTACACCTGGGTGATGACGAGATTCACGCCGAACAACATGATGGCGGAACTCACCACCGCGGAATTCACCGCGTTGGCCACGCCGCCGGGGCCACCGCGAGCGTTCAATCCGTTGTCGCAGGCGATGATTGCGGCGAGTAGCCCGAAAATCAACGATTTGACCAGCGCGACAAAGAGATCGGTAGTAACCGCGAACGACGAGAACGTGCCGATGTAGGAACCCGGCGTACCGTTCTGCGCGAAAATGTTGAAGATGTAACCAGTCAAGAATCCGACAAAAACGACGAAGCCACAGAGCAGCACACTGACCAGCATCGCCGCGCCGAGCCGGGGGGCGACCAGCCTGCGCATCGGGTCGACGCCCATCACCTTCATCGCGTCGATCTCCTCGCGGATGGTGCGCGAGCCGAGATCGGCGCACACCGCGGAACCGACGGCGCCTGCGATCATCAGCGAGGTGACGAGGGGAGCGCCCTGCTGAATGATGCCGAGGCCGTTGGCCGCGCCGATGAACGAGGTCGCGCCGACCTGGCCTGCGATCGAGCCGACCTGGATCGATACGATGACACCGATCGGGATGGCGACCAGCAGGGTTGGCGCGGCGGAGACACTCGCCATGAACGCGCACTGGCGGATGAACTCTTGAAAGGGGAAGCGGCGCCGGAAGATTGCGATGAACAGTTCGGCGACCGCCGCGATCCCCATGGTGATCTGGCGGCCGAAGGTCTCCAGCGAAGCCTTCGGATGGTCGGCCCAGTAACCCTTGGTCCAATCGACCGCATCACTCATCCGTGATCCTGTTGGAGGACTCTTGGTCGACTGCACTGGCTAACCCCTCTCGACGCCGGTTGGCTGCCCCGACGACTTGTTTGCTTGACGCACCTTACTACGTAGTAAGCCAGAACACACCACCCTCCTGTGATTGCAGTCATAGACCTCGGTCACTGTGCTCTAAACGCTATGACGCAGGCCACCGACATTGGGTCGACGCCCAAAAAGGTGGGTGGATCTTCTGGAACAAGTTACAGGTCAACCCCGCGAATCCCCCGCCCAGACATGATCATCGCGCCAATTTATTCGGAAAGAGTTCATTCAAAATCGCATTTGTTTCCGGAACCGAACAGAACGGGCTGTACTACTGTTCGAGTACAAACTCGAAGCGGCCATCGACCTTTTTCATAGCCGGTCGCTATTATTACAAATAAGAGACATAATGTGCTTATGTCTAAAAATGGGGTTAAGGCTCGCCCGCATGGACACCCCGAAGTAGATGACGCGCCCGGACCCGAATACTGACACGATGGGTGCGACAGATTGATATCGTGCGGGCTTCCGACGTCTGGAGGGACATGTTCAGCAAACTCGCCAAGGTGGCCACCGCCGCCTTCGCCGTAGCCCTCGGTGCGGCGCTACTCGGGACGGGCGCGGGGGCCGCTCAGGCCGAGCCGGGTCCGCCGGTCGTGGGTGGTGGTTCCGGCATCATCATCGATAACCAATTCGAGTGCACCGTAACCACCGTCGGCCACGACAACGCGGGTCGGCTCGTCGGCCTGACCGCGGGCCACTGCGGTGATCCCGGTGCCGAGGTTTTCGCGGAGGCCAACCGCGGCGCCGGCGTGATCGGCCGGTTCGTCTACTCCAACCATGATCTGGACTACGCCGTGATCCAGTTCGAGCCGGGCAAGATCGTCCCGGTGAACCGGGTCGGCAACGTCACCATCACCGGGCTCGGCGCACCCGCGGCGTTCCCGAACATCGTGTGCAAGGAAGGCCGCACCACCGGCAACACCTGCGGCATCAGCTGGGGCGACGTGTTCGGGTCGAACATGGAGACCTGGAGCCAGATGTGCGTCGTCGAAGGCGATTCCGGCGCGCCGGTCGTCATCGGCTCCACCCTCGTCGGCATGGTGAACGCCTACCTGGCCATGGCCTGCTTCGGCCCCGAGGTCGGCACGAACATGAGCACGATCATGGATGACATCAACGCCCGTGGCGGCGTTGGCGCAGGTTATCTGCCTATATAGGTCTCGACCAGACACAAGAACTGAGCGGGCGCACGGTTGATCGAACCGGCTGCGCCCGCTCATTTCTCGTTAGCGGGCCGGTTTTTCGTCATGGACCGCCGGAGCGAGGGCAGGTCCGGCCACCGCGCACTGCGGCATGCAATCGACACTGTCCAGGGTGGCGGCGCGGCGCGGCTGCCGCAGCAGCGCGGCCGCGAGGACCGAACCGGCGAGCAGCAGGCCGACACAGATCCACATGGCGGTGCCGAAGCCATGGTTGAAGGCGACCGGATCGCCCAGCGCGCCGGAGATTCCGGCCAGGCCGGGCAGGGCCGCGACGGCGAGCAGTTGCGCGGTCCGCGCGACTGCGTTGTTCACCCCGGACGCGATGCCCGCCTCGCTGGACGGCACCGCGCCGAGCACGGCCCCGGTGAGCGGGGCGACCAGCGCCGCGAGACCGAAACCGAAGACGAGCACGCCGGGCAGCACATCGGTGAGATACGCGGTGTCCGGCCCGATCCGCAGCAGCAGCACCAGGCCGCCCGCGGCGAGCAGCGGACCGACCGTCATCGGAATACGCGGCCCGTGCTGCTGCGCCCAGCGCCCGGCGGGTGCCGAGAGCACCAGCATGATCAGCGTGATCGGCACCGTCGCCACGCCCGACATCAGCGGTGAATATCCCGCCACCAGCTGCAATTCCAGAACCAACAGGAAGAACACACCGCCGAGGGCCGCATAGACCGCGAGGGTGACCAGGTTCGCCGCGGTGAACACCCGCGACGCGAACAACACCGGCGGCACCAGCGGGTGATCGCTGCGCATCTCGATCACCACGAACGCGGCGAGCAGCAGCACGCCCGCCACGATCAGCAGCGGCATGGTCTCGATCAGACCGAAGGTCAGCGCACCCAGCGCGAGCGCGACCACCACGGCGCCCGGCACGTCCAGCCGCGCCTTGGCATTCGGATCATGGCTCTCCGGCACGTGTTTCAGCGCGACGAGTACCACGACCAGGGCGAGCGGCACGTTGATGAAGAAGATGGCGCGCCAGCCGGCCAGCTCGATCAGCCAGCCGCCGAGGAACGGCCCGAACGCGCCGGCCACCCCGCCGAAGCCCGACCACAGCCCGATCGCCGCGCCTTGATCACGCCGGTCGATCGAGGAGGAGATCAGCGCGAGACTGCCCGGCGTCAGCATGGCGCCCGCGATGCCCTGCAGAATGCGCGCGAACACCAGCATCTCGATGTTCATCGCGGCGCCGCACAGCACCGAGGCCACCGCGAAACCGATGGTGCCCCAGACGAACACCTTGCGCCTGCCGAGCCGGTCGCCGAGCGAGCCGCCGAGCAGGATGAACGAGGCCAGCGTCAGCGTGTACCCGTTCAACGTCCATTGCAGCCCGGCCACATCGGTATCCAGCGACGCACCGATGCGAGGCAGCGCGATATTGACGACGGTGGCATCGAGCGAGGCCACCGACGAACCGAGGATGGTGGCCAGCAGAATCCAGCGGCCGGTGGTGGATTTCAGCCGGGGTAGATCAGTCGTGCTCACCGACCCAACTTAGCCGCCCGGCACCCGGTTGCCGGGCAGTTCACGCTGGGCGAAACGGTGTCAGATCTCTTGGACGCAGACGACGAAGTGGCGCTGCTCGTAGACGTATCCGGTGCCGCTGCCGCAGACGTTCACGTCGTCGGCGCCTTCCACCCGTTTGACCACCTTGACGCCCTTGACCGGCGAGGCGCCGGTGCAGTCGACCCGCTTGGGGTCGTCCCCGCCGACGTCCATGCAGCCGCCGACCACCCAGTCGATGTCGAGGCAGTACGCGCCCTGTTCGATGCCGTTGAGGGTCTCGGCGTAGTAGTTGTCGGCGTCGCCGACGCACTGCGTGCTCTTCGGCGCCTTGCCGATCACCTTGTAGTTCGCCGCGCGGCTGCCGCAGGACGCCTTCGCGATGGTGGCGTTCGAGGTGGTGCCGCCGAGGGTGACGCAATCGCCCTCGTTGGCCTGGAAGTCGGTGTTGCCGCCCTTGCTGGTCGGCGTCGGCTTGCCGGAGGTCGGCCGGCCCGACGACGGCTTCGGCGTGCTGGTGATCGAGACGGCGTTGATGGTGCCGTTGTCCACCGCGGGCTGCGCGTGGCCGCTGACCGTCGAATTACAGCCGACCAGTGCTAGTGCGGCGGCCGCGATGAATGTCGCGAACGCGACACGACCCCAGGTCAGTTGACCAGACACGAAACAGTCCTCCCGAGCTGTCACGCTCCGAACTCACGCCCCCGTAAGAATCCGAAGTAAACAAAATAAAGCTGTGCTTGAAATACACGCCATGCATACACCATGGGACGCGCACACGTCGACTCGACCGTGCGGCCTCGCGCATTCGCGACTCGCAAGCGCTCTGTGGAATCGAGGTTCCAGCAACCGATCTGAGTACAGTGGGGTTTCAGAGTTGGAGAGGAGGTACCCGTGAAGCTGATCAGCGTGATCGTCTGCTCGGCCGCCGCGATTATCACCTCTCTTGTGGTGCCGGCCGTCGCCTCAGCTACCGATGCGCATTGCACTTCGGAAAACGGGACGGACATCACAGTCATCGACGGGCGCACCGCCTGTCGCGCCGCTACCGACCTGCTCGGACAGGCGAAATCCCTGGGTATCGACGGTGTCGGCTATGCGAGCGCCACTACCGGGGCCACCGCGGTCGGCGTCGGCGTGCGCGGTGGCGTCGGCGCCAGCAACGGTGCGGGCGGGATGCCCATCGCGATCGGCATGGGCCAGGACGCGATCGCCCTGAGTTCCATTGACAGCGACGAGGTTTCGCAGAGCCCCGGCGTGCCGGTCGTCGCGATATCGGTCGCGCTGGACGGGTCGCGGGCCGGCGCGCAGAGCGCCGATCACACGGTGGTGTGCCTCGGCGGCGGCGCTTTCGCCTGGAATTCGCGGACCGGCGACACCTGCCTGAGCACGCCCTTCGGCCGCTGGCAGACCCCGGCGCACCAGCTACCCTGAGGGACGCACCCCGCGACAGGTGGTCAGGAGGTGACCCCATGGTTTCGGCAATGGCACCGGGTGGCTTCGACGCCGCCGACTCGGCGAATCGCAAGCTCGCCGCACCCAAAGAGATGCTGGTCGACCCGCGGTTCATCCGCCTGGCCGATCAATTCTTCGGCATGTTCAGCCAAACGAATCGTGGCGGCGGCGCCTTGGCCGTCTATCTCGACGGCAAGCCGGTCGTGGACATCTGGGGCGGCTGGGCCGGCAAGGATCGGCGCTGGAACGGCGACACCGTCGCACTGACCTTCTCCACCGGCAAGGGCGTCGCCTCCACCGTGGTGCACCGGCTGGCCGAACGCGGCCTGATCGACTACGACGCGCCGGTCGCCCGGTACTGGCCCGAATTCGCCGCGCACGGCAAGGACGACATCACCGTGCGCGATGTGCTCTCGCACCGCGCCGGGCTGCATCGAGTACGCGGCCTGGTCCCCGGCCGCGAGGGCATCCTCGACTACGACGCGGTGATCCGGGCGCTGGCCGACAGCCCGCCGGACCCGCGCCGCATCCGCACCTCCGGCTATCACGCGATCACCTTCGGCTGGCTGGTCGCCGAGATCGTGCAGCGCGTCACCGGCGATCCGTTCACCGATGTGGTGCGCCGGGAGATCGCCGAGCCGCTCGGCCTCGACGAATTCTGGTTCCGGGTACCGGAAGCCGAGCGCTATCGGATCGCCAAGATCTTCCCGCATCTGAGCCCGCCGGGAATCCGATGGAACACCGCCTCGTCGGTGCTGTCCTGGGTGCGCCCGATCCGCGGGCTGGCCGAGGCGGGCATGCCGGAGAGCTTCGACGAGCTGGTCCGCGACCCGCGGGTGCATGATGCGGTGATGCCCGGCTGGAACGGCGTCTTCTCGGCGCGGGCGCTGGCCAGGATGTATGGGGCGCTCGCCGACCACGGCCGGGTTTTCGTGCCTGGCACCGGCGAGACCGTGCAGTTCCTGCGACCCGAGACGATCGAGACCATCAATCAGGTGCAGCCCGCCGAGAGCCGCGACTACGTGCTCGGGCTGCCGCTGCGGTTCACCCTCGGGTATCACCGCCCGGTGCTGATGTCCAAGCAGCAGCCGCGAAAAGCGTTCGGGCACTACGGCGTCGGCGGGTCGGGGGCTTACGCCGATCCGGAGTTGGGCATGTCGATCGCCTTCGTCACCAACCGATTGGGCAATGCGGTGACCGCGCTCGGCGATGCCAGGCTGGCCCGGCTGGCCGCGACCGCGCGAAATACGGTGCGCAGGGCCAAACCCACGGTTGTCGTCGACGAGACCGATTCCTAGACCGGGTCGAACCGACGGACCGGTGAGTTCGTACCTATAGATATGGACGTGGGCACAGCCGAGCCCGGCACCGAGGTGCCGCGGGCGCCACGGCTGATCGTGCTGCACGCACTGGCCGCGGGCATCGACTTCGAGCGGTACTTCCGCTGGCGCCGGGCGCGCGACGGGGATCCGTTCTTCGTGCGCTTTCCCGGGTTCGGGTCGGGACTGTTCACCGGCACGGCCGCGGGTGCGCGCGAGCTGTTCCGGGCGCCGGTCGACACGCTCGAACCGCCGCGGCCGAATCCGATCGAGCCGCTGGTCGGCACGGCGTCGTTGATCCTCGCCTCGGGTGAGCGGCATCGTCGCGATCGGGCGCTGCTGGCACCGGCCTTTCACGGTGCGCGGATCCGTGCCTACGGGGAGATCATCCGGGATTCGGTGCTCGAGGAGATCGAAGGCGGCACCGGCCAGGCCTGGCGGCCCGGCGTGCGGATCGATTCGCGGGCGGCGGCGCGGGCGATCACACTGCGGGTGATCCTGGAGGCGGTGTTCGGCGTGGACGGCCACGAGCGCCGGGCCGAATACACCGGGGCGGTGGGCGAATTCCTCAACGCCTTCTCCGGACCGCTGATGCTGGTGCCGCTGCTGCGACACGGGCTGTTCGGGCAGGCGCCGTGGGATCGGTTCGTCGCGGCCCGGGCGCGGCTGGATCGGTTGATCCTCGACGACATCGCGCACCGGCGGACGGCGACCGGGCGACTGAGCACCGACATCCTCGGCATGTTGCTCAGCACGAGCTACGACGACGGCACCGCGATCACCGACGACGACCTGTGCGAGCAACTGCGCACGCTGCTGGTCGCCGGGCACGAGACCACGGCGACCACGCTGGTCTGGGCACTGTTCCACCTGCACCGGGAGCCGGCCACGCTGGCCCGCCTGCGCGCGGAGTTGCGCGCCGCCGGACCCGAAGCCGGGCCGGTCGAGCTGGCCCGGCTGCCTTATCTGGACGCGGTGTGTCAGGAGACGCTGCGCCTGCACCCTGCGGTGCCGATCGTGGTGCGCAGGCTGACCGCGCCGTACACGCTGCGCGGGGTCGAGTTGGCGGCGGGCGACACGATGGGAGTCGCGGTGCCGTTGCTGCACTCGGATCCGCAGGTGTGGCCCGACGCGCAGCGATTCCAACCGGAGCGGTTCCTCGACCGCAAGTACGGGCCGTTCGAGTTCGCGCCGTTCGGCGGCGGGCATCGGCGCTGCGTCGGCGCCTCGCTGGCGGATTACGAACTGCGAATCGCGTTGGCTACCATCGTGACTCGAGTGCGGCTGCGATTGGCCCCTCGGTATGCGAACGGCCGTGCGCCAATGTCGGTGCCGCACAACATAGCAACCGGTCCGCATCGCCCGATTCCGTTCGTCGTCGAGAGTGATTTACATCACGAAGACGTTTGTTAACACCGGCCGAGCGACCTACCTGCGACATCGATCGAAGCACCGGACTCGCCGACGTGACCGGTACCTTTCGGGAAGCCGGACGACCACCTCCGGGTTATGTGACGGCTACCACACCGAACGGTATGAACGAATCATTATGAAACGCAACTGGCTTCGAGCCGCACCGGGACGGTAGGAAGGAGGTCGGGTCGGGCCGTCAATACCCGTGGGGTGAGCTCTGCCCGCTCCACGCCGATGAGAGATCTCGTGGCACGCGTGCGCCTGCGCGGGTGCGGCGAGAGATGGAATGGACGAGAAACCTATGCATGTCGCTTCGCACACCGGGTCGCTACCTGCCCACCGCAGGGGAGCACAGCTAACCCGCAGGCTGCGGGCCGGCGCCCTGTTGTCCGCGACGATCGCGGCGGCGGGCGTCCTGCTGGTCGCACCCGCGGGCGCCGACCCGTTGTTCCCGTTCGGTTCCGGTTCCGCCGGTTCCGCGACGGACCCGGCGCCGCAGCAGCCGAACTTCGCGCCGCCGTCGATCAACCTCGCCGACGGCGAGGTCGTCGGGGTCGCGCAGCCGATCATCATCAACTTCAAGGACCCGGTGCCCGATCACGGCGCCGCCGAAAAGTTCATCAAGGTCACCTCGTCGAAGGACGCGCCGGGCCACTTCTACTGGCGCGGCGACAAGCAGGTGCGCTGGCGGCCGAACGAGTTCTGGCCGGACAACACCGACGTGACCGTCGAGGCGGGCGGCACCCGCAGCGCCTTCAAGATCGGCGACGCGTTCGTCAGCACCGCCGACGACAACACGCACATGATCACCATCACCCGCAACGGTGAGGAGGTGAAGACGATGCCGACCTCGATGGGCAAGACCAAGCACGAGACCCCGAACGGCACCTACGTGGTCGGCGAGCAGCTGCGCAAGATGATCATGGATTCGTCCACCTACGGTGTGCCGACCACCGACCCCGAGGGCTACAAGCTCGAGGTCGAGTACGCGACCCGCATCTCCAACAGCGGCATCTTCGTGCACGCCGCCCCGTGGTCGGTCGGCCAGCAGGGCAACTCCAACTCCAGCCACGGCTGCCTCAACGTGAGCACCGAGAACGCCAAGTGGTTCATGGAGAACTCGCGCAAGGGCGACCCGGTGGTCATCGTGAACACCAAGGGCGGCTCGATCGGCACCAGCGACGGCCTGGCCGGCGACTGGAACGACTGACCTTCCCGCACAACCGAAGACACGTCATCGAGCCGAACATTACGATCAATTAAGCAATTTGCTGATCGTGATGTTCGGCTTCTTGATTCACTTGGCCCGTGCTCGAGAAGTTCAGCGTCCGGCAGGATAGCGTTAACCGATTGTTTGCTCCTGTCCGTAGAGTGCGCGACGTGCGAGCGAAGCCGGAACGAGTATTACCCCAACCGCGCGGACGCGGTTTGCGGAACCGGCCCTGGCAGGATTACGCCCTGTTCCTGGTGCTCGTGGTACCGAATCTCGCGCTGCTGACGGTGTTCGTCTATCGGCCGTTGATCGACAACATCCGGCTCTCGTTCTACGACTGGAACATCTCCGATCCGGTGGCCACCTTCATCGGGGTGCGCAACTACACCGAATGGTGGGGCCGGTCGGACTCCTGGGACATCGTCACCAACACGGTGGTGTTCACCCTGGCCGCGGTGGTCGGCAGCATGGTGCTCGGCCTCGCGCTGGCGCTGCTGCTCGACCGGAAGCTGTTCGGCCGCAATGTGGTCCGCTCGGCGATCTTCGCGCCGTTCGTGATCTCCGGCGCCGCCATCGGCGTGGCCTTCCAGTTCATCTTCGATCCGAGCTTCGGCCTGGTCCAGGATGTGTTGCACCGCTTGGGCGTCGACAATGTGCCGGACTTCTACCAGAACCCGCACTGGGCGCTGTTCATGGTGACGGTGACCTACATCTGGAAGAACCTCGGCTACAGCTTCGTCATCTATCTGGCCGCGCTGCAAGGGGTTCGGGCCGAGCTGATGGAGGCGGCCGAGATGGACGGCGCGAGCCGGTGGACCACCTTCACCAAGGTGCTGTTGCCGCAACTGCGCCCGACCACGTTCTTCCTGTCCATCACGGTGCTGCTGAATTCGTTGCAGGTCTTCGACATCATCAACGTGATGACCCGCGGCGGGCCGCTGGGCACCGGGACCACCACGATGGTCTACCAGGTCTACGAAGAGTCTTTCCGTAACTTCCGCGCCGGGTATGGCGCGACCGTGGCCACCATCATGTTCGTGGTGCTGCTGGTCGTCACGCTGGTGCAGGTTCGCGTCATGGATCGGAATGAGCAGTGAAAAGCGCAGGCGCTGAAACGGTTTCCTACCAACGTCGGCAGCGCGGGGTGATGCTGCTCGGCTACGGCGCCATGGTGTGCGTGCTGATCATCGTCGGCGTCCCGCTGTTCTGGATCTTCATCACCTCGTTCAAGGAACGTCCGGACATCTACGTGCAGCCCGCGGTGTACTGGCCGCACAGCTGGCATCCGGAGAACTACGGCGACGCCACCACGACGCTGCCGTTCTGGACCTTCCTGCGCAACTCGCTGATCGTCACCGGGATCATCTCGGCGGTGAAGTTCGTGCTCGGCGTGCTCAGCGCGTACGGCCTGGTGTTCCTGCGTTTTCCGGGCAAGACCGCGGTGTTCCTGATCATCATCGCGGCGCTGATGGTGCCCAACCAGATCACGGTGATCTCGAACTACGCCCTGGTCGCCCAGCTCGGCTGGCGGAACTCGTTCCAGGGCATCATCATTCCGCTGTGCGGCGTGGCCTTCGGCACCTTCCTGATGCGCAACCACTTCCTGTCGCTGCCCTCGGAGGTGATCGAGGCGGCCAGGATGGACGGCGCGAGCTGGTGGCGGCTGCTCACCAAGGTGGTGCTGCCGATGTCCGGGCCGACCATGGTCGCGTTCGCGGTGGTCACCCTGGTGAACGAGTGGAACGAGTACCTCTGGCCGTTCCTGATGGCCGACGACACCTCGGTCGCGACGCTGCCCGTCGGCCTCACCCTGCTGCAGAACACCGAGAATCCGAGCGTCACCAACTGGGGGCCGGTGATGGCGGGCACGTTGCTGACCATGCTGCCGATTCTCGTGGTGTTCCTGCTACTGCAACGCCACATGATCAAAGGCCTCACCTCTGGTGCGGTCAAGGGTTAGATACAGGAGAAATCACGTGTCCACTTCTCAGTTCCCCGCGCTGTCCCGGCGCGGATTCATCGGGCTGGCCGGCGCCGTCGCCGCCGGCGCGGCACTGACCGCATGCGCGGGCACCGGCGGTGGCGCCAAGCAGACCGGCGACGGCAAGACGCTGACCTTCTGGTCCAACCACCCCGGCACCTCGAAGGACATCGAGACCGAGCTGATCAACCGGTTCCAGGCGAAGTACCCCGACCTGAAGGTGAACCTGGTCGACGCGGGCAAGAACTACGAGGAGGTGTCGCAGAAGTTCAACGCGGCGCTGTCCGGCGGCGATCTGCCCGACATCGTGGTGCTCTCGGATGTCTGGTGGTTCAACTACGCCCTCAACGGCACCATCGAACCGCTCGACGCGCACTTCGGCGACGCGGGCGTCAAGCTCGACGACTACGTCGACTCGCTCGCCTCGGACTACCTGTTCAACGGCAAGCACTACGCGCTGCCCTACGCCCGCTCGACGCCGCTGTTCTATTACAACAAGGACGTGTGGAGCAAGGCAGGCCTGCCGGACCGCGGCCCGCAGAGCTGGCCGGAGTTCGACGAGTGGGGCCCCAAGCTGCAGGAGGTCGTCGGCGCGGGCAAGCTCGCGCACGGCTGGGGCGACGCGAAGAACTACCTGGCCTGGACCTACCAGGGACCCAACTGGACCTTCGGCGGCGCGTACTCCGACCAGTGGAAGCTGAAGTTCACCGACCCGGGCACCATCAAGGCGGGCACCTTCTTCCGCGACATGATCAACACCAAGAAGTACGCGGGCATCAACCCGCAGATCGCCGTCGACTTCGGCGCGGGCGTGATCGCCTCCACCATCGCCTCGACCGGCGACCTGCGCGGCATCACCAAGAACGCGGCGGGCAAGCTGGAGTTCGGCACCGCCTTCCTGCCGCACCCGAACGGGCCCGGCGTCACCACCGGCGGTGCCGGTCTTGCCATTCCGTCGCGCATCTCCGATGAGCGGAAGGTGAACGCGCTCAAGTTCATCGAGTTCATCACCAACGCGCAGAACACCGCGTACTTCTCCCAGGGCACCGGGTACATGCCGGTGCGCAAGTCGGCCACCGCCGACCCGAGCGAGCAGGACTTCCTGGCCAAGAACCCGACCTCCAAGGTCGCCATCGACCAGCTCGCGGTCACCAAGTCGCAGGACTACGCCCGGGTGTTCGTGCCGGGCGGCGACCAGATCATCGGCACCGGGCTGGAACAGATCGGGCTGCAGAACGCCGATCCGGCAACGGTTTTCGCCGATGTCACCGGCAAGCTGCAGGCGATCATCGACCGCCAGATCACCCCGAAGCTGCCCAAGTAATACCCGCACCCCGGTGGCGGCCACCCTGGGTGGCCGCCACCGTGAGTTCACACGAGGAGATCGACGCCCATGGCCACAGTGCAGTTCGACGGGGTGACGCACCTGTATCCCGGTGCGCCGACACCGGCCGTCGACAGCCTGGAAATCGACATCGCCGACGGGGAGTTCATCGTGCTCGTCGGGCCATCGGGCTGCGGCAAGTCGACCAGCCTGCGCATGCTGGCCGGGCTGGAATCGGTGGAGGCCGGGCGAATCCTGATCGGCGGCAACGACGTCACCGGTCTGCCGCCGCGGGCCAGGGATGTGGCGATGGTGTTCCAGAGCTACGCGCTGTACCCGAATATGACGGTCGCGGAGAACATGGGCTTCGCGCTGCGCAACGCGGGCATGAGCAAGGCCGACACCCTGGTCCGGGTGCAGGAGGCCGCGAAGATGCTGGAGCTCGAGCAGCTGCTCGACCGCAAACCGGCGAAACTGTCCGGCGGACAACGGCAGCGGGTCGCGATGGGCCGGGCGATCGTGCGCAGGCCGCAGGTGTTCTGCATGGACGAGCCACTGTCCAACCTGGACGCGAAGTTGCGCGTCAGCACCCGGTCGCAGATCGCCGCGCTGCAGAAGCGGCTCGGCACCACCACGGTGTACGTCACCCACGATCAGGTGGAGGCGATGACCATGGGCGACCGGGTCGCGGTGTTGCTCGACGGCAAATTGCAGCAGATCGCCGCGCCCCGTGAGCTTTACGACAACCCGGTGAACACCTTCGTCGCCGGTTTCATCGGCTCGCCCGGCATGAACCTGCTGGAGGCGCCGGTGCGCGACGGCGACGCGATTCTCGACGATCTGCGAATTCCCTTGCCCCGCACCGCGAAAACCGGCGACCGGGTGATCGTCGGCATTCGACCGGAATCGTGGGAGGTGACCACCGAGGACAGCGGTCTCACGGTGGCCGCCGAACTGCTCGAGGAGCTCGGCGCGGAATCGTTCGTGTACAGCCACGGCGTCGCCGCGGACTGGAACAGCCGCTCCGGCAAGGTGGTTGCCCGCGTCGACCGCCGCTTCCAGGTCGCGCTCGGCGATCAGCTGCGCCTGCGGCCCAAGCTCGACGATGTGTTCTTCTTCGACGCGGACACCGAGCAGCGTCTGCGTTGACCGGGCGAGGGCATTACCAGGTAATGCCCTCGCCCGAGTCCTCGAACTACCAGATCTTCACGCGCTCCGCCGGATCCAGATACAACGCGTCGCCCGAGGTGACCTCGAACGCCTCGTGGAAGCTGTCGATGTTGCGGACCACTGCGTTGCAACGGAATTCGGGCGGCGAGTGCGGGTCGACGGCGAGGCGGCGGATGGCCTCCTCGCTGCGGGCCTTGGTGCGCCAGACCTGAGCCCAGCCGTAGAAGACGCGTTGCAGGCCGGTGAGGCCGTCGAGCTCCGGGGCTGCGGCGCCGTCGAGGGAGATCTTGTAGGCCTGTAGCGCGATGGACAGGCCGCCGAGGTCGCCGATGTTCTCGCCGATGGTGAATTCGCCGTTGACGGTGTGCTCGTCGGGCAGTTCCTTCGGCGAGAGCACGTTGTACTGGTCGATCAACGCCTTGGTGCGCTTGCCGAATTCGGTGCGGTCGTCATCGGTCCACCAGTCGACCATGTTGCCGTCGCCGTCGTACTTGGCGCCCTGGTCGTCGAAGCCGTGGCCGATCTCGTGGCCGATCACCGCGCCGATGCCGCCGTAGTTGGCGGCGTCGTCGGCGTTCATGTCGAACATCGGCGGCTGCAGAATCGCCGCGGGGAAGACGATTTCGTTCATGCCAGGGTTGTAGTAGGCATTCACGGTCTGCGGCGTCATGAACCACTCGTCGTGATCGACCGGGCCGCCGAGCTTGTTCAGGTCGCGATCGTGGTCGGCGGCATAGCCGTTGCGGTAATTGCCGACCAGGTCGGCCGGATCGATGACGACATCCGAATAGTCGCGCCACTTGTCCGGGTAGCCGATCTTCGGCGTGAACTTCTCCAGTTTGGCCAGCGCGGCCGCCCTGGTGTCGGCGCCCATCCAGTCCAGCTCCGCGATATTGCGGCGGTAGGCCTCCTGCAGGTTGGCGACCAGTTCCACCATCTTGGCCTTGGCCGCAGGCGGGAAGTGTTCGGCGACATACAGTTTGCCGACCGCCTCGCCGAGCAGGTCCTGCACCAGCGAGACGCCGCGCTTCCAGCGTTCCCGAATCTCCTGGGCGCCGGTCAGCGTGCGGCCCGCGAAGGCGAAGTTCTCCTCGATCAGCGCATCGGTGAGATACGGTGCGCGCGAACGGATCAGCCGCCAGGCGGCCCACGCCTGCCAGTCGGCCAGCGATTCCGCCGACCACACCTCATTGAACGTGCTCAGGTAATCCGGCTGGCGGACAATGACTTCGGCGAACAGGTCGGGGCCGGATCGGTCGACGCCCTCGGCGAGCGCCGAAGTCCAGGCCGCCCAATCGAATTCGGGGTAGTCGGCGACCAGCGCGTCGAAGGTGGTCGGGTTGTAGCTGCGTTCGGCGTCGCGGCGGCGGACCACGTCCCAGTGCCCGGCGGCGAGCTTGCGCTCCAGTTCGAACACCCGCTGGCCTACCGTGTCCAGATCCTGCGGGAGCAGCGCGGCGATCCGGGGATCCGCGGCGGCCAGCGCGAACATCCGGCCGATGTGCGCGATGTATTCGGCGCGGATCTCGGCGGATTCGTCCTGGCGGTAATACGCCTCGTCGGGCAGGCCGATGCCGGACTGCGAGGCATGCACCAGGTAGCGGGTGGAGTTCTTGTCGTCGGTGTCGACGTAAAAGCCGATGGCGCCGCTGACGCCGATGCGCTGCAGCCTGCCGAGCAGGGCCGCGAACGCGCTGCGGTCGGTGATCGCGTAGATGGCGGCGAGCTCGGCCGAGATCGGCGCGAGCCCGGCGGCGGCCACGGTGTCGGTGTCCATGAAGCTGGCGAACAGGTCGCCGATCTTGCGGGCGTCGGTACCCGGCGCGGCCAACTCGGCGGCGGCGTTCTGAATGATCACCTGCACGTCCCGCTCGGCCTGGTCGTACAGCGTGCGCAGCGCGCCGTCCACCGCGCGGTCGGCCGGTATCTCGTGGTCGGCCAGCCATTTGCCGTTGACATGCGCGAACAGGTCATCCTGCACCCGCACGCCCTGGTCTAGATAGGACAGATCGATACCGGAGGGACTGCTCAACTCGGAAGTCACGATCTCCAGTATGCCGACGATGCGCAAAGGTTGGCCCCCGGCCGCGAACGGCCGGGGGTGCGCGGTCAGTAGTTCAGGGAGATCTGTGGGTCGTTCAGACGGTGAGTGCGATGCGGTCGAACTCGCCGTCGTGCGCGCCGAGCAGGAAGGCGTCCCACTCCTGCGGGGTGTAGCCGAGCACGGTCGAGCCGTGCCGGAGCAGGGTGTGACCGTCGGCGGCGGTGTGCGCGGTCAGCGCGCCGGGCGTTCGGCCCGACGTGCGCAAGGTGTCGAGGAACGCGGTCCATTCCGGTGCGGTGACGGTGATGATCGGTTCGTCGGCGGGCGGGTTGGCGGGATTGCGGCGGTATTTGCTGTCACGGACGAGCACCGCGTCACCATCGAAGCGGACCTCGACACATTGGTTGCCGTTGTTCGATCTTGTCGACCGGAACCAGTCGGTGTAAACCGACCGGGGAGTAACGGTGGTGGCCATGGGCAGGATTTTACACTCGGGCATACCGCCTGATCAGGGTCGATGACTCGACACGGTCCAGCGATTGCTCTTGTGCGCGAACGTAAGCGAAGCTCAGATCGCGCACCAGTTCCGGGTCGTCGACCGCCCCGCCGAAGACGGCGCTCTCCGCCCAGCCGAACGTCGGCAACTGCTCGCCGGCGAAGTCGATCAGATGGAAACTCGACCCGCCGAGCACCGCGCCCGCGGTCGCCGCGAACGGGATGACCCGCACCTCGACGGTGTCGAGCTCGTCGATCAGCTCGGCCAGATGAGTCAACTGCGCGCGCAGCACATCCGGGCCGCCGGTCTGCTGCAACAGGGTGCCCTCGCCGATCACCGCGGTGAGCTCGACCGGCTCCTTGCCGCGCAGCCGTTCCTGCCGGTGCAGCCGAATCGCGACCAGCTGTTCCACCTGGACCGGACGGATCATCACGTCGGCGCTGATCAGCGCGCGGGCGTAGGCCTCGGTCTGCAGCAGGCCGGGCACCACCAGGCTGTCGTAGCTGCGGATGCTCTGCGCGCCGTATTCCATGCCGTACAGCCGCTGCAGTTCCGGACCGATCAGCGCCGACGACCTGGTCCACCAGCCGCGCTGCTTGCTGGCGTCGAGTAGGGCGAGCAGCTCCGCGCGTTCCTCGGCCTCCACCTCGAGCAGCTCGAGCACCGGGCCGATGGTGTTGCCGGTGAGCACGCGCCTGCCCTTCTCCACATGCGACCAGTTGGCCGGGGTGAAACCGACCCGCTTGGCGAAACCCGCCGAATCGAAGCCGCGCTGTTCGCGCAGTTCCCGCAGCCGCAACACCAATTCCCACCGGGCAACGGCGGGCGAGACGGGTGCCATGACAGGCGATCGTACGCGGGTTCGACTCACCGGCGTGTGACTATTGTCAACGCAGGAGTGCGGCATTAGGGTCGGGTTTCAGCGGTCGATTCTCTCCCCCTTCACGCGATCCACCCGCATCGAGGCGAGGTTCGTCATGAGTTTGTCCCGCACTGAATCCGGCAGTCACCCAGCATCGTCCGATTACACGACGATGCAGGATGCCATTGCCCGCTGCCGCAGCTACCGCAAGGACCACGGGCTGTACGGCGTGGTCGATCCGGCGCTGGGACGAATCATGTTGGAGGTAGGCGCGGTCGGCGCCGTCGTCATGCCCGCCGCGCTCGGTCGCCGGGTGCGGGCGCGGCTGATCGAGGCGGCGCCCGATGACCGGGCCGGACCGATCGTCGGGCACCCGCGCTCGGACCGCTGGACCTTCCTGACCGGCCCGACCGACAACTCCTATCTGGACACCGAGCTGTTCGCCGACCTGTTCCGGGTCTGCGCCTCGGTCGCCCTGCCCGGCAGCAACATCGTGCTGCCCTCGCCGGCCGACGAGGGCAGCGGCTACCGCAAGTGGATCGCCCCACCCGAGCGCGACTTTCGCCCGGAAATGGGCGACGTCCTGGCCGCCACCCGGGCCTGCGCGGCGATCAGCAAGGCGTAGGGCGTGAGGGAGCGTCAGCGAGCGAACCAAAGACACAGGTGCGCTCGCGCACGCGCCGGAGCCGAGCGCTAGCGAGGCGTAGGCGCGGGTGTGAGCGTGATGCTGAACTTGTCCTCGAGCTTCTGATTCCATTCGCGCTCGCACTGGTCGAGCTTGGTCTGATCGCCGTTCGCCTTGTTCACGCAGTCGACGAAGTCCTTGCCGCCGCTGTTGACGAAGAAGCTGTAGCCGACGATCGTGACCACGATGGCACCGATCAGGCCGAGCGCGCCGAGGATCAGACCGGCAATCGCCATGCCCCCGCCGCCCGCGCGACCCGACCGGGTCTTCACCAGCGCGACGATGCCGAAGATGACGGCGAAGGCGCCGAACAGGTAGCCGCCGACCAGCGTCCAGAAGCTCAGCAGGGCCAGGATGCCGAGCACCAGCGCGGTGATCGCCAGGCCCTTGCCCTTCGGCGACTCCTGCCAGTACGTGGGCGGACCGGGCTGCCCGCCCGGCGGCGGGTACCCGGCGGGCGGCGGGTATTGGCCGGGAGGCGGATATTGCGACATGGACTTCCTCTCCGTCGGTGCCTCGCGCCGCTCGATCCGGACCGGGGTGGTCCGGCGGGTGCGCGGGGATCGCCTACTGATCGCCCGCGCTACGGGCGGATGTTAATGCGAGGTATGCCCATTTTGTCGCAACCCAGCGTTCTGGGCTCCCCGGACGCGCCCGGTCGCAGTGATTTCGGCGCTGCGCCTACTGCGCGCCCAGCCGGGCGTGCATCTCCCAGACCAGGATCTCCGACGGTCTGCGGGCGATGACGCGCTGGCCACCGGTTCTGGTCAGCCGGACCGCGTCGCCCTCGTCCAGGGTGCCGACGCCCTCCATCTCCACCTCGCCGTTGGCGACGAAAACGTGCAGGTAAGGGGCGTCGGGCAGATCGATGGCCTGCTCGGGATCGCCGGTCATCCTGGCCACGTGGAACGCCGCGTGGCTGCTGTTGATGGCGATGGCGGTGCGGTCGCGGTAGCGCGGCAAGCCCGCGGCCACCGTCACCAGGCCGCCGGTCGCGAGCGCGTCATCGATCTCGAGCTGTTGATAGCCGGGGGTCAGGCCCGGCTCGTCGGGGACCACCCACATCTGCACGAAATGCACCGGCTCGTCGTGCTCGGCGCCGTCGATGCGCCACGCGTCGTTCTTCTCCGAGTGCAGGATGCCGGTGCCCGCGCTCATCCGCTGCGCGAGACCCGGGTAGATGATGCCGCTGTGGCCGAGCGAATCCTGGTGCACCAGGCTGCCGCCGAGCACCCAGGTGACGATCTCCATGTCCCGATGCGGATGCGTGTCGAAGCCCTGACCGGGGGAGACGACATCGTCGTTGTTCACAAGCAGCAGGCCGTGGTGGGTGTTGTCGGGATCGTAGTGCTCCCCGAACGAGAACGAATGCTTCGAATCCAGCCAGGACACCCGCGTCTTCATGCGGTCGCCTGATCGATGGACGTCGATGTGTGGTGTCATGAGCGAACGAAGTGAGCGAGTCATATCGCAGCGTGCGGCACGCAAGCCGGAGCCGAGCGCCAGCGAGGCGCAGGCTGGAGTGTGGACATCAAGGTCCTCCTCTCGGGACCGTGCACCGATCACCTTTCAGGGTAGGAGCACCTACGGCGCGGTACTCCACATTCCTAGTAAATTGTCCTGCACTCGGCATTTTACGCGAGCGACCAGCGGGTGAACGTCAGGCGAGCAGAACCAACCGGTACGTCGAAACGGCGGGCGAACACGGATGCGCCGGTGCGGTATCCGGGCCGGATTCGTAAGATGATGCGCCGCAATGCAACCGGAGGTGACGAGCAGATGCGACCCGAGGCACTCGCGCGCATCGAGCGCCAACTCCGCAGCGAGGCGCGGCGCGACGGTATCGCGCATTTCGTCGTCGGCGTCGCGGTATTCCGCGACCGCAAACTGCTGGTGGTGCGCCGGGTACCGGACGACTATCACGGCGGCATGTACGAACTACCCGGCGGCGGAGTCGAATCCGGCGAGACCTTCGCCGAATGCGTCGAGCGTGAGCTGTTCGAGGAAACCGGCCTGCGGGTGCGCCGCATCACCGACTTCCTCGGCGGCATCGACTACGCCACCAGAACCAAGTCCAGGGTGCGCAAATACAGCTTCGTGGTGGACGTAGAACCGGGCGAGATAGCCCTGGAACCCGGCGAACACGACGCCTTCGCCTGGATCGACGCCGACGCCCTCGACGAACTCCCGATGGCACCGGACATGCGCGAGGCGGTCAGCGCCCTGGTCACCGACGCGCACTGATTCGGCGCGTCCGCGCCGCGACCAGTACCCTCGCGGCGTGTCCACTGGTCGCTCGGAGAGCTCCATTCCCTCGGACGAGCGGCCGGAGCCGCTGTGGACCGCGCTGCGCGAAAGCCCTGGTGTGTTGCGGCTGGCCGTCGTGCGGTTCACCGGGCAGTTCGGCGACGGGATGTTCCAGGCGGCGCTGTCGGGGGCGATTCTGTTCAATCCGGAGCGGCAGACCGATCCGCTGGCCATCGCCGCCGGATTCGCGGTGCTGTTGTTGCCGTATTCGCTGATCGGGCCGTATGCGGGGGCGCTGCTGGATCGGTGGGATCGGCGCACCGTGTTGCTGGTGGCGAATGTGGCGCGGGCGGTGCTGATCGCGATGGTGTGCGCGGGGCTGCTCGCCGGTATCGGGGAGACGCCGCTGCTGTTGCTCGCGCTGGCGGTGGTGGGGATCAGCCGGTTTGTGTTGTCGGGCGTATCGGCGGCTTTGCCAAGGGTGCTCGCCCAGCACTGGCTGGTGCCGATGAATTCGGTGCTCGCGACGGTGGCCTCGGGCTGTGCCGGGATCGGCGCGGCCACCTCGGTGGCGGTGATCGGGCTGATCGGCGCGGGCGATTTCGCCTCGGCGGTCGCCGTCGCGGTGAGCGGTATCGGGTCGGTGGTGAGCGCGGTGCTCGCGGCCGGGTTCGCGCCGCGGGTGCTCGGACCGGACGCGGGCGCGACGGCGAGCGAGAGCGCGGTGCGTGCCATTGCCACCGGTCTGCGCACGGGTGCGACGGCGGTGTGGGAGTCGGTGCAAGTGACCACGGCGATGCTGGGCATCGGAACGCACCGAATCGTGTTCGGGCTCAACACCTTGATCATGGTGCTGGTGCTGCGGCAGGCGCCGGCGGACGGTTCCGGCTTGAACAGCGGGCTGCTCGGTTTCGGCGTGGCCATCGCCGCCACCGCGTCCGGCATGCTGGTGGCGGCTGTTGTCGCACCGCTGCTGATTCCACGGATCGGCCGGTCGAAGACGGTGCTGGCGGGTCTGCTGACCGCGACGGTGGTGCAGTTGACGCTGGTCACCCCGATCGGTATCGCGGACGCGGGATCGGCCGTGCCACGGGCGCATCAGCTCTTGCTGGCCGGGGCGTTCCTGCTCGGACTGGCCGGGCAGACGATCAAGCTGACCGGCGACGCGACGATGCAGATCGATATCGACGACGCGCGACGCGGGCAGGTATTCGCGTTGCAGGACACGGTGTTCAATATCGCGTTCATCCTGGCGATTGCCGCCGCAGCGCTGGTTATCCCGGACAACGGCCGGTCATTGCCGGTGATTGTGGCCGGCGCCGGAATCTATTGCGCGGGCATTGCCGCCATCGCGCTCAATATGCGACGGCGGAAGATCGGCGATGCGCCGACGAATATTCGGTGAGGTCGAATTCAGGTGATGATCGGATCGTCGTCGAGGTGACGGCCGGTCGGATTCATCCATTGGGCCAGGTAGCCGGGTAGGTCATCCGGGGGTCGGTGCGACGGTGGCGCGTCGGTGAGCGACGGATGCTCGGGCGTCGGCAACTGGTCGGCGTCGAAACCTGCGGGCCCCGGCATCGAATCCGGCTGGCCGGCAACGGCATCGGCATCGGTGTGTTGTTCGGCCATCATGTGCTCGACCATTATGTGCTCGTCCGTCATCTGCTCGGTGCGCACGATCCAGCCCAGCGGCTCGCTGATGGCGTCGGAGGCGGTACCGGTGATGGGGTGATTCCAGGTGCCCAGCCCGGTCGGGTCGGTATAGAAGTGGTCCAAGACGCCGTCGTCGTCCAGATCCAGGGCCGCCACGTCGGCGATGCCGGAACCACAGGTGTCCCACATGGCGTCGTCGGCGAAGCCGTCGCCGTCGAAGTCGAGCCGGATCGCGTCGGCCGAGGCCGAGGCCGGTCCGGCCAATTCCAAATCGGCCTGGCTGTGCCAGACGTGCACCGTGCCGTCGCCCGTACCGAACACGTACTCGATCTCGTTCATATGTGTTTGGACGCGCGCGACCGACATTCGGTTCCCTATTTCTCACTCGCTATTCCGGTACGTTCGTTTCGCTTCCGACCGATTCGACAGGAGTCAGCCAGCCATGGGTTTTCCGGCGCAGCATCCCGATAACGCGCGAAACCTACTAGCTGGGTGGGTAACCCGGCGGCATCCGCGCACTCGGATCGCCGCATAACCCGGCCCCGCCCGACGTGACGCGCCGCCTCGGCCTCCAATCCTCTTGTGCACCGGCCCTGTTCGGTGTGCTGCTCGGCGGGTTACTCACCCTGCCCGTCCCGGCCGCACAGGCAGCCCCGTTTCCGTGGGCGCCGTCGCCGGTGAACAGCTGCGGTGAGGTCGGTTTCGATCCACTCAATCGTGAGCGCGATCCGGCGCTGCCACCGCTACCACCGGTGGTGCTGCCGGAACGTATCGATATCCCGGTGCCGATCCCGCAGCTCACGCCGATCACGGTGCCCGGCCCGGCACCGGACAACACCAGGATCGACGCGGCTCCGCCGGCCGCCGATCCGTGCCACACCCCGTGCCCGGACATCCGCGACATCTCGAAATCGCCTGAGCGGGACCCAGATCCGAGCCTGGTCCCGGAGACCGGCAACCGGCCGAGTTCGGGCGACCCGATCAAGGTGCCGCGCGTCGAGTTCAAGCCCGAGATCGAGCCCATCCCGGTACCGGTGCCCGGCGGCCCCGGCATCGAGCCGCAGCCCGCACCGCCGCCGGTGGTGCACCCCGCCGAGCCGGGTCCGCCGGCCGCGCCGGTGGCCGAGCCGCGCGTCACGTCGGTGGAACTGGCCGGCCAGATCACCGGGCACGGCTCGCAGAATCGCACCGACCTGCGCTGGCAGGTGGACGGCACCGACCTCGGCGTGATGTGGGAAACCAGGCCGGGTGAGGTCGCGGTTGTCTTCGGCGACACCTTCGGCAAGGGCTGGCAGGCCGGCGGCGCCGGGCACGACGACCAGGACTGGCGCAGCAACGTGCTGGGGTACAGCACCGATCACGATCTGTCCGACGGACTTTCGCTGGACAGCATGGTGCAGGACAGCCGCTGCCACGCCGCCGAGATCCTGGACAGCCGCAAGCTCAAGAACTGGGAGACGACCACCATTCCGACCTCCGGCTTCGCCCTCGGCGATCGCCAGTATCTGAGCTACATGTCGGTGAATCGGTGGAGCCGGATTCCCGGCCTGTGGTCGAACAACTACGGCGGTCTCGCCTACTCCGACGACAACGGCCGCACCTGGACCAAGGACCAGCATGCCAAGTGGGACAACCTCTTCGGCGTCGGCCGCTTCCAGGTCGCGGCGATGGTGCCGCAGGGTGACTACGTCTATATGTTCGGCACGCCCAACGGACGTGTCGGCGTGATCGGACTGGCGCGGGTGCCGAAGGACGACGTGCTCAACACCTCGGCCTACCAGTACTGGGTGAACGGCAGCTGGGCGCCCGCGGCCGAAAACCAGGCGACGCCGCTGGTTCCCGGCCTGGCCAGCGAGGTGTCCGTGCGCTACGACCGGGACAACGCGCAGTGGCAGCTGGTGTATCTCGACTCCGCCCGCGGTGCGATCGTGGTGCGCAATGCGGCGGTCCCGCAAGGCAACTGGACCGAGGCGGTCCCCTTGTTGTCCACCAACGACTATCCGAAGTCCTACGGCGGCTTCATTCATCCGTGGTCGACCGGTAAGGACCTGTACTTCACCATTTCGTCCTGGGACAGCTACAACGTGTATCTCATGCACGCGCAGCTGGATTCGGTGAACTGAGCTACGTCTCCGCGACGAACCGGACGAAACCGCCCGCGCGGATCAGCGAGGGTGGATCGCGGTCCACGTCCCACATCCGCAGGCCGGTGGTTCCGATGAGGTGCCAGCCGCCGGGGGTGCTGCGCGGGTAGACGGCCGAATATCCGCCGGCCAGTGCCACCGCGCCCGCCGGGATGGTGGTGCGGGACTGTGGTCGGCGCGGCACGGTCAATCGGGCGTCGGGTGACTCCAGATAGCCGAAGCCGGGGGCGAATCCGACGAAGGCGCACCGCCAGACCGTCCCGGTGTGTTCGGCGATCACCTCCGCTTCGGTCCGGTCGAGCAGTCGCGCGACCTCGGCGAGGTCGGCACCGTCGTAATGCACCGGGACGAGCAGGGGATCGTCCGGAGAATCGTTGTCCGGCGGTGTTCCACGGGAAACAATGTCCGAATCCTCTGCTGCGGTGGACTGTTGCAGTTCGCGCAGCAGGGTCACGATCTCCTGGCGGACGGATTCCGCATGCTCCGGCGAAAGTAGCGTCACGAGAACGGTTTCGGCAGCGGGCAGGACGTCTTGTGCCCCGTCCGGCAGGCGGACACGCAGGGCCGCAACCAGTTTCGCTACCTCGTCATGGCGGGACGACAGCACCAGCAACGCGCCATCACCTGCCGCCCGGATCAGCCGATCCGGGTCGAAATTCGCTGGTGCCGAATCGGTCACCGGACCGTGCCACTCGTCGAACGGCCGCCGGTCATGCTCAGCAGAACGCCTCGACCGGCACCCCGACCTCGTCCAAGGCGGTGCGAATGAGCCGGGCCATCTCGACGGCGGCCGGGGTATCGCCGTGCACGCAGATGCTGGCCGCGCGCACCGTGACTTCGCCGGAACTCTCGACCGTGCGCGCCGTGCCCGACGTGGCGATCGAAACCGCCTGTGTGACGGCGGCATCGGTGCCGAGCACGGCACCTGGCAAACCGCGCGCGGCAAGTGTGCCGCCCGGCGTGTACGCGCGGTCGGCGAAGCCCTCGCCGACGAAACGCACCTTCGCCGCCTCCGCCGCGTGTTCCAGCTGAGATCCGGCGGGGCCGAGCAGCGCCAGTTCCGGGTCGTAGTCGACGATCGCGGCGAGCACCGCGTCCGCGAGCTGCCGCTCCCGCGCGGCCGAATGGTAGAGCGCACCATGCGGTTTCACGTAGCGCACCCGATCGCCCGCCGCCTTGGCGAACGCGTCGAGACTGCCGATCTGATACAGCACCTCGTCCCGCAGCTCGGCGGGGTTCATCGTCACCTCGCGGCGGCCGAACCCGGCCAGATCGCGGTAGCCGACGTGGGCACCGATCCTGACCCCCTTTTCCACGGCGAGCCCGCAGGTCCGGCGCATGATCGAGGGGTCGCCCGCATGGAACCCGCAGGCGATGTTGGCGCTGGTGACGATGTCGAGCATCGCCGCGTCGTCGCCCATCTGCCACGGACCGAAGCCCTCGCCGAGATCACTGTTCAGATCCAGCGGCATATGCACCCTTTCCATGGCGGTGTATCGAAGACAGCACCCCGATTGTCGTTGCGACGGTGCGTCACAAGCAAGAATGCCCGGTCAGCGGGTTCCCCTCGGCGGCGAACGCGACCTGGGTCACAGCACGATGGTCCGGTTCCGCATCGGCAAGTACGCTCGGACCAATCATGGCCACGTATTTCGATCCGAAGTCCTGGTCGCCGCTACGGGCCGTCGATCTCGGCAAGCGCCTGTTCGAGCAGTCCTGGCTGGAGCAGTGGATCACCGTCACCACCTCGTGGGTGGACGCGGGCGCCGACCTCGGTGCGGGCACCGTCACGGCGCTGATGCCGGATGTCCTGATGACCGTGCTCAGCGAGGGCATTCTCAGCCGATTCGGCGGGCAGGAGGTCAGCGCCACCCTGCTCGGTCACGACCTGCACGCCACCCTGCAGGTGTTGAAGGTCCGTCGCCGCGGCGCGCACTTCCAGACCAAGACCGTGCTGTCGCGGCTGCGCTGGGACAACCATCCGATCGAGGCCGTGACCGTGATCGCGCACGGCGTCCGGCTGATTCCCGGCGTGCCGACGAAGGTGCGGGCCGCCCAGCTCGACCTGGAGGGCACCGTCACCACGGCCGCGCTGGTCGGCTGGATCAACAGCCAGCCGCTGGACTGGGTACTGGATATAGATGACAGCGGACTGATCCGGGCCAAGCACCGGCGCCGACGGCTGACCGCGCTGGTGGACGCCTCGGTGACGGACAACCGGGTCACCGTCGACCTGCATCGCGCCACCTGGCTCGGCCTGCGGATGCCGCGCCGGATGATCGGCACCCCGGCGCTGCTGCTGGAGCAGCTACCGAATCAGGCGCGCATCGTGCACGCCACCCGCGAGGGCGACCTGGTCCGCTTCCGGATCGAACTGCCGGAGATCACCGGCTCGTTCGACCTGGCCCAGATCCGCTCCGCCATCGTCACCGGAACGACGCTGATCGTCTTCTAGCCCTGGGCTTTCCACCAATCCCGCAAGGCCGACTCCGCCTCGTCACGGGTCATCGGGCCGCGATCCAGCCGCAGTTCCTTGAGATACCGCCACGCCTTGCCGACCTCGGGTCCCGGTGGCAGGCCGAGCAATTCCATGATCGCGTTACCGTCCAGGTCCGGGCGGACCTTGGCCAGATCCTCCTGCTCCTGCAGTATCGCGATCCGCGACTCCAGATCGTCATAGGTGCCGCGCAACGCGGCGGCCCGGCGCTTGTTGCGGGTGGTGCAGTCGGCGCGGACCAGTTTGTGCAGGCGGGGGAGCAGTTCGTCGGCATCGGTGACGTAGCGGCGCACCGCGGAATCGGTCCACTGGCCCTTGCCGTAGCCGTGGAAACGCAAGTGCAGGAACACCAGCCGGGCCACGTCCTCGGTGAACTGCTTGGGGTACTTCAGCGCCCGCATCCGCTTGCGCACCATCTTCGCGCCGACCACCTCGTGGTGGTGGAAGCTGACGCCGCCACCCGGCTCGTTGCGTTTGGTGTCCGGCTTGCCGATGTCGTGCAGCAGCGCGGCCCAGCGCAGCACCAGGTCCGGGTCGCCCTCCTCCAGGTCGATGGCCTGCTGCAGCACGGTGAGCGAATGCCAGTAGACGTCCTTGTGCTGGTGATGCTCGTCGATCTCCAGCTTCATCGCGGGCACCTCGGGCAGCACCCGCTGGGCCAGCCCGGTCTCGCACATGATGTTGATGCCGTCGATCGGGTGCGCGCCGCCGATCAGCTTGTCCAGCTCCACCCGGACCCGCTCGGCGGTGATCCGATCGATCTGATCGGCCATCGCGGTGATCGCCGTGTGCACCCGCGGATGCAGCTCGAAGCCGAGCTGGGAGACGAACCGGGCGGCGCGCAGCATCCGCAGCGGGTCGTCGTTGAACGAATCCTCCGGCGCCGCAGGCGTATCCAGCATGCCCGCGAGCAGCGCGTCCATCCCGCCGAGCGGGTCGACGAACTCCAGCGAACCGTCCGCGCCGATCCGCACCGCCATCGCGTTGACGGTGAAGTCGCGGCGCACCAGGTCGTCGCCGAGGTTGTCGCCGAAGGTGACCTCGGGATTGCGCGAGACCCGGTCGTAGTTGTCGCTGCGGAAGGTGGTGATCTCCAGCTGCTGGCCGCGCTTGGATCCGCTGACCGTGCCGAACGCCAAACCGCCGGTGTCCCACAGATGATCGGCCCAGCCACGCAACAGCTCCTGCACCTGCTCGGGCCGCGCGTCGGTGGTGAAGTCCAGATCGGTGCCGAGCCGGCCGAGCACCGCGTCGCGCACGCTGCCGCCGACCAGGTACAACTCATAGCCCCGCGCCGCGAATATCTCGCCGAGCGGTTCCAGTACATCCGACAGCCTGCCAAGCGTCACCGCCGCGGCAGCCAGCAATCGGGTACGTCTATCCAGCTCTGCGTCCTCGGACTCGGTCGAAACCACGAATCAGCAGCTTACCGAGCCCTGGCAACCGAGATTCCAGCGCAGTGTCGTCTGCGCGGGGCGTGCGTCAGCGCAAATCCAACACAGTAGGATTGCTTGGTGTCTCCGGCCGATCGTGCGAACAGTCGACGCCGCCAGCCTCGGCGCCGCGGTTCGGCGGCCAACGCGGCGAAACCGCGCATGCGCACGGTCCGGGAAACCTCAGCTGGCGGGCTTGTCGTCGACGGCCTGGACGGTCCGCGGGAAAAGCGCAGCGCGGCCCTGATCGGGCGGACGGATCGGCGCGGGCGGTTGCTGTGGTCGCTGCCCAAGGGACACATCGAAGAGGGGGAGACCTCCGAGCAAACCGCGATCCGTGAGGTGGCCGAGGAGACCGGCATCAACGGGGTGGTGGTCGCCGAACTGGGCAGCATCGACTACTGGTTCGTCACCGATGGGCGGCGGGTACACAAAACCGTGCATCATTATCTACTGCGTTCCACCGGCGGCGAACTGTCCGATGCCGACGTGGAGGTCACTCAAGTGGCGTGGGTGCCGTTGAGCGAGTTGAATTCTCGACTGGCGTACGCGGACGAACGCCGGTTGGCCGAGGTGGCGAACAAACTGATCGACCGGATGGAGACCGGCAAGCGATGACCCAGACTTTTCGGCATCGCGCAGCGATTCCGTTGGGGGTGGTGGCCGGGCGACGGGTTGACCTGTCGGGTCGACTGTTCCGGATCATCGCTGCGGTCCTGATCACCCTGGGTTCGGTGACGACGCTGCTGGTGCCGGCGGCACACGCGCAGCCCACCGGTACCGGGACCACGTCGGGGCCGAAATTCCTGAAGCTGTCCCTGGATTCGGTGACGCCGACCGCGGTCACCACGACCAGCGACTCGACGCTCACCGTGTCGGGCTCGATCATGAACATCGGCGATCGCATGGTGAAGGACGTCACCGTCCGGGTGCAGCGCGCGGCCGTGGTCTCGGCACCGCGCGACCTGCGCGCGACGTTGCAGCAGGACCAGGTCAATTACGAGGTGAACGGCGACTTCGAAGACGTGGTGCCGCGGCTCGACAAGGGCGAGCGCACCAAATTCACCGTGACCATCCCGCTGCGCCCCGGCGAGAGCACCACCAAACGCTCGCTGAACATCAGCGAACCAGGTGTGTACCCGCTGCTGTTGAACGTGAACGGCAAACCGGACTACGGCAATCAGGCCCGGCTCGACGACGCCAGGTTCCTGCTTCCGGTGCTCGGCGTGCCGCCCGCGTCGAAGGGCGCCGACGCGCCCGACGCGAGTCAGGCGGTGACCGCGCCGACCGACGCGCCGGTGGCGACAACGATGCTGTGGCCGCTGGCCGACCGGCCGCGCGTGGTCGCAGGCATCCCCGGATCGGCGGAGGGCAAGGTCGAACTCACCGACGACGAGCTGGCCGCCTCGCTCGCCAAGGGCGGCCGCCTCGATCAGCTGCTCGGCGCGTTGGAGACCGTGTTCGACACGACGCCGACCCGCGACCGTGCCCTGGCCGCCGCGGTGTGCCTCGCGGTCGATCCCGATCTGCTGGTCACGGTGCAGGCGATGACCAAGGGTTATCGGGTGCTGGCCAGCCCGTCGGATCCGGAAGGCGCCACGCGGCCGGGTACCGGTGCGGCCCAGGCGCAGACGTGGCTGGACCGGCTGCGTGCCCTCGCCGGAACGATGTGCACCGTGGCACTGCCGTTCGCCCAGGTCGACCTCGACGCGCTGGCCGCGGTGAACGATCCGGACCTCTCGGCCAGGGCGATGAACGCGCCCGCCGAAATCGTCAACTCGATTCTGGTCACCAAGTCGGTGCGCGGCGTGAGCCTGCCGGATTCCGGCAGCATCGACAATGGTGCGGGAATCCTGTTGCGCAGCCACGGTTTCGGCACGGCCGTGCTCGCCGACTCCGCCGTCACGCCGGAGGGCACGGCGGGTACGTCGGAGGCGGCGGTGCCGACCACCGGCCGCGGCGACAGCAAGAATCAGCCGACCTCGAACCAGACCACGGTGAGCCAGACCTCGGATGTCGCGGACCCGGACGTGGTTCGACTGCCCGCGGTCACCGCGCCCGTGCCGCCGCCTGCCGCGCCGACGCCGCCCGCCAATCCGGCTGCGCCGAACGGGAATCCGACGGCTGCCCCGGCTGTCGATCCGGCGCTGCACGTCGCGTCGTTCGACATCTGGTCCGCGACCGCGCTGGCCGCGCTCGGCTCGAACCCGCCGACGCCCTCGTTCACCCCCGCCAAGGTCCGTTATGAGGTCAGCAACGACTCCCGTGTCGCCCGGTTGCAGGACGCGCTCGGTGCGATCTCCTGGTCCGCGCTGAATCCGCAACCGAATCAGCCGCGTTCCCTGCTGCTCGTCCCGCCGCAGCAGTGGAGTGCGAGCAAGGACGAGGGCACCAGCCTGCTGCGGCAGATCGAACTGCTGGTGCGCAGCAACCTCGCGACGCCGCGCCCGTTCCAGGATCTGGTGCAACAACCCCCGGACCCGCAGCCCTACGAGCTCGACTATCTGCCGCAGGCCGCGGCCGACGCGGTGCCGGACCGGTTCATCGCGCCGGTGGCCGAGCAGGGCCGCCGGATCAGTGAGCTGATGCGTGCGCTGGTCGAGGTGCCGGACGCGGATCCGACACCGGGCCAGTTCCTCGACCCGCTGCGCGACGACCTGATCCGGGTGCTGAGCCTGTCCGATCGGCGGACCGGCGACGCCACCGCGGCCGATACCTTCGCCCAGCGCCGGACCGATCAGACCACCAAGGCGCTGGACAACATCTATCACTCGGTGACCGTGCTGCCGCCCGGCGGTGTCTACACCCTCGCGTCCGAGCAGAGCCCGTTGCTGCTGGTCGCGCGGAACAATCTGCCGGTGTCCATCCGGATCAAGTTCCGCATCGAGGCACCGCACGAGGCGAAGATCACCGACCTCGGCGAGCAGCAGCTGCCGCCGAAGGGGACACGCTCGTTCCAAATCCCGACCGAGGTGAGCGACAGCCGTAACCTGGTAATTCCGATCTCTCTTACCACACCGGACGGCATCCCGCTGGGGAATGCCACCTCGGTTTCGGTGCGCTCGAACGCCTATGGTCAAACCCTGGCAATAATTACCGCATGTGCCGGAGTACTGCTGTTCCTGTTGGCCGGGCGCCGCTTGTGGCGCCGGTTCCGCGGCCAGCCGGACCCGGCCGACGAAGGTTTCGATCCGAGCACCCGGCGCCGGGTCAATCGATACCGGCGGGCCAAGAACCGCGTAATACAGCAGGAGCAGCAGGAGGCACAGTGAGCGACGGTGAGCTAGCGCCGTCAGTTGTGTCACCGGCCGCGTCCACCGGATTTGGACGTCCGACAAACCACAGTGGCAGAGTGGAGGACAATCGCGGAAGGCTCGCGCCGGCGCAGGGGCGGTGTGAGTAATGGGCAGTACCAGGAGGAACGGTGAGCGATTCGGCCTTGACACCGCTCGCCGAGCCGACCGGGATGCGCGGCCTCGCGCATTCGCGACACGCAAGCGCTCTGAACTGCCGGGCCGGGCGCAGGAGGCATGATGAGCGACGATGACTCATCGGCGCATCGGCCTCGATCCGATCGGCGAGACGGGCCACCGGCCCGTCGGGCGCCGGTCGCGCCATGGGAACGGCTACCGCCGCAGGCGGAGGCCGAGGACCCGGACATGAACGCGGGCCCGTACGAAGCGCCGCCACCCCGAGTGCCGCACATCAGCAGGCCCTCGGCGCCGCCGCAGCCGTGGCCCGGCCAGCGCATGCCGCCCGGGCCACCCCAACGACCACCGGGGCCGCCGCAACGGCCCGCACCCGCACCGCACCCTGGGCAGCGGCAATATCCGGCGCCGCCGCCCGCGCAGCCTCGCCCGATCCCGCCCGCCCAGCGACCAGGGCCGCCGCCCGGTCAATCCGGCGCGATGCCTGCCAGCCCGCCGCGTCCAGCACCCGGTCAATCCGGGCAGCTGCCGACCAGCGCACCGCGCCCGGCACCCGCGCGTCCCGCACCCGGTCAGTCCGGCCCGATCCCGACCAGCGCGCCACGTCCCGGTCCGCCGCCCTCGGGCCCGATTCCCGTTGCGCCGCAGTCCAGCCGGATGCCACCGCCGCGCTACGCCCCGCCGCAAGCGCGGCCGGAGCCGTACCCACCGCCGCACCGCCGCGCACCCGCAGCGGTCGCCGAGCCTGCCGAGACGGGCCATCGGCCGCGGACGCACGAGTTTCCCGCCGCCACGAAAACAGCCGAGCGGCCGAATTCGAGCGCGCGGCTGCTGAGCGACTCCGGCTCGATGGCGGTCGTGACCCTGCTCAGCCGGGTCACCGGCTTCGGTAAACAGCTGCTGCTGCTGACCGTGCTCGGCCCTGCCATCGCGTCGGCGTTCACCGTGGCCAGCCAGATCCCGAACATGATCGCCGAACTGGTCCTCGGCGCGGTGCTCACCGCGATCGTGGTGCCGACCCTGGTGCGCGCGGAACAGGAGGACCCCGACCACGGGGTGGCCTTCGTCCGGCGACTCGTCACGGCGGCGTTCGTGGTGCTGGCCACCGCCGCGCTGCTGGCCACCGCCGCCGCGCCGCTGCTGACCACCTACGTGTTCCTGTCCGACGACGGCAAGGTCAATACCGGGCTCACCACGGCCCTGGCCTTCCTGCTGTTGCCCGCGATCCTCTTCTACGGCATGTCCGCCCTGCTGACGGCCATCCTCAATACCCGGCAGCAGTTCAAGCCCGGTGTCTGGGCGCCGGTGCTGAACAACCTCGTCGTGCTGAGCGTGCTCGGTCTCTATGTATTGATGCCGGGCGAGATCAGCCTGAATCCGGTGCGGATGGGCGAGCCGAAACTGCTGGTGCTCGGCGTCGGCGTGACGCTCGGCGTGGTGGTGCAGGCGGTGAGCCTGGTGCCCGCGATTCGACGTGAGCACATCGATCTGCGCCCGCTGTGGGGTGTCGACGCGCGGCTCAAGCAGTTCGGCGGGATGGGCGCGGCCATCATCCTGTACGTCCTGATCAGCCAGGCGGGGTTCGTCTTCGCCACCCGTATCTCCTCGCATGCCGATTCCGCGGGCCCGGCGATCTACAACAACGCCTGGTTGCTGCTGCAACTGCCCTACGGCGTCCTCGGCGTCACGGTGCTCACCGCGATCATGCCGCGGCTGAGCCGCAACGCCGCCGCCGATGACACCCCCGCGGTGGTCGACGACCTCTCGGCCGCCACCCGACTGACCATGATCGCCCTGCTGCCGGTGGTCACCTTCCTGACCCTGGCCGGCCCACAGGTCGGGCAGGCGCTCTATGGCTACGGCAACTTCGGCAGCGGCGACGCCGCCCGGCTCGGCCTCGCGGTCAGCTGGTCGGCCTTCTCGCTGATTCCCTACGCGCTGGTGCTGATTCATCTGCGCGTGTTCTACGCCAGGGAACAGGCCTGGATCCCGACCTGGATCATCCTCGGCATCACCGCCGCCAAGATCACCTTCTCGGCGATCGCGCCGATGGTCACCGATGCCGAGCACGTGGTGATCGCGCTGGGTGTGGCCAACGGTCTCGGGTTCGCGGTCGGCGCCGTGGTCGGCGGCTTCCTGCTGCACCGCAGTCTCGGCGATCTGCGGATGTCGAACGTCAGCCGGACGATCACCCGGGTCCTGTTCGCCTCGGTGGCCGGCGGCGCCGTGATGTGGATCGTGGACCGCGTGCTCGGACTCGAGCGCCTGACCGCCTCGTTCGGCGGTCCCGGCTCGCTCATCCGGGTCGCGATCACCGCGGTCGTCATGTTCTCGGTCGCCTTCGGCCTGATGCGCCTGGCCGGTGTCCCGGAGGTCGTCGCGATCACCGTCGCCATCTCCCGGCGCCTCGGCTGGACTCCGCCCGCACCCGATCTCGATCTCGACGGTCCCGTCGACGACTACGCGACCCAGGTATTGCGCAGGCCGGATCCGTATCTGGCATACCCTGGGTACGACCCGTACATGGATGCTCAGACCATGGTCTTGCCCGTGATCCGAGCCGATGCCGTTGACATCACCGGCATGGGCGAGTTCCCGTACCCTGTTCGGCAGAGAAGCACAAGTGGCGAAATCGCCGGAACCTCGACATACCAGGGCGAAGGAGGACCGAGGGTGAGCGACGACGCGGTGGGCGGCGCCCCGGCCGCTGATTCTTCCGGCAGCACGGCAGGCGGGCTTTCGACAGACGCACCGCCTCCCGTGGGCGAGCCGTCGGATCCCGCGTACGCGAACCGCGAGACCGGCTCCGGTCCATCGGATCACGATGCGGCTGGGCCGGAGCACGAGGCGGCCCCGCAAGGACCGCACGATCGTCAGAGTCAGATACCGGCCCGCGATCCGATGTACGACACCGGAATGATCCCGATCGGGTCGCCGGAGATGCCACCGCTCGGTGGCGAGAACCTGGGCTCGCGACGCACGCCGCGCGGTCCGAAGCTGATTCCCGGCGCGTCGGTGGCCGGTGGCCGGTACCGGCTGCTCGCCGGGCACGGCGGGGCCCGCGGTCTCAAGTTCTGGCAGGCCCTCGACATCAAACTCGACCGCGAGGTCGCGCTGACGTTCGTCGACGCCGACCAGAAGTCGAGCGAGAACTCCGGCCACGACGGCCCGCAGGCGATTCTGTCCCGCACGCTGCGGCTCGGGCGGATCAACTCACCCGGCCTGGCTCGGGTACTCGACGTGGTGCGCGGCAGCTCCGGCGGCATCGTGGTGGCCGAGTGGACCCCCGGTCGCTCGCTGCGCGAGATGGCCGAGACGGTGCCGTCACCGATCGGTGCCGCGCGGGCCATCCGTGCGCTGGCCTCGGCCGCCGAACTGGCCCATCGCGGCGGCGGATCGCTGTCCATCGACCACCCGGACCGGGTGCGCATCAGCGCCACCGGCGACGCGGTGCTCGCCTTCCCCGGCACCCTGGCCGATTCGGACGCGCAGTCCGACGTACGCGGCCTCGGCGCCATGCTCTACGCCCTGATCACCGCCCGCTGGCCGATTCGCTCCGGTGGGGTCACCGGCACCGCCGCGACCGTCGGAGGGTTGCGGCTCGCCGATTTCGGCCCGGACGGCACCCCGGTGGAACCGCGCCAGATAAGACCCGAGGTGCCCTTCGAGATCTCGGCGGTCGCGGTGCGGTCGCTGGAGTCGAACAAGGGCGTGCGCACCGCCGCGACCGTGCAGCACGTGCTCGAGCAGGCGTCGGTGGTGGATCAGAAGACCGATTTCATTCCGGTGCTCCGACTCGGACAGCGGCCGCCGTCAGCCCCCGACGAGTCGCTGGCCGACCCGGAATTGCTTGCGGCCGAACGCGAGAGATCCCAGCGGATGATGTGGATCATGGTCGGCCTGGGCATCCTGGCCGCGCTGGTGGTCGGCATCGTGATCTGGTGGATGGTCAGCGTGTTCGCGCCGGGCGCTTCGGACGCCCCGCTGAACGAGCAGCGCAATATCGGCCTCACCACGAACAACAGTGCCCCGGCCACACCAGCGGCCGCCGGACCGACCCCCGCTGCGGGTGGGGTGCCGATTCCGGTGACCGGAGTGTCGGTGTTCTCGCCGGAAGGCACCCAGGACGGCGTCGGCAACGTCAACTTGGTGCTGGATCAGAACCCGGGCACCCTGTGGCGCACGGATCAGTACTTCCAGCAGTTCCCGGCGCTCAAGAAGGGAATTGGGCTGCTATCGACGCTACCCAGCCCGGCCAAGTTGACGAACGTCTCGATCAACTCGCCGAGCCCGGGAACTTCGGTGGAGATCCGCACCTCGCCGACCGCGCAACCGACCCTGGATCAGACCCAGCTGATCGGCACGGCCAAGCTAGGTGACGGGGTCACCGACATCCCGGTACGTACCGATCAAGCCGCCCGCTACGTGCTCGTCTGGATCACCGGACTGGGCAACTCCGGTGGTCAGTTCCAAACTTCGATCGCAGATATCCGTTTCGACGCCGCTCCCTAGCCCGCCCCGCTCTACTGCCCGCCGCACGTGAAGTGAACCGTGCAGGCCACGCGCTGACGCCTTCTGTCGTGTCGCGCCTCCGATCCCGATACCCCCGGTTTGGTTGCTGCTGAATCGCGAGGGACGATATGATCTCCTCGCGCTCTCAGCACAGGGGAGCTTCCCGGGTTCTGGTTTTTCGATCCTGGATGCTGCGAAATTTCGGTGATGGTCGTCCGTGTCCGTCACCACCGTGAGCGCTGTCCAAGGGGTTGGCATTGTCGTCGGAACTGAACGAAGAAGTCCGCGGGGGGACATCGCGGCCTGCCGCGTACCGCGAGCGTTCGTTCGTGGGCGAGGACTACACCGATATCGAGCTGCTGCAGGCGCATGTGCGCGGCCAGCGGCACGCCTTCGCCGAGCTGCTGCGCAGGCACAACGATCATCTGTGGCAGACCGCCATGCGCACCTCCTACACCCGCGAGGACGCGGCGGATTCGCTACAGGACGCGCTGCTCTCGGCCCACCGCACGGCCGCGACGTTCCGCGCCGAGGCCGAGGTGCGCAGCTGGCTGCACGCGATCGTGGTGAACGCGTGCCTGGACCGGATCCGGCGCAACAAGATCCGCAAGGCCGTCTCGCTCACCCCCGAGACGATGCCGGAACCCCGCGATGACCGGGACGCGGTCGCCGAACTGGAGATGTCGCTGGTGGTCGATCACGCGCTGTTCTCGCTGCCCCCTGATCAGCGGACCGCACTCGTTGCCATCGATCTCGAGGGGTATAGCGTGGCCGAAGCCGCCGCTATGCTCGGAGTCCCGGAGGGGACGATCAAGAGCCGCTGTGCCCGCGGGAGGCAGCGTCTGCAAGAACGATTGGAATTTCTGCGCGATCCGGGGAACCGGAGGTAGTTGAGATGCGTCATTAATAGTGACGGACCCGTAGACGATGTCCCTATAGTCCCCGTCCCCGAGGCGATCCCCGCGATGTCAGATGAGAACACTGGAGGTGCGATGGCAACCCGGTCGATGCCACAACCTCCGTTCTCGGCCGAACTGCTCGCCGACCTGCACGCGGACAATGTAACGCCCGAGCTACGGGAACACCTGTGGCCCGCGGTCCGGCAAGACGGTCACGCGCTGCGCTTCGTGCACGCCCTGGACGACGTGACCACCGAACTGCGCGCGCTCGGCCGCAGCGACCGGATCATCCATGCGATGCCCGACGACATCGCCGCCCGGCTCGAACAGTTCGTGGACGGTTTCGACCTGGCCGAGGAGCCCACCGAGGCGGGCGCCACCATCTACCAGTTGCCGCGCTCGGCCGAGTCCGAAAACACCGAAGTCACAGCGGTTTCCACGCCGCCCGCCGCGCCGATCTCGCTCGATGAGCGCCGCCGCAGCAGGTTGCGCTGGTTCACCGCCGCGGCCGCCGCGGTGGCGGTCGTCGCCTGCGCGTCGATCGCGCTCACCGTGGTGCGTGGCAACGACGGCACCCCGTCGGCCCAGCCCACCTCGAACAGCGTCCCGCTCGGCGACGATCTCAACGCACCCGCGTTGCTCAGCGCGCTCGGCCGCAACGACGCCACCGGCCTGCTCGGCAGCCCGGCCGCCAGGGAACGCTGCGTGCACGCCAACGGACTCGACCGCACCATCCTCGGCTCGAACAACTTCCGCTATCAGAACCAGGACGCGGTGCTGATCCTGCTCACCGGCCCGCGCACCCCGAAGATCACCGCGCTCATCGTCGGAACCGGTTGCACCACAGACGATCCGCAACGCCTCACCGTGCAGGACATCGGCTGAGTGACCCACGCGACAATCGCGCTCGCTGCCGCCTGAACGCCTCCGTCACCGCACTGAGCCGAACCTCACGTGGGACCGGCTCGGCGCAGGAACAATAGCCATTACCCTGTTGTTGACCGAGACGTCCATTGATTTCTCCCCCGGAAGGGCCTCATGAGTGCGCCAGTTCGCGACCTGATCATCGTCGGCTCCGGACCTGCCGGCTACACGGCTGCCGTGTACGCGGCCAGGGCCGAGCTCCAGCCGCTGGTGTTCGAAGGCACCCAGTTCGGCGGCGCCCTGATGACCACCACCGAGGTGGAGAACTTCCCCGGCTTCCGCGAGGGCATCATGGGCCCGGATCTGATGGAAGAGATGCGCGAGCAAGCCAAGCGCTTCGGTGCCGAGATTCGCACCGAGGACGTGGACGCCCTCGACCTCAGCGGGCCGATCAAGACGGTCACCGTCGGTGACGAGACCTACCAGGCCTACGCGGTGATCCTGGCCATGGGCTCGGCCGCCCGCTACCTCAACGTGCCCGGTGAGCAGGAACTGCTCGGCCGCGGCGTGAGCGCCTGTGCCACCTGCGACGGCTTCTTCTTCAAGAACCAGGACATCGTCGTGGTCGGTGGCGGCGACTCCGCGATGGAGGAGGCCACCTTCCTCACCAAGTTCGCCGCCAGCGTCACCATCGTGCACCGGCGCGAGGAGTTCCGTGCCTCGCGCATCATGCTGGAGCGGGCCAAGGCCAACGAGAAGATCAAGTTCCGGCTCAACGCCGAGGTCGCCGAGGTCAAGGGCGACAGCAGCGTGACGAGCCTGGTGCTGCGCGACACCCGCACGGGGGAGACCTCGGAGCTGGCCGCGACCGGCCTGTTCGTCGCGATCGGCCACGATCCGCGCAGCGAGCTGGTCCGCGACCAGGTCGAGCTGGACGACGAGGGCTACGTGCAGGTGGTGCACCCGTCCACCGCGACCGAGGTGGCCGGTGTGTTCGCCGCGGGTGACCTGGTGGACCACACCTACCGCCAGGCGATCACGGCGGCGGGCACCGGCTGCCGCGCGGCCATCGACGCCGAGCGCTGGCTCGCCGAACAGGGCGACATCAGCTCCAACACCCTGGATCACGCGGGCCACACGGTCGCCGTGCCCGCCAACTGACCTCGCTCTTCCCCGTCGCCCGCGCTGCGGGCGACGGGCCTGGGGCCCGCACTGATCCGTGAGCCCCGCCATTCAGCAAGGAGAATCCCATGTCCGACAGCGCCACCAAGAACACGATCACCGTCACCGACGCGACCTTCGCCGATGCCGTACTGCTCAGCGAGAAGCCCGTCCTCGTCGACTTCTGGGCCACCTGGTGCGGCCCGTGCAAGATGGTCGCCCCGGTGCTGGAAGAGATCGCGGGCACCCACGCGGACAAGCTGACCGTCGCGAAAGTGGACGTCGACGCCAATCCCGGCACCGCCCGCGATTACAAGATCCTCTCGCTGCCCACTATGATGCTGTTCCGCGGCGGTAAGCCGGTGAAACAGATCGTCGGTGCGAAGGGCAAAGCCGCCCTTTTGCGCGAACTCGACGGCGAAATCTGACACCTGTCGCGCAGATGCCATAGGCGCCAAAGGCCGTCGAGAACCATCGACGCGCCGTAGGATGCCTGGACCTGGGAATGCCGAATTCCCGTCCGGGTCTGAGACAATCGACCGACACCGGTCGTGCGCAGGGTGTATCCCATCGCATGAGTGGGTACCCGGATTGACGGAAGGAAAGGGCTCTCACGCATGCACCGACTTCGTCACGGCGATAGCGGTCCAGCCGTAGCAGAGGTTCGGAGCACCCTGGCAAGTCTCGGGTTCTTACACGCACACGTCGATACCGAGCACGCCGACGCACGCGAGTACTGGAAAGACACCGAGGCCTCCTTCGACCACCGGCTCGACTCGGCGGTCCGCGCGTTCCAGCAACATCGCGGGTTGCTCGTCGACGGTGTGGTCGGCCCGGCCACCTACCGAGCGCTGAAAGAGGCGTCCTACCGCCTCGGTGCGCGCACGCTGATCTATCAGCTCTCCGCGCCGCTATACGGCGACGACGTCGCGACGCTGCAGCGCAAGCTGCAAGACCTCGGCTTCTACGTGCATCGGGTCGACGGCTACTTCGGCCCGCACACGCACGAGGGACTGTCCTCCTTCCAGCGCGAGATCGGGCTGGCCGCGGACGGTATCTGTGGACCGGACACGCTCCGCTCGCTCGACCTGCTCGGCGCCCGCGTCACCGGCGGCAATCCGCATCGGATCGCCGAGGAAGAGGTGGTGCATCGGGCCGGGCCGCAGCTCACCGGCAAGCGCATCGTCATCGACCCGGGTCTGGGCGGACCCGACAAGGGACATCCGGTGCCGACCGAATTCGGTGAGGTGTACGAGTCGGAAATCCTGTGGGACTTGGCAAGTCGGCTCGAAGGCCGGATGGCGGCCACCGGCATGGAGACGTTCCTGTCGCGGCCGTGGGGACGCAACCGGACCGACGCCGAGCGCGCCGACACCTCGAATACCTTCGATGCCGACCTGATGATCTCGCTGCGCTGCGCGACCAATCCGAGCCCGCTCGCCAACGGCGTCGCAGGGTTCTACTTCGGCAACTCGCACGGCTCGGCGTCGATGATCGGTCAGGTGCTGGCCGGCTTCATCCAGCGTGAGGTCGTCGCACGCACCTCGCTGCAGGACTGCCGGACGCACGCCAGGACGTGGGATCTGTTGCGGCTCACCAAGATGCCGACCGTCCAGATCGATATCGGTTATCTGACAAATGATTACGACGCCACCGTGCTCACCAATCCGCGCATGCGCGACGTGATCGCCGAGGCCATCCTGATCTCGGTCAAGCGGCTGTACCTGCTCGGGCAGGATGATCAGCCAACGGGCACATACACTTTCGCGGAACTGCTGGCGGAGGAACTTGCCGCCGCCGACCGCATGTAGCTGAGAACGAAACACCCCCTGCCGATCTGATCGGCAGGGGGTGTTTCTTTATAGAGAGACTCAGCGCACTCCGACGCGGGCCGGGGGAGTCATCGCCGCGGCGGCAAGCAGCTGGTCGAGCGCGCGCTCCACGTCTTCCTTCCACCCGTGATCGGAGTCGAGTTCCAGGCGCAGCCGCGGGAACCGGTGGTGCGGCGCGATCACCTTGAAACCGACCTCCTCCAGGAAGTCGGCCTCGATCATGCAGGTCTCCGGCGAGCACTCGGTCATCGAACCCGGTGCGTTCGCCCCGGAACCCTTGATCGGCGAGATGATCCGCTCCATCAGCGTCATCGAGCCGAAGCGCTCCGACAGCGCCTGCGACGGCGGATCGGACCGGATGCCGAACGCCTCCAGCGCGCGCACGCCACGACGCACCAGATCGGCCACCACGGCCTGCATCAGCTGATGGGCAACCTCGTTATCCCGGTACGGGAATTCGGCCTGCAGCGTGGTCAGCAGGACCGCGTCCGGGCTCACCGGTGAGGTGGGGAAGAGGGTGGCGCGCGGTACCGCGCTCGGCGGCGAATACAGGGCACACCCCGCGACGTTGCCGTCGACGTTCGCCACCTGTCCGCAGGAGCCCCACTCCAGCAGCACCGTGGAGAGCCAGGCCTCCTTTTCGAAGACCGGATCGCTGAAGCCGCGGGAGTCCTCGGCGACGGCCGGATCCATCTCCCAGAACACGCAGCGCCGGGAGTGCGCGGGGAGCTTGTCGAGCTCGCCGAGGGTAAGTGCTGTGACGCTGGTCGACACTGCTCTGCTCAGCCTCCAGCTGTCCGATTCGTCCACGCTCATGTCCGCGCCTCGCTCGCGCTCGGCTCGAGCCTGCGCGAGGCACACTGACGCACGGTTCGCACTCTCACACCGCATCACTATGTTCTTGCCAGCAAGAATAAGCGATCAACAGAACCCGCCTCATTCCACGTCGCTGTGCTGTTGGTTAAGAACTTGTGTTGGTCCGTCCGGGAGATCGTGCGCTCCGCTAACTTGCGGAATTCACGCGCCGTCACAGTGACGTTTCGGCTCCCAGGGCGGTACCTGTCGCATTCACAAGTCTTTTTCTGTCACTTCCGTCACAAGCTGAGGGTTCTGGCCCATCAGGCTGGCAATGCGCTCGAGATCCTCGAGCGAGCCGAACTCGACGACGATCTTGCCCTTGCGCTTGCCCATGCTCACCATGACCCGCGTATCGAACGAGTCGGCCAGCCGCTCCGCGAATCGCTGCATGCCCGCCGCGATCAACGGCTTGTGCTTCGGCTCCGGCGGCGCGGTCGGATCCGCCACCGGCTCCGGGGTCGTTTCCTGGTTTGCCAGGATGACGGCTTCCTCGGTGCTGCGGACGGATAGTCCCTCCGCCACCACGCGCTTGGCTAGTTCCTCTTGCGCGTCCACCCCGGCGGTCAGCCCGAGCAGCGCTCGCGCGTGTCCGGCCGAAAGCACACCCGCCGCAACCCGACGCTGCACCGAGATCGGCAGCTTCAGCAGCCGGATCATGTTGGTGACGGCGGACCGCGAACGACCGATGCGATCGGCGAGCACCTCGTGGGTGACGCCGAACTCTTCCAGCAGCTGCTGATAGGCCGCCGCCTCTTCCAACGGGTTGAGCTGCACCCGGTGGATGTTCTCCAACAGGGCATCGCGCAACATCGACTCGTCGGCGGTCTCCCGGACGATCGCGGGGATCGCGGTCAGACCCGCGACCTGCGAAGCGCGCCACCGGCGTTCGCCCATCACGAGCTGATACTTGTCGACACCCGGCTCGACCCGACGCACCACGATCGGCTGCATCAGACCGAATTCCTTGATCGAGTGCACCAACTCGTCCAGCGCCTCGGCCTCGAACACCTGACGCGGCTGCTTCGGGTTCGGCTCGATCTGGTCCGGCGGAATCTCGCGGTAGACCGCGCCGCCGGCGGAGAGGTCGTCCTCGGTCGGGTCGGGGACCCGATGCAGATAGGCCGACGCGGGCTGCGGCCCGATCGGATCCAGACCGATGACGCTGGCCGCTTGACTGCTGAGCCCCGGCGCAGTCGCCGGTCCCGTCGGGATCAGCGCGGCAAGACCGCGCCCTAGCCCACCCTTCTTCGCCTGACTCATCGGTCTACAGACCCCTTCCTCGTTCCGCCACCAAACCGGGTCTTGCCGACCCGGCGCTCATCCGGCCAGATCACTCCGCAGCTTCGGCGGCGGCATGCGCCATCGCCGTCGCCCTGGCCGCCATTTCACGCCCGGCATCGAGGTAGCTCATCGCGCCTCGGGAACCTGGATCGTAATCGAGCACCGTCATGCCGTAGCCCGGCGCCTCGGACACCTTCACACTGCGCGGAATCACCGACCGCAGCACCACATCACCGAAGTGCCCGCGGACCTCCTCGGCGACCTGGTCGGCCAGCTTGGTCCGGCCGTCGTACATCGTGAGGATCACCGTCGACACATGCAGGTCCGGATTCAGGTGCGCCTGCACCAGACCGATATTGCGGAGCAGCTGCCCGACACCCTCCAGCGCGTAGTACTCGCACTGGATCGGGATCAGCACCTCCTTGGCCGCGACCATCGCGTTGACGGTCAGCAGGCCGAGCGACGGCGGGCAGTCGATCATCACGTAGTCGATGTCGTAACCGGCGATATTGGCCTCCTGGATGGCGGCCTTGAGCCGACCCTCCCTGGCCACCATCGACACCAGTTCGATCTCCGCACCGGCCAGATCGATCGTCGCCGGGATGCACAGCAGCCGCTCATTGTGCGGGCTCTGCTGGATCGCGTCCCGGACCGAGACCTCGCCGATGAGTAGTTCGTAGCTGGACGGAACACCAGAGTGGTGCTCGATCCCGAGGGCGGTGCTGGCATTGCCCTGCGGGTCCAGGTCGATCACGAGGACCGTCATCCCCTGATGCGCCAAAGCGGCCGCGAGATTAACCGCGGTGGTCGTCTTGCCGACGCCGCCCTTCTGATTGGCGATGGTGATGATGCGTTGCTCGTGCGGTTTCTGCACTGTCACCTTTCCTGGATGGAGAATCTGGCTGGCGCGTTGCGCTTCGGCCGCGATCGGGGTCTCGCTGGGGGAGATGTTCCCGAACGGTGTGCTTCCGAATGTCTCTGTGTCGAAATTGCTGGAGTCCAGCATTCCCGGCACGCGCGACGTAGTTTCCCGTGAAACATTCGACGGACCGCTCGACATAGACAGCTCCTAACCCGAGAACTTCAGATCACGTGCTTCCGACGAGCGTCGGCGCCGTGTCATCAAACAGCTGGTGTCGGTACGAACATGATGCGCAACCGGGTTCGCGGCGCCCGATCGACCGAGCGGAGCTCTCGTCGCGACACCAAATCCTCCGTGGCACCTACGCTCACGCCCGACGCCCACTAGCTTGCCAGCACCGAGCGCGATAAGAAAGCTGAATCGCGGCAATGCACACACGACACGCGAAACTGCCCCAATTCCACCCCGATCCCCGATGTTTCACATGAAACACTGCGCCCGCCAACAGGGTTACGGGTCATCCCAAGCAGATTCGCGTCCACGGACCTCGGCAGGCCGACCCGAAACCAGCGCACTCCGCTGACCGTGGGCGAACTTGATAACTCCACCGCAACGCGATTGGACGAGTGTCTGCCGATCAGCGAAGGGGCCCTGCAAGTTCCACAGGGAGCGTCGCCCGGCTGCTAGGTGCAAACCCGCAACAGAACCTGACCTAGCTACTCCGCAGGACAAGATCAGTCGAGCTCGGCCTTCCCTGCCTCAAACGCGTGCGGACCGCCATGTGCCCAGACCCGCAAGGGCCCTCATCCCAACCCGCGCCGAACCTCGGGGCTCGTCTGCCCACCCCCGTCACGCAAGCCGAGACTCATCTCTGAGTGACCCGCCCCGCGAGCACGACAGGGCAGCACCGCCTCCCGATGTTTCATGTGAAACCACCCGACACGCGCCCCCGAGAATCGCTCGTCTGTCCGGCGCTGTCCCCCGCGCCGGGGAGCTCCGATTCCGACGGAGGAAGAGCGAGCCCGTGACTCGACCGACAACTCACGGCTTTGGGGCTCCTGCGGGGGAGTGGCCGAGCGTGTCCCGATCGACGAAGACTCACGAGTCGTGCTGTATCGGTCCCGGGGGGCGTGCGTACGAACCGTCCCACCCGGACGCGCCCGACGCCAACCGACGCTGAGTCGTATGCCGGTTCACCACCGCGCGCCCGGATGCGTCTAATGTCGACCCGCGCTAAGTCGTACACCAGTTCACCGCCTCAGTTGGCCTCGCCATGCGCGCCGCAACCGAGGCCCTGGACCGTCCGCTGACATTGGGGGAACTGCGTGGGCAGCCCCTGCCAATCGGCGGAGCAACATCGTGAATCCCGCATGGTGCACGAGCCGACCGCCGCCGTGGATCGCCAGGGAACCAGACCGACGTACACCTCTGGGGCATCGCGCGATCGAGCTCGGATTCAACTCCCGCGACCCGGCCGCACGTCCATGCCATAACCAATACATCCCCGTGACCGAGCCCGCCCGACGGGACCCGGGGAGTCACTCACCAGTCCCTGCGACGCGCAGATTTGATTCCCCGTGAAACCGAGCGGACTCGACCGAACCGTTGCAGCTTTGGAGAGCGCAGGGAAAGGCTGAGCGAGTGTGCCCCCGATCGACAGAGACTTGCGAGTACCCCAGCGCACGAGATCCGGTCTGCGCGTTCGGACCGCCACGCAACCGATCCCTCGCGCACTCTCGGTGTCAGCGTGCACGGGATCAGCTGCGCCCCGAACGTGCCGATCGACGGAACCTCCCGCGGGCGCGCAACCGGCCCCGCGCAAACCACAGGACAGCCCGGAGTCAGGATCGGGTCCGCCCGTCGGTGTGCCAGCAAGCGACGCGACCCTGTTGGCCGTCCACAGGTCTGGTGAGGATTTCGGGGAACGAACCGGACCGCGCGTGGCCGATCGACACAGACTCGTGAGTGCACCGCCGGACCCCGCGTATTCCACAGGGCAGCGCAAAGTTCGGATCGACTCAACGCCTTCAGCCGGTCCGAGGACGGCGCGGCGTCTGCAATCGACGCCGCGTCGCGACCGTTCGCGGACTCGGTGCGGCCTGCGCGGAAACGAACCGGGGAGCGCGTGGCCGATCGATAAGGACTCACGATTACGCGGCCGGGAGCCACGCACGCCACCGGCAACACACGGTCCAGATCGGTTCGGCGGCGGCAGTCGGCCTTGACCGCGCAAGGCCCGGCAAGTGACGCAGCCTCTCGGGGACTGCCAGGGGGAAGTCGATTCGATTCGCGGAACCTCACGAGAGGAACGCGCAGCCGATCCCGCACACGCCACGGGTCGTCGCGGACCGGGTTCGGCCGCCTCAGTCGGCCCGACCACGCAAGGCCGCAACCGACGCAACCTCTCGGGACTGCCGGGGGAGTCGATTCGATTCGCGGAACCTCACGAGGGGAACGCGCAGCCGATCCCGCACACGTCATGGGTCGTCGCGAATCAGGTTCGGCTGCCTCAGCCGGCCCGGCCAAGCGCGGCCCGCAAGTGACACAGCCTCGCGATCGCTCACGGGCTTGGTGACGCCAAGCGGAACTGCGGGGAGAGAGCGTGCCGATTGACGGTCTCCTCGCGAGTCCTACATGTAAGCAGTCCGGCCCGGCGCGCGGACCTGACAAGGACAACCCGAACTCGCATGCGCACTGACGCAACGCGCTGAGGTCGGGGCATCGGCCCGTCTTCCTCAACCGGTTTTGTGCGTGCCGACCTGAGCACCACAAGCATCACCGCTCCCGATGTTTCATGTGAAACCGTCCGACACGGACCGAGGGGGAGTCACCCATCTGTCCTTGCGACAGGGAGATTCGTCTCCCCATCGAACCGCGGGGGCCGGGCGTCCACCGGCACATCCCGATGCAGCCTCTCTCGACCGCTCGCACAGGCTTGGTGAACGCCAAGCAGGGAAGTGCTTCCTAGTCGACGGACGTCTCGCGAGTCCTACATGTGAGCAGTCCGGCCCGGTGGATGGACCGGTCAAGGGCAACCGACCCGCATGCGCACTCACGCCGTTCGCTGAGTTCCGGCATCGGACTCGACTGCCTCAAACGGTTCTGCGCATGCCGATCTTTCGACCTCCACCGCATCGCATCCGTGTGGCCGCATCCCCGCGAGTACGACAGGGCACCCACCGCCGTCCCAACGTTTCATGTGAAACCGGCTGCCACAACGCTCTGCCGAGGTCGCCCATCCGTCCTTCCGACAGGGAGATTCGGCTCTTGATCGAGCGGAGTGCGCCGGGCGCAAACCCGGCACAATCCCGATTCAGGTTTCCCGCCAGACGATCCGAAGCGATCCACGTTTCCCGTGAAACATCCGATACAGATCGATCCGCCGCTTGCCTGCCGACGCGACCC
>NZ_JBITJI010000019.1:71887-180637 GCF_044459885.1 Nocardia sp. NPDC050175
CCGGCGACCCGGCGACCCGGCGACCCGGCGACCCGGCGACCCGGCGACCCGGCGACCCGGCGACCCGGCGACCCGGCGACCCGGCGACCCGGCGACCCGGCGACGAAAAGCTAGCGAGGTGCCCGCGTTCCCGGCAACGGCTCGTGCGACTCAATCGTGCCGACAGATCTTTGCGATCCGTGTGCAGGAGGGGAGAACTTCACACATGGGTTCCGAGACTGCCTGCCACCGCAGGCAACCCTTCACCAACTCATTCCGTCACGTGACTCTTACGCCAGAGGGTGCTGGGACAGTCCCCTCGGGCGGCATCGAAGGTCTGCGTTTCATATGAAAACCACCCGAGCGACTTGCCCCGCCCGAGAGCGATCGTCACCGTCCGTTCGACCATCACAGGCTTCCAATCTGCCCGCGCTCGCTCTCGTTCCGATGCGACCCATCTCGTCCGCCGACGGGGAAGTTCGGATGCGACTTGTCGCTCATCCGCACTGACGCATCTGGCTGCGCACTCCGCTCCGGGGTCGAATCGGAGAGATCCCCGAGGTGCCTCAGTGCCGTTCAAGTCCACGACCCCGACCCGGCTCTGACGCGCGTCGGGCGAACGGGTGTCGCGCGAGCATCGGACGTAGGTCGACGAGGACCCAGCCAGGACGGTCATTCCGGAACCGCAGGATGGTTCGATCGTCTGCAGTGGCACTTCACCGCGAAGCCGCTGCGATGCGCACTGGAGAGGCAGTCGCGAACACTCACTGTCCACGGCCGCAGCGAGATCCGGCGGATTCAAGCTGAGTCACCCGCAGTGCGCTGCACCCGCCCCCTCGCCGCGAGCAATCGTGCCGCCCTACTTCGACTTCCGAACCCGATCCGGCGCATCCGCACCAGCACGCTTCGCCGCCTTCGCCTCCCGGCGTGCGGTCGCCTGCTCACTCCGCCGTCGCGGCGCTCGCTCGGCGCGGGGGAGGCGCTCGGCGCTGATGATCAGCGTGGGGGTGGAGACGATTCCGGCTCCGCATTCGACGACCGTCGCGTTGCCGGCGCCCGCGCGTTCCAGTGCCTCGCCGTCGCGGGCGAGTTCCTCGGCGGCGCTGACACCTTTGAGTGCGAGCATCCGGCCGTGGTCGCGTAGGAGGGGGAGGGACCACTGGGCGAGCTTGCCGAGCGGGGCTACCGCGCGGGAGGTGACTACGTCGGCGCCGCCTGCTTCCTTCAGAACGCCGGATTGTTCGGCTCGGCCGCGCACGACGGTGACGTCGAGTCCGGCCGCTTCGATGAACTCGCTCAGGAAGATGGTGCGGCGCAGGAGCGGTTCGACCAGGGTGATGCGGAGGTCTGGGCGGGCGATCGCGAGGGGGATGCCGGGGAGTCCGGCGCCGCTGCCGATGTCGACGACGGAGGCGCCTTCGGCGATCAGTTCGCCGATCACCGCGCAGTTGAGGATGTGGCGATCCCAGAGGCGGGGGACCTCGCGCGGGCCGATCAGTCCGCGCTCGACACCGGCGGTGGCGAGCGCCGCACAGTATCGGCGGGCGAGATCGAGTCGGTCGCCGAACACCACCGCGGCCGACGCCGGCGGTGCCAGCTCGGCGGGCAACGCGGTGGTTTCACCGAGATCTCGTTCCACGTGAAACATCCTTCCGGACTCAGGTCGATCAGGGGACCGGCGACGCGCGGGCAATCAGGTGCCGGACATGAACAAGGCCCCCGATCCGAAGACCAGAGGCCCTATCCAACCATTACCCGTCAGGGTGACGAAATACGCCGGGCCCTAACGTGTCTGGCTTTCGCTCAGGACGGAACAACCACAACATGCCGATTCGGCTCGACGCCCTCGCTCTCGCTGGCGACACCGTCGATGACCGACACCGCGTCGTGCACGATCTTGCGCTCGAACGGCGTCATGGGGGACAGCGACTCCGGCGCACCCGACTCCAGCACCCGCTGCGCGGCAGCGGTACCGAGCGCGCTGAGGTCTTCCCGGCGCTTCGCGCGCCAGCCGGCCACGTCGAGCATCAGCCTGCTGCGCACACCGGTGGCCTGCTGCACCGCCAGCCGAGTCAACTCCTGTAGTGCGTCGAGCGTTTCGCCGTTGCGCCCCACCAGCTTTGACAGATCCCGGCCGCCGTCGATGCTGACGATGGCGCGGTCGCCCTCGACGTCGAGATCGATGTCGCCGTCGAAGTCGAGCACGTCGAGCAGCTGCTCGAGGTAGTCGCCCGCGATCTCGCCCTCTTCGATCAGGGCTTCCTCGGCATCGTTCACGACATCGTCGGCGTCCGTTCCGGCGTTCACCATCGTCGTCGCCACTGTGGCGTCCCCTCCGTCGGTCTCAACTGTCATTTGATTTCCTTCATCTGGTCATCGCGCTCGCCGTGCGCTCGCCGCCGGACGGTGCGCGATCAAGGGGTTGCTCAGCGTGGTGGCCGGCCGACCACCGAAATGCGATCAGCGGCGGCGCTTTTGGTTCGCCCTGCCTCGGTTGCCGCCCGGTCGCTTCTGGCCACCCGGCCGACGCTGCCCGGTGGCCTTCTTGGCGGTCCCGTTGGTCGAGGGCGCCGCGTCGACGACGGCGTCCACCGCATCAACAGCGTCTTCGACCGCATCGGCTATCGGCCTCTTCCGCGTATTGACCGGCTTGGCACCGGGTTTCGGCGCATTCTGCGCGCGCTGCTCCAGCTTGGCCTGTTTCTTTTCTTCCGCTTCGCGCTCCATGCGACCGAAGACGAGATGCTGCTGCCCGTAGGTCCAAATGTTATTGGAGACCCAGTACAGGAGGATGGCGATCGGCAGGAACGGACCACCGACGAGCACACCGAGCGGGAAGACCCACAGCGCAAGCTTGTTCATCATCGCGGCCTGCGGGTTGGCGGCCGCCTCCGGCGTCTGCCTGGCGACCGAGGCGCGCGCGTTGAAGTGGGTCGCCAGACCGGCGATGATCATCAACGGGATGGCGACGACGGCGATGCTGACCTTGTTCGGCAGCCCGAGGCCGTCGATGGCGAAGGCGCGCAGCTCGGTGTCCGGGATGGTAATGAAGGCCGAGATCGGCGCACCGAAGATACGGGCGCTCAGGAAGGACTGGACGTCGGCAGCGTTGAACACGTAGTTCGGTGTGTTCGCGTTCTGGTCGATCGACATCGCCAGCTGGCCGAAACCGTGACCGGTCCGGTTGAACGAGCGCAGCACATGGAACAGACCGAGGAACACCGGCACCTGGGCGAGGATCGGCAGGCAGCCCATCAGCGGGTTGAAGCCGTGATCCTTCTGCAGCTTCTGCATCTCGGTCGCCATCTTCTGGCGATCGTTCTTGTACTTCTTCTGCAGCTCCTTGATCTGGGGCTGCAGCTCCTGCATCTGCTTGGTGGTGCGCACCTGCTTCACGAACGGCTTGTAGAGCAGCACCCGCAACGTGAACACCAGGAACACGACGGCGAGTGCCCAGGCGATGCCGCTGTCTTTACCGAGACCGGGCACCAACGAGAACGCCCGATGCCAGAACCACAAGATCCAGGACACCGGATAATAAATGAAGTCGAGCACGGCTCTATGCACTCCCGTCGTTCGTATCGCCGATCACCGCGCGCGGTGATCCTTTCCAAGCGTTCGGCTCCGACACCGGGTCGGCCTGCAGGTTGGCTTCCTGCGGCACCGGATCGGTGGCTGCCACGGTCCCGGGCGCGGTGCGAACGGTGCTTCGCTTCCGCTCCGGAACGGGGTCCCACCCACCAGGGTGCCAGGGCGCACATTTGGCCAGACGCACGGCTGCCAATCCGAGGCCTATGAACAGCCCGCGCGTCCGCAAAGCGGTGACCGCGTACTCGCTGCAGGTCGGGGTGAAACGGCACACCGGCATGCGGGTGGGGGAGACGTAGGTCCGATACAACTCGATCAGAAAGATCAGTGCATTCGCCGGTAGCCGGCCGATCTTCGCGGTGCGGCTCATGGCGATCCGACGGTTGCCGCGCCGACACCGAGCTTGCGTATCGCGCCGCGCAGCTGGCGCAGCAGGTCCTCCGAGGAGGCGGCCGCGGCGCCGGGCAGGGCGCGGATCACGATGTCGGCGTCGGCGGGCAACTCAGGGACTATCTGGAGGCACATATGACGCAGGCGGCGGGCCACACGGTGTCTGATCACCGCGTTGCCCACCGCCTTGCTGACGATCAGCCCGAAGCGTGGCCCGCCTACGCGGACCAGCGCGTCGGCTGGATCACCATGTCGTCCATTCACGTCCACGACTCCGTCATACCCGTGTGTGAGCACGTGTACGACTAGATCGCGCCTCCCGATTCGCTGGCCGCGGCGCACCGTCCGGGAGAAGTCGGCACGATGATGCAACCGATACGGCTCAGGCAACACCCGAGCGTCCGCGGAGGATCAGGCAGTGAGTTCGGCGCGGCCCTTGCGGCGACGCGCCGAAACGATGGCGCGACCCGCACGGGTGCGCATCCGGAGACGGAAGCCGTGGACGCGCGCCCGACGACGGTTGTTCGGCTGGAACGTCCGCTTGCCCTTGGCCACGGTCAACACTCCTCGAGTCAGTGGGCACCAGTTAGTGCCCGAAGCTTTTTCGGTGAAACAGGTATTCGCGATGAATCACAGGTCTGGTCATCATCGGCGCGTCGGTCTTGGCGCACAGTCGGTCGATAACGACCTACACGCGGTCAGCACAAGACCGCCACCGCACCAAAGGGTGACTGTACGAGGGTACTGATCGCCTCGGAGCGGGTCAAACTCGCCCCACCCGGCCTGCCCCGAACGCCCGACCAGCATCAACCCGTTCGGCCCATCCCGAAGCTGTGCATATCACGGTCAGACCCTGTGGACATCAGCGTGAGTTCGTCCACACCCCTAGCCACGCCCGAGCGGATCGGCAACCTGCTTTGCCGGAGGGTTGCTACACAGCCGCAGGTCAGAGCGTTATCGACGGGCCGCGCAGCCGCATTTCACAACTCCCCAGGGTTCTCCACATCTGTGGATAATTGTGTGGAAAGACCCCTGGAGTGGCATATTCGTAGGGCCGACGGTGCCACGCCGCCGCCCGGAATGGGGATCCGGGCAGCGTCCGAACCGGTTACGGACGTACGCAGGATCACGGTACCGACCCGAGCATGGTCGTCACCACATGTTGTCCCCGCGTGCCCCGGCCGTCTGCTCCTATCGACCTACTTCCGGGGAGGAAACTGCATGGACGACGAGCAGAACGTGTTGGCCACGGTGTGGCCCGAGGTAGTTGCCGAGCTGACCACCGGCTCACCGGACGGTGCCATTCCGCCGGTGACCAGAGCGCAGCAGGCGTGGCTGAAACTGGTCAAGCCGCTGACGGTGGCGCAGGGATTCGCCCTGCTCTCGGTGCCTTCCTCGTTGGCTCAGGAGGCCATCGAACGCGATCTGCGCGAGCCGATCCTGCGGTCACTGGCCCGGCGCCTCGGTCCCCAGGTGGAGGGACTCGGCGTGCGCATCGCCGCGCCGACCGCCCCGAACAACGAGCGGACCAGCAACAACCCCAGGCATGCCCGGATGACCAGCATGCCGGAACGCCCGAGGAACAGCGGACCTCGAGACAACGGCCCCCGCGACAACGGACCTCGAGACAACGGACCCCGAGACAACGGACCCCGAGACAACGGACCCCGAGACAACGGACCCCGAGACAATGACCCGCGCGACAACGGACGCGGCCAGGGCGGTTATTCCGGCGAGTACCAAGGCCGCGACGAATACCAGCAACCGCGCTACGCCCAGTCCAACGACTACGCCCCGGCCCCCAGCTACAACGGCGGATCCGACTACTCCGACAACGAGTACGCACCGGATTACGCCGCCGCGGGCGAGTACGACCGCCAGGACTACGCCCGCGACGAATATCAGGGCCGCGACGAATACCCGGCCCCGGCCGAGATGCAGTCCGCCCCGAGGCACGAACCCACCCCCGCGCAACGCCGCGAACAGGGCCTGCCCCCACGCCGGGAATCCATCCCGCCTGGCCAGGAGTCCCTGTTCACACCCGAACCCGGCCCCGCGGCCATGCGCGGTCCGGTCCGTGCGCCGGTGCGCGAGGCCGCGGAATCCGACGATCAAGGCATGGCGGCCGCGCACGAGCCGGTCCGGGAATCCGACAGGTCCGTCCGGGAATCGGAGAACCCGCGCGCCGATCGCGACGACGAACCCGTGGTCAACGCCCGCAATTCCTGGCCGACCTACTTCACCAAGTCGCAGGAGAGCGCCGCGCCGTCGAGTTCCTCGGCCAGCCTGAACGCGAAGTACACCTTCGAGACGTTCGTCATCGGCGCGTCCAACCGGTTCGCCCACGCCGCCGCGGTCGCCATCGCGGAAGCACCGGCCCGCGCCTATAACCCCCTATTTGTCTGGGGTGCTTCAGGTTTGGGCAAGACGCACCTACTACACGCGGCCGGCCACTACGCCCAGCGGCTGTTCCCTGGCATGCGAGTGAAGTACGTCTCGACCGAAGAGTTCACCAACGACTTCATCAACAGCCTGCGTGACGACCGGAAGGTGGCGTTCAAGCGCCGCTACCGCGAGACCGACATCCTGCTGGTGGACGACATCCAGTTCATCGAGGGCAAGGAAGGCATCCAGGAGGAGTTCTTCCATACCTTCAACACCCTGCACAACGCCAACAAGCAGATCGTCGTCTCCTCCGACCGCCCGCCCAAACAGCTGGCCACGCTGGAGGAACGGCTGCGGACCAGGTTCGAGTGGGGTCTGATCACCGACGTGCAGCCGCCCGAGCTGGAGACGCGCATCGCGATCCTGCGCAAGAAGGCGCGGATGGACCGTCTCGACGTGCCGCACGACGTGATGGAACTGATCGCCACCAGGGTGGAACGCAATATCCGCGAGCTGGAAGGCGCGCTGATCCGGGTGACCGCGTTCGCGTCGCTGAACGGTCAGCCGCTGGATCTGCCGCTGGCCGAGGTGGTGCTGCGCGACCTGATGCCCGATACCGCGGCGCTGGAGATCAACGCGGCGACGATCATGGCCGTCACCGCCGAGTACTTCAACACCACGCTCGAGGAGCTGACCGGGCCGGGCAAGGCGCGGCCGTTGGCGCAGGCCAGGCAGATCGCCATGTATCTGTGCCGTGAGCTGACCGATCTGTCGCTGCCGAAGATCGGCCAGGCGTTCGGCCGGGACCACACCACGGTGATGTACGCGGAGAAAAAGATCCGCAAGGAGATGACCGAGCGACGCCGGGTGTACGACCAGGTGCAAGAACTAACAGCCCGAATCAAGCAACGCTCGCGCTGAGTTTCACTAACACCCCCGCACCGCCCCTGACCTGGGGCGGTGCTTTTTTGTGGCCTGTGGATTCCTCGAGGAATCCTTGTGGAGTCCTCGAGTAAACAGCGAGTTGTGCACCGGATGGCTAACAGGCATGGGGATGAACTGTGCGGCGTCCGCTAACAGGGTCTTATCCCCAGCTTCCCCAGCCGATCTTGCGCACAGGCGGTGACCAGCACCGCAGTCGGTCAAGGGGTTGGGGAATCCTCGAGGAGTCCATGTGGAGTCCTCGAGGATTCCTCGAGTTGTCCACGCATCGGTACACACGTGTGAACAACCGGGTGAATTCGGTGGAACAACTCGAGGAGCACTCGAGGATGAATGTGGGACAACTTCGGAACTCCACAGACGCCCCTCGTTCATCCTCGAGACACCCCGCGGTCATCCCCACGGCACCACGCTCGCTGACCTGCGGATTCGGCCTCAGTGCACAGATTCCACAGTGCCTACTACTACTTCAGTTCTTCTCCTAGAAGAACCTTCTTTAAAACAGGTGTGTGGAAAGTCGGGTCGGAGAGGGTCACGACTGGAGCCGCTCTCGTCCACAGGCAAGGAAGCGAGCCGGAGCAGATCCGCGATCGACACTTCGGTCGTCGGTCTCCTCAGTGCTCGACATCGATCAACCGATGGCTCAGCACACCGATGCCTCATCGATGCGATTCACGAGACCCGTCCACTCGCGACGCCACGATCCACACACCTGCCGCGCACTCACCGGCATCACGAACATCGGGCCATCACGAACCGCCGGAGGGTCGGGCTAGGCCACAGCTCATGTCGCGGGTACGGTTTGGTGTCGGTCGCCTGTGCCACACTTTCCATGGCGGCTGATCCACATCCTGCGCGAATCAACGTTGAACGAGCCGACAGGCTTGGAGGACGAATGTCCGGCCACCGCATAACAGCTCACGGAACTGGGAGAGGACAGATCGGGCGATGGAGCTTGCAAGCATGAAGTTTCGGGTCGCCCGAGAGGACTTCGCGGAATCCGTTGCCTGGGTGGCGCGTAGCCTCCCGTCCCGGCCGCCGGTCCCGGTACTCGGTGGCGTGTTGCTCGTCGCCGACGAGGGCGGGCTGACCGTCTCCGGCTTCGACTACGAGGTCTCCGCGCAGATGCGCGTCGCCGCCGAGGTCGCCGGTCCCGGCGAGGTTCTCGTCTCCGGCAGGCTGCTCGCCGACATCACCAAGTCGCTGTCGAACAAGCCGGTGGACGTGTCCGTGGACGGCACCCGCGTGCTGATCGCTTGTGGCAGTGCGAAGTTCTCGCTGCCGACCATGCCGGTCGAGGACTATCCCCAGCTGCCCGAGGTGCCGCAGCAGACCGGCGAGCTCAGCGTCGATGTGTTCGCCAATGCGGTCGGCCAGGTCGCCGTCGCGGCGGGCCGCGATGACACGCTGCCGATGCTCACCGGCATCCGGGTCGAGATCGAAGGCTCGAAGGTGGTGCTCGCGGCCACCGACCGATTCCGGCTCGCGGTCCGCCACATCGAGTGGTCGCCCGCCGACGCCGCCATCGAGACCTCGGTGCTCATCCCGGCCAGGACGCTGTCCGAGGCGGCCAAGACGCTCGGCGCTTCCGATGCGCCCGTGCAGCTTTCGCTCGGTACCGGTGCGGGCTCGGACGGCCTGCTCGGCATCGTGAACGCGGGCCGCAGGACCACCACGCGCCTGCTCGATGCCGAATTCCCCAAGTTCCGGCAGCTGCTGCCGAAGGAACACACCTCGATCGCCACCCTGCAGGTGTCGGTGCTGACCGAGGCCATCAAGCGCGTCGCGCTGGTCGCCGAGCGCGGCGCCCAGGTGCGGCTGGAGTTCTCCACCGAGGGTCTGCTGCTGTCCGCGGGCGGTGACGACGCCGGTCGGGCCGAGGAGTGGCTGGAGGCCGACTTCCGCGGCGAATCGCTGACCATCGCGTTCAACCCCGGCTACCTGATCGACGGCCTGTCCGCGCTGCACGCCGACCGGGTCACCTTCGGGTTCACCACGCCGAGCCGTCCCGCGGTGCTGCTGCCTGCCGTCGACGACGAGCCGAAGGTGCTCGAGTCGGGTGCGTTCGCGGCCCTGGACAGCCCGTACACCTACCTGCTGATGCCGGTCCGGCTGCCGGGCTGAGCAACTGTGCACGACCGCGAGCCGAGTTCGACCATCGCCTCGGTCGCCGCGAAACCGATAGCGACGCTGCGGGATTCGGCGGCCGGGCGGTCGAGCTCAGCAGCATTCATGCACAGCTCATCCACACACTGTGGTTGGGTGCCAACGGTTTCGGCGCCCGCATCGAGGTGTTGTGCACAACTCGGGATGGCGGAACTCGCGCAGGTAGGGGCCAGGTAGCGGATGTTCATCAGAACACTGTCGCTGCGTGACTTCCGCTCCTGGGATCACGCGGAACTCGAATTATCCCCAGGCCGAACGGTTTTCCTCGGCTCGAACGGCAACGGCAAGACGAACCTGCTCGAGGCGATCGGCTACCTGGCCACTCTCGGCTCGCATCGGGTCGCGGCCGACGCGCCGATGATCAGGCTCGGCGCCGACAAGGCGCGGATCGGTGCGTCCGTCGTCAACAGCGGCCGCGAACTGCGCATAGACATCGAGCTGAACCAGGGCACCGCCAACCGCGCGCAGATCAATCGCTCGCCGGCCCGGCGACCACGGGAGATCCTCGGCATCCTGCAGACGGTGCTGTTCGCCCCTGAAGATCTCGCGCTGGTGCGCGGCGACCCTGGCGAGCGTCGGCGTTTCATGGACGAGTTGTGCACAGCCCGGCTACCCAGGCTCGCCGCCGTCCGCAGCGACTACGACCGGGTGCTGCGCCAGCGCTCGGCCTTGTTGAAATCCGCTGGGCGGCAATCGAGATCGAAGGCGGACCTGGGCACCCTCGATGTGTGGGACGGTCACCTGGCCACGCACGCCTCGGTGCTGCTGACCTACCGACTGCGCCTGGTGCACGACCTGTACCCGTATCTCGCCCAGGCCTATTCGTCGATCGCTCCCGAATCGCGTCCCGCCGCAATCGCTTACCGCAGCTCGACCCTGCCGCCCGGATTCCTGGATCCCGCAAGGGAACCCCAGCCGGACGACACCGAGGCGCTGGAGGCGATCATGTTGCGCGAGCTCGCCGCGGCCCGCCCGAAGGAGTTGGAGCGCGGCGTCTGCCTGGTCGGCCCGCACCGCGACGAGCTCGAGCTGAACCTCGGCGAGGCACCGGCCAAGGGGTTCGCCAGTCACGGCGAATCCTGGTCGTTCGCGCTCGCGCTGCGTCTGGCCGCGTTCGAGTTGCTGCGTGCCACCGGATCCGAACCCGTGCTGCTGCTCGACGACGTCTTCGCCGAACTCGACCGTCGCCGTCGCACCGCCCTCGCCGCCGTCGCGGCGGGTGCCGAACAGGTGTTGATCACCGCGGCGGTCCCGGAGGACGTGCCCGCCGAGCTCGCCGCCGTTCCGCTGCGGGTGGAAACCAGCGGCGGACCGGACGGCCGGACCTCGCGGATCGCCGAGCCCGCCACGCCGGCCCCGTGACATTCGCATTCGCACTATGACGTATGCACAGAAAAGCATGGTTATCAACAGGTCCTGTGGAGAACTGATGCGTCCATCACGTCGCCCGAGGCGGCTGTTTTGTCGGTGCCCTGTCGTAGAGTGACCGTCTGGCCGCGCACTACGAGAGGAGCCTGGTGACCGATCAAAAAGGCGCCGAACCGGCAGGACAAGAGCCGGAGTTGCGCGGTGTCGATCTGGCCAGGCGGGCGCTCGAAGAAGCCCGTGCGGCGGCCAAGGCAAGTGGCAAGTCCGTCGGACAGGGGCGATCCTCCCCGCAGCGCAAGTTGCGCACCGGCGCTCGTCGCCGCAGCGGTTGGTCGGGTGCCGGGCCGGATCCGCGTGATCCTCAACTGTTCGGCAAGCTGACCGGCTCGCTCGCCAAGAATCGCGGCTGGTCCACCAAGGTCGCCGAGGGAATGGTGTTCGGTCGCTGGGCCGGCGTCGTCGGCGAGGACATCGCCTCGCATGCCACCCCGTTGACCCTGAAGGACAACGTGCTGAGCATCGCGGCCGAATCCACCGCGTGGGCAACCCAATTACGGATGCTGCAGAGCCAGATCCTGGCGAAGATCAACGCCGCGGTCGGACCCGGTGTGGTGACCTCGCTGAAGATCACCGGCCCGGCGGCACCCAGCTGGCGCAAGGGCGAACGTCACGTCAGAGGCCGCGGACCGCGCGATACCTACGGGTAAGCCGACGCGTTCCACGTGAAACCGCGCATCGGTATCGCTCGCTGTGCCAACCGATTTCGGCCGAGCAGTAGTAGCTGAACCTTTCCGGCAGCGGCTCGGTGGTCTGCTCTCGACGATGGCCGAGTCTCTCGCGACACCGCCGCATCCCTGAGATTTGATCTCCCGCCCTGTTCACCGACCGATCCGTCGTCGAGAGCGGACATCGCACATGATCTCGCAGGCGCTCTTGGTAACTTGTCGGCTACGCCCGGCAGCCCCGAAATACCGGCATACCGCCCGGTGGCCGCCTGCCGCCCGGACGGCCCCTCGGTCCGCACCGCCCGAATCCTCCCAGAGGCGGGCTAAAGTCCCGAAGGGCGGAACAGACTCGCGACAATCCGATTTCTCGCATTCACGGAGCTGTCAGGGGTGTCGTAGGTGCACTGTAGGTTGGGTGTACCAGTAGGATGGTGACGTAACTAGCGGCGATCACCTTCGGTGCGTCCCGTACAGCGCGCGTGGCCCTGTATTTCTCGAGCAGTCATGGCCAGGGACCAACGCGTGCTGTGCAGTGCCTCGCCAGGAGGATCAGCAAGTAAGGAGAGCTACCGACCAGTGGCTGCCAACGACTCCAACGCATCGGGCTCGACCAACGCTACCTCGGGCAAGGCGGATTACGGCGCCTCGTCCATCACGGTCCTCGAGGGACTCGAGGCGGTCCGCAAGCGTCCCGGCATGTACATCGGTTCCACCGGTGAGCGTGGCCTGCACCACCTGATCTGGGAGGTCGTCGACAACTCCGTCGACGAGGCGATGGCCGGGTACGCGTCCAAGGTCGAGGTCACCCTGCTCGCCGACGGTGGCGTCGAGGTGGTCGACGACGGCCGAGGTATTCCGGTGGCCATGCACGCGCAGGGCGTCCCGACCATCGAAGTGGTCATGACCCAGCTGCACGCGGGCGGCAAATTCGACTCCGACTCCTACGCGGTGTCCGGCGGTCTGCACGGCGTCGGCATCTCCGTGGTGAACGCGCTGTCCTCCCAGCTCGAGGCGGAGATCGACCGCGACGGCTTCCACTGGTCTCAGACATACAAGGATTCGGTCCCCGGCAAGCTGCTGCAGGGTGACCCGTCCAAGAAGACCGGCACCACGATCCGCTTCTGGGCCGACCCGAACATCTTCGAGACCACCACCTACAACTTCGAGACGGTGGCCCGGCGGCTGCAGGAGATGGCGTTCCTGAACAAGGGACTCACCATCACCCTCACCGACGAGCGCGTCACCGACGCCGAGATCACCGACGACGTGGTCAGCGAGACCGCCGACGCGCCGAAGCACGCGGAGGCCGAAAACGTCGCCGCGCCGGTCGAGCACAAGGTGAAGAAGCGCACCTACCACTACCCGGGTGGCCTGGAGGACTTCGTCCGTCACATCAACCGGACCAAGCAGCCGATCCACAACTCGGTCGTCGGCTTCACCGGCAAGGGCACCGGCCACGAGCTCGAGGTCGCCATGCAGTGGAACTCCGGCTACTCCGAGTCGGTGCACACCTTCGCCAACACCATCAACACCCACGAGGGCGGCACCCACGAAGAGGGCTTCCGCGCGGCGCTGACCACCGTGGTCAACAAGTACGCCAAGGACAAGAAGCTCCTCAAAGAAAAAGATGCGAACCTCACCGGTGAGGACATCCGCGAGGGCCTGGCCGCCATCGTCAGCGTGAAGGTCTCCGAGCCGCAGTTCGAGGGCCAGACCAAGACCAAGCTCGGCAACACCGAGGTCAAGTCGTTCGTGCAGAAGGCGTGCAACGAGCACCTCTCGCACTGGTTCGAGGCCAACCCGGCCGACGCGAAGACCATCGTGAACAAGGCGGTCTCCTCGGCGCAGGCGCGGGTCGCCGCCCGTAAGGCCAGGGAGTTGGTGCGCCGCAAGAGCGCGACCGACCTCGGCGGCCTGCCCGGCAAGCTGGCCGACTGCCGGTCCAAGGACCCGAGCAAGTCCGAGATTTACATCGTGGAGGGCGACTCCGCCGGTGGCTCGGCGAAGTCCGGCCGCGACTCGATGTACCAGGCGATCCTGCCGCTGCGCGGAAAGATCATCAACGTCGAGAAGGCGCGCATCGACCGCGTGCTCAAGAACAACGAAGTCCAGTCGATCATCACCGCGTTCGGCACCGGCATCCACGACGAGTTCGATATCGCCAAGCTGCGCTATCACAAGATCGTGCTGATGGCCGACGCCGACGTCGACGGCCAGCACATCGCGACGCTGCTGTTGACGCTGCTGTTCCGGTTCATGCGCCCGCTGGTCGAACAGGGCCACGTGTATCTCGCGCAGCCGCCGCTGTACAAGCTCAAGTGGCAGCGCAGCGATCCGGAGTTCGCCTACTCCGACCGCGAGCGCGACGGCCTGCTCGAAGCCGGTGCGGCGGCAGGCAAGAAGATCAACAAGGAAGACGGCGTCCAGCGCTACAAAGGTCTCGGCGAGATGAACGCCAAAGAACTGTGGGAGACCACGATGGACCCCTCGGTGCGCGTGCTCAAGCTGGTCACCCTGGACGACGCGGCCGCGGCCGACGAGTTGTTCAGCGTGCTGATGGGCGAGGACGTAGAGGCCCGCCGCAGCTTTATCACCCGTAATGCCAAGGACGTTCGCTTCCTCGACGTATAAGCCGGTGCGCGTGCCACGTCACCGCAACCGCACCGCCCGCTAAGGAGACTTCATGACCGACACGACGCTGCCTCCGTACGGAGGCACCGGCGGCGACCGGATCGACCCGGTCGACATCCAGCAGGAAATGCAGAACAGCTACATCGATTACGCGATGAGCGTGATCGTCGGCCGCGCGCTGCCCGAGGTGCGCGACGGCCTCAAGCCGGTGCACCGGCGCGTGCTGTATGCCATGTACGACAACGGGTATCGGCCCGACCGCGGCTATGTGAAGTCCGCGCGCCCGGTCGCCGAGACCATGGGTAACTACCACCCGCACGGCGACAGCTCGATCTACGACACCCTCGTGCGCATGGCGCAGCCGTGGTCGCTGCGTTATCCGCTGGTCGACGGCCAGGGCAACTTCGGTTCCCGCGGCAACGACGGCGCGGCCGCCATGCGATACACCGAGTGCAGGCTCACGCCGCTCGCGATGGAGATGCTGCGCGAGATCGACCACGAGACGGTCGATTTCGTGCCGAACTACGACGGTCGCTCGCAGGAACCGACCGTGCTGCCGAGCCGGGTGCCCGCGCTGCTGATGAACGGCAGCAACGGCATCGCGGTCGGCATGGCGACCAACATTCCGCCGCACAACCTGCGCGAGCTGGCCGAGGCGATCTACTGGGCGCTGGACAACTACGACGCCGACGAAGAGTCGACCCTCGCGGCCTGTATCGAGCGGGTCAAGGGTCCGGACTTCCCGACCTACGGCCTCATCGTCGGCGGTCAGGGCATCCTCGACGCCTACTCCACCGGCCGCGGCTCGGTGCGGATGCGCGGTGTGGTCGAGATCGAGGAAGACAACAAGGGCCGCACCACCCTGGTCATCACCGAGCTGCCCTACCAGGTCAACACCGACAACTTCATCAACGCGATCGCCGAGCAGGTGCGCGACGGCAAGATCGCCGGCATCTCCGACATCCACGACGAGTCCTCGGACCGCGCGGGCATGCGGATCGTCGTCACCGTCAAGCGGGACGCCGTCGCCAAGGTCGTGCTGAACAACCTGTACAAGCACACCCAGCTGCAGACCAGCTTCGGCTGCAACATGCTCTCGATCGTCGACGGCGTGCCGCGCACCCTGCGGCTCGACCAGATGATCCGGCACTACGTCAAGCACCAGTTGGACGTCATCATCCGGCGCACCAAGTACCTGTTGCGCAAGGCCGAGGAGCGGGCCCACATCCTGCGCGGCCTGGTCAAGGCGCTCGACGCGCTCGACGAGGTCATCTCGTTGATCCGGCGTTCGGCCAACACCGACACCGCGCGCACCGGCCTGATGCAGATGCTCGACATCGACGAGATCCAGGCGACCGCGATCCTCGACATGCAGCTGCGTCGCCTCTCGGCGTTGGAGCGGCAGAAGATCGTCGACGAGTTGGCCAAGATCGAGCTCGAAATCGCCGACTTGAAGGACATCCTCGAAAAGCCGGAACGTCAGCGTGCCATCGTGCGCGACGAGCTGGCCGAGATCGTCGAGAAGTACGGCGACGACCGGCGCACCCGGATCATCGCCGCCGACGGCGACGTGGCCGACGAGGACCTGATCGCCCGCGAAGACGTGGTCGTCACCATCACCGAGACCGGCTACGCCAAGCGCACCAAGACCGACCTCTACCGCAGCCAGAAGCGCGGCGGCAAGGGTGTGCAGGGCGCCGGGCTCAAGCAGGACGACCTGGTCAAGCACTTCTTCATCTCGTCCACGCACGACTGGCTGCTGTTCTTCACGAACAAGGGCCGGGTCTACCGCGCCAAGGCCTACGAGCTGCCCGAGGCCAGCCGCACTGCCCGCGGTCAGCACGTGGCCAACCTGCTCGCCTTCCAGCCGGACGAGAAGATCGCCCAGATCATTCAGCTGAAATCCTACGAAGACTCCCCATACCTGGTGCTCGCCACCAAGAATGGCCTCGTGAAGAAGTCGAAGCTGACCGATTTCGACTCCAACCGCACCGGCGGCATCGTCGCGGTGAACCTGCGCGACGAGGACGAATTGGTCGGCGCCGTGCTGTGCTCGTCCGAGGACGACCTGCTGCTGGTCTCGGCGCTGGGCCAGTCGATCCGGTTCTCCGCGACCGACGAGGCGCTGCGTCCGATGGGTCGCGCCACCTCCGGCGTGCAGGGCATGCGATTCAACGCCTCCGATGAACTCTTGTCGCTGAACGTTGTGCGCCCGGATACATATCTGCTGGTGGCCACCGCGGGCGGTTACGCTAAGCGGACTGCGATCGAGGAGTACACGGCACAGGGCCGGGGCGGTAAAGGCGTATTGACCGTCCAGTACGACCCCAAGCGTGGCACCCTTGTCGGTGCGCTCATCGTCGAGGACGAGGATGAGTTGTATGCGATCACATCCGGTGGTGGTGTCATCCGGACGGTGGCGAAGCAGGTTCGCAAGGCTGGACGACAGACCAAGGGCGTGCGATTGATGAACCTCGGCGAGGGCGATACGTTGCTTGCTATCGCGCGTAATGCCGACGAGCCCGATCCCGACCTGCTCGCCGGTGAAGACAGCGACACCGGTTCCTCTGAGTAGTAACCCAACAGCGGCGGCAACGAACGGATCTAAGGATTCCCATTGACCACTCCGAATCAGCCGAATGACGAGCGGCACCAGACGAACGGTGTGACCGAGCGGATCGCACCGTCCCCGATTCCGCCGCGGCCCATCCCGCGGCCGGGCTCGTCGGCCGATAACGGCCAGCAGGGCGGCGGGCAGCCAGGTGGCGGCCAGCCGAACGGTGGCCAATCGGGTGGTGCGCAGTCCGCGCCCGGCCAGCAGCATGGTGGCCAGCCGGGTGGTGCGCAGTCCGGTGGTGGCCAGCAGGGCGGGCAGCAACGCGAAATGCAAGACAAGCAAGGCGATTTCGCGGGCCAGCCGAAGGGGTCGGAGCAGGCTCCCGGTCACACCGGGCAAGATCCGTTCGATCAGACTGTCCGCATGAACAACTCAGAGCCCGGCGCACCCGAGTCGGGGGATCAGTCCGGTGGCAACGGTGGTGGCCAATCGCCGTTCCAGGACGGCTGGGCACAACTGCCGCAGCGGGAACCACAGTCCAACCTGTACCGGCCCGGTCAGGCCCCGGTCACCGGACGCCCGAGCGGCTCAGGCGCCCAGGGTGGTGGCGGTGGTGGCCTCGGCGGTGGCGTGACCAACGCGCGCACCACCGCCGACCTCGCGGCCAAGGCGGCCCGCAAGGAAGCCGCCATGGTGAAGTCCGTCGGCATCGACGGACCGACCCGCAGCATCGCCAGGCCCGAGCTGATCAAGGACATGCCGGACCTCTCCGAGATCCGGCATCCGCTGCCGCCGTCGGCCGAGCACACCGGCCCGCAGACACCCATCTCGCCCGCGGTGCCGGTCGCGGTCGCCGCGGCCGTCGCCACCGGCGAGCCGCTGCGGGCCACCGTGCAGATCCGCCGGATCGACCCGTGGTCGACGCTGAAGATCTCGCTCGTCATCAGCGTCGCCATGTTCTTCGTCTGGATGCTCGCCGTCGGCCTGCTCTACATCGTGCTCGAGGGCATGGGCGTGTGGGAACGGTTGAACAACACCTTCACCGACATGGTGTCCCAGGACAGCGGGTCGGTCGGGCTCATCGACGCCGGCACCGTCTTCGGCTACGCGGGCGTCATCGGGCTGATCAACGTGGTGCTGTTCACCGCGCTCGGCACCGTCGGCACGTTCATCTACAACCAGTGCTGCGATCTCGTCGGTGGCATCCAGGTGACCCTCGCCGACCCCGACTAGAACTCGAACACCCAACGGCCGGCGTCGTCCCTCGCCAAGGGACGGCACCGGCCGTTTTCGGTATTCAGGACAGTCCGCGATGAACCGGCGCGAGCCCCCGTGGCACCCCTGCTACCAGCCGTTTTGGAGGTAGTGCGAAAGGTCGGGTAATCTCTAGCCTCGGCTCAGGTGGAAGAACACAAGAGTCATACGGGCCTATAGCTCAGGCGGTTAGAGCGCTTCGCTGATAACGAAGAGGTCGGAGGTTCAAGTCCTCCTAGGCCCACAAATTTCTAGTTAACTCTGCTGGTCAGGGCATTTTTTCTGCAAAGCACGCCCATTTCGCCCGAATTTAGTGATGACGAGGGTTTCGTTTTCGGACTTTGCAACTTGGTGTAGAACTCTGTGAGCTGCACTTTTGTTGACGCCGTCATCACTTCTGCAGTCCTCCGCCCCCTTCCGTCGAGTTGATTTCCGGCGCAAAGATCCCTGACCTGGTATTTCTTCACGTAGTTCGGAGCGTCAGGATCCTCCTACCCCCTCGACTTCAGCCTTGCGATCAGCTGGCTAACAGCTTGGTTCCGGTGGATCCTTCAGGCGTACTCGGCCATCCGCTTAGCTGCCAACGCGACAATCCGACAGAGTTGAACCTCGAAGGTGACTCAGTGTGGAAGGTGTTCGCCTGTAACGAGCTTCGGTCGGCTGTGGTGTGAGCGTCCGCTGGATTTTGACCGTATGGATGCGGGAGGGTACGGTTTCCCCGGCGTCTGCGGACACCGTCGCCGCTAACAACGGTGTCGGGGCCTTAGCTCAATTGGCAGAGCACTGCCTTTGCAAGGCAGGGGTTAGGGGTTCGATTCCCCTAGGCTCCACCAAATCGGTCATTGCACGAGTCGAATCCTCCGGTGCCGGTACCGCAAGCAGTCTCGACGAGCGGGACAACAGCTTGGGCACCACACCACCAACCCGGATCGAGGGAAACTCTGAACCCATTATCTACCGTCTTATGGAAACAGAGCATTAGCGTGGCCTCGGTGAGCCTGCATGCCCTGGGGCGCGGTTCCACCTCATCCACCTTGAGCCTGGCAGGCGACACACCGCCAGGAAACGATCTTCAAGTCTGGCTGCCGATAACGATCAGGTTGTCGCACCGGCCGACGACCGCAGTTTGCGCTGCGTTGAGCAGGCTGTCAAGGCGGCGTAGACGCCAGACGTCATCGCCTGCTGGTTGGTTGTCCGCCGATTCGGCGTGCACTCGTCGGCAGGTAGCTTCCGAGACATGAGGTTGCACGATGACGACCTCTTTTCGGCAGGTGTCGTCGCAAATCGACAGCATGGCGAGGAACTCGGAGCGATCGAGTACTCGCTTGCCGTCCGTCCAGCATGCGGGCCTGGACACCCGCGGCTTCATCAGACGTGCGCTGAGCTTTTCGAGGTTGGTGAAGGGCATGTTCTTGATGGCTTGGCTGGTCACTTGCTCGTAGGCCGTGGCCGAGACGTGCCGCCGTGGCCCGCGACTGTTGGCGCCTTTGACATGGATCAGTGTGAGGGTTCCGTCCTTGGCGAGGTGCACGAAGTCAGCGACTTCCTCGGCGCCGTCGTCACAGACAAGCCAGCCATCGGAGTAATGGTGGACCACCCAGGAGAACAAGGACTGGTCGCCTGGAACACCGATGGCATCGTGGATGGCCTGATCCGATGCGGTTGGAATCGGCTTTTCATGATCGATTAGATAGCCGGTGAAGTCGTGGAAACGCCAATTTCGGAACGGAAAGGGCGTCGTGTGTTCCTGATGGAATTGTCCGTTGGTCAAGGCGTGCCCGGAACGGTAGTAGACATTCATCAGGTCGCCATTGCGCAGCGCCTCGATGATCGGCCGAACACGTGTCATGTCTGAGGCCGCACCCACGACGCCTATGCGGAGCCGGACCCCATTGCCTTCCGCGACGGGACGGAAGGACAGTGATCCACCCGTCGCTCCATCCAGGCCAACCTCGACCGTGAATCCCGGTCCAGTGGGATCGGCGACCGGTGCCATGAATACCGCGCGCTGCAACAGCGCCGCCGCTGCCAGCAGATCGTCGTCCGGCACGGGCTCCTGAGGCAGATCCTCAGGAGCGAGCACGGACACCTCATAGGCTCCGTGGACCTCGTCAGGATCCTCTACCTCCCTAGCGAGTATTGCCAGTTCGCCGAGGAACGGTTCCGTTTCCGCCAGATGCTTCTCGATAAAGACGAGGGCCTCTGCCACCGATGTGATGAAAGTCGAGAAGTCGGGCGTCGGGCCACAAGACCAGATCGACGAGTCGCGAGGCGTCATGCCGATGGTGCCGCGTAGCGCCGTGCGCTGGGGATCGTCCGGCAGGTTGCTTCGCCCCGACCGCAATGCGTACGAGGAGTCCCGAGTGGGGTCCAGCGAATCCTGCAATCGAATGCCGCCCAAGCTCTGGCTATCCGGCTTGGTGGACCGGCGCCGATGAGTGCCCCGCATGTTGATCCCCTTGAGCGATCCGTCCGCGAGGCAGCTCATCGATACCTCGACCGGAATGAGTCGCCAGCATTCCTTGCCATCCTGATGCACCCACCGGGTGAGCCGCTCCTTGATGGCCGAGCCGTTGGTCTGCACAGCTACAAGCTGCCCGCTCAGCAAAGTGATGGTGAGGTGTGAATCGATATCGATGAGGTCGCTCTCGGGTGCCCACCTTGGTCCACCCTTCTTACGCCAGATGAAGCCGTCCACTGTGCCGACGCCCAGTCTCGCCATGACGATGCTGATCTCATCAGGGGGATCGTCGTCAGCCGTCCAGCCGTTCTGGTTCACGATGAGCCCACTGCGATCCTTCGTCAGGAATGCGACGAGCTGCGAGTACGCAGCTGTCGTGTCTTTCGAGATGCACTGCAGCACCGTTGCCGAAAGCTGCGGGCGTACTGCAGCCCAATTCACTGTTGCAGGCCCGTGATTCGACTGCTGCGAATCGTTTGGGACACCGCTACCTGCTGGGGGCTTCATCGAGCCCATAGGGGTTCCTCTCCTGGTCACGGCGGAGCCGTTGGTTGTATCGAAGCTGCTCAGCACCTGCCGTGGCAGCGTGCACAGGCGACTGTAAACCATTTTGTGAACATCGACAACAGTGTTCACAACATACTTGCTTTGACACCTCCCTCTCTGTACCGTCGAAGACGTGAGCGACGAGATGACAGCAGCGGCGATAGCTCGGCTGGCCGGCGTCGGCCGAGCGGCGGTATCGAATTGGCGACGCCGCTACCCGGAGTTCCCGAAACCAGTCGGTGGCAGCGACGCCAGCCCGACGTTTGCCAAGGCCGACGTCGAAGCGTGGCTAACCGCGACCGGCAAGGCGGATCAACTGGCCACCGCAGGGCGCACTGCGACAGGGACTCAGTACAAAAACGGAGAGTTCGACCAGCCTCCGTCCGCTCAACAGCTGACGTTGGAACGCGGCCTAGCCGATTTAACGCCGGCTCAGCTGTTGGCGAAGGTCATGGCGGCTCTACTGCCTCGCTCGATTGCGGCCGACCGAGGACCGGATGACCCGGAACTCGACGCCGATACCGATGACTTGCCGGTGATTCTCGACCCGGCGTGTTTCAACGCGACCGCACTGTCGGCCGTTGCCGACAGGTTCGCCGACCGCGTGAGACTCGTCGGCCAGGACATCAACGAAACGGCCACCTCCATGGCCGCATTCCGGCTACGCCACAATCCTTATGGGACGTCGTACGAGATACAGGTCGGCGATTCGTTTCTGGACAACAGGCTCGCTAGCTACCGGAATGTGGCCGCTGCCGTGGTGTGCGAGCCGCCGTACGACCCGCCGTGGCCAGCGGACGAGCTGGCGACGGATCCACGCTGGGAGTTCGGCACACCGTCGGCACGCGATGGAGAACTGGCGTGGGTGCAGCACTGCTACGCGCATCTGCGTCCTCGCGGCGTGGCGGTGGTCGCGGTGTCGCCGCGCACCAACATCCATTCCTCAGGTCAACACATACGTGCGGCCCTGGTCCGTTCCGGAGTGCTCAGTTCAGTGATCGCACTGCCTAAGGGCCTGGGATCGCGTCCCGGTACTAAGGCGTACCTCTGGGTGTTGACGCGCCCTCACAACACGGACACGGCGCCCCCCGTCCGCATGATCGATTTGTCACGGCTGGCGGATGCCGCCGACGTGCCGAACGAATTTGCGTCCTGGCAGCGGCTTTTCGCCGACGCCGATCCAACCGTGCTTCGAGCTGTCCCGCGCCTGGAACTGCTCGACGGCGACACCAACCTGCTTCCGTCTCGGCACGTCGTTGTCCGTTCCGACGCGAGCGCGACCGACATCGCGCGGGTCACCAGCATGTTGGAAGGTCTCTATGCGCGGGTAGGCAAAGGCATGCCGCGCTACGCGGCCCCGGAAGCACCCACTCGGCACAGCCAGGTGACCTTCGGTGAACTGGAACGCGTCGGAGCGTTGACGATCCTAGCTCGCGACACCACACCCCGCGCCGGCGACGTACTGCTGCGGACCCTGGGCCGCCCACCGGTAGTGGCCAGCGGAACGCCGGATGACGACAAAGGCATCGCGCAAGTCATCGAGGTGAACCAAGCCCGCCTGGACCCGCATTTCGTCGCGACATTCCTGGAAACCGACGCCAACTCCCTGCCGGTAGCCAATACGCTGGGCGCGCTGAGCCGCGACGACTTACGGCGCTGCCGAATTCCGCGAATGCCCATAGCCGAGCAACGCCGATACGGCACGGCATTCCAGCAGTTGCACGACCTGCGGAACACGCTGGCTGCGCTGGCGAAGGTCAGTGTCACGGTGATCGACCAGACCATCCACGGTCTGACCACCGGGGCGCTGGCACCCGACGTGCTGGTGAAGAACGACATCGACAAGACCGACCCTACAGAAGGTGAAATGTGAGTTCAGGACCCACACACTCCCAAATGGCCGCCGACATCTGGAAAGTCGCGGACCTGTTGCGCGGTGACTACAAACGCCACGAATACGGCCAGGTCATCCTGCCGTTTACGCTCATGCGTCGTCTCGACGCGGTGATGGCCCCCACCCGTGACGCCGTCCGCGCGCGTGACAGGGAACTGGACATGCAGAACAAGCAGCGCCCGCTGGAGATCGCTGCCAAACTGCCGTTCTACAACACCTCCGATCAGAACTTCACGACCATCGCCGCGGATGCACCGAGCACCGCGAAGAACCTGCGTGACTACATCAATGGCTTCTCCCCGAGTGTCCGCGAAATCCTGGCCCGCTTCGACTTGGACAACGAGATTACCCGCCTGGCCAGCGCGAAAATCCTATATCAGGTCGTAGGCCGGTTTGCCGCCATGCGAGATCTCGACAAGCTCGATAACCATCAGATGGGCTACGTTTTCGAGCATCTGATCCGGATGTTTGCCGAAGACTCGAACGAGACGGCCGGTGAGCACTTCACCCCTCGCGAAGTCATCAAACTGATGGTCAATCTGCTCATCACTCCAGACAAAGACACCGTCCTTGGCGAAGGCCAGGTCATCAATATCCTCGACCCCGCCTGCGGCACCGGCGGCATGCTCACCGCCGCCGAAGACCACATCAAGTCGATCAACCCCAACGCGACTGTCTACCTGTACGGGCAGGAAATCAACGGTGAGTCGTGGTCGATCTGCCAGTCGGACATGCTCATGCGCCGCCAGCGCGGCCAAATCCACTTCGGCAACACCTTCAGCGACCCCGCATTCGCGGACATGAAGTTCGACTACATGCTGGCCAACCCGCCATTCGGCGTGGAATGGAAAAAAGTCAAGGAAGAGGTCGAAAACGAGGCAGAGCTGGGTCACGCCGGCCGCTTCGGCGCGGGCACGCCGCGCATCAACGACGGTTCGTTCCTATTCCTCCAGCACATGATCTCCAAGATGGAACCCGTTGAAGGCAAGGGCGCCCGCCTGGCGATCGTCTTCAACGGTTCTCCGCTGTTCACCGGGGCCGCCGAGTCCGGCGAGTCCAGGATCCGCCAGTGGATCCTGGAAAACGACTTACTGGAAGGCATTGTCGCGCTGCCGGATCAGTTGTTCTACAACACCGGCATCTCCACCTACTTCTGGATCTTGAGCAACCGCAAGGCCAAAGCTTTGCGTAACAAGGTGATCCTGCTCGATGCCCGCGACCAGTGGGAGAAGGTGCGCAAGTCCTTCGGTGACAAGCGCAAACAGATCAGCGACGACCAGATCAATCACATTACGGAGCTGTATGTCCAAGCGGTCAATATCGCGGCCGATCCTGAGGACCCGGACCACGGAAAGGTGAAGATCTTCGGCACCCGCGACTTCGGCTACCACCGCATCACCGTCGAGCGCCCGCTCAAGCTGCGCTTTGAGATCACCGAGGACACTCTCGCCGCACTGGAAAGCGCAAAGGCGCTGGCCAAGTGGGATGGCCGCGATGCGCTGGTCGAGGCGTTGCGCGGCTCGGTTGGCGCGGTGTGGTGGACGAAGAAGGAAGCCACCAACGCCCTGCACAAGGCGGTAGCTGAAGGAGGTGCGCAGTGGCCGAAGGGTACCTCGCTGCTGAAGGGCCTCTGGTCCGCCGTGTCGGTCTCCGACCCGGAGGGCGAGGTGCAGACGGCAAAGGACGGCAGCGTTCTCCCGGACCCGGATCTGCGCGACTACGAGAACGTCCCGTTGGACGAGGACATCGACACCTACTTTGTCCGCGAGGTCATCCCACACGTTCCCGATGCCTGGATTGACCACGACAAGACCAAGGTTGGATACGAGATCCCGTTCACACGACACTTTTACGTGTACACGCCCCCACGACCACTCGCGGAGATCGACGCGGAACTGCGCGAGCTAGAGGCACAGATACAGAAGCTGCTGGGCGAGGTGACACGATGAAATGGACGGAAGCGCGGCTCAAACATCTATGCGTCGACGCAGGACAGTACGGCCTCAACATCTCAGCACAGGACTACGCGCCTCAGGGGCATCGTCTGATCCGTACCTCAGACATCGATGAGCTCGGGCACCTACGCCCGCGTGACAGTGCTGTTTACGTCGACGTGTCTCTCGACGCGCGCCACGAGATTAGGGACGGAGACCTCTTGCTGTCGCGTAGCGGCACCCTGGGGCGCTCATTGCTTCTAGATGCTTTAGATGAGCCCAGTACTTATGCAGGCTATTTGGTAAGGTTTCGTCCTCGCTCGGATACCGAGCCGCGTTTTATGGCTTATGTGGCGGCATCAAAAACATTTCAAGCATCCATTGAAGCCGATGCCGTCACATCGACGATTCAGAACTTTAATGCCGAGCGTTACGCGAACATCCCGGTGACTCTTCCGTCACTCGACGAGCAGCGCCGCATCGCCGACTTCCTCGACGCCGAAGTGGGGTGTATCGACGAGCTTGTGACGGATCAGCTGAGAGTGCTTCACTTGCTTGAGGAGCGGATCGACAGCAGGATAATGGATATCGTCGGGAAAAGTAAGCTTGCCGATTTTGGCGGCACTCAGTCCCTGCCGCTTCGTCGACTTCTGTTGAAGCTTGACCGCATTACCAAGGCCACCGACGAAGTTATCACTGCTTTTCGGGATGGTCAGGTTACGGCTCGCAGCGTCCGGCGAAGTGAAGGTTATACGCTGACTAAAAGTGCTGAACCTCAAGGTCAAGGCGTAGAAGTAGGTGATGTCGTCGTCCATGGCTTAGATGGGTTTGCGGGTGCGATAGGGGACTCCGAGGCTATTGGTAATTGCAGTCCTGTATATCATGTATGTCAGCCAATTAGCGGCGGCAATGCGCAATTTTACGGTCGACTGCTTCGTGTTCTCGCTATTAATGGCTACCTAGGCTTATTTGCATCAAGTACAAGAGAGCGCGCTGTTGATTTCCGAAATTGGGCGCTCTTTGGAAATATTCCCGTGCCTGTAGTTGACAGTAAGATCCAGCATGAAATCGGTCAACTCGTGGTAAGTGTCAGGCCACTCCGTGAAGAGGTAAGCAGGTTCAATCAACGTCTTGCTGAGCGTCGCCAGGCCTTGATCACCGCTGCCGTCACAGGGCAGATCGATGTTACGACCGCGCGCTTCTCGCCGTCTGGAGCTGAGTTAGCATGACCCCCGGAATTCACACTGAGCTTGCCTTCGAAATCCGTGTCGAAGCCGAGATGGTCGAACTGGGTTGGGATCGTGCTCAAGGCACGTTCAACCTTGAGCTCGGAATCGACACCGGCGAAATGTACCGTTTCATCGGCGCGGCGCAGGCGCGGGCTTGGGAACGTCTAGTCGGCTTCTATGGAGGTGACCCCGACACCGCACAGCGCCAATTCGCACAGCGGGTCGCGGCGGAGATCGACGCGCGCGGTGTGTTGGACGTGCTACGTCAAGGCGTGCGGGACCGTGGGGTGTTGATCAACCTGGCTTACTTCCGGCCCGGACACACCCTGGCCGCCGACGCGCTAGTCGAGTACCGTGCGAACGTGCTGACGGTGGCGCGGCAGCTGCATTACAGCGTGCGTCACCCGCACAAGTCACTGGACATGGCATTGTTCGTCAACGGCTTGCCGGTGGCCACCGTGGAGTTGAAGAATCCGAACACCGGTCAGGACGCCGATGATGCCATCGCGCAGTACCGCAACGATCGAGACCCGCGCGAGTTGTTCTTCGCCAAGCGTGCTCTCGTGCATTTCGCCGTCGATCCGGATCGTGCGTTCGTGGCGACTCAGTTGCGCGGTGCCGAGACGCGATTCCTGCCGTTCAACCTCGGCTCGAAAGGGCCGGGGAAGTCCGGTGAAGCGGGGAACCCGCCTGCTGAGGAAGGCTCGTATTCCGTCGCGTACCTGTGGGAGCAAACTTGGCAGCCCGACAACTGGCTAGAGATTTTGCAGCGGTTCATGCACGTGCAGGCTCCGGACCGCAAGGGCGCCAAGACGAATCCGCACACCGCGCCGCGAATCTTCCCGCGCTACCACCAGTGGGACGCCGTGCAGCGGATGGTCGGGCATGCGCGGGAGAACGGTGCCGGGCACAACTACCTGATCCAGCATTCGGCGGGCTCGGGCAAGTCCAACACGATTGCCTGGCTGGCGCACCGGCTGTCGAATCTGTTCGATATCGACAACCAGCCGGTGTTCCACAAGACCATTGTGATCACCGACCGCACAGTGCTGGACCGACAGTTGCAGAAGACGATCTATCAATTCGACCACACCCCGGGTGTGGTGAAGCGGATCGACGAGGATTCGACTCAGCTGGCCGCGGCACTGGATGATTCCACATCGAAGATTGTGATCAGCACGCTTCAGATGTATCCGTTCGTCCTGAAGAAGGTCGCGGACATGGGCTTGACGGGCAAGCGGTACGCGGTGGTGATTGATGAGGCGCATTCCTCGCAGGGCGGAGAGTCGGCGGTCCAGCTCAAGCAGGCATTGGGGTCCAACGCGGAGCCGCGTGCCGAGGACGAGGATGACGCGGAGTATTGGACGCGTGTGCGCGGCAAGCAGCCGAACTTGTCGTATTTCGCGTTCACGGCCACACCGAAGTCGGCGACACTCAAGCTATTCGGTGAGTTCGAGCCGGAGAAGATCAATCCGCGCACCGGCGAGCGGGGCATGTATGTGCCGTTCCATGTGTATTCGATGCGGCAGGCCATCGATGAGGGCTACATCCTCGATGTGCTGGCCAACTACATCACCTACGACACCAAGTGGCGGCTGCGGAACGCAGCAGTCGATCAGCAGGAGTCGGACCTGGCCAATCCGCGGGTGGATGCGCGTAAGACCAAGGCGAAGTTGGTTCGCTATGCCGTGCTGGACGTGAGGCCCTTGGAGATGAAGGCAAAGGTGATCGTCGATGACTTCCGGGAAAACATCGCGCCGCGGTTGGGTGGACGGGCCAAGGCCATGGTTGTCACCAGTAGTCGTGAACACGCGTTGGGGCTGTATCAGGCGATCCGGGCCTATGTGAGGCTGCGCGGTTATACCGACTGCGGGACGCTGGTGGCGTTTTCCGGGAAGCTCGAGGACAAGTCAACCCGGAAGCCTGGGGCGGACTCTGGCGGGGTGGAAGTTACCGAGTCCCTGCTCAATAACATCCCAGAATCTCGGTTGGCGGACCGCTTCGGGTACGTCAAGGCCGACGATCCACAGGCGGTCGACCGGGACCAGGAGGAATTCCGGATTCTGGTTGCGGCGGAGAAGTATCAGACCGGGTTCGACCAGCCGCTGCTGTGTGGGATGTACGTCGACAAGACACTGACCGGTGTCGCGGCCGTGCAGACGTTGTCGCGTCTCAACCGGATTCATCCGCTGAAGTCGCAGGACGACGTGCACATCCTGGATTTCGTCAACAAGGCGGGCGACATCCAGGAGGCGTTCAAGGACTGGTTCGAAACCACGATCACCGAGCCGAGCGACCCGAACCTGCTCTACTCCAAAGCACGTGAAGTGATGGATTACGAGTTGCTGGTCGCCTCGGAGATGGAGGCGTTCATCAGGGTGCTAGGCGCGGCCGGACCGGACCGGATGCCGGATTCGGCCGAGAAGAAGTTGCACAGCGAGCTGCACAACTACCTGACGCCGACGCTCGAACGTTTCAATGCGCTCGAGACCGAAGACGAGCAGGAAGGTTTCCGCAAGACGCTCACCCAGTACGTACGTGCCTACAGCCTGATCGCGCAGATAGTCGATTGGGGCGATCCAGACCTCGAACGGCTCTATCAGTTCGGTCGAATCCTGCTGATCCGCTTGCCGGATCGGCCCTCGACCTCGGTTGATGTCGGGGACGCCGACCTGAGTCACTTCCGGTTGGAGTTCACCGGCAAACACAACGTGTCGCTGTCGGCGGTAGGGGAGCGCGACGTGCGGGGACACGCCGCCGACGGCGGCGGGTACAAAGAGCCGGAATTGGTACCGCTGGTGGAGATCATCTCCGAACTCAACGACCGGTTCGGTCTCGAACTTGGCACTGCGGATGAGATTCTGGTCTTCCAGCAAGTCGTCGGCCTGGTCGAGGACACGGGGATGCAGCAGATCGCCCTGATGAACGACGAGGCGAGATTCGGCCAAGTCGCCGACGACCGGCTCGACGACATCGTCGCCGAGAACGCCGAACGCAACACCGATTTCATGAAGCTGTACTTCGATAACACCGAGTTCCAAAAGGCGATCAAGGAGGTGGCGCGCAAACGTGCCTACCGAATCATCACGGCACCGGTCCGTGACGAGGCCCTGGCGCTGTTGCGCGCAGAGATGAAGCGGGAGACAGTAGATCGCGGACTCGAGTACGACCGTTTCAGCGATTGAGACGAAATTTGGGTAGGGGAGCGTGGCCGACTACGAAGAACCGCTGACCGGCAAACGGCTGATCGCGGGACGGTACCGAGTGGACGGGTCCCTCGGCCGGGGCGGCATGAGCGAGGTCTTCTACGGCTACGACGAGCGCTTGGACCGCCAGGTAGCGATCAAGGAGCTGAAGCCTGCCGGACCTGTCCTCGAGCCGGACAGTCCGGAGGCGGTGGAAATTCTCGATGCCCGGGACCGGGACCGCAAGCGGTTTCTGCGCGAGATCCGCACCACCGCGCGGCTCGAGCATCCAGGCATCCCGGCGGTCTATGACACCGGCATGGACATCGGGCCGGGCGGAGAGCCGCAGTTGTGGCTGGTGATACAGCTCCTGCGTGGTTCGACTCTGGAAACCGTTCTGGACCACATGGCATACAACACCGCACCACCGAGCCCGGCGTGGGCTGCCGCGATCGCGGCGCAGGTCGCGGCGGTGTTGGTCGACGTGCACAGAGTCGACATCGTCCATCGAGACATCAAGCCGGCCAACCTGATGCTTATCGACAGTGGTGTGGTGAAGGTGCTCGATTTCGGGATTGCGATCCTGCGCGGCGCGGGCGAGCTGCCGCGGTTGACACAGGTCGACAAGACCGTTGGGACGCCGGACTACATGTCACCGGAACAATGGCTGGGGGAGGTGGTCACTCCGGCGTCGGATATCTATTCGCTCGGCTGCTTGTTGTTCGAGATGCTCACCGGGGACGTGCCGTTCCACGGCACGAAAAGCATGACGCTGCGCACTCACCACCGCCAGTCTCCGCCGCCGTCATCACGGGCACGGCGGGCCGATGTTCCGGCGAGTGTCGACCAACTTGTTACAGCGATGATGGCCAAGGATCCGGCAGTCCGTCCAACGGCTGAAGCGGTGTACGAGTTGCTCATGCCGCTGACGCGGGAGTCCGGCGGGGTCGGTGGCGACAATGAAATCCGTGATCCGACGCGGCCGTTCAGGCAGCCACTGCTAGCACCTCCGCCCACGAGGGACATGCGACCTGGCACAGGCAGTCCGCTGACCGAAGCGGAGTCCGAACAGGTCAGAAAGAACGTCGAGGCGCTGTTGGACAACGATCGGCCGTCCGAGGCGATCAGGTTGTTGGAGGATGCCTGTGGGCGTGCCGAGCACGACCCCTTTATCAAGCTGAGGCTGAGACATTACCTGGCAGCCGCGCTGTTCAGTAACGAGGAGTACACCCGGGCTGCTTCATTGTTCGAGGCGGTCGGTAGGGAGTACGCCAGGTACTTGCCGGCGGACGACGAGTATGTGCTCGACTGCAGATACCACGCCGGTCATGCCTACGCTGCAATCGGCAAGCCCAATAAAGCGCTGCCACAGCTACGGTTCTACGTCCTCAACGCGCACGCGGAGATCGAGGACGAGGCTGAAAGAATTCTCGGCTCCCGGTACGTTATAGCCCAGATGCTCGGAGCCGTAGGGTATTACGACGAGGCCATCGCCGAATTGAACAGCATCCGGGTAGAGCTTGTAGCTACTTATGGCTGCAGTTCGACCCACGTTCGCAACCTCGACAAACAAATCCACCGGCTGGAGGATCAGGGGCCGTAGTCTCGACGGCGAGCCGATTCTTGCGCGCAGCGGCGTAGTTCCGGTCCAGGCTCAACGTGGACACCGCGAGTACGGGCTGTTGGCCGGGAAGCAGCAGCTCGTCACGGCCTACACCAGTCAAGGCCACTTCTTGAGCGTCGAAGTGGACGTCGACAATCAACCGGTACTGGGCAGTGTTCGCGACATCAAGACGGCCCGGGAAACCTGCGAGCTTCCATCGGCTCAATCGTGCCTGCTCCGGCCCGATACCGCGCCCATCTTCGTCTGCAGTCTTTACGCGATGTCAATCCCGTTGTGCTGTAAGTCCGCCGACGGGTAGCGCTGCCAGTCACAGTCCACGCTGCCCGGCGACTTCGCCCCTGGCACTCATCTGGGCAAACGGAGCTGCTCGAACAGGTCTATGGCCTACAACTCTGACCGTGGGGGATTCTTCGTAGTGTGGTCGGTCCGATCCGTGCCCCGTTTTATAGTTGGAGTCGATCGGCGGGTAGGGCTAGAGGGGAGTCGCGGTGGCCGATGAGCTACAGGTCCGGGTCGACCAGCTTCGTGCGGCGTCGCGGTTCGCCGCAGACAAGGCCCAGATGATCCGACAGCAGCTCAAGTATCTTGACGACACGATCGGCAAGGAGTTGCTGGCTGATGGTTGGCGAGGTGCAGCGGCATCGGCTTATGACGAGTCCTGGGTGGAATGGAAGCACGGGGCCGATCAGATCGTCGCCGCGTTGGAGACCTCGGCGGGAAACCTCGCTGATGCCGCCAACCGCTACGAGCTCCGCGATGCCGCCAATGCCGACGGGATCACCCAGCTCGGAAACCAGGTGTAAACCATGGCCGACGACTACAGCTACCGGGTAAATCTCACCCAGCTCGATGACGCGATCGTGACGATGGCGCAATTCGGTGCCGATGTCGAGGGCTGGTTGCGCGAAGTGGATCAGCACATCGCCGAGCTGCATTTGTCGTGGTCGAGCCAAGCAGCCACGGCGCAGCGCGCCGCGCACGATCGGTGGATGGCCGGGGCCGACGAGATGCGCGAGAACCTCGACGAGCTGCGTGCAGTGGCGCGCCGGGCGCACACGAGTTACAGCGGAGCCGCGGAAACGAACTACGGGATGTGGCCGCAGTGACGGCTCCCACCGTCCCGGTCATCGTCCACCGCGCCGGAGAATACCATTCCGCGGGCGAGGTTTTCGGCCAGATGTCGGATGATGTGGTAACCACGCACGCCGCGTTGATCGCGGTGTTGACCGCCTACAAGGGCATGGCCGGTAGTGACAGTGTCGGTGGCCGGTGGGCCAGCGCCTACGACGAAGCCGCGCAGCTGGCCATCTCCTCATCATCCAAGCTGGCGACCGCGTGTGGCCAGACGCGGGACCTGATTGTTGTTGGAGCACACAACCACCAGGTCGCCGAGGCTAGTTCCAACAAACGTGACCCGGTCCCACCCGCAGCGCCGCAGCTGTCGATGGCGCCGTGTCTGGCTGAGGGCGCGCCGTCGGCGGCGGGGGATGGAATCCCTGAGCCGTTCGGGTGGTCGTTGCTCAAGGATGTCGTTGGGCTCGGTTGGCCAAACGGGCATCAGGACCAGCTCGACGCCGCCAAGACTGCGTGGCATACCGCTTCGGCCGACTACCGCACGGCGGCGGGACAGGTGCCCCGGGCTGTCGAGCTGCTCAACAACCAGCAGTCCGCGGAGATCGAGATTGCCGTCGGTACCTGCCAGGAACGTCAAAACGACCTGAACGCTTTGGCTGATGCCTGCCAAATCCTCGGGGATTCCTGCGGTGAGTACGCCCACCACCTCGATGAGGCGCACAGCAAGATTCTCGATGAGGTCAAAGATTTCTTGATCGAAACTGCCGCCGCCGAGGCAGCTTTCGCGATCCTGGCGCCCTTCACCGCCACGGCGTCGGAGTGGATCGGCAACACCGCGCTGGCCGGGCGCATCGCAGTCAGGGCTCGGCGCATCACCACGATCATCGGCGAACTCGGCACCAGAGTCGCCGAAATCGTTACCCGCGCAATCAAACCGGTGAGCGCGGCACTCAAACCTGTGCTGGACAAGGTCAGCAAATGGGTCGACGTCGCTAAAGCGAAACTGTGGACACGAGAGGCCCGCGGAGCGACCCCAGGAAAAGCGACGCCCGATGAGTGGTTCAGCGGCGGGCGGCGACGTCCAGCCAACATCTACGATGACCCCGCCCAGACCAAGTGGGCACGGGATGCCTATGACAGCTTCACCCAGGACCCGCGCGATATCGCCTCGATCAGTCGCAATACCGACGATCTCGTTCGAGCCAACGGAGCCTCAGGGTTCTCCGAGGCCGAGATCGCCGCGATCAAGAAACACTTGTTCGAGACCGAACACCCGATCCTGGACTACGACACCGGCCAAGTCGTAGCCCGCAAGTTCGACCCGGACGCCGACATCGCCGATGCATGGATCAGGCTGCGCTCCGGCAACGCCCTGCCGGAGGATCATGTATTGCTCGAGCACGAGCTGGCCGAGTTGAATCATCTACGGTCCAACCCCGGAGTCACCTATCAGGATGCACACCAGGTGGCCAACGAGTCCTTCAACTGGCAAAACCAGGTACCGGTGAACAAGCGCGAAGACTTCGAAAGTGGATGGTGAACATGGCAGCAATCGTGTACTTCGCCAAGCAATCAGAGGACCCGCAGGTCATCGTGTACAAATTCGGTGACGACCCAGCTGGCCTGGCCCGGACACTGACCATGGACAAGGCTTCGCGCACCTCGCAGCCAGGCGACGGCGAAGCCGACTACACCTTCCTCAAAGCATCCCGGAAGATCAACGCCGTCTACAGCGAGTCCAACACCTGGCCCGAACGCGGAATGAGCGTGAGCTGAGCTGCCATTCATGACACCGCACATTCCCAGGAGTCGGATCGTCCATGACCGACATTGAGCAGTGGGAGCAGCAGCTCCACCAGCAACTCGCCGAAATCCATAGCCACAGTGGCCGGTTGACACAGAAGGCTGCCGAGCTCCGTGGCCACGGTGAAGTCCGCGGCGTCCTCGTCGAAGTCGACACCGCCGGCGAGATCACCAGTCTGCAGATCGCACCGGCCGCTATGAAATGGACTCACTCCCAACTCACCAGCGCCGTACTCGACTGCCACCGCAGAGCTCGCGCCGATGTGAAGTCAAAGGTCGAACGACTGCTCCGGAAAGCCGACCCCCGCATCCGTGAACAAGCCAAGCTACTCGTCGCCGACTCGTCGCCGGTCGCTGACCGACCACGCCAGCCCGTGGACGAGGCCACGATCCTGGAAGCAGACGACGCCTACTACGAACACCGAAATCGGCACGGCGGCTGGACAGCTCGATAACCAAGAAGTGATCGCGGTATTGCGACGCCACGATTCCGCCGGATGCCCTCCTCCGCGCGCTCGTCGATCACGCCACCGTGCCAGATCCGGTATTCAAGATCTGGCCCCACTTTCCGTGACGGACGCGTCGCTCACGCTGCGAACAGGGATTGATGATTGATCGTGTTGCCGGAGCACATCGCCTCGCTGCTGTCTCCGTTGCGACCCCGGGTGATCAGGACGGCTGGTGGTGCCGGGGCTGAGTCGCACCGGAACCGACAGGGGCCCAGCGCGATGGAATGCAACAGCCGGTGTGTTGATGACCCGTTCTGTTGTTGTGAGGCCCGAGAATATGTTGCCAGCTCGCTGTCGTCAGGAGCACATGCGGAGAGAGCAGAGCTGTGGAAGCTGCTGTCGGTTTCCGGTTGTGGGCAATAATTTCGATCACTGTGGGACGCGCGCTGATCTCGAATTGCTGTCGGTGCCGACCAGACGGGCGTCGCCGTGCTCTGCGTTGGCGGCCACCAGCGGTCGCCGAACGCACAGTTCTTGTGAATACCGGTTGTCGGACTGGAGGTGACAGTTAGATGCCTACTCCTCGTCCTCGTCCGCGTAAGGACGGGACTGTGGCTTGGCAGGTTCCGTTTTACGTCTATGTCGGTGGGCGTAGGCGCCAGAGATCGCAGACTTTTGATGACCACGACGAGGCATGCCGGTGGGCTGTGCTGCTCGAGCATGTCGGTGTTGAGCAAGCGTTGAGGGTTCTTGGTGCTCAGCGCGGTGATGGTCCCGAGCACGTCACGTTGTCGCAGTGGCTACGCCACTACACCGACCGCCTCACAGGGATCCAGGAGGATGTCCGGCGCCAGTACCACCGCTACATCCGCAACGACATCGATGAGTTCATGGGGTTTCTCCCCATTCAGGCGATCACGCAGGACACCGATGCCGCATGGGTGGTGTATCTGGAGCAGGACAAGGGCAACGCGCCCAAGACGATTCAGAACAAGCATGGGTTCCTGTGCGCGGGGATGCGGGCGGCGATGCACCAGCGTCCGACACCACTGATCCCCTTCAACCCTTGCGCGGGAACCCGATTACCGCGCTGGGACGCACCGGAGATGGATATTTTCGACAACGATGAGTGGGAGTTGTTCGAGCAGCTGCTGGCACCGCGATGGCGCTCGCAGGCAGAGTTCGGGTTGGTGTCGATGGCGCGTCCGGGTGAGGTCGGGGCTTTGCTGGTGCGTGATGTAAATCGCCGGACCGGTGCGGTGCGGATCAACAAGGCGTGGAAGGCTGCAGGGAGCAAACTGAAGCTGGGCAAACCGAAGAGCAAGCGCGGTGTTCGAACCGTGAATGTGCCGCTGGAAACTTTGGACCGGTTGGATTTGTCACGCCCCGGCGATGAGTTGCTGTTCCACACGGTGCTCGGCACACCGATCACCGCGGCCATCCTTCACAAGGATGCGTGGCAGCCCGCGCTGCGGCGACTGGAGGCTCTGACCCGCGGTGACTTCTCCCCGTTCACGCGCAGGGCGCACTGGCAGGGTGCGGATCCGGAGCACCTGTTAGAGCGGTTCGCGCTCGCGGTTGAGGAGTTGCGGGTGAAGAGGCTGACGCCCTATACGTTGCGGCACACCGGTATTTCGTGGAAGTTGCAGGACGGAGTGCCGATCTTCGTGGTGTCGCGCGACGCGGGCCATGAATCGGTGACTACCACCGATCGCCGCTACGGTCACAACGATCGTGCCGCGAGTGAGTCTGCGGCACAGGTGATCGCGAGCAGACTGCCACGGGTGCGCGCTGAGATGCGCACGCAGACAGCGGATGATCTGCCTGACCTCGCTGAGACCCGTTCTGCCTGATCAGAATTCATTCCGTGAGAGGGATGAAATGTAATGAAATGTAATGAAATGTAATGAAACCCAACCGTTGCGGCGATCGCCCAGTATGGGCAGCACTCTGGACGACGAGCCAAGAGTCACCATGAAATGACGGACTCGGCCTCTTCGTCAGCAACCGGACCGGACATCATCGGGGCCATGGGAAGCGAGTCAACTCGCCGTGTTGTCATGGGCTTAGCAGCGAAGCCAGTGTCTGTTCTTCGGCACCGACTAGTCGCTTGACCGCTCGTAGACCATTTTGTGCGGGATGTCCCATCCGAGGCCGGCGGGCCCTATGTCGTCGGTGAGGCGGTGCAAACTCAGGGTGCGGCTTCGGTTCTTCAAGAACTTCTTGACCTGGTCTTCCCCTTTCCAAGGGAAACCGCTTGGCAATGGGATGCGGCTATACCACGCGTCGAACAGTGCTGTGTGCACCGATTCCGGTGCTTCGTGGTCTGGATGGCGGATCAGTTCTATGGCCACATCGACGTCGCTGACATAGTGCCGGGCCTGATCGAGCATCGAACCGAACAGTACGATTCTGTGCACAGTCCAGATACAGTACGGGTCGGTTTCGACTTGATGGGCGCGTTCGAGCAGTCCGGTCAAGGCGCGATCGGCTGTAGCTCGCCGGATAGGTCTAGCCGCGCTGGCGTTGATTACCGCGAAAGCTTTGATCGTGAGCTTGTACCCGTCCGGTTCCTTCGAACCCGCGAGATCCGTGCGCCCCTCGGCGCGCTCGAGGTATCCGTTGATCAGGAGCTCCTCCAACAGCTGGGCATCGAACTGAGTCTCGGGACGATCCCATGACCCGCGTGGACCCCGCGAGCGGGCGAGGCGCTCACGGAACTCCAACATCGGGATGCCGCCGTAGGTGCTACTCGGGTCGATATTCATTGTTCGACAACACCTTCCCGGTATCGAGCAGATGATCCGACAATTGGCTTCGTACCCGGCTAGGCGCGTAGGCAGTTTGCTTCCTGAGCAGAGGCGGATCTCGTCCGAGAGTACGCGCCGACCAGTTGTGGCAGACGACGGTCTCTAGCCTGGTTCTGCGGTCAGTGACCGGCATCAGGGTTCCCTGCGTGTCCCAGCGAAGCCTGATGAGGCTGCGGTGCCCTAGCTGCCAACCTTGAGGTGGGGATTTGTCGGATGGTGCCCGAAATACGGTCCTGCCTCCACTCAACTGCTAGCTGTGCAATGCCGGTCATAGGGGGTTGCCGAGACGACGAAGTACGGCTGGGGAGCTCGGCGGAGGTCGTTGAGAACCACGCGATCAGCTGGATCAGAGGTGATGACGCTGTCGTCAGGAGGTGCCGAACCATGCCTTGACCCCCTGATGACGGCGTCATCAGGGAAGTGGTATTTTCTGTCGTGAAATGTAACCAAGTGTCGTGAAGAGGCAGTTGAGCGGCAGTCGTGCGCAGAGGTTGGTTCGCTGACCTGGTAGTTTGGCGAGAGAGCCGAGGATTTTCAAGTCCTCCTAGGCCCACTCCCGAACACGACAGTAGGGTGGGAACCATGAAGTTTCTTGTCACGGTAGGCGCCGTGATCGCGGTTCTCATCGGCATCTCGAAGCTCCGCCAGCGCAACGAGGCGGATATGTGGCACGAGGTCACCACCCGCTGACACGGGGCCTTAGCTCAATTGGCAGAGCACTGCCTTTGCAAGGCAGGGGTTAGGGGTTCGATTCCCCTAGGCTCCACTCGATAAAGGCCCATGCCCATAGAAAGCATGGGCCTTTTCTCGTTTCGCGTTTTTTGTGGGGGCGGAGCCCCCACACCCCGCCCGGCGGGGCTTTGCCCCCCGGACCCCCCTCGCAGGTGCGGCTATTCGGACCGTTTCCTGGTTCGTTCACTGCCGTGCTGAACTCATCGAGTGTTCCCCGGGTCGCCGCCGTCCATTTCCCGGCAACGAGGTGACCGTTACCGCGTAACGCCGCCGTTGGCAGGTGCCGACCGCAGGCCTGGAACGGGGTCGGTCGAACAGCGTATTCTCCGCGGTAACCGGGGGGACGGCACGGGTAGCGGGCTACGGTCGGCGTAGTCGTTTCTTCGTTGTCGATGGTGGGGCACATGGGGCTTTCACAACAGCGTGTCGTGGAGATCTTCACCGAGCGCCCGCACGAGAGTCAGCATGGGTCGGGCTATCTCGTGGGCCCCGCGACGGTCCTCACGGCCGGACATGTCGTGAGCGGTGCGGCAGCATCGGTGTTGGTGCGGTTCCCGCACAGCGAGCGGCTGTGGCCGGGGTCGGTCGTGTGGTGTGAGCCAGGAGGATCGGACGGGGAGATCGACGCCGCTCTGATCCAGTTGGCGGGGGATGAGCTGCCGGAGTGGGTGCGTCGGGCGGAGCCGGTTCGGTTCGGACGGTTCATCACCTCAGACGGGGCGGTCGATGCCGAGGCGCATGGATTTCCGGAGATCCCCGGGTTCCACGAACGTTCCGAGGTCGAGCACGTGGTGGGCCGGATCCCCTGCGGCGCAGTGACGGCGGGCCGTCCGCACATTGCCGTTGCGAGCCCGCCGGCCGGAGTGGCCGCCGTGACCGTCTGGCGCGGGATGTCAGGAGCCGCGGTGTGGTCGGGCGGTCTACTCGTCGGTGTCGTCACCAACGACGTGGTGGCCTTTGCGGGCGGGAGAATGACCTTCGAGACGGTCGAACGGCTTTTGGCGCGTGGGGATTTCACCGGTGCGATGGCCGGCGAGCCGGTATTCGCGGCGGCCGTGGAACTGGTGGCCCTTGCACCGCACTGGTTCACCGACACACCGATCTCGCCTGCGCGCATGCTGCGCGCCCAGTCGGGCGTGATTGCCTTCTCCGGTCGTGCTGACGAACTCGGAACGCTGGAGCAGTGGTGTTCGGGCAAGGAAGACAGCATCATGCTGCTGCATGCGCAAGGCGGGCAGGGCAAGACCCGCCTTGCGCTGGAGCTAGTCGACCGCCAGCGGCGGCGCGGTTGGGTAGGTGCTGTGGTCCATGCCGATTTCCACGATATGGCCACGGCACTCGGCCGCGTGGAAGTCGAACGGGCACTGCTGCGTTCACGGGTGGAGCTGCTGATTGTCGTCGACTACGCGGAGGCATGGTGCACCTCCAGCGCGCTGTCCGACGACCCGGTGCGGCGGCTGCTGCGTTTGATCAAGAGCAGGCCCACGGAATCCACTGTCCCGGTGCGGGTTCTGCTCATCGCCCGCTCGCCCGGTGCGTGGTGGACCGATCTGCAGGACAAGCTGCACGGGCTGACAACCCGTGAGATGCGGCTCGGCCCGCTCGCCGACGACCGCGACCCCAGGCCCGCGCTGTATCGAGAAGCGCTCACTGCCTTGGCTTCCGGGCTCACCCAACTGCCCGGCTATGCGGGCAGCGATTGGCCCGCGGTGGCCGCGGGGCTGGCCCCGCCCGCCGCACTGGACGCGGTGCGATACGCCCATGCGCTCACACTCTACGAGCGGGCGCTGGCCGACCTGCTGCAGGCCGGACCACGGCCGGTGCGGGTAAGCCCGTCCGCCTCGACCGAGGACATCCTGTTGAGCCACGAATCGACCTACTGGTCGCGGACCGCCGAGGCGCACCGGCTGGACCTGACCCCGCCCGTGCTGCGCGAGGCCGTTGCGGCGGTCACCCTATTCGGTGCGCGCAGCAACCAGCAGGCCGACAACCTCATTCGGCTGCTTCCCGCAATACGGGAACGGGATTTCGGATACCGCCGCAGGGTCACGGACTGGCTGGCGCATCTGTATCCGGACCCCTCCGGCGCGTGGGGGGTGCTGGAACCAGATCGGCTGGGGGAGTATCTGATCGCCTCGGTGTGGGCCGACGAAAGCACTTTGCTCGCGGCGGTGAAACCGCATCTGCTGGCTCCGAGGTCCCCGGCCGGGGACGAGATGCGACTGGGCGAGGCGCAGATCCACCGGATGCTGATTGTGCTGGACCGGATCACTCGGACCCGGGATCACTGGCGCGGCGCCCTCCGCACCATCCAGTTCCTGCGCGACGCGGGCCGGCTGCTGCCGATCTGGCCGGAGCGCCAGCACCGGGAGTATCTGCGCCTGGGAGCGCACAAGGCCAGGGTGCCGGACGCGGAGGTCGTCCGGATCGGCAATGAGTTCGCCTACGACGACTCGCCTCTGGCGTGGAGCTCCCGCTGGGCGTGGTGGAATGCCCAACGTGCCGCAAGGGTTTTCGCGGTACCCGGGGAACTCCATGTCGCGGTCGTCCAAGTGGGTGGCGGGCCCTGCCTGCTCGCCGTCAACAGCTCGTTTGCCGCGTGCTTCGAGCTCGCGACGGGGCAACAGCGGAAATGGCTGTTCGGGCTCGATTCGGGGGAGACGAGATTCACTGCGGCCTGTTCGGGTGTGTTCGGCGCGCGGCTGCACATCGCGGTCGGGTTGAGCAACCGGTCCGTGTGGGTGTGGCGATGTGACGCGGACGGCAACGGTGAATGGCTCGGGGGCTACGGACAACCGGTCAGCGAGCAACACGGGCTCGGCGTGAAAGCGGTTGCACTGACCGAGGCAGCCGGTGCGTTGCGTGTCATCGGTGCCGACTGGTTCGGTTCTATGGTCGTTCTGGACCCCTATCTCGATCGACGTCTCGCGGTCTTCGATGCGGCCGTACTCACGGGCAGCAATGACATTGCCGTGCTGCACCCGCAGGGGCGGCCGATGTTCGTGACCGCCGACGGTGATGGCCGGATTCGCACCTACGATCTGTTGCGGCTCGAACTGACCGAGACCCACGAATACGGTTACTCCGAGGCGTGCGCGATCGCGCATATACCCTGGTCCGACTTGCGCACCGGCTCGGACGCCGCAAGCTCTGCGACGGTCGTCATCACCGGGCATCTCGATGGGCGGGTGTATCTCTACGACTTGGACACCCGAACTGTCCTGGCCGAGATGGTCGGGCACTCACAGGAAGTCACCGCCGTCTGCGTCGATCGCGTCGACAACCTTCCGATCGCGATCACCACCGGAGCCGAGCGCACCGTGATCATGTGGGATCTGCGAACCGGCGAGCAACTGGGCCGCGCCTATACCGGCCACGCGGATCCGGTGGCCGCGATCACCACCGGCCGGTTCGGCGCCGATCTGGTCGCCATCACCGCGGGCAAGGACTTCACCACCCGGGTCTGGGACATGAGCACTGTGGACCTGCCCGAGGCCGCGCTGGCCGGGCACACCCAGGAGATCACGGCCGTCGCGATCGTGCGCGAGAACAGCACTCATCTGGCCGTCACCGCGAGCCAGGACAAGACGGTGCGGGTGTGGGATCTGGACGTGGGTGGGTGCGCGGGCGCGGAGGGAATGCCGGATCTCTACCGAACCAGGCAGAACACGGTGGCGGTGGCTGCCGCGATGCACCGTGACGACCTCGTCGTGGTGGCGGGTGACGTGGACGGTTCACTGGTCACGCTGAGTCCCGGTGGCGCGCCGGACCAGCGCCCGATCTGGCTAGAGCATGCGATCTCCGCAATGGATTGCCGCGTCTTCGGCGACCGCGTCCTGGCCGTGGGCGCCGATAACTCCGGGATGGTGGTCGGATGGGATCCGCTGCGCGGTATTCCCTTGGGCCCGAAGCTGACCGGTGATCATGGCGCCATCCATCGGGTGCGGCTCGCGGTCTGGCGACGGCGGCCGGTCGCGATCGTCGCGACCCGCGATCGCTGTCGGACCGTCGACCTGACCGAAGGCCGGTTCGACGAGCGCGCCTACGGTGGCGAGTTCCGGCACGAGCATGTCCTCGGTGTGGGCTGGCTCGACCGGGTGCCCTGCGTGATCGTGGCGAACCCGGCACCGGACGAACGGTCCTGCGTTGTGCACGTCCTCGACCTGACCAGCCGCCAACGGGTATGGCCGGACTGCCATTTCCCGGCGATGCTCCGCCGGGCGGACATCGTGGATTCGGGCTCGGGCCCGGCCCTGCTCGCTATCGGCCTGGACGGCCAGATCTGGTTCCGCTCGCCGGACTCGGCACCCTACGCCGGCGCCCCGGTCGGTGCGGTGCGCGCGTCCGGCCTTGGCAGCTCAGTTGTCGCCGCGACCGTCTACCGCGACTCGACGGCACTGCTGATCGGCGGCGTCAAAGGTGAATTGGAGTTGATCGACACGAAAACCGGTACTCCGCTGATCGATGCGGAATCACCCAACCCGGTGGCGGCGACCGTGGCCACCCACCGCGGTGTGCCCGTCGTCCTGGTGGCCTCCGAATCCGGCAAACTGGTATGCCGCGATCTGCATACCGGCACGCGGGTCGGGCCCGCCATTCCCTTGCGCATCAAGGTCTCAGCGCTGCACACGATCACCGAGGCGGATGGAACCGAGTTGGTGGCGGGCCGGGACCTGCTCGGGATCCAGGTGTGGGCAGCGGACACCATGACATCGTTGCCTGCGTGGAATACCACCGAGGAGCGCCCATCCATGGTGGTGCTGCGGCCGGGTGGCGAGGCGATAGTCGTCGAGGCCCGCAGTGACCGGCTGGAGACCGAATACCTCACGCACCGACGACCGTTCGGCCCCGTCATCACCGCGCTGCACGCCGAGCGGGCCCGCCACGGAACGATTTTGGCCGCTCTGCTCTTCCAGGGACGTCCGGTGGCCTTCACCGCGGCAATGCTCGGGGACACCGTGCGTGGGTGGGATCTCACCACGGCCAGGCCCATCGGCCCAGTCCTGGAGATGCCCGCCGTCACCCATCTGATCGCAGGCACCGTCGGGGTCGCCCCGGTGCTTTACGCCATCAACGCCGGCGGGCTGATCGTGGAGTGGTCGGTGGAGGCGTTGCTGCGCCCCCGCCTGCTGCGGTCGGTTCGGGGTACTCCGCCGCCCTTGCGCGTGGTCGACGGAGACGGCTCGGTCACGGCCGTCTGCATGCATCCGGCGCTGGGGCTGGTGGCGGCGTGCGGCAGTGAATTGCGTTTGCAGCCTTTCGATCCGGTGGACCAGAGGTCTGTCTACCTCGACGCCCCGATCCTCGGCCTCACCGTGGCGGATCGGGGCGCGATCGTGGTCACGACCGAGCAGGGCGTCGCGGTATTGGATCTGTCCATACGGCCGTTGTTCGCCTGGCAGCGTAGTGGGGGTAGAGTCCAGCTCCCCTGACCGGGTGCAACAACGCGTGACGCTCACGTCGGTCCGCTCAAATCGCTTGCTGCCGAAGGTGTTTCGCCGAGCAACTGCTCGAGGGTGACGAATCCATCTTGCAGAAACCGCAGCAGTAGTGCTGTCTTGGTCGGCGCGTCGCGGCCAAGCAGGCGGTATTTCTCCCGCACCCGCAGCACATGTGTGTTCACCGTGCCCATGGAGATGAACAGGCTCTTGCCCACGTCCGATTTGGAATCGGCCACCACCCAAGCATTCACCACCTCGACTTCGCGTTTGGTCAAGGCGGGTCGCGGTGCTCGGCAGTTGTCGGGCCGGTCGGTCCGGAAATTGTCCAATACGGCGTTCATCGGTCTTGCCTTCCTGCGTACGACCTTCGCGTGCGATCGGTTCGATGCGAAGGTGTTGCTATTCATGCAAGCTCGTCGCTACCGGGCGGGCACTATCGTGTTGTGGTCGATTCCATCTCGATGAGATCGATCGGTCTCACCCTCCGTAACGGGGGTGTCTCGGTGTTCTGATCAACCCAGCGGTGGGTTTGCCCACGGCGCGGTGGGTTTGTCGACAACGGTGTGGGAAGGCTGACATGACCTCTAACGACCAGACCGCGGAGCGCCAGCTTGTGGAGGCCGCGATCGGCGTCATGCTCGACGATCCGACCACCCTGCTCGACCGCGGTCTACCCATCGAGCGCATCTGTGACCAGGCCCATTGGGGTCGCGCCACCTACTACCGGCGGTATGGAACGAAGGATAAGTTCATCAGCGCCATGTTGGACGGGCTCGTGAGCTCCCCGGTTCGCGACGGCGGCGTCAAGGCGGCCAGCAGAGCGATGCTCGCGGCGCACGATGGTGACGTGTCGCGCGCCGTTCACGCCATGGCAGCGGCGTATTTCGACAGGGCCGACGAACTGGTGGGTACCGAAAGAGCGTTGCTGGCAACGGTTTTTGGGCACGACCGTGGGAAGATCACCCAGCGGCTGCGCGAGACGTACCAGCGGCGCGACGCCATGGCGGTGGAATCATTCGACACCTTCGTCGGCAGCCGCGGCGCGACGCTGCGACAACCCTTCACCGTAAAACGGCTCGCGCTGGTCCTCACGGCACTCATCGACGGCATGCTGCTGCGTCGGCGCATCGATCCGCATGCGGTCTCGGCGCAGATGCTCGCCGACGCTGTGCTGGCGATCGCGAGCTCGGTACTGGACACCGAACAGGAATACGCTCATGTCTACGACAAATTGGGCGAGCTTGCCCCGAATCCCGCTGTCGTGTCGTCCGTTCCGCGTGATCCGAGGGCGGCGATGATCGCTGCTGCTCGGGACGAATTCGGCAAGCGCGGCTACTTCTCGTCCTCGCTGGACATCATCGCCGGGAAGGCCGGTGTACCGGTTTCCATTGCTCGGCAGATCTTTCCGACCAAGGCGCACATTATTGTCGGAGCGTTGCGCACAGAATACGCGAAACTGTCGGAATCGATGAATGATGACCTGATGATCCACGGCGATGACGTCGACCTGGTGGTGCGGAAACACCTGGAGCGGTGCGCACAGCTGGTGGCTCAGGAAATGGTCTTCATGGATTCTATGATGGCCGCCGTCGCCCACGACACGTACAGCGAACCGGACGGAATGCTGGCCATCAAGGAGGAATTGGATTTTCCGGCGCTGTTGGAGCCGGTCGTGCTGCGGGGGCAGCGAAACGGACGCTTCGACAAGAATCTGTGCTCGCGCGATATCGCCGCACTAGTCACCAATACAATGCTGCTCCGGTGCTTCACCCGCAGAGCGACTGCGGCGGAGGACAATGCGGGCTTCGTCAGCACCCTGATACTCGACGGGTTGCGGACGCGCTGACCCCCGCCAGCGCGTCCTCAACCGTGTTACATGGTCGCGGGAACCGTGCCGAGTTTGACCAGCTTCCGGGACAGTTTCCATCGCTTGGTCAGTACCCGGTCGCAGGACGAGACCATTCCCCACCGGCTCGACCAGGATGACATCCAGATGTTTACGCCGGTGCGAGTCGGGTCCAGGGCTTCCAGATCGATGGACAATACGGGGTTCTTCATATTGAGGGAACCCAACCCAGCCCCACGCGACTGAAAATTGAAATGACCTCGGCCGTCGGTCCTGCGCCAGCCGATCCCGCGGAAATGCTGTTCGATCACCTCGGCCGCCGACTGGATCGGTGCGGCCACCAGGATATCGAGTTGTCGCTTGGCCAGAAAGCTAATCACCCACGCCGTGATGACGAGCGCGCCCAGCCATACCAGCACGAAGACCACAGCCGACCCGGCGCTGACCGATCCCGCCGCGAAGAGGCCGCCGACGCCGATCACGACCCAGAGCAGAAAAATCTCCATCTATTCACTCCGTCGCGCTATTTCCAGTAGCCCTCGTGCACCGGGCATACCTGTCCGGAATTCTGGCATTTGCTGCACGTGGTCCAGCTCGTCTGACCTTTTCCGCCGCAGCCCTGACAGTCCTGCAACGGGCGGGAACATTTCTTGCATTTGAGGCCGGCGCCCATGGTGCGTCCTTTCGCGTTGTCGCCGTTGATATTTCACTGATAAAGATATCGAGAACGGTCGATCGCGTCTGTACGCCAAATACACGACAAAGACGAACCAGCCCGTGCGGGCGATGATCAGGATCGGCGCCTATGCCTCGTTCCGTGCACACCACGGTGCCGACGTGGCCAGTGAGCTCGCGGCCATCACCCCCCGAGGTGATCGGCTCGAGCATCCTGAAAAGCATTGCGCAGCTGGGTAAGTGCTACGGGTGATGCCGTATCCGGAAAGCATCCGCTCGGCTCTGGACGATCCGGCGGTGAGCTCGCAGCTCAGCGGCAATTCACCCTGACTATGGAACTCGGCTCCTGTTCGGAGCCGCCGGTAACGCTGAAACCGTTCGGCCACACAGAATTACGCACTGAATCCAGCAAGACCCGCTACGTGCGAGCCGCCGATATCAAACGCTTCGATCTGGATCACCAGCCCTCGTCCGGATCGGGCAGGATCAGCTCGACGAGCATCGGGGCGTCGCCGGTGGGCTCGAGCGCGGTCGGCAAGCGGGATCGGTATCGGTCGATGGCGATGAGCCTGGCGGCGACGGTGTTTCGCGGCCAGGTCTCGGCTTCCTCGCCCGAGGATCCGTCGAGCAGATCCGCCAGACGACCGCGTGCGGTGCTCGCCGAGGCATCGGCGACAAGCAGTAGCTCCTCGCCCCGGATGTGCGCCAACGCGGCAGCGGTAGCATCCGGGTTATCCGGGAGAGCCGCCAGCGTCGCGAGCGCGGCGCGGTGGTGATTCCACGCCTCCACCATGTTCCGGTCGACCTCGACGAGAGCGCGTCCGACCGGGTCGCAACGCAGTGCAGACAGCTCGGTGTCGGCGTCGAACAGACCGAAGTTCACAGTGCGCAAGGAGTTTCCCCGCGCAGGCAGGTCGGCGACCGCCGATCCGGTCGCCACCTGCGCCGCCGTCACCGCGAGCGGAGCACCTGTCCGGTTGTCCGCGCAGTACGCCAGCAGCTGCTGCGCTTCACGACAATACGGATCGACATCCGCGGCCAACGGCGCACTCAGCCGAAACACGTCCGCGTCCTGGTCGTGCACGATCCGCAGCTCGCGATCACGGGCACTCTGCCAGGCCAGAATCCGGGGTGCCAGGACCGTGAGATCGAGGTGACCGTAGGTGATTTCGGGTGACGCCGAACCGGTGCCACTGATCGGCACCTCCCGCACGGCGACCGCGTCGGCCCACCCGGCCAGCATGGCCGCCAGGTCGTCGTCCTCGACCGGAGTGGTCTCGGCCAAACGGTGACGCAGTGCGGTGACAGGCCGACCGAGACCGCTCTGCTCGGCATCGGCCAGCGCCTGTGCTACCGCAGCGGTCACCCGGCTCGTCAGCGTGCCATCGACGCATCGTTCACCAAGCTCCAGCAGCGCGTACTCGGCGTAGGCGAAGGCGTGCTCGGCCTCGGTCCGGTGGCCGAGTGCGTGCTCCGCGACGGCTTCATCCAGTAGCAATGCACCCTTGTGTATCCGGCGCGTGGTCCATCGGCCGATCGCGGTCGTCAATGCCAGACGAGCCCAGGGCGCTCGCAGTCGCGGACAATCGAATGTCCGCACCGCCTCGCCGAGGTCTCGTAGCGAGGCCAACCAGTCCGACAGCATCGGGTCGCCCACCGCGTCGGCCACGGGGTCCGGTCGAGCGGCGGGTTGCACCGCCCAGGCAAGCAGATCGTCCGGTTCGGTCGGGTCGATCTCCGCCACCACTCCAGGGCCGAGCGTCAGCCGTACCGAGGGGACCGGGGCGAGACGTGATGACCACCAACTGATTCCGCCGAACTCGTCCACAATCAGCAGGCCGCCCGCCGGTGGTTCGGGGTGCGCAGTCATGAGCGGCCCTCCAGGTCGTCGATGGCCAAACCATGACGATGCAGGGTGGCATCGGCGTCGATCTGTCGGCGTGCGATTCGGTCGGTTGCGCCATCGTGGTTCTCGCCGAGGTCGCTGATCTGGGTCGATTGTGAAACCGCGAGGAACAGCAGCGCTTCGACCAGTTTGGCCGCCGTGTTCGGGGTTGCGCTCATCGCACGATCGGTGGCCGTGCGCTCCTGCCAGGCCTGCTTGACGGCGGCCCGCAATTCCCCGGTCGTCGCGGCGCGCGGCGCTCCGCCGAGCAGTGCGAGGGCGACGGTCTTCTCCCAGCAGTCCACCTGGGTACCCGGAAGGAATGCGGGGTAGTGCACCAAAAATGTGGTGGCACGGGACAGGATGTCGGTGTCCTCGACGCGGAGGAACTCCCGCGCCGGACGGGCGACGCCGGCAAACGATGCCAGCTGGTCCGTGCTCACGGAGGTCTCGTGTTTGGCGCGGGCCCGTTCCGCCCGCTGTTCGTCCAACCGCGCCGATCTCAGCTCGGTGTAAAGAATCGTGGCATTGTGCAGTGGCCGGCCTTGGCTCGTCCAGCGCAGCATGGTTCGACGCGCCCGCAGGTATGCCGCCGACAGACTGGGATCGGTGCGCAATTTGGCGTCGGCCTCCACTTGCGTGGACAGACGATCGTTGACACGCCGTTCGTCCGCCGCCGACCACAGCAATGGTGATCGAGTGTCGAAATCCGCGAGTGCCGTGATCTGTTCGGCGAACGCGCGGGCGATTTCCGGATCATCTTGGAAGACGGTGATTTTCGACCGCAGCGTCGAAACGTAGTGGGTCATCGCCACTCGGTGGTACGTCTCGTAATGCGCTTCGGGGTCGCTCGTGAACGTGCGCGTCGAGCGCTCGGTATCCACGACGCCACCTGTGTGGCCGGGACCGGGAGTACTGACCATGGCCGCTCGCACCGCGGGCGGCACCGTCAGCGCGTAACACTTCACCTTGTCGCCGAGCTTGTTCGGCAGGCCGCGCGGGCGCTGCTTGTGCGCGACGGCTACGTACTGGGCGCTGAAACGGGCCAGCCCATCGACGTGATCGGCGTACAGGCGCGATACCGCGAGCCAGGCCTCGGGTTCGTCGACGATGGTGTTGACCTGCGCCAGGAACGCGGCGAGTTTCGTGTAGGCAAGCGCAACCCACGGCTTCGTACCGCCGAGGACGCCGGACCAGCCCGTCATCTCGTCGCGGAACTCCTTCCTCGGGGGCTTGGGTGGGGCCGCGCGCTCGATCCAGGCGGCCACGAGTGCGGGACGTGAGATGGCGGCGTTTTTCGGTGGCGGAGCCCACCACCGGGGGGCCACCCAGGTCGGCTTGGGGTACGGCATGGTCGTTCCTCCCGGACAATTCCCTGGAGCGGAGACACTCCCTGCATTGTGTCCAGCACCGTCCCGGACCGCAGCCATTCCGTCGGCCGGTTCAGGAGATTCATCCAAACGAATGACCCGGTGGTGCAACACAGTCGGGCATTCAGCGGACAGACGCCCGGTTGGTTCCTGTGTCATGGTCGATACGGCATCCAGTCAAGCCGTCGTGCGCCGTAGGAATAGGGCAACTGATGGAGAGTAGGTGCCGTGATCGCGGTTCTCATCGGCATCTCGAAGCTGCATCAGCGCAACGACGCGGACATGTGGCACGAGGTCACCACCCCGCTGACACGGGGCCTTAGCTCAATTGGCAGAGCACAGCCTTTGCAATGCGGGGGTTAGGGGTTCGATTCCCCCACACCCGCTGGGGTGCTTTCGGTGTTTCAGCGGGGGGTTGCGGTGGCTTCTAGGCGGGCGAGGGTTTCTGGGGTTGGCCAGTGGCGGGCTTCGTAGCGGCGGGGGGTCATGTTGGGGATGGGGGTTAGGGGGGTTAGTTCGGCTACGGCAGTGAAGGGGGCCTCGAAGAGGGTGGTCATTTTGCCGTTTTGTTCGGTGCAGAAGATTATGCGGTCGGCTTCTGGGAGTAGGTATTCGACGTCTTTGGCCCAGAGGGTGGTGGTGTAGGGGCCGGCGTCGGCGGAGGCGTAGTGGACTGAGCCGGCGAAGGCGGGGGCCAGGGCTTCGTGGTCGGGGTAGGCGAGGTGGCGGTCTACGGCCTCGGTCAGGGCGGCGGATTGGGCGCTGTATTCGGTTATGGCCAAACCACATCGGGCGCGTAGGGCGAGGGCGCGGTGGCGGTGGTCGGGGGACTGGTCGAGGGGGATCACGGTGCCGTGGTCGTCGACCGTGTAGGCCTGGGGGGAGATGGGGCGGACTGCCTCGCGGTATTGCTGCTCGACCTGTTCGAAGAGGGATGTCAGGTCGTCCAGATCGGGGGCGAGGATGAGGGTGTCGACGTCGGGGATGAAGGCGAGGGGGCGGTGGGTGCCGTCGCCGGAGCCGGCGAGCCAGCCGGGGACCATGGGCCAGGAGGTGCAGTAGCCGTCGCCGTTGTCGGCGAAGCGGATCAGGCCCGTTCCCTGGTATCCGGCGGAACCGACCAGGGCGGTGAGGTTTTCGCGCGCCGCGGCGAAGACTTCGTCGGCGTCGACGCCCCAATCCCGCAATGTCGCGGTGGAGACGATCGAGCGGGAGTGGGGTCGGTCTACCGCGACCAACTCGTCGATGAACGGGAACGCGGGGCGGGTGATCGGTCGCATGCCGCCGGTCGGGGAGTTGATGCCGAAGGTGTTGGGGCGCAGGATCGGTCGCAGCATGGCGCGGACTGCGGGCCAGGTGTCCGGCTCGTCGTCATCGGTGACACTGGCGACGAAATTCGCGATTCGTCCGTCCCGTTCGGCGGCCGGGAGCTCCGCGGTCTCCCGAAAGATATTGCTCAGGTACAGGTCCAGGGTGCCGACGACGATCTTGAAGTCGGCGGGGTGGTACTGCGCGTCGTGCTCGCCGACAACGGTCAGTTGGTGCAGGACGAGCGCTGCGAACTGGTCGGCGTCGGTCCCGAGATTCTCCTCCACGCGGCCACCGTAACCGGCGCGACCGACGAGTGCACGGAGTCAGTCTTCGGACAGCGGTCCGTGCCGATCGAGATGCAGGTAGGTGTAGCCGGTCACGATCAGGCAGACGACCGTCGCGGTGATGAGCATGGCCCACCCGGCGACGAGCATACTCAGCAGCCCGCCGAGCAGGGCGCCCAGCGCGAAGCTCAGGTAGAGCAGGAAGTAGCCGAGCCAGTCCGTGTAATCGCCGCCGCTCATGTGGCGCTCGATGCCCTGGGCCAGCTTCACCAAGGTGCCGGTGACGTAGCTCAGTGGCACGGACACCTCGCCGTCTTTCACGAACGAGGTGTTCAGTGCGCCGACACCGAACGCGACGAACAGGATCGGCACGAAGTCGATGGATGCGGTTTCCGGGTTCTGGAATCGCACGATGTCGATGATCGACGCGGTGGCCAGGCTCATCGTGGTCAGCAGGGTCGGCCCGTGTGGATGCCCGGACCAGTAGCGCCTGCGACACCAGGAGGAGACCACCACGCCGCCGACGAACGATGCGAGCAGCCCGGCTGCCGCGCCCGCGGTGTCGTTCTGGTTGTGGAAGTGGCCGAGGATGGCACGCTCGGTGTTGCCGGTCATGAACGTGACGAAGTAGCCGGCGGTATGCATGAATGCGGCCGCGCCGATCAATCCCGCCAAAGCGGCCAGCACCCAGGACAATCTGGCCTCATTGTCGAAAAGTGCCTTTTTGCGTGCTTCGTCCGGTTTCGGCACAGGTCAGGCTCCTTTCGCAGCGGATGTGACCCTCTCAGTGTTACCGCTCGCCGGCGAAACGTGCATGTGCAGCGCCGTGGGTTGCCAGGCGATCACCAACGCCGCGCCGAGTAGTCGTCCAGCCTCAGGTGCGAGTGGGTTGTCGGTATCTCTGCAGTCACCGAGTCGCTCGAAAATGCCGTCTTCCTGGGGCAGCATCGGTGACGCATGATGCCGTCAGTTACCGGAAGTGACCGACCGGCCCAGCCGAGAAGTGATCGTGCGCGCGTCGGCGAGCAGGTAGGCAGTTGTGACGGGTAGCACGAAAGGAGCTACGGCACTGGGCAACAAATTCGGTGGCAGTGGACGCGACCGCCGAGTGGGTCGACGCGCCCGAGCCCCGGCAGCGGGTTGAGCGGCTGTATCGGCAGACCAGCCCGCAGCGGCTGCCCGCATTGCCGCGTGACGGACAGCCGGGCGGACCGCGGCGCCGGTTACCGTGCAGGAGTGGACTCCGTGCTCGATTTCCTGCTGACCGAACCCATACCGGCGACCCCGCTCGACGATGTCGCCGCGGCCTGGACGCGACATCGAGTGGCCGCGAACCGATTCGACAAGCCGGTCGATGTCGCCCTGGCCGCCGGATTCGGCGCCGACCGGCTCGGTTACGCGTTCCTGTCCGGATACCAGGAGGCGTTGCGCGCGCTGATTCCCGATCTGTCGCCCGACGAGCTGGTTGCGTTGTGTGCGACCGAGGCGGGTGGCGGGCATCCGTCGGCGATCGAGACCACGCTGACCGAAGAGCTGGGCAGCGCCCGGCTCAACGGCACCAAAACCTTTGCCACGCTGGGCATGCTGGCGCACCGGCTGGTGGTGCTCGCCAGTGTCGGCGTGGACGAGGACGGCCGGAATCGGTTGCGCGCCACCATGGTCGACGTGCGCGAGGCCGGGGTGCACGTGACGAATCTGCCGACGACCCCGTTCGCGCCGGAGATCCCGCACGCCATGGTGACGCTGACAGATGTTGCGGCAGTGGTGTTACCGGGCGACGGCTACCTGGACTACCTCAAGCCGTTCCGCACGATCGAGGACGTGCACGTGCTCGCGGCGGCGCTCGGCTGGCTGGTTCGGGTGGCGCGTGCGTCGGGCTGGTCGCAGTCGGTGCTGCAGCAGCTGCTCACCGCGGTGGCTGCGGTGCGTGGGCTCGACATCGATGCTCCGAGTTCGCCGGGCGTCCATGTCGCGCTGGGTGGCGCGTTCGACTACGTCGGCCGGTTGCTGGCGGAGCTGGATTCCCTGTGGGCGTCCGTGGATTCGGTGACCAGGCAACGGTGGGAGCGGGACCGTCCGCTGCTCGCGATCGCCGGGCGGGTGCGCGAGCAGCGACTGGCTACGGCCTGGCGATCGGTGCGACCCGGCACCGATCCGGCGGTCTGACCTGCTCCAGAAATGGGGAGCGGGCCTCGGCGAAGGGGGGGAGTTAGCCGAGGCCCGCGTAAGGTCGGCCCGGGGGGGAGGGGCCGACTTGAATGATCCTACGCGATGATCCGCGATTGTGTGCGCGTGGGGAGGGCCACTTTTCGAAGATTTTTTGGGTGGGCTTACTTTCTGCTAGATCGGGGTCGTTTCGGGTACTCCGGCCACCCCTGTGGGCCACTGTTCGATGGTGGCCTGGTGTTTGCCAAAACCACTGTTACGCAGGCTGATACCTAGTATTTGACAGATTTGGCCGAGGCTATCGGGAGTGCTCGAAAACATGCCGACCGGTCGCTGTGTGGCGAGGATCGCTGTCGGATATGTGCGGTTCACCTCGGCGGGCGGAAAAAGGCGCCGCGTGTCGTCTTCGCGGGCGGGTCCGCGGTGCCGAAATCTGTCGTACCCCGGTGCGAACATGTGTTCGTGTTCAGCAGGGGTGAGACGAGTCACATCGGCCGAGCGACCAAGGCGCTCGGCCGCTTTCGCGTCGGCGCGCCCCGGCGCGAGTACCGAGCGGCCGGGAATCGGGTAGCCCGCTACCCGCGACCGGCCCGGTGCCGCACGGGAGTATCGAACCGGTCGCACTTCGATCCGGCACCCCCGAGCACCGCCTGGATCGAGGTGCGACCTTTTGTCTGTCGCGCGGCGGAAAGCCGAGGCCGAATTTGGGGCTGGGCAGCCATCCAAAAACTCTGTACTTTGTAGAGAGAAAGCTTCGCCGCACGCCAGCACAGAAGGAATCGAGCGAATGCGCATCAACGCCTGCACCCTGTCCCTGACCGTGGCCGACATCGCCGCCACGCAACGGTTCCTCGTCGATCACTTCGGTTACACCGAGGCAATCGCGGCCGACGGCTTCGTGTCGCTGACCCATCCGGAAGCGCCGCTTGGCATCGCGGTGCATGAGCTCGGCCTAGCGGTGCTACCCGAGGAACAACGGCACGTGCCCTCGCAAGGTGTCGCGATCGCCTTCACCGTCGATGACGCCGCGCGCGAGGAGGCGCGACTACGGGACGCGGGGGTGCCCATCACGTTGCCGCTGATCGAACAACCCTGGGGCGAGAAGCTGTTCCAGGTGACCGACCCCAATGGGGTCATCGTGCAGGTTCTGGAATGGACGACGCCCGGTGTCGTCGAGCCGGTGTCTTTCCCATGATCGAAATACCGCACAAATCGGATGAAATTGTCGGTGGGTGGCGCAATACTGACTCGAGTATCGGAAATTGGTCCCGATCCAGCGAAGTCGGGCAAATACATCCCATGAAAACTCACGACTCAGGAGAATCATGCCCGACGCAATAGTCGCCGAGGGTCTGGTCAAACGATACGGCGATCTGGTCGCCCTCGACGGACTCGACCTCGCGGTCCCGGAGGGGACCGTCACCGCGCTGCTCGGCCCCAACGGCGCAGGTAAGACCACCACGGTCCGGGTGCTCAGCACCCTGCTCATCCCCGACTCCGGCCGCGCGACCGTCGCGGGCATCGACGTGCTGCGCGATCCGCGGACGCTGCGCTCCCGGATCGGCGCGTCCGGCCAATACGCCGCGGTGGACGAATACCTCACCGGCTTCGAGAATTTGGAAATGGTCGGGCGGCTATATCACATGGGTGTGCAACGCAGTAAAGAGCGAGCGCGCGAACTGCTCGACCGTTTCCGGCTCAGCGATGCCGCCGACCGTCCGGTGAAAACGTATTCCGGCGGTATGCGCAGGCGACTCGATCTGGCGGGCGCATTGGTGGCCAAACCGCCGGTGCTGTTCCTCGACGAGCCGACCACCGGCCTGGATCCGCGGGCCAGGCTCGACCTGTGGGATGTCATCGAGGAGTTGGTCGCCGGCGGCACCACGCTGCTGCTCACCACTCAGCACATGGACGAGGCCGATCGGCTGGCCGACGCGATCGCGGTGATCGACCACGGCAAGGTGATCGCGCGCGGCACCGCCGACGAGCTCAAGACCATGGTCGGCGGCGACCGGATCGAGCTCACCGTGGACCATGCCGACAACCTGGATACCGCGATGCGGGCGCTGAAAGGCCTGGCGGACGGTGAGATTCACGTCGAGCCGGGGCTGCGCCGGATCATCGTCCCGGTCTCGGACGGCTCGCAGGCGCTGGTCGCGGCGATCGGCAAGCTCGCCGAGCACGACGTGAAGATCCACGACGTCGGCCTGCGCCGGCCCTCGCTCGACGATGTGTTCCTCACCCTCACCGGGCACGAGGCGGAAGAACTGGTCAACGACAACGGCCGGGCCGCGGCGGACAAACTCGAAGCAGCGGAAGGGAAGTCCCGATGACCACGACGGCTCCGCGGCCCTCACTCGGCGACCGATTGTCGATGGTGGTCAGCGACAGCCTGACCATCGCGAAGCGCGGGGTCATCAAGATCAGGCGGGTGCCCGACGTACTGATCTTCTCGACGCTCTCGCCGATCATGTTCGTGTTGCTGTTCGCCTACATCTTCGGCGCGGCGATCGACGTGCCCGGCGTCTCCGGTGGGTATCGGGAATTCTTGATCGCCGGCATCTTCGCGCAGACCGTGGTGTTCGGTGCGTCGTTCACCGGTTCCGCGCTGGCCGAGGACATGCAGAAGGGCATCATCGATCGATTCCGCTCGCTGCCGATGGCGCCGTCCGCCGTGCTGATCGGCCGGACCCTCAGCGACGTGGTGATCAACGTGGTCAGCCTGACGGTGATGTCGCTGACCGGCCTGGTGGTCGGCTGGCGGATTCGCGGATCGTTCCTGGACGCGGTGCTGGCCTACGTGCTGCTCTTGCTGTTCGCCTACGCGGTGTCCTGGGTGATGGCCTTCGTCGGCCTGCTGGTCCGCGCGCCGGAGGTCTTCAACAACGCCAGCTTCATCGTGGTGTTCCCGCTGACGTTCATCGGCAACACCTTCGTGCCGAGCGAGAAGCTGCCGACGGTGCTCCGGGTGATCGCCGAATGGAACCCGGTCTCCGCGCTCACCCAGGCAACTCGCGACCTATTCGGCAACACCAGCGACCTGGCCCCGGAGCCCACCGCCTGGTCGCTGCTGCATCCCGAAGTGACCACACTGATCTGGGTGTTGGTGATCATGGTGATCTTCGTGCCACTGGCGGTCGGTCAGTACAAGAAAACCGTCAGCCGCTGAGCGGCAAAGGGGTACTGCCAAACCTGGGGTCAGGCCGCCCCTGCCGAGGCCGGCTCCCAGCTGAGGAATCAACGCCCGTCGCGACGGAAGAGACAAGCAGAGTCTCGGTGCACAGATCGTGTCAGTTATCTCCGTGGGCCATTCCGTGGGCTACGGGCGCGGGGGCAGAGCCGTTGCGGGAGTAGCCGATGCGCGGCGGCGCCGGGGCGGGCGCGGGCGGCTGCGGCCGCTTGCTGCGGATCAGCAGGGCCACGGCACTCGCCAGCGCGACGGCGGCCGCGACAATGAGCCGGTTACGAGTACGTGCGGATACATGTAGGGGCCCCAAGGTCATTGGCCCATGCTGGCACAACCGGGCCGTTCATGCAGTAGCGCCAGCTCAGCGGCGCGCTCGGCGTTCCGGATCCGCTACCCATCCGCTCAGGTCGAGCAGGGGCGGGTGACCGACAACTCAGCCTCGACGCGGCGGCGACCGCTTGCGTTCATCCGCGAATAACCCAGCGCGCGGACTCGGATCTCGGCCACCCGGCACAACCCGACACGGGCGGCAGCGGTCGGTGCGCTGAAGTTCCGAGGCGGCGAGACCGTAGCATTGCGGCGTGACCTCACCGAATCAGACCGCTGTGGCGACGCTCCACACGAATCGCGGCGACATCAAGATCTCGCTCTTCGGTAACCACGCGCCCAAGACGGTCCGTAACTTCATCGGCCTCGCCGACGGTTCGGCGCCGTACACCACCGCGAACGCGAGCGGCGGCAGCACCGGCCCGTTCTACGACGGCGCCGTGTTCCACCGCGTGATGGCCGGGTTCATGATTCAGGGCGGGGATCCCACCGGCACCGGGCGCGGCGGACCCGGCTACGAGTTCGGCGACGAGTTCCACCCGGAACTGCGCTTCGATCGCGGCTACCTGCTGGCGATGGCCAATGCGGGCCCGGCCACCAACGGCTCGCAGTTCTTCATCACCGTCGGTGCGCAGCCGCACCTCAACCGCAAGCACAGCATCTTCGGCGAGGTCGTCGATCCGGAGTCGCGCAAGGTCGTGGACGCGATCGCGACCACCGCCACCGATCGCAACGACCGTCCCTTGGAATCCGTCGAAATCACCAAGATCACGATCGAATGAGGTTATGACCGCTCAGCCGCCTGCGCAGACGTGCGTTCGCCATCCCCAACGTCCGACCGGCCTCGCGTGTACGCGCTGCGGACGGCCCGCCTGCCCGGAATGCCTGCGTCCCGCGGCGGTCGGCCAGCACTGTGTCGACTGCCTCCGGCAAGAGCAGCGTGACGTGGCACCGGTGCGCACCGTCGCGGGTGCGCCGGTGGCCAGGGCGTCGCTGCCGTACGCGACCTATGCGCTGATCGCGATCAACGTCGCGATCTACGCGATCACCGCCGCCCAGTCGAAGAGCCTGCTGGAGAACCGGACCTCGGCGCTGTTCCACGACTGGGTGCTCTATCCGCCGTTGGTCGCCGACGGCCAATGGTTCCGGCTGATCGGTTCCGGCTTCCTGCACTACGGTCCGATCCACCTGCTGCTCAACATGTTCGCGCTGTACATGATCGGCCGGGATACCGAGCTGGTGCTCGGGCGGCTGCGTTACCTCGCGGTCTATCTCGTGTCGCTGCTCGGTGGTTCCGCCGCGGTGATGGTGTTCTCGCAGGACACCGCGACCGCGGGTGCCTCGGGCGCGGTGTACGGCCTGTTCGGCGCGATCACCGTGATCCTGATCCGGCTGCGGCAGAACCCGAATCAGATGCTGATCCTGATCGGTATCAACGTCTTCATCAGCTTCTCGCTGCCGGGCATCTCGCTGTGGGGACACCTCGGCGGACTGGCCGCAGGCACGATCGCGACGTTGGGCATCCTGTTCCTGCCCGGCTGGCTGCGTGCGAAATCGCAACCGACAGCTCGCCTCATCGGCTGGGTCGCCGTCGTGGTGGTCGCGCTGGTGGCGGTCGGCGTGATCAGCGCTACCGCAATGTCGCTGGCCTGATTCGCGATTCGTGGCACGGCTTCACGTGAAACACGAGAAGTCGTGCCACGGGCGGCATCGGCCGCGCTTACTCGTGCCACCGTGCGCGATCGGTGCGCACACGAATTTACTGACAACTCCGTGGACCGCCGCAGCCGATGCGGCCTGTGCATAACTCTGCCCGGCGAGGGTCAGCGAGTGGTCTCGCCGGACAGCCGGAGGGTCTGCACGAGGGTGTCGTACACCTCGTCGGGCCGGGTGCCGAGATCCCAGCGACCGAAGATCAGCAGCCGTTCGGTGCCGTCATGATCGACGTCGATCTCCAGCATCGGCATCTTGCGACCGAGGCGGCGGTAGTCGACGACCCTGGCGCGGATGATCTGATCGCGGGCGTATTCGTCGGCGCCGAGCAGGTTGCGCACGACCAGGCGCGGGTCGGCGCCGGGGACCACCGTTAGCCGAGGCCGCTGCCGGAAACCTAGCCCGGCCAGCACCAATAGGCCCGCCGCCGCCAATCCGACGAGTAGCCGACTCGCGGCCTCGTTGGCCAGGATCGCGGCAACGGCCAGGATGATGCCGCCACCGGTGACCGCGATGAGTGCGGGCGCCGGGGTGGTCCAGGCGAGGCGCGGGGTGGCGTCGCGCGGGTCGGGATCGAACGGCTGGGGATCGGGAGAATCAGGTGTCACGCGTCACTTCCCCAATCGCTCCTCGAGTTGTCCACAGGTTCATCCACAGGTGTGCATGAATGACACGTCTGTAATCCAGATGTGGTGTCCGCGTTACCCGGAACAACCCAGATGTGGTGTCAACGCCACCGCATGGTCATGATCAGACCGACGACCATGAGGCCGAATCCGATCAGGAAGTTCCACGCGTTCAGGTCGCTCATCCAGCCGATGTGGTCGGCGGCGAGGTAGTAGACGAGCAGCCACGCCAGTCCGGCGAGCATGAACCCGAGCATGATGGTGACGTACCAGACCGGCGACGGCCCGACCTTCACCTTCACCGGCGTCCGGCTGGCAGGGTTGATCGTGTAGTCGGTCTTCTTCCGGACCTTCGACTTGGGCATGACGTCCTCGTATTTCGGCGTGCAGGTCGGTACCGGCGGGGCAGGCGCGTGTGGGTCGTGCGGAGCTCGCTCGCCACGGTGGACGAGGGCTCTGGCGCCCTCCGGTGTGCCTCTAGGCTATCCCAACTGGTATTGGATGCGACGCGGCGCCGTGCGGGGACGTAATCTCGGACCATGCGTGTTCTCGTCGTCGACAATTACGACAGCTTCGTGTTCAACCTGGTCCAGTACCTCGGTCAGCTTGGCGTCGAGGCCGTGGTCTGGCGCAACGACGACGCGAACCTGGCCGACGTGGACGCGGTCGTCGCCGAATTCGACGGCATCCTGATCAGCCCCGGCCCCGGCACCCCCGATCGCGCGGGCCGCAGCATCGACTTGGTGCTCGCCTGCGCCGCCCAGGCCGTCCCGCTGCTCGGCGTGTGCCTCGGCCATCAGGCCATCGGCGAAGCCTTCGGTGCCACCGTGACCCGCGCGCCCGAGCTGCTACACGGCAAGACCAGCTCGGTCTTCCACATCGGTGCGGGTGTGCTGGCCGGCCTGCCCGATCCGTTCACCGCCACGCGGTACCACTCGCTCACCGTCCTCGAGGACACCCTGCCCGAGGAGATCGAGGTGCTCGGCCGCACCGAGACCGGCATCGTGATGGCCATGCGCCACCGCACCCTGCCGATCCACGGCGTGCAGTTCCACCCCGAATCCGTATTGACCCAGGGCGGCCATCGGATGCTGGCCAACTGGCTCGGCATCTGCGGCGAACGCCCGGCCGAGGGCCTGGTGGAGATGCTGGAGGCGGAGGTCGCCGCGCTGGTGCTGCAGTGAGTGCCCGCCGGCAAGCGAACCAATGGCATCGCGCGCCTTCGGGTACGGCGGAGCCGGCGGTCGGCGAGGTGTGGCAGTGACTGCACCGCAGCGTGGCGAACTGCGCGGCGCAGCTGCGCGGAACCGTGATCAGCGAATTGTCGGCAGGGGTCGCCCAGGTGGCGCGAAGTTGCGCGCCGCTGGGACACAGCTGCGGATGAGCGCAGGCAGCGAGCCATCAGTGCAGGGCGGCGGCGCGACTGTGCGTGCGCGAGGGGGCGACACCGGCTCGCTAATGCGTAGCGAAGGCGAGTTCCAGCCCTGCGTGGCTACAAGCGGCCCGCAGGTATTCCGACGGGGCGCGCTCGGTGTCGATCTTATGAAGCCGCGCCCATGGCGAACGAGCCATCAACGCGTGGCCGTTGTGGGCGGTTGCGGCTGTGAGTAACAGCGAGCAAGGCGGCGATGTCGGCTCCCCGGAGCACGGCGTGACTCGTCCGCATGTGCTGCTGTCGGTCGCGGTGAGTGTCGACGGGTATATCGATGACGCGACCGGCGACCGGCTGCGACTGTCGGATGCGGCGGATTTCGATCGCGTCGATCAGGTGCGCGCGGATTCCGATGCGATCTTGATCGGGGCCGAGACACTGCGCCGCGACAACCCCCGGCTGCTGGTCGACAGTGCTGAGCGTCGGGCGGCGCGGATTGCCGCGGGTAAGCCGGAGTTTCCGCTGAAGATCACGGTGACGGCCGGCGGTGAGCTGGATCCGGAGCTGCGGTTCTGGCATCACGGCGGCGACAAGCTCGTCTATACGACCGACGCGGGCGCAAAGCGGCTCGCCGACAGCCTGTCCGGCCTCGCCGAAGTCGTCTCGCTCGGAACCGAACTCGACTTCGGCGTGCTGCTGGACGAGCTGGGCCGCCGCGGCATCGCGCGCCTCATGGTCGAGGGCGGCACCCGCATCCACACCGCCTTCCTGGCCGCCGACCTCGCGGACGAACTGCATCTGGCCGTCGCGCCCCTGCTGGTCGGCGACCCGGCAGCGCCCCGATTCCTCGATGCCGCAAGCTTTCCCGGTGCCCCGCACCGCCGCATGCAACTGGCCGACGTCAGTCAGGTCGGTGACATCGCTGTCCTGCACTACTTCCCGAAGTCAGCACGCATGACAGACCAGGACTTCATGCGACGCGCTATCGAACTCGCGCGACTCTGCCCACCGAGTGAGACAGCCTTCTCCGTCGGCGCGGTGATCGTGGCCGACGGTGTGGAGATCGCCACCGGATACTCGCGCGAGACCGACGCGAAGGTGCACGCCGAGGAGTCCGCGCTGAACAAGCTCGACGCGGACGATCCACGCCTCGCTCGGGCGACGATCTACACCACCCTCGAACCATGCTCGCAGCGCGCCACGGCGACCCGGCTGCCGTGCACCGACCGGATCCTGCGGGCGGGGATTCCCCGGGTGGTCCTCGCCTGGCGCGAGCCCGCGACCTTCGTGACCAACTGCGTCGGCGTGGAAAAGCTACGGGAGCAGGGCGTCGAGGTGGTCGAGCTGGCCGAGTTGGCGGCTGCGGCGATGGCGATGAACCGCCACCTCGAGCTGTCCTAGGGCCGACCGTAGAGCGCGGTGACGAACTCGCCGAGCTGGTTGTCGTCGAGGTGCCTGGCCAGGTCGGACTCGCTGATCATGCCGATGAGGCGCTTGTTGTCGATCACCGGCATCCGCTTGATCCGGTGCATCTCCATCGCGTCGAGTACATCCTCGACATCGGCATCGGCGTCGACCCAGCGCGGCGTCGACTCGCACAGCTCGGCGGCGCGCGTGGTGGCCGGGGAACGGCCCTGCGCAATGCATTTCACGACGATGTCCCGATCGGTGATGATCCCGCACATCCGATCGTTGTCGTCGGCGATGACGAGCGATCCCACGCCGAGTTCGGCCATCACCCTGGCCGCTTTCCCGACGGTCTCCTCCTTGGAGATCCACTGCGCACCGGGTTTCATGATGTCCCTGGCGGTTGTCATTAAGGCTTCCTCCTCGCTAGTCAGCACTGCTGATCCGGATGGAGCAAGCCCAATTCTGCCGCTAATCACACCGACCGGTCGGTGTTTTGAGCCAACTGATCTGGCAAGAACATGGGTAACTCACCGGGCACGGGCTACCGAAACCAACGACGCAACCGTCAGCCGCCAACGCCACTTCCGCCGCACCTAGATCTGGCCTGAATACGCGGAGAGGCGGGGGAGTCACGGCGGACCGAGGACGCCGACGCCGACGGCCACGGTCCCGTTCTTCGGGATCGAACCGCTGGCGGACGGCTGCTGACTGAGGATTCGGCCGACACTGCTGGTATCGAACGTGCCCTGCGGCGACTGGCTGATCTGGCTCTGCGTGCCGGTCCAACCCTCCGTGCGCAGCTTGTCCACCGCCTGCGCGACAGTGAGCCCGACCAGCGACGGCATCTTGATCTGGTCGCTGGACACCTGAACGGTGACCGTCGAGCCCTTCTCCGCGTTCATGCCGCCCGCAGGGCTGGTCGAGAGCACCTCGCCCTTGGGCCGGGACGACGGCACCTCTTGGATCTGGATCTTGAAGCCGGCGCTGTCCACCAGGTTCGGCTTGGCGACGTCGATGTCCTGCCCGATCACGTTCGGCACCCGGACCGACTCCGGACCGGAGCCGAGGGTGATCACAATGGCCTTGTCGACGTCGACCCTGGAGCCCGCCGACGGATCCTGTCCGATGACCTTGTCGGTGTCCTGCGTGCTGGACGGCTTCTTCTGCACCTGCTGATCGATCTTCAGGTTGCTGTTGCGCAACGCCACTTCGGCTTCCTGCTGGCTCATCCCGTCGAGCTTGGGCACCTGAACCTGCGCGGGACCGGTGGACACCTGCAGCGTGATGGTGCTGCCCTTGTCCTGTCGGGAACCGCCGAGCGGCGCGGTGGAGATGACCTTGCCGGTTTCGATCTTGCTGTCCGGCTTCTGCTGGATGGCGACCTTGAAGCCCGCCCGCTGCAACTCGTCCGTCGCCTGCTGCGACGTCTTGCCCGAAAGATCGGGCACGGCAACCTGATCCGGCTTGCTCCCGGGTCCGATCAGCACCCAGAACAGGGCGAGCAGCACGGCGACACCGGCGGCCGCGGCAATGCCGATGTAGAGGGTGCGGCGTGGGCCGCTGGTCTCCGGTGGGCCCTGCTCGGCGGTGTCGTCGTCGCGCTCGACGGTGCGGTAACTGCGCGGCGCTGGCTCGTTGGAGCCGAAGACGGTGGTGCGGTCCTCGTCCGTCATCACCATCGGGGCGATCGGCTTCTGGCCGCCGAGCACCCGGATCAGGTCGGCGCGCATCTCGGCCGCGCTCTGATAGCGGTTGGCCGGGTTCTTGCTCATCGCCTTGAGGATCACCGAGTCGAGCTCGCGCGGTATGCCGGGATGCACGTGCGACGGCAGCCGCGGATCCTCCCTGACGTGCTGGTAGGCCACCGCGACCGGCGAGTCACCGGTGAAAGGCGGCTCGCCGGTGAGGATTTCGAACAGCACACAGCCGACGGAGTACACGTCGGACCTGGCGTCGACCGTCTCGCCACGCGCCTGCTCGGGCGAAAGGTATTGCGCGGTACCGATCACCGCCGCGGTCTGCGTCATCGGGTTGGCGGCGTCGGCGATCGCGCGGGCGATGCCGAAGTCCATCACCTTCACCGCGCCGGCCCGGTTGATCATGATGTTGGCGGGCTTCATGTCGCGGTGCACGATCCCGGCCTTGTGGCTGAAATCCAGTGCGGCACAGACATCCGCGACGACTTCCATGGCCCGGCGGGGCGGCAGCGGACCCTGGCCGCGCACGATATCGCGCAGCGTGTCGCCCTCGACGTACTCCATCACGATGTAGGGCAACGGCCCGTCGTCGACCTTGGCCTCGCCGGTGTCGTACACCGCGACGATGGCCGGATGATTCAGCGCGGCGGCGTTCTGTGCCTCGCGCTTGAATCTCAGATAGAAGGTGGGATCGCGGGCCAGGTCGGCCCGCAGCACCTTGATCGCCACGTCCCGGCTGAGCCGCAGATCCCGCGCCTTGTGCACCTCGGACATGCCGCCGAACCCGATGATCTCGCCCAGCTCATAGCGGGAGGAGAGATTCTTCGGGGTCGTCATTGTTGTCCTTGCGAAGAGTTATTTGGCGCGCTCGGGGTGGCCGCGGGGTTCCGGGCACCGGGGTTCCCCGGAAATGGTATGTCGATGGTGGGGATTCGGGGCAGGGTGGTGGGCGGAGTCGTCGTCGGCTTCGTGGTCTTCGGCGGCGTCGTCGTGCTCGGCGGCGGTGTGGTCGTCGTCGGCTCTGGCGTCGTCGTTGTCGGTTCGGGCGTCGTGGTCGGCGCTTCGGTGGTGGTCACCACCGGCGGTGGAACAGGTTTGGGCGTCGTTACGCTGGTCACCGGCGGCGGGGGCGGTTTGGGCGCCGGCGTGGACGAGGTGGTAGGTGGGACCTTCGTATCGGGGTTCGTGTCGCCGCCGAACATCAGGTAGAGCACGGCCGCGAGCAGCAGCACCGCACCGGCGCCGAGCGCGACCATCCACTTCTGAGTTGTGGTGAAGCGCTGGCCATTACCCGGCGCCACCTGGTTTCCGCCGGTGCCGGAGTTGAGCATCGTCGCCGGAGCCCCGGCGCCGTTGGCGTAGCCCGCGGCGCCGAGTGCCGCGCCGGCGGGCGCGGCGTAGTGCACTGTCGCGCCGTCGAAATCCGTTGGCGTGGAAGGAATCGCGACGGTCGGTCCGGGCGGCAGCACCCGGGTGGCGCCGGTCATCGACAGCGACGGGTTGGCCCCGGTCGGCGTCGGTGGCCTGCGGCCCGCGCGCACGGCGGCCACCGCGTCGGCGAATTCGCCGCCGCGCGAGTAGCGCCCCTTCGGATCCTTGCCCATGGTGATTTCGATCAGCTCGCGCACGTTGGCGGGCAGATCGCCCGGCATCGGCGGCGGCGTCTCGCGGACATGCTTCATCGCGACGGTGATCGCGCCGTCGCCACTGAACGGCCGGGTACCGGCCAGCGCCTCGTAGCCGACCACGCCGAGCGAGTACACGTCGCTGGCGGCGGTGGCGTCCTCGCCGACCGCCTGCTCCGGCGCGATGTACTGCGCGGTGCCCATCACCATGCCGGTCTTGGTCACCGGCGAGGCGTCCACGGCCTTGGCGATGCCGAAGTCGGTGATCTTCACCTGACCGGTCGGCGTCACCAGGATGTTGCCCGGCTTCACGTCGCGGTGCACCACACCGGCCCGATGCGCCACGTCCAGCGCCCGGCCGGTCTGCTCGAGCATGTCGAGACCCTGGCCGACGGAGAGCCTGCCGAGCCGGTTCAGCACCGTGTTCAGCGGCTCGCCCTGGACCAGTTCCATGACCAGATAGGCGGTTTCGCTGCCCTGCGGGTCGGTGGTCTCGCCGTAGTCGTAGATCCCGGCGATCCCAGGGTGGTTCAGCTGGGCGGTGGTCCTGGCCTCGGTACGGAACCGATGCCGGAACGTCGGGTCGGCGGAGAACTCCGATTTGAGCACCTTGACGGCCACCCGGCGATCGAGCCGGGTGTCCAGCGCCTCCCAGACCTGGCCCATGCCGCCGGTTGCGATCAGGCGTTGCAGGCGGTAGCGGTCGGCGATCATCGCACCGTTGTTCAGCATCCCCGTACCTTCACTCGCACATCCATATCGTTCAGCCGCCTCGCAGACCGGCGTCCAAGACCGCACGCGCGATCGGCGCGGCCACCTTGCCGCCGGTCGCGCCGAGTGCCCGGTCGCCGCCGTTCTCCACGATCACCGCGATGGCGATCTTCGGATTCTGCGCGGGCGCGAAGGCGATGTACCAGGCGTGCGGAGGGGTATTGCGTGGATCGCTGCCGTGCTCGGCGGTGCCGGTCTTGGACGCGATCTGATAGCGGGCGGAGGACTGGCCACCGGTGGTGTTGTTCTCCGACGCGATCATCAGATTCGTCAGCTGTGACGCTACCTGGGCATTGAACGCTTGGCCGAGCGAGACCGGCTTGGTCTTGGACAATTCACTGAGGTCGGGCCCTTGCAGTTGGTCGATCAGGTGCGGCTCCATCCGGACGCCGCCGTTGGCCACGGTCGCCGCGATCACCGCGTTGTCCAGCGGAGTCAGCGCCACATCCCGCTGCCCGATGGCGCTCTGGGCCATCGCGGCGTTGTCCGGGATGGTGCCGACGGTGCTCTCCGCGACCGGAATCGGGATGGACCGGTTCTCGCCGATGCCGAACGCGGCGGCCTGGTCCTTCAGTTTCGCGGCGCCGACCTTGACGCCGAGTTCGGCGAACGCGGTGTTGCAGGAAAGACGGAACGCGTCGGTCAGCGAGGCGGTCTGGCCCGAGCCACAGGTGGAGCCGCCGTAGTTCTCCAGCGTGGTGCTGGTGCCCGGCAGCGTGATGTTCGGCGCCGCGGTGAATTGATCGTCCGGCGTCGCGATGTTGTTCGCCAGCGCGGCCGCGGTGAGCACCACCTTGAACGTGGAACCGGGCGGATAGGTCTGCGAGACAGCCCGATTCAGCATCGGCTGGCGCGGGTCCGCGTTCAGGTCCTCCCAGGTCTTGGTGCCGAGCGCGCCGTCATGACTGGACAGCTGGTTCGGGTCGTAGCTCGGGGTGGACACCATGGTGAGGATCCGGCCGGTGCTCGGCTCGATCGCGACCACCGAGCCGGTGAAGTGCTTGCTGGTCAGCTGGTCGTAGGCGACCTGCTGCATGGCCGGGTCGAGGGAGGTGAGCACGTTGCCGCCGCGCGGGTCGCGCCCGGACACCATGTCGATGAGCCGCTGCCCGAACAGATGGCTGTCGGAGCCGTTGAGCACCGAATCCTCGGCCCGCTCCAAACCCGTTGTGCGGTACTGCATCGAGTAGAAGCCGGTGGCGGGCGCGTAGGCCTCGGGGGAGCTCGGGTAGGTGCGCAGGTACTTGTAGCGGTCTTCGGTGGCGACCGAGTTGGCCAGCACGGTGCCGCCCGCGGAGATCTGGCCGCGCTGGCGGGAGTACTCGTCGAGCAGCACCCGGGAGTTGCGCGGGTCGGCGCGGTAGTCGTCGGCCTTGATCACCTGCACGTAGGTGGCGTTGAGCAGCAGCGCGACGATCATCACCATCACGGCGATGGCGACCCGGCGTAGCGGAGTGTTCACGTCACGGGCCCCGCTTCCGGTCGGCCCGCTTCGGGCTTGCGCAACAGCTCGGTGGTCATTTCCGCGATCGGCGCCGCAGGCACGGCCTTGCGGGCCGGTGCCGGCGCACGCGCCGCGTCCGAGACTTTGATCAGCAACGCGAGCAACGCGTAGTTGGCCAGCAGCGACGAACCACCGTAGGACATGAACGGCGTGGTGAGACCGGTCAGCGGGATCAGCTTGGTGACACCGCCGACCACGACGAACAGCTGGATCGCGACGGTGAACGCCAGGCCCGCCGCCAGCAGCTTGCCGAAGCTGTCCCGCACGGCGAGCGCGGTGCGCAGGCCGCGCACGATGAACACCAGGAACAGCACCAGCACCGCGGTGAGCCCGATCAGGCCGAGCTCCTCGCCGATCGTGGTGATGATGAAGTCGGTCTTGGCGAAGGGCACCTTGTTGGGCCTGCCGCCGCCGAGCCCGGTACCGGCCAGCCCGCCGGTGGCGAGCCCGAACAGCGACTGGGAGATCTGGTAGCCGGTGTTGTTGTAGTCGTCGAACGGGTGCAACCAGACCTGGGTGCGCACCTTGACGTGGCTGAAAGTCTGGTAGGCGAAGAAGAATCCGAGGGTGAGCAGCGCGCCGCCGATGATCAGCCAGCCCACCCGCTCGGTGGCGATGTAGAGCATCACCAGCACCGTGCTGAAGATCAACAGCGAGGTGCCGAGGTCCTTCTCGAAGACGAGCACGCCGACGCAGACGATCCAGACCACCACGATCGGGCCGAGGTCGCGCCCGCGCGGGAACTCCATGCCGAGCAGGTGCCGCCCGGCGGCGGTGAACAGGTCACGCTTGGCCACCAAGACCGAGGCGAAGAAGATGATCAGCAGGATCTTCGCGAATTCCGCGGGCTGGATGCTGAATCCGGTGATCTTGATCCAGTTCTTCGAGCCGTTGATCTCGGAGAATCGGGCGGGCAGGGCCGCGGGCAGGGCCAGCGCGAGCAACCCGACCAGGCCGAGGGTGTAGCCGTAGCGGGCCAGCGTCCGGTAATCCCGCAACACGATCAGCAGCACGACGAACACCACCATGCCGAGCGCGGTCCACAGGATCTGCTGGTTGGCGTCGGGGGAGGGCACCGGCAACGCGTTGTAGATCGCTTCCTGCTGATCGGCCAGGTCGAGCCGGTGGATCAGCACCAGCCCGAGTCCGTTGAGCACCGCGACGATCGGCAGCAACAGCGGATCGGCGAACGGCGCGAACCGGCGCACCGCGAGATGCGCCGCCCCGAACAAGGCGAGGAAGGCCAGCCCGTACTTGGCGATGTCCCAGGTGATCGACTGCTCTTGACTGGCCTCGACCAGGAACAGCGAGACCGTCGTGATCACCGCGGCACCGGCCAGCAACAGCAGTTCGATATTGCGTCGGGTACTCGGCGGTGGCGCGGGAGCGAAGCCGCCGGGAGGACTGGGAAAAGCCCCAGCGGACGGCGGTGCCGGCGCGGACATCAGTCCGTCACCCGGCAGTTCTCCCCCGCGATCTGGGGGTTCGGCGACGCGGACGACGACGGAACCGGGGCCTCCGACTTCGTCGGCGTCTTGATCTCGGTGCCCCGTGCGTCACCGGTGCCCGGCGCGGGCGGCGCCGGTTCGGGGGTCGGGGTGACCGCGGTACTCGGTGCGGGCGGGGCAGGCGGCGCGGGCGGTGACAACTCCGGGAACGGGATCGGGACCGGCGTCGGCAGGACGCCGGGCTGCGGCACCGACGTCTTCGCCGGGCACGGCGGCAGCAGTTCGCCCTGCGCGATGGAGCGCATCTGCTCCTTGGCCCGATCCAGCGAACCGGGCGGCAGGCCCTTGCCGACCTGCTCGCGTCCGGTCTGCTTGAGGTCGGTGACCTTCAGCTGCTTGCAGGACGACGGCATATCGGCGCCGGGGTCGACCAGGGAGAGCTCCCCGGTCTTGGTGACGCAGCCGACCAGATTCACGTCGTGGATCGAATACCCGAGCACCGAGCCGGGTAGCCCGCGCAGGATCACCACCGAGCCGTTGTCGGCCCCGACGTAGTAGTTGCTGCGAATCATCTTGTAGCCGACCAGCAGTCCGACCCCGACGGCGATCACCAGCGCGAACGCCAGCACGATCCAGCGCAGCTTGCGCGCCTTGCCCTTCGGTTCCGGCTCCGGTGCCGCGGCGGCCCGGCGCGGCGCGGCCCGCGGCGGCCGCATGGCTGCCGCGCGTCCGGCCGCGGTATTCGGCGGCGGCGTGTCCTCGTCCACCCCGGACGCGGCACCGGCCACGATCGGATGGCTCTGGCCGTAATCGAGATCGATGACATCGGCGACGACGACCGTGACATTGTCCGGACCGCCGCTGCGCAACGCGAGTTCGATGAGCCGGTCGGCGCATTCGTCGGTGCTGCCCTCGCGCATGGTGTTCGCGATGGTCTCATCGCTCACCACGTCGGACAGGCCGTCCGAGCACAGCAGATAACGATCCCCGGCCCGCGCCTCGCGCATGATCAGCGTCGGCTCGATCTCGTTGCCGGTGAGCGCGCGCATGATCAGCGAGCGCTGCGGGTGCGTATGCGCCTGCTCCGGCGTGATCCGGCCCTCGTCGACCAGTGACTGGACGAACGTGTCGTCCCTGGTGATCTGGGCCAGTTCGCCGCCGCGCAGCATGTACGCGCGGGAATCGCCGATATGCACCAGGCCGAGTTTCTTGCCTGCGAACAGGACGGCGGTGAGCGTGGTGCCCATCCCGTCGAGCTCGGGCTCCTCCTCGACCTGATCGGCGATGGCGGCATTGCCCTCCCTGGTCGCCGAATCGAGCTTGCCGAGCAGATCGTCGCCGGGCTCGTCGTCGTCCAGGTGGGCGAGGGCGGCGATCATCAACTGCGACGCCACCTCGCCCGCGGCATGGCCACCCATCCCGTCGGCGAGCGCTAGTAAGCGCGCACCCGCGTAGACAGAGTCTTCATTGTTGCCTCGGACAAGTCCGCGGTCGCTACGCGCTGCGTAGCGGAGAACGAGAGTCACGATCGCAGCTCGATCACTGTTTTGCCGACACGGACAGGAGTGCCGAGCGGAACCCGCACGGCAGTGGTGACTTTCGCGCGATCGAGGTAGGTGCCGTTCGTCGAGCCGAGATCTTCGACGTACCAATCATCGCCACGCGGGGACAATCGCGCATGTCTTGTCGAGGCGTAATCATCGGTGAGCACCAGCGTGGAGTCGTCCGCACGCCCGATCAGCACCGGTTGGGTGCCTAGCGAGATGCGGGTGCCGGCGAGTGAACCTTGAGTCACCACAAGAAATTTGGCGCCCTTCTGGCCCCGGCTGAAGGAGGGCAGCACCGCGGAACCGCGTGCGGCCCTGGGCTGTATCCGTATGCCGGATGCCGCGTAGATGTCGCTGCGCAAGGTGCGCAGCACCGCCCACACGAACAACCACAACAGCAGCAGGAACCCCGCACGGGTCAGTTGCAGTATCAGTCCCTGCACGGCGTTCCACCTCCTGTTCGACCGTGTATGTCGGTGCCGTAGGTGCGGTTCGACCACCCCCACCAGCATGCTGGTCTTGCCGACCCCGGTTCCGGTGCCGTGCGTGTGTTGGCAGCATCATAGGGCCGTAGGTCGAATTCGATCACGATACGACCGACGAATCCTTGATGGCCAAGTCGTGACCTGCATCGCGCAGCTTACGGGATCAGACGATACGGATCAGGATCTCGGAGTGCCCGGCGCGGATCACGTCCCCGTCAGCGAGCTGCCAGTCTTGCACGGGAGAACCGTTGACCAGCGTGCCGTTGGTGGAACCCAGATCGGAAAGCATCGCGGTCTGCCCGTCCCAGCGGACCTCGATGTGCCTGCGCGAGACGCCGGTATCGGGCAGCCGGAAATGCGCGTCCTGGCCGCGGCCGATGATGTTGCTGCCCTCACGCAACTGGTACGTGCGGCCGCTGCCGTCATCGAGCTGCAGAGTCGCCGAGTAGCCCGAGCCCGCCTGCGGGGCAGCCGGATACGCGGGCGCGGCGCCATAGCCCGGCTGCGCGCCGTACCCCGGCTGCTGCGAGTAGGCCTGGCCGTAACCACCCTGGTCATCCTGACCGTAGGCACCCGGCTCCGCGTAAGTCTGCTCGCCGTAACCGGGCTCCTGGTAGCCCTGCTGGCCGTACCCCGGCTGGGCATAGCCCTGGCCTTGCTGGCCGTAGGCCGGATCCGCGTACGCCTGATCGCCATAACCTTGCTGGGCGTAGCCCTGCTGCTGGCCGTAGCCCGGCTCCTGATAGCCCGGCTGGCCATAGGCGGCAGGCTCCTGGTACCCCGGCTGGCCGTAGGCGGGCTCCTGATAACCCGGCTGGCCGTAGGCGGGCTCCTGGTAGCCCTGCTGGCCGTAGCCGCGATCGGCATAGCCCTGCTGCTGGCCGTAGCCCGGCTCCTGATAGCCCGGCTGGCCGTACGCCTGGCCGCCCTGCTGGTAGTCGTAGCCGTTCTGGTACTCGCTGTAACCCTGCTGACCGTCGGGCGCCGCGCCACGCGCGTAATCCTCGCGGTACGCGCCGTTCTGCGCGCCGCCACGACCGGCAGGCGGTGGGGCGTACCCGCGGTTGCGTGGATCGGACTCCGCGGGCTCACGGCTCGGGTCGTAGCCTGAGTTCTGCGTCATGGGGCCAGCTCCTGGTTGCGGGTTTGCAGGTCGTTGTGGCGTGGGTCCAGGGCCTGGAGCTGGTGAAGCTCCGCGACCGACGTCCGGGTCGACCCGGCCGCTTGCCCTGAACTGTCCGGTGTGCAGCGTAGGGGATGCCTCGAACGCCACGTGTACTTCGCCGTAGGTCTGCCAGCCTTGCTCGCGGATGTAATCCTGCAGGTGTTTGGCGAACGCGCGGGTGGTGAGGTCGTGATCGGCGTCCAACTGCTGGTGATCGGAGGAATTGATAGTGATCACATAACTGTTGGGAGCCAACAGGTGTCCGCCGTCGAGCTCCTGGACATGATCGGCGGCCTCGCGTTGCAGCGCCGCCTCCACCTCCTGGGGCACGACGTTGCCACCGAACACCCTGGCGAACCCATCACCGACGGCGCCCTGGAGACGACGCTCGAACCGTGAAACGATGCCCATCTCGGCCTCCCTTCGGCGAGCGTCTCTTCAGCTGATTCGTAACAACGACACACGTGTATGGCGTGTCGCGTATCGAGCACGTTCATTGCATGATATCCACGATCGTCCACACCTGTAACTCTTGGCGAGATCAGCGGGTTCCCGCGCTTGTCCAGTCCCCGCGTCACAGGCCCACACGGGCGATTTCGTGCTGACGCGCGGTGCGTGATACTGTCTCCGAGTCGCTCGGGCGAGTGGCGGAATGGCAGACGCGCTGGCTTCAGGTGCCAGTGTCCTTCGGGACGTGGGGGTTCAAGTCCCCCTTCGCCCACCCTTCACTCGGGGAAGCCCATGCTCACACAGAGCGTGGGCTTTTCTCGTTTCGGTCGTTTGTTTTTGTGGGGCGCAGCCCCACACCCGCTCGGCGGGGCTTCGCCCCCCGAACCCCCTATGCCTGTGGAACCCCGTGTGTGGGTTGCGTGGTCGATGGCTGCCGTGTGGGTGGGTGGGGGGATGACGATCTCGCTTGGGTGTGCGTTCGGTGGTCTCGTGAGTTCCGTGGTTGCCGTATCGGTTACGGGAGTAGTGGGTGTCGCGGGGAGTGGTCGGGGGTGATTGGTTGCGTGTTTCTGTTTCAGGGGCAGGGGGACTCGTGGGTTGCTTCGTGACTGGGGTTGGTGGAGTTGATTTCTCGGGGGTGGGGGTGGGGGAGTTATATCCACAAGCTGTGTACAACTATCGATATCCACAAGGTGTGCATAGTGTGGAATCCGCCCAGTTGGGGTTTTTTTCGGGGATTTCGGAGTTGTGTACATTGCTGTTCTCAATTATTGAAACGGTGTTGATTCACGGGGGTGGGGGTGTTATCGGATCGGACATTTCGGGCCGGAGGGTGGGGTGGAAAGGTCTCGGGCGGAAGTTGATTGGGGTTGTGTCAGAAGGGGGTTGGGGGAGGTGGGGGAATTAGATTGGGTCTTCCTCGCGTTTCGCGTTGGATTATTCAAATGTTCATCTACGATTGCGGCGGCTCACACCGGAGTGGTCACTTCGCTAATACCTGCATTCGTCGGGGATTTGGTGCCGCTGCTCACGGTTACGGCTTGTCATGCACCTCTCCCTCAGCTGAAGGATCAGGTATGAACATGTTCAAAACACGGCACCGCCGATATGGGCGGGCAACGATGTTGGCCGCGGGTGCTGCGGCCGTGATTCAAGTGGCGGCTATCGGCTTTGCCTCGGCCTGCCCGTGCGCCTCGGATGACTATGTCCCGATTCAGCCCGCCCTGACGCCGCCGGCCATGCCCGCCGACGATCAGGTGTTTCTCAACCCGCCGCGCGAAGTGGTCGCGGCCAAGCAGCCGGGCGAGATCATTGCCGCCCGTGAAGTGCATCCCGCGTTCCAGTCGATCATTCAGCCCGACGTCGACGCCTGGCAGCTGTCGTACCGCTCGAACAACAGCCGGGACGAGCCGATCGCCGCGGTGACCACGGTGATGAAGCCGCGCGGTAAGGCCCCGACGAACCTGGTGTCGGTGCAGATCCCGGAGGACGCGGTCGCGGCACACTGCGCGCCGTCGTACACCAGCCAGATGCTGGCGCTGCCGCCGAACTACGTGGGCACGATGGGCCCCAACTTCATGCTCCCGATGGCCCTCTACGCGGTCACCAAGGGCTGGGGCGTCTCCATCCCCGACCACGAAGGCCTGCTCTCCGCCTTCGCCGCAGGCCCGCTGGGCGGCCGGATCACCCTCGATGGCATCCGGGCCGCGGAAAACTTCAAGCCGATGGAGCTGAAGCAAGGGCGCGACACGAAGGTCGGCCTGTGGGGTGACTCGGGTGGCTCCATGCCGACGATGCATGCCGCCGAACAGCGTGCCTCCTACGCGCCGGACGTCAACCTGGTCGGGACCGTTTCCGGCTCCACCGGGTCAGACCTGCGGGATCTGGTCGACTATCAGAACAACGGGGCCGTTGCCGGGACGGTGTTCGCGGGCATCATCGGCCTGAGTCGCGAGTACCCGGAACTGCAGACCTACATCGACCAGCACATGAACCCGCTGGGCCAGGGGCTGCGAAGCGTGCACAGCAACGTGTGTCAGGGTTGGTCGGTATTCAGCTTTCCTGCTCTGAACATCAAGGGACTGTTCGACACTCCGGACATGACGCGTGAGCCGATCCCGAGCAAAATCCTGGATCAGGTGAAGTTGGGAAATGCGACTCCGGACCGGCCGACTTATATCTTCCAGTCGATGGGTGACTGGATTATGCCGGCCTACGCGACCGACCGTCTGGTGGACACCTACTGCCAGAACGATGGGCCGATCACCTACCGGCGTATCCAAATCGGCGAGTCTTACTCGCAGGCCTTCTTGTCCGTGCCGGGAACGTATCAGTGGCTCCAGGAGCGGTTCGACGGCGTCCCGATCGGCAGCGGCTGCAATAGGCAAGATGTCGCGGCAATCGCCAAGGATGATTCCCCGGAGATGAACGAGTGGGTGTCGATCGTCGGTCCGGAGCTGACCGCGTCCGCTGCCAAGCCCGCCTAATTGCTCGACAGGTGAGGGTGGCGTAGTCGGTGCCAGGCTGACGAAGCCCGGCCAGGCGCCGTAATCCGCATTGCGAGCAATGCGGATACATCACCGAAAGAAGGCCCGGTCCATCAGGACCGGGCCTTCTCGCTATCTATCGGACTATGTCGATGTCGTGGAATCCGGTACCGGAGAAGTCAATACACAATGCGTGCCCCGATAGATGGTCGGCATGCAGCGATTGCAGTGGGTGCACAGCGACTCGGCCGCCGCGTCGGAACGCATGCGGTTCACCAATTCCGGATCGTGCAGCAGCGCACGCGCCATCGCGACGAACTCGAAACCGTGCGACATCGCGGTGTCGATCGCCGCGCGCGAGGCGATGCCGCCGAGCAGCACCAACGGGAGCGCGAGTTCGGCGCGGAAGCGCAACGCCTCCTCCAGCAGATAGGCCTCGTGATACGGGTAGGTGCGCAGGAATCGGCGGCCCGCCAGACGAATGCCCAGGCGCTGCGGCGTCGGGAACTGGTCGGCGAACTCGCGCAGCGGCACGTCGCCGCGGAACAGATACATCGGATTGCGCAGCGAGCTGCCGACGGTGAGTTCGAGCGCGTCGAGGTTGCCGTCCTGCGCGAGCCACCGTGCGACGGACAGGCTTTCGTCGCCGCCGAACCCGCCGCGCACGCCGTCGTCCATGTTGAACTTCGCCAGCACCGCGATCTCGCCGCCGACCTCCTGGCGCACCGCGTCCGCGGTCTGCCTGGCCAGCTTCGCGCGATTGACCAGGGTTTCGCCGTACTCGTCCGAGCGCTTGTTCAACGCTGGACTGAGGAACGAGCTGATCAGATAGTTGTGCCCGAAATGCAGTTCGACGGCGTCGAATCCGGATGCCACCGCCAATCGGGCGGCGCGGGCGTGGGCGGTGATGATCCGCCGGATGTCGGCCGCCGTCGCGGACTGGGTGAGCCGCAGGCTGATCGGGCTGAACTGCCTGCTCGGCGCGAGCGCGGGCGCGCGATTGGAGGCCGCGTTCGCGACGGGGCCGGCATGGCCCAGTTGCGCCGAGACCGCACCGCCTTCGCTGTGCACCGCGTCGGTGAGCCGCCGCAGGCCGGGCACGGCCTCGGGGCGCATCCAGATCTGATGCCGGTCGGTCCGGCCCTCGGGCGCGACCGCGCAGTAGGCGACGGTGGTCAGCCCGGCGCCGCCCGCCGCGACCCCGCGATGGAAGTCGATGAGCGCATCGGTGACCAGGGCGTCGGGCGTGCGCCCCTCGAACGTCGCGGCCTTGATGATGCGGTTGCGCAGCTGAACCGGCCCGAGCCTGGCCGGTTGGAACGCGTCGTTCGGCATCCGCTCACACTAGAACGTGTTTCAATTCCGCGTTCCCGAAATGAGCTGCCGGAAGTGGCTTGACTCACAATGAGAACCTGTTCTAATTCTTGGCATGCGCAGATATGACGGCCGCCGCGTGGTGGTGACGGGAGCAGGCTCCGGCATCGGACAGGGCATCGCCCTGCGGCTGCTGGACGAGGGGGCCCAGCTGGTCGCCGCCGATATCGACGAGCCGGGGCTGGCGGCCACGGCGGAGAAGGCGGGCGACGCCGCCGAGCGATTGCGGACGGTCGCGGTGAACGTGGCCGAGCCGGACTCGGTGCGCGCGGCGACCGCGACGGCACTCGACTTCCTCGGCGGGCTCGATGTGCTGGTGAACGGGGCGGGCATCCTGCGCCCGGCCCGCACGCACGAGATGCCCCTGGAAGCGTGGAACCAGGTGATCGGGGTGAACCTGACCGGAACCTTCCTGATGACGCAGGCCGCGCTGCCCGCGCTGGTGGAATCCGGGCACGGCGTCGTCGTGAACATCTCCTCGACCGCCGCGTTCAGCGCCGCCCCCTACCTCGCGGCCTATGCGGCCTCGAAGGGCGGCGTCAACGCCTTCACCCACGCGATCGCGTTGGAGTACGCCAAGCAGGGCCTGCGCGCGGTGAATATCGTGCCCGCGGGCATCACCAGCGGTATCACCACGAAATCGATCCGGGATCAGCCGGAAGGCTTCGATCCGAAGCTGTTCGCCCGGATGACCGGCTGGCTCAATGGCGGCGCGCTCGGTAGTCCGGAGGACATCGCGGGTGTGGTCGCGATGGTCGCCTCGGACGACGGCCGCTACATGACCGGTACCGAGATCCGGATCGACGGCGGCGCGTTGATGTAGTCACCTAGGCGTGGCGACCAGCAGGTGGTGCGGGATCGGTGGATTCGGGAGCTGCTCGTGGGTCACGGCGCAGCCCGATTTCTCCAGTGCGGCAAGGACGTCGGCGACCGGGCGCAGCGTGAAGCCGTAGGGCGTGAAGGGCAGCTTCGCCATGGTGTCCGGGTCGCCGATGCCGATCACCACCCGGCCGCCGGGCCGGACCACGCGGGCCAGCTCGGCGCAGACCGCGTCCAGATCGGGCACGAAGTAGAGGGTGTTGACCGTGATCGCGGCGTCCAGGCTGTCGTCGGCGAGCGGCAACGCGGTGAGCGAGCCTTCGGCGAGTCGCAGTCGGCCCGAGTCGATTTCGCGCGGGTAGCCGGAGCGGGCGCGGGCGAGCATGTCGGGCGAGAGTTCGATGCCGTGCACGACGCCGCCGGTGCCGACGCGTGCGAGCAGCAGGGAAAGTCCTGCGCCGCCGCCGAATCCGAGGTCGGCGGCGGTCTGGCCCGCGGTGATCTCGGCGGCCGCCACCGCGGCCTCGATGGCACGCTTGTTGCCGCGGTTGAGCATGAACGCAACGCCCTTACCGAGCACGCCGTGTGGATTGCCGAGCTGACCGGCCAGGGTGGACAACAAGCGGGCGCGCACACCGTTCATGGCGTCATCGTAGGCACACCGCCGCCCTCGCTGCCGTCGATCGCCTCCCGGCTACCGAGCCGACCGGAATTTGGATCACCAACGTTTCGAATACTGTGCCGATGGCGTTCGTTTCGGTTCGATCGAATGCTGTGTTGTCGACCCGAAAGACCGTGATGCGCGCACCACTGATCCTCCTCGCCGCCTGCTCGATGGCGCTGCTGACCGCAGGCCCCGCCACGGCGACCGGCCAATGGGGGCCGCTGGCGCCGCCCAATCCGTATCTCGGGCCGCTCGGCACCTCGACGATGCACGGGGACGCGGGTTCGTCGGATGCCACTCCGCTGGCCGGGCCCGGCGCGGGCGCGGTGTCGGTCTCGGCCTATCCGCTCGCTTCGGCGTGCCCGACGCTGCTGGAGGGGGCGGACCAGCTGGTGGTCGCGTTGTGCACGGCCATCGTCGGTCAGGCGCCGACCGTGCATCTGATCGATCCGGCGGCTCCCGGACCGGTCGGGCACTCGCTGGCCGCGCTGCCGCTGACCAAGGGCAGTCTGCTCGGTGGCGTCTACGCGTACCTGGACAACCATGACCGGCTCGTGGTCGTGGATGGCGCCAATCGATTGCTCCGTGTCGGTCATACCCGTGACGCGGCGGAAAAGTGGCAATTGGCGAGCGAGCAAGTGGCCGACCTGTCGTCGGTGATTCCGGTGGGGGACAACGTGACCGGGCTGGTGCCGGATTGGGCTGGCAATATCTGGTTCGCCACCGGCAACGGCATTGTCGGTCTGGTCGCACCGTCCGGGGCGGCGGTCACAGTGACGTTGCCCGCCGATGAGCAAGTGGCCAACAGCATTTCGGCGGCACCGAGCGGGCGGATCGCGGTCGCGACCACACACGCGCTGTACGAACTGCGGGCCGACTCGTCGGGTCGCCCCGAGGTGCTCTGGCGCGCACCGTACCAACGCGGCTCGGCCCGCAAGCCGGGACAGTTGAGCTGGGGCACCGGCTCGACACCCACCTACTTCGGGCCGAACACCGGCGCCGACTATCTGACCATCGTCGACAATGCCGACGGGCAGGTCAACGCGCTGGTATTCCGTTCCGGAAGCGGACAATTGGTGTGCTCGCAGCCTGTCCTGACGAAGGGCGGTGCGGGGAGCGAGAATTCACCGGTCGGTATCGGCCGCTCGCTGTTCGTCGCGAGTACCTACGGCTATCCCTATCCGGCGGTGCCCGCGGGCGCGGGACCGGCCGTGCCGCCGACCGCGGCGTTCACCGGCGGCATGACCCGGGTTGATGTGGACGACAACGGATGTCACACGGTATGGGAGAACACGGTGCGCAGTGCGGCGGTTCCCCACTTGTCCACAGCCGATGGTGCTGTGTACACAGTGACGCGGCTCGGGCCGGACAGCACCACGCCGCTGGACGGTTACGCGTTCACCGTGCTCGATCCGGAGACCGGCGCGGTGACCGGCAGCCATCCGTTGCCCGGCACCATCGTCGACGATCCGCTGCAGACGTCGCCGTTGCTCACCCAGGACCGACAGGTGTTGCAGGGCACGGTCACCGGGATTCTGCGCGTCGGCTGAGCGCGTCGTCCGCATGTCTTGTCAGCTGTGGATACCGGTGCCGCTCAGCCGAGTTCGTGGGTTTATGCACATGCCGAGTGTCGGTGATTACACCTGTGGATAAATCTGTGTGTTGCTCGAGGAGCATCGATGCACACCCACCCGTGTTCTAGCGCCTTCTGGGCGCGATATTGCGCCGCACGAGGATTGGCGGAGTCGACTTCCGGCTGTGGATGGTGCTGTGTGTTGTTTCGGGATGGCCGAATGCCGTTCACCTTCGCGTTCCCTGCCTGACCTCGAGCGTTGCGGCGCGATCGACTCCGAAGCGCCTGGGTGAAGGCTGTGCATGACGGTATGGACGGGTGCGGTGAGCTGTGCGCGAAAGCTGTTGAGACAGCGCCGACTTTGTGGATGACGCGGCGGTGGCCGGGTGTGGACATCGATCGGATCGACGGGTGGCTCGCGGGACGGGCAGCGGCAGGTGCGGATCCTGTCCACAGCGGTGGAGGGTTCGTGACTCCCAGCCTGTGCACGAAGTGCGGATGGTGCGTGAACGCGGGTTACGGCCGCTGAAGGTTGTGGATAGCCGGGCGGTGCGAAACGGTCATACCGCGCCTATCTGGGGATACAACAACGCCCTCGGCACGCGTCCTCGGCGTGTTGCACCGGTGTGTCCCAACTGGGGAAAGCTTGCCGCAGTGTCGATTTCGCCGCATTTGCCACGGTTCGGGGGACCGGTGAGGCGAAGATCACACTCCGCCTCGAGGTTGCGGCCGAGGTGCTGAACGGGTCCCGGCGAATCGGACATGCCGTCGCCTTTTCGTGTCTGGTTATTCCTGATCTTGTCACGACACATGCATGTCCACAAGCAGTTCAACCTGGCATGTATTGGGTTAATAACGCCTTAAACAAACTTGTGGTCGCTTTCTGTTCATCTAGCGTCCAGCTACCTTGAATTCTTGCAACGAAGGTGCAGGTCGTTGCCCCTGCGTAGATGCCATGGAGGCATCTATGTCGGATGCACAGCTAATCGTCTGAATGAGGTTTGTATCGCCACGAAGTGGATACGGCCGGACCTGCGGATTCACGCGATCGCCTAATTTTCGACCGTTTCGAACGTTCCAAAACCGACAGCTGCAAGTTAGCTGGATCTGTGAAAAACCATGCCCTCGCCAGGGTTTGCTGGCGTGCTGCTTTATACGCTTGACACGGGCGGAGAGGGTTGCGTAGGGATAACGATTGTGTAGAGTCGACGGTAACGCTGGCCGCAGCTGAGCATGACTCGCTGCGGCCAGCGGAACTCAATTGGGGGACACCGAAACCGAGCCGTGACGCGGCGTTGCTGCCGAGTGTCCGAACCCGCTTCGCTCAGTGTGTGCTCGAGGTTGTCTGTCGGCCCTCAGTCGCCACATCCAGTGCCGCCGCCGCCTTCGCGAGCACCACCCGGCGGCCCACCCCGAACACGTAGACCAGGAACAACGCCTCGGCAAGAAACCCGATCGCGATGCGCACCGGCGCGGGCAGCGCGCTGGGCGTCACGAATCCCTCGATGCAGCCACACACCAGCAGCACGCCGACCAACCCGAGCGCCACCGTCGCGGTCGCCCTGCCCTGCCGCGCCACCGCCTCCAACCGGCTCAGCCGGCCCGGATCAATCAGCGTCCAGCCGAGTTTCAGCCCCGCCCCACCCGCGACGAAGATGGCGGTCAGCTCGAGCGTGCCGTGCGGCAGGATGAACCCGAAGAACGAATCCAACCGTCCCGCATCCGCCATCAGCCCGGCGGAGACGCCCAGATTGAGCGCGTTCATGAACAGCAGATACACCGCTGGCAGGATCAACACCCCGGTGAACAGCGCGATCGCCGTCACCCAGGCATTGTTCGTCCACACCTGCGCGGCGAACGCACCCTGTGGATGCTCGGAGTAATAGGACTCGAAGGCACCGCCGCGTTCGGTCAGCGCCCCGGTGTCCGACGAAATGCCGAGAACCGTACGTGCCGAATCGAATCGGGCCACCCAGACCGCCAACCCGGCGGACACCAGCAGGAACACCGCGGCCACGCTGACCCACCACGGCCAGCTCCGATACAGGGCGGCCGGGAAGCGATGCGTGAAGAACCGGCCGATCTCCTGCCAGGTATCGCCCCTGCTGCCGATCACCCGCCCGCGCGCCCTGGCCAGCAGCGCGCTCAACCCGGCGGTCAGCTCCGGATCGGGGCTGTGCGATTGCAGCCGGGCCAGCTGCTGCGACGTGCGCCGGTACAGCGTGACGAGTTCGTCCGCCTCGGCCCCGGTGAGCGTGCGCCGTTTGGCCAGATAATCCAGCCGTTCCCACGCCCTCCGGTGTGCGTAGCTGTACGCGTCGACATCCACAGGCTTGCCTCCCACTACCGCCGGTCGGAAGAATGCTATCGACATGGCTGAATTCACCACCGGCGAAGCGGTCGCGCTAGAGCTGCCGATCGCCCGGCTCCCCACCAGAGCCACTGCGTTCCTCATCGACGTGGTGCTGCAGTTCATGCTGGCCGCCACCCTCTTCGTGCTTACCGTGAGCGTGCTGCTGCCCAGCGGGGCGGACACGGCGTGGCTCGACGTTGCCGTGCTGGTCACCGTCGTCGGGGTGCTGGTCGGCTACCCGGTGGCCTGCGAAACCGCCTCGCGCGGGCGGACGCTGGGCAAGTTGGTGCTCGGGCTGCGGGTGGTGCGCGCGGACGGCGGTCCGATCGACTTCCGGCACGCGCTCACCCGCGGGCTGGCCGGTGCGATCGTGGACTTCTGGATGCTCGGCGCGTTCGGTGCGGTCGCGGTGGTGACGTCGATCTGCTCGCCGAACGCGCGGCGGGTCGGTGACGTGCTCGCGGGCACCGTGGTCGTGCACGCCCAGCGGCCGTTGCCCGCGCCGCTGCTCGCGGTGGCGCCGCCGTGGCTCGCGGGCTGGGCGGTGCCGCTGCCGCTGGCCATGCTGCCGGATGATCTGGCGCTCGCGGTGCGGCAGTATCTGAGCCGATTCCGCACCCTGACGCCCGTCGTGCAGCACGAGTTGGGTACGGCGCTGGTGAGCGCGGTGTGTGAGCGGCTGCAGGTGCCGGTGCCGACCGGGTATCCGCCGTTGCAGATCCTCGGTGCGGTGATCGCTGAGCGGCAGCGCCGGGTGCTGCCGCCGCCGATGTTCCCGGTGTTCGCGCCGGTGCCGCTCCGGGTCGGTCCGTAGTTACCGGTTGGCCGCGACGTAGTCGTCGATCTCGCGCAGGAACTGGTCCAGCCGCGCCGGGGTGATCCAGGAGCCGCGGAACGAGTTCTTCGCCAGCGCCACCAGCTGATCGATGTCGAGGCCCGCGTGCTCGGCGAGCGCCACGTAGTTGTCCGCCGCGTACGCGCCGAAGTAGGCGGGATCGTCGCTGTTGATCGTGACGGTGAGGCCGCGGTCGAGCAGCCCGACGATCTCGTCGGATTTCATCCGGCTGGTGACGAACGAATTCGAGACTGGACAGCAGGTCAGCGCGATGCCCTTGCCCTTGGCCAGCTCGACGAGCCGGTCGTCCTCGACGATGTTGGTGCCGTGGTCGAGCCGATCGACGGCGATGTCCTCCAGGGCCTGCCGGATGTGCTCGATCGAGTCCTGCTGATCGATATCGCAGTGCATGGTCAGCAGGAAGCCCTCGCGGCGAGCCCGCGCGAAGACCGCCGCGAACTTGCTCGGCGGATTGCCGCGCTCGTCCGAGTCGAGCCCGACGCCGATGATCCAGTCGCGGTACGGCAGCGCCTCCAGCAGCGTCGCCATCGCGTATTCGGCGGAGTGGTCGCGCAGGAAGCAGAGGATCAGCTCGGCTGAGATCCCGAACTCTTGTCGCGCCCGCCCGATGGCCAACCGGTATCCGTCGATCACGGTGGCGAATGAGACACCGCGCCCGGTGTGCGCCTGCGGGTCGAAGAACATCTCGACGTGCCGAATGCCCTGGGCGTGCGCCCTGGTCAGGTAGTCGAACGCTAGGTCGTGAAAGTCCGCCGGTTCCAGCAGCACCCGCATGGCCGGGTAGTAGACCTGCAGGAACGAGGTCAGATCGTGGAACTGATAGGTCTGCTTGACCTCGTCCACCGTCTGCTCGGCCAGCTCGATCCCATTGCGCTTGGCCAGCCGGAACTTCAACTCCGGCTCCAGCGTCCCTTCCAGATGCAGGTGCAGTTCGGCCTTGGGCAGTCCACGGACAAACGCGGCGAGATCAGACATGAGTTACATAATGCGCCGCCGGTCGCCGGAACGGGCTACATCGTGCCGGACCGTTTGAGCTCCAGATATTCGTCGGCGAGGGCCTCGGCCAGGTGGTCGGGGGAGGCGGCGACCACTGCGATTCCCTTGCGACGCAGGGACTCCTGCACCAGGGCGCGTTCGGCGAGGATGGATTCGGCGGCGGCCGCAGGGTAGAGGTCGGCGCGGGAGGTGCGGCGGGTCGCGGCTTCAGCGACGTCGGGATCGGTGACCGAGACGATCAGAACGCGGTGGCGTTGGGCGAGGGTGGGCAGCACCGGGAGCAGGTTCTCTTCGACGGCGGCACCGTCGAGGCTGGTGAACCAGACGACCAGGCTGCGGCGGCGGGTGCGCTGGATGGCGGCGCGCACCAGGCTCGCGCTGTCAGTGTCGACGAGGGCGGGGGTGATGCCCGCCATCGCGTGCATCAGCTTGAGCTGCAAGCCTTTTCCGCTGATGCCGCGCACCTCGGCGCGCGGCTCGCGGTCGAAGGCGAGCAGGTCGACCGAGTCGCCCGCGGCGGCGGCCAGCCCGCCGAGCAGCAGCGCAGCCTCGATGCCGGCGTCCAGGCGGGTGCCGTCGCCGACCCGGCCCGCGCTGATCCGGCCGGTGTCCAGCAGCATCAGCATGTGCCGGTGCCGTTCCGGCCGCCAGGTGCGCACCAGTACGTCGGTGGCCCGGGCGGTGGCGCGCCAGTCGATGCCGCGCACGTCGTCGCCCGCGACGTATTCGCGGAACGAGTCGAACTCGGTGCCCTGCCCGCGCAGGTTGGCCACATTGCGGCCCTCGAGTTGTTGCAGCCGTTTGACTTTCGAGCGCAGCAGGCGCTCGCTGCGGAACGGCGGTAGCGCGCGTACGCGGGCGGGCACGCGGCGGCGGGTCTGCCTGCCCGCGAGGCCGAGCGGGCCGATCAGTCGCACCGTCACCTGGCCCGCCACCCGGTCGCCGCGATAGGTCGGGGCGAGCGTGGTGCGCAGGCGCACCAGCGTGGCCGGTGCCAGATCCAGTTGGTGCGTGCGGTTTTCGGCGCGGGCACTGTCGGGCCAGTCGTCCCACACGGTGCCGCGCAGGGCGCGGGTGCCGTTGTTCACCGCGACGAGCTCCACCTCGGTGGTGCGGCCGAGCCGGACCACGGTCAGCGGCTCCCTGGACAGGGTGAGATCGCGGGCGCGGCCGACCGAGCCGAGGTCGAACAGTAAGGCGGCGGCCAGCAGACCCGTCGCGACCACCACGCCGAGCAACGACGGAACGACGAAGGTGACGAGCAGCGCGAGGACGCCCGCCGCGGCGGCCAGCCGACCGGTGACGACCACGGACTACACCGGAACCGGGACCGAGAGCAGCAGCGACGACATGACACTCTCGGTGGTCACGCCGTCCAGTTCCGCCTCCGGCCGCAGCTGCAGCCGATGCCGGAGTACCGCGACGGCAAGGGCTTTGACATCATCCGGGGTCACGAATGCGCGCCCGTTCAACCACGCGAACGCGCGTGCGGCCGCCATCAACGCGGTCGCGCCGCGGGTGGACGCGCCGTGCTGCACGGCGGGAGACATGCGGGTGGCCCGGCACACGTCGACCATGTAGGCCAGCACCTCGGGACTGATCGTCACCTTGGCGACCGCGGCCCGCCCGGCGAGGATGTGCGCGGGCCCCGCCACCGGACGCAGACCGGCCGCGGCCAGGTCGCGCGGATCGAAGCCCGCGGCATGGCGCTGCAGAATGCGGAATTCGTCGTCGCGGCCGGGCAATTGGATATCGACCTTGAACAGGAACCGGTCCAGCTGCGCCTCCGGCAGCGGATAGGTGCCCTCCTGCTCGATCGGGTTCTGGGTGGCGATCACCACGAACGGATCGGGCAGCGGCCGTGGCTTGCCGTCGACCGAAACCTGGCGCTCCTCCATCGATTCCAGCAGCGCCGACTGGGTTTTCGGTGGCGTGCGGTTGATTTCGTCGGCGAGCAGCAGGTTGGTGAAGACCGGGCCGTGCCGGAAGGTGAACTCGGCCGAGTGCGGGTCGTAGATCTGCGAGCCGGTGACATCGCCGGGCATCAGGTCCGGGGTGAACTGCACCCTGGCATGGTCGAGCTCCAGCGCCGTCGCCAAGGCCCGCACCAGCAGCGTCTTCGCCACGCCCGGTACGCCTTCGAGCAGCACGTGCCCGCGGCACAGCAGCGCGAGCACCAGGAACATGATCGCGTTGTCGTTGCCGACCACCGCCTTGCCGATCTCGGCGCGCAACGCCGCGAACGCCGCCCCGGCCTCCTCGGCGGTGGGGGTGTGGTTGGTGTCCGTGGTGGGGATGGTCATCCGACCTCCAGTGTCATGCGGGGGTACCCCGCCCCGTCGATGGGATGAGTGCTGCGGCAGGAGTGTCGGCGTCTCATCCGACCTCCGCTTCGATCCACTCGAGTTGGGTGGCAACGAGTTCCAGGGTTTCCGCGTCGGGCACCGCGCCGAACAGGGCGAGTCCGATCTGGCTCGGATCTTCGCCGATGCGGGCCGCCACGGCGGCGACCAGCCGGTCCGGCGGAGTGTCTGCGGTCATCCCGAGCGTCGGGCGGATGCGGCGCAGGGTTGCCGCGCGCAGCTTGGCCGCGACGTGATCGTGGTCCTTCGAGCGCCGATACAGCCCGGCCTGCCCGGCGAGCAGCTCGTTCGCCGCGACCTCGACCGGCCGCGGTTCGCGCACCAGCGCGCCGCGGCGGCGCGCCCGCCACCACACCACAAGTGCTGCGGCGATCAGGAATTGCAGCCCGCCGAAGAAGACCGGCGCGGGCAGCCGATCCCAGATCGCGTCGTCGCCGGTGCCGAAACCGGAGCCGCCGGAATCGTGCGGTGGCCTGGTACGCGGGATATCCGGCTGCTGCGGTGCGTTCGGCGCACCGCACGACTGCAGCACGGCATAGAGCAGGAGCAGCAGTGCGGCCGCGCCGGCCAGGGCGGCCCAGAACTTGGGGTTGTGCAACAGCTCCGGTAGCGGTGGCAGCGTCCTGCGGGCGCGGGGTGCCTTCTCAGTGGCGGTGATTTCCGTGGGTTCCGCGACGGGCGGTGGTGCCGCCGCGGAGAACCGGTCGGCGTATTCGAGTCTGCGGTACTCGTCCTCGGTCGCGCGCCGCCCGCCGTAGACGACCTCGTCGAAACTATGTGCGGCCGGGTCGATTTCGGCGGCGACATCGAGCGGCAGCGCGGTCGTCACGTCGTCGGCGGTCTCCCGCGCGGTGCGGGACCGGCGCACCTCGAGCACACCGCGCTGCTCCAATCCGCGCAGCACGGCGCGGAAGCGTTCGCGCAGTGCGTTGTCGAAATCGCGTTGCTGTGCGGCGTTTTCGGCGGCCGCGCGGTGGTCGGCCGCGGCGCCGAGGCGCGGTGGGCTCGGCGGCTCGACCGGGTTGTGCTCGTTCATCGCACCTGACCCGGGATGTGAATGTCCAAACCCTCACGGCGGCAGCGGCGGTCGACGTAGGACACCACCCTGGTGGCCGCCTCGGCGACCTCACCGAACGCGACGATCAGCAGTGCGCCGCTGGTGAGCAGTACGATCACCGGCCACCGGTGGGTGCCGGAGAAATCCGAGAGATAAAACGGTATGCCGAGCAGCGGCACGGACAACAGCACGAGCAGGCAACGCTGCACCAACCACAGGCCGACCGTCTGCCATTCGGCACCGGCGACAAGCACTTTCGCGCGCGCGACGGCCGCCCGATGCGCGGCCTGTTCGACGAACATGACCGGGACCGCGACGAAACGCTTGGCCCGCAACCAGCCCAGCCAGATCACACCGAACGGAAAGGTGATGATCAGCGGGCTGGACAGCGCGAGCACGCCGATCGCGACGAGGGTGTAGAGCACCTGGAAAACCAGCAACGGCCCGGCCGCCGCACCGACCCTGCGCAACGCGGTGCGCCAGCCGATCGGGGCGCCGGACACCCCGGCCAGCCCGATCGCGACGGTCACGCCGCGCAGCACGAACCGCATCAGCCAGGCGCAGGCCATCGTCGACAGGACCGCCGCCCAGGCGATCGCGTTGTCCGAGTCGTCGCTCAGCTTCGCGATAGCCGCGGTGACCGCGACGACCACGAGCTCGGCGGTGACCATGGCCAGCGCGCTCGACCAGGCCAGTGCGCGCAGATTCGCCTGGATCAGCGCGAACGGCACGTCCAGCAGTTCGCGGAAGGTCATCGGACGGATCGGTACCGTCGTTCCAGGGGACCCTGGTACCGGATCGTCTCCCGCCCCGACGGCACCGGCCGGGTCGGCGGCTGGTAGCACGGGCCGAGTCTAACGGGCTGTTTCTGATCTGCGGCCCGCGCAGGCCCTACGCGGTCGAGTTCGTCACCGGTTCGACGCTCTTGCTCAGCAGACGTGCGACGACCTGGCGATAACGCGCCGGTTCGATCTGCGGCAGGCCGAGCAGGGCGCGCAGGTATACGCCGTCGCCGACCAGCCGGATGATGTCCGCCCGCACGGGATCGTCGATCTCGTGGTCCAGACCGTCCGACCAGGAGTCCATCATCTCCATCAGCGCCTGCTGCACCTCGTCGACCTCGGTATCGGCCGCGGCGTCGATGGTGCGCATGGTCGCCAGCATCGAGCGGTAGATCTCCAGCTCCACCGCATCGGCGGCATTGTCCGTGTTCGGGGTCTGCAGGTACCAGCTCGCGACGGACTGGCCACGGTCGAGGTGGTCCTTCAGCTGCTGCCCCGCGCGGTCGGTGAGTCTGCGGACCAGCCCGGCGAGCAGCGCGTCCTTGCTCTTGAAGTGATAGAGCAGCCCGCCCTTGGAGACGCCGGCCTGCGCCGCGACGCTCTCCAGCGTCACGTGCGACATGCCTTTTTCCAGGAGCAGGGATTCGAGTGCGTCCAGGATTCGGTCGCGGGTGTTAGCCGTCACCGGCCGAACTATACCGGCTGGACGGTAAGGTCTGATACTGTACCGTCCGGACGGTAAGAAGAGATAGGCGACGGAAGTCGAGAAAGCCAATGGCCACACACACCGCGAAGAACCCCCGGCTGACCGGGCCGAACACCGAGACCCCGCCCCGCGCCACCGTGCGCGACTGGGCGGGCCTCGCCGTGCTCGCCCTCGCCCTGCTGCTGCTCGCGGTCGACGCGACGGTGCTCGACCTGGCCGTGCCCGCGATCAGCGCCGATCTGGCGCCGACCACGCCGCAGCTGCTGTGGATCATCGACGTGTACTCGTTCGTGCTGGCCGGCCTGCTGGTGATGATGGGCAACCTCGGCGACCGGATCGGCCGCCGCAGGCTGCTGCTGATCGGCGCGGCCGGTTTCGGTGTCGCATCGCTGATCGCGGCCTGGGCCGTCTCGCCGGAAATGCTGATCGGGGCGCGCGTGCTGCAGGGTGTCGCCGGTGCGACGCTCATGCCCGCGACCCTCGGCCTGATCCGCTCGATGTTCCTCGATCCGCGGCAGCGCACCGTCGCCATCGCGGTGTGGAGTGCGATGGCGGGCGGCGGCGCGGCGGCCGGTCCGCTGCTCGGCGGCTGGCTGCTCGAGCACTACTGGTGGGGCTCGGTGTTCCTGGTGAACCTGCCGGTCATGCTGGTGCTGATCGCCTTGGGCCCGTTCCTTGTTCCGGAATCGCGTGACCCGAACCCCGGCCGCTTCGATCTGCCGAGTGCGGGCCTGTCGATGCTGGCGTTGGTGCCGATCGTGTACGCGATCAAGGAGGCGGCGGCCCACGGGCTCAGCCTGCGGTTGGCCGTGATCGGTGCGGTCGGCGTCGTCGCGGGCGTGGTGTTCGTGCGCAGGCAGCGCACCCTGGCGAACCCGATGCTGGACCTGAAGTTGTTCGCGCTCCCCAGGTTCCGCACCGCGGTGATCACCAACCTGCTCGCGGTGTTCGCGCTGGCCGGTGTGCTGTTCTTCGGCTCGCAGTACCTGCAGCTGGTGCTCGGTCACTCGCCGATGGAAGCCGGACTGCTCTTGCTGCCCGGCCTGGCCGCCAGCGTGGTCGCCTCGCTCGCCGCGGCGTGGCTGGTGCAGCGGATCCGGCCCGGTGTGGTGCTCGGCGGTGCGCTGACCGTCGCCGCGTTCGGCTCCGCGCTGTTCCTCTGGCTCGGCCCGAATCCGGCGGGCAGCACGACGCCGTTCATCCTCGGCTTCCTGTTCATCGGTGCCGGTGTCGGTGTCGCGCTGACGGTTTCGTCGGACCTGGTGGTCAGCTCGGCTCCGATCGAGCGGGCCGGCGCGGCGGCGGCCGTCTCGGAGACCGCTTACGAAACCGGCATCGCGCTGGGCGTCGCCATCCTCGGCAGCGTGGTCATGGCGATCTTCCGCAACGGTCTCGACCTGACCCACGTGCCCAGTGACCAGGTTGGTGTCGCATCCGAATCCCTCGGCGCGGCCACGGGTTTCGCGCGACAACTACCGGAGTCGGTGTCCGGCGCCTTCCTCACCTCGGTGCACGAGGCGTTCGTCTCGGGCATCCACTTCGCCGCGATCGGGACCGCGTCGATCCTGCTGATCGCAGCGGTGGTGGCGTTCCGGTTGCGCACCCCGCGTCCGTAACATCCTGTCGCCCAGTCGATTCGCACCCGCTTCGGAGCCACCGGAGCGGGTGCGGCTGTATTCGAGACAGGTATTAAGGAGAAAGCCCGTCGCTGTGCGGCTGTTGATTTTGCCCGCCTGGACGGATGCCACGTGGTCCGGAGTTTCGGGGACGGGCCAGTTGGGTGGGGGTGAGGCGGCCGCGGAGGGTGACGGATTCACCGAGGTGCCAGTGTTCGGCCTCGGAAGGGTCGGCGGCGGCGAGGGTGTTGGCGGAGGCGAGGAGTAGGTCGTCTTGCTTGGCGAGTTCGCAGAGGCGGGCGGCCTCGTTGACCGCGTCGCCGATGACGGTGAATTCGTAGCGCTGCCTGGCGCCGACGTTGCCCGCGACCACTCGGCCCGCAGCGACGCCGATCGCGGCAATAAAGTCGTTGGCGGTGTCATCGAGCCGACGCCGGATCGCGCGGGCGCAGGCCAGTGCCGCGCCCGAGGCGTCGGAAAGGGTGGCGGGCGTGCCGAATACAGCGAGCGCGGCGTCGCCCTCGAACTTGTTGAGCAGTCCGCCGTACTCCTCTACCTCGTCCACCACGATGTCGAAGAAGCGATTCAGGATGGCGACCATCTCGGCGGCGGGCACCGTCGCGGCCATCGTGGTGGAGCCGACGATGTCGATGAACAGCGCGGCCGCCTCGGTCTCCACGCCGCCGAGCGACGGATTGCCGGCCAGCGCCGCGTCGGCGACATCGCGGCCGACGTGCTTGCCGAACAGATCCCTGATCTGTTCGCGCTCGCGCAACCCCTCCACCATGTGGTTGAAACCGCTTTGCAGCTCACCGAGCTCGGTGCCGTCGTACACGGTGATCGTCACCCGGAAGTCGCCGTCCTCCACCTGGCGCAGCGCGCGCCGCACGCCGCGGATCGGTGCGATGGTCGCCGACACCGTCTGCATCATCAGCACCAGACCGAACACCAACGTGGCACCGCCCAGCGACAACACGCACACCGCGAGCCGGGCCGTACTCACCGACGAGTCGACCAGCGCCCACACCGCGACGATCATCGACAGCGCCACCGGCACACCCGCGCCGAGCATCCAGGCGATCAGCGACCGGATGAACACGCCCATCCCACGCCGACGCCGCGCCGGTGCCGCGTCCAACACCCGCGCCGTCACCGCCCGCAGCGCGAATTCGGCGATCAGATAGCTGTTGGCGCACACCACAATGGCGCTGAATCCGATGCCGAGCAAGATCTTCGGAATGAGTGCGGGCTCGACCACGGCATAGAGCGGCGTCAGCACGGCGGCCCCGGCGAACCACAGCACCGCCTGCCGAATCACCAGCCGTCGCGGCACCGCGGCCGCCGCGACCTGCTCGGCCTCGGTGGGCACCTGGTTCGGATCGGTGGCCCAGCGCAACGCACGCAGCCCGCTGACCGTGCCCCACCACATCCCGATCAGCAGCGCCAGGGCCGAGTACAACGGCGTCGCGATGACGTCGAGCAGCAGCAGCTCTCTGGTGAAGATCGTCGGCCCGGGCAGCACGAACCCGATCAGCGCGAAGGTGACGGCCATCCCGGCCAGGTTCGCGGCCACCAGCGGCACGGTCAGCAGCAGCTGCACCCGGAGCCTGCGCATCCCGGATGACTCGTCCACCGGTCCGAGCAGCCGCGACCCGAAGGCGGCTGTCGAGACGTCACTGTGGGCCATAGGAGGAAAGCCTAAGCCGGACCACCCGCGAAGAGCCGGACCAGACGTCCAAGATCGTCCGAGCGCCTCGACTATCGATCCCGTCGGTGCCCGCGAAACGGTGCGGGCTGTCGGCCTGGCCTGCCGCGGGAGCGCATCCGGTCTGCGCCGGGGCGCGTGGTCGTGCCGGATCCCGCGTCGCGGCGCGAAGCCGTGCTGGATCGGACAACGTAGTAGTACGGCGGCGTTCGGATACGTCGCCGACACCGTGCGGGCCCGGTTCGCTCGAACGCGTCGCATGACCCCCACGGTAGGCAGTCAGTGACCGCGCGGCAGTTCCCGCTGGCCACGGCCCTGAAGCTCGGCCTGCCCGCGGCCGCTGAGCTCGTCGTGCCGCTGGCCCGAGAGGCCGTACGGCTGTGCCGCCGAGCCCTCCGGCAGGGCCGAGTAGCGCGGGTCCTGCTGCCCGTAATCCGCGTCGACCACGGTGGCGGCGATGCGCTGGGCGTGCAGCGCCTCCGGCGACCCCGGCGCGAGCTGATAACCGGGGTGCGAATCCTGGGTGTCGATGGTGACCTTGCGGGTGCGTTTGAGCGTGAAGGTGATCTCCTCGACCTCTTCGAACGCCTGGCGCGCCGTGCGCAGCGGATGGGTGGCGTTGTCGATCGCGTTGGCCACGAACGACGGCACCAGCGGTCGGATCAACCTGGCCGCGGTGTCGGTGAACGGCACCGTGCCGATCAGCGGAAGTGCCAGGCCGCCACCGGTCTTGGGCGCAGGCGCGCTCGGCGCGAGCGCCCGCGCGGTGACGGGGGCGGGCAGGTTCGGCGTCGCGAATCCTTCGGCAGACACGGAGCTGTCCTTTCGATCGTCAGCCGGTGCGGCTGGTAGTTCGGGGCGGCGCGGCGGTTCGGTGATACCGATCCGCAGGCCGCCGATGGCCGCGACGATCCGGGTGCGCTGGCGCTCCCGGTCGATCGCGGTGTCCGCCTCGGCGGCGAGGCGCGCTGCGGTGAGTTGTTGTTCGGCGAGCAGGGCTTCGGCCGCGACCCGCGTCTCGGCCCGCTTGACCGCGATGGCGGCGTCGGCCTCGTGCTCGGCCTGATTCTGCACATCCAGGAAGGCGGCGCGGCGGTCGAACGAGGTCTGTCCGCGCCACCACCGCAGCACCAGCGGCAGCAGGGCCAGCGCGATCAGGGCGATGATCGTCAGGATGCGCAACGGCATGGCGCCCGCGTGCTGCGTGGTGTAGTCGTTCATCGCCTGCCAGCGCGCGCCGAGGCCGCGGTCGGCGCCGGTGAAGGCGGCCGATTCGGCGGTGGCGACGGCCTTTTCGTCGTCGGCGAGCCGGGTGTCCAGCGCGTCGACCCGGCCCCGTGCCGTGGCCAGCTGCTTGCGGGCGTCGTCGAGCATGTCGTTGGCGGTTTGGGCTTCCGGTCCGCGTCCCGGCACCCGGGTGATCTGGAGCTGTGGGCAGTCCGGGCTCGGGCTGAGTTCGCAGCGGGCGATCACCAGCGAACGGTCGACGTCGGCCTGTGCCTTGGCGATCGACTGATCCAGCGCGGTCCGGTCCGCACGGGCCTTGTCGAGATCGGCCTGCGCGGTGATGACCTGGGGTGCGGAAGCGACCGAGCGCTGGGCTCTTTCCTCGAGGGTCCGGTCGACGCTGCCGCCGAAGACCACGATGGCGGCCAGTTCGGCGATCAGCCCACCGGCCAGCACGGCAACACCGAGCCGAGCGAGCAGGCCGAGTCGATCGGGTCCCCCCGCGGGTCGCGCGGTCGCCAGCGCACGCGCGATCGCGCCCGCGAGCACCGCGACGAGCAGCGCGACCAGAATGATCGCGAGCACCGCCCAGGTGCCGGTCGAAGCCAACGCGAGTGCGGTGATCAGGCCGGACACGATCGCGAACAACAGCACCGCCGCGCCGGTCATGGCGTATCCGGTGCGTTCGTGGCGGTAGGCGACTTCGCTGTCTTGACCCCCGCCGAGCCAGGTGAACAAGCCGGTGAGGGTCATGGGAACTCACATCCTCTTGGTCCCAGTGGAATTGGTCTCGCGGGTATCGCTTGCGACTGCTTGCAGGTCGCTCGAAAGGGTCAGCTGAAACCGACATGGTTTCGTTGTCACAGCGTGACAGGACCGCACCCGACACACCGAGTGGCGGCGGAGGTATGTGGCCAGGCTCACAAAACCGGCGATGTGGTGCGGGTACGGGGATGCCAAGCCGCTTGTGCGAGGCCCATTTCCGGCGCGCGCACCGCCGGAGCTCGGGTGCTCGGTCGCTTACTCTGACTCGATGATCCGTTTCCGCGCGAACCATCTCGGGAGGTCAGGTCATGCGGCTCAGCACGCTGGTGATCATCTTGGCGGCACTGATCGTGTCGCCGGTTAGCGCAGCGGCGGATCCGGGCAGCGACCCGTCGCTGGACCGCCTGGTCGCGCTGGTGCTCGAGCGACTCGACACCGGCGACGCGGTGGCCGCGGCGAAGTGGGTGAGCGCCGCCCAGACCGGCACCGAACCCACCATCGACGATCCGGCCAGGGAGGCTGTGGTCTACGACTCGATGGCCCGCCTCGGCGCGGGCCTCGACCTGCCGGAAAGTTGGGTGCGGCAGGTGTTCGCCGGTCAGATCGAGTCCAACAAGGTCGTGCAGCGTGGCCTGATCACCCGCTGGCGGTTCGACCCGGCCGCCGCGCCCGGGTCGGCCCCGGATCTGACGTCGGTGCGCCCGGTGATCGACCGGGTGAACATCGACATCGTGGACCAACTCGCCGCGCGCCGCGCCGAACTGAGCGCTCCAGATTGTGCCGAAAGATTGGCCGTCAGCGTCTTCGGCGTATTCACCGCCGGTAATACCGACGCGCTGCATCAGGCCGCGTTGGTGCGTGCCGCGGCCGCGCTGTGTGCGCCGCGCTGAACGCTGCACACCGCGCGCAGAACGGTTCTGAGGACGCCCTTAACTCCTTTTTGAGGACCAACTTCAGGTGTTGAGTTCGGCTTCATCGGCGATTATTCGGTGAAAGCCGTTCTGGCCCGCAATAAGTCACGTCTATTACCGCCTGACGGCGTATAGGTTTCAGCTGCCGAAATGTGTCGAATACCACTCCGACATGTTTGCCGTATGTGTGCTGAAAGCCACAGGCGGCAAAAGAATCCGGACGGTCGGATCCCATCGCGGGCTCGTCAGGACCCTGTCGGAAATCTCTCATCCAGCCCGCTTCCGAGTTAGCCGCCGCCGAGGGGTTTGCCGGATGCTGAGCGAGGGAAATCATCTTCGATGCAGGTGAGAGCGGTTTCCTGACCTTTTTGCGAGGTTTGGGGCCGCTCTCGCGCGCCAGCGTCCTGCGGCTGGCCTCGCGGGCCGCAGGATCGATCATGGGGTACTCGCTGCTTTACACTGGACGACGCGCACACGTGGAGGACCGAATGAAGAAGCCCAGCTAGACCCGGTTATTAGTGCAACCTAAGTTGGTTGGGCCCCGGACCTGACTTATCGTTTGCTCTTACGCCGAACACAGAATGATCGGCACCCTCGCCCGCTCGGGCAGCTCCTAGCCGGTGCTCAGCGTAGCTGGCGAGAACCCGCACGGAGGTAAGGATCTCGTTAGGGATCTGTTACCGACGAGCACCCACTACGTCACTGAAGCGGGTGAACAACTGGAGACGTGACTGCACGCCGAAGACCATCAGCGCGGCTGGTTTCGGAACGTACGGGCGCAGTCTTGTACGGAGGCATTCAGACGAAATTGCCTATTTCTTTTTCGTCGAACGCCCTTCTTGAAGGCAGAGGCATGATGCAACTTCCTGGCCACCGGTCACCTGGACCCGTCGGGCTCTACGATCCGGCGAACGAACACGACGCCTGCGGTGTCGCGTTCGTCGTCGACATGCACGGCCGCCGCAGCCGCGACATCGTCGACAAGGCTATTACGGCTCTGTTGAACCTGGAGCACCGCGGTGCTGCGGGCGCGGAGCCCAACAGTGGTGACGGCGCGGGCATTCTGATCCAGATTCCGGATCGGTTCTTCCGCGCCATCGTGGACTTCGAATTGCCGCCGGAGGGCTCCTACGCCTCCGGCATCGCCTTCCTGCCGCAGGCCCGTCGTGAGGCCGCCCGTGCCGCCTACGGCGTGGAGAAGATCGTGCAGGAAGAGGGCCTGGCCGTGCTCGGCTGGCGCGAGGTGCCGATCGACGAGTCGTCGCTGGGTGCGCTCGCCCGCGACGCGATGCCGACGTTCCGGCAGGTTTTCATCGGCTCTCCGAGGGGTGCGGCCGAGCAGCTGTCCGGAATGGACCTGGAGCGGCGCGCGTACGTCATCCGCAAGCGGGTCGAGCACGAGCTCGGCAAGGCGGGTCCCGGCGAGGGCACGGTCGGCAAGGAGTCGGTGTACTTCCCGAGCCTGTCCGGCCAGACCTTCGTCTACAAGGGCATGTTCACCACGCCGCAGCTGCGCGCCTTCTACCTGGACCTGCAGGACAGCCGGGTGGAGTCCGCCCTCGGCATCGTGCACTCGCGCTTCTCCACCAACACCTTCCCGTCCTGGCCGCTGGCGCACCCGTTCCGCCGGGTCGCGCACAACGGTGAGATCAACACCGTCACCGGCAACGAGAACTGGATGCGGGCGCGCGAGGCGCTGCTGCGTTCGGACATCTTCGGCACCGACTCGGCGGGCAACAACCGGCTGGAGAAGATCTTCCCGGTCTGTACCCCGGGGGCGAGCGATACCGCGCGCTTCGACGAGGTGCTGGAACTGCTGCACCTCGGCGGCCGCAGCTTGCCCCACGCGGTGCTGATGATGATCCCCGAGGCGTGGGAACGCAACGAGACGATGGATCAGCGTCGGCGCGCCTTCTACGAGTACCACTCGATGCTGATGGAGCCGTGGGACGGCCCGGCGTCGGTGTGCTTCTCCGACGGCACCGTGGTCGGCGCCGTGCTCGACCGCAACGGCCTGCGCCCGAGCCGCATCTGGATCACCGACGACGGCTTGGTCGTGATGGCGTCCGAGGTCGGCGTGCTCGACATCGACCCGTCCAAGGTCGTGCGCAAGGTCCGACTACAACCCGGCCGCATGTTCCTGGTCGACACCTCGCTGGGCCGCATCGTCGGCGATGACGAGCTCAAGACCGATCTTGCGGCCGAGCACCCGTACCAGGAATGGCTGGACGCGGGTGTGACCAAGCTCGAGGACCTGCCCGACCGCCCGCACGTGCACATGTCGCACGACCGGGTGCTGATCCGCCAGCAGATCTTCGGATACACCAACGAAGAACTGAACCTGCTGATCTCGCCGATGGCCAAGACCGGCGGCGAGGCGCTCGGCTCGATGGGCACCGACACCCCGATCGCGGTGTTGTCGTCGCGGCCGCGGCTGCTGTTCGACTACTTCTCCCAGCTGTTCGCACAGGTCACCAACCCGCCGCTGGACGCGATCCGCGAAGAGGTGGTGACCAGCCTGCGCCGGGCCCTCGGCCCCGAGGCCGACCTGATGCACCCCGGCCCGGAGTCCTGCAAGCAGATCGCCATCGAGCAGCCGATCCTGGACAACGACCAGCTGGCCAAGCTGGTGCACATCAACGACGACGGCTCCCAGCCCGAGCTGCGTTCGGTGATCGTGCGCGGTCTGTACCCGGTCGCCAAGGGCGGCAAGGGACTTCGCAAGGCGCTCAAGGCGATCAACACCCAGATCTCGGCCGCCATCGACGGCGGCGCGCGGATCATCGTGCTGTCCGACCGCGAGTCCAACGAGAAGCTGGCGCCGATCCCGTCGCTGCTGCTGACCTCGTCGGTGCATCACCACCTGGTGCGTGAGCGCACCCGCACCATGGTCGGCCTGGTCATCGAGGCCGGTGACGCCCGCGAGGTGCACCACATGGCCATGCTGGTCGGCTTCGGCGCGGCCGCGATCAACCCGTACATGGCCTTCGAGACCATCGAGGACATGCTCGAGCGCGGCGCGCTCGACATGCCCGGCAGCACCGGCGATCACGCCGAGGACTTCCGCAAGGCGGTCTACAACTACAACAAGGCCGCCAGCAAGGGCGTGCTGAAGGTGATGTCCAAGATGGGCATCTCCACGCTGGCCTCCTACACCGGCGCGCAGCTGTTCCAGGTGATCGGCATTTCCCAGGAGTTGGCCGACGAGTACTTCACCGGCCTGCGCTCGCACCTGGACGGCATCGGTCTCGAGGACATCGCCGCCGACGTCGCCGAGCGGCATCGGATCGCGTTCCTGGAGAACCGCAACGAGCGCGCGCACCGCGAGCTCGAGGTGGGCGGCGAATACCAGTGGCGGCGCGAGGGTGAGTACCACCTGTTCAACCCGGACACCGTGTTCAAGCTGCAGCACGCGACCCGCACCGGCCAGTACTCGATCTTCAAGGAGTACACCAAGCTGGTCGACGACCAGACCGAGCGGCTCGCCTCGCTGCGCGGCCTGTTCAAGTTCAAGAAGGAGCGCGCGTCGATCTCGATCGACGAGGTCGAGCCCGCCTCGGAGATCGTGAAGCGCTTCTCCACCGGCGCGATGAGCTACGGCTCCATCTCGTCGGAGGCGCACGAGACGCTCGCGATCGCGATGAACCGCCTCGGCGGCCGGTCGAACTCGGGTGAGGGCGGCGAATCGCCCGCTCGCTTCGAGCCGGACGAGAACGGCGACTGGCGGCGCAGCGCGATCAAGCAGGTGGCCTCCGGCCGCTTCGGCGTGACCGCGCACTACCTGACCAACTGCACCGACATCCAGATCAAGATGGCGCAGGGCGCGAAGCCCGGTGAGGGCGGCCAACTTCCGGCGCACAAGGTGTACCCGTGGGTCGCCGAGGTGCGGCACTCGACGCCGGGCGTCGGCCTGATCTCGCCGCCGCCGCACCACGATATCTACTCGATCGAGGATCTGGCGCAGCTGATCCACGACCTGAAGAACGCGAACCCGCAGGCGCGGATTCACGTGAAACTTGTTGCGGAGCCCGGCGTCGGCACCGTCGCGGCCGGAGTGTCCAAGGCGCACGCCGACGTGGTGCTGATCTCCGGCCACGACGGTGGCACCGGCGCCTCGCCGCTGACCTCGCTCAAGCACGCGGGCGGCCCGTGGGAGCTCGGCCTGGCCGAGACCCAGCAGACGTTGCTGCTCAACGGACTTCGCGATCGGATCGTCGTGCAGGTGGACGGTCAGATGAAGACCGGCCGCGACGTGATGATCGCCGCGCTGCTCGGCGCCGAGGAATTCGGTTTCGCCACCGCGCCTTTGGTGGTTTCGGGCTGCATCATGATGCGGGTCTGCCACCTCGACACCTGCCCCGTCGGTGTCGCGACGCAGAACCCGGTCTTGCGCGAACGCTTCACCGGCAAGCCGGAATTCGTCGAGAACTTCATGCTGTTCATCGCCGAAGAGGTGCGGGAACACCTGGCGCTGTTGGGCTTCCGCACGCTGGACGAGGCGATCGGCCGGGTCGACCTGCTCGACACCGCCAAGGCCAAGCAGCACTGGAAGGCCAGCAAGCTCGACCTGTCGCCGATCCTCGACAACGTCGAGACCGCGTTCATGTACCAGGATCGCCGCTGCACCAAGACGCAGGACCACGGCCTGGACAAGGCGCTGGATCAGCAGCTGATCTCGCAGAGCCGGGACGCGCTCGAGCGCGGCCAGGCGGTGAAGTTCGAAACCAAGATCACCAACGTGAACCGCACCGTCGGCACCATGCTCGGCCACGAGGTGACCAAGCTCTACGGTGGCGCTGGCCTGCCCGACGACACCATCGACATCACCTTCACCGGCTCGGCGGGCAACAGCTTCGGCGCCTTCGTGCCTGCCGGCATCACGCTGCGCGTGCAGGGTGACGCGAACGACTATGTCGGCAAGGGCCTTTCGGGTGGCCACCTGGTGGTGCGCCCGTCGCTGAACGCACCGGCCGAGTTCGTGGCGGAGGAGAACATCATCGCGGGCAACGTGATCCTGTTCGGCGCCACCAACGGCAAGGCGTTCATCCGCGGCGTGGTCGGCGAGCGGTTCGCCGTGCGTAACTCGGGCGCCCTCGCGGTGGTCGAGGGTGTCGGTGACCACGGCTTGGAGTACATGACCGGCGGCCGGGTCGTCATCCTCGGTGAGACCGGTCGCAACTTCGGCGCCGGTATGTCCGGCGGTGTCGCGTTCGTCTACAACCCGAACGGCACCTTCGAGGCCAGGCTCAACCCCGAGCAGGCCGACGCGGTCGAGCAACTCTCCGGTGACGACTTCACCTGGCTGCGCGACATCATCACCCAGCACCGCGATCAGACGGGTTCCGCTGTCGCCGAACGCATTCTGGGCGACTGGTCGCAGCAGGTGAACCACTTCGTCAAGCTCATGCCGCGCGAATACAAGAAGGTTCTCCTCGCCATCTCCGAAGCGGAGAAGGCGGGCAAGGACGTCGACGAGGCGATCATGGAGGCGGCCCGTGGCTAGGACACACCGCATCCACCAGCTGAGTCCGATGTCCACAGGCAAGATTACGGAGGCCGAACGTGGCTGACGCACAAGGTTTTTTGAAGCACACCTCGCGGGAACTACCCACCCGTCGTCCGGTCGAGCTGCGGCTGATGGACTGGAAAGAGGTCTACGAGCAGGGCTACCCGAAGGCGACCCTGCAGCGTCAGGCCAGCCGCTGCATGGACTGCGGTATTCCGTTCTGCCACAACGGCTGCCCGCTCGGGAACCTGATCCCCGAGTGGAACGACCTGGTCTACAAGGGCCAGTGGCGCGAGGGCATCGACCGCCTGCACGCCACCAACAACTTCCCGGAATTCACCGGGCGGCTGTGCCCCGCGCCGTGCGAGGCGTCCTGTGTCCTCGGCATCAACCAGGACCCGGTGACCATCAAGCAGGTCGAGATCGACCTGATCGAGAACGCCTTCGACGAGGGCTGGGTGACCCCGGTCTACCCGACCCGGTTGACCGGCAAGAAGGTCGCCGTCGTCGGCTCCGGCCCCGCCGGACTCGCGGCCGCCCAGCAGCTCACCCGCGCCGGGCACACCGTGACCGTGTTCGAGCGGGCCGACCGCATCGGCGGGCTGCTGCGCTACGGCATCCCGGAATTCAAGATGGAGAAGCGCTTCATCGACCGCCGGATGGCGCAGATGGAGGCCGAGGGCACCATCTTCAAGACCGGCGTGAACGTCGGGATCGACATCACCGCCGAGCAGCTGCGCGAGCAGTACGACGCGGTGGTGCTGTCCGGCGGCGCCACCATCGCGCGTGACCTGCCCATCCCCGGTCGCGAACTCGATGGCATCCACCAGGCCATGGAGTTCCTGCCGTGGGCCAACAAGGTGCAGCTCGGCGACGACGTCACCGACGCCGACGGCCTGCCGCCCATCCACGCCAAGGGCAAGAAGGTCATCATCATCGGCGGCGGCGACACCGGCGCCGACTGCCTCGGCACCTCGCACCGGCAGGGTGCGGAAAGCATCCACCAGTTCGAGATCATGCCGCGCCCGCCCGAGGAGCGCGCCACTTCTACGCCGTGGCCGACCTACCCGCTGATGTTCCGGGTGTCCTCGGCGCACGAAGAGGGCGGCGAGCGGGTGTTCTCGGTGAACACCGAGCGTTTCGTCGGCACCGACGGCAAGGTCACCGGCCTGCAGGCGCACGAGGTCAAGATGGCCAACGGCCGCTTCGAGAAGGTCGACGGCACCGATTTCACCCTCGAGGCCGACCTGGTGCTGCTCGCCATGGGCTTCACCGGACCCGAAAAGCCGGGCCTGCTCGAAGATCTCGGCGTCGGCTACGACCAGCGCGGCAACGTCCAGCGCGACAAGAACTGGGCGACCAACATCCCCGGCGTCTTTGTCGCGGGCGACATGGGCCGCGGCCAATCCCTCATCGTCTGGGCCATCGCCGAAGGCCGCGCCGCGGCGTCGGCGGTCGACCGCTTCCTGGAAGGTGAGACGGCTCTCCCGGCCCCCATCACCCCCACCATGGTCGCCCAACGCTGACCTGAAACCCCTCTCTTACCGGAGCGGAAAAAGCGCCTGTGGACATCGACGTCCACAGGCGCTTTTGTTTTCCGACACTCCCGGGGACGATTTTGGCCGTCAACGGAATTCGGGCTTCGGTATGCGAGCCTCCATAGCGGGGCTCTCGATGTTTGCCGAGGTCCGGCCTAACTCGCTGATTAGGTGTGGATAAAGACTTGTTATGCCCGCTGGAGTGGGTAGGTTCCGATATGAGTCTGAATTTGCTGTGTGATTGCGGGAATGTAAGCGGCGGGGCGGGGTCGGTCGGATGCGGTTGGGCGGCGGGTTGTGCTGGGGTGGTTGGGTTTTGGGCATTCGACGGAAATCGGACACGGCCCGGAGTTTCGGATGGCGTGAGCGGCTCCGGCCCTCTATTGTGATCCCGTCGCGCTGCTGATCTTGGGATGCGGGTTTGGGGTCGCAGCCGTCATGGTGGTGGGTGACCGGTGTTAACCCAGTGTGCACTGGAAGGTCACCCGTCGGGTTCAGAGTTGGTGCGCAACTTGTCGGGGATGCCCACGAGGGGCATTGGTTTGGACTGGAGCGGTATGCAGTTGAAGAAGGTTGTCGCGGCTCTTGGTGCATCCGCGACGGTGTTGTCCGGCATGGTGTTCGGTGCCGGTTCCGCGAGCGCGGACCCTGGCTGCCCAAGCCTCTACGTAGTGGCGATCCCTGGTACCTGGGAAACCGGCAAAGACAAGAAGCCGCAACCCGGCATGCTGGCGGGCGTCACGAATAACCTGCCCCGGTCGACGGACGTCGACTATGTGACTTATGCCGCGACCGCTTTCCCCTGGGAAGGCGAGGTCTACGGCAACTCGAAGAAGGAAGCCGTCGATCGGGCGCGCGGCCTGATCTCGGACATGGCGCACTCGTGCGGCGCGACGAAGATCGCGCTCGTCGGGTACAGCCAGGGCGCCGACGCCGCGGGTGATCTCGCGGCCGAGATCGGCACCGGGCTCAGCGTGATCGCGCCCGAGCGGATCGCCGGCGTCGGCCTGATCTCCGACCCGCGCCGTTCGCCGACCGACGTTCAGGTCGGTGCGCCCGCCCCCGGCGCGGGAGCGGGCGGCCCACGGGTCGGCGGCTTCGGCTGGGTCAGCGACCGCACCCGCAGCATCTGCGCGACCGAAGACCTGTACTGCGCGACCGAGCCGGACGACTTCGTCACCCGGTTCGCCGGCTTCATGGCGCAGGCCTCGGATGCGAACCCGGCCAATATGTGGCGCTACCAGATCGAGGCCGGCAACATCGTGGGCGACCTGTTCGCGCACGGTGGCGTGCCGACACTGCAGGCGCAGCTGACCGACTCGGCGAACGAGCAGCGGGCCAAGGACCTGGAGCGGTTCTACAAGTCGCAGGCGCACACGCTGTACGGCAGCTACCCGGTCGGTGGCGGTCAGACCGCCGTCTCCTGGATGCACAACTGGATCGCGGGCATGGCCTAGATCCACCCGACATCAAGCGAAGGCCCACCTCCTGGCACGGGAGGTGGGCCTTCGCTTTGTCGAGCAGGGATTATCCGGAGCCCGTCGGCGGCAGCATCTGCTGGAACTGCTGCTGAAGCTGCGGCGCGCCATCCGGATGCGGGTGATGGCCGCGGTGCGGTCCGCCGGGACGGTGCTTGTGATGGGGCCGGTTGATGTCGGCGCCCTGCTGATCCACGTCACCGTTGGCCGCCTGGACCTGAATCGTGGCGTCGGGTGCCGGGGCCTCGGCGGAGGCCGTGGCCGCGAACGCGCCTAGCGGAAGGGCGAGGAGCGCCCCCGCCGCGGCGATCCCGATAATGCGACGCCGCATAGATGTTCTGGAGAGCGACACGGAATTCCTTTCTCTCGAACTGGGCCGAACTGTGCGCCACTGGGGTGGTGGCTCACCGCTAGCGATTGCTTGCAGATCGCTCGAACCGGCCAGCTCCCATAGAAGGTTCCGTCGCTGGGACGGCGGTGCGACGTCCCTGCCAATCGTCTGTGAATGGGTCGCTCAGGGTTTGATATTGCGCGGCAACAGGTCCCAGACGTGCCCGTTCTCGTTGACGGTCGCCGCGGTCCGCCGCCCGGTGCGGGAGAACAGGATTCGGGTGATCGAGCAGTAGTCGATCGGGAAGGTCAGCGGCCGTTCCAAGCCGAGTATTTCCTGCAGCAGCACGTTGACCACGCCGCCGTGCGTGAAGGCGACTACCGTGTCGGCTGGATCGGTGCCCGCGGCGATCTCGGTGACCACGTCGAGCACCCGGGATTTGAACGCCCCGCCGTCGATCTGGTCCGGAAAGTACCCGGCCTTGATCCGCTCGTAGACCTCGCGGAACTCGACTTTGGCGTCCTCGATGGGAATGTAGGCAGGCAGGTCGCGATCGTATTCGGCCAGGTCGTCGACGATATCCACGTCGAGTCCGAGCTTCGCCGCGGTCGGTGCCGCGGTATCGCGCGCCCGGCGCTGCGAACTGCTCACCACCCGGGTGATCCGATGCTGACTCAACGCGGCGGGCACCCGCTCGGCCTGCTCGAGGCCGACGGGCGCGAGCTCGGGATCGGCGGGACCGGCCGAGTTCACGATCCGGATCGGCTGGGCATGGCGAACGAGAATCAACTGCACACGCCCCACTCTGCCGCATACCGCTTGGTATCGCCGCCCGCGTCGATCTGTGCGGACCCGAGCCGGGCCATTGCCGCTTGTCCTGGTTACTGCTTCCGGCGCCGCATCAGCAAGTAGATGCCGCCGATGATGGCTGCGACCACCAGCAGGCAGCAGAGCCCGCCGATGATCAGGCCCCCGCTGCTGCGTCGCTTCTTCTTGGCCGCCAGCTCCATTGCCGAGTTCCAGGTGTCCGGGCTCGCCCAGACGCTGTGGTCCACCAGGCTCATATTGGTCAGCAGGTCAAGGTACATTTCCGAACCCCATCTCGTGAATCGGACTCCTCCCGGGGCCGAATGTGCCCGGCCGCCCCGGCCCGAATTTCCCAGGGTAGCTGTCCGATTCGTCCCCTGTGGACCCTTCGCCGGCAACGCTCCGTTCAGCGAGGTTTCACCAACGGGAACGGCAAGGTCTCGCGAATGCTGCGCCCGGTGATCAGCATGACCACCCGGTCAACGCCCATGCCGAGCCCGCCGGTCGGCGGCATCGCGTGCTCGAGCGCCTGCAGGAAGTCCTCGTCGAGCTCCATCGCCTCCGGGTCGCCGTTGGCCGCGAGCAGCGACTGCTCGGTGAGCCTGCGCCGCTGCTCGACCGGATCGGTGAGTTCGCTGTAGGCCGTGCCGAGTTCGACGCCCCAGGCCACCAGATCCCAGCGTTCAGTTACACCCGGAATCAGGCGGTGGGCGCGGGTCAGCGGGGACACCGAGGTGGGGAAGTTGATGTAGAAAGTCGGTTCCACCGTGTGGGATTCGACCAGATGCTCGTACATCTCCAGCACCACCTGGCCCGGATCCCAGCCGTGCTGATAGGGCACCTCGGCCTTGTCGCACAGCTCGCGCAGCTGCTCCAGGTCGGTCTGCGGGGTGATCTCGACGCCGAGCGCCTCGGACACCGCGCCGTGCACCGTCTTCACCGCCCACTCGCCGGAGATGTCCACCTGCTCGTAGGAACCGTCGCTCTGCGGCCGCAACGCCACCATCGCGCCGTTGGCCGCGAGCGCGGCCTCCTGGATGAGCTGACGGCAGACGTGCATCATCCGCTCGTAGTCGCTGTGCGCCTCATACGCCTCGAGAATGGTGAACTCGGGATTGTGGCTGAAGTCGACGCCCTCGTTGCGGAAGGTCCGGCCGATCTCGAACACCTTCTCCATGCCGCCGACGCAGAGCCGCTTCAGGTACAGCTCGGGTGCGATCCGCAGATACAGGTCCAGGTCGTAGGCGTTGATGTGGGTGAGGAACGGGGTGGCGTTGGCGCCGCCGTGCACCTGCTGCAGGATCGGTGTCTCTACCTCCAGGTAGCCCCAGGCGTTGAGCGAGTCGCGCAGCGAGCGGACCACCGCGCTGCGCTTGGCGAGCACCTCCCTGGTCTCCGGGTTGATCGCCATGTCGACGTAGCGCTGCCGCACCTTCGCCTCGGGATCGGACAGGCCTTTCCACTTGTCCGGCAACGGATGCAGGCACTTGCCGAGCATCCGCCAGTCCGCCGCGAGCAGCGAGAGCTCGCCGCGCCTACTGCTGCCGATCTGACCGCTGACCTCGATCAGGTCGCCGAGGTCGAAGAACTCGGTGAACTCGGCGCTGCGCTCGGCACCGACCCGATCGCGGTCGATGACCAGCTGAATGTCGTCGGTCCAGTCGCGCACCACCGCGAAGATCACGCCGCCGTAGTCGCGGATGCGCAGCAGCCTGCCGCACACCCGGACCGTGGTGCCGCGCGGTGACTTCCTGGCCCCGGCGACGGTGTGCGTCGGCGGGTAGGCGACCGGGTACGCCTCGACGCCGGACTCGGTGAGCCGATCCAGCTTGTCCATCCGGACCCGCACCTGCTCGGGACGGCGCGGCAGCTGTTCCTTGCCCTCGACCGGGCCGAGTTCGGGCGGGCTGCCGTCGGCGTGCAGCCCGGTCATGCTCGCGGGCACCGCGCTGTGCATGCCGGTGTGCGAGATCGTGTCCGGCTCCTTGCCGAAGCGCGGCAGGAAGCCCTCGGCGAGCGCGCTGGCCACCGCGACCCTCGGCAGTTGCCTGCGCTCCTCGAACAGGAAAAACCTTGGCACCCAATGCGGTTGGTACTTCACATTGGAGCGGTACAGCGCCTCCAGCTGCCACCAGCGCGAAAAGAACAGCAGCACACCGCGCCACAGCCGCAGCACCGGACCGGCGCCGATCCGCCCGCCCTCCTCGAACACCGAGCGGAACACCGCGAAGTTCAACGAGACCTTGGTGATGCCCTGCTGCTCGGAGTTGAGCGCGAGCTGCGAAATCATCAGCTCCATCACGCCATTCGGGCCGTGCGGATCCCGGCGCATCAGCTCCAGCGAGACGCCGGTGCGGCCCCACGGCACCAGCGACAGCATGCCGAGCACCCGGTCCTGCCCGTTGACCGCCTCGACCAGCAGGCAGTCCGCGTCCAGCGGATCGCCGAGCCTGCCGAGCGCCATCGAGAAGCCGCGTTCGGTCTCGGTGTCGCGCCAGGCGTCCGCGCGGGCGATCACCTGCTTGAACTCGTCGGCGGGCACGTCGCGATGCCGCCGGATCCGCACGGTGATGCCGTGCTTGCGCAATCGGTTCGCGGCCTGGCGGACCGGCTTCATCTCGGGGCCGGCCAGCGAGAACGTCCTGGTGTCCAGGATGGCCTCGTCGCCGAGCCGGATCGCGGACAGGCCCGCGCGCCGGTACGACGTCGCGCCGAGCTCGCTGGCGCCCATGACCGCTGGCGCCCAGCCGAATTGGTCGGCCAGCCGCAACCACGCGTCGATCGCCTGCGGCCACGCTTCCCTGATACCGATCGGGTCGCCGCTGGCCAGGCAGACGCCCAGTTCCACCCGATAGGTGACCGCCGCCTTGCCGCTCGGCGCGAACACCACCGCCTTGTCCCGGCGGGTCGCGAAGTAGCCGAGCGAGTCCTCCAGATCGGACCGTTCCAGCAGGCCGCGGATCGCGGATTCGTCGGTGCCGGTCATCGCGTTCGCCGCCCGCTGCGAGCGCAGCAGGATGATCACCGCGGCGAGCAGCGCGATGGCGCCGAACAGGCCGAGCAGGAAGTTCACGAACGGGCGCGGGTGGCCGTCGAAGTGTTCGTTGTCCACCAGCACCGCGGCGGTTACCCGATAGATGGCCCAGCCGGGCCGCTGCGCGCCGCGCGGCAGCGAACCGGGGAACAACTCGACCAGACCCCAGCCGAGCATGCAGCCGACCGTCAGGCCGCCGATCAGCACGCCGAGCGCCTTCCAGCCCGCCCCGCGGCGCACCTTCGTGTAGAACTCGCGCCAGGCCGCGACCAGCACGCCGATCACGGCGAGGTGCACGATCATCGCCACCAGCGCGTCGATATTGCCGGTGTCCGCGAAGTCCAGGCCGTCGGCCAGCGCGTAGAGCGACACGTAGCCGAGCAGCAGCCACCAGGCGATGCGCTTGCGACTGGCCAGCGCGCCCGCGAGCAGGCCGATGATCAGCGCCCACATCAGGTTGGTGTCGGGTGCGTCGAAGTAGTAGTTGTCGATGTAGCGACGCGGTACCTGGGTCAGGAAACGTAAGCCGGGCGACAGGCTCCAGAGCAAACACACCACCGCGAAAACCCCGAGCACCAGACCCGCGATATGCGGGACCTCTGCCAGTCGTCCATGCCCCCGATGGGGGACCGGTGGGGTCGGTCTGTCCGCGGGCGGTTCGATCAGGTGTTGCCGGGCTTGCGTGGTGGTCACTGAACCAGTGTGTACGGTGCCGCCGTCGTGGTGCTCGAAGACCTCCCGGGCATGTCGGTTCTCGGCGCGTCGCACACGCGTGTCAGCGACGCGCGCGGGGGCTGGCGTTTACCGATTCCGGGTGCAAGGTAAGGATGTATCTCATGGCAGAACCAGTCGACGTACCGATCGATGACGAAGGCATTCGGCTCGGTCAGTTCCTGAAATTGGCCAATCTGATCGAATCCGGCTCGGAGGCGAAGACGGTGATCGCCTCCGGCTTGGTGCGGGTGAACGACGAGGTGGAACTGCGCCGCGGGCGGCAGTTGCAGATCGGCGATGTCGTCACCCTCGCCGGCCATCAGGCGAGGGTGTCGGTCTGACCCCGCGGCGTGAGCGTCAGGCCCGGAGGCGGGAGCCTGCGTAACCACGAAGGGCCAGCGAGCGCCGCCGATCAGACAGAGCTTTCAGTCTTCGGCGCGGACCACGACGCCGTCGTGGTCGCTGTAGAGCATGTCGCCGGGCACGAAGGTGACGCCGCCGAATTCGACCGGGACATCACGGTCGCCCGCGCCGGTCTGAGTGCTCTTGCGCGGGTTGGTGCCCAGCGCCTTGATGCCGATGTCGAGGGTGCGCAGAATCGCCGAGTCGCGTACCGCGCCGTTGATGATCACGCCGGCCCAGCCGTTGTCCACGCCGCGCCCGGCGATGATGTCGCCGACCAATGCCGTGTGCACGCTCGCGTCGCCGTCGACGACCAGCACCTTGCCGTTGCCCGGTTCGCCGAGCGTCTGCTTGACCAGCAGGTTGTCCTGGAAGCAGCGGATGGTGCTGATCCGGCCGGAAAAGGCCGCGCGGCCACCGAACTGGATGAACTGCGTGTCGCAGCTGCGGATCTCGGGGCCGATCTCGTCGGCCAGGTCGGCAGTGGCGACAACATCATTCTGCGATTCGGTCACTGTGTTGATTTTGCCGTGCCTGCGGCCCGGCGTGTTCGCGGCCCCCGGAGTCTCGCGTCCGAGCGGCCGAGACTCGCGCCTGCGGCGCATGCGCTTCGGCCACTCGGACGCGAGACGGGCCGCGAACGGCGCTCGCAAAAC
>NZ_JBITJI010000020.1:0-162220 GCF_044459885.1 Nocardia sp. NPDC050175
CGAACCCCGGCTTCCAGGATGGTCAAGCCACCTGCGTACACCCACTGTGTGAGCCGCCCACCCAGCACAGGAGGTGTGAGGCTGACACAACGGGTATACGGATAGGTTCTCACGGGGTGATCGGGCTGCGGTTGCGTTGCGAGACCTCGATATTCAGCGAACCCCGGCTTCCAGGATGATCAAACTACCTGCGTACACCCACTGTGTGAGCCGCCCACCCAGCACAGGAGATGTGAGGCTGACACAACGGGTGTACGGATAGGTTCTCACGGGTGATCGGGCTGCGGTTGCGTTGCGGGAGAGCGATACTCAGTGAATCCTGGCTTCCGGGGTGGTCAAGCTACGTGCGTGCACCAGCTGTGTGGGCTGCACACCCGGTACAGGGGGTGTGAGGCTCAGACAGCGGGTGTACAGACGGGTTTTCGCGTAGTGATCGGGCTGTGGTTGCATCCCATGGGCTCGGGTGTGGTGAAACCTGTTGGTGGGGATGGGGTTTCGCAGGCCGTGCATAACTTTCACAAGCGCTCACACTCTGTGAAAGGTGTGGGCGGTCTGTGGTTCGGTGTCTGCGGGGACAGGGAGGTGTCGGTCGGCACCGCCTGTTGCGGGTTTCGGGACGTGTCGCCTCGGATCCGCACCCTGTCCCGGGATCCGCACCACCCTGGGCGCCCAGATCGAGTGCAGTTCCCGAGAGGGAGTGCGGACTTGGTGGTGCGGGGTCGGGGCTAGCGCTAGGGGCCGACTCCGGGCGTTTGTCGTGGAGCGACGCTCGGGCACCACCGGTTGCAGGCTCTGTGAGTTCGGCGTGGGCGGGCCGGTGAGGCGTCGGTCAGCGCCACCCGTGGCGGGGTTCGGGCCGGATCGCACGGAACCTGCACTCTCTCTCGGGATCTGCACTCGGAATAGGGCCCTAGAGTCGGTGCAGATCCCAAGTGAGAGTGCGGATTTGGTGGGGCGGGTTAGCTCTGGGGGTGGGCGGCGCCGGGGCGTTCGCGGTGGACGAGGCCGTGGGACTCGTCGCAGTGTTCTTCGAGGACCGGGAGTAGGCGGTCGGCGCTGGGGCTTGCGGCGGTGGAGACCAGTTGGGAGTGGTCTACCTGGAGGGTGGTGTGGGTGATTTCGTAGTCGTGGTCGAGGAGGCGTTCGATTTGCTGGCGCAGGCCGTGGCAGTCGGCGCCGGGTTGGACGAGGACGTGGGCGGAGAGGGCCACGTTGCCGGAGGTGATCTGCCAGACGTGCAGGTCGTGGACCTCGTCTATGCCGGGCATTTCGACCAGGCGGCGGCCGAGGGCGTCCGGGTCGACGCCGGCCGGTGCGGCTTCCAAGAAGATGCGGCCGGATTCGCGGACCAGGCCGAGGCCAGCCTTCACCATCAGTGCGACGACGACCAGGGTGGCGATCGCGTCGGCGCGGGCAAATCCGGTGACCAGCACGACGATGCCTGCGACAGCGGTCGCGATGAAGCCGTACAGATCGTTGAGGACATGCTGGAACGCGCCCTCCACATTCAAGCTGGAGCGGTTCGCCTTGCTGATTGCCCACGCCGCAGCCACATTCACCACGATGCCGACGAGCGCGGTGGCGACCACCAGCCCACCGGTCACCTCCGGCGGGTCGAGCAGCCGTCGAATGGCCTCGTAGGTCAGCCAGCCCGCGAGCACCAGCAGCGTGATGCCGTTGGCCTGCGCGGACAGGATCTCGGCGCGCTTGAAACCGTAGGTGTATTTGCCGCGCGCGGGGCGGGCGGCGAGCCGAATCGCGGTGAGCGCCAGCACGATCGACGCCGCGTCGGTCAGCATGTGGGCCGCGTCGGAGAGCAGGGCCAGCGAATTCGCCAGCAGGCCGATCACGACCTCGACCATCATGAACCCGGCGATCAGCGCCAGCGCGACCGTCAGCCAGCGACGATCGGCATCACCGGACACACCGTGTGAGTGTGCGCCGTGACCGCCGCCATGGCCGTGTCCGTGCTCGTGTTCATGTCCCATTAGCCGCCCGCTTTCGTCACCGCCATGTATGCGCATATCTGCATCTGTGCGACCACCTTAGCTCACCCTATGCCGACCGCAACCTACTACATGGGATGACCTGGATCACAGAGTTGCGGTCGGCAGGTGTGTCAGCTGTAAAGCCCCTTCGCGAGCACCGGCCACGACGCCACGAACGCGTCCTGCCAGTAGCCCCAGGAGTGCGTCCCGGTCGGGGTGAAGTCGAAAGTAGCGGGGATACCCAGCTGGTCGAGCCGGTATTGCAGGTTCGCCGAGCACAACCGGATGCCCGCCTCGATCGCACCACCGACCACCAGCTGATCGGCCCACTGCGAAACGCCGGGCTTGATCTGGAACGGCCCGTCGAGGGTGTCGTGCGCGCCGGGCAGACCGCTGCCGCTGGACACGAACAGGTTCACCCCGCGCAATTTGTCCGCATGCACGAGCGGATCGTTGGCCACCCACTGCGGATCGTCGGGCGGGCCCCACATGTTGGCCACGGTGCCGCCGCCGCGCTCCACCGTCATCTGCACGAACGCCTGACCGATCGGATCGCTGGTCTGCGCGCACCCGCTGTAGGAGGCGACGCTGCGATACAACTCCGGCTTAGCGATCGACAACGCCAGCACCGAGGTGCCCGCCATCGAGAGCCCGGCGATCGCATTCACCTTGTCGGTGCCGAGCGCCGCATCGATCAGCGGCGGCAACTCCTCGGTGAGGTAGGTCTTCCACTTGTTGGGCCCGAGCACCGGATCATCCTTGATCCAGTCCGTGTAATAGCTGAACTGACCGCCGACCGGCTGCACCACGTTGATGTTCTTGTCCGACAGGAAGTCGAGCACATTGGTGCGCAACTGCCAGCTGGCGTCGTCCACACCGCCGCCCGCGCCGTTCAGCAGATACAACGTCGGCCGAGCTTGCGAGGTATCGGCGGGCCGCTGAATATCGACCGGGAAGGTCGCCCCCTCCATCGCCGTCGACCGCACCCAGATCCGAATGTTGCGCCCGTCGGGTTCCTCCACCCGCGCGATCACCGACCCATCCGGTGCGGCGGGCGTATCGACCCACTGCGCACTCGATGCCGTCGCCTGAGCAGGTGCCCCGGCCACGATGCCCACACCGAGACACAGCGACGCCGCGAGCACTACCGCCCGAGCCCGAAACCTCCACATCGATCTGCGATCCACGAACACACTCCAAAAACCCCGACCCACACGGCTTCGAACTCATACACAACTCCCCCACCGTGTCGGTCATCTGCCCAGGTCCGTTACTGGATGTTCGCTGGGACACACCACAGCGACGGCCGCCGTGCGCTATCCCACGAGGGCCGCCGCGAGTTCGATTGCCGGACCACCTAGACGCGGGACAACCCTGCCCCGCCCAGGCACCCTCCGACGGGCGATGGGCGCGATCGCCCTCAGCTCAGCGCCGACCCAGTTCAACCATCTACACGGCACTGGTCTCGCCGCGCGCCACAACGCTCGACGATTGCCTCGGCACCGGAACTCGGTTCGAGACCTTCAGCCCCGAATGGATCCGACTGCCTGCCGCAACGCCGACACTCACCTCGACCGAAACCCCAACAGCCTCCGTGATGGCACGCGATCCCGCAGGATCGCCTGAACGCGGGAACCCTGCCGCGCCCAGGGCCCTCCGACGAGCGCCGACCCCCATCACTCATCCGCACGATACTGATCGCGCCGCGCGCCAAACGCTCGACGATTACCTCGGCACCGAGACTCAGTTCGAAACCCTTCAGCCCGAATAGATCCGACTGCCCGCAACGCCGACATTCTCGCCTCGACCAGAACCCACAACAGCCTCCGACGTGGCATCCGACCCCCAGGACCGCCTGAACACGGGACACCCTGCCGCGCCCCGGCACCCTCCGACGAACGCCGACCCACTTCACCCATCCGCACGGCGCTGATCTCACCGCGTACCCAATCGCTCGACGATTACCCCGGCACCGGACTCGGTTCGACCTCCACCCCGAACGGATCCGACTTCCCCGAATAGGTGTACCTATCCAAGGGAATGACCGAGTAGTGCTGAGCACGTCGCCTGCCGTACCCGACTGTAGTTATCGGTCAGGCGCGCGATGTCGCGTTCCCGAGATGGTCATCTGGCTGTGGTTACGTTGCGAGAGCTCAATAATCAGCGAATCTCGCCTTCCGAGGTGGTGAAGCTACCGTCGCGCCCCCGCTGTGTCAGCCCCACACCCAGTACAGCGGGGGTGAGGCTCACACAGCGGGTGTACGGATAGATTTTCGCGTGACGATCTCGGCGTTGGTTGCGCCCCAAGAGCGGCGCTGATCTCGCCGCCTACCCATCGCTAAACGATTACCCCGACACCGGACTCGGTTCGACCTCCACCCCAAACGGATCCGACTGCCTGCCGCAACGCCGACATGCTCGCCTCGACCGGAACCCACAACAGCCTCCGACGTGGCATGCGAACCCCCAGGACCGCCTGGACGCGGGGCACCCTGCCGCGCCCCGGCACCCTCCGACGAACGCCGACCCAGTTCACGCCTCTGCACGGCGCTGATCTCGCCGCGTACCCATCGCTCGACGATTACCTCGGCACCGAGACTCAGTTCGAAACCCTTCAGCCCGAATAGATCCGACTGCCCGCAACGCCGACACTCTCGCCTCGGACCAGACCACAACGGCCTGCGTCGTGGCATCCGAACCCGCAGGATCGCCTGAACGCGATACAACCCAAGTCGCGCTCAGGCGCCCCTCCGGCGGGCGATCGTGGGATCGCCCCAGCTCAGCGCGCTCCCTCGGCGCCGCGCCGCGCGACCGAGTCGATGGCGACCGAGATCGCGAGCACGGCGCCGGTGACCATGAAGCGTACCGAGGAGTCCACGTTGAGCAGCAGCATTCCGTTCGTAATCGATTGGATGACAAGGATTCCCAGCAGCGCGGCGTAGGCGCGGCCGCGGCCACCGAACAGGCTGGTGCCACCGATGACGGCGGCGGCGATCGCGTTGAGCAGGATGTCGCTGCCGCCGGAACTCTGGTTGACCGCGACCAGCCGGGAGGCGGCGAGGATGCCGCCGACGGTGGCCAGCGCGGAGCAGCCGACGAAGGCGTAGATGCGGATCGCGGTGACGTTGATGCCTGCCCGGCGGGCCGCCTCGGCATTGCCGCCGACCGCGTACATGCGGCGGCCGAAGACGGTGCGCCGCAGGATCAGATCGAGGCCGAGGACGAGTCCACCGAAAATTACCAGGGTCAGCGGCACGCCGCGATCGGAATTCAGCACGACGACGGTGAGGCCCAGCAGCAGGGCCAATCCGCCCGACCGCACCACGATCCAGACCGGCGCTGTGGCGTCGAGACCCGCGTGCACCCGTTGATGCCGGGTGATCAGACTCGCGACGAGGTGCCCGCCCGCGAGCAACACCACGAGCAACCAGCCGAGCACAGCAGGCAGCCAGGTGTCGCTGATGGTGGCGATGCCGCGGTCGAACGGCAGGTTGACGGTGCCTTCCTTGCCGAGCAGATACAGCATCATGCCTTGCCAGCCGATCAGCCCGGCCAGCGTCACGACGAACGACGGCATGCTCAGCATCGTCCGCATCAGCCCGTGCAGCAGGCCGATCGCGGCACCGACGGCAATGGCGGCGATCACCGCGAGTATGACGTTCCAGCCGTGCCGCACGTAGAGCAGCGTCATCACCACGGCCGTCAAGCCGCTGACCGAGCCGGCGGAGAGGTCGATCTCGCCGAGCAGCAGCACCAGCACGATGCCGAGCGCGATGGTTCCGGTCGCGGCCATCTGCAAAGCCAGGTTGGTGAGGTTCTCCGCGGACAGGAAGTGGGCGTTGAGCCGGTAGAACACGATGCCGATGATGACCAGACCGATGGCTACCGGTACCGATCCGACCTCGCCGCGACGTAGCCGATCCATTGCGGCGTCGGCTAATCCACGCCCTTGGTTTCCCTGCCAGACAGTTCTTTTCATTACTACGTCACTCATGCAGCTGCTCCCGTGATCGCTGCCACGATATCTTCTTGAGTCGCTTTAGCGGTCTCGAACTCTCCTGCATTCCGGCCGAGCCGCAATACCACCACTCGGTCGCTGACCGAGCGCACATCGACCAGGTTGTGCGAAATCAACAGCACGCCGAGCCCGCGCTCGCGTAATCGGCCGATCAACGCCAGCACCTGCGCGGTCTGTTCGACGCCGAGCGCTGCGGTCGGCTCGTCCAGAATCACCATCCGCGGCCGCCCGAGCAGCGCCCGCGCGATGGCGACCGACTGCCGCTGCCCGCCGGATAACGAGGACACCGGCGAGCGGACGTCCTTGATCTTCACGTCGAGCGAGGCCAGCAGATCGCGGGCGCTGCGCTCCATCTCGATCTCGTCGAGCACGCTGCAGATGCTGGTCTCCGCACCGAGATGCAGATTGGCGACGACATCGAGGTTGTCGCACAGCGCGAGATCCTGGAACACGGTCGTGATGCCGAGGGCCTGCGCGTCTTGCGGACGGGTGATCCGCACGGACGCACCGGCGAAGACGATCTCGCCCTCGTCGGCCACCGTCACACCCGAAATCGCCTTCACCAGAGTCGATTTGCCCGCGCCGTTGTCGCCGACCAGCGCGACCACCTCACCGGCGTGCACCTCGAGATCCGCACCGTCGAGCGCCTGCACCGCACCGTAGCGCTTGGTCAGCCCGCGCGCCGAGAGAACCGTTGTGGGAGCTGTCATTTGATACCCGCGGCCTGGCATGCCGCCGCCACATCGGGCGTGCAGATATCCGCGACGGTGTATAGGCCGTCTTTGATGATGGTGTCTTTGATGTTGTCCTTGCCGACCGCGATCGCGTCGAGCAGGTACGACGGGATGTCGGTCGCGCCGTTGTTGGTTTTCGCGGGCGCCGTCGGCTTTTCGCCCTTCGCGAGGGCCACCGCGAGTTCGGCCGCCTTCTCCGCCTGGGCCCGGTAGTCCAGGTAGATGGTCATGGTCTGCTCGCCGGTCAGAATCCGTTGCACGCCTGCCAGTTCCGCGTCCTGCCCGGTGAGCGGCGGCAGCGTCGCGTAACCGGCCCGCTTCAGCGCCGCGATCGCGCCGCCGGCCATGCCGTCGTTGGCCGAGTACACGCCGACGATCGCGTCCTTGCCGAGCGCGGTGATGGCCTGCTCCATCTGCTGCTGCGCCTTGTCGGGAGACCAATCGGGAGTGTCGAATTCGCGCCCGATCTTCACCTTGCCGTCCAGTGCCTCGTGCGCGCCCTTCTTGTAGTCGCCCGCGCTGGGGTCGGTCGGCGATCCGTTGATCACCACCAGCTGCCCCTTGTCGGTGGTGCCGCGCTTGTTCAGCTCGGCGAGCAGCGCCTCGCCCTGCACCTTGCCGACCTTCACATTGTCGAAGGAGACGTAGTACTCGTAGCTGATGCCCGAGATCAGCCGGTCATAGGCGACCACCGGTATCTTCTTCTGCCGCGCCGTGTTCACCTGTGGCGCAACGGCATCGGCGTTGACCGCGTCGAAGACGATGACATCGGCGCCCTGGGTGAGCGCGGATTCGAACTGGCCCTGCTGTTTCGCCGCGTCTTGATCGGCGTTGAAGTAGAGCACCTTGCAGTTGCCGCAGAGCTGCTTGACCTTCGCCTCGAACAGCGGGCGATCGAAGGCTTCGTAGCGGGTGGTCTTGGATTCCGGGAGCAGCAGCGCGATCGTCGGGGTGTCGCTGCCCGATTTCGCGTCTTTGGTGCTGTCGCCGGAGCTACAGCCTGCCGCCAGGACGAGTGCGGCCGCCGCCGCGGTGAGGAGCTGAATTCGACGCATGAGGTCACCGTGCCGAGAGGAGAGTGAGAGCGCCCGGTTGAGCGTTGGTAAGAAAGGTAGTTTACTAACACGGAGGTGTCCAGTGGTACGAGCAGGAGGATTGATGAGTAGGGTCGGCAATCCCCAGCTCCTTCGGACGATGAACGAGCGGCTGCTGCTCGACTACCTGCGGCTCAGCGGCCCTGCCTCGCGCGGTGACCTGGCCAAGGCCAGCGGATTGTCGAAACCGACAGTGTCGGCGGCGCTTTCGGGGCTGGAGCAGGCCGGGCTGGTGCAGTTGGTCGGGTCGCTCAGCGGCAGGCCGGGGCCGACCACCGCACTCTACGACGTGAACGTGCGCGCCGGGGTGGTTGCGGGCATAGACATCGGCCGCAACTGGATTCGCCTCGCCATCGCCGACCTGCGCGGCGATTTCATCGGGCGGCGCGATGTGCGCAACTCGGCCCGTTCGGCCGCCGATCTGGTGCGGCGGGTGCGCGCGCTGGCCGACGAGGTCGCCGCCGAGTCCGGCGTCGAGTGGTCGGATGTGCACTACGCGGTCATCGGCAGTCCCGGCGTGCTCAACCCGCGCACCGGCCGCCTCGACTACGCCCAGAACCTGCCCGGCTGGGGCCGTGCCGGGCTGGTCGGTCAGCTGCGGGACGCGCTCGAGGTCGAATCGACCATCGAGAACGACATCAATCTCGCCGCCGTCGGCGAGCTCACCTTCGGTGCGGGCGCGGGTGTGCGCAACTTCGTGCTCATCTCGGTCGGCACCGGCGTCGGCATGGGCATCGTGATCAACGGCGAGCTGTATGTCGGCAATACCGGTGCGGCGGGCGAGGTTTCGTTCCTGCCCGCCACCGAGATCGACGCTCCCCCACTCGATGCCCGCGAGCGCGGGATGACCGAAACCGTCGCCGCCGCAGGCGGAGTCGCGCGTGCCGCCGAGCAGGCCGGTCTGGCCGGGGCCTCGGCCAAGGAGATTTTCACCGCGGCGGCCGCGGGCGACCCACGCGCTCTGGCGGTGGTCGAGTCCGAGGGACGTCGGATCGGCGCCCTCATCACCGCCGTCGCCTCGATCCTCGACCCGGAACTCGTGGTGCTCAGCGGCGGTATCGGCAACAACCTCGATCTGCTCGGCGCGGCGATCGCGCGCCGGATGGCCGAGCTCGGCCCGCTGCACCCACGCATCGTCGCCAGCACGCTCGGCGACGACGGCGTCCTCACCGGCGCCGTCTCCCGCGCGCTCTCCGTCGCCAGGGATCGGCTCTTCGAAAGACGTTCGGCCGGAATCTGATTCGGCTCAGCGGGCGCTGAGCGGTGGGCCGTATTGCGGGCCCTTCGGTTCGGCGAAGACGGTGGGGCAGGTGCGGCGCATCCGATCCATCGAGCCGTTGAGGGAGGTCAGGGCGGCGGTCACCGAGTCGGCGACCGGTTGCGCCGGGCTCCCGTTGTCGAGGACCGCCGCGAAGTCGGACAGCGAGCTGTGCAATTGGCCGCCCGCATTGGCGACGTCGCGGTAGGCGCTGCCGATGAGCGGGGATCCCATTCGATCGACCACCGGGTTGAGGGTGTTCGACACCTGGTTCGACAACCACATGCCATGGGTTACCCGGGTTTTCACCTCGCCGAGGTCGCCGCGGGACGCGGCCGGGCCGAGTCCGTCGAGTTGTTCGGACAGCTGACGGAAGGTGTCGCGCAAACCCGCGACGGCCGTGCCGCCGCGGGCACAATCCGCGGTGTCCGCGTCGGCGACGCGGTTGCGGATCGCATCGTTCGAGCCGCCGCTCGAACACGCGCTGAGCAGCGCGGCGACGACCAGGAACAGTACGGCCATGGCCGTCACGCCGAGGGAGGCTTTCCCTCGGCGTGACGGCCGCCTGCGTGCGTTATCCACCATGGGTCAGCACCGTGAGGATCGCGTTCTGCACCGCGGGCACGAAGGCGAGCGTCAAGACGATCGCCATGCCGAACCCGGCTTGCACGTGCCGGTGCCTATTCCACCATCCGATCGGGGCGGTGCGATGTCGGCCGTTCCACTCGACGCCGGTGGCCGTCGCGACCTCGTTCTGTTCGTAGTAGCCGAACGCGATGGGCGACGATTGGACGTCGAGCAGACCACCGAGCGGGTCGGTGGCAATGCCACCGGGGCCGATGTTTCGCGAATCGAACATGGTGCCAACCTCTTTCGTGCTGGTCGCGGACTACCCGTCGATGTTGCTACTCCACGGCAGCATCAGCTCGTCGTAGACGGCCTGGGTGAATTCGCCCTGGCCGACCAGGTCACTCAGGACTGCCGCGGTGACGGCCTGACCGACCACGGTTACCGCGCCGATCGAGCCGAACGACTCGAGCAACCCGCCGAGGTCACCCGCGCCGGTCGCCGCCGTCGGGGACACGGCCTGCCCGGCGATCATGCCCGCGAGCTGCACATTGCGGGATCGCCCGAACGCCTTGGCCGTCGCGGTCGCGATGTTCAGCGGATGCGACGCCACCGATTGGGCGTTCGCGCCCATGCCGAGCCCGGCCAGCAGGCCGCTGAGGCCACCCTCCAGGCCCGCGCCGTTGGACAGGGCCGAAACCTTGTCCTGCATCAGCTTTTTCGCCGAGGCGTTCAGCTTCTCCCGCTCTTCGGCGGTCAGCTGGCCGGAGCGTTCGATGATGCGGATCGCGTCCTGCCACTGCGGGCCGTAGAGGTACTCCAGGTGCAGGGTTTCCGTGGTGTTCGTCATGTCTGATCTCCTTGGCTAGAACCGGATGTCTTGACACAGAGCAGGATTCGTCACATCGAAACGCTGACAAGGCGCGAGGCGCGATCGTGCGCCACCGCTTCGGCGGCCCCCTTTCCGGTGTAGGGCAGCTCGGCGAACGCCACCGGCGCGGCCGCGGGCTTGCTCGGCAGCGGGGCGAGCAGCTGCTGCAGCGAGGCCGCCAGTTGCTCCAGGCTCGGGTCGTCGGGAATGTCGTCGAGGAACTGCGTGCCTGCCGCGGCCGCCCCGCCACCCGAAGCACCGAGCGGCCCATTGCGATCCAGCGCCGCCCGGATGCCGGAGATGATGCCGACCCGCGCGCCCGGAGTGAGCAGCACGGCGATCGCGAGGGCGAGCGCCACCGCGGCGGCGGCCCCCAGTGCGGCCAGCGGCGCACCGATCAACGCGGCAAGCCCGACCAGCGGCGCGGCAATCAGCGCCGCCACACCCACCGCGGCAAACGGTGCCAGCACCGTCGCCGCCGCGGCCGCCAACGCACCACCGATCAGCAACTTCGGAATCTCGATCAGCGCGAACAGCCCGAGCGCCGCCAGCGGCAGACCGACCAGCGCCGCGAACGCACCACCGGCCAGCAGCACCGGAAGCGCAAGCAGCGCAATGGCGCCCGCCACGGCGAGCGGCACACCGATCAGAGCCGCAAGCGCACCACCGGCCAACAGGACGGGAAGCGCAAGCAGCGCAAGCGCACCCACCGCCGCTAGCGGAACACCGATCAGCGCGGCCAGCGCTCCACCGACCAGCAAGACCGGAAGGGCAAGCAGCGCAAGCGCACCCACCGCAGCAAGTGGCACACCGATCAGAGCCGCCAATCCGGCCAACGCGCCACCGGCCAAGAGGACCGGAAGAGCCAGTACCGCGAGCGCGCCGAGTGCCGCCAACGGAACGCCGACCAGCGCGGCAAGCCCGGCCAGCGCACCACCGGCGAGCAACACCGGAAGGGCAAGCAGCGCAAGCGCTCCGACCACAGCCAGCGGCACGCCGACCAGCGCGACCAGTGCGGCCAACGCACCGCCGACCAGAAGCACCGGCAGCGCGAGCAGCGCCAGCGCACCGAGGGCCAGCGGCAGGCAGATCAGCAGCTTCACCGCGACGAACGCGGCCGCTAGGGCAGCGAGCGCACCGCCGACCAGAAGCACCGGTATGCCGACAATCGCAGCCAACGCAGCACCGACCAGCAGGACCGGAACGACAACCGCAGCGAGCGCGACACCGACCACCGCGACCAGCGCCCCAGCCGCCAACAGCGCCGGAATCGCCAGCAGCGCAACCGCACCCACCGCGGCCAGCGGCACACCGATCAGTGCGGCCAGTCCAACGAGGGCACCACCGATCAGCACGACCGGCAGGGCGAGCAGCGCCAGCGCGGCGAGCGGCACGCCGACCACCGCGGCCAAGGCCCCGCCGATCAGCAACACCGGCAGTGCGAGGAGCGCGAGCCCGCCGACCGCGGCCAGGGCCAGCAGCGGCACGATCGCCAGCAGTGCCAGCGGCGCACCGATCGCGAGAACGCCGAGTACTGCTACCGCGAGTGCCGTTGCCCCGGCGACCGCGCCGGCCACGAGGGTCACCGCCAGCGCGGCCAATCCGGCCAGCGCGAGCAGCGGCACCGCCACCAGGGCGAGCAGCGCGAGGACCGGCAGGGCGAGGACCGCGAGCACCGGAATGGCCACTACGGCAAGCGCACCGAGCGCGGCCAGCCCGAGTACCGGCAGCGCGACCACGGCCAGCACCGGCAGTGCGACCAAGGCCAGCGCACCGAGCGCGGCCAGGCCGAGTACTGGCACGGCGAGCAGGGCGAGTACCGGGAGGGCGAGCAGCGCGAGCGCGCCGAGTCCGGCCAACGCGACCAGCGGCACGAGTACCGCCGCGATGAGGCCGAGCGTGGCGAAGTCGAGCAGCAGGCTGCCGACGAACAGCGTGACCGCGAGCGCGGTCGTCACCGCCACCACCGAGACGCCGATGATCGCCGCCAGCACCGGTAGCCCGACCAGCCCGAACAGGCCGATGCCGATCCCGAGCGCCGCGACGACCAGGCCGGCCACCAGCACCGGCGACCAGACCGCGAGCAGCGCGAGCGCGATGATCGGCGACAGGGCCGTCGAGACCACGACCGCGAACGGCCCGAAGATCAAGAACGGCACCGTGAGCACGGCGGCGAGCACGAACCCGACGATCGCGACCGCGGCGGTGGCGATCACCGCCGCCACGCTGAGCACGGCCGCAATCAGCCAGCCCGCCAACAGGATTGCGCCGAGGCCGACACCGCCGACCGCGAGTGCCGCGATCGCCAGCACCGCCATGACCGCGAACGCGGCGGCCGCGACCGGAATGGTGACCAGCAACAACGGCGGGAACAGCGCGGACGCGGCGACGAACACACCGAGTGCCAGCACGCCGAAGAACATCCAGGCGGCCACCAGGCCGAGCCCGAGCGCCGCGACGAATCCGCCGAGCAGCGTGCTGACCACGGCCACCGTGCCGATGGTCGCCAGCGTGCCCAGCAGCACCGCGCCGAACAGCAGCGGAATCGCGATCAATGCGAGCGGCGGGTTGATCACGATCGCCGCGAACGCCGCGAGGGTGAGCATGACGAACGACAGCACCGAGACCACCAGCCCGCCCGCGAATACCGTTGCGACAACGGCGAGTGCGAACGCCATCAGGCCGAGCACGATGGCGCCACCGCCCACCCAGGTCGCCACCACGAACGCCGCGGCGACCGCGCCGATGCCGACCCCCGCGATGATCGAGAAGGCCAGTGCGGCAACCAGAATCAGCGGGATCGCGTACGGCATGGTGACCATGAACGCCAGCGTCGCCAACAGCGCCGCCCCGGCCAGTGTCGCGATCGCCAACAGTACGGTCCCGGTCAAGGCGAATACCGAGAACGCGATCAGGCCGAACCCACCGAACAACACCGCGAGCCCCAACGCCGCCGGAATGGCGACCAGGCCGATGAACAGCAGCGGCGCCAACAGCGGCCCGAGCACCGGAATGGCGAAGACCAGCGCGATGGTGGCGATCAGACCGCCGACCACCGCGAGCGCGACGCCCGCCGCACCGAGCGCGGCGAACACGATGCCCGCCGCGGCCAGCCCGGCCCAGAACACCGCGGCCGCGACGAGCTGAATCGCGGTAGCCACCACGGCAAGCGCGAACAGCACCGTCACCGCGGCACCGGCGACCACCGAGAGCACCAGCAACCCGGCGAGTGCCACCACGGCAAGAATCACGCCGCCCGCGAGCCCGACCGCGCCGAACGCCACCAGGGCGACGACAGCGAGCGCGATCAGGATCGGAATGGCGATGAGCCCGAATGGAGTCAGCAGCGACAGCAAACCAAAGCCGACAATCAGTGCGGCGGTAGCGAGTCCAGCGACACCGAGCACGCCGAAGAAGGCCACGGCCGTGGCGATGAGGCTGACGACCAGGAAGGCCAGCACGCCGCCGAACAACAGCGGCGCGAGCACCAGGCCGAGGACCGGAACGAAGACCGTGGTCAGCAGCGCGGCCACGGCAAGCACGACGAAACCGACGACACTCAGCGCGAGCCCAATCGCCAATGCGACTACGGCAAGGGCGATTCCGCCGACGATGGCCACCGCGATCGCGGCGATACCACCGACCAGGATGACCGGCGCCAGCACCGAGAACGCGACGATGGCGACCGGAATAGCGATGAGCAGCACCGGAATAGCGATCACCGCGAGCACGATCAGCACCGGGATGGCCAGCACCGCGAGGATCAGTCCGCCGATGATCAGCGCACCGATCACCAACGGCGCCAACAGGATCGCGCCGAGCACCACCGCACCGAGCGCGAGTAGGGCGGCCACCCCGATCCCGCCCGCGAACAGCAGCGGCACGATCGCGAGTACCGCGATCACCGGAATCGCGAGCAGCGGCAGCGCCGCCGGATGCCTGGCATCGGACACCAGCCCGCGTACTGCCTCGCGGATCTCGGTGAACACCGCGCCGATCGCGGCGGCCGGGTTCGAGGCCAGGGCGAGCAGCGGTGCGAGGAATGCGAGCACCGGCGCCATGCCCGCCAGTTGCGGCGCGAAGAGGCCGATCACCGGCGCGGCGATCGCGAGCAGTCCGGGCGGCAGCTGCTGCGCGACGGGATCCTGTTGTCCCACAGTGGGAGTCAGCATGTCGCGCAGACCCTTGACCGGATCGGGTCCATCCTTGGGGAAGCCGAAGAGCGTGCGGGCCTGGTCGATCAGGTCGTCGATGGCCGGTGTCGTGCCGGTACGGCGGGTGCCTGCGAGCTCGGTGGCCTGCTCGACGAACGCCAGCAGGTCATTAACCGGCCCACGCATCGGGCCGTCAGGGAACGTCTTGTTTGCCCAGGTCGCCAGCTGATCTAGCTGCATGCCCGAACCCGCGATTTGCGCGACGGTTGCCGCAAGGTCAGCGACGGGCGCGGGGACGCGGCCTGCCACCTCGGTGGCGACCGCGCCGGGCGCACCCTGACCGCCCAGGGCACCGCCGCCACCACCGAACCAGTCCGGTCCGGGTGGCGGCGCACCGCCCGCGCGATAGTTGTCGATCGCCGAGTTCACCTGGTCACCGAAGGGAGTGTTCGCACTCGCCGCGCTCGCGGCCCCGAGTGCGTCGTCGAGCGCGCCTTGCTGGCCGGGATCGAGCACCTGTCCCGCGACGTCGCCGGCGCCGGACAGCAGGCCGTTCAGATCGGCGGGGGGTGCGGGAAAATCGATATCGGCGGAGGCGTGGCCGGCACCGATCATGGCCGTTGCCATGGAGGCGAAAGTGGCTGCGGCGTACATGCCGCGCCGGGACTTCTCGACGTTCTTGCGGTGCTTTGCCGATGCTTTGGTTTCTCGCTGACGTTCGTTGGTGACTACACGCATTTGGAGCCTCTCCGTGAACCCGTCTCGAGGGACGTGCTGGTTGGATGCGCGCATGGCCCCGGTAGTCGAGAAGTTCGCGGGCGCTGGCGCGGAAGGCGATATCGGGGTCGAAGCCCCGCCCGGATCAGACCGGACCGGTTTCGGCCGGGGCGCAGTTCGCCCTGGACCAGCCGCCATCGGTACCGATGGTTGCGCCGATATGGGTGTGCGGCATGCCGAGCAGATCGCGGCAGCGGATAAAGGCGTGCTCGCCGACGCCGGCGCCGCGGTCACACGTGACGGTCAGTTGATTGGGCACCGATGAGTCCGTGGTGCAACCGGACGGGTCCGCAGCGGCCGCGCCGGGTCCGGCGAACCAGCCGCCGACCAGCACTGTGCACAACACCAGCAGCGCGGCCGGGAAGGTGCGGCTCCGCCGCGCCAGGCTTTGCTGAACATTTGCTGAATGTGCCATGCGGTCCATAGTTCGCGCACGGCAGAATCGCAGTCAACATAACGGAGATCACTATCCGCCATTCGCCGAGGTCAGCGGCGCCTTTTTGGTCCGGAAATCGCGGAGCGCGTCAGGATTGCGTTAACGGATATGTACAGACATTCTCGACAAGCCTATGATTCAAATCTCAACTGGACGAACGACCATCTATTGCGGTGGCAACATCATCCGACGTCCGGAAACCGCAGTCCGACACCGAAATCGGCGCGTCACCCCACGGCGGCGGCACGATAAGCCGAGAGCACCTCGGCGGCCGCGCGCTCGCCGGAACGGACGGCACCCTCGAGATAACCGGCCCATTCCGTGGCGGTTTCACTGCCCGCCCAATGAATCGCGCCAATCGGCTGGCGCAGCGCCGAACCGATACCGGTCAACACGCCGGGCGGGAAAAACGCACCGTAACCACCGCGGGTGTACGGATCGTCGGCCCAGACCTTCTCGCGCCAGTCGATCGGATCACGCGCCTGATATCCGAAGGCGCGCACGAGCGAGCCGACGATCATGGTCCGGCGTTCGTCGGGCGAGAGCGCGGCCAGGCGATGTGCCGCGCGACCGGGGATGAGTGCGCCGAGCACGCCGGGTCCGCCGGGACGAGTGGCGTCGAAGGTGACCGGGACCGGGTCGTGCAGATTCAAGGCCTGGCCGGTTAGTCGATCGTCGCGCCAGAAGGGCCGCTCGTACACGGCGAACGCCTTCAGCACCGACCCCATCGGCATCCGCTGGGTGAGGTGATCGCGGGCGGCGGGCAGCGGCGGGTCGTAGGCGATCCGACCGGCCAGCGCGGGCGGCAGCGCGACGACCACCTGCGCGGCGCGCACCTCACCGAACTCACCGCGCACCGAAAGACCCTCCGCCGCTTGCTGAATCGCGGTGACCGGAGCGTGCAGTCGCAGCACGTCACCCAGCTCGGCGGCGATCGATCGGGCAGGCCCATCCGCGCCATCGACGAACAGCCGGGTGACCGTCTCGGCCGTCACGCCGCTGTCGACACCACCCGCGGCACGAATGGTGGTCAGCAGAGCCAGCATCGAGACGCTGCCGACATCGACGCACAGTTCCTCACCGATCATCACCTCGGCGAGGTGCCTGGCCCGGCGCTCGGGCAGGTTGCGGCGCAGCCAGGTCGCCGCGGTCATCGAGTCGAGCCGGTCGGCGCCCGGGGTGGTCCAGGGGCGCGCGAGGTCGATGTGCGCGGCCAGCCGCTCGATCCGCCACATGGCCTGTGCGAGAACGATGAGCACGAGCGGCGGCAGCGGCGGGCGGGTACCGGCGAATGGATGCCGAACAGCGCCCTCTACCAGCAGATTCGCGCCGTCGGATGGTGCGGCGTACGTTTCGGCGCCGTACTCCTCGGCCAGCGCGGCGAACCGGGTGTGGCCACCGGAGATCCATTGAGCGCCGAGATCCACGGCCCACTCGTCGGCGATCCGGTCGGTCTGCGCCCGGCCGCCGACGCGATCGCTTGCCTCCAGCACGACAATCTCGCGTCCGGCCGCGCGCAGCGCCCGTGCCGCGGCCAGCCCCGCATATCCGGCACCGACGACAACCACGTCAGCGTGGTCCATGCCGGCCTCCCGTCACTACACCGTTGAACACCCACTGTTGATCACCGCCCGCCGATGCGCAACCGCTCGACCCGGATTGCCGAACCCGATGTCGCGGTGCCGGATCCGGTCAGCGCGGGTGCGGTGCTGGTCACGCGAAATTCCTCCGCAATTCCGCATTCGAGAAACACACATAGAAATGCGGTGCCACAGAATTCCTATGCTAATTTCCGGTCATCCATAAATCTCCGTCGCCAGGAAAGGCGCGATGACTTCACAATCCGTCGACATTCCGACCACCGACAAATCGTGGGCGGTCAAAGCCTGGATTCTGCAAGCCATCGCCTTCGTGCTGACCTTCGGCGCACCCACCGTTGTTGCCATCGTCTTGCTGGTGAACCGAACCGACCCGCAGTGGACCGGATTCCCCGCCAACGCCTACCGCATCGCGGGCTGGGCCGCCTTCCCCTTCGCCGCGCTGGCACTCTGGATCGCGCACCGCTGGCTGGGTCTGACCGGCACCGAACTCGGTCTGCGCGCAGGCCGACCGACCCGCGCGGGCTTCCTCGGCGCGATGGGCGCGGGCTACCTCACCATGTGGCTCGGCCTGCTCGGCCTCGGCACCTTCCCCGAATGGGTCACCGGCGAAGACGGCAACCCCATCGGCGCCATGTCCGCCTGGGACGGCGTGACCTGGAGTCTGCGCGCCGGATTGGTCGAGGAGACCATGCTGCTGGCATTGCCGATGGCCATCATGCTCCGGCTGCGCTGGTCCTGGCCCGCGCAGTTGGCGGTGCTCATGGCGCTGCGACTACCTTTCCATCTCTACTACGGCCCGGCCGCGATACTGATGGCCCTGATCTGGTGCGTCTTGCTGCGGTACGCATACATCCGCGTCCAGCTGATCTGGCCGTTCATCGCCGCGCACATCCTTTACGATCTGAACGTCGCGGTGGTTCCGATCGGCCCGCTCCGCGCGGCCATCACCCTCGCGATGCTGGTACTCGGCGGCATCGCCTTCCTGTCCTGGTGGCGCGAACGAGGTCGACACTCGTAGCGAATTTGCTCGCCGGTAGCCAACGGATGACAAACTGGCACGATGGCGGACACCTTGGCGATTGTGGAACCGGGCGCGGCCGAGCAGGGCCGGCGGGCGCGCAAGCGGGTCGGACGACGGACCCTGGGAGTGTGGGAGCCGCCCGCCGATCGCGCGGACCCGATCGCCGTGCTCGAACGCCAGGCCAAGACGCGGGTCGCCGAGCTGGTGCCGATCCGGTACGCCCGGATGGCCGCGGGCGAGTTCCCGTTCCTGCGTGGCGCGCCCGCGATCATGGCCGCCGACCTGGCCGCCTCCCCCAACACGGGCCTGACCGTCCAGCTGTGCGGTGACGCGCACCTGTCCAACTTCGGCCTGTTCGCCTCGCCGGAACGCGCACTCGTCTTCGACCTGAACGATTTCGACGAGACCCTGCCCGGCCCGTTCGAATGGGACGTCAAGCGCCTGGCGGCCAGCATCGCAGTGGCCGCGCGCGCCAACGGCTTCGCCGACACCGACGCCGAAACCGCGGTCGGCGCCGCGGCGCTGGCCTACCGGGAGGCGATGATCCGACTGTCCGGACTCGGCGAATTGGCCGTCTGGTACGAGAAGGTCGACGCCGACCAATTGGCGACGCTGGCCCAGAAACCCAAGCGCCGCAAGGGCGTCGAGCAAGCCCTCGCCGAGGCGCGGGCCAATACCAACCTGCAGGCCTTGGAGAAACTGACCGAGCCGGATGCCGACGGCGTCCCGCGCATCCGGCACCGTCCGCCCTTGCTCATCCCGATCGGCGAGATCGACGCCGCGACGATCCAGAAGGTGTTCAGCGACTATCGCCGCACCCTCGCCGAGGAACGCCAGGTGCTGCTCGACCGGCACGAGATGCTGGATCTGGCCATCAAAGTGGTCGGTGTCGGCAGCGTCGGCACTCGCTGCTTCATCGCGCTGCTGGCCGGGCGATTGAACGGCAGCCCGCTGTTCCTGCAGGTGAAAGAGGCCCAGCAGTCGGTGCTGGCGCCGCACACCGCGGCGAGCAAGTTCCGCAACCAGGGACATCGAGTCGTGCACGGGCAGCGGCTCACTCAGGCCGCGAGCGATATCTTCCTCGGCTGGGCGACCGGCCCGGATGACCGGCATTATTACTGGCGCCAGCTGCGCGACATGAAGGGTTCCCCCGACATCGAGGAAATGTCACGGTCCTACCTGCGCGACTACGCGGCACTGTGCGGCCACACCCTGGCCCGGGCGCACGCGCGCTCCGGCGACCGGGTCGCTATCGCGTCGTATCTCGGGTCGAGTGACACCTTCGATCGCGCGATGATCGATTTCGCCGTCGGCTATGCCGATCAGACCACCATCGATCACCAAACCCTGCTCGCCGCAATCGAATCCGGCCGAATCGTGGCGGCGAAGAAGGCGTACTGAGCGTCACCCCGCGCGCCGGGACCGATGCTCGGCCACATGCACCCGGTTCGAACACTGCGATGAGCAGAACCTGCGCCTGCCGTTGCGCGAGGTGTCGATGAAGACGGTGTCGCACCCGTCGCGGGCGCACCGGCCGATGCGGTTCGGGTCGTCGCAGAACAACGTGGCCAGGCCGACCGCGGTGTAGGCCTTGACTCGTTCGTCGACGGGTGCGGTCTCCTGGGCGAAGTGCAGGTGCGGCATCCGGTCGTCGTGCGTCGAGATATAGGGCTGACTGGTTGTTTTAGCGAGCAAGGCATTGAGCCGCTGGACCGTGGGGTCGTCGAACACCGCGCCGAGCTCACCGATCCACCGACGCAGCTCCGCATCCTGCGCCGCATTGAGCGTACCGATCGGTTTGTAATCCGCTGCGGCCAGCAACTTCCGCAAATCCTCGTCCCGACTCGCGTTCACCAGCCGAGCGGCCAGTTCGGCCGCCGCGCCACCGTAAGGGTTGAAATGCACTAGGTCATTACATCAGGCTGGGTCTATGGACCTGACCTGCCCCTCCTGTTCCTGGCCGACGCCGACGATCGTGTCCGCGCACGGCTCCGTCCGCTACCTGCGCTGTGTGTGCGGTCAGTGGCTGATCGCCGAGCATGGTCTCGTTGTGGCAACGACCGGAAACAGCTCGTTCGGTATGCGCGATATACCACTCAGAGGTGATGATCCCGAAAGGCCGTGCAGGGCCCGGTATTCGGGCTAGCCTCGATGGGCAGTCTCATGTGGAGGGTATTTCGACATGACCACGGCTACCGTCATTCGGCCGTTGGCACCGAGCGAGGAAATCTTTGCCGGTAGTGAGGTTCTCGTCGGCTACTCGATGCGACTGTCCGGTCGGTTGAACCTGGCGGCGCTGTCTGCCGCGTTCGACGCGGTGGTGCGCGCGTATCCGGCGCTCGGCGCGCATCTCGAGCCGGACGGGCGCGGCCACCTCCTCGTCGAATCACCCGGCAGCACACCGGAAATCACCGTCGTCGACGGCGATCCCGAACAGTTGCTGAGCGGCGCGCGGTTGGACCAGCGCTCGGCCCTCGCCGCGCTCTGCGTGGTCCGCGACGGGGACAGCACCGGGGTGACGCTGGTGACCCACCACAGCGTCGCGGACGCGTGCCACTCGCTCGCGGTGCTCGCCGAGCTGTGGTCCTGCTACACCGAGATCAGCGGCGGCCGCGCGCCGACGCTCACCTCGCATCGGTTTCCGGATGCGGTCGAGGACCTGCTACTAGAGCGGTGCGTCGAGAAGATGTCCGGCCTGCCGGTGTCCAGCAGGCCGTTGCTGGTCGCCGAATCACCAGGCCTCGCCGCCCCTGTCGCGGACGGCGAATCGTACCTACTACCGCTGACGGCACGCTGCCGTCTCACCAAGCGGGAGACCGCAGCCCTGGCCGACCTCGCCCACCGCGAGGGCACGACGATCAACGGGCTGGCCTCGGCCGCGATCCTGCTCACCGAGGCCGAGCTGCGCGAGCTGCCGCTGACCGAGCTGAGTTACACCTACTCGGTCGACCTGCGTAACCGGGTCTCCCCCGCGATCGGCCACACCGAGGGCACGAATGTCCTCGGCTTCGCCGACTTCGTGCCGACCCGCGACGCGGGCACCACGCTGATCGGCCTGGCCCGCGGCATCAGCGACGCCCTGCGCACCGGCCTGGCGAGCGGCGTCGTGCAGCAGACGCCGCTCCACATCCCCGACATCGCGTCCGGTCCGCCGCCGCGAGCTCCCGGCATCGTGCTGGCCACCAACTGGGGCCGAATCGATCGGCCGCGACTGCCGGAAGGATTGCGCATCAACGACTTTCGCACGGTGATGATCGCGAAGCCGGACAAGGCCGGGCATCGGCTGCAGCAGCCGAGCGGCACCATCATCATCAGCACCTTCGATGATCGGCTCAGTATCGAGATCCATCATCCGGTGGAGACCACCGCGCAGCAGCGGCGGCGGGTGCGTCTGCTGGCGTCGCATCTGGATGCGGTCCGCGAGGTCGGCGCCGCTTAGTCGCTTTCCCTTCTCGACGGCGATACCGCACTGAGACGTCTGTGAAATCCCTTGCGCGGATAGTGGTCGACGGCCGGAAATCCGATTGATCCGGCATGCGTGCCTGGCTTTGATCGCCGGTTGGCACGCGCTGATTCGTCACAGATTGAGGGGAGCTCTCTATGACCATATCTACTGTTGTCCGCCCACTGGCCCCGAGCGAGCAGATGTACGCGGCCGCCGGGGTCTATGTGGGTTACGCGGTTCAGGTGTCCGGGCGGTTGGATCTCGCGGCTTTGTCCGCGGCGTACGAGGCTATTGTGCGCGCCTTCCCCGTGCTGGGTGCGCGGCTGGAGCCGTCTGAGGACGGTGGCTTCCTCCTCATGAGCTCGACGGGCGCTGCGCCGGAAATCTCCGTGGTCGACGACGATTCCGGGCGGTTGGTGATCGATCAGAAATTCGATCAGCGGGTTGCGTTGAGCGCGGTGTGCGTGGTCCGCGACCGCGATACCGCGAGTGTGACGCTGCTGACGCATCACTGTGTGGCGGACGCCTACCACTCGTTGGCCGTGCTGGCCGAGTTGTGGTCGTGCTACACCGATGTCGTTGCCGGGCGTTCGCCCGAGCGCGCGGTGCACCCGTATCCGGTGTCTATCGAAGCGTTGCTGGCCGAGCGCGGTATCGAGAAAATGGCCGGTCCGGTTTCCGATAACCAGCCGACGGTTGCCACTACTTCGACCGAACCGGTCGACGACTGGTCGACCCCACCACAAGTCTCACGCTGCCACCTCTCGGTGGCCGAGACCGCGGCGCTGGTCGAGCTCGGGCATCGGGAAGGGGTAACGATCAACGGTCTGGTCTCGGCGGCAATTCTGTTGAGCGAAGCCGAGATTCGCGAACTCGCGCTAACGGACATCCGGTACATCTACCCGGTCGACCTACGCACCAGGATCACGCCGGCAGTCGGTCTGACCGAGGGCACCGATCTGCTCGGGTTCGCCACCTACGCCCCGACCGAGCCCATCGGGCTGGTCGAGCTCGCCCGCGGCATCTGCGAGTCGCTGTGGGCCGGATTGGCCGACGGCACCGTGCAGCAGACGCCGTTGCACATTCCCGACATGGCGGAGACCGTCACCGCGCCGGTGCCTGGCATGGTGATCGTGTCCAACTGGGGCCGGGTTCCGGATCTGCGGGCACCGGATAACTTGCGCATCACCGACTTTCGATCCACCGTCACCGCGACGGTGGACCCCGAGATGGGCCCGCCGCAGCAACCCGGCGGCGGCACCTGCATTCTCAGCACCTTCGGTGGTCGGCTGAGCATCGAGATCCATCACTTGGGATCGACTGCCGCGCAACAGCAACGACGCGCGGACAGCTACGCGGCGAAGCTACGCGGCGTCATCTCATAACCGGGGCAACAGTTCCGGCGCGAGCAAGAGCTGGGCCAGGCTTTCGGCGACCCAGTTCTCCGCGTCCGCGCCGGACCAGCCGCGGTCCTCGATGAGCGAGCGGTACACGTCATAGGTTGTGACCGCGTACAGGATGTCGGCCGCGCGCTCGGCCGTGAGGCCGGGGCGCAGCGTGTGCTTGGCCGCCAGTTCCGGGGTGATGTGCCGAGGTCCGTCGTAGCGGCCGCAGCACGCTTGCAGTCCGACATCGAGGACATGCCAACGCCCGCAGCAGTGGCCGGTGAGTTATTCGAAGTCCCCTTTTATCCATCCTAAATATAGCTGACCGAGTGCCGAAAAACATCGGCACTCGGGATGATGTTTCCGCAGGTGGTCCTGCCTAATCTGGTGACCTCTACCCGGACAATCGCTGTGCGGAGGAATCTTGGAAACCTTGACGAATACGGTCATGTGCCGGGTCCTCGGACCGATCGAGGTCGAGATCGACGGCGTTCCGGTCGATCTGCGTGGGGCGCGGCCGCGTCAGCTGCTCGCCGCGCTGTCGTTCGCAGCGGGCGCGTCCGTCTCGAACGAGGTTCTTGCCGAATACCTTTGGGGCCGTGCGGCGCTCGATCAGCCGAGCGCCAACGTACGGGTCGTTGTGCATCGCTTGCGGGCCGCGCTCGGGCCGCACTCCGGTCGCATCCTCGAGCTCGACCGATGCGGCTATCGGTTGGCGCTCCCGCCAGAGCACACCGATCATGGGCAGTTCGCTGACCTGGTCGGCGCGGGAATGCGGGCGTTGCTCGACGGTCGGGCAGCCGAGGCGGTGGAAACGCTGCGCACGGGACTGGCTCTGTGGCACGGACAGCCGTGGGTCGAGCTCGGGGACTCGCCGGAGGTGCTCGGCGCGCGGGCGAAACTGGTTGAGTTGCGTGAGTTGGCGGTCGAGGAGTTACAGGCCGCCCGGTTGGCGTGCGGGGATACTGCCGAGGCCGTCGCGGCGTTGAGCGAGGCCGTCATTCAGGCGCCGTACCGCGAGCGACGGTGGGAACTGTTGGCCGTCGGCCTGTTTCGCAGCGGTCGGCAGGCGGACGCGCTGGCGGAGCTGCGTAAGGTCCGGCAGGTGCTGCGGGAGCAGGTCGGTGTCGAACCGGGGCCCGCTCTGCGTGAGCTGGAGCGTCGGCTGCTCGACCATGATCCGGGGCTGCTGCTGCGAGAAAGGTCGATCCAGGCCGGCGGCCGAGCCGCCGGAAATCTCGTGCGCGGGTTCCGGACCTATCCCGTCGCACGGCAGGCCAGTTGATCAGGACGATCCGGCGGTGGCGCCGGAGACGAGCATCGACATCACCCAGGCGAAGGCCTGGCCGAGGATCGTCATCCAGTCGCCTACATTGAACGAACCCATCGCGAATGTCTTTCTGGTTGTGTGAGTTTCAGCGTGCGCCTGCGTCAGGTCGGACCTCGTCGCCCGCGGCGGTGAGGTCGCAGGAGTGGTCGTTGCTGAGGTTGCCGCCGGTGGAGAGGATGATCGCGAACACCTTCTTGCAGTTCTGTTCGCCGAGCCCTGCGGTGTTCTGCGCGATGGTCGAACCGCGCAGGATCAGGTGGCCCATACCGGGATTGACGGCATCGGTGAACTGATACGGCAAGGTGTCGAGGTAACCGGGGGCGATGTTGATGCCACCGCCGCCCTCATCGGCGCTGTTCCCTAGGACAAGTGTGTCGATGAGCACCACCTCGCCGACACCGCGGATGTCGAGTCCGCCACCGCGGCCCGCGAATCCGCCGAATCGGTACCACTTGGCATGCGGGTTCACCACGTGGTTGTCGGTGATCTCGGTGCGGGTGAAGGTGCAGGTGTTGTCACAGCGGACTCCCCCGGCCTCGCCCGCCGCATTGGCGGTGATGATGGTGTCGGTGGCCTTCATGTCGGCGACCGGGATGTTGAAGATGCCGCCGCCGTAGTCGGCGGCGTTCCCGGTGACCGTCACATGATCGAGAATCAGCTTGCCGGAGTTGGCGATTCCGCCGCCACCGGTCTCGAACAGCGGGATCTCGTGCTCGGTCGCATTGCCGCCGGTGATGGTCAGGCCGGAGATCGAGACATGCGCCGTGGTCAGCACGACGCGGTCCCGGTGTCCGGCATCGAGGATCGTGCGATCCTGTCCCGCGCCTTCGATGGTGGTGTCGGCGTTGACATCGAGGTCACCGGTGGCCGGATCGATCAAGGGCCCGTTGGTGTTCCAGAAGTTCGGCGGAATGGTCAGCACATACCGCCCTTCCGGCACCCGAATAGTGCTGCCCGGCCGGACATTCGCCGCCTGCACCGCGGCCCGCAGCGTGCACGCACCGGAGTCGGTGCGGCACTGACCGTCGAACGGATTCGCCGCCGCCCCATCGGCGGTAGTCGTCACAGTGAACACTTCGGGCGACGCCGACCCGGTATCGGCCGTCGCGGGCGCCCCGCACAGCACACCGAGAAATACGGCACCGATCATCGAGATAGACGAGACCTTCATCTGACCAACCACTCTCGGCACGACAACTCCGGATCGAGACGGCACCTATCCGGCGCGCTGTCTCAGTCGTCTCGGTTCTAACAGAACCAAAACCCGTGCCGTGGTGGGTCGACCAGTTCCTTCGCAATTGCACAATTCCCCTGGGCGTGTCGACAGCAGCGTTCTTTCAGCGCAGCAGAGATCGTGCCGTCGGTGCCAGGAGGAGCTGTTCGGCCGGACCGGATAGCCGCTTCACCAGCTGCGGGTACACGTCCTCGGTCCACGCCGTCGACACTGTAAGGCGGTCGAGATGCTCGGCGCGCCGGTCGGCGTTGTCGAACAGTGCGAACCACACGAACACCGACTCCTCGCGGATCGGAAGCGCCGCAAAGGTATTCGGCGCCGGATCGGTCACGTAGCAGGCGATCGGCGAGGCACCGGACCCCGCGAGAATCGGTCGAACTCGGTCGTCGAAGAATTCGGTGAACTCCGCAGGACGCGTGTCGAGGTAGTAGATCGTGGCCAGCACTCGCGATTCGGGCAGATCCGTCGCGTGCACGCCGGGACGGCCGCCCGGCAACCTGAACCCGGAGGCAGGTGCGGCGGGCTGCAGCAGTAGCGCGTTGTCGGTGTCGACCATCGTCGCCCGCGCTGCGGGAGCGTGTGTCCGCCAAGCCGTCCCGTCCACGTAGAAGGCGGTCAACGCGGCACCGCGGGTGGCCAGGTCCGGAAAAGCGCGGAGCCAGACGAACCGATCCGGGTCGTCTTCGTCGCGGAACTGCGCGACGATACGCATGCCGACAGCCTCCTGCGACTCGACCAGCTCGCGATCGAACAGCTCGATCAGCACGTCCCGCGTCCCCGGACGGAGCGTGTACTGCCTGAGTTCGACTACCGGCCAAACATTTTCAGTCATCCGATCAGCGTGCCAGCAGGCACCGACAAAGCCGTATTCAGTGGCGGGCCGTTCCTGTCGGCCTTGGCCGAGTAGACGCGGAGAACGGATACGGCGGAGTGCTCTTGCCCATGATGCGGTATCGGTTCCAGAGGTCGCGGTCGCCGACCACGGCGGGGCGGGCGTCGTCGCCGGTGCGGACGACGCAGGCGGTGCGTTGTTCGTCGCCGAGTACCGCGGTGAGGGTGTCATTGGCGTCGACTCGGCCGACCCAGCGGTAGACGCCGTCGGTGGGCTCGGGGTAGCCCCGGATCTCCAGGTGGACCGGCACTTCCACGCCGCGGACGACCAGCGTTCCGGCGCCGTAGTAGTCGGCGCCGTCGTGCGGGCTGCGGTCGGCTGCGCTGCGTTGCGCCATGGCGTCCACCTTTTCGGAGCTGAGCAAATCCGTGTCTCAGACAATCTTGACAATACCGACCAGTGGTTCCAGACTCAAGGGTGTCGGTACCAGCGGTACCGGATACACATTTCACGATCGTGCGCCGTTGCGGGTCGAGGCCGGTGACGCACGCGCGCGCACCGGAAGAGAGCCGAGCACGATGGGAACGCCGAGCCCTGAGCCGATCGAATTCCATTCGCCCACCACTACTTCGGGCGCTCCGGTGCGCCGTCGGCGCACCGTCACCGACCGCAAGCTCAGTGCCAGGCGGCTACTGCTCGATGCCGCGGCGGAGACCTACGACGGTGACCTCGACATCGATTGGTCGGCGCCGATCGATCCCGAAAAACGCTGGCTGCCCGACCATCTCAGCACCATTCACGACACCTGGCTGTGGCACAGGATGGGTACCGAACAGCGCACCACGCTCGCCAAATACGAGCTCGCCAATCTACTGACGCTGGCCGTCTACGCCGACGCCGCCCGGTCCATGCTGTTGTTCCGCGAAATCATCGAGACCTCCGGCCCGGCCGACGACGAGACCCGCGCCGCGCTCGCCAGCATCCACGCCGACAGCCGCACTATGGCCATGTTCGCCAGGATGGTGCACAAGAGTGGCCTGGCCCCCTACCGACGGCCGGTACTCGCCCAGGTGGTGTCCCGGCTGGTGCTGTTGATGCCGAAGAACACCGCGACCTCGGCAGTGACCCTGTTGATCCAGCAGGCCATGTACGACTTGGCCGCGACGATCGCCGACGATCCCGATATCCAGCCGCATCTGCGCCAGCTGATGAAGATCCATCGGGTCGCGGCGCAACGCAACCTGGCCTACGCCCAGGACGAGCTGATCGCCGAAATCGATGAGCACGGCCGGATTTCCAACGCGATGGCCGCGCTCTGGACCGCGGCGGCGACCAGCGTGCTCTATCCGGCACTCATCGCGCCACGCCCCTATCGCGCGGCAGGCGTGCGCGCCAGGCACGCACTGCCCACCGCCCTGCTCAGCCCGCACTATGCCGACTCGGCCCGCACCTTCACTGAATCCTTTGTGCGCCAAGGCGTTCAGGTCGGACTGTTCGGCGGCCCGCTGACCACCACCATTCTCCGGCTCGGCCGCGTCTGGCCCGGCTCCACCTCGAGGAGGCAGCGATGACCACCCAAGACACCACGCCAACCCAGCGGCATGCGGTCAGCACCGCGGGCATGTCGACCACCCGCGGCAAGAACGTCGGCGACCGGCAGAAGACCGCCCAGCGCCTGCTGCGCTCGGCGGCCGACCGCGCCTACGACGGCGAGGTCGACATCAACTGGGACGCCCCGCTCGACCCGGACAAGAAGTGGATGCTCGATCATCGGCAGACGCTGTACGGCACGTACCTGTGGGACCGGCTCACCGAGGAGCAGCGCCGCACCCTCGGCATGCACGAGGCGGTCAGCGCGCTGAGCTTCGGGATCATCGTGGAGTCCGGCCTTTCCGCATTTCTGCTGCGCCAGTTCCTCGAGCACGGAGACCCAGGCGACGACCACAGCCGGTACGCGCTGGCCGAAGTCGGCGAGGAGACACGGCATTCCACGATGTTCAGCAGGCTCATCAACAAGTCGGGTCTGCCCGCCTATCAGCCGTTCGTGCCCAAGGCGCTGTTCAAGGCGGTGCGGCTGATCGGCCTCGTGCCGATGGGCCCGGCCACCATGGGCGGGCTGCTGTTGGTCGAGGAGACGCTGGACCGGTTGCAGCGGGAGAACATGGACGATCCGCGCATTCAGCCACATATGCGCCAGCTCAACAAGATTCACGTGTTGGAAGAGGCGCGGCACATCACCTATGCCCGTGAGGAGCTGGTGCGCCAGATCGCCAAGCACGGCAAGGTGGTGAATGCGGCCCATCGGCTGGTGTTCTCGGTGCTGGTGTTCGGGATTCAACCCGCCATCGTGACGCCGCGGGTCTACCGCTCGGTCGGCATCCACCCGCTGCACGGGCTGGCCGTCGCGCTGCTGAACCCGAACTACCGGGAGAACGCCAAGTTCGCCGGGGAGATGCTGCTGCGCTACGGCTACGAGGTCGGGTTGGTGCGCGGCGCGGTCAGCACCCGGATCCTGCGACTGGCCAGGGCGCTGCCCGACGACATCGTGGCCGAGCTGTCGCGGACGGCGTGACGATGGCCGAACCGGATACCGCCGCGCCGCTACCGGCGGCGACCGCGAATACCCATGTGCACGAGCTGCAAATCGTCGAGGTGATCCGCGAGACCGCCGACGCCGTCTCGCTGGTCTTCGAGGTGCCCGACCCGCTGGTGCCGCGATTCCGCCATCGCCCAGGGCAATTCCTCACGCTGCGCATCCCGAGCGAACAGACCGGCTCGGTCGCCCGCTGCTATTCGCTGTCCAGTTCACCGCATCTCGACGACGATCTGATCATCACCGTGAAGCGCACCGAAGGCGGCTATGCGTCGAACTGGCTGTGCGACAACGCCGTTCCCGGCCTGCGGGTGACCACCTTGTCCCCGTCCGGTGTCTTCACGCCTAAGTCGCTCGACGCCGACCTGCTGATGATCGCCGCGGGCAGCGGCATCACGCCGGTCATGTCGATCATCAAGTCCGCCTTGATCGCAGGCACCGGCACCATCTATCTGTTCTACGCCAATCGCGATGCACCTTCGGTCATCTTCGGCACCGAACTCGCGGACATGATGACCGAGTACCCGGATCGACTCATCGTCGACCACTGGCTGGAGTCGGCCATGGGCCTGCCCACCGCCGAGGCGCTGACCGAGCGCCTCTGGCCGTACACCGGCTTCGATGCTTTCCTTTGCGGGCCAACGGCATTCATGAACACCGCCAGATCCGCGATGATCGCCGCGGGGATGACCGATCGGCACGTGCATACCGAGATATACCAGTCACTGACCGGTGATCCCTTCGCGGAGATCGTGATCACCCACGACGATGCCGAAACACCGGCCACCGCAACGGTGGAACTCGACGGTCGCCGCCTGGAGCTGCCCTGGCCACGCCACACCCCGCTCCTCGACGTCCTGCTCGCCAGCGGATACGACGCGCCCTACTCCTGTCGTGAGGGCGCGTGCAGTGCCTGCGCCTGCACCGTCCGCTCCGGCGAGGTCCGGATGCTCCGCAACGACACCCTGGTCGACGCCGACCTCGCCGTCGGCCTCACCCTCGCCTGCCAATCCGTCCCGCTCACCGACCACGTCGACATCGCCTTCGACCAATAGGACCGATCATGGCGGACCCCGCCGACGACTACGACTATCAGGGCTCGGCGACCGTCACCGTCGACGGCACCGACATCACCGTCGAGCTCACCCTGCGCGGGCACTTCCAGGGCCTCGACGGAATCTACCGCTGGTACGGGCGAATTCGGCCGAATCCGGAACTCGCCGCCGCCGTGGGTGACCTGGCGGACGCGCAGGTCAGCACCGCGTTCGGCACGGTGCCCGCCGTCATCGGCGACCTCGACTTCTGGGGCCGCTACCGCATTTCCGGTCGCAGCACACCGCCGTTCTTCGTGCCGAAGAGCCTGGCCGAGATCGACGGCCCGCGATCAGTACACTGAACCGCCCGGCAGCACAACAACTTCCGCCGCCATGTCTGCCGCAAGCTCAGTCCAGTTGCGCGCGATGAACGCCCGGAACGATCCGGCCTCGCGGCCGGTCACGTCCGGCACCACCGACGTGACACGGTCTTCGGCACCACGCCGGATCTCGTCATCGAGTCCGGCGAGGAAGGCCGCATAGTCGGCGGGCACGCCGGATTCGCGGACCAGCGCGGCGAATTCGGCGACGCCGACCGACTCATGCCGCACCAGCCGCCCGGTCTCCTCGGCAATGATCGCGGCGGCCTGCGCGTAACTCAACGTCTCCGGTCCGGTGATCACGTGATCGGTGTTGTGCGGCAACGGATCCAGCAGCGCGCGTACGGCCACGGCGGCGATGTCCTCCGCGTCGACGAAGGCCACCCGGCCGTCACCGGTCGCGGTGACGATCTCCCCCGTGGCTCGAATGCCAACGGCCACCGGGTGTCCGCCGACGAAGTTCTGCATGAACCAGGACGGCCGCAGCACCGCCCATTCCGGCACCGCGTCGCGCACCAGGCCGTACAGCCTGCCGAGCCCCGGCGTCTGGTCGGTGATCGCCGACGAGCCGAGCAGCACCACTCGCCGTACACCGGCCCGCACCGCCTGGGTCAGAAAGGGTTCCACGATCAGCGCCGGATCGGTCGCGCCGATCGGCGGGACCAGGTAGATGCCGTCCGCTCCGGCCAATGCTGGCCCGTATGTCTCGGAGTCGTGCCATTCGAATCGAATCTGTTTGTCGCCCAGTGGGTTCCGGCTGGCGATCCGTACCTCGGCCCCCGCCGCGGCCAGTCCCGCGGCGACTCTGCTTCCGGTCTTCCCGGTGCCACCGGTGACCAGGATGGTCGGCTCGCTCATAGATTTCCCTCCGTAGCGCCGAACGATGCGAGCTCACCGGCGCCACCGAGCGCTTCGGCGGCGGCGAGTGGATTCCAGTAGTCGCGGTAATGCACGATCTCGCCCGCGCGCACGGTGATCACCGCGATATAGCGCATCCGGTACGGCCGCCCGGTCCGCACCGCGACACCTTCCGCCGCGAACTCGACCACGACGACCTCCGGGTCTGCCGTCACGTGCACGGTCGGCGCATCGATCGCACGGATATCGAGCTGCTCCGGGTAGTCACGCAGGTAGTCCTCGATGGCCGCGCGACCGGTCACCTCGGACGGGTATCCGGGCGGCGCGAAGGGAAATTCGACGCTCCCCCGCGCTGCCCAGAGCCCCGCGAACCCGACCATGTCCTTGGCCAGCAGCAGCCGTAAGGCCTCGTCGACCACCTCGGCCGGCGTGCGTACCGATTCGGGCATCAGACCCTCCACTTCATTTGGACGATACGGTACCGTCCCATCCAAATATAGACGGGACGGTACCGTCTCGTCCATTCCGTATACTGACCCGCATGCCCGAGAAGCCCCGACGCACACCCACCGGTGCCGCGGTCCTGCAACCGCAGATCACCACCGCCGTCACCGAGGCGGTGATGGCAGAACTCGCCACGAACGGCTACGCCAGGCTGTCGATGGAGGCGGTGGCCAAACGCGCGGGCGCGGGCAAGAGCGCCCTCTATCGACGCTGGCCCTCGAAACAGGACATGGTGATCGCGGTGCTCGCCGAATTCAGCGTCGAGCTGGCCGAATTCGCCGACACCGGTGCGCTGCGCACCGATCTCATGGCATCGCTACGCGCACTGCACGAGTGGCTCACCCACTCGACAATGGCGACGATCCTGCCGGATCTCACCGCCGAGGCAGGCCGCAATCCCGTACTGGCGGAAGCGGTCCGGACGACCATCGGCGAACCACGGCGCGCACTGGGCACCCAGCTGCTGCGTCGGGCCATCGAGCGCGAGGAGCTACCCGCCGATACCGATGTCGAAATGGCGCTGGATCTTATTGCCGGGACGATGTTTTGGCGATTGAACGTCCGGCACGCCGAAGAAGGACCGGACTACCTCGACCGACTGGCCGACCACCTGCTGCGCGCACTGAACGCCCGCTGAAGCACTGTCACCGCTGCCGGAACCGCGACTCGCGCATGCCCTGCGCGGCCTTGTTGCGATACATGGCCGTATCGGCCGCATGCATGAGTTGATCTGGGGCAGTGGGTACATCGTCGAGGAAGACGGTGCCGATGCTCGCGGCGACGGTCACCAGATGCCCCTCCACCGCCATCGGCTCGACCAGCGCCCGCGACAGCCAGCCGGACACCTCGTCCAATTTCCCTGCCCCCGTACACTTTTCGATCAGCACGATGAACTCGTCGCCGCCGAGGCGCGCGACGAGTCCGTCGACCGGCTCGACGGCCGCGCGTAGTCGCTGCCCGACCACCCGAAGTACCTTGTCCCCCACCGTGTGTCCCCACACATCGTTGATCTCCTTGAACCCGTCGAGGTCGAGGTAACAGACGCCGATCGGGGGGCTGGCGTTCGCCAGCCGATCGAAGAACAGGGTGCGGTTGGGCAGGCCGGTGAGGCTGTCGTGGTTGGCGTCGTGCCACAGCCGGTCGGCCAGCTGCTTGCGTTCGGTGATGTCGACCGCCACCCCGATCAGGAACCGCACCTGCCCGGCGCTGTCGCGCACGGCCGACATCGACAGGTCGATGGTGGTGACGGTGCCGTCCGGGCGCAGGTGATCGGTCTCCAACCGGAAGCGGTCGGACACGCCGCTCAGCAGCCCCTGCAACTCGGCGAAGGCGTACCCGATGTTGGCCGGGCCGAGCAGGTCGGCGACCGACCGGCCCGGCATGAGTTCCACTGGCAGACCGAGCATTTCGGCCATCGCGACGTTCGAGTCGAGCACCCGCCCGGCCACATCGATGGTGCCGATACCGACCGAGGCGCCCGCGAAGACGGCGGCGAACCTGGCCTCCGACAGCTGCCGTTTGGCCTCGGCCTCCTGCGCGGCCGCGAGCGTCGCGACCAGGGTGGCTTCCTGTTCGGCCAACGCCGCCGTCCGCAGCGCCGCCGTGAAGCCTGCCGCGAATTCGGCGGCGGCGACCACCGCGCGGTCGCGGATGCGCTCGTAGTTCGGTTCGGTCCTGGTCGGGCAGAGGTCGGCCACCAGGTCGTGGCAGATCACCACCACCGAACGACTGACCGCCACCGCGTCCCGATAATTCGCCGCGACCAGCACCGAGGCGGCCTCGCGAGCGACGCTGAGCTCGGCCAGGCCGAGCACAACCGCTTCGAGCGCCTCACCGAGCCCGGCGAGCATGGCCTCGATCTGAGTCCGCGTGAGGGTGGGGGCCACGGCGCCATCGAGCGCCTCGGCCCACCGCATCGCTAGCTCATGCGACCCCACTCAGGGACCCCCTGCTGGTTCGTGTTCGCGCTTCAGACCTTTCGACCGACGCCGGCCAGACCGAGTGACCGGCCCGGTGCCTCGTGCAGATCCCGCTCGGACTCCGGGCGCCAGACCGGCAGCTCGACCACGCCGGGCTCGATCAGGTCCCATCCATCGAACATAGCGACGATTCCGTCGCGATTGCGGAAATGGATGCCAACTCGACTCTCATCCGTTGCGTGGGCGCCTAATTTGCCCGCGTCCTCGGGACGCATCTCGGAGGTGAGGTGCGAAATGGCGACGTAGCTGCCCGGTTCGACGGCGGCGCGCAGGTCAGCGACCTTCTTGATGGGCTCGTCGCCGTCCGAGAGCAGGTGCAGCACCGCGACCAAGAGCAGACCAACCGGTTGGTCGAAATCGATCAGTCCGGTATCACTCGCCCGGTCGAGCAGCTCGGCGGGCTTGCGCAGGTCGGCCTCGATGGCGGCGGCCCGGCTGTTGCCCTGCAGGATCGCGCGCGCATGCGCCGCGGCCACCGGGTCGATGTCCACGTACAGCACCCGAATTTCGGGGTCGATGCCCTGCACGACCTCGTGCACATTGCCTGCGGTCGGGATCCCCGACCCGATGTCGAGGAATTGGCGGATGCCGGAATCGGCCAGGAAGCGCACCGCCCGGCGCAGGAACGCCCGATTGCTCAGCGCCAGGCGCGGCAGATCGGGCACCAGGTTCTTGGCCATCTCGGCGGCCCTGCGGTCGATGTCGAAATTGTGCGAGCCACCGAGCAGTGCGTCGTACATCCGTGCCGGGCTCGCCTGCTGCATATCCACGCCTTCGGGTGCCCACGCCGGCCTGTCCATCGAAACCCCTTTTAATTGCTCGCGCTCGAAAACACCGTCATTGCGATCGGCCGACCCACTCGAGTGTCGTGTGCTTGATCACCCGAACGGTGGTCTGAGCATAGTAGTCGGCTTTGGTGACCAGCGGGAAGATCACGTCTGACCGTGGTTGGCCCGCACCCGGTTTCAGCTGCGGATCCGGGCCAGCGTCTGCACGGGATCGGTCAGCACATCGGTGAAGGCGAGCTCCGCCGCGCCGAGCAAGGTCGCGTCGCCGCCGAGCGCCGAGGTGCGCAACCGCACCCGTTCGCGGACCGCGAGCAGGCCGTCGACCGCCACCCGGCTGCGCACCTGGGCCGCCGAGGCGAGGTAGATCTCGCGCAGCACGCCGCCGAAGACGACCATCGACGGGTTGAAGATGTTGACCAGGTTGGCGACGCCGTAGCCCAGCCAGTCCCCCACCTGGTGCAGCGCGTCCCTGGCCGTCGAGTCGCCGCGGGCCGCGTCCTCCACGATCGCCTCGACCGCGGCCCGGCCGGCCGGATCGGTGCGCCCGGCGGCGGCGATCAGACCGAGTTCGCCCGCCTCGACCTCGAGACAGCCGCGCGATCCGCACGCGCAGGCCCGCCCGTCCCGGTTGACGATCATGTGGCCGACCTCGCCCGCGTAGCCGCCCTCGCCGCCGAGCAGCTGGCCGCCCATGATGATGCCCGCGCCGATGCCGACGTCGCCGTGCAGGTAGATCAGGTCGGACAGGCCGGCGGCGACACCGCGTTCACGTTCGGCGAGCGCGCCGAGGTTGGCGTTGTTGCCAACCGCGACGCGCAGGCCGAGGTCGAGTTCCCGAGTCAGGCTGGCGCCGAACGGCACATCGACCCAGCCGATGTTCGGTCCGTAGCGGACGACGCCGTCCTCCTCCCGCACCATCCCGCAGAACGCCACGCCGACGCCGACGCACACGGCATCGCGGGTGGCCTTGCCGATCATCTCGCGGGCCATGCTCGCCAGCGTGGTGATCACGTCGTCCGGGTCGAAAGTGCCACGCGGACGGACGGTTTCGACCTGGTCGAGGACCGATCCGCCGAGCCCGACCCTGGCCGCGGCGAGCCGGTCGGCGCCGACGTCGAGCGCGACGACGTAGACGCGATCCGATTCCGGCCGCACCACCAGCGAGGGACGGCCCGCCTTGCCGGTCTGGCCCGGCAGTTCCTCGCGCACCAGACCGACCGCGGCGAGATCGGCGGTCAACGCCAGAATGGTGCTGCGGTTCAGCCCCATTCGCTCCGCGAGCGTGGCCCGCGAGACCGGACCGCCGCGATGGACGTGCCGGAGCAACACAGCCAGATTGCTCTTGCGGATCTCATCGGGAGAGGGGGCTGCTCGCATTCACCGTCCTTCGCTGCCGGGTGGGGTTACCTACGGAGTAGCGTGCGCTTTCGGGACAAGGCGTCTACGCCGGCCGCCAAGAGCAGCACGAATCCTGTCACAACGAATTTCGTGCCCGCGCTGTAGCCCATCAGGCCCATGCCGTTGTCGATCACCGCGACCACCGCGGCGCCGAGGACCGCGTCCAGCATGCGGCCGCGACCGCCGAACAGACTGGTGCCGCCGATGACCGCCGCGCCGACCGCGAGGAGCAGGACGCTGCTGCCGCCGGTGTTCGGGTCGACGGAGTTGGCGCGGGAGGCCGCGACCAGGCCACCGACCGCGGCCATCGTCGAACACAGCACGAAGGCAGTGATTTTCACGCGATCCACCGTGATGCCCGCCCGCCGCGCGGCTTCGGCGTTGCCGCCGACCGCGTAGATGTGCCTGCCGAAGGACGTGCGGTTGAGCACAAAGGTCCACAGCAGCAACAGGATCGCGATCAGCGGGACCACGATCGGCATGCCCTTGAGCGAGTGCAGTTCCGGGTTGCGGCTGCGTTCGCCGTTGAGCACCAGCACCGCGATGCCGAGCACCACCGCGACGCCGACGATCCGCGCCACGATCACCGGCGCGGTCTCGCCGGTGAGCCCGAGTTTGTTGCGGGCCCGCAGTTTTCGGTACTGCAGGAACGCGAACCCGACCACCAGCACGAGGTACATCAGCCAGCCGATCAGCGGCGGGACGTTCTTGTTCGCGATGGCGAGAATGGTGTCGTCACGGATGGAGATGTTGCGGCCGTTGTCCATGATCTTCAGCGCGACCCCTTGCAGCGCAAGGAAAGCCGCGAGCGTCACCACGAACGACGGTATGCCGATCTTCACCACGATGGTGCCGATGATCAACCCGATCAGCACGCCGGTGAGCAGCGACGCCACTACCGCCAGGTACCAGGGCCAGCCGCGGTCGGTGAGCAATACCGCCAGCACCGCCGCGCAGACGCCGCTGGTGAATCCGGCCGACAGGTCGATCTCGCCGAGCAGCAGCACGAAGATCAGGCCCATCGCGATCACCGCGATCGCCGCGCCCTGGGTGAACAGGTTCGCGAAGTTGGCCTCGGACATGAAGACCGGGCGCGCGGCCCAGAAGACGCAGGACAGGATGATCAGGGCGAGCACGGAGGGTAGCGCGCCCATGTCACCGCTGCGCACCCGTCCGACATAGGTGTTCACTAAATCGGAAACCGGTGCGGTAGTAGGTTTTTCGGTAAGCACGGCGCTCATCCTTTTACTCCATTCGCGTCCAGGCCCAGTGCGCCGCTGCGGCCCGCCGTAATCAGTTCGACGACCTGGCCGTGGGTCACATCGGAGGTCCGGACCTGGGCGGCCATCCGCCCCAGGTACAGCGCCGCGATCCGATCCGAGACCGCGAAGACGTCGTTCATGTTGTGCGAGATCAGCACCACCGCGAGACCTCGATCGGCCAAGCGGCGCACCAGCTCCAGCACCTGCTGGGTCTGCTGCACGCCGAGCGCGGCGGTCGGCTCGTCCAGGATCACCACCTTGCTGTTCCACAGCACGGCCTTCGCGATCGCGACGGTCTGCCGCTGGCCGCCGGACAGGCTGGACACCTGCTGCCGGACGCTCTTGACGGTCCGAACGGACAGGCTCGCCAAGGTCTTTCCGGCCAGCTCCTCCATCGCGTACTCGTCGAGCACGATGCCGTTTTTGCGCTCGCGACCGAGGAACATGTTCTGGACGATGTCGAGGTTGTCGCAGAGCGCGAGGTCCTGGTACACGATCTCGATGCCGAGCGCGCCCGCGTCGCGTGGGCTGTGCACCTGAACGGGGTTGCCCTCGAACAGGAATTCGCCCGCATCGATCGGATGGGTGCCGCCGATGCATTTGACGAGCGTGGACTTTCCGGCCCCGTTGTCGCCGACCAACGCCGTAACCTCACCCGCGTAGGCGCTGAAAGCGACGTCGTGCAGGACGTGAACCGGCCCGAAACTCTTTTCTAGGCCGCGTAATTCGACTACCGGCGTATCACTCATGAGTACTGCTCCTGAGAAGGGAGCCCCGTCCGCCGTCCCCTCATCGAAACGGCGGAAGGGGCTGGGTCGATCAGATGCCGTTGTCCGCGCAGAGTTTCGCGATCTCGCCGGTGCACAGCTCAGCCTTGGTGACATAGCCGTCCGCCACAACGTCTTTCACCTGCTGGATGTAGATCGGCTTGGGCTCCAACAACACCGACGGCACGTCGGTCTTCGCCTCGGGATCCTGCACCTTGCCGTTCGCCTGACCCGGCTGGCCCTTGGTCAGCCCGATGGCCAGTTCGGCCGCCGCCTCGGCTTCCTTCTTGATCGCCTTGTACACGGTCAGGCACTGATCGCCCTTCAGGACGTTCTGCAGGCCCTGCACCGTGGCGTCCTGGCCGCTCACCGGAACCTGGCCGTTGAGCTTCTGCTTCTTCAGCACCGCGATCGCGGCGTTGGCGAGTCCGTCGTTGGCGGCCACCACGCCGCCGATGTTCGGCGTGCCGGTGAGCATCTGCTCGAAGATGGTGCCCGCCTGGGTGTTATCCCATTCCGGGACGGCCTGGTCCGGGCCCTTCACGAACTGGCCCGCGTCGAACTTCGGCTTCAGCACGCCGTCGTAGCCGGTCTTCAGCAGCGTGGCGTTGTTGTCGGTCGGGCCGCCGTTGAGGTAGGCGACAACCGGCTTGACCGCGTTCTTGTCCGTCAGGCACTTGGCCACGCCCTCGCCGAGCAGGCTGCCGACCTTCACATTGTCGAACGACACGTAGAACTGGGCGCCGCCGCCGAGGGTGAGCCGGTCGTAGTCGATGACCGTGACGCCCTGCGCCTTGGCCTTCTGGATCACGGCCTTGCCGGTGCCACTGTCCAGGTTCGTCATCAGCAGTACCGAGGCGCCGTTGGTCATCATCTGATCGGCGATCGTCTGGAAGGCGGTCTTGTCGCCCTGCGCGTTCTGGATGTCGGCCTTGACGCCCGCCGAATCGAAGGCCTGCTGCAGGTACTTGCGGTCCGCGGTCTCCCAGCGGGCCGAGGTCTTGCTGTCCGGCAGGATCACCCCGATCTTGGCGCCGCCACCTCCTGAGCTTTTCGAGTCGTCACCACAAGCAGTCAAAGTCAACGAGGTAAGCACGGCGACCGAGACAGCCGCAACGCCGAGAATGCCCTTACGCATGAGGGGGCCTTTCGTGGAACCACCGCCCCGGGAGTGCCAGGACGGTCGAGGTCGAGCGAATGTTGTTCGCTGCAACATATTCGACTGTGACCCACAGCACAACCTGTTCTAGCGACCAATTTGTTGTTCGAGATAACAATCAGGACACGTGAGCATGTGCTCACATCCGGCTCGGGGCCGGGTGGCATGGCGTCGGCTCGACTGCCGAGATCGACTGCCTAGCTGTCCGCGGCGAGGGCGGCGGCCAGGTTTCGGGCTTCGCGCAGCCAGGTGCTGCGCTGCTGTTCGGTGGAGTCGGTCACCGTGCGGAATACCTTGCGCCGCACGTCTTCCACGCCGATGTAGGGCAGTACGCAGGACGCCCAGATCTGCTGCAGTGGGTCGCCGAAGACGTCGCGCTCGCGGTCCTCGGTGGTGTCGGAGGTGTTGAGTATCAGGGCGCGCTTGGCATGCAGTAGTCCGATCGGTTCTCCAGCCGCGTCGGTCAGCTTGTATGCGACGGCCGGGGTGAGCACCCGCTGCACCCAGCCCGTCAGGATCGCGGGCGGCATGCCCCACCAGTTCGGATGCACGAAGATCAGGGCATCGAGCTCGGTGAGTTCGTCCTGGTACCGCCGAACCTGCTCGTCGTTCGACTGCGTCCCGTCGACGGTCTCGGTCTCCTGCGCGGCCAGCATCGGATCGAAGCCCTCCGCATACAGATCGTGCGACACAACCTCGACCGCTTGTCCCCGTAACTCGTCGATCACCGCATCGAAGAGGGCTTTGTTGAAACTGTCGGCCTGGGGATGGGCCAGGTACACCGCGATACGCATGCCGATCACTGTGCCTGCGAGACGCCTTGCTGGACAATCCTATTCAGCACGGCCTCACGGGGATTCTCGACGCAGCACCGCCTGATATTCCCACGCGTCCCAGAGCGGATGAGTGGTCGAATACCGCTGGTCCGTCCGGAGTTCCGCGCCGTCGAGTTCCATTCGCTCTACGGCAAGGCCGGTGCCCTCGGCCAACAGCAGCAGATCGGCGGGCGAATAGCAGCGCCCGAACTGGTCGAGCGCCTCGTCCTCCTTGTCGACCGGCCACCACCTGTCGCTGAAACGGCTGGATATCGGGTCGTAGTCATTGAAGTTCGCCAGGTCGACGACGTACTCCTCCTGGTCGATCTCGCCTGCGACCCGAGCCCATTTCCACGGGCTGAACACATCGACGATCATCGTGCCGCCCGGCCGCAGCCATTCGCCGCTGACCCGGCGCAGCAACCTGCGCTGGTCGGCGTCACTACCGACACCGAAGCCGTTCCAATAGACCACACAGTCGAACTGCTCATCGAATTCGACCTGATAGAAATCGCCTTCGACGATCCGCAGGTCGCGCCCGGCGACCTCGGCCGCGCGTTCTGTCGCCTGCCGCGCGCGCACCGAGCTGAGTTCCACCGCGACCACGGAGTAGCCGAGATCCGCCATCACCACCGCGGTTGTCCCACTGCCCGCGCCCAATTCGAGGACACGTTCGACGCCATCACCCGCCAGCCGCGCGATAGACGCGGCGCGCCGCCGATCCGACTCCTGCACGGTCTGCGGACCCCACCACATCGGCGCGGTCTCGAAGAACTGCTTTACCCAATCCATGAATAGTTCCCCCGGGTCAGACGATCACCGGCCCGCTTACCCCCAGGCCGATTCGGTACCTCTCGGATCCTGCCCGATGTTCGGCCACACGGAAAGGGCAATACCGAGAGACCTGTTGGTCCGGGTTGCCTCGGCCTAGCTCAGGCGACGTGCGGCAGGACCTCGGCGGTGATCCGTTCCATCTGCGCGGCCGAGTCGAAAAGTGGGTTGATCAGGATCATTTCGGCCCCGGCCGCAGCCACCGCGCGCAGTTCCTGAATACAGGTCTCCGGTGGTCCGCAGACGGCGACCGGCAGCAAAGTCTTACCGAAGTCACCGTATTGGGAGATCAGTGCCTCGGTCATCCGGCGCTGTGCGCGATCCACGTCGTCATCCACCGCGATATAGACGCGCTTCGCAATGGGGAAATCCGCTGCCTCCCTGCCGTTCTCGGCGAGCGCCGCACGAACAACCGGGACCTGCTCGGCGAACTTCGCCGTCGTCGTGGACCCAGCCCCGAAGAACCCGTCCCCCTGCCGAACCGCCCGCCGCAACGCAGCAGGCTTACTACCACCGAACCACAAAGGCGGATAAGGCTTCTGAAACGGCTTCGGCTCCATCGCGGCGCCATCCAACTGCCAGAACTCCCCCTCGATATCCACCTCCGGCTGAGTCCACAGCGCCTTCATCACCCGCAACCCCTCATTGAACCGCCGCACCAAATTATCCGCAGGATCAACACCAAAAGCCGAAAACGCCCGCCCCCTCCCCCCGATCCCCACCCCAACCTCGAGCCGCCCCCGACTCAACTGATCCACCGTCGCGATCCGCTTCGCCAAATGCACCGGATTGTGCAACGGCGTAACAAACACCGCACACCCCAACCGCAACCGCTCATTACAAGCCGCCGCAAACGCCAACATCTCCAACGGACTAGAACCAGGCGCCGCCCCCAACACCTGCTCCGTCATCCACGCACTCTCGAACCCGAGCTCCTCCGCCCGCCCCAGATACTCCCGAAGCTCCTCCGGCTGGAAGGCCCCGTCGGCGGCATGCTGCGGAATCGAGATTGCGTATCGCATACTCCTGACCCTAACTCCGCAAGCCGACGACGTCTGCGACCCGAGGTCAGCGGCGGTGTGGTGGGCCCGCGAGTGTCGCCAACCGGTCCACCATCTCAGAAAGCGGGGTGCGGGTATCGATTTCCGTGGTGGCCGATGAACGGAGCACGCGCTCGATCTCGGCCGTATCCGCCATGATGCATAAATGTCCAGTTTGCCCGTTTCGGGCGGAAATATCTGCATTCGTTGGGAATTCGTCATCACGGTCGGCACCGATCCGATACGGTTTGGTCGACCGGGAGCGTTGGGGTGCGATACCGAGGGGGACAGTTCATGGTGACTACCAGGCGCGAGCGACGGCGAACAGCGGCGCAGACCGACCATGCCACCGGATATCAGTCAACCGATGCGGACGCAGGAAGCATCGAGGACTGAGTACCGACAGTGCCTCGCCCGAAGCCGACGGCAGTGCTGCACTTTACGCATATCTCCCATCTGCCGAAGATATGCGAAAGCGGTCTACTCGCAGACAGCCGAGCGCAGCAAGCCGGTGTGATCGACCATGAGGTCGGCAATCTGGGGATCAAGAAGAACCGGCGATTCCGATCGGTGCCAGTCAGTCGAGGTGGCGCGGTTGCCGACTATGTGCCCTTCTATTTCGCCCCTAGAAGTCCGATGATGTACGCAATTCATAAAGGAAACGTAGAGACTTATAACGGCGATCATGGTGATCTCATCTATCTGCGGACTACAGTCGAGCGATTGGTCACGCACAACCTACAACCGGTATTCACCGACCGGAATGCCGCATTGGAGATCGCAAGGTTTTCCGACGACATCGCCGAATTGGACACGATGATCGATTGGCCGCTGATGACAGCACGCATGTGGAATAACACTGCGGATGATCAGGATCGCCGCGAACGACGGATGGCCGAGTGCCTCGTCCATGGGCGGGTACCCTGGTCTGCGTTCACCGAGGTCGTCGTGCAGAGCAAAGACCATGCAACCCGGATCGAGCTGCCCGATAGCCCGGACAGCAGGCCATCCATCTCTGTCAGACCCTACTGGTACTTCTAACACATGGAGTCGTTCGCTGTGATCACTCAGGCCACAGGCAACCTGCTCCGCGCCGACACGGATGCGTTGGTGAACACCGTCAACACCGTGGGCGTGATGGGCAAGGGGATCGCACTACAGTTCCGTCGCGCCTATCCCGAGATGTTCGCGGCGTACCAAAAGGCATGTGAGCGTGGCGAAGTCCGGATCGGCAAGATGCATGTCTGGGAAACGGGAACACTCGAAGGCCCGCACTACATCATCAATTTCCCTACGAAGAGGCATTGGCGAGCCGGCTCGCGACTGCAAGACATCGAATCAGGTCTCACCGATCTTGTCGCGGTGATCACCGAGCTCGGCATCACTTCGATCGCCATTCCTCCCCTCGGCTGTGGAAATGGTGGACTGAAGTGGCCCGAAGTGGAGCCGCTCATCACCTCGGCGCTGCAGTCACTGCCGGATCTCGACGCTCGCGTGTACTCCCCCGGCGCTACGCCCAGTGCCGATGACATGGTGAACGCCACACCTCGACCTGAGATGACGATCGGCCGCGCGGCGCTCGTCGAACTCCTGTCTCGATACCTGCGAAACGCGCTGGAAGCGACACCACTCGAAATCCAGAAGTTGATGTACTTCCTGCAAATAGTCGGCGAGCCGCTGCGACTCGAATACACCAAAGGGACCTACGGGCCGTATGCCGACAGCCTCCGGCGGGTGCTGAGCCTGGTCGAGGGGCACTTCCTTACCGGCTACGGTGATGGCTCGTCGCGAGTGCTGGATGCGGAGTCGATCCGTCCGCTACCTGGAATCGCACTCGAAGCAACGCGAATCCTGACCGACTATCCCGTCACCCGCCAACGAATAGCACTGGTAGACAACATCACCGACGGTTTCGAGTCGATGTACGGCATGGAATTGCTCGCGACCGTGCACTGGCTCACTGATCATGACCCAGACGCCGCGAAAGACTGGCGGCGTACCGCTGAGCTCGTCCGGGAATGGACCCCACGCAAAGCGGAGATGTTCACCGATGACCACGTACAAACCGCATGGAAACGGCTACGGGAATACGGCTTGATCGCCGACGGTACGACCAGCAATTCAATGCTACAAGACAACAATCTTGCGTTGTCTGCCCATCGCGCGGTATCAGAGAATATAAACCGCAGCGAACTCGACGCCAGACTTGTCCAGGTCATCAAGGGTTCCCGATTTTCATGGTCGGATATGGCCGTGATCACCGGCACCCGCGACGAGGCCGAGCATCTCCAGGATGTGCTGGATCACGCTGGTATTCCAACCCTTTCGCTCGAAGATTTCGACGGCACCCCACAGGATGCCGTCAAAGTCGGCACGGTACGTCGCGCAAAAGGGGTTGAATTCGCGGCCGTCTTCCACCCGACCGCAGCACACAAACCCGATGAGGAACTCTCCGACGCGGAACGCGCGGCCGCCGAGCTGGTGGCACGACAGGCGATGGTGGCACTGACGAGGGCGCGGGATTACCTGTGGGTAGGCGTGATCGAGGGGTGAATCCCATCGGCTCTCAGTCGATGAATTGCAGGGTTACTACGGGGATTACTCGGTCGGTTTTTTGTTCGTATTCGGCGAAGCCGGGCATTACGGCGACCATAGCGGCGTAGAGGCGGTCGCGTTCTGGGCCGGAGGTGATGGGGGTGGCGGTGGCTTTGTGGGTTTCGGTGCCTACCTCGATGGTGACCTCGGGGTTGGCGCGGAGGTTGTGGTACCAGTCGGGGCTGGTGGGGGCGCCGCCTTTGGAGGCGATGATGACGAGGTTGGCGCCGTCGCGGACGTAGGCGACGGGGGTGGTGCGGGAGAGGCCGGATTTGGCGCCGGTGGTGGTGAGTAGGAGGAGGTCGCCGCCTTCGAAGGGGCCGCCTACCTTGCCTGCGTTGGTGCGGAATTCCTCGATGATCTGCGAGTTCCAGTCGGACATGCGGGCTCCTCGGGTGGGAAAGCGGATCTATGCCGTTATCCGAGCCTATCGACAAGATCGCCGAACCGGCGCGACCCGAGGACCAACCGGCCCGTCGAGCGGGACATCGCTGCGGCTCGGGCCGTCGCGCTGCCCCGTTCGACGAGGTCGGTCAGTGAGACGCCGACAGAATGGGTTCTCGCACTGCCGATTTGGGGGTGGCGGCGAGAGTCTTGGTGAGGTCGGTGCGGAGTGTTCGCGCCGAGTCCAGGAGGTAGTTCTGGCGGATTTTCCAGGGGTGGCGGTCGCCCTGGTGGGGGAAGTCGGCGATCGAGCGGTTGATGTAGCCCGCGTCGAGGTCGAGCAGGGGTTGTTCGTTGAGGTTGCCGTCGGGCTTGGGGACGACGGCGGCGTAGCCGCGGCGGTCCATGTGGTTGAGGACCTTGCAGACCAGGCGGGAGCTGAGGTCGGCGCGCAGGGTCCAGGAGGCGTTGGTGTAGCCGATGCAGACGGCGAAGTTGGGCAGGCCGGTGAGCATGGCGCCCTGCCAGATGAATTGGTCGGACAGCACGATCGGTGCGCCGTCGACGCGCGGGGTGATCCCGCCGAACGGCAGCATCTGCAGGCCGGTGGCGGTGACGACGATGTCGGCCCGCAGGATTCGGCCGGACTTCAGTCGAATGCCTTCCGGCACAAAGGTATCGATGTGGTCGGTGACGACCTCGGCCTTGCCCTTCTTCATCGCCTTGAAGAAGTCGGCGTCGGGGACGGCGCACAGGCGCTGGTCCCACGGGTTGTAGCTGGGCGTGAAGTGTTCGGCTACTACCTTCTCGTCCTTGAGGATTCGAGTGGTGAGGGCCGTGAGCAGTTTGCGCGCGGCGGCGGGGCGGCGACGGCAGTACTGGTAGAAGCCGATGGTGAACAGGATGTTCTTGGTGCGGATCACCCGGTGCGCCAAGTTCGGCGGCAGCAGCTCGCGGATCTTGTCCGCGTACTTGTCGCGGCCGGGGACGGCGCTGATCCAAGTCGGGCTGCGTTGCAACATGGTCACCAGCTCGGCCTGCTTGGCCATCGACGGAACGAGGGTGACCGCGGTGGCACCGCTGCCGATCACGACGACCCGCTTACCGGTGTAGTCGAGGTCTTCCGGCCAGAACTGCGGATGCACCACCTGACCGGAAAACGAAGCGAGACCGGGGAATTCGGGCGTGTAGCCATGGTCGTAGTTGTAGTAGCCCGCGCACGCGTAGAGGAAGCCACAGGTCAGCGAGCGCCACGAGACGTTCCCCGCCGCGTCCCGCTCTTCGAGAGTCAGTGTCCAGCGGGCGGTTTCGCTCGACCAGTCGGCGGCGACCACCTTGGTCTGGTAGCGGATGTGCCGGTCGATGCCGAACTCGGCGGCGGTGTCGTTGATGTAGCGCCGAATCGACGGCCCGTCGGCGATCGATTTGGCATCGCGCCACGGCTTGAACGGGTAACCGAGGGTGAACATGTCCGAGTCCGAGCGGATGCCGGGATAGCGGAACAGATCCCAGGTGCCGCCCATCGCGGCCCGCGCCTCGAGGACGGCGTAGGTCTTGCCGGGGCACTCGGTCTGCAGCCGGTAGGCGGCGCCGATGCCGGAGAGGCCGGCGCCGACTATGACGACGTCGAGGTGTTCGCGGGCTGCGGCGGTCTCGTTCATGGTTCCAGTGTGAGACCGCATGGACCCGCGTTCTTGACTTTGCACGACAAGTATTTGACTCTGGACGACATGACGGTGATTCGATCGGCCGGACTGCGCGGCTTCCGCGCGACGGTGGCCGAACTCGGCGGCGAGGCCGAGCAGTACGCCACCGCCTGCGGCCTGCCGATCGCCGCGCTCGACACCGACGACCTGCTGATCCCCGACCAAGCGCTGGCCGCGGTACTGGAGCTGGCCGCGCAGCGACTGGACCGCCCCGATCTCGGCCTGCTCATTTCCCGCCGCCAAGACCTCGACATGCTCGGCCCGCTGGCCCTGGCCATCCGCAACTCGCCGTCGCTGACGCACGTCCTGGAATGCACGGCGCGCTACCTGTTCCTGCACGCCCGCGCACTCACCCTGACCCCGGAGCCGGACCCGTACGGCGATCGCGGCGTGATCGCGCTGCACTACGGCGTCCAGCCCGGCATGCTGTCACCCATCCAGGCAACAGATCTCGGACTTGCCTTCGTGCACCACACAATTCAGCGTCTGGCCGAAGACCATTACCGATTGCTGTCGGTCGAATTGCCTTACCGGCCAACGGCACCGATCGAACAGTACGAGGAATTCTTCGGCGCACCGGTACACACGAACCGGCCGTACGCGGCGCTGCGGGTGCCGCGAAATCTGCCGACGCTGCCGCTGAGCGGCGGTGACGAGAACCTGCACCGATTGGCGATGGCGTTCCTGGCCGAGCAGGCGGGCGGCATCGACGCCTCGATGGTGCCAAAGGTACGCGCCACCGTACAGCAGCTACTCGGCACGATGGCACCCGAAATAGGTTCCGTAGCAAGGATATTGACCGTCCATCCACGCACCCTGCAACGCCGCCTGGCCGCGGCGGGCACCTCGTTCGCCACCATCCTCGACGACGTCCGCCGCGACGAAGCCCGCCGCTACCTCACCACCACCGACATGCCGATGAGCCAGGTAGCCTCCGTGATCGGACTCGCCGAGCAGTCGACCTTCACCCGATGCTGCCGAAGATGGTGGGACACAACGCCGACCGCGGTGCGCCGCGCGGGCGCGAACAGTCGAACCTGACGACTATCGGGAAACGCGCAACCCGTCGAGCGTGACACCGAGCAGCCGTTCGGCCGCCTCCGGCGCCTTCTCGCAGGCGGCCCCGATGCCGTGCCCCAACCGCAGCACGTCGCGCGCCTCGATATCGGAACGGATCACGCCGGCACTCTGCGCGGATTTCAACAGCGCGGCCGCCGCGTCGTTGATCATTCCCCGGCACAGGGTGAAGACCTCGGAGTCGTGATCGATCAACGCCTTCAACGTGACCGCGAGACTGCGTTTGTCCATCACGAACGCCACTTGCTCGCGCATCCACTGCTCGAACGCGTCTGCGGGCGAATGGGTTTCGCTTAGTTCGTAGGCGCGCCGACTGAGCCGTTCGATGCTGTCGCGATACACCGCCTCCATGAGCGCCTCACGATTCGGGAAGTGCCGGTAGAGCGTTCCCGGCCCGACAGCGGCACGGCGCGCGATGTCGTCCAGGGGCGCCTCGGGCCCGTCTTCGGCGAACACCTCGCGCGCACACTCGACGATCCGCGCATAGTTTCGCCGTGCGTCGGCCCGCATCGGCCGCGCCGTCGACGGTTCGTCCACGATCCCTCCACTGGAAACGGATGAAGTCTCCGGTTAGTCTTGCGTAAACGGAGAACCTCTCCATATGATAGCTCTATCGGAAACGGAGACTCTCTCCGTTTAGCTCACGAATCGATGGAGCGCTTCTTGTCCACGACCACAATCTCCGCGGGCACCCCCACGTCCGCACTCGGAAGCCGGCCGTTCCGCTCCGGCCTCGTGCTGGTCACCCTGCTGACCTGCCAATTGATGATCATCCTCGACATCACCGTGATGAATGTGGCGCTGCCACGCATCCGCACCGACCTGGAGTTCAGCGCCACCGGCCTGTCCTGGGTGATGAACGCCTACACCCTGGTCTTCGGCGGCCTGCTGCTGCTCGGCGGCCGCGCCGGTGACCTGTTCGGCAGGCGCAACCTGTTCATCGCGGGCACAACTCTTTTCACCCTGGCCTCGCTGGCGGGCGGACTGGCACCGTCGGCCACCTGGCTGCTCGTCGCCCGCGTCGTCCAGGGCATCGGCGCGGCCATGGCGGGCCCGAGCACGCTCGCGCTGCTGACCACGACGTTCACCGAACCCAAGGCCCGCATCCGGGTACTCGCGCTGTTCTCCGGCATGTCCAGCGCGGGCTTCGCCATCGGCCTGATCCTCGGCGGCCTGCTGACCCAATGGCTGAGCTGGCGATCGGTGCTGTTCATCAACGTGCCCTTCGGGCTGGTAGTCGTCGTGCTCGCGCTGCGGTACCTGCCCGACGCGGTGCGCAAGCCTGCCCACCTGGACCTGCCCGGCGCGGTCACCGCGACCGGCGGCGTCGCCGCGCTGGTCTACGGCTTCATCAGCGCCGCATCGAACGGCTGGGGCAACGACATCACCGAGATATCGCTGGCCGCGGGCGTGCTGCTGCTCGCCGCGTTCCTGACGATCGAACTGCGCACGGCCGAACCCCTGCTGCCGCTGCGGCTGTTCACCGACCGAAACCGCGCCGCCGCCTACGCGAACATGTTCCTCGGGCCGATGGCGGGCATGTCGATGTTCTTCTTCCTGACCCAGTATCTGCAGGAAGTGCGCGGATTGAACGCGCTGGCAACGGGTTTCGCGTTCCTGCCGACCGCGATACTGATGTTCACGATGGTCCGGCTGATCCCCCGACTGCTGCCGCGCTTCGGGCCGAAGCCGGTGACTCTGATCGGCACGGCGTTGATGGGGTCCGGGTTGGCGTTGCTGACCCAGCTGACGACCGACAGCGGCTACTTCCCGCTGCTGTTCGTAGCGATGCTGTTGATGGGGCTCGGTCTCGGGCTGGCGTTCTCGCCGCTGAACGTGATCATCATGTCGAGCGTGCCGCCGAGCGACGCGGGTGCGGCGGGCGGTGCGCTGCAGACGCTGCAGCAGAGCGGTTCGGCGCTCGGCCTGGCCATCCTGGTCACGGTGTTCGGCACGGCGGCGCGGGGCGCCTCGGGATCGGCGCAGCAGGTCCTGGTCAGTGGCACGACGACGGCGTTCGCCGCGGCGGTCGGCATCGCGGTACTGACCTTCCTCGTCGCACTCACTTTCCGCAGTAACCGATCGACCACCTGATCTCTCGCCAGCGGTCCAGTGCCCACTCGTGGCGCTGGACCGCCGTCATTCCGGCACCACCGCGCGTCGGTCGCGGCGCCACGTACACTCCCAGCGTTCGGGAGGTGTCGTTGCAGTTCGTGGTGTTAGGCGAGGTCATGGCGTGGCGCGGCGAGGAACCGCTGCAGCTCGGACCGCCACAGCGTCGGGCCGTGCTCGCGGCCCTGCTGCTGCGTGCCGGTAGCGCGGTGACCGCGGCCGAATTGGTCGAGGGGATCTGGGGTGCGCGGCCGGTGCCGCGCGCGATCGCCGCGCTGCGCACCCATGTCGCGCAGTTGCGCCGGACGTTGGAGCCCGATCGGGTGGCGCGCGGTCCGGCGACGGTGCTGGTGTCCATCGGGGACGGCTACGCGCTGCGGATACCGCCGGGATCGACCGATGTGGCGGAGGTGGAGCGGCTCGTCGCGGCGGCCGGACAGCTGCGCGACGGTCAGCCCGCCGCGGCGCGCGCGAATCTTGTTGCCGCACTCGGTAAATGGCAGGGCACCGCGCTGAGCGGGCTGCCGGGCCCGTTCGCGGAGCGGCAACGCTCCCGGCTGGAGCAGTGGCGGCTGACCATCCTGGAGGATCGGCTCGCCCTCGACATCGAGACCGGCCGCAGCGCCGATGCCGTCGCCGAACTCGGCGCGTTGATCGAGGAACATCCACTGCGCGAACGGTTTCGGGCGCTGCTGATGACCGCCCTGTACCACTGCGGCCGCCAGTCCGACGCACTCGACGCCTACGCGCAGGCGCGCCGGGCCCTGGTGGACGGTGTCGGCGTGGAGCCGGGGCCGGAGCTGACCGTGCTGCACGAGCGGATCCTGCGCGGCGGACTGCCCGCGATCGGCGAACCCCGCACGCCGGTCGAACACGGCACCGAACCGGTGCCCGCCCAATTGCCGCCCGACATCGCGGATTTCACCGGCCGCGCACGGCTGGTCGACGAGTTGGCCGCACAGCTGACCGACGCGGGCAGTGCGGTGGCGATCTCCGCGGTCGGCGGCATGGGCGGTGTCGGCAAGACGACCCTTGCCCTGCACGTCGCGCACCGCGTCCGAGATCGCTTCCCGGACGGGCAGTTGTACGCGAACCTGCACGGCGTCGACCCGGTGCCCACTCCCCCCGGCACCGTGCTCGGCAGCTTCTTACGCGCGCTCGGCATCGCCGAGGGTGACCTACCGTCCACCGTCGACGAACGCGCCGCCGAACTGCGAACCCGCTTGTCCGGCAAGCGAATACTGATGGTGCTCGACAATGCTCGGGACTACGCGCAGGTGGCGCCGCTGCTCGCCGGGTCGGCGGTGCTGATCACCAGCAGGTCGGCACTGACCGAGCTGCCCGCGGTGACCCGGACCCGGCTCGACGTGCTGGAGACGGCGGAGGCGATGGCGCTGCTCGTCCGCATCCTCGGCGCGGAACGCGTTGCCGCCGAGGCAGAGTCGGCGCTGGAGGTGGTCGCGCACTGCGGCCTGCTGCCGCTGGCGGTGCGCATTGTCGGCGCCCGGCTCGCGGTCCGGCCGCAGTGGACGATCGCCTCGTTCGCCGACCGACTCGCCGACGAGAAGCGCAGGCTGACCGTGCTGAAGACCGGCGAGCTCGCGGTCGAGGCGGTGTTCCGGCTCGGCTACGGCCAGCTGGCCGACGCGCAGGCCAAGGCCTTTCGCACGCTGGCGCTCGCCCAGGTGCCCGATCTGTCCATCGACGGCATCGCGGCGATCCTCGGCATTTCCCCGCTCGACGCGGAGGAGGTGTGTGAATCACTGGTCGACCTCAGCCTGTTGGAGACCACCGCGCCCGGCCGCTACCGATTCCACGATCTGCTGCGGCTTTTCGCGCGCGAGGTGGCCGACGAGGACGAATCCGCCGTCCTGGTCCGAGTGCTCGACTACCACCTGGCCAGCGCGAAGAATCTGCTGAGCGCGATCGACTACAGCAACACGACCCGGCTGCTCGTCGCGACCACCGTCCCCGGACGGGCGTTCGGCAGCGGCTCGGATGGCCAGGCGTGGAACGACATCGAACGCCCGGTCGTCATCGCGTTGCATCAGCAGGCGGCGCGGGTCGGCGGCCGCGCGCTCGACGTGGCGGCCGATCTGGCCTGGGTGATGGCCGAGTTGATGGACGCGGGCACCGGCGCGCGTGAGCTGTCCCGCGCGCTGGAGTCGTTGCTGGACACCGCCATTGCCGAGGACAACCTGGCCGCCGAGCGGCGGATCAGGACCGCGCTCGGCGCGCTGCTCCAGGTGGGACTCGGCGAGGTCGAGGCGAGTCTGCCGCACCTGCGCGCCGTCTCGGGTCCACCCGCCAACGATGCCGACCGCAGGCTGTCGGTGCTCGCCTCGGTGCTGCTCGGCGTCGCGGCGCGGCGGCTCGGCGACCCGGACGCCTCGCATCGGCATTTCGAGCACGCGACGCAGCTCACCCGCACCCTCGGCGACCAGTCGATGGAGGCGTGGTGCCTGGCTTTGGTGACCCGAACCTATTGTGAAGCAGGGCAATACGACGAGGCGGTGGCGATGGCGGAGCGGGCCATCGCGCTCGCGCGGGAGTCGTCCAACCCGGTGGCGCTCGGCTGGGCCACGCACGAACTGGCCGCCACGTTGTCGATGCGCGGCGAGCATCGGCGCGCGATCGAACTCGGCACCGAGGCGGTGCGCGCGGCACAACGCAACGGGGTACGGCTGTGGGAGGGCTGGGCGCGCACCAGGCTGGCGCAGATTCACCTGCAGGCGGGCAATATCCCCGAGGCGGAGACGAACGCCGCCGACGCGCTGCACCTGCTGACCAAGGCCGCCGACCCGATCGATCGCGCGCGGGCGATGGCGTTGCATGCCGCCGCGCTGGCGGCGCGGGGTCGGCCGGTGCGCGCCGAGCAGGAGTTCCGGGAGTCCGCCGAAATCTTCAGTCGCGCCGGGCTTTCGCCGCCGACCATCGACCGGCTGTTCGGCCCCGGCGCGGACGGACCCGACGGCACCGAATAGCGAACGTTCATTCGATATTTATCGGCCGCTGAACGACGGCTGGCATCCTGCTTTGTCGATGCGACCACCGTCGCCGGTGGTGCGCAGGAGATGGGTCGTGCGGACTCGCGACCGCCGGAACTGGGACCGAGCGGTCGGTCGGGTCCGCGCCGACTCGCGCTCGAGGGGTGCGTGAGGCGTTGCGCGGACCCGTTCCGGCACCCATCGCCGGTGCGACAGATCGGATTCCTTTGTACAGGTGATGATATCGACATCACCGAGCCGCCGCTGGTGAATCGTCACCGTCGAAATCCTTTGGGCAGCGCGGCGATCCGGCCGCGGTGGCGTTCTTGCAGTTCGCGGGAGCGGCGCAGGAAGTCGAGCACGATACCCAGTTCGTCGGCGGTATAGCGCGCCACGTCGGCCGCGCCCTCCTCGGCGATGGGTCCGTAGATCTCCCATGCCTTCGCGGCGGCCGCCGGGGTGATCCGGACCAGGACTTTGCGCCGATCCCCCGGTTCGGGATGACGGACGACGTAGTCGAGCTTGGCGAGACGATCCAGCATCGTGGTCACGCTGCCGCTGGTCAGGCCGAGCGCGGTCGCGAGCGCACTCGGCGTCGAATCACCCGCCAGCAGAATCTCCAGGCAGCTCAGGTCGGTCCGGTTGACACCGAGGACGGTGGCGGCGGCCGAGTCGACCGCGTCGACCGCGGCCTGCATTGCCTGCGATTCGTGTCCTACCTGCTCACGTAGGGTTTCCAGGTTTTCTCTTGACATTCAAGCCTCTTGACGGTCAAATTACTTATGTCTTGATTATCAAGATACATCAGATGAGTAGCAGGGTTTCGGAGGCACACCATGAAGAAGGCGTTGATCATCGGCGGCGGGATCGCCGGGCCGGTCACGGCGATGGCACTGCAGCAGGCGGGGCTGGAGCCGATCGTCTGCGAGGCCTACCAGGAGGCGGCGGCCGAGCAGATCGGCGCGTACCTGACGGTCGCGGTGAACGGACTGTCGGCGCTGTCGCTGCTGGATGCCGAGCGCGTCGTGACGGAGACGGGACATCCGACCGACACGCTGTCGTTCTCGACCAGCGGGGGCAAGCACATCGTGGACATGCCGATCGGCGGCACGCTGCCGGACGGCACCACCACGCACAGCGTCAAGCGGCGCGACCTGTATCGCGCGCTCAATGCCGAGGCCGCGCGGCGCGGCGTGCGTTACGAGTACGGCAAGCGCCTGGTCGACGCGACGCCGACCGCCGACGGCGGGGTCAGCGCCCGGTTCGCCGACGGCAGCACGATCGACGCCGACGTGCTGATCGGTGCCGACGGAATCCGCTCCCGCACTAGGGAGATCATCGATCCGACCGCACCGGAGGCGCACTACCTCGGCATCTACGGGCTCGGCGGATTCGTCACGAACCGGGCCCTCTACGCCGAACTCGGACTCCGGGCCGGCGTCTACAGCATGATCTTCGGCAAGAAGGCGTTCTTCGGCTACCTGGTCGCGCCGGACGGTGAGATCTGGTGGTTCGCCAATGTGCCGCGGGCGAGCGAACTTTCGCGCGAGGAATCCGCGAGCACCACCGTGGCACAGTGGCGTGACCAACTCGTCGAACTACTGCTGGTCGACAACACCCCGGCCGCCCGCATCGTCGGCGCGACACCGGATCACACCTTCGTCCCCGGCTTCAACCAGTACGACATGCCCTCGGTGCACACCTGGCACAACGACAACATGGTCATCGTCGGCGACGCCGCGCACGCCGTGGCCTCCTCGTCCGGTCAGGGTGTCTCCATCGCGGTGGAAGACGCGGTGACACTGGCGATCTGCCTGCGCGATATCCCCGATACCGCCGCCGCGTTGGCGGAGTACGAGGTCCGCCGCCGCGACCGTGTCGAGCGTGTCGTTCAGCACGGTGCGGAGACCAGCGGTGACAAGGCGTCCAATGGGTTCGGCAGGCTGCTCGTCCGCCTGCTCACGCCCTACTTCCTGAAGAAGGCCGCCAAAACCGGTGTCGCCCCGTTGAGTTGGATGTACGACTACCGAATCAGCTGGGATACCGACGCTCAGAGCGCGACGACGAGTTTGCCGGTCGCACCGCCGGATTCCATGTAGCCATGGGCTTCCTGGATCTGGTCGAGGGTGAAGACGCGGTCGATGGGGACGGTGATCCGCCCGTCGGCGGCCGCGTCGAGGAAGTCCTGCAGGACGTCGGCGGGCAGGTCACTCGCGTCGCCGCCGTAGGCGGTGAGACGGACGCCCTGCGGGAGATAGCCGAGGGGATAGAAGTTCTCGACGATCCACTCGTTGGACAGCATGCCGGTGAAGCAGACGACGCCCTGGATTCTGGTGGCGCGCAGGGTATCCGGCAGGGTCGGGGTGCCGACGAGTTCGAGGGCGGTATCGACGCCGCCGGGGCTGATGTCGCGGACCTGGTCGGCGACCGCACCCGTGTCGATCAGCACATGGTCGACGCCGAGTTGTTTCAGCGCGTCGGCCTTCGCCGGATTCCGCGTGGTCGCGAAGACGATCATGTCGCGCTGTTTGGCGAGGATCGCGGTGGCCGCGCCGACCGAGGAGGTGCCGCCGCGGATCAGGATCGATTGGCCCGGTCGGCCATCGAGCCCGATGGTCAGCGAGCCGTAGGCGGTCTGCAGCATCTCCGGGACCGCGCCGAGGGTGGACCAGTCCAGCGTGCTGGTGAACGGAATGACCTGGGCCGCGGGGACGCAGGTGTATTCGGCATAGCCGCCGTCGAAGGTGCGGCCCATGCCGCCCATCATCGCGACGACCTGCTGGCCGACCTCGAATTCGTCGGCGGGACAGGCGACTACGACGCCGGTCGCCTCGATGCCTGGCACCCGGGGGAAGGTAACCCCTTCCGCCAGACCGAGTCTGGTGTGTAGTTCGGACCTGTTGAGGCCGAACGCCTTTACCTGGATGAGCACCTCCCCCGGCCGCGGCGTCGGGACAGGTAGCTCCCTTATCCGCAGGGCCTCCAGTGGACCCGGACCGTCCAGTACTACGGCCCGCATAGTGGTGGGAATCGCGGACATTCGATCACTCCTTCTCGAGCTCCGCCGTCGGTGCGGCGGACAGGTTGGCGGTGCGGAGCAGCCGCAGGGTGGCGTCGAGCCGGTCGACGGAATCGGTGCCGAGCACCGCGCCGATCCGCCCGGCGAGTTCGGCCTCGACGGTGGCCGTCGCCGCACGCAGCAGGCGTTCGCCACTGCGCGTCAAGGTGATTCGCGACGAGCGACCGTCGGCGGGATCGCGCTGCCGTTCCGCGTGGCCCGCGGCCTGCACCCGGTCGACGACCTTGCTGGCCCCGCCCTCGGTGATGGTCATCGCGTCGGCGATATCCCGCACCCGCGCCCCGCCGAGCCGGTCGGCGACCCGCATCATCTCGAACCAGGGCAGCGGCATCGCATGGTCATCGCGAAGCCGCCGCTCGACGGCGTTCCACAGCAGGATCTCCACCCGCACCAGTTGGTCGAACAGCTCGACCAGGCGCGCTTCCGCCACGAGTCACTCCATTCCATGTCGTGCTTTGGATTCAGACGATGCCGATTTTAGTCACGTCGGAGTCGACAAGATCCATTCCATGGAATGGAACATACCGAAGCGCCCCGGTATTCCGCCAGGATTTCGGTATCGTCGGGCTGGTGACCGGGCTGCGACGGGCTGGAATCTTCTTCGGAGCCCTGCTCGGCCTGGTCGTGCTGATCGGGCTCGCGGGTCTGCCGGTGTACGTCTATCCGCAAACCGATCCGCTGCGTAAGGCCGACGCCATCGTGGTGCTCGGTGGCACCGCCTACGAACGGTTCGACGTCGGGCTCGACCTCGCCGAGCGGGGATACGCTCCTACGCTGCTGATTTCGCGGTCCACCGGCCTCGAGGACCACGAGATGGACAAGTACTGCGCGGGGAAGTTCGACTTCACCGTCAGCTGCTTCGTGCCCGACCCGTGGACCACCGAGGGCGAGGCGCACGAAATCCGGCGGCGGGCACAGCAATACGGCTGGCATCACATCATCGTGGTGACCTACACCCCGCATGTGTCGCGGGCGCGCTACATCGTGTCGAAATGCTTCGGCGGCGAGCTGACCATGGTGGCGAGCCCGAGCGATTCGGGGCTGCGCTTCTGGGCATGGATGTACCTCAGGCAGTCGGCGGGATACCTGCGGGCGTTTCTGTCGCCGGGATGTTGAGCGGGCGCACAGCTCGACGGCCGAACTTCGCTTAGTCTTTCGCCTCATGGACGAAACGACCAGCGAACCCGCAGGCGCGCACCCGCACGAGCCCCACACCGAGGGGCTGGCGTCCAAGCTGAACTGGTTGCGCGCCGGGGTGCTCGGCGCCAACGACGGCATCGTGTCCACGGCCGGGCTGGTCGTCGGCGTCGCCGCGGCGACGACCAGCACCAGTGCCATCTTCACCGCGGGCATCGCGGGACTGTCGGCGGGCGCGATCTCGATGGCGGTCGGCGAGTACGTGTCGGTCAGTACCCAGCGCGATTCCGAGCGGGCCCTGCTCGCGAAGGAACAGCGCGAACTGCGTGACGAGCCGGAATTCGAGCTGGCCGAGTTGGCGGGCATCTACGAGCGCAAGGGACTGTCCGCGGCCACGGCACGCAAGGTCGCCGAGGAGCTCACCGCGCACGACGCGTTCACCGCACACGCCGAGGCCGAGCTGGGGCTCAATCCCAATGAACTGACCAATCCGTGGCAGGCGGCGTTCTCCTCGGCGGTGTCGTTCACGCTCGGCGCGCTGCTGCCGTTGCTCGCCATCCTGCTGCCGCCGGTTTCGGTACGGATTCCGATCACCTTCGCCGCGGTGCTCGTCGCGCTGGCGGTCACCGGTTCGGTGAGTGCCCGCCTCGGCGGCAGCGAGCGTGGCCGGGCGGTGCTGCGGGTGGTGATCGGCGGGGCGCTGGCCATGGCGGTCACCTACGGCATCGGGCAGCTGGCGGACGTCGCCGGGATCTGATGCGCTGGCAGGGATTTCCAGCCCATCAGATCCCGAGGGGGGAAGCGACGATCAGGCAACGGCACTGACCGGCTGCGCTTCAAAAGTGGCGTCGAGCCAATCGAATACCCGCTGGTTGGTCAGCAGCATCGCGCCCATGTGGCAGTGCGCGCCCGCCCCCTCGGCGTTGGTGCCGACGATCAGCTCCTTCTGGCAGGTGAGCGCCGCGTAGACGCGCTGTGCCTCACCTCGGAAGAACAGATCGTTCTCGGCGTCCAAAACCAGTGTCGGGCAGTCGATCTGGTGCGCGATGCCGTCCAACGTGTAGGGCTTGGTCTTGCGAATGTAGTCGGCAGGTGAGTCGGCGCCGAAGGTCCAGGTGCCATTGCGCAGCGCCCACCGAGCGGTGGTGTTGAATGCCATGACCATTCCGATGACCGGGAGCGCTTCGGCGTCACGTCCGGCTTCGACCCACTCGGCGAGGAACTCGGGCAGCGAGTTCATGTTGCCCGCGTGGTAGTCGAAGAGACCATCGTTGAGCACCAGCGCGGCCAGCCGGTGGTCGAAGGCGGCGGCGCGGGCGACCAGGTAGCCGCCGAGGCTGTAGCCGTACAACGCGATTCGCGTCGGATCCACCTCCGGCAGGCCGAGTGCGTAGTCGACCACCGGGGTGATGACGGCCTCCCAGTCGGGCCGGAAGGTCAGGCCCTGCTGCCGGATGGCCGCGCCCTGGCCGGGGCCGTCGAAGGCGAGCACCTGGTAGCCGCGCTCGACCGCGGCGGCGGCCAGCACGAACCAGGCTTCCTCCAGGGTGGAGTCGAAGCCGCTGTTGAAGATCACCGTCGGCCGTGGCGCGCCGGAATCGTCGACGAGAAAGAGGTAGCCGGGAAGGGTGGTGTCCTGGAAGGGAATCGACACCGAGCGCACCGGGGTGTCGAACAATTCCGCTGCCTGCGCGAATGTTTCGCGCGAGCGGTTGGACAGGTCGCGAGCCTCGGGGTCCTCGGCCGGGTTGTCGCGGCGGTAGAACTCGGCGGTGCGGTAGTAGTTCGAGGCGCGCAGCAGGGCCTGGCGGGCGCTCACCCTGCGGCCCTTCGCCAGGCAGTCGGTGCCGATCGCGTGTACCCGCTCGGCGGTGGCCCGCCACTCGCGCAGCCACGCCGCCTCGTCGCCGTCGGTGATCCGGCTCGCGGTGGCCAGTACCTCGCCCAGCTCGGCGCCGCCGTAGCTGGCGAAGCCCGCCGCGCGCAGCGCCTCGAAGTCGAAGGACTCGTCGTCGAAGAGGAATTTCATGGCTCTACCTCGTTCTTAGCGTCGATACGGTTGCGTTTCGTCGTACGAGAAGAACGGTACGACTATCTACGACGAAACGCAACCGTATCGACGTTGCTAGGCTGTGGACATGACAGAGCCACTCCCCGACCGCAAGCGCGTCCCCGCCGGGGCCGCGGTGATGCAACCGCAAGTCACCACCGCGATCACCAGCGCCGCGTTCACCGAGTTGGCCGAGGTCGGCTACGGCAAGCTGACGATGGAGGGGATCGCGCGGCGCGCGGGCGTCAGCAAGCCGACGCTGTATCGGCGGTGGGCGACCAAGGAGCAGATGGTGCTCGCGCTCGTCGAGCAAGTCGCGGTCGCAGCCGCCGAGGTGCCTGACACCGGGTCGCTGCACGGTGATCTGCGGGCGTTTCTCGAGGTGACCGCAGGCGGTTTCAGCCATCCGCTGGCCGCGCGGATCATCCCCGACCTGCTGGCCGAGGGCATCCGCACGGCCACGGTCGCAGATGCACTGCAGACCGTCGGGCACAGCCGGCGCGAGAAGGTCGGGCAGCTGCTGCGGCGCGGGATCGATCGCGGCGAACTCCCGGCGGATCTCGATACCGAGCTCGCGTTGGACCTGTGCATCGCCCCGCTGTTCTGGCGGCAGCTGATGGGCGGCCAGCCGACCAGGCCCGATTACCTGGATACCCTGACGAATACGCTGATCGCAGCCTTCCGCGGCTGAGGCCGCCACGCGGATCAGAATTGCCCAGCGAACCTTTCGCTATCATGGTGCGTGCAGGTCTCCGGGCGGTGGCTCCGTTCGTGGACACGTCTCCGCCTTGGGATATGGGTTAGGCGCAGGCGGCCTGGTACGTCGACCGAAACCGGGGTCGATGCCGCCGGGTTCGCGATCGATGCCCCGTCGATCGTTCGCCGCCCCGGTCCGGCTAGCAGGACGGAGGTGGGTGCTGCCTATGTTCGGCACCGGAACATCATGTCGCAGAAGGACTTACGCGGCCAGTGCGGTATTCGCTGCCGCGCTGATGATCGGAACGGGCGCACCGGCGTACGCGTCGAAAATCGTGGCGGCACCGGCGCCCGCGATCACCGAAGCACATGCGGTGAACGATCGGACCGTGCAGCTGCTGGTCTATTCGGCGGCCATGGGACAGGACATCACCGTCAATGTGCAACGTGCGGCCGATGACTCGGTGCCGCGACCGACGTTGTATCTGCTCAACGGCGGCGGTGGCGGCGAGGACGAGGCGACCTGGCAGCGCAACACCGACGCGCTGACCTTCCTCGGCACCAAGGATGTCAACGTGGTGCAGCCGGTCGGTGGGCAGTGGAGCTATTACACGGATTGGCGGGCACCCGACCCGAAATTCGGGCCGTACAAATGGAAGACGTTCCTCACCGAGGAATTGCCGCCGCTGATCGACGCGAAGTTCGGCACCAACGGCCTCAATGCCATTGCGGGGCTGTCGATGTCGGGGACGTCGGCGTTGCAGCTGCCGATCGCGAAGCCGGGTCTGTATCGGGCCGTCGCGGCTTACAGCGGGTGCGCGCAGATCAGCGATCCGGTGGGCCAGAGCTTCGTGAAGCTGGCCGTGGAGATGTGGGGCGGCGGCGATACGGTGAATATGTATGGGCCGCCGAATGATCCGATGTGGGCGGACAACGATCCGTACCTGCACGCGGACCAGCTGCGTGGCCTGAAGTTGTTCCTGTCCACCGGGACCGGCGTGCCGGGCAGGTACGACTTGCCCGGCGGCAAATACGTACAGCAGGGGCCGAACGGCTTCATCGATCAGGTCGCCGGTGGCGGCGTGATCGAGGCGGCGGCGGACTGGTGCACGCGGAATATGCAAAATCGGTTGAACGGCTTGGGTATTCCGGCGACCTACGATTTCCAGCCGACCGGAACCCACTCGTGGGGTTACTGGCAGGACGCGTTGAAAGCGTCATGGCCGGTGTTGGCCGAGGGGCTTGGATTGCCCCTCGGCTGACACCGGCCATCAGGTCAGCGCTTGAACGCGGCCCGTAGTTTGTCCGCGGCGCGTTTCACGTTGCCGCTGGCTTGTTCTCGACGTCCCTCGGATTCCAGGCGGCGGTTTCCCATCGCCCGGCCGAGGTATTTCTTCGCATTACCCCTGGCGGCTTGCACCTGGTGCGCGATTCTGTCTTCGAACTTGGTCATGATCGGCACCTAGTAATACCAGCGCCGACCACCGACCGGGCGGCCCACCGATCCGGCGACCATCAGCACGAGGCCGATGACGAGGATGATGATGCCTGCGGTGGTGAGCAATCCGATTCCGAGCAGCCACCCCGCGATGAGGAGGACAAGTCCGAGAACAATCATGGTCGTATTTCCTTTTCTCGATGACTATTTCGACGCCGGCGCCTGCACGCGGGGCGTGCTTGCGACGCGCGGGGTGTCACCCGCGGGAGCCGTGGCCGGACGGCGCACGAACCGACTCCAGACGGGTTCGCGGTGCGGCTGCGATACGGGCTCCTTGCGGACCGGCGGTGTGCCGCCCGCTAGATCGCGCCGGACCGCCGCCATTTCGCGGCGGGATTGCCTGAGCTCACGACGTGCCGCCATGCTGCGGCGGGAGACATGCCAGACACCGGTCAGTAGGAGGGCAAGGCCCGCCATGCCGATGGCGCCGAGGACGATGCCGTAGCCGAACAGCAAACCGCTGGAACCGTGGAAGTGGTAGTCGAAAACGGCGAAATCACTTGGTAGGAAGTTGGCTTCGCCGTTGTTCGCCACCACGCCGGCGACTCCGACGATCACTGCTGCGATCAAGACGACGAGCCCGATGATGATGATCATGACAATCCTGTTGTGTCGAGTTGTATGACATCCCGGCTATTCCCGGGGACCCGACGACCAAACGTAGGGAATCGAACTCGACTGTTCGTCGGCGTTTACGGCCGTCGAATCGGTCTATTCGATGGTCATGAGTTCGTACACCTTCTCCTTGCCCAACGTCACCCACGAGTCCGCCTCCGCCATCGAGTCCACGTTGCGCGGGGTCAACGGCGTCGATTACGTCGATATCAACGTGCCGTCCGAGTCCGCCACGGTCAACTCCGACCTCACCTACAACGAGGTGCTCGAGGCGATCCGCAATACCGGCGTGGCGGCCAGCTGATCTTGTTGCCCGCCTGGCCAACTCGCTGACGGCGACTCAGCGCCTGCCGAGATCGAGGCGCCTGGTTACCCGGTCGACGAGATCCGGCGGCATGCCGGGTTCGCGGCGGGCATTGAGGGCTTCGCGGCGGCCCGCTTCGACGACGTCCTCGCGGATGCCACGAAACTTTTTGGCCAGCTTAACGTTTCGTGCGGCTTCCGACTTGGCATCCGCGTCCGCGGCCTGCGGGTCGGCGCGCGTCATGCGTTGGCGGAAGCCGTCGCGGAGCCGTTCGTAGACATCGTCGGGTAGATCTTGTTCGGCGGCAATCTCTTTCAGGCGGGCCATTTCCGCCTTGATCACCCGCTCCCACAGCTGGCGTTCGAGTTCGCGCTCCTTCTGGGTGTCCGCGTGCACGCCGGTGAGCCGGACGACGAGCGGCAGCGTCGGCCCCTGCAGCAACAGGGTGAACAGGACGACTACGAAGGCCGTGAACAGGATTTCGGTGCGGCCGGGGAAGTCCTTGCCGTCGTCGGTGATAAACGGAATGGCCAGTGCCAGCGCGACAGTCGCGACACCGCGCATCCCGGCCCACCAGGTGACGACCGTCTCCCGCCAGGTGTATGGCTCATCCGCGTTTGGCCACCAGGCTCGGCCGATCGCCCAGGTGGTGAGCAGCCACACCAGCCGGAGGGCGACCACGACGGCGACCACCGCAGCAGCACCGCCGAGCAGTTTCGGCCAATCATGGCCTGTCGCATCGAGTACCGCGCCGAGCTCCAGGCCGATGAGGCCGAACGCGAAGCCGCTCAACAGCATTTCGATGATGTCCCAGAACGAGGCGCCGACCAGCCGGTAGTCCGAGTCGGCGAACTCGGTGACGGCGTCGGTCAGATACAACGCGCAGACCAGCACGGCGAGCACGCCGGACCCGTGCCACGCCTCGGCGAGTCCGTAGGCGGCGAACGGCAACAGCAGGCTCAGCGCCACCTGCCAGGTCGCCTCCGCGAGATAGTTGGTCAACCGGCTGCCCGCCCAGCCGAGCACCAACCCGACGGCGATCGCGACCACCGCCGAGATCACGAATTCCGCAGCGGCATGCGGAGCGGAGAACTTGCCGGTGACGACGGCTTGGACCGCGACACCGTAGATGACGATGGCCGTGACGTCGTTGAACAGCCCCTCCCCACCCAGCACCACCACCAGTCGGCGCGGTAAGCCGAGACTGCCCGCCAACGCGGTCGCCGCGACCGGATCGGGCGGTGCGACCAACGCGCCCAACGCGACAGCGGCCGCGATCGGCAACGCCGGGTACCAGGCATGGAACACCGCGGCCACCGCGGCTGCCGTCGCAATCACCAGGCCGAAGGCACGCAAGGCGATCAAGCCCCAGTTCTCCGCGAACTGCCGCCACGAGGTCCGCCGCGACGCCGCATACAACAGCGGCGGCAACACCAACGGCAGAATCAAATCGGGCGGAATGTCGATCCGCGGAGCGAACGGAACCAGCGCCACCACACACCCGAACACCGTCATCAACACCGCCGACGCCACCCCGAGCCGCTTACCGAGCGGCTCAGCAAAGATCGCGGCAAACAAGATGACAAACATCAGCACCAACTGGTCCATGACCGTCCAGTCTGCGATGCCGGTCCTGAGTTACCCGCCTGGCGCGCCGTACCGAGGCCGCCGGTGAAGCTCGGCTGATCCGCCGCCAGACCACACCCGATGCCGGTCCGGTGATCGCGTGCCATCGCGTATGCGAACCTGCGGTGCGCCCAATCCATGCTCTCGGCAGGATCGAATGCCTGGCGAGTGATGAAAAGCGCGGCCGAAAATAAGGGGGATCTGCGATGCAGCTTCTACGACCAGGAACGTATGGACCTGTTCGATCTGGTCTACGTACCGCTACCGGCGGTACAGTCGACGGTATGGCTGGACGGAAGACGTCGATTTCGCTCGATGAGGAGACGCTCGAGATTCTCAAACGGCGGGCTGAGGCCGAGCAGTTGGATCGCTCCGCATATCTTGCTCGGCTGATTCATCGCGACGACCTCCGGCAGCGGATCGCTGCGGACAGCGCCACGCTCAATGCCGCTGGCCACACTCCCGACCGCGCCACCGCGGTCACTGCCGCTCTCATCGCGCAGCGGCGGTCCGCCGACTGATGGGACTGCCTCGATTCGGCGAGGTCTGGCACGCCCCGTCCGGTTCCGTGCTACCCGGTGGCATGCTCTGCCTCATCGTGAGTTCAGATGACTACCACCGCATTCGGCGTCAGTACATCATTGTCGAAGTCGTCACCGATCCGCTGTCGGGCGATGCGATCATCTGTCCGCTCGGGCCAGTTGGGGCGGCCCTTACCGGCGCCCCGTTCACAGTCGGGCCGGGGTGGTTCGCCGGTACCGATGAACCCATCGCCGTCATCGACGAGGCCATCGCCCGCCGTGCCGCCGACCAGATCCGGGCGATACTCGGGCCATGACCAAGCCGGTGGCCTCGGTCAGCGATACCGGACGGGTTCCGGTAGGCGGCGGGCGGGGACGAGTTCCCACCAAGTGATGCAACGCCAGATCCATTCGACGGGGCCGTAATAGAACAGCTTCAGCCAGGCCCAGCTGGCGATCGCTTGGATGGCGATGATGGTGGCGGCCAGGCATAGGAGGACGCCGTACTTGTCGGAGCCGGAGAGGTGGAGGTGGGGTTCGGCTAGGAGGATCAGGGCGGTTGCGGAGATGTAGTTGGTTAGGGCCATTCGGCCCATTGGTTCGAGTACCTCCGAGAGGACTGCGCCGGTTTCGGTGCGGAGGATGAGTAGTAGGCCGGTTAGGTAGGTGAGGGCGCCGAGAAGGCCTGCGATTGGGGGTGCGGTGCTTACCAGGAGGTCCTGGTAGGGGGTGTGGTATTCCCACATTGCTGTCAGTACTGCGGCGGGGAGGGCTAGGGCGAAGACGGCGGTGAGTTGCCAGGTGCGTTCGTTGAGGGTGTCGGCGATGCCGTAGCGGTCGGCGGCCAGGCCGAGGAGGAAAAGGCCTGGTACGAGGGCGAGGCCGCCGCCGAGGGTTAGCGCGACGCCGATGGTTGCGGCGAGGCCGGCGACCAGGATTGCCAAGCGCGGCAAGCCTGTTGCGGGTAGGAGGACCACCAAGCCGACTAGCGCGTAGGGCAGTAGCGCTTCGCCGGATTGGAACTGGTGGTGGATGAGGCCGAGGATGCCGAGGGCGACGAGGCGGCGGATCAGGATGAGGCGGGGGCGATCGGTGCGTTGCGCCGCGCGGTCGAGGAACAGCGCGAAGCTGAGGCCGAACAGGAACGAGAAGATCGGGAAGAAGCGGCCCTCGAACAGGACCGAGAGCAGGTGTCGCAGCGGGACCATTTCGCCGGGTGCGCGCACCTCGGTCATGTCGGTGAGCTGCCAGATGTTGACCACCAGGATTCCGCACAGGGCGAATCCGCGCACGGCGTCGAGCTCGTGGATGCGGCCGGTGTCGTTCTGCATGGGTCTCAAACTAATGATCACCGGCGCCGGAACCACGCTTCTCCGGCGTGATGTCGCGCATATACTTCATGCACTAACTGTTTGTGCGTTAACATTGAGGGCAGTTCGACAGGAGGCCAGATGGACGATCCGTTGCAGCTCGACCGGCAGGTGTGCTTCGCGTTGGCGGTGGCCAATCGCGCGGTGCTCGGCGTCTACCGGCCGCTGCTGGAACCGCTCGGGCTCACCCACCCGCAGTATCTGGTGATGCTCGCACTGTGGGGCGAGGCGCCGATGTCGGTGAAGGCGATCGCCGAGGCGATTCAGCTGGACTCGCCGACGCTGTCGCCGCTGCTCAAGCGGTTGGAGAGCGCCGGGCTGATCACGCGCGAGCGGGACAGCCGCGACGAACGGAACCTGGTGGTGAACCTGACGCAGGCCGGTGTCGCGATGCGCAAGCAGGCCGAGCGGATCCCGCCCGCGGTGGTCGAGCGGCTCGGCGTCACCCTCGCCGATCTGGAGGAACTGCGCGAGGTGCTCACTCGCGTCAACGAGGCCGCGCGCAGGTCCCTGTCGGTCCAACCCACTTCGTAACACCCGTCAGGAGATCGCGCATGACCCGAAAAACACGGCGGCCCAACCCGATCCAGTGGATCGGCTACGCATTCGGTCGCCGCCTGCCCGATTCGATGACCGACTGGGTGCGCAACGACCTCGCCGGTAAGCACGCGACCAGCAGGCACATCGTGCGCGGCATGATCCCGTTCACCCCACTGTTCGTCGTCTTCCTACTTTTCCCGGGCGAACTGTGGTTACGCGGTTCGATGGTGCTGCTCGCCGTGCTCCTCGCGCTGTTCTACACGGCGGCCTTCATGCCGATGAACCGTGCCCATCGTCTGGCCAAGCACGGACTCCCCGCCGACTTGGAGAGCCCGGAACGCACGCGGCGGCGCGCGCTCGAACGCGCGAGGTACGCCGCACAGCACCCGCACTGACCGCCGCGCACGAGCTGTTGCGCCGCGCATGAAGTTGCCAGCAATTCAGTGCGCGAGTTGATGATTCGTGCGCGAGGTCAGCTGATGGTCAAGACGAGGCGCTGGTGGCGGCGGACGAAGATGCTCGGAACCCATTGGGCAGCACCGGGAACCAGGCGGTACGTATCGGTGCGGTCGAGGAGCGTGGCGAGCGCAATCCTGGCTTCCAGCCGCGCCAGTGCGGCACCGACGCAGAAATGAATGCCCTTGCCGAAGGCCAGATGTCCGCGCGGGACAAGCCGATTCAATTGGATCTCGTCCGGATCGGCGAAGACCGCCGGGTCGCGGTTCGCGGCACCCCACAACAACAGCAGGTGACTGCCTGCGGGCAGCTCGACGCCGCCCAGCTCGGTATCGGTGACAACGTGGCGATGGTGGGCGCGGAACGGCGATTCCAGCCGGAGCGTCTCCTCGAGGAACGGCTCGAGCAGATCGGGATCCGCACGGACGCGTCGTTGCATGGACTGGTCGGCGAGGAGCCGAGCGGCATTGCCGATCAGACCCGCGGTGGACTCACCGCCCGCGCCGACCAACTGAACCAGCATCACCACGGCGACCTCCCGGCTGAGATCGCCTGCGGCACAGGCACGGGCGAGGTCACCGAGCAGATCGTCCTGCGGATCGTCGCAGGCCGAGGCGAACTTCTCGTACAGGTAGCCCGCCAACTCCACCGAGGCTGTCACGACCGCGCCGAGGCGGTCGGTCGTGACTACCCCGGCGAGCAACTCGGTGCTGGTGTATCCCCAATTCATCAGCCGCGCAACGTCGCTGTCCGGCAGACCGAGCAGACCGGCTACTACGGTCATCGGCAGCTGGTCGGCCACCGCCGACATCCACTCGATACCGCTGCCGTCGAATCCCTTCTCCCACAATCGATCAACGATCGCAGCGATCGTCGCCTCCAGTGCTCGAATACGTTTCGCGACCAACGCGGGTAGCACGGTTTTGCGGTGCGACAGGTGCGCGGGGTCGTCTCCGGTGGCCAGAACGTGTACGGCCGCACCGCGATCGTCCAAACCGAATACCGCCGAGGACCCATCCGGCTGGCGGACCAGCGCGCCGGTCAGGTTCGAGGAGAAGTCCGTGACACGGGAGGTCGCCTCGACCACCAGGTCCCACCGGCTGACCAGGAAGAAGTCGGTGTCTGCCACGCGATACACCGGCGAGTCCGTCCGCAACCGCGCATAGAACGGGTACGGGTCGTCGAGCACGCTCGGCTCGAACAGGTCGATCGCGTCCAGCGCATTGGTCATCGCCGCCGCCTTTCCGTTGGGCCGATAACTGTTTCTCTACAACAGATTTCGCATGTTCCCGGCACGAGTCAACCGTTTCGGAAAAGTGAGAATCCGCTGCTCATCGCCTATATCGGCCGATATCTCGCACGTCGAGGAGACCTGCGGATACCTGTGGCAAACTGGTCCGATCCGTCTCACCGTGAGACAAAATTGTTCGACCGTATCTCGACCGAATCGAGGCCCGTGATGCCCGGACAGCCCGATTGGCTCGCCGGCGGCGACCGCCAGGCCCTCGCCATCGAGCGCATTCACGCAGCCGCCGCCGACCTGATCGGCCGCAACGGCATGGGCGGACTGACTATCGACCAGGTCGCCGCGCAGGCCGGATGCTCACGGGCGACGGTGTACCGGTATGTCGGCGGGAAGTCCGCCCTGCGTGCGGCGGTGCTGGCCGGGGCGACCGCCCGGGTCGCCCAGCTCATTCAGCGCTCGGTCGCACCACTCAGCGGACCGGAACGGGTGGCGCAGGCGATCCTCGCCGCGCTGACGGCGGTCCGCGCCGATCCGGTGGCGGTCGCCTTCCTGAACGCGAGCACACCGCAGGAGATCGACGCGTTCCTCGCGGGCAATCCCGACCTCGCCGCGACCGCCCTCGCGCTCACCGGAATCGCCACCGCCGACCCCGCCGCAGGGCAGTGGATCGTCCGGGTGGTGCTGTCACTGTTGTTTTGGCCCGCACCCGATCCCGCCACGGAGCGTGCGCTGGTCGAACGGTTCGTCGTGCCCAATTTCGCCGCATAGCAAGCAGACTCAGCGCAGGGCCCACGGCGCGATGTCCCGCACCGCGAAGTAGCCGTCGTCCTCGAGATCGTCGTCGTCCAGGAAGTCCAGCCAATTGCGCAGGGCGCGAACGAGTGTCCACGCTCTGGCACGATCGGGGTCGAGGCCTGCGCCGTCGACGATCGCGGCGAACCGATCGTCGATCGATGACTCGGTTCGGCGGTTCCAGATCAGCGACAGGGTGGTGAATTCGGGGTCGCCGACGAGTGGTTGCGGATCGATCACCAACCAGGGCTCGCGCGTCCCGCCGAGCACGTTCTCGTAGTGCAGATCCTCGTTGGCTAGTAGCCGGGCCGCGCTGGGGCCCAATTGATTACACGCATCGACCGCCGCGTCCAGCAGCTTGCGCGGGAATGGCTCACCGAGGCGCGCCCAGTCCTCGGGGAGTTCGGCGGCGTATCGCTCGGCCTCGTGCCGCAGGTCGCGGCTGAGGCCGGACGGGGCAGGAATCGCGAGCCGGCGCAGCAGGCCGGTGGCGATCCGCACGGCCTCGTCGATCGGTTCGGTCAGCAGCGACCGGGTCGGATCGAGGCGCTCGAGCAGCAGGACGCCGCGCTCAGGGTCGCTGTCCAGCAGTCGCACCGCGCCCACGCCGTTCCAGGCGGCGAGTGCGAGCGGTTCGTCGCGGGTCTCCGGCGTCATGAGGCTCAGTTTCAGCACGACCGCATTGCCGTCGGCCCTGGTGGCGGGCAGCACCAGCCCGGCGTAACCGTGCATGACGGGACCGTCGAGGCTCAAGTGCCACCGTCGCAGGTATTCCTCGGCCAGCCCGGGCAGCCGGTCCAGAAAGTCCCGCGCCTCCTGCCCCTCATTCCTGGCAAGGCGCTCAGCGAAAAACTCAGGAACAATGTTCACGTATCGAGCCTCTCAGCCCTGTCCAGCCAATTTCAGCGGACGCGCACGCCGAGGACCGCCAGTTGCACGCGGTTGGTGGTCCCGGTTTTGGCCATCAGGTTGGTGATGTGGGTTTTGACGGTGGTGATGCCGAGGTGCAGGCGGGTGGCGATGTCGGCGTTGGCAAGGCCCCTGGCGACCAGCGCCAGCACCTCCGCTTCGCGGGTGGTCAGGCCCTTGGGGGCGACGAAATCAGTCGCGGGCGCAGTGGTGCGTGCCGCGAGGGCGGAGTCGACGACACGGCGCAGGACGTCGGGCGAGAACGGGTGATCTCCGGCGGCGGCGCGGTGGATGCCCTGGAGTAGGTCGGTGGGTGAGGCGTCCTTGACGAGGAAGCCGCAGGCGCCTGCCGCCAAGGCCGGATAGAGGTGATCGTCGTCGTCGAAGGTGGTGAGCGCGAGCACGCGGGCAGTGGGTCGAGCCGCGAGAATCGCTGCGGTGGCACGGATTCCGTCCATGCCGGGCATGCGTAGGTCCATCAGGACGACGTCGGGAGTCAGTTGCTCCGCGAGCCGGACGGCATCCGTCCCGGTGGCCGCCTCCCCCACCACTTCGAGATCGTCGTCGGTCTGACAGAGCATGCGCAGGCCCGCACGGACCAGGTGCTGGTCGTCGACGATGAGGACGCGGATCGTCATGACGACACCGGCCTGCCGAACGGAAGACGCGCTGCGAGTTGCCATTCCGCGCCGACGGCGCTGGCGGCGAATTCGCCGCCGAGCAGTTCGATGCGCTCGTGCAGTCCGATCAGGCCGAGCCCGTGGCCGCCGGACCGATTCGCCGCAGCACCGTTGCCAGCGCTCGACTTCGGCGAAGATCCCTTGTCGCGCAACATGAATCGAACATCACCGTCCTGCATCGCAATGGTCAACCGCGCGGTCGCTCCCGATCCGGCGTGCTTCGCGATGTTCGAGATGCCCTCCTGGGTGAGGCGCAGCAGCGTAAGGGCAAGTACCGCATCGACATCGATGACGTCGTCAGGCACCTCGGCAACCACGGTGATCCCGGACTGCCGTGCACGGTCTACCACGGCGGCGAGCGCGGCGGGTAGATCGGCGGGCGCGATGAACGAGTCGCCGGTCATCGCGGGATCACGCAGGATGGCGACCAGCCTGCGCAGGTCGGTGAGGGTTTCTTTCCCGCTGGCGTGGATGTCGTCGAGCACTTCGAGCGCACCGGGTGGCGCGTCGGGCATGGCATGCCGGGCAACGCCGACGCGCAACACGGTCGAGGACACGTGGTGCGCGACCAGGTCGTGCAATTCCCGTGCGATGGCGGTGCGTTCGAGCGCTCGGGCGGCAGCGACCTCGGCATCGCGGCGCTGGGCGATCTCGTGCGCCTCACGTAACGCGTGGTCGGCACCCTCGCGCGCCGTGCGCAGCAGGACACCGATCAGCACCGGCGCGCCCGCCATGACGACCGCGCGATAACCGTGCGCGGCGAGGTCACCGTGCGGATGCAGCAGATAGGCACCGGCCAGCACGCCCGCGGCCAGCCACGGCTGCCAGCCGGATCGACGGGCCGACAATTCGACCAGCGCTATCGCGGCGGCCACCTTGGCGACCACCGGGCCCGTGTCACCGACCTCGAAACCGAGCACCAGCAGACCGCTGACCAGCAACGACGTGACGAACGGCCAGCGCACCCCACCCGCGCTCACCAGCACCGCGAGCAGCCCGATCGTCCAGTCGAGCACGCTCGGTGAATCGGCCAGGAACAGCAGACAGCCCATCGCCGCGATCACCAGCACCAGCAACCGCACCGGCAAGAACCGCACGTCGAGCCACGATTCCACCCCACGCGTCACCCCTGCCGAACTCACCACGAAACCCATCATGCCGTGCGCATAGCCGGCCCGGCTCCGCCCTCCGGAGGAGCGCCCTCCTCCTCGCGGCCGAGATTCGGGCCCGCGGGCGGAGTCGCCGGACCTCGGTTGCCGCGAAGGTTTCTGGCATGACGAACCAAGACGACTCGGCGCGAGTGTCCGACGGTGGCGAACTCCGCGATTCCCCGAGCGAGGCAGACCGACCCGACCGCGCGGCCGAGAACAAGAAGCCGAGCCGCAGGCGACTGCTCGGGACGATGGCTGCGTCCGGTCTCGCGGTCGGCGCGGCCGCGGGTCTCGCCGGAGGTGTTGCGCTGGGCGCGAATTCCAACCCACCCCGGTACACACCGACCGCGTTGCGGCGGTTCGAGGGCAAGACCGTGTTGATCACCGGCGCGACCTCGGGCATCGGCGCGGCGGCGGCGCATTTGTTCGCGGCGGAAGGCGGGCGAGTCGCGTTCTGCGGGCGACGTGAGGACCGCGGACGCGCAGTGGAGCGTGAGATCCGAGCGACAGGCGGTGAGGCGACCTACATCCGCGCGGACGTCCTGATCGAGGAGGATGTCCGTAATTTCGTCGACGCGACCGTGAAAACCTATGGCGGACTGGATGTCGCGTTCAACAATGCCGGCATCACCGTGCAGAAGAAGCTGCACGAGTACAGCACCGCCGAATTCGATCGGGTGCTGAACACCAACCTGCGCGGAACCTTTCTCGCGATGAAATACGAAGTGCCGCACATGCTTCAGCGCGGCGGCGGCACCATCGTGGTCACCTCGTCGAGCAACGCGCTCGCCACGGATGCAGGCCGAGGCGCGTACACGGCGAGCAAGCGTGGCCTGGTCGGCCTGGTCCAGGCCGCGGCGCTCGACTACGCGGCCAACGGCATCCGGGTCAACGCGCTGGTCCCCGGCACCACGGACACCGAGTTGGTGCGCCGGGCAGGCGGATTCGAGAACATCCCCGATGACGTGTACCAGGTGATGATGAAACAGTGGGCGAGCAGCAATGTTCCAGGGCTCGGCCGATTGGCGACAGCAGCGGAGATCGCCGCGTTCGCGCTTACTCTCGCCTCCCCCGAGCATCCGTATCTCACCGGCGCTCAACTCGTCATCGACGGCGGAAAGACCGCGCATGCTTAGGGTTCAGCGCAGCGCCCACGGTCCGATCTCCTGGACGGACGGGTAACCGGGGTCGTCGCAGTCTTCGTCCTCGACGGCCGCGTCCAGCATCTTGCGCGGGTACGGTCCGCCGAGCCGGGCCCATTCCCTGGGCAGTTCCTCGGCCCAGCTTGCGGATTCGGTCCGCAGGTTCCGCGAAATGCCTTGTGGCACTGGGATAGCCAGCCTGCTCAGTAGTTCGCAGGTGATCCGGACGGCGTCGTCGATCGGCTCGGTGTGCAGCGAACGTCCGGCATCCAGACGCTCCAGCAGCATCGCTCCGTTCTCCGCGTCGCTCTCGTAGAGCAGTACCGCACCGTCGCCCTGCCAGGCGGCCAAGGCGAATTTCGGCGGGCCTAATTGGGGGCGGGCTGCGGGCCCGGATTCGGGGGTGGCGGCACCGGAATGAACGGTGGCAGCCCAGGAATGATCGGCGGCGGAGCCGGATTCGCAGGCTGCGGAACTGGATTCGCGGGCGGCGGACCCGAATTCGCGGGCGGTGCACCTGGATCGGCAGGCGGCGGGACCGGGTCCACCTGGGGCGGTGGGCCCGGATTCTGCGGCGGTCCCGGGTTCGCGGGCGGCGGCGGATTGGCGGGCAGCCCGGCCGGCCCACCGCCTTGCTCCTGCGGGAGGCAGACCCAACGACCATCCGGCGGCAAGAACCACTGAGCGACGATCCCGTCGTGCGTACAGTCGTCGCCGACCGCGTGGACGTCCAGACCGGACCCTTGCGGTAGGCAGACCGAGCGTCCGTCCGGGCCCCGGCCCCACCGCGCGATGATCCCGTCGTGCGAGCAGTCGTCGCCGATCCGGTGCACGTCCTGCCCGGCCGGGACACACGCCCATTGACCGGCGCGCAGATCCCACCGCGCGAGGATGCCGCCCGCCGAGCAGTCGTCACCGAGCTTGCGGGCGGGCTGTGGCACCGGCGCGACCGGCGTCGCGGGCCCTGGACTCACCAGGTGCGGCGCCGAGGCGGCGGTGCCGCTGGACGACGGGCTCGCGGTGCTGGTCGCCGCGGCCGATTTCGTGTCCTTCGCGTCGTCATTCGACCCGAGCAGCAGCCCGATCGCGACCACGAGCACCAGCGCCGCCGCGATCACCGCCGCGACGACCAGGCCACGGTTGTCGGCGCCGCCTTCGGGTTCGTGACTGCCGCCGGGTGCCACCATCGAAACCGCCTTCACTGTATGGACAGGGAAATACCGGCACGAAAGTTGATCTTCACGGCACGCTACCCGAAGGTTGCTGAGTCGATGCTCACTTTATGCAATTTTCATTTACGCAGGTAGAAGCCATTTACCAGGATTAGCTACCGATAAACGCGTTTGCTGGCGGTACCGGTCACTGCTTGGGCAGCGCGCCGGCCACCCCGCCGACGTCGGCGACCTTCCAGCCGTTGTCCGGATCCACATTCACCGTGTAGGTGACGGTGGTCTGCGCGCCCTCGGGCGTCTGCGCGCTGGTCGAGGTGACGTTGAGGAAGACGTTCACCTTGTAGATCCCGTTGTCGGTGTTCATCACCTTGGCGGTGATCGGGGTCGAGGTCGAGGTCCACTTCAGCGGGACCAGGATGTCCTGCAGCTTGGGCGCGGTGGCGTCGAACTTGCCCGCCAGCTGCGGGGTGGTGTTGGTCTTGAGCTTGGCGACCCAGGCGTTGACGTCCTGGAAGTTGATGTTGGAGGCGCCGACCGCGTAGTCGGTGGCGACCTGCTCGGCGTGCTTGTCGGCGGCGGCCGCGGCGTCGCGATCGCTCACGTCACCGCGCGCCGATACCCACAGCGCGGCGAACACCGCGGTCGCAGCGCCCAGTGCCACCAGCGCGGCACCGACCGCGACGGTCGAGACGCGGATCGACACGGTCCGCGCGGCCTTGGCGGGCGGGGCCGCGGTGACGTCCTCGTCGGTCGTCGGCTTCGGTTCGGTCACAACGTCGTTCGACATCGCGGCCTCCTTTCCTACTTGATAGCGACCCGCACCTTGACGGCGCCGTCGGCGTCGACCTCGGCGAGGGCCTGGGCGATCAGGGCTGAGATATCGATCCGCGGCGCGGCCGAGACGGTCGCATCGACCAGGGGACGCAGGATCGGCGCCAGCGAACTCAGCTCCGGTTGGAGCTCGCGCAACGCGGCGATGGTCTTCTCGGTGAACGGGGCGAGCCCGTTGCCGGTGGTGTACTGATCGATCGGCTCGCCGTCGACCATCGTGCCCACGTGGGTGACCAAATTGCTCAGCGTCTGGGCGAACTTGGTCCACTCGGGTGCGGCGGCGCTGAAGGACGGGCCGACCCAATCCATGTTGGTTGCCGTGTTCTGCAGGCTGTTGAGCAGCGAGACGATCTGCGGGTTGCGGCTCATGATGGCCGCGGCGAGCAGGTCGCCGGAGCGTGCCAGGTTGGGGATCGCGGCGTCGGTGCCGACCAGGGACTGCTCGGCCGTGCTCACCAGCGAGCCGACCACCTTCGGATCGAGCTGGTTCAGCGTCGCGGTGGCCAGCCTGGCGACCTCCGGAATCGACAGCGGCGTACGCACATTCGCGGTCTTCAGCTGCTGACCGTCCCGAATGTAGGGTCCGCCATCGGAATTCGGCCGGAACTCGACGTACGGCTCGCCGAGCGCCGACAGATGTTCGATGGTGACCACGCTGTCGGTGGGCACCCGGCGGTCGGCGACCAGCTTCATCCCGACCTCGACCCCGCCGACGCTGTTGGTCACCGAGTTGACCCGGCCCACCTCGATGCCGGTGAGCAGCACCGGCGAACCGACCGCCAGCCCACCGGAATTGGCGAGCACCATGCTGGCGTGGGTGTAGTCGGCCAGCGGATCGACCCGCACCACCCCGAAGGTCAGATAACCCGCGCCGAGCACGATGATGGCGGCGATGCCGCCCAGCGAGGCGAGGTGCCCGAGCTTCATCGGACGACTCCGATCATGCGTAGCGTCTGGATGATTCGGTCGGTCTGGTCCTGCACGGGCACCGCTGCCGCGCCGTCGGTCTTGACCCCGACGATGTTCACCTTCGGGCCGCGCTCGGCGAACGGAATGATCTTGTCGCGGATCAGCGAAACCAAGGTCGGCAGATTCCCAGGCCGGCTCAGATCCAGCGGCCGGCCCGAGGCGAGCAGGGGCAGGAAGGCCTGCACCGTGCCGTCGGCGCTCTTCAGCAGCGGGCCGAGCCAGGTGAGCCCGGTGCCGATCGGACCGAGCGCGTTGAAGATCTTGGTCACCCCGATGATGGACGGCGCGATGCCGTTCATCTGATCCACCGACTCCTGGGTCAGCAGCTGGGCCAGCTCCGGCCGAATCTCGTGCAGGACATTGGAATTGTTGTCGATGCCGTCGAGCAGCGAATCGAGCTTGTCCAGGTGATTGCCCAGATCGACCGCGTCGTCGGACATGGTCTTGCCGATCTGCGCGGTCCGGCCGACGTCCTTGGGCAATACGTCGTTGAGCTGTTCGATGGTGTCCTGCACCTGCTGCACCGCGCCGCCCTGGGTGAAGGTGGCGAGCGCGGCCATCGTATCTTCCAGCTGCACCGGCGGTTTCGTCTGCGACAGCGGAATGGTGCCGTTCTCCGGCAGCAGCTTGTCGAAGCCGTTCGGCGGGGTGATCAGCGCGAGATGGATATCGCCGAGCACCGTGTTCTGCCGCAGTTCGGCGCGGGTGGCCGCCGGGAGCCGCACCGACTTCGAGATGCGAGCGTCGACAATGACATAGCCGCCGCGACCACCGGCCTTGGCCGAATCCACCACCGAGACATCGGAAACCGTGCCGACCTGCGCGCCGTTGGCCATGATCTTGGCGCGGGCAGGCAGATTCAGCACGTTCTCGAACTGGATCCGAATGTTGTAGGTGGCGCCGGAGACCTCGGCGCCTGGCACGGGAACCGAGGAGGGGTCGAAGGCACAGCCTGCGGCGGGCAGCACGGCCGCCATGGCCACTGCCAGACCGGCAACGAAACGCGCACCACCCTTAGGGCTTTCGTATCTCCGCTGAAATACGATGTGCAACCGCCCCGTTTCGTCTCGATGGAACTTCATCGCGCACCTGCCGATCCGAACACCAGGGCCGCCATATCGACCTTCACCAGACCGCCGTCCGCGGTGCAGCGCCCCGGCGCGATGGCATTCGCCGCCGCGCAGACCAGGTCGGCATTCGGCTGCGGAATCGCGACCTTCGGTGGGGCGTAAGCGATTCCGGAGTTGCCCACCGAGCGGAACGCGTCGGTCAGCACCGGCATCATCGACACGACCTGGGCCAATGAGCCGACCCTGGCGCGCAGGAACTTCACCAGCGGCACCGTGAAATCGAGGGCCTTGCCGAGCGGGCCACCGAAGGCGGTGGTGAGGTCGTTGAGCACCGGGAGCAGCTGCGCGAGACCATCGATCACGTCGGCACCCGGCATCAACAGGTCGTCCCGTGCCGTGACGAGTACCGGCGTCAACCGGGTGAACATGGATTCGATATCGCCCCAATGCTCTTCGACCTTCTTGCCGACCGAGGAGAAGGCATCGAAAACACCGACCAGGTGCGCGATGTCGGCGTCGGGCGAGGCCATGGCGCCGCTGAGCTGGTTGATGATCGCGTTGATCTGCGGGCCGGTGCCCGCAGTGGCCGCGTTCAACTGAGACAAGCCGTTGGAGAGCGCGTTGGGTGTCTTGGAATCCGGACCCGAGATCTCCGCCGACAGCTGCGCGACGGCGTTCAACGTCTCGGTGACGCTCTTGGGCGTCATCGTCTTGGTGATGCATTGCGAGGAGTTCCAGCGCGCGGTGTTCTTACCGCTCGACACCACGGCCAACTGCCGAGCCGCGACGATGCTGTCGGCCAGCGTGGTGGCGCCCGCGTCGGCGTACACCGGCTTGTCGGCCTCGACAGCGAACTCCACCTTCACCGATTTGCCCTGCGCGGCAATGGAAGTCACTGTCCCCACCGGAATGCCGCGCATGGTCACCTGATTGCCGACGTACAGGCCGACGGTGTCCGGCATGATCGCGCAGTAGCTCTCGGTCTTCTTCAGCGGATCGAAGGCGATGAAGTAACCGACCACGACCAGCACCACCGCGACGGCGGCACCCGAGACCGACATGAACGCCCGTGAACCGAGGACCTTGTGCAGCATCAGCAATCCTTCCCCGGTAGCGGCACGCACACCCGCGTGATCGCGTCGGCGGGCGCGGTGATGGTCTGACCGGACTGATCGACCGTCACGCCACCGTCCGGTATGGCCAGCGCCGACACCTTCTGCTGCATGTCCTGCACCGAGCCGATCACCGGATCCAGCCGATTCAGCAGCTCCTCCATCCGCGGCAGCACGTCGAAGAGCGGCTGCAGCTTCGGCTTCGCCTCCGCGTAGGTCGGCGCGATCGCCGCGGCCTTGGTGATGACCTGCTTCAGCAGCCGAATGCCCTCGGCCAGCTCGGCGCGCTTGCTGAGCACCAGGTCCTCCAGCAGGTTGGTGGCCTGCACCAACTTGCCGAGCGAGCCCTTGGCGCCGTCGTACATGGTGGTGTACTCGTCGGCGTTGGCGATCGCCTTGGAGATCATCACGTGCTGGCGATTGAGGTCGTCGACGAAGCTGTTGAGGCTGTCGAGGGTGGTGCGCAGCGTGTCGGGCGCCTGTGCGACGGAGGTGCCGAGCGCGGCGAGGTTGCGCCGCAAGGTATCTCCGTCGATCTTGCGCAGCGGCTCGGCCGCGTCCTGGAAGGTCTGCACCAGGCTGTACGGCAGCCGGACCCGGTCGGTCGGAATGTGCTTGCTGCCCAACGGGTTCGTCCCCGACGGGAACAGCGCGACGTAGTTGCCGCCGACGATGGTGAGCATGCGCACGTCCAACGTGGACTGGTCGCCGACGAACACGTTGGAGTCGACGGTGAAACGCATGAGCACCCGATCCGGTTTCAGCTCCAGCGATTTCACCGTGCCGACGCTGATGCCCGCGACGCGGATATCGTCACCGGACTTCACCGACTGCGCCTCGGACAGCTCGGCCGTGTAGGTCTTCTTGCCGAACGGGACGACGTAGAGCACGCCGACCCCGACGGCCAGGATCGCCACCAGCACCACACCGACCAGGCCGAGCCGGATCTCGCGCCGCTTCTTGTCCGCCTCACCGACTACCCGGCGATCGCCGAAGATCTTGCTCAACCAGCGCATACCGCCACCTGCTGTCCTGCGATCAGCACGCCGAAGACCTGCGGTACATCGGCTTGTCCCTTGGTGCACTGCGGCTTCCAGCCCGTCGAACCCGACTTGGGAATGGCGGCGTCGAACCCGGCCAGCAGCCCCGGCAGCTTGTCGAAGACCTCCAGGGCCTGCGCGGGATCGGGAAAGATCTGGTGGATCAACGCGTCCACGTCGTCGGGGCTTTGCAGACCGAGCGCGTCGAACATGTTGTTCAGCGGACCGAGCACCGAGGGCGCGGCCGCCGCGAACTGGGCCAGTCCGGTCATATTGGATTGCAGGCCGGAGATGACGTCGGCCAGCCGGGCCAGAATCGGCACCATGTAGTGGATCTTCCCGCCTGCCGTCTCGTGCAGATCGGACAGATTCTGCAGCACCTTGTCGATCACCGTCTGGCGGTCCTTGACGTGCGCCGCGAGCTTGTCGATGGCCTCGAGCGCGGGCCCGATCCCGTTGCCGTCGCCCTCGATCAGCGCGACCATGCTCGCGCTGAACTGGTTGATCTCCTCGGGCGAGATGGTGGCCAGCACCGGCTTCAGGCCGTTGAACATGCTGGTCACATCGAACGAGGGCACCGTGTGATCGGCGCTGACGGTCGCGCCGCCGGGAATGCGCTTGCCGGGCTGCGGCTGTTGCTGCAGGTCGACATAGCGTTGGCCGGTGAGGTTCTGATAGCGGATGGCCAGTTTCGAGTTGTCGTAGATCGGCGCATCGGTCTTGAGCGACAACTGGACTCGCGCCTGCGTGCCGTCGAGGGAGAGACTGTCGACCTTGCCGACCTGCACGCCGTACATGCGCACGTCGTCGCCGACCTTCAGACCGTTGGCATCGGTGAACAGCGCGGCGTGCTGTTCGGTCGGACCGGCGACCGGCCGCTTGATCGCCGTGCAGACGATGAACAGCACCCCGATCATCACCGCCGCGAACAGGGCGAGCCGCCAAGCGGAAGAACGTACGTTCATCGAGCACCACCCAACAGCGGTGCCAGCACCGGCACACCGCTGATATCGATCTCGGCGTTCAGCACCGGACCATTCGGGGTGTCCGGCATCGACGCGCGCAGGCGGCGCAGCAGTTCGGTGAGGTCGGCGCCCGACTGACGCGGCTGCGGCACCATCTGCGCGAGCAACTGCAGCACCGGGGCGAGCATGTCGGTGAGGCCGGAGAGGCTGCCGCCGAGCGTGCCGCCGAGGTTCGCGATGCCGGGCAGCAGTCGCTCGGTATGCATCCGCACGCCCGCGTCGAACGCGTCCCGATTGCCTTGCAGCCGTGGGATATTGCGCAGGATGTACACCATCAGCTCGTTGGCGCCCGCGAAGTCACCGGCACCGTAGAACGCGGGTCCGAGCCGGCCGGCCAGCTCCGAGGGCGGCATCCGCTGGTTGTCGGTCACGATCTGGGCCACCTGGATGATCGACTGCGCGAGCGGGGTGAACGCCTTCATGTTGTGCGAGACCTGGCTGATCACCGTGGCCATCTGCGGGGTGAGCACCGAGTCGCCGGTCTGCGACAGGCTGCGCAGCATGCTGCCCATGGTGGCGTCGAACACCGCGTCGGTATGGCCGCCGGTCAGGTCGATCACGCTGTCGTCGCGCAGCGCGGACCCGCCGGAGCCGCGGCGCAGGCCGATCTCGCTGATGCCGAAGAGGTTGGCAGGCGCGTAGTCGACCCGCATGCTGTCGTCTAGTCCGTGCAGTTGAGAGGGGTTCAGTCGCAAGGTGATTCGCTGCGTGCCCTGCTCGTCCGGCGCGATCGCGGCGACCGTGCCCACCTGCACGCCGTCCATCCGCACCGGCGTACCGGCCAGCACGCCGTCACCGATCTGCTCGGTGTGCAGGGTGATCTGTAAACCGTTGTCGGAGCGCAGCTCTCGATACAGCACGGTGACCGCCAACACCGCGATGATCACGCCGACCGCGATCACGCCGACCAGCCGGGTCTGGTGCTTGTCGATGGCCACTCCGGGCATTCCGTACTTCGGCATCGCCGTTACCCCGTAAAGCTGATCGTCGCGTTGAAGCCCCACAGCACGATGGTGAGGACCATGTCGATGGCCACGATCGCCACCGATGAGGCGCGCACCGCGCGGCCGGAGGCAATGCCGACGCCCTCGGGTCCGCCGGTGGCGAAGAAGCCGTAGTAGCTGTGGATGAGGATGACGACGGTGGCGAAGATGGCCACCTTGATCACCGCGGCGACCACGTCGAACCCGGACACGAACTGGAAGAAGTAGTGGTCGTACACGCCGCCGGATTGGCCGTGCACCAACGTGATCAGCCCGCGGCAGGACAGGTACGCCAGGATCAGCCCGATCAGGAAGGTCGGCACGATCGAGATCGCGCCGGCGATCACCCGGGTGGTCACCACGAACGGCACCGAGCGCAGGCCCATCGCCTCGAGCGCGTCGATCTCCTCCGAGATGCGCATGGAGCCGATCTCGGCGGTGATCCGGCAGCCGGCCTGCGCGGCGAAGCCGATGGCCGCGGCGATCGGCGCGAGCTCGCGGGTGGTGGCGTAGGCGGAGACGATGCCGGTGACCGGGCCCATGCCGAGCATGTTCAGCATGGTGAACGATTCGACGGCGACGGACGCGCCCATCACCAGGCCGAGCACGATCATCATCGGCACCGTGCCGCCGCCGACGATGACCGAGCCGCGGCCCCAGGTCATGTCGGAGATGATGCGCAGCGTCTCGTCGCGATAGTGCTTGAGCGTCGAGGGAATCGACGAGAGCACCTGCCAGACGAAGGCCAGCACGAAGCCGAGCGACTCGAACCGCGCGAAGACCAGGCTGCGGCGACGGTAGATCCAGCCCAAGCCCTTGGGCACATAGGTTGACGCCATCTCAGACCAGCCTGGTCGGCAGGAACATCTCGACCACCTGGGTGACGCCGAGGTTCACGATCGCGATCGACACCACCGAGAGCACCACGGCGGCGTTCACCGCGTCGGCGACCCCGCGCGGTCCGCCCTTGGCCTCCAGCCCGCGCTGGCAGGCGATGACCACCACCAGGAAGCCGAACAGGGCCGCCTTGAGCAGCGACACCCACACGTCGGCGACGGTGGTGAAGGAGCCGAAGGTGGCCCAGTAGCTGCCGGGAGTGACGTTCTGGCCGCCGACCGCGACCGCGTAACCCGCGACGATGCCGACGAAGATGATGAGGATGTTCAGCAGCGGCGCGACGACGATCATCGCGACCAGCCGCGGAATCACCAGGCGCGGAATCGGACTGATGCCCATGGTGTTGAGCGCGTCGATCTCCTCGCGGATGGTGCGCGCGCCGAGATCGGCGGCGATGGCGGCGGCGCCCGCGCCGCCGAGCAGGAATCCGGTGGCCAGCGGGGCGCCCTGCTTGATCACGCCAAGGCCGCCGGTCGCGCCGAGCAGCGAGTCGGCGCCGAGGGTGTGGATGAGGTTGCCGACCTGAATCGAGACGATGACGCCGAACGGGATCGCGATGAGGATCGCGGGGATCGCCGTGACGGTCACCAGGCGCCAAGCCTGCGTGGTCGCCTCGCGCCATTGGAACTGGCCGCGCACTATCCCGGTGACCGTGCCGGTCACCGATTCCCGCGCGATATCGACGGCACGACCGAACGTCCGCAAGGACGAGACGACCGTGTCGGAGAAGTTCCTGCGGACGATACGAACGGCAGAGGCGCTCGAGCGAGCCCGGGTCACAGGCGCCACGCGTGGCCCCGGCCAAGCCGGTGTGTCTCAGGTTTCACAATTGCTCTCTCCATGATGGGCGTCACTGCCAACAAGAAGCTATCGGTGACGATCGGTCACAGTAAAGCTGATCACGGTGTGATCATCACCTCCTCTGTGATCGCCGCTGACTAGCCGAAATAGCTGGTCAAAGCATCCGAATGGAAGTAGCTCGCCGTTCTGCAACAAGTTATCAGCGCATTTTGCTAAGCAATATGATGCGCGTCACGTAATCCGGTTAACTCTGAGCAAGATCTCGGTGCGATTACGGCGTGGACCGAATCAACAAAAAGGACAAGGTAGACGCAATATCGCAACGAGCGGGTGCACACCGGGACAACAGTCAGCACACCGAATATGAGTGACGCCGGTCACTCGTTGACGAATTCGGTTTCTTATCCGTGAGCTGAGTCACGCTCCGCTAAGGACTGGCCGCGAGGAACACAAAAGCGGAGAAAAGCGCCAAATGCACCCCGCCCTGTAAAAGCGTCGCCCGGCCGGGCACGACCGTCAGCACGCCGACCACGATCGTGAGCGCGAGCAACACCATCTGGGTGGCGCCGAGCCCGAGTTCCAGCGGACCGTCCAGCCAAATGGTGGCCACCGCGATCGCCGGGATGGTCAGGCCGATGCTCGCCATGGCCGAGCCGAGCGCGAGATTGAGGCTGATCTGCACCTGATCACGACGCGCGGCGCGGACCGCAGCGAGGGTCTCCGGCAGCAGCACCAGCAACGCGATCACCACGCCGACCGCAGACGGCGGCAGCCCGGCATCGGCGACGGCCGACTCGATGGACGGCGAGACCACCTTGGCCAGCCCGACCACACAGACCAGCGCGACGAACAGCATCGCCAGGCTGAGCATTGCGGCTTTCGCGGTGGGCGACGTGCTGTGCTCGTCGTCGTCGGTGACCACGCCGTCGCCCTCGACGGGCAGGAAGTCGTCCGGATGACGCACCGTCTGGACCATCACGAACAGCCCGTACAGCGCGAGCGAGGCGACCGCGGCGAAGGCCAGCTGCCCGGCGGAGAACTCCGGGCCCGACTGGCTGGTGGTGAAGGTCGGCAGCACCAGGCTGAGCGTGGCCAGCGTCGCGACCGTGGCCAGCGCCGCGCCGGTGCCCTCGGCGTTGAACACCGCCACCCGCCTGCGCAGCGCGCCGACCAGCAGGGAGAGGCCGAAGATGCCGTTGCAGGTGATCATCACCGCGGCGAAGACGGTGTCGCGAGCCAGCGACGCCGCCTTGTCACCGCCGGAGATCATCAGCGTGACGATCAGCGCCACCTCATACCATGATCTGTTACTGTTTTAAACATGCAGGTAGACGAAAAGGCGTTCATCTATGTCCGCATCTCCAAGGACAAAGAGGGCGCGGGGCTGGGAGTCGAACGTCAGCGGGCCGACTGCGCCAAGCTGGCCGCAGAACTGGGCTGGACCGTGGTGAAGGTGTACGACGACAACGACACCTCCGCCTACGCGCTCCGCAAGCCACGCAAGGGTTTTAACGAGATGTGCTCGGCGTTGGAGGAAGGAGTAGCGGACCGCGTGCTCGTGTGGCACACGGACCGGCTCGTACGTAGGACGCCGGAACTGGAGTCGTTCATCGAACTGTGCGAGCGTCGCAACGTCACCGTTCACACAGTCAAGGCGGGCATTCTCGACCTGTCCACGGCTACCGGTCAGATGATGGCGCGGGTGCAGGGCGCGATTGCTCAGCATGAGGTAGCGCGCGGTATCGAGCGCATGAAGTCAGCCAAGCGGCAGGCGGCCGTCGACGGGCGGTATCGGGGTGGGCCAAGACCGTTCGGCTACGAATCCGATGGAGTTACGTTGCGTGAGTCGGAGGCGAATGCGGTAAGAGAAGGCGCGGCCCAGCTGCTGCGTGGGACATCGCTCCGGCAGGTAACGCGGGAATGGAACGAGGCAGGTTTCCGGACATCACGCGGCGGCCTCGAGTTCAAGAGCGGTCAAGTCCGTAATGTCATGCTGCGCAAGCGCAATGCGGGGATGATCGAACATGAGGGCAAGATTCTCGGTGAAGCAAGCTGGGAACCGATCTTCGATCGTGACACCCTCACAGCCTTGGAGTCACTGTTGCGTGATCCGGCGCGAGCCAGCGGAGTGACTTACGAACGACGCTGGACGGGATCGAATGTGTACTTCTGCGGCAAGGAAGGGTGCGGCGCGCGAATGCTGACTACCGGTGCGCAGAGAGGGAAGGAATCACTTCCGGCGTACCGGTGTAGTCGGTCTTCCCACCTGTCGCGACTTGTCGAGCCAGTAGATGAGTACGTGGAAAGCGTTGTCCTCGAACGCCTTTCGCGACCAGATGCAAAGATCGTGCTCGGTAGTGACATGCAGGTGAACGTCGAGGCTTTGAAGAAGCGGGAGGCAGCCGTCGAGGCTCGACTGGATGACCTCATGACGATGTTCAACGCTGACGAAATCACAGGGCCGCAGTTCAAGAGCGGCACGGCCGAGAAGAGGCAAGAACTTGCCGATGTCAGGGCAGAAATAGCGCGGGCACGTGAACAATCCGTTCTCGCAAACCTGATCTTGGCTGGTGACGACATGAAGGCGGCCTGGAACGCGTGCAGTCCCGACGTGCGGGGCAAGATCGTTGATGCCCTGATGACGGTAACGATCCTTCCTGCGTCTCGTGGTCGCAAGATCGGCGGTAAGTACTTCGACCACCGATTCATCAGGATCGTTTGGAAGGACCCGAGCGCGGCTTAGCTCGATACGCGAGAAGCCCCGCCCTTCTTGCCGTTTGGCGAGTTGGACGGGGCTTCGTTGTGGGTGGCGGGTTACGCGGCGTCCGGCGTGACGGGTCGGCCGCTGCCGATCCAGTGCGCGACTTGCGCTCCGGGGGTTTGTGGCTGATATCCGTGGTTGTCGATGGACTGGTTTTGCTGCCGGAGAACGCAATCGACATGCGCGAGTCCGTTGCCCTGCTTGGGTTTACCGCAGATGTTGCACAGTCGGGTCGCAGTGGGCTCATGCTCGCTCGGGTGAGCCGACTGCGATTGCGGCTCAGTTGGCTCACAACGTTTGTCCTGGTCGGACCCAGTCGGCTCAGTCGGCCCAGTCGGCTCACGCATAGGTGAGATGACCGTGGCGCAGTGAGCCGACTGGGCGGGCAGTGCCCAGTAGGTCAGGCGGGGGAAGCCCACGGGTTCGCTGTGGACGCCGATCTTCTTGGCGGCGCGTTTGAGTGTGGATTCGGAGATGCCGATCTTCCTCGCGTTGGTCTTCACCTCCGAGGAAGCGACCCGGCCGTGTTCGGTGAGGTAGTCGGCCAGCCACATCTCAGCTTCGCTACGGTCCTCCGAGGTGGCGTCCTCGGCAGCCAGGAGATCGCGCACGTCGTGGTTGGATTCACCGAGCCAGCGCAGCACCCCGACGCTGGTTTCGCCGTCTTCGGTTGCCAGGGTGGCCGATTCGATCGTTGCCTCCATCGTGCGCATACCCCCAGCCAAGTTGCCCTTGGTGTTGGACACGACCAGGTTCCCGGACTCGGCATCGAGAGCGACAGAGAGCACCGAACGCGCCACTTGCGACCATGCCAGCGATCCGAGGATGAGCTTTCCGGTGTCGGCACCGTCACGCTTGCCGAAGTGCACGAGCCCGAGCACGACACAGCCCTGCCGGGCCGCGAGTTGGCCCAGGGGTTCGAGGTAGGCGCGCACGTCGTTGTTGTCGTTGCCCCGAAGACGGGAATCCATGGCCGACGTCGCGGCGTCGAGCACCACGAACGCCACATCGTGTGCGGCGATGACTCGTTCGAGTGCTGAGGTATCGAAGGGAAGGACCAGGGTTCCGGATTCGGTGGTGTCGGTGTGTACGTCAATGAACAGCACCCGGTCCATGTCCGCCCCGGCAGCCCGCAAGCGTGGCGCGACAGTGAACTCGCGAGCATCTTCGGTGTGGATGTAGATGACATTACGAGGCTGCCCGTGCAGGGCACCTTCCAAGGTGCCGTTGGTGATGTGGGCGCAGAACGAAGCGGCGATGGTCGACTTGCCCAGACCTTCGCGCCCGGCCAGCAACGTCAACGCGCCAGCGGGAGCCCACTCGGGGATAACCCATTCCAGGCGTTTGGTCTTGACCTCGCTGCCACGAACCACTTTCAACCGCCGACCACCTGCCGGTTCGGAATCGAAATCCGTAGCGACAGAATCGAATTCATCGACAGTATGTCCGGCAGCGATGTGGTCGGCCGCATCCTTGCCAGCGCGAGCCACCACCACGGATACCGACTCGGCGATCCCGCTGAGCTGGTCCACGACCCCAGCGGCGTGCTTGGCCCCAGCCTCGTCCTTGTCGGCCACCACGACCACCGTGCGCCCTTGCAGCGGTGTCCAGTCGAACAGGTGCGCCTTGCCCGCGCCGCCTGCCGAGCACACCGCCAGCTGTCCGACAGCTTCCAGTGCCAGGACATCCTTTTCGCCCTCGACCACGAACACCAACGCGTCGGGTGCGCCTGTCAGCTTCTCGGCACGAAACAGGCTGCGCCCCTTGGTGTTACCAGACTGCCGGAACTTCTTTTCCGGACTGCGGTGCACCTGTCGGCCATCGGCATAGGTGTAGGTGATGCCGGTTTTGGGGTTGTCGAACAAGTCGGCGGAGGTGAGGCCGACCGCGTCCAGGACATCGGCGGTGGGGTCACTGTGGGAGTAGATGAGCACCTGCCCGGATGTGGCAGTGATGACCACCGACCGGTCGGCCGCGCTGTGCCCCGGTGCCTGCGCGTACGCGCGCCCGGACTTCACCTCGACAGCGAGGCCGTGGCTGGTGAACGCTTCGAGGACCCGGTCGTAAGCGGTGCTGCTGGTAGGGTGGGACACGGTTTTCGGAATGTCCTTCCTGGTAGGGGGATGTTCGTTCGTCCCGGTCGGTGCGTCAACACCGACCGGGATTTCTTTTTGCTCTGGGCCGCTCATGCGGCGATCTGCCAGACCTGTTCAGGCTCGGCGGCTTCCGATGTCGTCATCGCCTGCTGTCCGGTCCGCAGCAGCGCGGTAATCCGTTCGCGCTGCCCTGCGGTGAACGGCGGAGCCTTGTCGACCAGGGTCTTGATGTGCGCCCGCATGTCGCTCACGCCGCAGCCTCTGGCGTGCCGTGCAGTTGCACCACCAAGGCGTCGAGTTCGTCTTGGTCGACCATGAAATTGCGTGGCCCGACCCGATACCCCCGCAGCAGCCCGCCGTGAATCCATGTCCGGATGGTCTGCGCGGTGCGCCCAACCCGCTTGCCCGCCTGCCCCGTCGTAAGACGAATACCCATCGTGTACTGCTCCTTATTCAGTTGTGGGTCACTACCGTTCGGCAACCGCATGTCCTTCTCCCGCGCTTGCCTGCCCCCAATTCTTGGGCAGGACGAATGAAATGCCAGATGTTTCCGACGCGAACAGGCATGAGCCCGCTCACAACCGAGACATCAAAACCCCTTGGAACCCGTATGGACTCCGAACAACCGAGTGGTGCGCTACCGGCTCGCCCCCCCAGGGGGAGGGGTCCCCGCCCGGTCTCTAGCTGCGATGACCGTCCGCGTCGCCCTTGTCGTTGGCCCTAGTATTACCCCCGCGAAATAGCCTGTGCGGAGTTGTAGTAGCCGTATGGCATTTCGCTATGTCTGGACAGGTTTCGAGATGCCTCGAGATTCCTCGAGATGCCTCAAACCCGACCGAAACCGGCCGAATGCCCGTGCTCGACATCACACGAGAAACCTTGTGTCGCACCGCCGCGAACGGTTGATGTCCCGCGTTCATGCGTCCCTCCCTTTTGTCCCGCACACGTGTCGGCCGGTCCGGTGCGCAAACCATGCCAGATTTTCGGCAACCCCCTGACGAAACAGACGACAGCGCTCCCGCTCCCGGCACCCGAACATGCCTCTGCGTCGCGTTTATCCCCTGTCTCGAAAACGTTCGTTATACGAGACGAGACACCCTCGACCCGAGACCCGTTGCCGTCCTGGGGTTTTGCCCGCCTGCACTGTCTTGCAACCCTGTCTCAAAACCCATAGTCTCAAAACCGGTAAATCGACGGGATTATGAGACAGGCGGGGCAATGGCAGTCATCGGGTACGCACGAGTGAGCACCACCGACCAAGACCCACAACTACAACTCGACGCACTCAACACCGCAGGCGCACAACGGATCTTCACCGACCACGGCGTATCCGGCACCAAGACCGAACGCCCCGAACTCGACGCCTGCCTCGATCACCTCCGCAAGGGCGACGTACTGACCGTGTGGAAGCTCGACCGGTTGGGCCGCAACACCGTTCACGTACTCCAGCTCATCGAGGAACTGACCCACCGCGGAATTGGGTTCCGCAGTCTGACCGAGGGATTGCACACCGACGGACCGATGGGCAAAGCCATGCTCACGATCATGGCCGCGTTCGCCCAACTCGAACGAGACACCATGATCGAACGCACCCGCGCCGGACTCGCCGCCGCAGCAGCCAACGGACGCAAGGGCGGTCGCCCCCGCAAAGTCGATGACGCCGACGCCGCCAAGGCTCGCGCGTTAAAGGCGAAGGACGTTCCCGTGCCCGACATCGCGAAAATGCTCGGATGCTCACGCGCCACCGTGTATCGCTACCTCTCCACCGCTAAATCGGTCTGAGCCGAAACCCCAACTACCCGCAAGCAATTCGGTTGCGGGTTCAAGGTCTACACCTAGTGTCAGGTCTATTTGTACGGTCGTGAACACATCTGTGGCATCGGCCGAACCTCCCCGGCGTCGATACCACCGGGGAAGGACTCGCCGACCCCACGGAATGGTTCCGGCGCTCCTCACCCCGAAGTTGCACCAATCTGGTGCACTGCTGAAGATCACAATTCGTTCCACCGACATGCGACACCGGCCCGATACCTGAGTGCGGGTAGCAGATCGATAGCTCTCTCCTCGCCGGCTCCGGCATCAGCGCAGTTCAGATCGATGCACCCGAGATAACTGAACGAAGGCAAGCGGGACCGCACCGCTCGATCCATCTCGGGGGGATACCGGCCCGCATGCCAGAGAGCAGGCCAATGGTCGCCTCCAACCCCTCTCCCCCTGGCTGCGGTTCCTCGATCGGTGCTGGCTGGGGCATCCTGGGAGTGTGGCGACCGATGAGCAGTTCCACCGGGAAGCGCCTGCTAGTGGTGGCAGGCAGCGTTTCGAAGCGGGGCAACAACGGGCCGATGACCATGGCTGGGTCTCGATCGCAGCGCGGTCGGCGGCGTTGCAACAGAGTCTGATCGATGCAGCCCACCGGCTCGCCGCAACCGAGGACGATGCAGCCCGCCTGTACGACGAGATCGCGTCTCTCGGCCGTACCAGAGAAGCCACCGCGCGCCGACTCGCCGAGCACGCCCGCGCTTCTGCCCGCCGAGCACGCGAGATCGCCGACCATTTTCACGCTGCGACCGATCCCGACTGATCTCGCAGGAGGGCAGGCCAGCGGTCATCTCGGACCCCCCTCCCCCCGGCTGCGCAGATATTGCCCCATATGGCTGAGGAGTGGGCCACGCCCTGGTAGGAGGGGCCTACCGGTACCCCCATCGATCTCGTGTTCGGCAGAAAATGGCGAACGATGAGACCCGAACACCCCCATGTCGGCGAAGCTGAGCGAGGACGACGAATGCCACCACACCGTGGTCCGGCCGGACCGGATCAGCGACTCGCACCCCCATCCTCGGTGCCACCGCAGCACAACCGCACGGACAGTCGGCCCGACCGACACCCGTATGCATGAGCCGACTGAGCCAACTGGACCAACTGATCGTGACCAGGTCAAACGCCATGAGCCAACTGCGAGACGATTCCCAGTGGGACCACACATCGCAGTGAGCCGACTGGGGGCTCGACCCCCTCCCCGCCCGGTCTACGCATGGCGGTTGGCATAGGGCGCGCCAAGCTGTACGGATTCCGGAGTTCCGGCCTGGTGGGTAAAAGCGTTTTGGTAAATCCGACTTTCTGGGAGAGGGCTGGAGAGAACGGTCCCTCGCTCCCCGCACCGGAGATCCGCACCGGGGGGTAGGTGCGAAGCACCGAAAAATCGGAACCCCCGGTCCCCTGACTCGACAGGGGTAGTCAGGAATTTTTTACACGGGCGAACTTTTCAGCGTGCACACTCCGATTCGACAGCCCGAAAACCCGTACGGGCGCGCTCCTGCTATACGGGACGCATCCACCGATACCGGGGCGGGGGCACCTACCCCAGGCATGGGCAGCGAGTAGCTAACGGCCATCACGAGTTATGCCGCGCGAGCGGTCCGGTCCTTGCCCTGTACCGCCGCGCTCAACCCCCGGCGCGTGGCCTGGCGGCGTCAGTACTGCCCCTTGCGGGTGAATTGCCTGCCCTAGCCAGGCGAGCCGTTCCACCTCCGTCGCGCGATCTTGGCGTTCCTTGATCGCAGCGTCTCGCGCCGCGTTCAGCTCCGCCAACCGTGCGTCTGCGCGCTCGCGTTCTTTCGTGGCTTCACGTTCCACGCTGGCAGCGTTGACAAGCTCTGGGGTAGGTCGTTCCCCAATCTCGACGGTTTCCCGCTCATTGGACTGGCTAGGCACTGGGAACGGGAATTCCTTCAGTACTCGTTCGGCGGATTCCCTTGCGACCCTGTCTCGTTCGGATTCCGATGCTGCGCGTTCCCGCGCTACCTGCTTGAGCACGTCGAGCGTTTTGCGTTCCCGCTCGACACGTTCAGGAGCGTCCACCCGCCCGCGTGCGGCGGCTTCGCGAAACTGCTGCATTTTGCGGTTTTGCTCGGCACGCACTTTCGCCCGCTCGACGGCTTGCTGCTGCGCCTTGCGCTGCCGCTCTTTCTCGGCCCTCTCCTGGGCTCGGGCTTCTTTCTCCTTGGCCTGGCGCTGCTTTTCGACATGTTTACCGATCGTGAGCGCTAGACGCCGCTGTTCGCGGGTGACCTCCTGGACATCGAACTGGCGGCCCCACTTCTTATTTAACTCCTGGAATCTGTCGAGTACCTCACGGTCAACCCTAGCGCCTTGAACTACTGTCCAATTTATTTGGTAACCCTGCTTGAGTAAGTGTTCTTCTTTTTGGAGCTGGGGTAACGCCTTCTCTTTGTCGACCCTGCCTGCTTTGTACTCGTTCCCCTCTTGCATCCTCACGTTTGCAACGTCGTGCACTCTGGGGCCGGAGGGTGTGACGTGGCGGACTTCTTTCTCGTACCCACGTTCGGGGGTCTGACCACGTATTAGGGCCATGCCATCGCGAAACCGGTTGCCCACGTCGCGGGAGCGTTTCCACTGCTCTCTAGCTCTGAGGTAGCCCTGGCGGTCCCTGGCGTTAAGCCCTTGGAACCATTTCCCGTCGACATATCGGGTGTAGTCCGCTTCTAGCCTGTCGTTCCATTCATAACCCATCGGCTCCCCCTGAGCCCGGTGAAGCTTAGGTGATCAGCTCTTAAGTTGTTCGGTCAAAGTTGGCCGTCCGGCGCTTACCCATTCCCGATAGCTCTCCGAACTATTGGCGAAGATCGTGGACAGGTTGTCTCCCCATTTCCTGTGCACGGTTGCCGTAATCAGATTTCCAACGTCCAGATAGGCATCAACCCATTCATGCCGGATCACCGGTCCGAAATCCGGATAACGAGCACCGCCCATGCTCGGAGCGTTGAACCAGCGCCCTTCAAAATTCCGGCGGAATACTTCACCAATGAATCGACTGAATTGATCTGCTACGACCCAGTTCTCTGCTCGGTCGACATCATCCATATCCGAAAAACGTTCAAGCATGTCGCGCTCAACCCGGTCTAAACCCTCAGCCGTCCAAGGGTTGTCCGGCATATCCGGAACGGTCTCGTTCAGGAACGCGTCGATCTGCGCGTTCATCTTCTCCGAGTCCAGCCATGCCAACCACTGCGGATCATGCTGATCCCGCTCTATCTGCTCAAGCTCTGCCTTTGTGTACGGCCGGAAGTCGCCCATGAGCACCCCTCGTGTTAGGTCAGAACAGGACAGTGTCCCGCGTGCATGGTCAACATACAAGCTGGTCACGACAGAGTTCGGTCTTCCTCGCTCGTATCCTCGGGGCGCTGCGCGCTGGTGAACCGTTCACGTGCAGCGTTGAGCCGGTCTATGACCGGCCCGTCTTGGGGCTCTCCGGCCCAGTTCCATGCTCCAACGGCGTGACGCCATTCCGTGAGCGCTTGGTCGTACTCGCTCTCGTTCTGGTTCATGGTCCGTCGTACAGACGCTCGCCCGGCAACCGCCGTAAACCCGTTGTAGCTCCGGGGATCACGTCGACGTCATCCATGAAATGCCGCTGGCGCTGCTCCTCGAGGAAGAACAGCGCCGAGGTAAGGCAGGCGGCGAAGTCGAGCCGTTCGCCGCGCAGCGTGACGCGTAGGTGTAGATCCGGCTCCTCAGGATGGGGAGAGCGCTGCTCGGCAGTCATCGCGGTTACCGATCACTGCCGGACTCGCCAGCCAGAACAGCCGCCACGCGGTCATCTATCACCCGCACACCGACCAGCGAGCATTCACCCGCCATACCCAGGTGCGCGGCGATCATCCCGTCGACTACCGGCACCGTCACCCCACACTCACGCGATGGGCACGACACCGCCATCAGCGTGACCGTGGCCGCACGAAAAACCGCCGCACTGCATTGGGACAGCAACACTGTCTGACCTGCGGTGTTGTCAGCCACGATGCACCGCCAACGATCGCGAATCGCGATTGATCCCGGTACACCCGCGTATCGCTACGACCACCACATTGCCCGAGGGCCGAAACGTGTTGCGCGGTGGTTCTATCCACCGCCTGCTACCGCCTCCAGGGGCCGCAGTCGGCGACGGTAACGCGATAGCACCGTCGCGAACGATCATCACGTTGAGCCGGAACAAGTCTTTGAACAACCCGGTGTCGTCATCGGGCACATCGGGCCGGACCAAAAACGACCACCGGTTAGAGCCGACGTGCGCCACGATCGGACCGAGCGCTATCTGGTGGCGCTGCATATAGTTCCGCAGCACGATCCCCAACGGTCCCGGCATGGTCAGCGCAGCCGTACTCCCGGCAGAAAACGTCAGACGCCCGGAACCAGGCGGATCGATGTTGGCGGGCAGGCCGCACACCAACCGGTAGTAGACGCATCGAGAGACTGGTGTATCCCCAAAAGATATGTGCTCCATCGTATTTCAGTCCCCTGCTCGCGTCGGCGGTTATGGTGCGCCCGACCCCTGTCGCCGCAGACTGACACTCGCTCAGCGTGGGGGCCATAAGGCAATGGTCCGGGGCATTAGCGAAATGAACCACGGCGCGCAAGACGTACCTACGATGCACTTATGCGCAGAGAACGCCTCATCGACGCTCGCAAGGCAACAGGCAAGACGCAAGAGCAGATTGCCGAAGAAGTCGAGGTGGATCGAACGACGCTAGGGCGCTGGGAGCGTAACGAGGGAACACCGCACCCGGCGCAACGCCCCAAATATGCGGAGGCCCTGGGCATCACGATGGACGAACTCTCAGCAATGCTGAGCAGCGTTCCGTCCGTGACCGGCGAAATGCCCGAATGGCTATCGACGTATCTCGGTATGGAGCAGTCGGCAACCTCGATTCGCACACACGAACCGCGCGCGGTGTACGGACTCCTACAGGTTCCGTCCTACGTCGAAGCGTTGGTCAGCCGCGTCGGTATAAGCGGGGTGTCCGACACTTACGTGCAACAGGCCGTAGATCAACGGCTACACCGCCAGAAGCGAGTTCGATCCGGTGACTTGGTACTCGACGTGATTCAGCCGGAACCTGCGCTACGACTCCGAGTCGGTGCCCCGGCGGTTATGGCTGAGCAGCTACGTACGTTGGCGGAACTGGCAGAGCTGCCCAACGTCACGGTGCGAGTGACGACGTTTGAGGTAGGGCAGTACGAGGCGCGCAGACTCGGAGGCTTCTCCCTGATGTCCCATCCATGGGGCAACCCACGGGTGCACATCGAGAGCTACCGTGGCGGTACGTTCATCACGGATGCAGACGAAGTGGGCTACTTCGCGGCGGCGTTCGATCACGCGGCTAAGGTCGCACTGAGCCCTACCGAATCCCGCCGTTTCGTACTTGGGCTAGCTGAGGAATGGGAGAGCAGGAACCATGGATAACCTCGAATGGCGAGTGTCGAGCTTCACCGACAACGGGACGTGCGTGGAAGTCGCCGGAGCCCCGGACACGGTTTTCGTCCGCAACTCGAACGCGCGTGATGCCGGAACCGTCGCGTTCACCCGCGACGAGTTCTCTGCCTGGTTGAAGGGCTGCAAGTCCGGCGAGTTCGATGACTTGGCCTAGAGCGCTCGGGTGAGTGGTCCCCCTTCACCTGGAGTGGTGGACGGCGAGTTCGATCGTCCGTCAACATGACGAAGCCCGGTACGACGGTTCGATCAGTCGACCGGGCTTCTCCATGCCCTGAACAGGGGTTTTAATAACGTTGTACCGGTCAGTTGGAGACCTCGATGACGGTCACCGCGACCGCGAGCACCAGCGACCCGAACGGTTCGCCGACCCGGTGCGCGACCACCTCCGCGTGATAGACCGCCGCGAGCACCGCGCCGATCAAGGCCGCGGCCACCACGACGACCGCCACCCCGGACAGGCTGCGCCCCCAAGTGGCGGCCAGCGCGAGGGCGGCGAGGATAGGAACGAACACGGTCCAGCGGTCGGTCAACACACGGATCATGAGATCCATCGTTGCAGCTAACCCTCCGCATACTGGTCAGAGCGGTGCCGCAGGGCGATTTGCCCGGTTTTGCGGTCAGTCGCGGTGTAGCGCGTACCCGGTGAGGCCGGTGGGCCGGATCGCGATCGCCACCCGGTCCTTCGCGTCCGGCGGCACCATCGGACCGTTGCCGTAGCGCTCGGACAGGCTGGAGTAGAGCTCGCCCGCCGGGTCGTCATCGATGTGGTCGACGACACCGCGGACCTCGATGTACCGGTACGGGTTGTCCGGGTCATAGATCGAGATCGAGACGCGCGGCTCGTGCGCGAGGTTCTTGAACTTCTGCCGGAAGTTGGTGTGGGTGAACCAGATGAACTCGCCGTCCCACTGGAACCACATCGGGTTCACCTGCGGCGCCCCGTCCGGCCTGGTAGTGCCGAGGCTCGCGTAGATGGGTCGCACCAGCAGGTCCCGCACCTTCTCGGGAATTTCGATCGTCATACACCCTCCAGTCGATATGTGCGCTGTCCGCAGGTACGAAACTACGCGTCGCGCGGCGGTTTCCGGCGCAACGACCGGTGCCCCCACTGACGGGGGCAGATAACTGGACGTGGAGCCGATAGCCTGGCTCGGCCTTGATCGAGACGAACAGCAGCGGGGGCGCATGTCATACCCACCCGGCCAATACCCCGGGCAGCCTTACGATCCATACGCGCGACCGGACGCGCCGGAAGGCGGTCAGCAGGCTCCCCAACGCACGGATCCGACGCTGCTCAATCCGATGGGTCAGCAGGGTCCGGCCTATGTGCCGCCGTCGGATCCGACGCTGCTCAATCCCCTGAGCCAACCCGGCCCGGGCTACGTGCCCCCATCGGATCCGACGCTGCTGAACCCGCTGAGCCAACCGGATCCGGCCTACCAGCAGGGCCAGCCCTACACTCCGCCACCGCAGCCGTACGCGCCGAATCCGCAGTATCAGCAAGCGCCGCAGTACCAGCAGATGCCGTATCAGCAAGCGCCGCAGCAGTATCCGCCGCAGCAGGGCGGTTTCCCGCCGGGGCCGCCCGGCCAGGGATACCCACCGCAGCACGGACCCAACGGATCCGGCTCGGGTGGCGGCGGAAAGGTGCTCGCCGTAATCGGTTCGATCCTGCTCACCGTGGTCGTGATCGCCGGGATCATCGGGCTGAAGGTGTGGAAGAGCACGGTCAAGCACAACCGGATCGACGCGGGCGACACCACCACCAGCTTCACCGTCTCCCCCAGCACCTCCGACGCGCCGACCACCCGGCCGAGCGCCAAGCTGCCCCCGCTGACCACCGCACCGCCGACTACGGCGCCGACGACGAAAGCCGCCGCGATCGTGTGGATCGCGGCCGCCTACAACGACAAGACCAACGAAGTGCATTGGGCCAGAAGCTCACTCGGCCAGGACGCCGCGGTCGGGCAGGCGCAGGCCGCGTGCGGCGCCTCCTGCCAGGAACCCATCTGGTCGAAGGACGCCTGTGTCGCGTTCGCCTTCGGCCGGGGCGGCGGCTGGGCCTCCGCCTGGGGTACCACCATCAGCGAGGCACAGGACAAGGCGGTGGCCAGGGCGCAGGGCGACTGGAATGTCCCGGGCCCCTTCGAGTTCTGGTCGAAGTGCGCCAAGGACTAACTGGCAGTTAGTTGTCCAGGTCGATCCGGACGGTGAGCAGGTCGGTGCCGACCAGCTGAACCACCGCGCTATTGCCGCGCGGCAGCGCACGCAGCCGGGCGCGCGCGTCGTCCTCGGGCAGCAGCTGCGCGGTGCCGGTGTACCAGTTACCGTGCAGTCGCACGCGAACACGGTTGTTCGCCTTGATGTTTCGGATGTACTGGGAGCGGTCGCCGAACTCGGAGACCAGCCAGAAGGCGTTGTCGACCTTGCGGCCGCCGATCGGGGTGATGCGCGGTTGCCCGCTCACCCGGCCGACGGTTTCCAGCAGTTGCTGGGCGGGCAGCTTGCGCTGCAACGGATTGACGACGCGACGCTGCAGCGTCGTCACCACTCGATGCTGAAGATCGCGCTTGCTCGGCATGCCGCGACGGTAGCACCGGGGCGCGATATGGGCACAGTGCCGCGCGGCGTGCGCGAATGTGCGACACAGTGACGAAAGTGCTTTTGGCGCAATGCCACACCGGATTACCGGCCCGGTGGGCAATCCGACGAATTGGCGGGATTACCATCGCTTCTATGTGATGTAGGTCATAAAGTCCGTGCCCTGTAATAACTCTCCGCACACCAGGACAATTCATGGACGCTTCATCTCTGCATTCGCGCGGCCTAGTTCTCGCCGCGGCCACCGCGGCACTGTCCCTGATCGGCACCGGCCTGATCGCTCCCGCCCCCGCGCACGCCGCGGGGGCGATCTCTTTCGCGCCGAAGGTGGATTCGCCGTCGGGCGGCCAGTTTCCGTCCTGGGGGCCGGGCCCGTCCCCGATCGGCACCGTCACCGCCGACTTCAACGGCGACGGCAAGGCCGATGTCGTGGCGGCCGATTTCCAAGGGGCGGGGCCGATTCTGATGACCGGCAAGGGCGATGGCCGATTCAACACCGGCTCCAGGGTGGGCGATGTCGGCATCGGCTTCGGCGCGGTCGGCGTCGGCGACCTGAACGGCGACGGCAAGCCCGATGTCGTCGCGCAGGCGTGGACGACGATCGCGACGTTCGTGAACAACGGCGACGGCAGCTTCCGCCCGGCCAAGAAATACACGACTCTCGAAGGCGCGCAACAGGAAGTGATCGTCGCCGACGCCAACGGCGACGGCAAGGCCGACGTACTCAGCCTGGCACCCGCGGGCGTGCAGACCTGGCTCGGCAAGGGCGACGGCACCCTGGATGCCGGGCCGACCAGCCTGATCCCCGGTGTCGCCGCCGCGTTCACCGTCGGAAAGTTCAACTCGGACAACAAGATCGATATCGCGGTGAACAACGACGCGCTGCAGCAGGTGCACGTCTTCACCGGCAACGGGGACGGCAGCTTCACCCGGCGCGGCGCGAGCACGTCCGGCCTGATCACCGAGGACGTGCGCGCGGGCGACTTCGACGGCGACGGCATCGACGACGTGATCACCGCCGACTCGTTCTCCTTCAGCACCACGCTGCTGCTGTCCGACGGGAACGGCGGCTTCAAGAAGACCGACCGGGTGAACGTGTCCGGCCTCGGCCCGACCAGCATCGCGGCGGCCGACTTCAACAAAGACGGCAAGCTGGACGCCGCGATGTCGGCGGTACTGAACTCCCGGATCGTGATCTTCACCGGCAACGGCGCGACCGTCAGCAAGACCGGCGATTTCGGCGTCACCTCGCAGCCGCAGACGCCCGCCATCGCCGACTTCGACGGTGACGGCAAGCTCGACGTGGTGGTGGCGGGCAGCGCTAATGCGGTGTCGTTCTTGAAGAACATCTCCTGAAGGTGATCAGCAGATCGACGTCGGGGTGACGTTGTCGTCGAACGGCAGGTAGCCGTCGACCAGGGCGGTGATCTGCAGGCTGTTCACGATGATCTCGCCGCCGTGGTTGTCCAGGAACGCGACATCGGAGGCGTCCCGGCCGGTGGCGATCCGGACCAGCGTCGAACGCGGGGCCAGTCCGGTGGCGTCGAGGGCCCGCCAGGCGCCGTCGATGTAGGCCTCGGCGACCGCGTGGAAGTCCATCGGCGAACAGCCCGGCGCGTACACCGACACCACCCGCGCGGGCACCTTCACCGCGCGCAGCAGGGCCACGACCAGATGCGCGAAGTCGCGGCACACCCCGGCGCCGGACAGCAGTGTCTCCACCGCACCGTCGATGGGGTCGCTGCTGCCCGCGACGTAGCGGATCCGGCGCCCGACCCACCGCGACACCTCGACCGCGAGCTGGGCATCCGGTGTGCCGGAACCGAATTCGGTGGCGGCGAAGCCGAGCAGCTTGTCCGACTCGGCGAAGCGGCTCGGCCGCAGATACAGCGCGCGGTCGTAGTCGGAGCTCGGCTCCGGTAGCGCGGTACCGAGCACGGTCGCGGTGTAGTGCGCGCGCAAAGTGCCTGGGCCGACAGAGAATTTGTGGATACGGGTGCCGTGCGGGCCGAGGATCTCCCACGGCGCGATGGCCCAGCCGTCGAGTTCGAACACCAGCGACTCGTTCAGGTCCAGATTTGTCTGCCGCGCGACGGCGATCTGGAATTCGAGCGTGGTCGGCGCGGTGATCGCCACCTCCAGATGGACTGAGACATCGCGCTTCACACCACAATCCTGTCAGCCGCGGTCAAGTGCCCTTCCCATTTTCGACCACATAGTGCCGACTTCGCATCATCTGCACTGTCAATTCATGTTCAAGCGGGGATTAATGTGCCCGGCCGCCTGGATATGGGCGAGAATTTGCGCGTGCGCACCCAGTTCACTCGCGAGCTCGTCGCGTTGACCAATGATTTGACGCTGATGTGCCGGCTCACCCACGACGCGGCCGAGCGGGCGACCGAGGCACTCGTCGGCGCCGATCTCACCGCTACCTATGAGGTGTTCGCCCTCGACGAGCAGCTACAGAAGATGTATGGCGCATGCGAGGCACGGACGGTGGTGCTGCTCGCGTTGCAGGCGCCGGTCGCCCGCGATCTGCGGCACGTGGTCACCGCCATCCAGATCGCGACCGAGTTGTCGCGGATCGGCGGGCTGGTCAGTCAGGTCGCCGATCAGGTGTATCAGAGTCATCCGGGACATGTTGCGCCGCAAGCGATTCTCGAGATTCTCGCCGAAATGGGAAGGCTCGCCGCGACCAGGACCGCGCTCAGCGGTGAAGCCGTCGCCACCGGTCACCAGGAGCCGCCCGCCGAACACGATCCCGGCCTGCACGCGATGGAACTCCTGCACAAGCAACTACATTCGGCCCTCGCCGCCCCCGCGTCGCCGCAGCCGACCGCCGATGCCATCACCATCGCGCTGCTCGCCAACCACTTCGAACGCTGCGTCGACCACACTGCGCGCATCGATCGCCTGATCCGCTTCCTGGACACCGGAGTTCCGCCCACCGCGCAGCCCGCCGACAGTGCGTGAGCCCTATCGGTCGGTGGCGCGGGCGATCGCGTAGAGGTCGCGGGCGGGGCCGGTCAGTCGCTGGCCCGTCGGCCACACGGCGCGCAGGGTGCGGTTCATTTCGAGGTCGGTGACCTGCGGGGATACCAGGGTGCCCGCGGCGATTTCGGCCGCTACCGCAAGGGAACTCAGTACCGCGGGACCGGCGTCGGACGCGGCGGCGGTCTTGATGGCGGTGGTGGAGGACAGCTCTAGGGCAACCTCGGGTTTCCAGGCAGGCAGCTGACGAGAAACCGCGTGCTCGAACCAGTTTCGGGTGCCCGAGCCGGTTTCCCGTTGAATCAGCGCGGTTTCGGCGAGCTCGGCCAGGGTGACCGTGCCGCGGCGTGCCCAGCGGTGCGTCGGCGCCACGACGACCACGAGGCGGTCGTGCGCGACGACGTGCGACTCGAGGCCGGGGAAATTCTGTGGACTCTCGATGAAACCGATGTCTGCCTTGTTGTCGAGGACCTCCTTGGCGACCTCGACGGAGTTGCCGGATTCCAGGGCGATGGCGGTGCCCGGCGCGGTGGCCCGCAGCTTCATCAGCCAGGCGGGGAAGAGGTATTCGGCGATCGTCTGGCTGGCCGCGACGCGCAGGTGTGAGGCGCGCTCGGCCCGCAAGGTGTCGATTCCGGCGTCGAGTTGTTCGGCCGCGCGGACCACGCCGCGAGCCCACTCCGCGATCAGCGAACCGGCGGGCGTCGGCCGGGAGCCGAGGGTGGTGCGCTCCAGCACGGGCATGCCGACGAGCTTCTCCAGGTAGCGCATGCGGGAGGACGCGGAGGGCTGGCTGATGCCGTGCGCCGCCGCCGCGCGACCGAGGCTGCCCAGCTCGATCACCGAAAGCAGCAGGTCGAGCGCGGCCAGGTCCGGGACACGGGGCGACAAGGGCATAGAACGAGTCTATGCATACATAGGAACACGGCGGCTACCTGACGCCGCCGCATCCGGCGACGCTGGAGCCATGACCGCCACAGTGACCTTCCGCCCCGCAGCGCAGCGGCGTCTGGTCGGCGAGCTTCGTGCCGACCGCCGCCGACGCGGCTCGCTGCGCCAACTCGGCCCGAACTGGTTCGCCGCGGTGATGGGCACCGGCATCGTCGCCACCGCGGCGGCCACCCTGCCGCTGCAGTTCCCCGGGCTGCGCGGTGCCGCGACCGTGGTGTGGGCGCTGGCCGCCGCATTGCTGGTGACATTGACCGTCGCGTGGATCGCGCACTGGGTGCGTTTCCCCGATACCGCCCGCGACCACCGCAATCACCCGGTGATGTCGCAGTTCTTCGGCGCACCGCCGATGGCCTTGCTGACCGTCGGCGGCGGCACCCTGCTACTCGGCTCCGACGTGATCGGGATGCCCGCCGCAGTAGCGATCGACTGGGTGCTGTGGACCGTCGGCACCGTGCTCGGCCTGCTCACCGCCTTCGCCATCCCCTACCGGATGTTCACCAGGCACCGCGTCGCCGCCGACGCCGCCTTCGGTGGCTGGCTGATGCCCGTTGTGCCGCCGATGGTTTCGGCCGCGATGGGCGCACTGCTCGTCCCGCATACCCCGGCTGGTCAGCTGCGCTTGACCATGATCCTGCTCTGCGTCGCCATGTTCGGCCTGAGCCTGCTCGCCGCCCTGGTCACCATCACCATGATCTGGTCGCGCCTGGTGCATCACGGCACACCCCAGGCCGGCATGGTGCCCACCCTGTGGATCGTGCTCGGCCCGCTCGGCCAATCCGTCACCGCCGCAGGCCTACTCGCGAACGCCGCACCCGCCGCCCTGCCCGACCTCTACGCCAAGGGCTTCCTGGTCTTCTCGGTCATCTTCGGCATCGCCACCTGGGGCTTCGCCATGCTGTGGCTGGCACTGGCCCTCGCCCTCACCGTAAAGACCGCCCGCGCAGGCGAATTGACCTTCACCCTGACCTGGTGGGGCTTTACCTTCCCGCTCGGCACCTGCGTCACCGGCAGCACCGTCCTTTACACCCACACCGGTGCAAATCTTTTCGCCGCCAGCGCGATCGCCTTGTATGTGTTGTTGATCGCTGCCTGGTCGGTAGTCGCCATCCGAACCGCTCGTGGCGTACTGAGCGGCGATCTCCTCCGGCCGGTCACCAGTTGACCTGTAGCCGAAGGCTTTCCGGCAGTCTCAGTCCAGCATCGGGAAGCGGCCGGAGTGCAAGAGCCCCGCGATCGCGTCCATCTTCGCTTGCGGCGCGGCGTAATCCGGGTGGGCTCGCAGGACGGCCGCGGCGTCGTGTAGCCGGACCATCTGCTGCTCGGCCTGGACGACGGTGCGGCCGCCCGGAGTGATCGGATGGCGGGCGAAGTTCGGCTTGCGTGGGTCGACGCGGCCCAGTGCAACGGCCTTGTCCACCCGGCGTGAGCAGCGGCAGAACGCCTCGGGGTTGGCCAGTCCGCAGGTGGCGGTAAGGAAGTTGCCGAGGCGTTTCTTGGCGCGCTCCAACCGTTTTCGGTAGGCGGCCGGGGTGACGGCGAGGATCCAGGCGGCGTCGGTGGAGTTGAGTTCGAAGACGTCGCCGAGGACGAAGGCGATTCGCTCGTCGCGGGCCAGGCACTGCAGCATGGCCTGGCTGCAGTTGAGGCGGACCTCCTCGGTGAGCAGGGTCGCTTCCGGGCCGCGGTAGTCCGCTTCCGCAAGCCCGTCGGCCAAGCCGTCGCGATAGGCGTCCAGGCTCAGGTGGGCCGCCTCCTGCGGCGTCTGCCGTTTCAGGTTCAGCAAGTAGTTGACGCCGATCCGATACGCCCAGGTCAGCAGCTTCGCTTCGGCCCGCCAGGTGCCGAGATTGCCGAGCACGCGCAGCAGGATCTCCTGGGTCGCGTCCTCGGCCTCGGTGGGGCGCCACACCATCCGCAGCGCGAGCCGATACACCGGATCCTGCAGCAGGCGCACCACATCCGCGATCGCGTCGCGATCCCCCGCGACGGCGCGCCCGACCAGCTCCCGCTCCTCGGCCCTGACCAGCTCGCCCTCTTGCGCCTCCGTGCTCATTCAGCCATCTTTCGGCTGGTCGGCACTGCGGCGCAAGCCGGTTTGTCAGTAGTTCTTCAAGGTGAGGAATTCCGGGTCGGCCTCCGGCGGATTGGCGGCCATGGCGTCGAAGAACTCCTGCGGCGGCGGCTCGGCGAACTGCATGCCGACCACTTCGACGGCACCCGCCTGATTGGTTTTCACGTATTCGCGCAGCTGGCTTTCGTAGCTGGCGAACGCGGCTTCGTAATCGCCTGCGGCGGTGGCCAGTTCACCCGCCAGGATATAGGCGCCGACCAAGGCCTGCGAGGTGCCTCGGCCGGACAGCGGCGAAGCGCACGCACACGCGTCGCCGAGGAGCACCACCCGACCGGCCGACCAGGTGTCCATCTGGACCTGACTGATCGGGGTGAAGTACAGATCCGATGACGCCGCCAAATCCTTCAGCAGGCGCGGGATCACCCAACCGTCCCCGGCGAAGTGCGCCGCGATGATCCGCTTCTGTTCCTCGACGTCGCTCCGGTCGTAGTCGAGCGGGTCGGCACTGAAGTACAGCGACGCACGGGCCTCGGTGTTGTTCCTGGTGCTGAACACATTTGCTGTTCTGCCGCTGGCCAACTGACAGCCCTGGCCCGCGTAGTCGAGGTTCAGAAAGTTGTCGGTGGCGAAGATCGCGTTGTACAGGCCGAGGTAGTGGATGTAGTTCGCGTGGTCACCGAAGGCGATCGCGCGCACCTTCGAGTACAACCCGTCGGCCCCGACCACCAGGTCGAATCGGCGCGGCTCGCCTCGTTCGAAGCTGACCAGCACGCCGTCCGCGTCCTCGTCGATGGCGGTGATCGAGTTGTCGAACAGGTACTCCGTCTCCTCCTTGGTGTGGGCGTAGAGGATGTCGGTCAGGTCGCTCTTGAGCACCTCCAGCTCACCGGCGAAGATCGCCGCGGGCATCGTCACGACGTGCCTGCCGCCGGTGTCGACCACCTCGCTGTCGCCGATCGTGGTGCTGTACTCGCGGACCTCGTCCAGGATGCCCATCCGATCGAGCACCGTCATGGCCGCACCGCGGAAGTCGACCGCGTATCCGCCGGCGCGCGGTGCCGCCGCTCGCTCGATCACCGTCGCGGTGAAGCCGTATTTGCCCAGCCAGTACGCGAGCGCCGGGCCCGCCACTCCGGCACCGGAAATCAGGATGTTCTTGTTCGTCATGACGTTCCCACTTCTCTGCACATTGCGTTGATGAGATACAACGTACATGGTGCTCAATACGATGTACAGACCGTACTAGTAGAGATTGTGCTGGCGAAGTGTCTACTATTGGCCGCATGCGTACTAGTACAGCTGGCGCTGCGGACTCGACCCCGCCCTACCTGCGCATCGCCGGAGAGATCCAGGACCGGATCAGCTCCGGCGAGCTGCGGGCGGGCGATCGCGTGCCGTCGGCGCGCCAGATCACCAAGGAGTGGGGCGTCGCCATCGCTACGGCGACGAAGGTGCTCGCCGTGCTGCGTCAGGAGGGCGTGGTGCGGGCGGTGCCCGGCGTCGGCACCGTGGTGGACACCCCGCAGGCCACTCCCCCGCGCGAGCACGTCCGCGATACCGAACTGACCGCAGCGTTGGTGGTGCGCACGGGCATGACGATCGCCGATGCGGAGGGGATGGCTGCACTGTCGATGCGCCGCGTCGCCGCCGAGCTCGGCGTGCCGACGATGTCGCTGTATCGCCATGTGGGCAGCAAAGATCGGCTGGTGCTGCTGATGGCCGACGAGGCCTTCGGGGAAGCCGAACTGCCCGATCCGCCGCCCGCCGGTTGGCGCGAACGGCTGGAAGTCCTTGCGCGCCTGCAATGGGCGATGTACCACCGGCACCCGTGGGTGGTCGCGGCCCTGTGGGTGAACGACCCGGAGCCCGCGCCGAAGTTGCTGGCCCACACCGAATGGGCCGTGCACGCGTTCGGCGATCTCGGGCTCGATCCGGATGCCGCGCTCTACGCGCACGTCTCGTTGTACAGCTACGTGCGTGGCATCGCGGTGAACCTCGAACTGGCCACGGGGGCACGGCGGGCGGGCACACCGGTCGAACCGTGGGAGGTCCGCGAGCGCGAGTACGAGCACTTGCTGGCCAGCGGCCGGTATCCGACGCTCGCGAACTTGAACGAGCGCAACGACTTCGAGTTCGACATCGACAAGCTCTTCGACTTCGGCCTGCACCGTCTGCTGGACGGGTTCGCCGCCTTCGTCGCGCCGCGCGACTGATCGACGGCGGCGGGGCCGGTCGCGACCGGCCCCGCTGCAAGGCCGTTCAGGAGATGACGGCCGCCGCGTCGACGAGCGCGTGCCGCCGCAGCCAGCCCGCCACCGCCGCACCGATCTCGTCCGGCCGGTCCTCGGGCACGTGATGCCCGGCGGGTCCGATCGACTCGACCTCGACACTCGCGAAAGTCTTTGCAGCCCAATCGATCACCTCAGGCGATCCGAGCCCGACCCCATTCTCCAAGCCCATCACCAGCTTGGACACCTCGGGCGTCCGCGCTGCCCACTGCCCATAGTTCTCGACGATCGCCACCACATCCGCGGGCTCGCCGCCGAGCGGGAACTCGCGCGGCCACACCAGCATCGGCTTGCGCGACTCCGGCGTCGGGTAGGGCGCGCGGTAGACCTCATGGTCCTCGGGCGACAGGTTCGCCACACCCCTTGGCAGGTTGAATTCGATGAACATATTCTCCGCCAACACCATTCGTTCCCCTTCCGCGCTGCGGAACTTGCGGAACAGCTCGGCGCCGAGCGGCGGCATCTCGTCCCAGCTCATCGGCCGCAGGAAGGTCTCGATCAACGCGATGCCGCGCACCCGGCCCGGATGCCGCGCGGCCCAGTCCAGGCCGAGCGCGCCGCCCCAGTCGTGGCCGACGATGACCACCTGGTCCAGTTCCATGGCATCGAACCAGGCATCGAGGTAGCGGGCGTGATCGACGAGCCGGTACTCGATATCAGGCTTGCCGGACTCGCCCATGCCGATGAGGTCGGGTGCCAGCGCCCGGGTTTGGTCGGTGACGTGCGGAATCACATTGCGCCACAGGTACGAGGAGGTGGGATTGCCGTGCAGGAACACCACCGGCACCGAGCCGGTGCCCGCGTCGCGGTAGGAAATGAACGAGTCGAGAACGTCGACGGTAGCCATGAGCTGTCCTTCCAAAGGTCCGGCTTTGTTGCCTTCACCCGGTTTGGACACGGGATATCGCCGCACTGTGACCGCCGCGAAAGTGACGCTCATCACGGCTTTGACCGGCCGGAGGTCGCTCCGAGCCCACCGTTGCGATCCCGCAACTGACCGGCACATCCGTAAGCATCCAGTAGATATAGCTACCAGTCTGAAATGAACCTGAGAATACTGCCGAATCAGGGCGACCGACTTGCCAAGATCACACCCCGTTATCTACTGTTTCAATACGTAGCAACAAGCAAGGTCGGGACGGAGACAAGCGGTGCGAGAGCGAGAGGCGAATTCCCAGTCGTGGGTAGCACTCTCAGCTGACACCGAGCGAATCCCGATCTGCCCCTAGTCATCACGAGCGAGCTCGCCCGGCGCGGCTCGACACCTCGGGTCCTCCCTCATCGGCCCTGTGGTGTCGGCGGGTGCGGAATACGGACTGGACAACCATCCGCCCCACCGCGCGACCGTCGATCTCCCTCGTGATCAGCCACCCTCGAGTCGGCGCCGGCACGGCGACTCGAGGGTGGTTTCATGTATCAACCCCCCTTGCCTGTGCGGAACGTCATACCCCGCAATCACTTCCGCGACCTCGCCCTCCGGATACGTTGGCGCCCGATATAGTTCAGGGTGGTTGGCGTTAGGAAGCTCGATGAAGTTCACAGTTCAGCGGCTCGCTCTGATAGGGCTGGCCATCGCGACATTCATCGGACTGTCCTACTACTACGTGAACCGAGTCGAATCCCCCAGCGCGAACGCGGCGTGCGGCAACGGATCCGCGCTGGCCTGCGCCAATGCCCCGGCCAGCATGCCGAGCCACGACGCGCTCGCCATGCTCGACACCATCCGGGTGGCCGGCCGCGCCGCCAAAACTGGTTATACCCGTGAGCAATTCGGCACCGCCTGGACTGATGACGTGTCGGTCCCCGGTGGTCACAACAAGTGCGACACCCGCGACGACATTCTGCAGCGTGACATGACCGAGGTCACCTTCAAGGACAACAGCAAGTGCGTCGTCGCCACCGGCACCCTGAACGATCCGTACACCGGCAAGACCATCAAGTTCGTCCGCGGCCCGAAGACCTCCGACGACGTGCAGATCGACCACATCATCCCGCTGTCGGACGCCTGGCAGAAAGGCGCACAACAGCTTTCCGCCGCTCGTCGCCAGGATCTGGCCAACGATCCGCTGAACCTGCAGGCCGTCGACGGACCGACCAACCAGTCCAAGAGCGACTCCGACGCCGCCACCTGGCTGCCGCCGAACAAGGGCTACTGGTGCGCGTACCTGACCAGGCAGATTCAGGTCAAGGCGGCCTACCAGCTCTGGGTGACCCAGGCCGAGAAGGACGCCATGACACGGGAACTCACCGGCTGCCCCTAGTCAGGGCATCGTCACGACGACCTTGCCGAACGGGTTGTCGTCGCGGAAGTACCGGTACGCCGCCACTGCCTCATCGAGCGGGAAGACCCGATCGATGAGTGGCCGCATCCGATGGTCGCTGATCGTCCGGTTCATCGCCTCGAAGTCGGTGCGACTGCCGACGGCGATCCGGCGGATCGACGCGTACTGGGTACCGAACACCTCGGCGACCGACTCGGCCACCGGCGACTGCGCCGCGCCGATCATGGTGACCTGCGTGTTGTATCCGCCGGAGCGAACCGATTTCGACAAGGTCGGCAGCCCGACCGCGTCGACGACGTGCTCGACGCCGAGGCCGCCGGTCAGGTCCCGCACCGCCTGATCCCAGTCCGGCGTCTCGGTCGAGACGATCACCTCGTCCGCCCCGAGCTTGCGCAGGCCCTCGGCCTTGCCCGGGCTGGAGGTGATGGAAAAGACCCGCGCGCCCAGCATTTTCGCGTGCTGCACGGCGAACAGCGCGACCGTTCCACTACCCACCGTCAGCACCGTCTCGCCGGGCACGACCGGCACCGGCTTGGTAAGTGCTGCCCACGCAACGACTCCCGCGCAGGTCAGCGTCGCCGCCTCCACGTCGGTCAGGTGCGCGGGCACGTGCACCACCGAATCCTCTTCGATCACCGCGTAAGTGGCGAGCAGGCCGTTGAAGTTGGCGCCGTACTGCTCGGCCGCCATGGCCAGCCGCTGCGGGCCATCGATCCAGCGCACGAAGTAGCTCGCGGTGATCCGATCGCCGAGCGCGGCCCGGGTCACGTTCGCACCCAGGGCGATCACCTCGCCGACGCCGTCGGAGAGCGGGATGATGCCCGGGGTGGCGGGCAGCGGGTAGACGCCGTCCATCAGCATCAGGTCGCGGCGGTTGACCGAGGCCGCGCGGACCCGGATCACCACCTGATGCGGACCGGGCTCGGGAACATCTTGCGCCGCGATGGTCAGGCCGTCGAGGCCGCGCAGCGGATCCAGGTGGTAGGCAATGCCATTCATCGCACACCCACAATGAACTGGTGATCGGACAGGATCCGGCCCTCGTCATCGAGGCCGATCACTTCGAAGCCGCCACCGGCGACCGAACCGTCGGCCTTGGCCACCATCGTCCAGCTCACGCCGAGCAGCCCGGCGGGCAGCCGGATCGCCGCCTCCTCGACCGCGAATTCGTACTCACCCGACTCGATGAACATCTCGTAGGCCCGAGTCACCCTGCGATCCATCGCCGCATGGCCGCGGACCTCCAGCGCGGGCATCGGGAACTGCAGGCGCTCAGCCTCTTCCCGCATTTCCACCGGCGGATCCACCAGAGTCTGCGCACCGGTCGGCGCCCAGAGTTCACGGATCTGCTTGCTGCGGAGCGCCGCGTCGGACTCATTCCACTGCGCGGCGTACTGCTGGGCGAAGCGGGTTAGCTCGTTGTCGTTCAGTTGCTTGCTCATGGGACATAGTTTTGCGATCACGGCGATACCGCGCGATTCCCGCGAGGGAATCGCGCAATCACCGCGCAACTGCTTGCTCATACCCTCCGCGGAATCGCACTCCGGCCCAGGTCGGGCCAAAATGTGGACATGACAACGGCGATAGAAGCACCGGGGTTCGCCCGTGAGCTCAAGCACTGGCGGACCCTGCGCCGGGTCAGCCAGCTCGACCTCGCGATCCGCGCGGACACCACGCAGCGACATCTGAGTTTCCTGGAACAGGGGCGTTCGCGGCCGGGCCGCACCATGGTGGTGCGGCTCGCGGAATCGCTGGATCTGTCCCTGCGGGAGCGCAACGATCTGCTGCTGGCAGCGGGATACGCGCCCGCGTTTCCCGAATCCGATTTGGATGCACCGGAATTGGGCCCGGTGCGGGAAGCGCTGACGACGATTCTGGACGGTCACCTGCCCTATCCGGCGATCGTCGTGAAGCCGCGGGGTGTGCTGCTCGCCGCCAACGCGGCCTTCACGGTGCTGACCGAGGGTGCCGCGCCCGAGCTGCTGAAGTCGCCGGTCAACGTGTTGCGCCTCGCGCTGCATCCGGACGGGCTGGCCAAGCGGGTGGTGAACCTGCCCGAGTGGGGCAAGCACGTGACCGAGGCCCTGCGCGGGCGAATGTCCCGCAGCCCCGATCCGGCCTTGGCCGAGTTGATCGTCGAACTGGAAAGCTATCTCCCGCAAGCGGAACCGGGCCCGGACCACCTCGGTTTCGCGGTGCCGCTGCGGCTGCGTAGCGACGACGGCGAGCTGCGGCTGATCACCACGCTCACCTCGTTCGCCACGGCCACCGACATCACCCTGGCCGAGCTGCACCTGGAGGCGTTCCTGCCCGCCGACGAGCAGACGGCCGAGATCCTGCGCAAACGCGCGGCGCCGGGTTAGCAACCGGTCGAACGCCCGAAGTTCCGCATCAGCATCTGACGCACCACTTCTGATCTCCCGCACCGAATTTCGCATGCGATTTCCCGTGCGGGAAATCGGGAACGGTGCGGCGGCTACCAGGTTCGGGCGGCGGTGCGTAGGCGGGCGTGGACGAGGTCTACGTGCGGGCGGGTGTCCGGGCCGGGGCGGCGGACGAGGAAGCCGGTGTTGATCGGCGGGTCCGATGGGTCGAGCAGGGTGACCAGTGCGCCCGAATTCAGTTGGGCCGCACAGAGATAGCGCGGTAGGACGCTGATGCCCGCGCCTGCGGCGACCGCGGCGGCGACCGCGCGCAGGTCCGCGACGATGACGGCCGCTTCGCCGGTCAGCCGGATCCCGAAGACGTGTCGCCAATACCGGCGCAGGATCGGCAGATCCGGCGCGTAGCTGACGAGCGGCACCGTGGCCAGTGCGGCCGGGCCCTCGACGCCCAGTCGCGCGGTATCGATCCGTCCGGCCACGGCGGGCGCGGCGACCAGGACGAATTCCTCGTCCGTCAGCGCCTCTGCGATCACGGTGCGGCCCCGCGGCCGCACCGTGGACACCACCAGGTCGTAGTTCCCTGCGCGCAGTCCGGCCAGCAGATCCTCCGAGAGTCCGGCCGTCACGGTCAGCCGGACGCCCTGCGAGATAAGCGGAGCGAGGGCTGGGATTGCTTGCACCGCAAGCATTTCCGCAGGACCAGCCAGCCGGACCGGCGGCTGCGGCTCATCCTCGGTGGAAATGGATCGTCCGGCAACGGCACTCAACGCGTCCAGCGGTTCGGCGATCCGCGCGGCCAATTCGGCGGCCGCCGCGGTCGGCGCCACCCCGCGCGGCAGTCGCTCGAACAGCCGCTGCCCCACCCGCTTCTCCAGCGCCTGCAACTGCGCGGTCACCGTGGGCTGCGACAACCCGACCAGCCGCGCACCGCCGGTGATGGACCCCGCACGATGCACGGCCAGAAAAGTGCGCAACTGATTCAGATCGAGACTGCCATCAGAATCCCTATCGCTCACCAGTCGAGTCTATTGCCCCACCGATGCGCCCGCTGCCGTTCGAACCAGCCGCCCACACGCACGGTTGTCGATTTCCCGCACCGGGAATCGCAGGCGATTTCAAGTGCGGGAAATCAAGGAGCGTGCGGCGTTCACTTGGGGCGGACCGCGGCGAGGAGTTCCGGCCCCTGGGTGATCAGCCGGTTCTCCGCGAGGCGGGCGGCGAGGATCGCTGCGGCGATGCCGGTGCCGATGCCGACCGGGACCGCGAGCCATTCGATGGCCGTCAGCTCGGTGAAATGGCCGATCAGCAGGACGATCAGCACGGGAATCACCGCGGCCAGCTGACCGAACAGCACGGTGAACTGGAGCAGCACCTTCGCGCAGCCCGGGTTTCCCGAACCGGAGAACGGATTCCCGGTGCGCGGCGGGATCGGATAGGGCGCGAGCGCCGAGATGAGCACGGCCGCGCCGACGCCGACGCCGAGCGCGGCGGCGTACAGCGAGAGCACCCAGGGATACAGGCTCCACCGGCCGAGCGCACCCGGCAGGATCAGCGCGAGCAGCACCGTGGGCAGGCCGAGCACGATCAGCAGCGCGAGCAGGCGGCCACGCACGTCCGCGCGCACCGCGCCAGGAGTGACGAGGGTCTGCCAGACGGCGGTGCCGTCGTAGCCGTACATGTTGGCTCCGGCGAGCGCGGCGAACGAAGCCGCGGTGACCCCCGCGAACGGCACGGCACCGGTGCCGCTGCCCTGGAAGGCGGGGAACACCGGCATCAGGATGCCAACCACCAGCACCGGCAGCAGCGCGGCCCGGCGGCGACTGTCCCGCGACCACGTGCGCAGTTCCTTGATCAGCACGGCGCCGACCGGTCCGCGCTGGCGCACCCGGCCGAGCAGTCCGCTACCCGTGCTGCCCGCCACGGAGTTCATCGGCGCGGTCAGCCGACGGGCCAGCAGCACCGCCCAGGCCTGCCACAGCCCGAGCGAGACCACGATCAGACCGGCCAGCGGCAACACTGCGAGCAGCCAATTCTCTTGTGCCGCACCCTCTACCGCGACGGGCGCCCACCCGGAAGGAAGCCAGCGCACGGTCGAAGTCGCCCAGGGCGGTAGGTCGCGCAGCGCACTCACATGCGACATCAGCCAGCTCATCGGGTAGTACGCGACACCGAGCAGACCGGCGAACAACACGCCGATGTCTTTGCCCCGCCGCGACCGCATGGCGGCACCGACCCAGGCCAGCACCACCCTGGATAGCAGCACCACGAACACCAGGTGCAGCACGATCCCGACCACCGCGACCAGCGTTGCCGCCCAACCCAATTGGGCCGCGAGCACGACAAGACCGGCGAAGGCGATCAGGTTGATCACCGGCGCGGGCCCGGCGAACGCCGCGGCGAGCAACCCGCCGGCCAGCTGCCTGCTGCTGAGCGGCAGCAGCCGCAGATGCTCCGGTTGAATGGTCTCGTCGCTGCTGCCGATCAGCACCGGGCCGCACAGCCAGCCGAGGGTCCAGATCCCGAAAAATGTTGCGGCAACGGTGATCCCGGTCGTGACGTCACCGTCGTGCACGGCGAACCCGATCAGCGCCGCGGTGATGGCCGCGAAGACGGCGCCGATCAGGACACCCATCACGAAGCTGAAGCCCTGCCAGCCGTCGTTCAGCGCCCGCCTGGTGAGCAGCAGCCGCAGCCGGATCAGGATGCCAGCCACGACAACCCGTCCTCTCCGCCGACCCGGCCACCGACCAGCCGGACGAACGCCTCCTCCAGGGTGGTGCCGCCGCGCACCTCGTCCACCGTGCCCGCCGCGACCACGCGTCCGGCGGTGATCACCGCGACCCGGTCACACATGCTCTCCACCAGCGCCATCACGTGACTCGACAGCACCACCGCGCCACCGGCCGCGACGAAGCGCTGCAGGATGGTGCGAATCGTGCTGCCCGACACCGGATCCACCGCCTCGAACGGCTCGTCGAGCACCAGCAGTTTCGGCGCGTGCAGCAGCGCGGTCGCCAGGCCGATCTTCTTGCGCATGCCCGCCGAGTAATCGACCACCAAAGTCTTTTCGGCGCCGGTCAATTCGAAGACGCCGAGCAGTTCGTCGGCGCGCTCGGCGACGGTCTGTTCCGGCATACCGCGCAAAAGGCCGGTGTAGGTGAGCAATTCGCGGCCGGTGAGCCGTTCCGGCAGCGCGAGGCCGTCCGGCAGCACGCCGACCAGGGTCTTCGCCCGGATCGGATCGGCCCAGACGTCGGCGCCGAAGATCTCGGCGCGGCCGCCGTCCGGACGGAGCAGTCCGCAGGCCATCGACAGCGTCGTCGTCTTGCCCGCCCCGTTCGGGCCGACCAGGCCGAAGAAGGAGCCTGGCGGTACCGCCAGGCTCACGTTGTCGACGACCCACGGTCCGCCGAAGCGTTTACACAGGCCGGTCAGGTGCAGCGCGGGCTGATGGTCAGGTTGCATTGTTCCCCCGGAGTCCTTTCGGATCGATGTTCTCCAAGGGTACGGACCATCAGCCCGCGCGGTTCGAGCGAATCAGACGGTTACCGCGAGTTCTTTCTGCGCCGGGGCATCCCAGTCGATCCGGTAGCGCTGCTCGTGTCCCATGCTCTTCTCCACGTTCATCATCTTCATGAATGCCGGGGCCAGCAGCTTCATCATCGTGCGCCCCACCGGGCCGAGCGTCTTGCTGTGGTTGGTCTTCGCGGCGCGGGCCGCGACGGCTTCCACCCGGCTGCGCCGCAGCCGCTCATAGGCCTCGAACGCGGCCGTCGGCGTCGGCAGGTCGCGCAGGCAGCGGGCCACCTGGACGGCGCTCTCGATGGCCAATGACGCACCCTGACCGGAGCTGTTGGACGGCGCGTGCACCGAGTCGCCCACCAGCACCATGCGGCCGCGGAACCAGTGCGGCACCGGCGGCATGATGTGCAGCGCGCCGGACACCTCCAGGTCCGCTTCGGTGGTGCGCCTGGCGAATTCACCGCCGGGCGTGTCGTCGGCGTAGGTCTCGCGCAGGATGCCGAGCCAGTGCGCCTTCGGGATGGCCCGGGCGGCGGTGAGCGACAGGTACTCGTCGTGCGGCAGGTTGGCGCCCCACATCACCCGGCCAGGACCGTGCGCCCCGTACAGGTAGTAGGCCTGCTTGCCGAAGGCGAAGGTCATGGATTCGGGCTCGACGTCGCCGTCGTAGTCGATGATCGCGCCGAAGCCGAGCATGCCGGTGTAGTCGGGTCCCGGCGCGTTCGGATCGATCAGGTCGCGCACCGTCGAACGAATGCCGTCGGCCCCGATCAGCACATCGGCGGTGGCCGTGCTGCCGTCGGTGAACCGGGCGGTGATGCCCGACTCGTCCTCGACCACGTCGACCAGGCGCTTGTTGTACTCGAAGCCGACGCCGGCGGCGACCGCGTGGTTGTGCAGCACCTGGTGCAGTTCGCCGCGATCGACCAATTGCAGTGGCGGCATCCCTTCCAGTCCAGGCAGGAACATGCTCTTGCCGCCGATCGACATGCCCATCTTGGACACCGGCAGCGCGATATCGCGAACCGCGTCGCCTGCCCCGATGACGTCGAGGGCGGCAATGCCGTTGGGCGCGAGCGCGAGCCCGCTGCCGATGTTGTAGGACGCGCCGGGATAGGCCTCGTAGACCCGGGCGTCGATGCCTGCCTTCAGCAGGGCGGTGGCGGCGACCGGTCCGGCGATGCCGCCGCCGATGACCAGTGCGGTCTGTGTTTTGGACATGGGTGTCTCCAGGTTCGTGTGTTGCGGATTTTTCGAATCCCCGAACCAACCCGTGCAGTACGCACCCAGTTATCCTGTGGTTGCCAGCCTTGTAGCCGGGTGCGCGCATGCGGGCGCGGTTCGAGACTGTTCAATCGGGCTCGGCGGCGGTGTTGCCGCACCCCGCCGAGCCTGGTCTCGTGTCAGGACGGTTCCGGTTCGGCCAGCCCCCTTTCCACGTAGGCAATGACTTCCGCGGGTGGTATCGCGTCGGCGTGCACCTGCCGCCACCAGTCGACCTCGGGGAACGTGCCGTCCGCGATCTCGTCGCGGAACGAACGCGCCCAGGCCATTTCGGCTTCCAGCATGGCGAGGCCGAATTCGGATTCGACGATGAACAGTCGCGGCAGCTTCATGGCCAAGACCTTGTCGAGTTCCCGGCGCACACCGCCGATGATCTGGCTCAGCGCGTCGATGCGCTTGCTGAGCAACTCGATCACCTCGTCCGGCGGCAGCACCCCGAGTATCGACAGACCCGCGACGAACCGGTGTTGTTCCGGTTCCGGCACGGCGATCAATTCCTTGGTCCAGTCGGTGAGCTCGGCGCGTCCGGCCTCGGTGATCTGGTAGATCACCCGTTCCGGCCGCGCGCCGTCGCGCTCGCTGCCGACGATCTCCAGGAAGCCGGCCTTCTCCAGGCTCTGCACGACCGTGTAGAGCGAGCCCCACTTGATCGCCATGTCCTGTTCCTTGCCGCGGTCACGCAGCGTCTGCGCGATCTCGTAGCGGTGCTTCGGCCGGTCGACCATCGCCGAGAGCACCGCCAGAGCGAGCAGGTTGTTCACCTTGCGCTTCGTGGCCATCGCACCTCCTTACTCGTCTACGAATATACGTGCACGAGTATTCGTGAGGCAAGGGGGTTTCGTGGCGGGAGTGCGGGCGGATTTCAGGTGCGGGCGGGTTCGTGCTCGCCGGCCTCTTGTTCGAGCAGCTTGGCGGCGAGGTTGTCCAGGGCCTGGTCGAACAGCGCACGGTCGGCGGGGTCGTCGTTGTTCCAGTCGTCGAGCCTGCTGTCGAGCCAGCGGCGCCAGGCGGCCTTCACCCGATCCAGTTCGGCCTGGCCCTGATCGGTCAGCCGCAGTTCGCGGCCGTCGTCGACGAGGTAGCCCTTGTCGGCGACCCGGCGATAGATCGGCGCGAGCACGTCGTCGGGCAGCTTGTGCGCCCGCGCGACCGCGTCGAGCGTGGCCCCGCCCTCGACCCGATCACGCAGGTAGACCTGGCCGAGCGCCCAGGCCTCGCCGCGGCTGAGCGTGCTGCCCGCGTCCGCGAGGATGCGCGGACCGATCGGCCCCTCGGCGTGTTCCTTGCGCATCGTTCCGGCGATGGCCCGCTCCAGCTGCACCACCCGGTCCGCGGAGTCGGGCACCGAAAAGCCTTCGCCCACATCGCCCGCGCTGGTTCGGGCGCTGTCACGCAGCGGCACTTCTTTGAGGAACCAGGCGACCACGAAACCGACCAGCGCGACCGGGACCACCCAGACGAAGACGTGGTCGATGGTGTTGGCGTAGGCATCGATGATCGGCGCTGCCACCTCCTCCGGAACCTTTTGCAGCGCTTGCGGATTCGCTGCGACCTCCGGCGGCACCACCTTCACCTGGACCAGCGCGTCACGCAGATTCGGCCCGATCTCGTTGCTGTACAGCGTGCCGAAAATCGCTGTGCCGAAAGTACTTCCGAGGGTGCGGAAGAAGGTGACGCCGGACGTCGCGGTGCCGAGTTGCGCGTACGGCACGGTGTTCTGCACGACGATGGTGAGCACCTGCATGGTCAGGCCGATGCCCAGACCGAGCACCAGCATGTACAGCGACTCTTCCCAGATGCCGGTGTCGCGGCCCATGGTCGACATCAGATACAGCCCGAGCGCCATCACCAGCGTGCCGACGATCGGGAAGTACCGGTAGTGGCCGGTTTTGCCGACCACCTGGCCGGACAGGATCGAGGTGACCAGCAGCCCGGCCACCAGCGGTAGCGAGCGCACGCCGGACATGGTCGCCGAAACCCCGTCCACGTACTGCAGATACGCGGGCAGATAGGTGATCGAGCCGAGCATCGCGAAGCCGCAGATGAAGCTCAGGATCGAGCACACCGTGAACACTCTGCTGCGGAACAATCCCATCGGCAGCATGGGTTCCTCGGCCCGCAACTCCACCACCACGAACGCCGCGAACAACAGCACCGACGCCGCGAACAGCCCGAGGATCATCGTCGAGCCCCACGCGTATTCCTGGCCACCCCATTCCAATCCGAGGATGAGGGTGGAAACCGCAACGGCCACAAGGCCGATGCCCGCGTAGTCGATGATCGGCTTGATCACCGCGCGCACCCGCGGAATGGTGCGGGCCGACATCACGATCATGATGATCGCGATGGGCACGTTGACGTAGAAGCACCAGCGCCAGCTCGCATGGTCGGTGAACAGGCCGCCGAGCGTCGGGCCGATCACCGTGGTGACGCCGAAGACGGCACCGAGTGCGCCCTGATACTTACCGCGCTGGCGCAGCGGGATAGTGTCGGCGATAAGCGCCATCGCGGTGACCATCAGTCCGCCGCCGCCGAAGCCCTGAATGCCGCGGGCGATGATCAGCAGCGTCATCCCGTTGGCCAGGCCGGCGATCATCGAGCCGACGATGAAGATCAAGGCGCTGAGCTGGAAGATCAGCTTGCGGCCGAACAGATCGCCGAGCTTGCCCGCCAGTGCGGTCGCCACCGCCTCGGCAAGCAGATACGCCGTGACCACCCAGGCCATATGCCCGGCCTCGCCGAGATCGGCGACGATCGTCGGCAGCGCGGTGGACACGATCGTCTGATCGAGCGCCGCCAGCAACATGCCCAGCACAATCGTGGCGAACACAATGTTGATCTTCGCCCGGCTCATCGGCTCGGGTGCTTTCTCGGCGACAGCGACTGCACCGGTCATTGGGTGTTTGGCGCGGATACTCCTGTATTCGCGGGGGAGCGGAAGCGCCATCCTCCTTTCAAGGATTGGGTCGCGCGGATTTGTCGGTGGTGCCGGTTAGGTTGTCGGGTATGGAGGAAGTGGTCGGCTACAGCTACCGGCTGCGACCTGGTGTGCAGGCGGAGCGGGCCCTTGTCGCGGAATGGGATCGGTGCCGTTTTCTCTGGAATGAGGCTGTGCATCAACAAAAGTCGGGTGCCCGTCCGACCTTCGGCAGGCTGGGAAAGTTGCTGACCGAAGCGCGCGGGCGGACCGAGTGGTTGCGGGCTGGGTCGCAGGTCGCCCAGCAGCAAACGCTGCGTACTTATGCGCGGGCCCTCGAGGCTTCGTTCAAGGTGAAGGGGCGCGGTCGCCCGGCTTTCAAACCGCGGAAGAAGGCGCCGCCGTCGCTGGAATACACCGTGCGTGGGTTCAGGATCCGCGACAGCAGGCTGACCCTGCCCAAAGGGGTGAGCATCCCGGTCGTGTGGTCGCGGAAATTGCCGTCGGACCCGACCTCTGTCCGTATCACTCGAGACAGTTTGGGGCATTGGTACGCCTCGTTCGTCGTGCGGCGTCAGGTCGAACCCGTGCCCGTAGCTGAGGGCGGTATCGGTATCGACTGGGGTGTGCGTGTCACGGCTACGACCACTGATGCCGCATTCGATCTGCCGTTTCGGGGGTACCGGAAGCGGTGCGCGGCCGAACTGGCGAAAGCGCAACGCCGGATGGCGCGGCGGCACCGCAGCAAACATGGTCCGCAGTCTCGCGGTTACCAGCGGGCCGCGCGTGAGGCTGCGAAATTGCACAAGAAGGCCGCCCGACAAACCCGGCATGACTCGCGGATGTGGGCCAACCGCGTTGTCACCAACCATGGCTTGGTCGCGGTGGAGGATTTCCGGCCGAAGTTTCTGGCGAAGTCCACGATGGCCCGGAAGGCTGCGGATGCGGCGATCGGGGCGGCGAAGCGGGCATTGATCGAGTGTGGTGTGCGGGCTGGCCGGAGGGTGGTGTTGGTTCAGCCCGCCTATACGACGATGACGTGCAGTCACTGTTTCGCGAGAGCCAAGCGACTCGAACTGCGCGAGAGAACCTTCCAGTGTCTCGACTGCGGATACACCGCTAGTCGGGATCGGAACGCTGCCAGAGTGATTCTGGTTGTGGCAGAACGCGGCCACAACAGTGTCGAGGACATGAGACAAGCGGATCACCTCCCTCGTGCGGGTACTTCGGTTGCAGTCTGAGCTGTGAATCTCCCGCCGCTAGGTAGGGGAAGCGCTAAGGAAACAGTATGGTCTTCATCCGCCAGCCTGTCCGTCCAGCGACACGGCAGCAGCTCAGTGTCGCGAAGCGACTCGATGGGGGTGGTGGTCGGGCGACGGGTCGGCCGGCCGAGCAACCCTTCGAGCACCCTGGCGCGCGCCGGTTGCCGTAGCTTGGCCATGCCTTTCGCAGGGCTATCACCTCAGCTTGACGTTCGGTCAGCGCCGCGAGGGCTCGCGCGCATCGTCCGCGAGCGCGAACCGGGCGAGTCCGCCTTGACTGCTTTGCGGGCCGCTTACCTGACCGCGGCGGCCGGACAGGATCCGGTGGTCGGCTTCTCCGGTCCGGAGTTCGCCAAGCTCATCAGCGACAGTCCCGCCCTGGTCGCGCGGCTGCGCGAATTCCATGAGGAGCGCGAGCAGGCGCTCGCGGACACCCTCGCCACCGAAACCGGCGCGGCGGCAACGGATATCACGCCGCGGGTGGCGGCCGCTCAGTTAGGCGGAGTGCACCGGGTGCTGTTCGAGGAGACCATGCGCCGCACCTTGCACGGTCAGTCGAACGACGAAATCGCCACGGCCATCATCGAATACATCGGCACGGCGTTCGACGCGCTCGCCCCGTCGCTGGCCGGCTACGCCGTGCGCTGATCGGGCATCTCCAGCAGTGACAGCGCGATCGGCACCAGCAACTCCACCAGCTCACCGACCGAAGGGCGCGGATCGGCCAGCACCCACTCGTGCGCGAGGCCGTTGATCGCGCCGATGAGAGCGCTTGCGCCCCAGGCACTTCCGCCGCGAATGCGGGCGCCGGGCGCCACCGTCGGCAGCACGCTGGTCTCCAGCGTCGCGGCCCAGACGTGCCGCCGTTCGCGGCGATGCCGCTCCATCCGGTCGCTGACGCCGACCACCTCGATGAAGGCGACCTTGGCGCGATACGGGTCCGAGCCGATCGAGCCGAGGAAGGCCGAAACCGTCGCGGTCATCGCCGCGGTCATGTCGAAGCGCGGGTCGAGCTCGGCCAGTGCCGTGGCCAGCACGGCGGCCGCGTCGTCCTGGATCCGGTCGTAGGCGGCGACCAGCACGTCTTCCCTGGTCTGGAATTCCTCGTAGAACTGCCGCTTGGACAGCGAGGCAGCGGCGCAGACGTCGGCCAGCGAGCAGTTCGCGTAGCCGCGTTCGGCGAAGATCCGGGTCGCCACGTCCAGGAAGCGCAGGCGGCGTTCGGCCTTGCGTTCCGTGACGGCGCGTCCGCCGTACTGCCTGCCAACGATGGTCACGCCTTCCACCGTATCGGAGCGGCCGCCGCGACCATCGTGATCAGGCACGTCTGCGCCAGCTGCGGACGATCCCGCGTGCGCCGTGCGAGGCCCGAACCGAGCCGCGTCCTCCCGGCGGCGTTCCAGCAACCAATCGGCAGCAGACGCTCAGTGAACTCTGGGTTGGCAGAATGTGATCTGTAGCGAGGGCCTGGCAGTCGGCGCAGCGCGCTGTTGTTATCTCATACGACTGTGCTCTCTTGCGGCTGTGCGCTCGACCGAGTGACGGCGATCACCTCCGTCTGAGACACTCGACAGCAGATCGCGGGGAAACCCTTCCCCAGGAACTTACTCCAGAGTAAGGTTGATTCATGGCGTGGAAACCTTCTGAAATCCCGGATCAGACCGGACGCACCTTCGTGATCACCGGCGCGAACGGCGGGTTAGGCGCCGTGACGACCGAGGTCCTCGCGGCCAACGGCGCGACCGTCATCATGGCCTGCCGCAACGCGGCCAAGGCCAAGGCGGTCGCCGACGGCATCACCGGCGACGTCCGCGTCGCCGAGCTGGATCTATCCGACCTGGCCTCGGTCCGCAAGTTCGCGGACGAGCAGGCCGAGTTCGATGTGCTGATCAACAACGCCGGGCTGATGAACGTCCCGTTCTCGCGGACCAAGGACGGCTTCGAGACCCAGTGGGGCGTCGACCATCTCGCGCACTACGCGCTCACCGGCCTGCTGCTCGACCGCATCCGCGACCGGGTGGTGACGCTGGCCAGCATCGCGCACAAGCAGACCCCGAAGCTGTGGATCGACGATCTCAACTACGAGAACCGGCGCTACCAGCGCAATCTCGCCTACGCGCAGGCCAAGCTGTCGAACCTGATGTTCGCCAGGGAACTGCAGCGCAGGCTTGCCGAATCCGGTTCGAGCAAGCGGTCTTACGGCGTGCACCCCGGTGTCTCGGCCACCGATCTGTTCGCCAGGACCGAGACGCCGATCGACCGGATCATCAAGCCGTTCGTCGCGATCATCGGCCATCCGCCGAAGAAGGCCGCGCACTCGTCGCTGTTCGCCGCGACCATGCCCGACGCCGATCCGGAGGTCTACTGGGGTCCGCGCCGGTTCTTCCAGACCCAGGGTCCGGTGGAGTCGTCGCCGTCGAGCCGGCTGTCGAAGAACAAGGAACTCTGGAAGCGGCTCTGGGAGGAATCCGAGCGGCTGACCGGGGTCACCTACAAGTTCTGAACCGACCGACCCGCCCGCGCGCTGCGGGCGGGTCGTCGCGTGTCCGGCCGAGACCATGATCACGGCGGGATTCCGACCGTCGACCTGGTCCTACGGACCGTGTAGTAGACGGGTACCGTAGTAGCCGTGTCCGCTTCACCCCGCCGCTCGGCACACAATCGCCCGGCCCTCATCGCGCTGGTGATCGTCGCTGCGCTCGGCTGCCTTGCGCTGGCCTGGTGGCAGTGGGAGCGGTTCGAGTCGACCAGCGGCACCGGCCAGAATCTGGGCTACGCGCTGCAGTGGCCGCTGTTCGCGGCGTTCGCGGTGTTCGCCTATTTCCGGTTCGTCCGGCTGGAACGCGAGGCCGAGGAAGACGAAAACCCCGGCGAGAAGCCTAGGCGCGCTCCGAAAGCTGTTGCGCCGCGCGAGATTCCGGCGGGTCTGCTGCCGGAGCGGCCGAAGGCGGTGCGCGAGGAGGATCCCGCGCTCGCCGAATACAACAAGTATCTGGCCGCATTGCACGCCGAAGACATCGATCATCAGGTCCGCGAGGCGGGCCTGCAGGCCCGCGACACCGAGAGGAGCGCCGGTTGACCGCCAGCGAGAAGTCCACCGAGAGCACTGCGGCACCGGCCACCGAGGGCACCCCGGCTCGCGGGGTAAGCACCGCCAAGATCAAGTCAGCGCTGCTGCGCTACCGCACGCTGGCCTGGATTACCGGCCTCTGGCTGCTGCTGCTCACCGGCGAGATGATCGCCAAGTACGGCTTCGACGTGCACACCCCGAGCTGGATCGCGGTCGTGCACGGCTGGGTGTACTTCATCTACCTGCTGGTCACCGCCGACCTCGCGGTGAAGGTGCGCTGGCCGGTGCTGCGCACCGTCGGCACGCTGCTCGCGGGCACCATCCCGCTGCTGTCGTTCTTCGTCGAGCACGTGAACGCGAAGAAGGTCAAGCAGGACTTCGGCGTCTAGTCCGCCGACAGGCGACCCTCGCGCGAGCCGACATACCCGGATATAAAGCCGCACACCCAGCAGATCGGGTGTGCGGCTTTACGTTAGGAGCTCTGTTGGTCAGGCTTCAGCGAGCTCGGACAACGTGGGGAGCAGCTGAGTGAGCGCTCGACCACGGTGCGAGACCGCATCCTTCTCGGCGGGGGTCAGCTGGGCGGCGGAGGTGTCGCCGCCCTCGGGGATGAACAGCGGGTCGTAGCCGAAGCCGCCGTCGCCCAAGGGTTTCCGGCCGACCGTGCCCGGCCATTCGCCGCGCACCACGATTTCCGCGCCGTCGGGCACGACCAACGCGCAGGTCGAGACGAACCGGGCCCCGCGCCGCTCGTCCGGCACGTCGCCGAGCTGGGCGAGCAACAGCGCGTTGTTGGCCGCGTCGTCGCCGTGCCGACCGGACCAGCGGGCCGAGAGCACGCCGGGCATCCCGTTGAGCGCGTCCACCTCGATGCCGGAATCGTCTGCGACACAGGCCAATCCGGTGGCGACGGCACCGTCCCGAGCCTTGGCGAGCGCGTTCTCCTCGAACGTCGCGCCGGTCTCCGGCGCCTCGTCGTAGGCGGGCACGTCGTCCAGCCCGACGATCTCGATCCCCGCGATGCCCGCCTCGGCGAGGATGCGCCGCAGTTCGTTCAGCTTCTTGGCATTGCGGCTGGCCACCAGCACCCGGCGCGCCATCGGCTACTTCTTCTTCGACTCGGACGGCTCCGGCAGCACGCCGGGATACGGCAGCGCCAAGGCTTCCTTCTGAATGGCGAAGATCTGCTCGCAGCCGACCAGGGCGGAGTCGAGCATCTTGTCCAGCGTGGAGCGCGGGAAGGTGGCGCCCTCGCCGGTGCCCTGGATCTCGACCAGGGTGCCGGTATCGGTGGCGACCACGTTCATGTCGACCTCGGCGCGCGAATCCTCTTCGTAGGGCAGGTCGAGGCGCACCCGGCCGTCGACGACGCCGACGCTCACCGCGGCGATCGCGCAGGAGATCGGCTGCGGGTCGGCCAGCACGCCCTTGGCGGCCAGGTAGGTGATCGCGTCGACGAGCGCGACATACGCGCCGGTGATGGCGGCGGTCCTGGTGCCGCCGTCGGCCTGCAGCACGTCGCAGTCGATCGCGATGGTGTTCTCGCCGATGGCGGCCAGGTCGATGCAGGCGCGCAGCGAGCGGCCGATCAGGCGGCTGATCTCCTGGGTGCGGCCGCCGACCTTGCCCTTCACCGACTCGCGTCCGCTGCGGGTGTGCGTCGCGGCGGGCAGCATCGCGTATTCGGCGGTGACCCAACCCAGTCCGGAGTCGCGGCGCCACGGCGGCACGCCCTCGGTCACGCTCGCGGTGCACATCACCCGCGTCTGACCGAACTCGACCAGCACCGAACCGGCTGGATGCGTGGTGAATCCACGGGTGATTTTTACCTCGCGGAGTTCGTCGTCCGCCCTGCCATCGGCTCGTCTAGACACGGGCACAGCCTAGGGGATGGCAGTGGGCGAACAGGCAACCGGTCAGAGGTCGAAGGTCTCGCCCGGTGCGACGGCGTGCACGGGTCCGGCGAACTGGGCCTTGGCCTCGGCGATGACGTCCTCGCGGGAGGTCCACGGCGGGATGTGGGTGAGCAGGAGTTCCTTGACGCCCGCCTGTGCGGCGATCTGGCCTGCCTCGGTGCCCGAAAGATGAATGCCGGGTGGGCGATTCGCGGGATCGTGGGTCCAGGACGCCTCGGCCATCAGGATGTCGGCGCCCTTGGCGAGTTCATGGACCGAGTCGCACATCGCGGTGTCACCGGTGTAGACGAAGGTGCGTCCGGCGGCGGTGACGATCCGCAGACCGTAGGACTCCGGCGGGTGGAACATCCGGCGCGCCGACACGGTGTGTCCGGGCCCGAATTCGATCTCCTCGCCGACGGTCCACGGCCGGTGGTCGATCACGTCGGACCAGTCGTCGCATTCGCCGCCGACCTCGGCCGAGGCGTTGCCGATGCGCAGCGCGCTGTCCGACGGGCCGCGCACGATGGCCCGGCCGACCGGCGGGGTCGGGTGGTAGCGCCGCCAGACCAGCAGGCCGGGCAGATCGAGGCAGTGGTCGGCATGCAGGTGGGTGAGGAAGATGTCGACCTCACCGGGGTCGGCGTAGCGCTGCAGCGCGCCGAGTACGCCGGGCCCGAAATCGATCACCACGGGCGTCATATCCGGCCCGGTCAGCAGATAGCCCGACGCTGGGGAGTCCGGGCCGGACACGCTGCCCGAGCACCCGAGGACGGTGAGGCGCATTCCCCCATGCTGCCACGACGAATTCTCAGTCAAGAAAGGATCCCCCACATTCCGTTCCGAGCCGCAGAATCACCGTGGCGACGCAATGATTCCAGCCTGATCCCCGCGACGATTTCGGCGTGCATCACCAGAGAGTACCCAGCCTGCGAGCAGTCCACCCATCGCCCCGAAAAGATGGCCCTGCCAAGAGATTCCAGGTTGGCCGGGTAATACACCCCACAACACAGACCCGTAGATGGCCAAAACGACCAGTCCGAGCACGATCTGCCCGATGTTGCGCGCGAACCAGCCGCGCGAGATCAGGAACGTCAACCAGCCGAACACCAGGACCGACGCGCCGAGGTGCGTACTGCCCGACGCTCCGGTCAGCCAGGTGCCTACGCCGGCGACGATCCAGATGACCGCGGTGGCGGCCAGACCGCGGCCGATACCGGCCGCCAGCACGAGAAAGCCGAGGACCAGGACCGGCAGGGTGTTGCCGATCAGGTGGGGCCAGCCGTAGTGCAGGACCGGGGCGAACAGGATGCCGGGGAGCCCGTCGGCCGTGCGGGGGTGAATACCGGCGTTGTCGAGTTGGTTGTGGTCGAGGGTGTCGACGCCTTCGATGCCGTACAGCAGCGCCACGAAACCGGCGATCAGAACGCCGGCACGCAGCCACGTCTGTTTGACGGCGGTGAAGTTGTTCGACTTCGCCGGGGCGTTCGCCGTAGTTCGCGGTGCCGGCGCGCCCGGCTTCCCCAATTGGGCACGGATCGCCGCGATCCGATCGGGGTCGAATGACGAACCGATTCCCGAACCGCCGGTCATCGCAGCCTCCTCGTCGAGCAGGAGTAACGACGGTCGCTAATTCATGCGCGAGCCGTCATCCCACTATTCCGAGGGTACCGGGGTAGACAAGGGCGAGCGTCAGGCCCAGAGTTGGCCGTCGAGTCGTTCCTCGGCCTCTTCCAGGGTGCCGTCGTACGCGCCGGTCGACAGGTACTTCCAGCCGCCGTCGGCGACCACGAACGCGATGTCGGCGCGCTTGCCCGCCTTCGCGACCTTGCGGGCGACACCGAGCGCTGCGTGCAGGATCGCGCCGGTCGAGATGCCCGCGAAAATGCCCTCTTCGGAGACCAGCTCGCGAGTGCGTTTGACCGCGTCGAACGGGCCGACCGAGAAACGGGTGGTCAGCACCGACTCGTCGTACAGCTCGGGAATGAAGCCCTCATCGATGTTGCGCAGCCCGTAGACCAGCTCGCCGTAGCGCGGTTCGGCCGCCACGATCTCGATGCTCGGCACCTTCTCGCGCAGAAAACGGCCGGTGCCCATGAGGGTTCCCGTGGTGCCGAGGCCCGCGACGAAATGGGTGATCTCCGGCAGATCGGCCAGGATCTCCGGGCCGGTGGTTTCGTAATGTGCCAGCGCGTTGGCGGGGTTGCCGTACTGGTACAGCATCACCCAGTCCGGATTCTCCGCGGCGATCTGCTTGGCCAGCGCCACCGCCTGATTGGAGCCGCCCGCGGCCGGAGAATCGATGATCCGCGCGCCGAACATGGTCAGCAGCTGACGCCGCTCCACCGAGGTGTTCTCCGGCATCACGCAGACCATCCGGTAGCCCTTGAGCTTGGCGGCCATGGCCAGCGAGATGCCGGTGTTGCCGCTGGTGGGCTCCAGGATCGTGCAGCCGGGCGTCAGCAGGCCGTCCGTCTCAGCTTGCTCGATCATCCGCAACGCAGGCCGGTCCTTGATGGAACCGGTCGGGTTGCGATCCTCCAGCTTGGCCCACAGCCGCACATGGTTCTCGCCGTCCCACTGCGGGGACAGCGTGCGCAGGCCGACCAGCGGGGTGTTGCCGAGGGTCGCGATCAGCGATTCATAACGCGCCACGAGTGGGTCAGCCGCCGGCGACGGCAGGCAGGATGGTCACGCTCGCGTCGGCGGGCACCTCGGCCTCGAGGCCGCCGGAGAAACGCACGTCCTCGTCATCGACGTAGATGTTGACGTAGCGGTTCAGCTTGCCGTCCTTGAGTAGCCGCTCGGCCAGCCCGGGGTGGTTCGCGTCGAGGTCATCGATCAGTGCGCTGAGCGTGGCGCCCTGCGCCTGCACGCGCTTCTCCCCTCCGGTGAGGCCACGCATGATGGTCGGGATGGACACGGTTACCGGCATGAGAACTCCTCGGTTTCACGAACAAGCATCGGTTCAGGCGGTTTCGTACGCGTCGACGATCCGCACCGGCTCCTCGGTGACCTCGCCGTCGACGATCCGGTAGCTGCGCAGCTCGTGCTGCTCGGGGTCGCGGGTGGAGATCAGCACGTAGTGCGCGAACGGCTCGGACGCGTAGGACACATCGGTGCGGCTCGGGTACGCCTCGGTAGCGGTGTGCGAGTGGTAGATCACCACCGGAGTCTCGTCGGCGTCGTCCATCGCGCGCCAGACTTTGAGCTGTTCACCGGAATCGAAACGATAAAAGGTAGGCGAGCGTTCGGCATTGACCATGGCCACGAAGCGCTCCGGACGATCGGAATCCTCAGGACCGGCAATAACGCCACACGCCTCGTCGGGGTGATCGGCGCGCGCGTGCGCCACCATTGCCTCCACGAGGTCGGCCCTGATCACCAGCACGAGTCAAACCTTTCCGCAATGCCGACCTATTGCTGTCGACAACGAGTCAGAATATTCGGCTATTCCCCGAGCGCTTCGGCTGGTCCCGGATTCCCCGCGTTCAGCGGGGAAATAGCGCGCTATACGCAGGGACTTCCCCGACGGACACGGCGGAGAGGATCGCGTCGACGATCGCGCGTTCCACGCAGAGCGCCGCGGCGGTGCCGAGCAGATCGACCATCAGGATGTCCGGCGGGAACGCGGGCGGCAGCGCGAAGCTCGCGGCAGGCGGCTGCCAGGTGCCGGTCGACAGGGCGAAGAACGCGTCACCGTCGAACGGTCCGTGCGCGGGCCGGATCGCGCGGGCGAGTCCGTCGTGGGCGGTCATCGCCAGCCGCTGACAGCCGATCGGGTCCAGCGGCGCGTCCGTGGCCACCACGCCGATGGTCGTGTTGAGCCGCATGCTTTTCGCGGGCAAGGCGTTCGCGCGCGCCAGCTGTTCGGCGGTCGGGGGCCGCAAGCCGAAGTACTCCGGCCCGTCGGTGCCGACGCCCCACGGCAGCCCGGTGCGCGGATCGAAGACCGAGCCCGCCGCGTTCGCCACGACCAGCGCGGACACCGTGGCCCCGGCCGCCAGCCCGTCGCCGAGCACCACGCTCGCGGTGCCGACACCGCCCTTGATCGAACCGGCTCGCGCGCCGACGCCGCCGCCGACCACGCCGCGCGCGAAATCGAGCGACGCGGCGGCCGCGGCCTGATAGCCGAACTCGGCGGTGGGCCGAATGTCCCACGCGCCCAACGGAAGGTCGTAGATCACCGCGCCCGGCACGATCGGGACCACCCGGCTCGGGTTGGTCGGGTCCATCGGGATGCCCTCGCTGTGCTCCTCGAGCCAGCGCATGACGCCGTCGGCGGCCGCGAGGCCGTAGGCGCTGCCGCCGGTGAGCACGATCGCGTTGGCCTGACGCATGGTGCGGGCCAGATCGAGCACGTCGGTTTCCCTGGTGCCCGGCCCACCGCCGCGCACATCCACCGCGGCGGTCGCGCCGCCCGGCGCGTAAATGACGGTGGTCCCGGTCGCCGCGCCGGAGCCGAGCGTCGCGTCCGGGTCGAGCGCGCTGTGATGCCCGACCAAGAGGCCGGATACATCGGTGAGCGAATTACGTTGCCCGGCTTGCACCTGCACAGTTGCTCCTGACGCTCGGTCGCGGCGATATTCGATCTACGCGCGTACAGGTTCTGTTCTACCTGTCTTGTCCGGCCGGCGCGGTCTCGCGACCTCGCCGACACTCCAGCGAACGCGGCACTCAGGGAGCCAGCGCCTGCAGCAACGAGTCCTGCATCCAGGTGAGCCAGTGGTACACGTCGAGGTGCGGTGCGCGCGGGTCGTCCGAGGCGAGATGGTCGGGGGTGTCGGCGTCGATACCGAGCACGGTGCCGAGGGCCAGTCGCACGTCGGTGAGTGCGGTCAGCCAGGCGTCGGCCTGTTCGGGAGTGAGCACGATCTTGCCGCCGGAGGTGGGCACGGTGCTCAGGATGACGCTGCCCGCGGCCAGCTTGGCGTCGATGATCTCCGGCTCGTGCAGCCCGCGCAGCGCGCTGTTCAGGTCGGCGCGGTCGGCGTCGGGGGAACCGGGTTCGCTGCGGTGGAAGTCCGGCAGCAGCCTGCGCAGTCGCGGATCGTCGGGGGCGACGGTGTTGCCGGTGCGCAGCCCGGTCAGCGCGGCCAGTTCGTCTTCGGGCGCGGTGTCGGCTCGTTCGGTGAGTAACCCGGAGACGGCACCGACCAGCGAGCGCAACACATTGGCCTCACGTGCGTCCATCTCGGATCGCAGTTTGAGGCCGCTCAGCGAGTTCTTCCTGCTCCACTTCCGCACGGCGTCAGGGTAGTCGTCTTGGTCAGTCGTCCCGCTGCATGGTCGCCCAGAGTCCCGCGGCGTGTAGTCGCTGGACGTCATGTTCCATTTTGTCCCGCGAACCCGACGACACCACGGCTTTGCCCTCGTTGTGCACGCAGAGCATCAGCTCGGTCGCCTTGGCTTTGCTGTAGCCGAACAGCTTCTGGAAGATGTAGGCGACGTAGTGCATGAGGTTGACCGGGTCGTCCCAGACCACAGTGACCCACGGGCGATCTTCTGCCTCCAAGATCTCGGTGTATTCGACCGCCTCGGGGGTCGCCTGTGCCGCTGACAGTGTCGCGTCCACGGCGTCCACCACGACGCCACCTCGGACTGTGTTGCACAAGGCCATAACGTCAAGGGTACGACTCGACTCCGAATGAGCAACACCCCGCCGAGCCCCGATTCGAGCATTTCCCGACTCGCTGAACGGGCGGCCCCTATGATGCTCCGGCCCGGGCATTCCGCGCTCCGCAAGCGCTATAAACGACCGGTCTGTCTACAGTTGGCAGCGTGGACAACCGCGACGGCGTCACCAGCACCGCACTGCTGACGGACCAGTACGAACTGACCATGCTGGCCGCCGCGCTGGCCGACGAATCCGCGCACCGCCGCTGCACCTTCGAGGTATTCGCGCGCCGCCTGCCGCACGGGCGGCGCTACGGCGTGGTCGCTGGCACCGGTCGACTGCTCGACGCGCTGGAGCGCTTCCAGTTCGGCGCGGCGGAGCTGGCCGTGATCGAGCCGTTCCTGCCCGCCGAGACGGTGGCCTGGCTGCGCGACTACCGCTTCACCGGCGACATCGACGGCTACGCCGAGGGCGAGCTGTATTTCCCCGGCTCCCCCATTCTTTCGGTGCGCGGCAGCTTCGCCGAATGCGTCGTGCTGGAGACGCTGGCCCTGTCGATCCTCAACCACGACAGCGCGATCGCCTCGGCCGCCGCGCGGATGGTGAGCGCGTCGGGCGGGCGGCGGATGATCGAGATGGGGTCGCGGCGCACCCACGAACTCGCCGCGCCGGATAGTTCGCGTGCCGCGTATCTGGCAGGCTTCGACGCCACCTCCAATCTGGAGGCGGTGCGCCGCTACGGAGTGCCGGGCGCGGGTACGAGCGCGCACGCATTCACGCTGCTGCACAGTGGGGCTGACGGCGAGCACGAGGCGGAGGCGTTCCGCAGTCAGGTCGCGGCGCTCGGCATCGGCACCACGCTGCTGGTGGACACCTACGACATCACCCAGGGTGTCGCGACCGCGATCGAGGTGGCGGGTCCCGAATTGGGTGGCGTGCGAATCGATTCCGGCGATCTCGGCGTGCTGGCCAGGCAGGTGCGTGATCAGTTGGACGGGCTCGGTGCGACCAAGACGCGCATCGTAGTGTCCGGCGATCTCGACGAGTACGCCATCGCCGCGTTGCGGGCCGAGCCGGTCGATGTGTACGGCGTCGGCACCTCGCTGGTGACCGGGTCCGGCGCGCCGACCGCGGGGATGGTCTACAAGCTGGTCGAGGTCGACGGGGTGCCGGTCGCCAAGCGCAGCAGTCACAAGGAATCGCGCGGCGGGACCAAGAAGGCGATCCGGCTGTCCAAGGGCACCGGGACGATCGTCGAGGAGATCGTCTATCCGGCGACCGGGCCCGCGCCCGAGGTGAACGGGTTCGAGGCGCGCGAACTGCTCGTCCCGCTGGTGCGCGGCGGCAAGCTCGTCGATGATCTGCCGACGCTGTCGGACAGCCGGGACCACGTGGCGCACGGGCTGATCAGCCTGCCGTGGGAGGGTTTGAAACTGTCTGCCGGTGAGCCCGCCGTGCCGACCACGTTCGTGAGTTGAGCCCGCTGGGCCTGCCGTCGGGCCGAGCGGCACAATGCATTACGGGTACTCAGTTCAACCGCGGGAGGTCAGCATGACCCGGGCCCTGATCATCGTCGATGTCCAGAACGATTTCTGCGAGGGCGGGTCGCTCGCCGTCGCCGGTGGTGCCGCGGTCGCGACCCGAATCAGCGAGCACCTCGCGGCCGCGGACTACGCCGCGATCGTCGCGACCCGCGACTATCACATCGATCCCGGCGATCACTTCTCCACGCATCCCGATTACATCGACTCCTGGCCGCCGCACTGCCGCGTCGGAACTCCGGGCGCGGATTTCCATCCGAACCTGGACACCGCGTCCGTTCAGGAGGTCTTCTCCAAGGGCGCGTATTCGGCCGCCTACTCCGGCTTCGAAGGCACCGCCGAGGACGGCACTACCCTGGCCGACTGGCTGCACAACCACGGCATCGAGGCGGTCGACGTCGTCGGCATCGCCACCGATCATTGCGTCCGCGCCACCGCGTTGGACGCCAGGATCGAGGGCTTCGACACCCGCGTCCTGCTCGACCTGACCGCCGGGGTCGCCCGCGACACCACCGACTCCGCGCTGGACCGCATGCGCGCCGCGGGCGTCGACCTCGAAGGAAGCGTTTCCGGGTAGACCGATCAGCACAACGCCCGCGTCCGGTGTCGGTATCGGGCAGTAGGCTGCTCGCGTGCCCGAACTCCCCGCCGTCCCCGACCTTTTGGCCACTGCCGTGCAGGCGCTCGGCGGGAAAGAACGCGTCGGGCAGGTGACGATGGCGACCGCGGTCGATCACGCGATCGACACCAAGGAGCACCTAGCCGTGCAGGCCGGAACGGGCACCGGCAAGTCGCTCGCCTACCTGGTGCCCAGCCTGCGGCACGCGGTGCGGACCGGGCGCACCGTGGTGGTGTCGACCGCGACCATCGCGCTGCAGCGCCAGCTGGTCGATCGCGATCTGCCGCGGCTGTCCGAGGCGCTGAGCAAGCCGCTCGGGCGCGCGGCGAAGTTCGCGATCCTCAAGGGCCGCAACAACTATCTGTGCCTGAACAAGATCAACAGCGTGATTCCGGAGGAGCCGGAGGCGGAGCTGTTCGACGCGTTCGCCATCTCCCGGCTCGGCCGCGAGGTGCAGCGGCTCAACGAGTGGGTCTCCGACACCGAGACCGGCGACCGGGACGAGATCGTGCCCGGCGTGACCGATCGCGCCTGGAAACAGGTGAGCGTGTCCTCGCGCGAATGCCTCGGCAAGTCGCGCTGCCCGTTCGGTCAGGACTGCTTCGCCGAGAAGGCCCGGGCCGAATCCGCGCAGGCCGACGTGGTGGTGACCAATCACGCGCTGCTGGCGATCGACGCGATCAGCGGCATCCAGGTGCTGCCCGAGCACGACGTGGTCGTCATCGACGAGGCACACGAACTGGTCGACCGGGTCACCGGTGTGGCTACCGCCGATCTGGCCTCGTCCGCGATCAGCGCGGCCGCGCGCCGCTGCGCCAAGCTCATCGACGAAAAAGAGGTGGATCGCCTCGAGGGCGCCGCCGAGGCCTGGCACGACGTGCTGGAAGAACTGCCCGCCGCGCGCTGGGAACGGCTGCCCGACGGCGTCGCCCCGGTGCTCGCGCTGGTCCGCGACGCCGCGTGGAACGCGCGCACCGCGCTCGCGCCGCAGGGCGGCACCACCCAGCAGGGTGACGTCGAGACCGCCGCCGCGCGCACCCAGGCACTGGCCGCGATCGACGAGATCCACGACAGCGCGGTGCGCGCGCTCACCGCGTTCGACGAACCGGATCCGGCGAAACGCCACGACGTCATCTGGCTGTCCGCCGAGGAGATGCGCGGCGTCGCCCGGCGCTCGCTGCGGATGGCGCCGCTGTCGGTCGGCGGGCTGTTGCGCAGCAGGCTGTTCGGCACCGCGACGGTGGTGCTCACCTCGGCGACGCTGCAGATCGGCGGCTCGTTCGACGGACTCGCGATCACCTGGGGACTGCCCGCGCAATCGTCGAACCAGGCCGATCCCGGCATGGCCAACGGCGCCCAGGCGCCCAGCGACGCCGACAAGGTGCGCTGGAGTTCGCTCGACGTCGGCTCGCCGTTCGACCACGCCAAGTCCGGCATCCTCTACGTCGCCAAGCACCTGCCCGCGCCGGGCCGCGACGGGCTCGCCCCCGCCTACCTGGACGAGATCGAGAAGCTCATCACGGCCGCGGGCGGTCGCACGCTCGGGCTGTTCTCCTCGATGCGCGCGGCCAAGGCGGCGACCGAGGCGTTGCGCGAACGGCTGGACACACCGGTGCTGTGCCAGGGCGACGATTCGACCGGCGCGCTGGTCCGCAAGTTCGCCGACGATCCGGAGACCTCGCTGTTCGGCACGCTGTCGCTGTGGCAGGGCGTCGACGTGCCCGGCCCGTCGCTCAGCCTGGTGATCCTGGATCGAATTCCGTTCCCTCGACCCGACGATCCGCTGCTCACCGCCCGGCAGCGCGCGGTCGAGTCGCGCGGCGGCAACGGGTTCATGGCGATCGCGGCCAACCACGCTGCATTGCTGCTCGCCCAGGGCACCGGCCGATTGCTGCGCAGCGTCGACGACCGCGGCGTCGTCGCGATTCTCGATTCCCGGCTGGCCACCGCCCGCTACGGCGGCTACCTGCGCGCGTCGCTGCCGCCGTACTGGGAGACGTCCGACCCGGAGGTCGTGGTGAAAGCGCTGAAACGACTCACCGAAAACGCAGTGTGAAACAGGCCACATTAGCCTGCGCATACTTCCGAACAGAAGTAAATTAAGGGTGGTACTTCGGTGAACCCCAATTCCCTCACCGAATGTATCGGCGGTCCCCGCGCCAAGCCCTGCACGCGGCGCGGGGACACCACAAATTCTCCCCACATGTCCGGTCCGCGCATGAGACCGTTTCCAGATGAAGCACCCTTCCGACAGTGACGTCCTAGGCGAATTTCTGGTCAGCGCAAGATCATTGGCCGAGTATCGCGCAATATTCACCCTTACCGACGCCGATCTGCACGGCCGAATTCTCGATTGCCCAGGCGGCGCAGCGAGTTTCACGGCCGAGGCGAATGCACTCGGCGCCGATATCACCGCCACCGATCCGATCTACGCCCGCCCACCCGATGAGCTGCGCAGTCTCGCACTCAGCGAGACCGATCGCGGAAGCGACTGGGCCACGGCACATTCGGAAAGATACCGGTGGGACTGGTACGGCGGCCCGCGCCAGCACCACGCGATGCGCCACGCCGCCGCCCGCCGATTCGGCGCCGACCTCACCGCGCATCCCGAACGCTACGTCGCCGCCGAACTGCCGTCGCTCCCCTTCCCTGACGACAGCTTCGACCTGGTCCTCAGCTCCCACCTGCTGTTCACCTACGCCGACCGGCTGACCGCCGACTTCCACCTCGAGGCCCTGCTGGAGCTGGCCCGGGTCTGCGCGGGCGAGATCCGCGCCTATCCCCTGGTCGACCACGTCGGTAATCATCAGGACGAACTGGTCGCATATCTCCGAAAGGAACTCGAAGACAAAGGAATTCGCACCGGACTCCGCGAGATCAGCTACGAATTCCATCACGGGGCGAATACCGTGCTCGTGCTGCGTCCCTGATTATCGGCGCTGAAACGCTTTCCATCCACAGCGGCGTCGGCTCCGAACACCTATTGACGTCCCGCACCGACGGTACGGGTCGAGCGCGCTGATCCGAGGTTGATCCCTGATCTGGCCGAGTCTCCCTGGCCTGCTGTGCCAGTGCCGAACGTGGCAAGACCACCAGCTCGAACCCCATCAACCTTGGAGAACACGCATGCGCGCCGCACGGTCCACGTTTGCTTTCGCTGCTTCATGCGCCATAGTGCTGGCTCCGGCCGGCCTGGCCATTCCCGCCCATGCCGCCCCCATCGCTGCCCCGTCGACCATCGCCGCGTTGCTGCAGCAAGCACAGCTGCGCGCGCACAGTGCCGCGGCACGGGCCGTTGCCATCGAGACCGCCCAAACGGCGGGCAGCGACGGCCAGTTCATCCCCGCTAGTGGATGTCACCGGCCCGGATATCCGGTCCCACCCCACACCGACTGCCCGACGCCGCAAGGCGCCGCCGCAGCCGAGCGGTTCGCCGAAGACGCCGACAAAGCGACAACTCCCGCCGCCGCCGCGAAGAGCGCCGCCGCGGCGGCCAGTGCGGTGATCGAGGCTCTCGGCACCTGGAAGCCGGGCACCGACCTCGGCCCCTCGGTTCGTGCCGCCGCAGCGACCGCCGCGAAGGCGGCCACCGGCGGCGACGTTCAGCTGTCCAACGCCGCGACAACCGCGGAAAACACCGCAGCCCGCACCAGCCTGCAAACTCTGGGCGCCCCCGCTATTGGCAAGATCGCCACGGTCAGTCTGTAACCGAGCCGAATCCGGCTGGTATGCCCCGCCATAGCGCCAGCTGTGGTCGGGGCTACCAGCTGTGTGCCACCGCGCGGTAGGTGGTTTCGATGAGTGTGTGCAGCTGACGCTGGATTTCCTCAACCGGGCCCGGAGTGAGGGTGAACTCGTCATTGCCCTGGTTGTGCAGCAGGTAGCGGCCGTCGGCGGGCAGGTAATCCATCCAGTGGAAGCCGCGACCGTCGCTGGTCGGCCTGCTGTCGATCGCGCCGCCGGCGAAAACGCCGACCTCGCCGAGCCCGGAGCGCGGGCGGCGGACGATGCGATTGAGTTGCTCGGTGTGCGAAAGGCGCGTCGGGTGCTGGGCGTATTCGACCCGGTTCACATCCGAGCGGCGGCCGCTGATCGTCGGATATCTGCCGCCGCCGCATTTCGGCAATTGCGCGGCGATCTGCGCGGGTAAAGCCTGCGGCGGGCAGCGGCTGAGCAGGATATCGCGGCCGTATTCCTGTGTCGGACCGGGCAATTGGACCGCCATGGTCGCGGCCCGGCCGGTCATTCCGGCATGCACACGCACCACCTGATTGAAATCGCGACCGAAGAAACCGTGCACCTCGACCCGAACTTGCGGTTCCAGCAACACATTCAGCGCATTGAACAAGTCAGGCGACGCAAAACTCGACAGCTGCTTCGCGGCATTCGCGCGCAACCGCTGATAATCCTCGTACGCTTCGACGCCTTCGATGGTGTAGCGCAACGGATAGGGCAAACGGTCACGACCGAGCGCCTCCAGCGCCAACTCGAACATCAAACCGTCCAGGCGCCAGCGGGATTCGTTCATCCGCCGATGACCCCGCCCGGCGGCAGCGCGGGCGGCTGCGTACCCAGCAACTCCGAACCATGGTCATAGATGAGATAGTCCGGGATCTTGTGCTCGCTATCCTCGTCACCCTTGCCGCGTCCAGCGCCCGCACCCATGCCTGGGGCGCCGGAGGTGCCAGGTTTGCCGGATCCGGCCGCACGGGCGGCGGTTGTTGCCGCTGGGGCGGAGGGGGTTCCCGCCTTGCCGGGGATGCTCTTTCCAGGTGACGGGGTGGAGCTCGGGGTACCCGGGGCGCGCGAAGGTGACCCGGGGAACGTCGTAGACGGAGTGTTCGAAGGAGTCGACGGCGTCGATGGAGTCTTCGATTTCGTCGGATCGTCAATGGTGGGTGTGCTCGCCGGCGTGGTCGAGGCCGGTGTCGTGTTGGTCGACTTCTTATCCGTCGAGTCGCTCGGATCCGTGCTCGCAGGCTGAGTCGACGGGTCGACGGTGCTGTCCTGCTTCTTCGAGTCGTCCGTGGACTTCTGGTCCGTGGGGTTCGGCGAGCCCGTCGGGTTGTTGCTGTTCGGGCCACCCGTCTGACTCGGCCCCGGGGTGTAGCCAGGGTCATTCGGCTTGTTCTTGTCCACTGTGCTGGTGGGCTCGGGAAGGATCGGCGTGATGCCGTCGACCTCGTTCACGCCGGGACGGTAGTTCTGGATCATGGCAAACCGCGCGTCGCTCTCCGCTTCCTGCGCGCGGTAAGTAGGACCCTTGATGATGTTCTGCCCAGGCAGCGAATCGAGGATCTTGTCACCGAACGTGTAGTTGTCCGGCTCGCCGACGGAGCCCTTGGCCTGAGATAAGTGCCCTTCGATCAGATCCAGGCCGTGGCCAACCATTTGAAATGTGGCCGCCAGCTTCGAAAAAGTGGTCGAGAACTCCCGGGTAGCATCGATCGCGCTCTGCCCCGATTTACCGTTCCAATGGTCGGTGATGGATTGCTGGACACCGTTGGCGAACTCGCCGACCGCGGTCCTCGCGTCGTCGGACAACCTGCGCCAGCCATCGGCCTTGGCGTTAATCGCGTACGACCGCACGCCTTGCAGCGCATCGTAAATCGCTTGATGGGACATGGTCTCGAACGGATCCTGCGCCTTGATAGCACGGCTGTCGAACTTGTCGGTGCCGTACTCCGACAGCAAGCTCGACCACTCGTTGTTTACGTACCCACGATCCTGGTCCCACTTCGCCTTTTCATCGGAGGCCCGCTGCTGGTCGTTCCGCTTGTTCTGGTCAGCCTCGTGCCGCGAGCTGATCACACTTCCCGCGCCAGGCCCCAGCGCGACGTTGCCGATCGCTGCAACCCAGTCGTTCATGGACAGCCCCATCACGAATCCCCCATGTTCAGCTGAGCAAGTCTGTCCGCAGCGGACTGATCCGACTCGGTCAGCTTGCCGATGGCGAGCTTGTAGGTGTCGCGCATAAGGGTGGCGACCTCAACGCTCTGTTGGAGTCTCTTAACCGCAGAATCGTTGCCTTTGTCTGCCTTGAGTGCGAACTTGGCCCGCAAATCCTCCGCCGAACTCAGGGTTCCGAAACCGGCAAGATGTTGGAGGTCTCCGGCGGTGTCGACCATCCTCTGTACGGCGCTACGCATCCGCTCAGCATGGTCCGAGAGCTGCTTACCGATTTCCTCGTCGAGGCGGAACTCACCGCCCTCGGCTTGTTTCTTCAGTGTCTGCCAACGGGTCACCATTGCCTGCATTTGGGCTTCCTCGCCCGGAACAGATTCCGACATCGCTCTCCTTCCAGCTACTTCGGCAGATACGGCTCGAGTTGCTTCGCGTGCTCGACAGCAAGTTCGCAAACATCGCGTGTTACCGGATCCCCATAGCGCCACCCGACAGTCACTTCGAACATGCCTTGCGCCGCAGGCAGACTGGCGTAGCACCGCAGGTTGCCTTCGTCGGATTTGTCCTTGTATGTCAGCCCCGAGCGGGGACCAATTTTCACGTCACGCAGCCCAGTAAGCGAATCGTTCTTGCGCGCATCGTCCTGGGTGGAGGTCGTCGATGACACGGTGACGAAGTACGGGCCCTGAGTTGAGTCCCACTTGCAGATACGGGCGGAGACACCGCCCCTTGCCGCATCTGTGACGGTATATTTCGTTGCCGGATCTACGTGAATTGCGCGCAACGCCTCGTCCGACAGGTCCGTGCACGGGTTGAACTGGACCGTCTGCTCACCGCTGGTCGGCGTCCCACTCACCACCCCCTGTGGGTTCCCGTCCTTCGTCGGCGAGCACCCCGCGACCAGCCCGGCCACTGCGATCCCGGCCAGCACCGTCCGCACTACGACCTTCGGCGCCACGATCGCGGTTCGCATATCTCTCCTGACTTCGGCCCAGACACCCCGACACAGGATAAGACGCACGTGATCTCCCCCTGGTTCCACTCCAAAATAGAGCAATCCAACTGGATCGTTCCAGTCCGGGCGACGATTTGCCGCGCGTCGCCCCACCGACAGCAGCTATTTCGGCAGGTAGGGCTCCAACTCCCGGGCATGCCGGACGGCAAGATCGCACGGAGGTGACTGTAGAAGCGAAGCGCGGCTGCTGTACCTCCACCCGACAGTCACTTCGAACGTGCCCTCCGCCCAAGGCAGATTCGTATAGCAACGCAGTTTGTCCTGGTCGGATTTATCCGCGTAAACGAGCCCAGGCCGCTGGCCGACCCGCACCTCACGAAGGCCGGTCAGACGGTCGTTTTTGCGAGCGTCGTCTTGTGTATAGATCAAAGACGAGACGCTGACGAAGTACGGGCCTTCGGTCGAAGTCCACTGGCAAATCCGGGCGCTGACCGGCCCCGACGGCGCATCTGTGGTAACGCTCTTCGAGGCAGGGTCCACCTTGGTCGCCCGCATTGCCTGGTCCGACAGTTCAGTACACGGGTTGAATTGAACCGTCTTCTCGCCACTGTCCGAGCCGACTCTCTGCCGCTGCGGGATCCCGTCCACAGTCGACGAACATCCCGTGATCAGCCCTGCTAACGCAATCCCGCCCGCCACCATCCGCACAGCAAGTCCCGTCGGTGCCATCACGGCGGCCCGCATATCTCTCCTGCCCTTCAGTCCAAACACCCCGACACAGGACAAGACGCACAAGACCTCCCCCTGGTTCCGCTCCAATCTAGATCTAGCCAATTGGATCGTTCCAGATCACCCTCGCACCGCCACCGCATCCACCTCGAACAACATCCCCGGCAACGCAAGCGAGGCAACACCATTCAACGTCTGCACCGGCGGACGTTCACCCCAGATCTCCGCGATCTTCCTGCCGATAACCGAAAGCTTGTCGAGGTTGTGGTCGACGATAAAAGTGCGCAACTGCGCGACATCCGCATAGTCCAAACCCACTGAGCGCAAAGCGATCCCGAGATTCGCGAAGGCATTGTTCACCTGAACCGCGAAATCGTCGCTGGTCGTATGCCCCTCGGCATCCGAGTCGTACTGTCCCGCGATGAGCACCAGCTCACCACTGACCCGCGCGACATGGCTGTATCCAAATCCCGTGGGATCGTGCAGTTCCGCAGGATTGCTGATCTCGATGCCCATCATCGTCTCCTCAGTTCGTTGGTTCTTCCGCTCAACAAGGAGAAGACGACACAGCATCCCCGGCTGTGACATGACGCGGCGCGGCGACCCGGATGGGTTACCGCGCCGGAGTCGAGTAGGTCAGAGGACCCATTTGAAGATGAGGGTGACCACCGCGGCGACCACGCCGAGCACGACCATTGCCGCGCCGACCACGAATCCCTGTCGCTGCCACGGTCGCCCGTGGTCCAGCGAGAAACGGCCGGCACCGGTGAAGGCGAAGCCGGTGCCGACGACGGCGAAGAGCAGCGGGGTCTCCCAGCCGCCTTGGCCGAACAGCCCCGGTCCCCACGTCGTGTTGATCGCGTTGATCATGGTGCCGAGCACGATGGCACCGGCGAGCGGGGTGAGCAGGCCGAGCGCGAGGAGTGCGCCGCCGGCGATTTCGCTCAGACCGGCCAAGGTGCCGAAGAATTTGCCGGGGTTGTAGCCCATGCCGTCGAACATGGCGGCATTGGCGTCCCAGCCGAAGCCCCAGAACCAGCCGAAGAGTTTCTGGGTGCCGTGTGCGACGAGTAATGCGCCGAAGACGACGCGGATGATCAGGAGTCCGATGTCGGCGGAAACGCCGTCGAGTTCAGTGGTGGTGGTGGCGCGATCGAGCACAGATTTCGTAGTCATGTGATCCTCGTCCCTGCAAGTCAGATTCCAAAAAGCTGGTCAATGGCCTCGACGATGAAGCGGACTGCGGTCCGATTCTCACACAAGGCGGCCTAACTCTCCAAGACCCGGTCTTGTTCTGATCTACGTTCGCACCCCCTGCAGGGTTCATTCCGCCAGGAAAAAGAAGTACCCGAGGAATATCACCAGCAGGGCCCACATTGCGGGATGTACGTCCTTGATCCGGCCTTTCGCGACCATGACGATCGGATAGAACAGCATTCCCATGGCCAGACCGTTCGCGATCGAGTACGTCAGCGGCATCATCACGATGGTGATGAAGGCGGGCACCGAATACTCGAGCCGATTCCAGTCGATCTCGCCGAGCGAACGCGACATCAACACGCCGACCACGATCAGCGCGGGCGCGGTCACCTCGCCGGAACCCGCGATGACGGCGAAGATCGGGTAGCAGAACATGGCGACGAGGAACCAGCCCGCGGTGGTGACGGCGGTCAACCCGGTGCGCCCGCCCGCGGACACACCCGCGGTGGATTCGACGTAGGCGGTGGTGGTGGAGGTGCCGATCACCGCACCCGCCATGGTGCCGACGGAATCGGCGGCCAGCGCGCTCGCGGCACGCGGCAGTTTGCCGTCCTTGTCGAGCAGCCCGGCCTGGTTGGCGACGCCGATCAGGGTGCCGGAGGCGTCGAAGAAATCGACAAAGAGCATGGTCAGGATGACAACGGCCATCTGCCCGGTGAACGCGTCGGGCAGATGGATGACCGCCTGACCGAAGGTGTGCTCGAGTCCCTTCGGCGCCGCGACCACACCGTTGGGCAGATCGACGAGCCCGCTGACGATGCCGACGCCCGCAGTCAGCACGATCCCGTACAGCACCGCACCGTGCCAGCCGATGACGAGGAAGACCACAGTCACCACGAGCCCGAACAGTGCGAGCAGGGTAGTGCCCTTGGTGAAATCGCCCAGCGTGACCAAGGTGGCGTCGCTGTTCACCACGATGCCCGCGTTCTTCAACCCGAGGAACGCCACGAACAACCCGATGCCCGCGCCGACTGCGAGCTTCATCTGCATCGGAATCGCGTTGAGGATCCGCTCGCGCACCTTGGTGACCGCGAGCAGGAAGAAGATGATCCCGGACAGCAGGGTCCCGGAGAGCGCGACCTGCCACGGAATGCCCATGCCGAGCACCACCGAATAGGCGAAGAACGCGTTGAGCCCCATGCCGGGCGCGAGCGCGATCGGATATTTGGCCCACAGCCCCATCACCAGCGTGCCGAACACCGCGGCGACGGCGGTCGCGGTGAACACCGCCTGCATGGGAATGCCCTTGGCGCCCAACGCACCTTCGTCGCCGAGCACCGACGGGTTCACGGCGAGGACGTAGGACATGGCGAGGAACGTCACCGTGCCCGCCATCAGTTCGCGTTTCATGGTCGAACCAGTCGCGCTGATGCCGAAGAACGCGTCGATGCGACCTCGGGGCTCGGTCGGTACGGCGGTGGCCATGGGCGGTCTCCAGTCAGGGAGTGGTACGGGCGTGCCCAGGCACGTTAGCCGACGATTCACTGAATCGGAGAATTCGACCGACCGACGGCCGCGCCGAACCGTCCACTACCCGAAAGGGCTGGTGCGGCCGTTTCAGGCGTTGGGTGCGGCGACCAATCCGAGCTCGGCGTCACCGGCGAGCAACTCACTGTGCGGGAGCACCCGCACCGTGTAGCCGACGGCGCCGGACAGCGGGACGGGCGTGTCGACGGTGAACAGCTCGACGCCGGAATCGGATCCGGTGTGTGTCATCGCGATGGTGGTGACGTCGGAGAGGTCGTCGGCGGTCGACACCCGACCGAGCACCGCCTGCACGACGACGTCGGCGACCTGCAGGCCACCCAGGTCGATGCGCGCGGTCAGCGACAGGCTGGCCCCGATGATCGGCGTGTCCGGCAGGCCCGCGCTGTCCACCTGGATCACCTTCACCGACGGCCAGGCTGCTTCGACGCGGCGGCGATAGTCGGCGATGGTGCGGGCGACAACGAACTCGTCGGCGGTCGCCCGCTGGTAGGCGTTGGCGGCGGGTGCGTAGTACTCGACGGCGTAGTCGCGGACCATCCGCGAGGCGAGCACCTTCGGGCCGAGGGTCTGCAAGGTGTGGCGCACCATCTCGACCCAGCGCACCGGCATGCCGGCGTTGTCGCGGTCATAGAAGCGGGGTGCGACGGTGCGCTCGAACAGGTCGTAGAGCGCGTTGGCCTCGAGGTCGTCGCGGCGGTGTTCGTCGGTGACGCCGTCGGCGGTCGGGATGGCCCAGCCGTTCTCGCCGTCGAACATCTCGTCCCACCAGCCGTCCCGGATGGACAGGTTGAGGCCGCCGTTGAGCGCGGACTTCATGCCGGAGGTGCCGCACGCCTCGAGCGGGCGCAGCGGATTGTTCAGCCAGACGTCGCAGCCCCAGTACAGGTAGCGGGCCATCGACATGTCGTAGTCGGGCAGGAAGACGATGCGGTGGCGCACGTCGGGATCGTCGGCGAAGCGGACCACCTGCTGGATGAGCGCCTTGCCGCCGTCGTCGGCCGGGTGGCTCTTGCCCGCGACCACCAGCTGCATCGGCCGGTCGGGGTCGAGCAGCCTGGCGCGCAACCGTTCCGGGTCGCGCAGCATCAGGGTGAGTCGCTTGTAGGTCGGCACGCGGCGGGCGAAACCGACGGTCAGCACGTCCGGGTCGAAAACGCTGTCCACCCAGCCCAATTCGGCTTCCGCCGCGCCACGGTCCAGCCAGGACGCCCGCACTCGACGACGCACCTCGGCAACCAGGATGGCGCGCAACGCATTCCGCGTCGACCACAGTTCGCCGAGATCGACGTCACGCAGTCGCTCCCAGCCGCGCGCCTCTTCGACGAGCTCGGCGCCGATGTGCTTGCGCGCCTTGTCGAACCATTCGCGGGCGGCCCAGGTCGGCGCGTGCACACCGTTGGTGACCGAGCCGATCGGCACCTCGGCCGCATCGAAGCCGGGCCACAGCGGGGCGAACATCTCGCGGCTGACCTCGCCGTGCAGTTTCGATACACCGTTGGCGCGCTGGGCAAGCCGCAGGCCCATGTGTGCCATGTTGAAGACAGACGGATCGGCCTCGCGGCCCAGGGCCAGGATCCGATCGACGGAAAGCCCTGGGAGCATGGCGGATTCGGACTCACCGTGCGCGCCACCGAAGTAGCGGCGCACCATCGGCATCGGGAAGCGGTCGATACCGGCGGGGACCGGGGTGTGCGTGGTGAACACCGTGCCGGCCCGCACCGCCGCCAGCGCCGTGTCGAAATCCTTTCCGGTGGAGACGAATTCGCGGATGCGCTCGACGCCGAGGAAACCGGCGTGGCCTTCGTTCATGTGGAACACATCAGGGTCGGGCAGTCCGGTCGCGTTGGTGTAGGCGCGCACCGCGCGCACGCCGCCGATACCGGCCAGGATCTCCTGCCGGATCCGGTGCTCCTGATCGCCGCCGTAGAGCCGGTCGGTGACGGCGCGCAATTCCGGATCGTTCTCCGCGATATCGGAATCCAGCAACAACAGCGGCACCCGTCCGACCTGCGCGATCCACACTCGTGCCCGCAGCACCCGCTGATCCGGCATCGCCACGTGAATCAGCACCGGCGCCGTCTCCGAGCCGCCGTTGTCCGAGGTGAGCAGCCGCAGCGGCAGGCCCTGCGGATCCAGGTCCGGGTAATGCTCGGTCTGCCAGCCGTCCGCCGACAGCGTCTGCCTGAAATAGCCGGAGCGATACAGCAATCCGACGCCGATCAACGGCAGCCCCAGATCGGAAGCGGCCTTCAGATGATCGCCCGCCAGAATCCCGAGCCCACCCGAATAGTTGGGCAGCACCTCGGTAACCCCGAACTCCATGGAGAAGTAGGCGATCCCGCGCACGCCCTCCTCCCCCGCGCGCCGCTCGAACCAACTCGGCGCCGCCAGATACTCCCGCAGATCCGCCGCCGCGGCATCCACCCGCCGCACATACTCCGGATCCGCCGCCAGCTCATCCACCCGCGCGGCAGGCACCTCCCCGAGCATCCGCACCGGGTCGTGCCCCATCTCCAACCACCGCTGCGGATCCATCTCCGCAAACAAATCCTGGGTAGCCGGATGCCACGACCACCGCAGATTCGTAGCGAGCTCGCCGAGCGCGGCCAGCCGCTCAGGCAGATGGGCACGGACGGTGAATCGACGCAATGCCTTCACCCGCCGAACCCTACCGAACCTCGCGCATTCCGGCCGCCCCGGCGGTGCGGCTCACAACGACCGCGGCGGTAGTGCGCGGACGATAATCGGCAGGACAATCGACCTACCTGCGTTCTACGCTTCTCGAACGGCGACGACCACGTTCCGCCCGACCCCCGACGATGAACGGATCATCAACCGCGTCCGCCGCGTCGGCGAGAGCACCACCGACGTCGTCCGTCGCGCTCTGCGACTACTCGATCGCGAGGAATGGATGGCGCAGGCCCGCATCGATTGGCTGGCGCTGCGCGATGAGGATCTCAACGCAGAGCCCGACGCATGGTGACTCTGACCCGCGGCGCGGTCCACCATGTCCATCTCGGCGACACTGGGTCGGCACCTCGGGATCGGTTGATCGACAACGCAATTCGCCCTAATTTCGCCTAGAGCGTCCCTCAGCGGCGAAACGCCCTCAGACTGGCGGTCCGGTCGTTCGCGGAGCCGAGGTCGGGATGGCCCCCCGCCTTCAAGGTGCCCAGAGCTGACCCGACGCACGACGGATGCTCGTACAGAACCACCTCATATCCCTTCGGCACGATAATGCTGGAGACGTCGTCCATCAGCACATCAGAAACGTCGACACAGTTGGTGGGTTTATCGAACGACTCCGAATCACCCGCGAAGTTGCTATCCGCGAACAACACGACGATGGCGCTGGCCGCGTTCGCGGGACCGGTCGGCAGGATGAGCGGCGCTATGGTCGCCGCAGCGGCGATCAGGATACGTTTCACATCGAGTATTCGGTCCCACCCGCTATGTGGATCGGTGGTAATTCAGTGGGATGAACCCCGATGTTGCGGCGGCATGGCTACCGATCGGCGTAGCAACGGCGTTGGCAGGCTCGCCGTCCACGAACACGAGCGTCAGAGGTCGGCGGTCCAGATGTCTGCCGGGTGCTCGTCCGGTTTCAGCCACAGCTGCGGTTGGCTTCCTCGGTTGCGTGCCTGCTCCTCCCAGTGGAAGTGGTGGTCCGCGTCGGGCCACGCCACTTGGAGGACGGGGAACGGGTGCTTCCGATAGAAGCCGATGGCTCGGCCGAAGTGGGGGCGGTACCAGGTCGGGTCGATGGATCGGAGGGTGACCGGGCGGCCCTCGATGACGTCGTCATCCCGCTGCCCGTCTGCCAGCACGGAGCCGACTCTACGATGCGCGCCGAGACCCCGGCTAACCCTATTTCCGTGGCGAATCAGCCGCGCACAGCGGCCACGCACTCGTCATAGCGGTCGATGATGTCGCCCTTGCCGCCATTGTCGACCCAGGTCATCGATCTCGTCGTCTCCGGCGGCACCGGTATTCACGCCCACCCCTGACGCGCACTCGGCTCCGGCCGGGCAGGGACGTCGTCCCACCCACCGTGGATGGTGCCACCGTATTTGCGCCCCCAAATGCGGTGGCACGAACGACGATCGACGTGCCAGCATCGACGGATGCCGCACTGGGTCGCCGTTCTCCCTCAATTCCTGCTGGCCTCGTTGATCCTGGCCGCGCTACCCGGGCCCGCCACGGCCCTGTTCCTGCAGCGTTCGGTCCGTGACGGACGCAGTGCGGGGCTGGCCGCGGTCGCCGGGGGCGAGATCGGCATGCTCGCCTGGAATATCGCCGGTGGCGCGGGACTGTCCGTCCTGCTCGCCGCCAACCATGTTTTGAATGCCGCGATGCATATCGTCGGCGCGCTGGTGCTGATCTGGCTCGGCGTGCAGGCGTGGCGCGGCTCGCGCGGCGATGACGAGTTCGGCAGCACCATGACGAAGATGCTGCCGTCGGGCCGGACGCCCGGTGCGGCGTTCCGTGCGTCGCTGGTGTCGATCGCCGCGAATCCGAAGGCGGCGGTGTTCGGGTTGACGATCCTGCCACAGTTTCTGCCGTCCAGCGGACCGGTGCTGCCCACGGTCATCGCGCTCATCGTGATCCAGCTGGTCGTCGACACCGCGTGGTGTGTCGGCCTGGTGCTCGTCGCCGACCGCGCGGGCTCCTGGCTGCGGCGAACCGGTATCCGGCAGCGGATCGAACGCGCACTCGGGGCGATCCTGGTCGCGCTCGGCCTCGGTCTCGCGGTCGACGCCCGCTGACGGTCGTTCCAGCGCTGATCCCGTGCATCGGCCCCGCTGACGGTAGGTTGGTCCCGTGACCGGCCGCATCGCAATCGATGACACTGCCCCGTCCATCGCAGGCGGTCGGCCCGCCAAGGCCGTCGTCGGGGAGGTTTTCCCGGTGCGCACCGTGGTGTGGCGGGAGGGGCACGACGCCGTCGCGGCGACGCTGACCGTGCGCGGCCCCAACTCCGCGCGCCCGATCCGGATCCGGATGACCCCCGATCTCGAGCCGGACGTCTTCAACGCCACCTTCACCCCGAACCTGCCCGGCGCCTGGACCTACCGGATCGAGGGCTGGAGCGATCCGATCGCGACCTGGCGCTCGGCGGTGGAGGCGAAGCTCGCGGTCGGGCAGAACGCCGCGGACCTGGACAACGACCTCGAGATCGGGGCCAGGCTGTTCGACCGGGCCGCGCAGGCGGTGCCGAAGAAGCAGTTCGAGCGGTTGCGCGCCGCGGCCGCCGCCTTGCGCAGCGACGAGCAGTTGCCCGCCAGGGTGGCACCGGCGTTCGCCGAGGAGATCACCGAGATCCTGCGCGCGACACCGTTGCGCGACATGGTGACTCGCGGCCCGCAGCACACCGTGCTGGTGGAACGGCAGCGCGCGCTGTACGGGTCCTGGTACGAGTTCTTCCCCCGCTCGACCGGCGGCCGGGACAAGGCGGGCAAGCCGATCCACGGCACCTTCGCCACCGCGGCAAAGGAATTGCCGCGCATCGCGGGCATGGGCTTCGACGTGGTCTACCTGCCGCCGATTCATCCGGTCGGCGCGGTGAATCGCAAGGGCCGCAACAACACCCTCGTCGCCGAGCCGGGCGATGTCGGGTCGCCGTGGGCGATCGGCTCGAAGGACGGCGGACACGACGCCGTGCACCCGCTGCTCGGCACCGCCGAGGACTTCACCGAATTCGTCGACACCGCAGCGCAACTCGGCCTCGAGGTGGCGCTCGATCTGGCGCTGCAGTGCGCGCCCGACCATCCGTGGGTCGCCACCCATCCGGAGTGGTTCACCACCCTGCCCGACGGCACCATCGCCTTCGCGGAGAACCCGCCGAAGAAGTACCAGGACATCTACCCGGTCAACTTCGACAACGATCCGGACGGCCTGTACGCCGAGGTGCTGCGCGTGGTCCGGCATTGGATCGCGTTGGGCGTCAAGATCTTCCGGGTCGACAACCCGCACACCAAGCCCGCCGATTTCTGGGAGTGGTTGATCGCCACGGTGCGCCGCACCGACCCGGACGTGCTGTTCCTGTCCGAGGCGTTCACCCGCCCGGCCCGGCTGTACGGTCTCGCGCGCCGCGGCTTCAGCCAGTCCTACACGTATTTCACCTGGCGAGTGGCGAAGTGGGAGCTCACCCAGTTCGGCGAGGAACTGGCGGCCAAGGCGGACGAGGCCAGACCCAACCTGTTCGTCAACACCCCCGACATCCTGCACGAGAGCCTGCAGCACGGCGGACCAGGCATGTTCGCCATCCGCGCGGTGCTCGCCGCAACCCTCGGACCCAGTTGGGGCGTGTACTCTGGTTTCGAGCTGTTCGAGCATCAGGCGGTGCGGCCGGGCAGCGAGGAGTACCTGGATTCGGAGAAGTACGAGCTGCGCCCGCGCCCGTTCGCCGAGGCGCTGGCGCGCGGCGAGTCGTTGGAGCCGTGGATCACTCGGCTCAACGAGATCCGCCGCGCGCACCCCGCGCTGCAACAGTTGCGCTGCATCCACTTTCACCACGTCGACAACGACTCGCTGATCGCCTACTCGAAGGTCGACCCGAGCAGCGGCGACGCGGTGCTCGTGGTGGTGAACCTGAACCCGTTCGCCGCCGAATGGGGCATGGTCTCGCTCGACCTGCCCGCCATCGGCCGCGAATGGCACGACCACCCGGTGGTGATCGACGAGGTCAGCGGCGAGGAATACCACTGGACCCAAACGAATTACGTGCGGCTGGACCCGTCGACGTCGGTCGCGCACATCCTCACACTGCCTCCGGTCGCGCAACAGGCGCGCACCGAACTCGCCTATCGGAGCACACTGTGAGACGCCGGGATCTGATGCTGTTGGCCGCGGGCACCCACGGTGACCCGCACACCGTGCTCGGCGCACATCCACATCCTGACGGCACCGAGGTCAGTGTGCTTCGCCCACAGGCGGACTCGGTCAGCGCCCGCGTCGGCGGCACCGACCACACACTGAAGTCGTTGGGACACGGCATTTTCGCCGCAGTACTCCCCTACCCCGATCTCATGGACTACCGCATCCTCACCACCTATCCAGGAGGCCAGACCATTCTCTCCGCCGACGGCTACCGATTCCTGCCGACGGTCGGCGAACTGGACCTGCACCTGATCGGCGAGGGCCGCCACGAGCGACTGTGGGACGTGCTCGGCGCACACCCGCGCCACTACACCACCCTCGACGGCGACGTGGACGGCACCTCGTTCGCGGTGTGGGCGCCAAATGCCCGCGGTGTCACGGTGATCGGCGATTTCGACGGATGGAGCGGGACCACCGCCCCGATGCGCGCGCTCGGCTCGTCCGGCGTGTGGGAGGTGTTCGTGCCCGGCGTCGGGCCGGGCACCAAGTACAAGTTCCGCGTGCACGGCGCGGACGGCCGCACCATCGACCATGCCGACCCGATGGCATTCGCGACCGAACTGCCGCCCGCCACCGCGTCGGTGGTGACCGAGAGCCACTACGTCTGGAATGACCAGGCGTGGCTCGACACTCGCGCGAGCACGGACCCGACCCAGGCGCCGATGAGCGTCTACGAGGTCCACCTCGGTTCCTGGCGCCCCGGACTCGGCTATCGCGAATTGGCCGACCAGCTGGCCGATTACGTGCAGGCCGCCGGATACACCCACATCGAACTGCTGCCCATCGCCGAGCACCCCTTCGGCGGTTCCTGGGGCTATCAGGTCACCTCGTACTACGCGCCCACTGCCCGCTTCGGCTCACCGGACGACTTCCGCGCCTTCGTCGATCGGTTGCACAAGGCAGGCATCGGCGTGCTGCTGGACTGGGTGCCCGCACACTTCCCGCGCGACGAATGGGCACTGGCCCGCTTCGACGGCACACCACTCTACGAGCATGCCGACCCGCGCCGCGGCGAGCAACTCGACTGGGGCACCTACGTTTTCGACTTCGGCAGGCACGAGGTGCGCAACTTCCTGGTGGCCAACGCGCGCTACTGGATCGAGGAATTCCACATCGACGGCCTGCGCGTCGACGCCGTCGCCTCCATGCTGTACCTGGATTACTCACGCCCCGAAGGGGGTTGGGAGCCGAACGTGCACGGCGGCCGGGAAAACCTGGAGGCCGTCGACTTCCTGCAGGACCTCAACAACACCGTGCACCGCCACCATCCCGGCGTGGTCACCATCGCCGAGGAATCCACCAGCTGGCCCGGCGTCACCCGCGGCACCGACGTCGGCGGCCTGGGTTTCACCATGAAATGGAACATGGGCTGGATGCACGACACCCTCGGCTTCCTGCAGCGCGACCCGATCCACCGCTCCTGGCACCACAACGAGATCACCTTCTCGGCGATGTACGCGTGGAGCGAGAACTTCGTGCTGCCGATCAGCCACGACGAAGTAGTACACGGCAAGGGCACACTGTGGACCAGGATGCCCGGCGACGATTTCGCCAAAGCCGGTGGCGTGCGGGCATTGCTGGCTTATATGTGGGGCCACCCCGGCAAGCAGTTGCTGTTCATGGGTCAGGATTTCGGCCAGTTCCGCGAGTGGTCACACGACCGCGGACTGGACTGGCAGGAGCTGGACAACCCACTGCACCAAGGGATTACAACTGCGGTACGCGACCTCAACGCTGTCTACCGCGCCCACCCCGCGCTGTGGAGCCAGGACACCACCCCGGGCGGCTACTCATGGATCGAGGCGAACGACCAAGCCAACAACGTGCTGGCGTTCCTGCGCTATGGATCGGACGGGTCCGTGGTCGCGTGCGTCTACAACTTCTCCGGCTCGGTGCACCGCGAGTACCGGGTCGGCCTGCCCTTCGCCGGGCAGTGGACCGAGATCCTGAACACCGACGCCGCCGAATACGGCGGCTCCGGCGTCGGAAACCTGGGCGCTGTCAAGGCGACTGACGAAGGCTGGCACGGTCGCCCGGCCTCCGCCACCATCGCTCTAGCCCCCAACAGTGCAGTCTGGCTGGCCCCGAACAGCTGAGCCGGCCAGCACGACTTACCTGCTCAGTACAGCGCGGCGGCGAGCTTGCGGCGCGCGGCGACCACGAACGGCTCGGCCTGATCGAACAATTCGAAGAGTTCGAGCAGCCGGGTCCGCGCCTTGGTGCGCTCGTCGCCCGCCGAGCGCTTGACCACGCCGATGAGCCGATCGAACGCGGCCTCCGGCTGCTGGTTCAGCATCTCCACATCGGCGGCGTCCAGCGCGGCATCCACATTGTCGGGATCGGCGTCGGCGGTCGCGATCGCGGACTCCGGCAGCACCTGCGCGCGACCGAGGAACCGCAGCTGACGCAGCGCGCCCTTGGCCTCCTCGTTGCCCGGTTCCGCGGCGATGATCGCCTCGTACGCGGCCTCCGCACCGGCATAATCGCCCTGCTCCAGCGCCGTCTCCGCGGCGACGAAGCGCGGATCCTCGGGCGCTTCCTCTGGCTCCTCGCCGCCGGGCAGCTTGCCTGCCACCGCGTCGATGACCGCGCTCAGCCACTGCCGCACCTGGGCCTCCGGCTGCGCGCCCTGGAAGTCGGCGAGCGGTTGGCCGCCCGCGACCGCGATGACGGTCGGGATGCCCTGCACGCCGAACGCCTGCGCGATCCGCATATTGGTCTCGGCCTCGACGATGGCCAGATCCCAGGCGCCGCCGCTCTCGCCGACCAGCCGCTCGAGCGTCTTGACCAGCTCGACGCTGCCCGGGCTGCGCTGCGAGTACAGCGCTACGACCACCGGCACCTGCACCGAGCGGCGTAGCACCTTGGTCTCGAAGTTCGCCTCGTTCACCGCGTAGTCGCCACCGCTCGCCGCAGCGGGTGCGCTGGCAGGCGGTTGCTTCAGACCGGAGAGATCAACTGCCCCGGACATGGCGGCGACAGCGGCTGGCGAAGGGCGGCGTGCGGCAGGTCGAGTCACGGTTTCCAGTTTGTCACGACGTCGCGGCGGCCGGGGCTCCGGAGTCGGCGGAAACCGCGTTGCTCAGCTCAGCGAGCTTGCCCGAGCGGACCGCCCAGATCTCGAACACGACGGTGAAGAACGGCGGGATGCTGGACAGCAGCGCGAGCACCGTGGTCAGCGCGTTCCAGCCGAGTTCGCGCGCGGCCATGATGGCGGCGATCACGAACAGCACGAAGATGATGCCGTGCGTCATGCCGAACACCTTGACCGGCCACAGCACCGGCTCGGGGAGTCGCTTGAACACCATGCCGACGATCAGGAAAACCCAGGAGATCGCCTCGAGCACCGCGATGAAACGAAAGCGCTTCGCGACAGTACTCAGGTCGAAGACATTGCCCATGCGCACCATTGTGCCGGATGCACTACGACGTGTCGTAGTGGGACGAGTCACATCGAGTGGGCACTGCTCGGCACTCGCGCCGACCCGATTCGTCATCCTCGCGAAAGCCGGGACCAGGACACGACTTTCGTCGCCGAGACAGCACAGCCCCCGCGAAAGTATCCGCGGGGGCTGTGCTGAGAAACTCGATTACACGCGCACGATCAGCGCATCGCCCTGGCCGCCACCGCCGCACAGCGCGGCAGCACCGACGCCGCCACCGCGACGCTTCAGCTCGAGCACCAGGTGCAGCAGGATGCGCGCACCGGACATGCCGAGCGGATGCCCGATCGCGATCGCGCCACCGTTGACGTTCACCTTCGCCGGATCAATACCCAGCTTGCGGGTCGACGCGACACCGACCGCCGCGAACGCCTCGTTGATCTCCACCACGTCCAGGTCGGCAGGCGAAATGCCTTCGCGCGCACAGGCCTTCGCGATGGCGTTGGCCGGCTGGTCCTGCAGCGTCGAGTCCGGGCCCGCGACAACACCCGCGGCACCGATCTCGGCAAGCCAGCTCAGACCCAGTTCCTCGGCCTTGGCCTTGCTCATCACCACGACCGCGGCGGCACCGTCGGAGATCTGCGAGGCGGTGCCCGCGGTGATCGTGCCGTCCTTGCGGAACGCGGGACGCAGCTTGGCCAGCGACTCCGCGGTGGTGTCCGCGCGGATGCCCTCGTCGGCGGCGACCACCAGCGGGTCGCCCTTGCGCTGCGGCACCGAGACCGGGACCACCTCGTCGTCGAAGACGCCGTTCTTCCACGCCGCCGCCGCGCGCTGGTGCGAGGCCGCCGCGAACGCGTCCTGCTCCTCGCGGCTGACCTGACCCACCCCGTCGGCTCCGCCTCCTGCCGTCCCCCTAGCCGGCTCGGTGTCGTTGCGCTGTTCGGTCAGCGCGCCCATCGGCTGGTCGGTGAAGATGTCGTGCAGGCCGTCGTAGGCCATGTGGTCGCGCAGCGTCACGTCGCCGTACTTGAAGCCCTCGCGGCTCTTCTCCAGCAGATGCGGGGCCTGGCTCATCGACTCCTGGCCGCCCGCGACGACGATCTCGTACTCGCCCGCGCGAATCAGCTGGTCCGCCAACGCGATCGCGTTGATTCCGGACAAACAGACCTTATTGACCGTGAGCGCGGGCACATCCATCGGAATGCCCGCGGCCGCGGCCGCCTGCCTGGCCGGGATCTGGCCCGCGCCCGCGGTGAGCACCTGGCCCATGATCACGTAGTCGACCTGCTCGGGCGCGACGCCGCCCTTTTCCAGCGCGGCCTTGATGGCGAAGCCGCCGAGATCGGAACCGCTGAAGTCCTTGAGGCCGCCGAGCAGGCGACCGACCGGGGTCCGCGCACCGGAGACGATCACGGATGAAGTCACGACAAGCCTCGCTATCTTGTTTCGCAGGATTCTGTACTCCACGGTAACCGCAGTGCCCAGGTTGCCGGTACGCAGGTAGCGGCTACCTTCGAGTAGTGAGCAACGTTATGGATTCGGCCGATTTCATCCCCGCGGACTACGTCGTCGCCGTCGACCACGTCGGCGTCGCCGTGCCTGACCTGGATGTCGCGGTTGCCTGGTATGCCGAGAATCTCGGCATGATCGAGACCCATCGCGAGGTCAACGATGCCCAGGGCGTGCACGAGGCGATGCTGTCGCTGCCCGGCGCCCCGGATCGAGGGACTGCCCTGCAGTTGCTGGCCCCGCTCAACGCGGAGTCGACCATCGCCAAGTTCATCGACCGTAACGGGGCGGGCCTGCAACAACTGGCGTACCGCGTCACCGACATCGATGCGGTCTCCGCGCACCTGCGCGCGCGGGGCTTGCGTTTGCTGTACGAGGCGCCGAGGCCTGGAACAGCGGATTCCCGCATCAATTTCATCCATCCGAAGGATGCTGGCGGTGTGCTGATCGAGTTGGTCGAGCCGAACCCGAATGTTACGCACTAGTATCAAGATCGGGCCGGAAAAACTCTTCGGAATCACATTCGCGGTCGAGTCACCATCAGGTCTCTGTAGGCTGTAGTTTGTGTGCCATGTCGTCACCTGAGTCCGATCGCAATCGCTTCGTTGCACTGCCCTTCACCGTTGTGCGCAAGGGTTATGCGCAAGACGAGGTACGCAACTACTTCGACCGCTTCGACGCCGAACTAAGGGTCACCGCTACCGACCGGGATGCTGCTGCGGCACAAGCCCGTAACCTCGCGAGCCAGCTCGAGGATGCGCGTGACGAGATCGACGAGCTCCGCAAGGAGGTCGACCGACTCTCGGTGCCGCCCACCACCGCGGAAGGCATGTCCGACCGCATCTCCCGCATGCTGCGGCTGGCCTCCGACGAGGCCTCCGAGGTCCGTGCCCTGGCACAGGCCGAGGCCGCGGAGATGGTGTCGATCGCGGAGCAGCAGGCCACCGAGATGCGTGGCAAGTACGAGTCGTTGCTGGCCGAAACCAAGGAAAAGCGCGAGGCGCTCGAGATCGAGTTCGAGCAGACCCTGGCCAACGCGCGCACCGAGTCCGCCAAGATCATCGAAGCCGCGCAGGCCGAGGCCGACCGCCTCGGCAAGGAAGCCGATGCCAAGCGCAAGGCGACCCAGCAGGACTTCGAGGTCACCATGGCGGAGCGGCGCACCAAGCTCACCCGCGCCATGGAGGAGCTGGAGGCCACCAGCCGCGCCGAGGCCGCACAGCGGATCAAGGACGCGACCGACGAGGCCAACCGCCTCATCACCTCCGCGACCCAGACCTCCGAGCGCAAGATCGCGCACGCGAAGGAACTGGCCGAGGAGATGCGCGTGCTGCGTGGACGCGTGCTCGCCCAGCTGCTCGGCATCCGCGGCCAGCTCGACTCGGTGCCCGCGATGCTCGCCGCGGTCAACCGGGAAAGCGAACTGCTGGACGGCGTTCCGGACCAGCGCAAGATCGGCAACAACACCAAGCAGGTCGCCGGCTCCAACCGCAAGGCCATCTCCGATGTTGCCGCCGAGGAAGACGACATCGTCGACGAGGAGCGCGAGAACGCCGACATCAGCAACTGACTGACTGACGGCGGGCTAGCCCGCCTCTCCGCGAATTCAGGCCAGACCAAGGTGCGACGACAGTACGTTGGCGGCCGGCGGTGATGGACAGGCTGGGTCAGCCGGTCCCCGGCGAGTTACCCATGTACTCGCCAAATCAGTTGCTGCGTCACCGAATTCAACCTAAGGCCGCCCCTTCGGGGGCGGCCTTCCTAATTCCCCGGGCCCGTCGGGCGGTGCTTACCCGGAATCCGCTGCGCCAACCGGACATTGGGGCATGAATGTCACGTATCGGAGGAATAGCCTCGCCGACAAGGACATTCGGGGCAAACGGCGGCATGACCCGGCACGACACGGGCATTCAGGACGAACGACATCCGCCGGGCGGCACCCGCCTACGACCAGCGCCGGGTAATCCCGCGCGTCTGGCGACCATTCCAGCACCCACGATGCCAATGCCTGCGATCGTCCTCACCGCCGTCGGCGGCCCAGGCGACGATGTGCGCGACGCCGAGTGCGATTTCGTGGTCGCACCCCGGGCAGCGATAGGTCTTCACCGCACGGGCCCCTGGGATGGTGCGAACGACGTAGGTCTCGTCACCGTCCGGGCCCGCCTCCGTCCGGCCGAAGACATCACCGAGCGGTGCGCCGCCCGTCCGCGAGCGGCCCGTTTGACCGTCTGCGCGCGGTTTACGACGAGGCATGCTCCCAGACTATTACCCGGCCGGCGGCGCCTCTGAACGGCCAGTGCGGCAACCGGGAGCGTGCGCGCGGCCAGACCGCCTGGTCAACCGTTCGCCCTGCCGAGATCGGCATGATGTGGCACAGTGGGGCACCGCCCAAATGCCGATCTCGTTGCACACCGGCGATCAGTTTCACAGCAATTTCACCGGGAATACCCTGATCGAGCGCAGCGGAGAACTCGATCATGGAGAGACACCGCACAGACACGGAGGTACGCATGGCCGTCGCCACGATCACGGACGACCGGACAACGGTCGTCGGTCCTCGCTGGTGGCGACCGCGGGTGCCCGCGACCGTCGGCTATCTGGCCGTACTGGTCATCGTCACATCGATCTTCTCCGCGCTGAGCGACTCGGCCCAGTCGAAGGTGGTGCTGCACGCCAGCACCAATCTGCACAACCTGCTCCAGGGCCGCGTCGTCACCCTGCTGTCGAGCGCGCTGGTCATCGGCGACGTCGGCACCGCGTGGTTGATCATGCCGTTACTGGCCTGCCTGCTCGGCCTGGCCGAGCTGCGCTTCGGCGCGCTGCACATGGTGCGCGTCTTCCTGGCCGGACATATCGGCGCGACGCTGCTCGTCGCGGGCGGACTCTGGGTGGCCGTCGAATTCGACTGGCTGCCCGCGAGCGTGCGCTGGAGCGAGGACGTCGGCATCAGCTACGGGTCGATGGCGTTGATCGGCGCGCTGGTCTTCGTCGTACCGAACCGGTTGCGGATCGCCTGGGCCGCAGTGTGGTTCGTCGCCGCCATCGGCGGTGTGCTGCTCGGCCAGAACTTCACCAACGTCGGACACCTGCTGGCCTTCTGCATCGGCTCGGCCGTCGGCTACGGCATGATCCGGACCAAGACGCCGGTCACCCGCCGATTCACCAGGGTGGAACAGGCCCTGCTCACCACCAGCGCGATCCTGGCCGCCGCGATCCTGTTGGGCTGACGACAAGCTCGCACACCCTGTCACCTACAGTGCTTGGGTGCGCCTAGTGATTGCTCGCTGTCAGGTCGACTACGTGGGGCGACTCACCGCCCATCTCGCGATGGCCCGCCGCTTGCTCTTGGTGAAAGCGGACGGCTCCGTCCTCGTGCACTCCGACGGCGGCTCGTACAAGCCGCTGAACTGGATGAGCCCGCCGTGCTGGCTGGAAGAGCGCGGCGCCGCCGACATCCCCGAGGGCGCGAAGGCCCTCTGGGTCGTCACCAACAAGGCAGGCGAGGAACTCCGCATCACCATCGAGGACATCGAGCACGACTCCTCGCACGAGCTCGGGATCGACCCCGGCCTGGTGAAAGACGGTGTGGAGGCCCACCTTCAGGTGCTGCTCGCCGAACACGTGACCACCCTCGGCCCCGGCTTCTCCCTCATCCGCCGCGAGTACATGACCGCCATCGGCCCGGTGGACCTGCTCTGCCGCGACGCCAACGGTGCCACCGTCGCGGTCGAGATCAAACGCCGCGGCGAAATCGACGGCGTCGAACAGCTCACCCGCTACCTCGAACTCCTCAACCGCGACCCGCTGCTCGCCCCGGTGGCAGGCGTCTTCGCGGCCCAGCAGATCAAGCCCCAGGCTCGCACCCTCGCCGAGGATCGCGGAATCCGTTGCCACGTCCTCGATTACGACGCGCTGCGCGGCACCGAGAGCACCGAGTTCCGCCTGTTCTGACGCCGCACCCTTCTTGATTTCCCGCACCTGAAATCGCATGCGATTCTCGGTGCCGGAAATCAGAAGGCGTGCGGCTGTTTGTCAGTCCTCGTAGGGGACGAAGTCCGCCTTGCGTGCGCCGCACACCGGGCACACCCATTCGTCGGGGATGTCGGCGAAGGCGGTGCCCGGCGCGATGCCGCCGTCCGGGTCACCCTCGGCCGGGTCGTAGATCATTCCGCAGGTGACGCAGATCCACAGCTCGACGACCGTGCCTGCGGTCGAATTCTGGGCTGCCGCAACGTTATCGGTCACACCTCGACCGATCCCGTCGGCGCGGCGAGCCCGAACCGATTGGCGCGGCCGAAGGTGCCGAAGTCATCGAATCGGACCCCGTGCTCACGTAAGATCGCCTGACATTCGGCTCTGATCGCCTCGCGGACATAGAACGGGTCACGGACGAGGAAGTGGTGAATAGCATGGGTGCCACCGAAGTTGAAACACAACGCGTGCACCGGCCACAACCACTTGGCCGTCCAGACCTGGGTCTGCTGCAGCACATTGTGCGGCTCGACGTCACCGTAGTAGTGCATGTTCGAGCTGACGAAATGCAGACAGAACGTGCGAATCATATTGGGCGCCAACAAGGTCACCGCAACGAAGTCCAGCGCGTGATGCGCACCCTGGTAAGCGATGCGGCCGCCGAACAGGTCGTAGATATGCAGACCGATCGTGAGATACCAGAGCCCGTAGTGCAATCCAGCGAGCGGAAAGTAGCCGAGCGGAGTCGTCACAGCCAGCCGCCGCGCGTCCTCGGGGTCCTGAGCCGCCTGCGCCACATACGCATGAACGAGCCGGCGCATCCGAAAGGGCCGCATGGCGTAGCCCAGCACGGTATCCAGCAGAGAGAGCAGGCGATGACCACCCCAGCGCTCCCCGCTGGTGATACCGCGCTCCTCCAGATCGGACTCGGTCCCCGACACCTCGTGATGATGCAGATGCAACCGGCGCCGAACCCACGGATTGATCGTGCTCGGCCGAAACACCCAGACACCCAACATCATCGAGTTGTGCACCCACTTGTTCGTACGGAAGTACATCGAGTGGATGAGGTCATGCTCGATCTCGTGCAACAGCGACAACCAGAACGCCGTCACCAATACAGTTGCCCACCAAGGCAATACGCCCGCCACATACAGCGCGGCATCGCCGAGCACACCAGCTATGGCGACCACGAAGATCGCCATACCTATCGCGTCCTGATGGCCGGCGATCCACGGATGCTTCACCCGCCAGCGATCGCCGACCCCCATGATCTGTCCCCGAATAAGCGCGATCTGGTCTGCATCCCGCTCCGCAAGGCCGCGTTCGCCGGGCAGCCGAGTCGCGAATCGCATGGTGTCTCCTGTCGTGAATCGCCGGTATCTGTGTCTGCTACCGCGGCCGACCGATCAGGCCGCCCGCACCTCATTCGCGAGCCCGATGCGGTCGAGGTACCTCTGGATCGGTGCACCGCCTGCACTTCCAGAGTCAGTGCGGCGCAGACGAAACCGGTCGCACCGGTCACCGGGTAGGCGCGCATTCGATCCTCGCTCAGGGGATGGGAACAGGGTCCGTGGCGCACTCGGTGCGCACGGTCGGCTGTTCAGCCGGAGGCCGACCACCTCGATCGAGCGGTGCGGACCGCGAGCCCCCGGGAAACCACCAGTTCCACCGACCCATGATCTGCATCAGGGCGGGCACCAGGATCAGGCGGATCAAGGTCGCGTCGATGATCAACGCGACGGCGATGGCGAAGCCGAACACGCGCAGGCCGGTGACATCGGAAACCAGCAGGCTGCCGAACGCGACGGCGAGGATCGCCGCCGCCAACGAGATCGGTCGAGCGGTCCGCTGCAGGCCGATCGCGACCGAACGACGGTTGTCTCCGGTGGTCCGGTATTCCTCCTGGATTCGGCGAACGAGGAACAGTTCGTAGTCCGTGGACAACCCGAACAGTAGGACGAACACGATCAACGGCACTTGCGGCCAGATCAGCCCTGGGCCGGCCAGGGCGGATACCTCGTCGCCGCCGTCGCCTTGGAACAGCAGCACGGTCAGCCCGAACGACGCGCCGGTTGCCAGCAGGCTCATCAGTATTGCCTTCAACGGCAGGAGCAGGCTGCGCAGCACGAGAACCAGCAGCCCGAACATCATCGCCAACACGCAGCCGATCACCCACCACAGTTTCGCCGAGGTCTCGGTGAGCAGATCGGTGACCAGCGCACTGGATCCGCCGACCAATGCCTGGTGCCCGGGCGGAGCGGCCGCAGGCACAATCTGTGTACGGATCCGCTGCACCAGCCGCACCACGGCGGGCGAGTCCGGTAGATGTCGCGGGATGACCAGCACGGCGGTGAGGTCGACACCGTCGTCGAGCGGGCTGGCCGCGGCGATCTCTGGATCCGCGCGCAGGGCAGCCAAGAGCGGCTTGATGTCCGGCTCGTCGGTGTCGACCGGCCGCCGCAGCAACACGAACACCGTGCCCGTCAAACCAGGCGCGTCTTGGTCCGCGATTTCCTGACCGACGCGGACTGGCGTGCCGGTCAACGCATGCCGTTCCAAGTTGATGCCGAGCCGCATATCGAGCACCGGCGTAGCCGCCAACAGCAGTCCGGCCGTGACAGCCACGGCATACGGCCAGTGGTGCCGCATCAGATGCTCAGCCCAGCGCGCCAGCCGCGGTGGACCTTCGGTCGCGTGGTGGCCGAAGGGAGCGCGACGAGCCATCCATCGGGGCCGCCATTCGAGCCACCGGGTGAGCGACACCAGCGCCGCGGGCAGCAGGGAGACCGAGGCGGCCAGCGCGACTGCGGTCACCGCCATGATGCCGACCGCAGCCTGCACGAATACATGCCAGCGCACCAAGAACAGGGTCAGGCACGCCAAAATCAAGATCAATCCCGAATACACCACCGTGCGCCCGGTCGTGCCCGCCGCAGTGGCGATGGCGTCCTCCGGGTCGGCCCCTGCGGCCAGTTCCTCTCGGTACCGATTCGTCACGAACAACGCGTAATCGATGCCGACGCCCAATCCGACCGCGTTCACTCCGACCAGCAACATTCCGTCGACCGGGAACACCCCGGTCAGCAAGGCGAATGCGCCGAGGGTGGTCACCACCGCCGCGCCTGCGATCCCCGCAGGGACCAGCGCGGCGACGGGAGACCGCAGTCCGACCAGCAGGACGATTATCGCCACCGGTACCGCAACCAGCTCGATGCGCATGAGATCTGCGATCTCTGCCTGCTGTACCGATTGACCGAAGGCCGCGACACCGACCAGATAGGTCCGCACGGCACCGCCGGAAACCTCTTGTGCCGCTTGGTCGATCGCGGCCTGCTGTGCCGGTATCCGGTCCTGGCGGTCCCGGTCGTCACCGGTAATCCCGACCAGCACGTACGCCGCGTGCTCGTCGTGGAACAGCGGGCGCAGTGGCTCCATCGTTTCGGGCATTGCCGTCACCCGGGTGTGTTCGCCGACGATCGGCAACGACACCACACCGGAGATGCCGTCCTGCTCACTCAACGCGATCTTTCCGGCGTCGATCGCGTCCTGGAAGGCCGGGTCGACGGCGCGAAGCGTCGAAGAATGGAACACGGCGATCATCGGATCCTTGCCGAATGTCGGCAGCGCGGCACCCAAGATCTCGCCCGCCTGTTGTGATTCCGAGCCGGCGACCTCGATCGGCGGCGACACCACCGACGTCAATAGATGCGGCAAGCCGAGCAGGCCGACGACGATTGCGAGGAGCCACCCAGCGAATACTCGACGCCGATATCGGGCCATCAGCACGGCCAGTTGCGCCAAGGCATCCTTGCGCATGTCAAGCACACTCCACCCCTTGAGGGCGCTCCGAACGTCGCGGGGGGGGGGCCCCCGGGGGGCCCCCCCCCCCCCCAACACAGGGGGCCGGGGGGGGACCCCGACACCCCCGGGGTTTTTTTTATAGGAAGGAGGCGGTGGGCGTTTGGG
>NZ_JBITJI010000020.1:162230-163384 GCF_044459885.1 Nocardia sp. NPDC050175
CAACCCCCCGCCCTGCGCCCCCACGACATCTTTCTAATTCAAACCAACCCCCCCCCCGTGGGGGGCCCCCCCCCGGGGGGGCGCCCCCCACCGGTGCCCCCCCCCCGCCACGAAAAGCTCAGGCGCCGTTGATCGAACGACTACCGAGCTTGGTTACTTCTTCTCGATCGAAGCGTTGACCTTTGTCGCGGCAAAGGTGTCCGTCGGAATCGAACTCGTCTTGCAGTCGGTCATCTTGATGCCCGTGATAGTCGCGGTGGCAGTGACCTTTTCGTTGTTGTCGTTCGTGCCCTCCGCCATCGCGGTGGAAGGCTTACCGTCCAGCGGAACGGTCACCTTGATATCGCCGCCCTTGGAAAATTCGTCGCCCTCTTTGGCTGCGCCGTTGGCTTTGTCGATCTCCGCCGTCAGCACGCAGGACTTGCCGTCCTCGCTCGCGGTTGCGGTGATCGGGCCGGACGTCCCGTTCGCACCCGCCCCCACACAATCCTCGTTATCCGCGTAGTTCTTGAAGTCCTTGGTCAGCTTCGCGGTTCCGATGACGTCGGAACCCTTCTTCTTGAGCGTGACCGAGCCCGTGCCGTCAGTGCACTTGGACGTCGTCGTCGCCGCAGCCGAGCTCGGGGCATCGACTACGTGATAACCGATTGCGGACACAGCCAACAATCCGGCGGCCACATAAGCGACGCGCCGCGTTGTCCGGCGGCGGCTGCGTGTCGAGCTGGGTGAACCGAGCTCTTCTGCTCGTTCGATTGCCATCGCGAACCTTCCCATCGACTGAGAGATCACTAGAAACAACACCCCCACGGGTCTGGAACCCGGGACAGAGGTCGTCACGATCCTGCTGAGAGCCTGGTGAAGATTGGACTGCGAGCAGAACCTACCATCTGGAATGGTCATCTAGCATTCGTTGCCGTAGCGCGCCTGGATGGGATGATTTATGCCGGTCAGGGGACTGAACGGTCGACTATTCGATGAAATGTCAAGGAGGTCGCGTGTAGTGGCGCGTCTTAGAAACGACGAAAGCCCCCCAGCGTGAGCTGGGGGGCTTTCGTGAATGATGTTCCGGCGGTGTCCTACTCTCCCACACCCTGTCGAGTGCAGTACCATCGGCGCTGGCAAGCTTAGCTTCCGGGTTCGGAATGGGACCGGGC
>NZ_JBITJI010000021.1:0-161039 GCF_044459885.1 Nocardia sp. NPDC050175
GGTCAGCACTGTGGGGCGCACGGGCTGAGTGATTGCGGCCTTCCATAGACGTCGCCAACCCGACCGGTTCGACAGGACCGAGGGAACGGGACCAGATGCCTGTCGGGCCAACGCGATCAGTGTCACCAGTACCGGATCCAGTGATTCGAACCGGGAGGGCACGTTGCGCCCGCTGCGCCAATCGCTGATGCGCTGCATCGACGAGCGCTGGCTCTGCGCCGGCGTGCGCGCTGCTTTCGTCCGTTCTTCGGTGGCGGCCGTGACCCGCTGCAGCGTCGGATTGCCCGCGGCCTCCCATAGTTCCGCCAACCGGGCCACGAACAGCGCTCGTGGCGATGAGACGTCGCCACCACCTCCGTCCCGCCCGGTCTCCGTTCGCTCGCCACCCACAGCAACACACGATAATGGCCTAGGCCCGCATGTTCGACAGGTTGCTTCGGAAGGCCAGGTGCTCCGGTGTTCTCCGGACCGGAATTTCGATCTATGGGCTTTGACCTGCTGATTCCGCGTGGAACGACGGATCTGGCTTGGCGGTACTTCAGTGTTTCCAGTGATGATTGCGGCGCCATCCGGGAGTGATGGTCCAGGTGCCGCAGGTGGAGGGGATCAGCGGCATCCAGTTATCCGGGCCGGTGCGCGGGAGTCTAGCTCGGGCGCTCGGGCGGTGGGGGTTCGAGCGTGGCGAGATAGGTTGTCGCGGCATCGGTTTCGGATGCACCCAGGTGGCGGTAGAGGTCGATGGCGTGGCGCAGGTGGGTGGTGGCGCCGGTGGTGTCGCCGAGGGCGGCGTGGCAGCGGGCGAGGCCTTCCGAGGCACGGGCTTGCTGGATTCGGCTGTCGATGTCGCGGGCTATGGTCAGCGCGTTGGTGAACATCGTCAGCGCCTCGCCGGGTTCGCCGGTTGCCAACAGGACCTTCGCGGTGTTGTTCAATGCCTCAGCTTCGCCGATGCGATAGCCGATCTTCCGGAACAGCGCCAAGGCTTGGTGGGAGAGGTCGGCGGCCTGCTCATGGTTCCCGGTTTCCTGGCACACGGCACCAAGGTTGGCGAGTGCTTCGGCTTCGCCGATGCGGTAGCCGGTCTCTCGAAACAGAGCTAAGGCTTGGCGCGAGAGATCGGCGGCTTGCTGGTGGTCCTTGGTTTCCCTGCGCACGGTGGCGAGGTTGTTGAGGTTCATGGCTTCGCCGAGGCGGTGGCCCATGTCCCGGAACATGGCCAAGGCCTGCTGGATCAGGTCGGCGGCCTGTCCGTAATCTCCGGTATCTCGGCGCACCAGGCCGAGGTTGCCGATGCAGATGGCTTCGCCTTTGCGGTGGCCGATTTCCTGGTGCACGGCCGCAGCGTGCAGAAACAGGTCGGCGGCCTGCGCATAGTGTCCGGTCTGGCGGCGCACGCTGCCGAGGAAGCCGAGGGCGTCGGCTTCGCCGAGAGCGGAGCCGGCCTCTTGGAACAGGGTCAGGGCTTGCTGGATCAGGTCGGCGGCCTGCGCGTAGTCGCCGTTGTCGCGGCGCACGCCGCCCAGACTGGCGAGGGTGTTGGCTTCGCCGAGGAGATGGCCGGTTTCCCGGTACAGGGTCAGGGCTTGCTGGAGTAGGTCGGCGGCCTGCGCGTAGTCGCCGTTGTCGCGACGCCCGCTGCCCAAGTTGGCGAGGGTGTTGGCTTCGCCGAGGAGGTAGCCGGTTTCCCGGTACAGGGTCAGCGCCTGGTGGAGTAGGTCGGCGGCTTGGGGGTAGTTCCCTGTCTGCCACCGCACCTTGCCCAGGTTGGCGAGGGTGTCGGCTTCGCGGACGGTGTAGCCGGTTTCGTGGTGCAGGGGCAGGGCCTGCTGAAGTACTTCGTCTGCCTGCTCGTAGTTCCCGGTCTGCCGCTCCACGATGCCGAGGTTGGTCAGGGCGTTGGCTCGGCCGCGGCGGTCGCCCAGCTGGTCCGCGGCCGCGGCGGCGCGTTGGTGCAGCTGCCGGGCTGATGGCCAAGGCCCTTCGCGTTCGAGCAATTCCGCGAGGACCTCGGTCAACGCGACCATCCGCGCGGGATCGTGTTCGGCGGCGTAATCGAGGCAGGCGAGCAGGTTCGCTCGCTCTCTCCGCAGCCACGTCAGCGCGTGCGTCTCGTTGTCGAATTCCGGCACCACGGAACCTGTTACGACGGAGGTGCCGTTGGGTCTTCGCGTCAGCCATTGGTCGGCCGCTGCGGCGGTGTGCAGGTAGTGGTCCAGCAGTCGCCGCACCGCTTCGGTGTCATCGCTCGACGACGCGGCGACAAGGACGCGCGCGTATTCGCGCACCAGGTCGTGCAGGCGATAGCGGCCGGGTGTCGTTTCCTCGATGAGGTGATAGGTATAGAGAGCGTCGAGTTCGGATCGGGCCTCGGCAAGCGGGATGCCGTTCAACGCGGCGATGGCATAGGCCTCGAAATCGGGGCCGGGGTGCAGTCCCAGCGTGCGGAACAGTCGTTGCTGCTCGGGTGGCAGGCTTTTGTAGGACGCGGTGAACGCGGCTCGCACCGCGCGTTGTCCGGCGTCGAGTTCGCCGAGCCGATCCTGGGCGGTGCGGAATTCCTCGGCGAGGCCGGTGAGGGTCCAGGCCGGATGGTGGGCGAGCCGACCGGCCAGCAGCACGATCGCCAGCGGTAGGTACCCGCACAATCGGACGATCTCGGCGACAGCCGCGACTGCATCGCCGTGCGGGTTGCGTTGGGCCAACCGATAGAACAGGTCGATCGCACTGTCGGGATCGAGAGTGTCCAGTGGCAGTGGGAGGGCATCGTCCAGCGCGACGAGTCTGCGGCGGCTGGTGATCAAAGTCAGGCAGTCCGGCCCGGTTGGCAGCAACGGTTCGATCTGGTCGTGGTCGCGGGCGTCATCGAGGATCAGCAGTACCCGTTTGGCGGCGACACGGTCGCGCCACAGATCCCGCCGTGCCTCGAGCGAATCCGGAATGTGCTTCGGTGCGATGCCGAGCCCGGTGAGCAGCGTGGCCAGCACCCCGGCCGGATCCGCAGGCACCTGCCCCGGAGTGTGCGAATTCAACTCGACGAAGAACCTGCCGTCGGGAAACCCGTCCGACAGCAAATGCGCCGCCCGCGTGACCAGCGCGGTTTTCCCGACACCGGGCATACCGTCGATGGTGTGGATCGACACCACCCGACCCGGCCCGGCAGCATCCAGGATCCGCTGCACCTCGAAGTCACGTCCGACGAAGGTGGGGATATCGCGTCGCAACGAGGTCAGCACCGTCGGGCGCACGGGCTGAGCGATAGCCGCCTTCCACAAACGCCGCCAAGCCGACCGATTCGACAAGACCGACGGAACGGGACCAGATGCCTGCTGTGCCAGCGAAATCAACGTCACCAGTACCGGATCCAACGATTCGAAGCGCGAGGGCACATTGCGCCCGGACCGCCAATCGCTGATGCGCTGCATCGATGAACGCTGGCTCTGTGCCGGTGTGCGCGCACCTTTCAGCCGTTCCTCGGTGGCGGCCGCGACTCGCTGCAGCGTGGGATTCCCTGCGGCCTCCCACAGTTCCCCCAACCTGGCCACGAACAGCGCCCGCGGCGACGAACCTTCGCCACTACCCCCGTCCCGCCCGGTCTCCTTCGTCTCGCCACGCACAGCAACACACGATAACGGCCCGGTCCGTGCGCTGTGGGTACGAGCCCGCCCGCGCCACCGTTACTTCGGTGCCTTCTTCTCCTTTTGCTTGGCGAGTTCTTGTTCGAATTGTTCGGGGGAGAATTTGCCGTCGGTTTTGAAGGCCCAGCAGCGGGTGGCGGTGAGTTTGGTGGGGAGGTCGGCGGTGCCGGATATTGCGTCGGGGGAGGCGAAGGTGCCGTTGGGGGCTATGCCGCAGACGTAGAAGACCGCTTTGTCGAGGATGAAGAAGAAGTCTTTGATGGGGCCCTTTTCGGGGGCGTTGGTGGCGGTGCACTTGCTGCCGGTTATCGGGGTGGGCTTCTTGTCGCCGGGGGCGGGCTTGCCGGGGGCGGGCTTGCCGGGGGCGAAGGTTTCGCAGTGGTAGGTCGGGGAGGTTGTTTCGGCTTGGGCGGTGGGGGCGAGGGTGAGCAGGGCGGCGACGGTGGTGATGCCGGCTGCGGTGAGGTGGGCGGGGCGGTAGGGCACGGGGTTGGCCTCGTTTCTGGGGGTGGTTCCGGTGTGGACCATCCCGCTATTCGGACCCGAGTTGGTTGTTGGATTGGTTCGCAGGCGCGTGATCTCGGCCGACTCTGTCCCGGCACCGAATCAAAGTGCTCATTTGGTGAGCACTTCAGTGCGGATGATGAGAGTCATGGAGAGCATTGATGCAGGTTCTGTCCGTTTTCCGGATGTGGCGCACTGGGAGTCGTGGCTGGCCGACCGGCATGACGAATCGACCGGCGTGTGGTTGGTGATCGCCAAGAAGGGGGCGGACGGGCTGACGATCGGCGAGGCCCTCGACGTGGCGCTCTGCTACGGGTGGATCGATAGTCATCGCAAGGGGCTGGATGAGCAGTACTACCTGCAGCGGTATTCGCCGCGGCGGACGAAGAGTCCTTGGTCGCGGATCAATGTCGGAAAGGCAGAGGCGCTGATCGCGGCAGGACGGATGCGGCCGCCCGGATTGCTGGCGATCCGGGCGGCCGAGGCGAACGGGCGGTGGGCGGCGTAGGCGGGGACGACCGCGCCTACACAGGTCGTGTCACTCGCCCGGGCGAGTTGACCGGTCGAACGCCGCTTGCGCACGCTGGGCCAGGTCGGCGCCGAGTTTGTAGCCCTGGGCGGCTAGTTCCTGATGTGCTTGCGGGTCACTGGTTTCGGTGCCGTAGAGGATCTCGATGGAGGAGTGGGCGATCTCGGAGTAGCCGGCGATGCCCTCGTGGAGTTGGCGGGTGATCGAGTCCTTGTAGCCGCGGCGCTCGAAACTGTGCTGGTTGACGCCTGCCAGCGCGATGTAGTGCAGTTCGTCGATCGCACTCGGTCCGTTGGGGGAGGTGTTCTCGTAGGCCCAGCCTCGGCTGAACACCCGGTCGATCCACCCCTTGGCCAGGGCGGGCATCGACCACCAGTAGACCGGGAACAGCACGGCGACGACGTCGGCCGATTCGATCAACTCTTGCTCGCGCCGTACGTCAGCGGGCACGTCGCCGAGCAGTCGGTGGACCGCGAGATCCGCTGCGGTGAAGGCGGGGTTGAATCCCGAGGCCGTCAGGTCATGCGTTGTGGCAGTGGTACTTCCGTCCGCTTGGACGCCCTGCTCGACCGCGCGGGCGATAGCCCAGGTGGCGGACTCGTGATCCGGGTGGGACACCACGAGCAGTACGTTCGGCCGACTCCGTTCGTTGGTCATACGGCCAAGGTAAAGTATGACACTAACGTCAATGTCAAGGAGGAGCTCGCGGTGCAGATCAAGGAATTGAGCGAGCGCACGGGCGCGAGCCCGCGGATGCTGCGCCACTACGAGAACGCGCGCGTGCTGACCCCGCGGCGCGACCCCAACGGCTACCGGCATTACCGCGAAGAAGACGTCAAGACCGTGCACGACATTCGCTGCCTGCTCGCCTCCGGCCTGTCCCTTTCCGAGGCCGCCGCCCTGATCCACATCGCCTGCACCGCCCCGCAAAGTGCCACCGACCAGGACCGCGACGACGTGCTCGCGCAACTCGACGAGCGCACCCGGCAACTGGACGCGGGCATCGAACGCCTTCTCGCCGAGAAGGCCAACCTCATCAAACTCCGTCAGGACATCACTATCGGTCGCTGACCGCCGCTGCACACCGGCAACGTCTCGTACTGTGGGTTACGGACTGCCCACTTGCCGTGGTCCCGAGCCGAGCCGAACGCGCGGCCGGGGATCGCGGCCGAGCCGAGCGCGAGGACCATGTCGGACAACGCCACAGCAGCTAGACCCGGTTTCGACGCGGTGATCGCGGCCGCCGACTACCCGGTGTTCGTCGTGACCGCCCGAGCCGACGGCCGCCAGGCCGGCTGCCTGGTCGGCTTCACCTCGCAGGTGAGTATCGAACCGCCGCGTTTTCTGGTCGGCATCTCCAAGAACAACTTCACCTTCGGCGTCGCGATGGCCGCCGAACACCTCGCCGTGCATCTGCTCGGCCGGGAACAGTCCTCGCTGGCAGCGCTTTTCGGCGCGGAGACCGGCGACGACATCAACAAGTTCGAGCACTGCAACTGGGCGCCGGGCCCGGCCGAGCTGCCCATCTTGGCCGCCGCCGCAGGCTGGTTCACCGGACGTATCCTCGAACGGCACGACCTGGGCGATCACGTCGGGATGCTCATCGCACCGGAAGAGTCCTCCGCTCCGCCACCGCGGATCGAACCGTTGCGCTACAACTCCGTCGCCGACCTGAAGCCGGGCCACGTGGCATAAACGGTCAGGCCACCTGGGCGGGTTGCTCGTCCGAGGCCTGTTCACGCAGGGTATTCAGCGTCTTGGACAGAATGCGCGAAACCTGCATCTGGGAAACACCCAACTGCTCGGCGATCTGCGCCTGCGTCAGCGATTCGAAGAACCGCATGATCAGCACCCGCCGCTCTCGCTCGGGCAACGCCGCGATCAACGGCCGCACCGTCATCGACTGCTCCAGCAGCTCGTAGCACGGTTCTTCCGCGCCGAGTCCCGCGGTGACCGGCAGCGGCGAGTTCTCGCCGTCGTCGCGCGTGACCCCGTCGATCGAGCTGGTCTGATAACCGTTGCGCGCGATCAACGCCTGGGTGACCTCGCTGAGCTCGACCTCGAGCTCGGCGGCGATCTCCCTGGCGGTGGGCACCCGCCCGAGCCGGTTCGACAGTGTTTCGGTAGCAGGCCCGATCAGCTGCTGAATCTCCTTGAGCCTGCGCGGAACTCGCACCGCCCAGGTCCGATCCCGGAAGTGCCTGCGCACCTCGCCCATGATCGTCGGAACGGCGAACGACAGGAACGAACTGCCGCGCGAGACGTCGAAGCGATCGATCGCGAGAAGCAAACCCACCCTGGCGATTTGCTGCAGATCGTCGAAAGCCTCACCGCGGCCGGAGAATTTGCGCGCGATGTGCTCGGCCAGCGGCAGGCACAGCCGGATCACTTCTTGGCGCAAGTCATTTCGATGCGGGTCGTGCGCCGCGAGCGTCGCCATCTTCTCGAACCATGGCTCGATGTTGTCGTAGCTGTCGCCGCGCGAACTCGTGCGTCGCGGCAGGTCGGCCTGGTCGGTGGTGAACTCACGTTGCATCGGATGTCCCTCGTTCCCAACTGAATTCGATGGCCGTCGGATACCCACCCGCGTCGAGATCAAAAGAGTCCTGGATCATCTCGGCCGAATCGGTGAGCACCTGCACCAACTGCCAGCTCAGCGGATCGCGACTGACTTCGATGTCCCGCGTCGTCGTCGCGCTGATCCGCACGCTGATTCGACGTCGGTTGTAGGTGAACGCACACCGCAGGGTCGAGCCGGGCAGCGCGTCGAGCATCAACGCGGTCGCCGCCTCGCTGAGCACCAGCCGAATATCCGGGATCGCATCGAGCGTGACGTCGGCCATCATGCACGTGGTATCGGTGAGCGCACGTAGCATTCCCAGTTCGTGCGGCTCAGCTGCCAGTTCGAGGGCCACTCGGTGCGCGACCACCGCCGTCTGGTGTGGTGTCGATGTACCGGAATCCACCATCATCATGTTCACCGCCTCCCAACGATTCACTCCTGCCATACCCGCGAAGCGTGGCCCCAACCCGATAGTCGACATCCGGTCGCCGCGATGTGACTCGTCTTACCGCGTGGATAGGGCATAAAGTCCCCGAGAGCAGGGCAGAAAGACTCTGAATGTGCGGTGTTTCATTATGGTTCCGACACGAGCGACCGACCGTCGGCACGGCACAAAAACCGCAGGTAGCGCACATACTTACCCGGTGATGGAAACAGGCGCGACAGCCACCGAAGCAGCGACCCATGCGGTCGTCCAGGTGGTTGGTGGCGGCACACCGCAGGCGACCGGAAGCTTCGGTTTCTGGTTCGCCGATCAGCGGTGGGAGTGGTCGGACGAGGTCGCCGTGATGCACGGGTACGAGCCGGGGACGGTGACACCGACGACGGAATTGCTGCTGTCGCACAAGCATCCGGACGACCGCGCGCAAGTCGCGGAAACGATCGCCAAGTCGTTGCGCAATGCCGAGCCGTTCTGCAGCAGGCACCGCATCGTCGATACCGCCGGTCAGGTGCGCCATGTGATCGTCTTCGGCGACACCATGACCGAGGCAGGCAAGGTCGTCGGCACCACCGGCTACTACGTCGACCTGACCGAAACCATCGATGAACAGCGCCAGGAGATGCTCGCGGGCACGCTGCCGGAGCTCTTCGAGGCGCGGGCGGTGATCGAGCAGGCCAAGGGCGTGCTGATGCGGGTCTACCGGCTCAACGCCGAGCAGGCCTTCCGGGTGCTGCAGTGGCGGTCACAGGAAACCAACGTCAAGCTGCGCACGCTGGCCATGCGGATCATCGCCGCCCTCGACACATTGCCGCCGGCGCCGCCGCAGGTGCAGACCGCGTTCGATCATCTGCTGCTGACCGTGCACGAGCACACCGAGTAGCGGTTACGCTTGCCCGCTTCCGTTTCCGCTCTCCGCCAGGCGAATTCGTCGGGGCCCGCCCCGTGCCGTCGCGTGCGTGCCGAGCAGCCGGTCTACATCGGTGTCGGTGATCGGGTCGAAGCTCAGGTAGCACTCGTCGAGCGGGCGGGGGTTGGCCGGTGTTTCCAGGCACACGATCTTGTCCGCGTGGTAGGCCAGCGTCCGGACGATGCGGTGTGGCGCGACCGGGACGGCGAGCACGACGCGGACCGCGCCGCGACGATAGGCGGCCCGGCAGGCGGTGCGTGCGGTCATGCCCGTGGTGACGCCGTCGTCGACGACCAGCGCCGTGCGCCCGCGCAGCTTCGCCTGTGGACCGTGTCGCCGGAATCGTTCGGACCGGCGGTGCAGGCTGTCGCGTTCGTGTGATTCGGTATCGGTGAGTTCCTGGGGCGTCAGGAATGTGCTGCGGACGACCACCTCATCGATGATCCGGGTGTCGTCCTCGCCGATGGCGCCGAAGGACAGCTCCGGCCGATAGGGGACGCGGAGCTTGTTGACGACGATCGTGTCCAGCGCGAGTCGCAGGCGGACGGCGACTTCGTGGGCGACCGGGATGCCGCCGCGCGGGACGCCGAGGACGACGACATCCGGGCCGCGGAAAGCCTGCAGCCGGTCGGCGAGCCGTCGGCCCGCATCCTGGCGATCGAGGAACTGCGAACGCAGACATGCGCGGTGGTCGGTGTGGTCACGGGATAAAGCGGGATCGTCCATACCGTCTCCCGAGCATCGAGTGGCAAGATCCGCAGGCCGCGCTTCGGGACTCAGCAGGACATGGCCAATTCTACCTGGCAGTAGGGCTTTTGCCGTCGGTTTGTGCTGGGGATACCGCAGGGTGCACGAAATGTCTTGGGGAGTAGTCGATCACGAGCGGCGCTGGGACCGCGACGGTGTTATCGGGTCGACGAAATGTGGTGCGCCGGGTGCGCGGCCGGTGACGGTCTGGATGATTTCCACGGCCAGGTCGGCGACGCGGACGTTGCGCTGCTGGGACCTGCCCCGCAGCACCTCGAAGGCGGCGTCGCGGTCGCAGCGCCGTTCGGCCATCAGGATGCCGAGCGCCTGGTCGATGGTGGATCGGGAGGCCAGCGTCGCGCGGAGTTGTTCGGTCAGCTTGGCCTGCCGTGCGGTGTCGTTCGCGACGGCGAGCAGTACGCCGAGGTGTTCGGCCGTGAGGTCGGCCGCCCCTCGGATCCGGTCGGTGAAGTTGTTCGGCCGGGTCGAGTAGAGCGACAGCGCGCCGACTGCTTCGCCGTCCACCGAAAGTGGTTGGGCATAAATGGATTTGACTCCGTGGGCCAGCATCCTGGTCGAGTAGCCACCCCAGCGATGCTCCGCCGCGACGTCGGGCACCGAAACCTGTTGTGTCGTACCGATGGCCTGCAGGCAGGGATCGTAGCCCTCGCTGTACCGGGATTCCTCGATGAGCATCGCGTGTGCGGCACTGGAACCGCCGACAATGGTTCCCTGTGCCCGGGTCAGCGTGATGGCCGCCATCGGGTGGTCCGGCAGCATCCGTACGACGGTATCGGCGATGGCACATAGAGATTCGGCGACATCGTCACCGGTCAACAGCAGCGCCGTCAACTCCGACATCCCCAACGCCAGTTCGTCAGCCATGAAACACCATGACGGTCAACATAATTGGTATCCGTCCTCTAGTACGCGGCGAGCGATCTCCGAAACCGCGATGCCATCGGCGAAAGCGCGTGCGCGCAGTAATGCCTGCGCGGCATCGAGATCGCAACTGCATTGCACGGCAACCATACCGACCGCCTGGTGCACGGCCGCAAGGTAATCGGCATCATCGAACAGGGTCCCGTGCGGTGCGCCGTCGTCGGCGGTGCCGTACGAGGAGAGCAGCACCGAATTCGCGAGAGCGTCGGCCACTTTTTCTGCGGCCGGGGTGATTTCGGTGCGCAGGGCGGCGCGGCTGGTGAACACGCACAGCGCGCCGAGCAGGCGGGAGGAGAGCAGCGGGACCGCGACCACGGACTGCACGCCGAGTTCGGTCAGTGCCGGGCCGTATTGCGGCCAGCGAGCGGCCAGGTCCGTGCCGTTCGCGGTGACGAACTCCCGGCCGCCGAGCACGTCGCGGGCCGGACCCTCGCCGATCAGCAGTTCTAGATCATGCGCGGCCCGCGCGGTGACATCGGAGGCAGAGACAAGAAGTTCCTCGCCCGCCTGACCGAACAGGGTGACCGCCGCGCTGTCCATGCCGAGGTGCTGGGCGACCGCGGCCATGAAAACCGGCCGCAGCGTGGCCCGATCGCCGATATACCAGCGCTGCAGGCGCAGGGCATGGATCCGGTGCAGTCGCGCACAGGCCAGATGACGGCCCTCGATCCGTCGATGCAGCTCCGCCATCCGTTGCCGAAATGGCTGCATGGATTCCGGTCGCTGGGAGGCCAGCGCCTCGTATTTCGCAGCCACCGTTGCCGCACGAGCAGCTCGTTCTCGCTCGGCGCTGAATTCCTGCCACTCACGGGCAATTTCCTGGTGAGCGTCCGAATACGACCGCACACCAGCCAGCCTACGCGCTTGTTCAGGCAATAGCGTTAATTGCCCTGCATGGCAACATTTGTCGGTGGAATTTCCTCCAGCAGCAACACCACACCGTCGCGAGTGCCGTCCAGCGGCGAACAGGTCACCGCGCAGATGATCGAACGCCCGATGCGGTTGACGGCCGGGATCTCCACCGGGTCGTCGCGGCGACCCGTTTTGAGGCAGCGCTGGATGCTTTCGTGCAGCAGCTGGGTGGGCAGCCCGAAGTCCAGCGCGAAGAACACCTGCTGCTGGACCTCCTCGGAGCGCAGTCCCCACATCTCCTCCGCGCCCCGGTTCCAGCTGCGGACCCGCAGCTGATCGTCGAGCACCACCACGCCCGCCGCGACACTGGACAGCACACCCTCGAGAAAGGTGCGGGTCTCGTTCAGTTCGTCGGTGCGGATCCGCATCTCCTCGTTCATGGTTTCGAGTTCTTCGTTGCCCGACTGGAGTTCTTCGTTGGTCGTTTCGAGTTCTTCGTTGGTCGATTGCAGTTCTTCGTTGGTGGTCTCCAATTCCTCGATGCTGGATTGGAGTTCTTCGTTGGTGGTTTCGAGTTCTTCGTTGGTGGATTGGAGTTCCTCGTATGCGGTCTCGAGTTCCTCCCGTTTCACCTTGATTTCGAGTGAAAGCCGGGTCGGCACAGTGGTATCGACGAAATTGACCACCACGCCGATATCGGATCCGTCGCTGCCCCACAGCGGCTGGATATGCACCTCGAAGTACTGGATGTCGTCCGGACCGAGCTTGCGTTCGGCCGCGCTGACCCGGATACTCCGGCGTTCGGTCACCGCCTGCTGGATCAGCGAGCGCAATTCGACCGGCCGATAGGAGATCTCCAGCTCACTCAGTGCCCGGCCGACATCGTGCTGGGTCAGGCCGAATTGGCTGCGCATCTGATTGTTGAGGATGGTGATCTTGCCCTGTGCGTCGAGGCCGATCACCCCGAACGGGGCCGTCTCCAAGGCGAGTTCGCCGAGTTGACGCTTTTTGACCAGGCCCTGCACCTCCTGGCCGAGGTCGACGTCGAGCCGCGCCGGGCTCGGCTGCAGCGGCGGCCGTACCTCGCCGGCCCGGCGCCGGAAGATGCGCTGGCGCATGCTCGCCACGCCGAACCGCTCGCCCTCGGAGAGCAGTAGCTCCGCCTTGCCGAGGAACAGGAATCCGCCCTCGCGCAGCGCGAAGCGGAACCGGTCCAGGATCTGCGATTGCGCCTCGGCGTTGAAGTACATCAACGTGTTTCGGCACAGCAGTAGATCGAGGCGGGAGATGGGTGCGTCGCGGGTGATGTCGTGCCTGCCGAAGATCACTCGGCGGCGCAGGTCGGACCGGAAGGCGAACTTGTCGCCGATCGGCTCGAAATACCGGTCCCGTAGCTCACCGGACAGTTGGCTGAGCGACTTCGCCGGATAGACGCCGGACCTGGCCTCGCGCAGGGCTTCCTCATCGACGTCGGTGCCGTAGAGCTTGACCCGTTTCGCGCACTCCTCGAGGCCGAGCACTTCGGCGAACGCGATCGCCAGCGAGTAGGTCTCCTCGCCGCTGGAGCAGCCCGCGCTCCAGATCCGGATCTCGCTGTCCGGCTTGGTATTCGCGATCAGTTCCGGCAGCACCTCGCGCTGCAGGTACTGCCAGGCCTCCAGGTCGCGGAAGAAGCTGGTGACGTTGATCAGGATGGTGTTGAACAGGTGCCGGAATTCCTCGGCGTTGCTTTCCAGCAGATCGCGGTAGTCGAGGTAGTCGAGCACCTGAACCTCGTGCATCCGCTTGCGAATCCGCCTGGTCAGCGACGAGCGCTTGTAGCCGGTGAAATCGAATCCGCGCGAATCGCGAATGAACAGCAGCAGATCCTCGAGCGCCGGGTCGACGGTGTCGATCTCTTCACCCGGTGCCGTCATGATCTCCTCGCTCGATTCGGTCATGACGCACTCTCCACCACGAGACCGCGGATCACGCCGGCGATCTCGTCAAGGGGCACAATGAGATCCACGTCGCCGGTCGCCACGGCGGAGCTCGGCATGCCGTTGAATTCCGCTTCCTCCGGATCCTGCACGACCACCGTGCCGCCACGGGACTTGACCGCGCTCACGCCGGTCGCGCCGTCGCTGCCGGAGCCGGTCAGCACGCAGGCGATCGCGCGCGGGCCGTAGGCGCCTGCCACCGATTCGAAAAGCAGGTCGGCCGAGGGACGGACGAAGTGGACGAGTTCACTGCCGGACAGCGCGAGTACGCCCTGCGGCTCCACCAGCAGGTGGTAGTTCGGCGGCGCGATGTAAACGGTTCCGGCCGTGATGGTTTCACCCGCCTGCGCGAGCTTCACGCGCAATTCGGTGCGGCGCGAGAGTAATTCGGCCAGCACGGTCTTGTGCCGCGGATCGAGGTGCTGCACCACAAGCACGGGTACCGGCAGGGTGGCCGGGAGCGCACCGAGGACCTTGAAGAGCGCGGTGATACCGCCCGCCGACGAGGCTATGGCAACGACGGCGTACTGGTCATCCGAGGTCATGGTCGCGCCGACCAGCCGTGAGGTGCACGGGATCAGGGTAACGCGGGGGCGGATACCCGCCCAGCGATGGCTGCGGTCCGGCGCGGCGCGACCAGGGTCTCATCGGCGCCTTCTGCTGCGCTGCTCGGCCATCGGCGCGGTGGCGGTCAGGCTGAGCATCGCGAGGCCGGTCGTGCGGATCATCGAGTCGAGATTGGCGAGGATGTCGACGATGGCGGTGCGGTGCTCGTCCAGCTCCGCGGTGGTGAGCCCCTCCCGGTCGAACGCCATCCGGATGGTGTCGAGCCGCAGGCCGGTATCGAACAGTTTCCGGACCAGCCGGTCGCCCAATTCGGTGAACTCGGCGGTGTCGTACAGACCCGGCTCGGGCGGCGGGCGCGAGGGTGCGTGCTGGACGAGTTCGTCGCGCGATACGAGGGTCATGATTCCTCCGGGTTCGGTCGCGGATGTGGAGAGCCACGCTGCGGGACTCCGGGGAATTTCAACTGGAACTGTACGCCTGAGCCCCAGCTCGGGGGCCTAAGTGAGGGTTACCCACGGTGCCGGTGACTACGCACACGTGTTTGCATCGGCTCAGGCCGGTTATCCGCAACAAGACTGGCCCGATAAAGGCAGGTCGGTCGAACCCAATCGAAAGGGGTTAGACAGTGAGTGCAGTTGACAAGGCCAAGAACAAAGCCGAAGAACTCGCCGGTCAGGCGAAGGAGAAGTTCGGTAACGCCACCGACGACAAGGACCTGAAGAACGAGGGCAAGGCCGACCAGGTCAAGTCCAACCTCAAGGACGCAGGCGAGAAGGTCAAGGATGCTTTCCGCAGCTGACCGATAAGCCGATAGCTGCCGTCGAGCGGGTGCGTGTCCTCATCGGGCGCCACCCGCTCGTCCGCGTCCCAGGGTCCGTCCAGCGAACCAAGGTCTTGATCGTGTCGAGTCCGGCGATAGGGTGCAGTGGTCTATCGCGTAGATCGGTGACTCGGGAGGATCGGGATGATCGCGGCACGGATGGTGGCTGTTGTTGCGTCGGTGTTCGTCAGTGCAGGACTATTTGGGGGAGTGGGGCCCGCCGCAGCGGGACCGGTCGCGTGTGCGACGGGAAACCCGTTGCAGCCCACCGCGGAACTGTTCGCGACCGACAACACCGCGACCATCACCGACCCGGAAGATCAGCGGCTGCGCACCCGGCTGGACGGGTTCGAGCTGGACGTCGACGGGATCGCGTTGCAGCACATCGGATTACCCGTCGGGTCGACATTGGTCAGCGGTGTGTTCTGGTCCGACGACCGGCAGCAGGCGACCTATGAGCGGTCCCGTGAGTTCCATCTGGCCTGTGTCGACAGTGCCGATCTGCGGCAGATCGCCGACCAGGTGCGTGGGCGGTTCCAGCAGGAATCGGTGCTGACCTTCCAGCGGCTCGCCGCGAATTCTCCTGGGGTGGACGCGTTTACGGTGACCATCGCGGGAGTCGATGTGCGACGGTTCCGCGACGGTCTCGTTGCCGACCCGGTGGCTCGCGAACGGCTCGTCGGCGGGTCGGTCACCGAGGCGAACACACTGATTCTCGTGGTCGACCTCGCCGATATGGCGTTGGCGCAGCAGTTCGTCGCCGGCCTCGGTGGCACCTGGGACGCGGGCAGCGTGCAGTACGGCGATCGCGAGTTCGTCAGCGCCTGAAGGTTTCCCGGCTCAATGCTCGATCCTGTTCAGGATGTCGCGTAGTGCCCGCAGGTCGTCGGCGGGCAGGGCGTTGACCGAGTCCGGCGCGGGATCCGGCGTCGCCAGTGCCTTGGCGAGGATGGCGCGACCGGCCGTGGTGATGGACACCAGCTTCTTGCGCCGGTTGGTCGGATCGACCTCCCGGACGACGTAACCCTGCTCCTCGAGGTCGTTGACCGCGACCGTGGCGGCCGGCGCGTCGATGGCGGCGGCGTGCGCCAGCTCCTTCACGGTCAGCGGCGCGGTCCGCAGTCGACGCAGCACGCGAATCCGACTGAACGGCAAACCCGTTCGCTCGACCGCGGCGCGGCGCCACGGGTCACGCGAGTACATCACGACTCGGGTGAGCAGGGCCCACACCTCGTCGGGTGTGGGGTTGTCATCCGGCATGGACGGGCACCTTCTGTTCCAGCAGCGGGGCGACACGGTCACTCGACCGCTTGGCCCACGGGGTGTTCGCGACTATGCCGAGTATGGCGACACCGGCGGTCAGCACCGCGATCACCCACCACAGTCCCGCGCCGGCCAGCGCGCCGCACAGCGCGACACCGATGCTCACGCCCACCTGACGGCTGGTCGAGGCCACCGCCGACGCGGCGCCCGCCCGATCCAGCGGCATCCCGCTGACCGCCGTGGTGGTGATCGGCGCGTTCACCGTGCCGAAGCCGATGCCGAAGATCGCGAACATGATCACCAGCTGCCACACCGGAGTATTCGGATCGAGCGTGGTGAGCATGATGGCGGCGACGGTCATCATCACACCCGCCACGATCAGTGACGGCTTGGTCCCGACGCGGCCGACCAGGCGGCCCGACAGCGGCGAGACGATCACCATCGCGATGGCCATCGCCAGGTACAGCAGGCCGGTGTGTACCGCCGAATAGTGCCTGACCTGCTGCAGATACAGCGAGCAGCTGAACAGGAACGCGCCGAGCGCGGCGAAGGAGAAGATGGCGATCACCGTCGCCGAGGCGAACGGCACACTGCGGAAGAACCGCAGATCGATGAAGGGATCGACGCGGCGCGACTCGTAGTAGACGAACGCGGCGAGCGCGAGCGCCGAGACCACGAAGATCACCGGCCTGCGCTCGATCAGCCCGAACACCGTGGAGAACAGGAACACCACCGCGAGCAGCTGCCCGATCGGGTCGATGCCGCGCACCGTCGCCGACTTCGATTCCGGCACGAACAGCACCGTCATCACCAGCGCGAGCAGGCAGATCGGCAGGTTGATCCAGAACACCGACGCCCAGCCGAACGCGTCGATCAGCACGCCGCCGACGGTCGGCCCGAGTGCCATCGAGATGCCGACCACCGCGCCCCAAACGCCGATCGCCCGAGCGCGTTCCACCCGCCCGGTGAAGACGGTGGTGATGATCGACATCGCTACCGGATTGAGCATCGAACCACCGATGGCCTGCAGGAACCTGGCGCCGATCAGGATCTCGATGGACGGCGCGAGGCTGCACAGCAGCGAACCGACCGCGAAGGTGACCAGCCCGATCCGGAACACCCTGCGCCGCCCGAACCGGTCCGCCGTGGCGCCGGCCAGCATCAGCAGGCTGGCCAGGGTGAGCGTGTAGACGTCGACGATCCACTGCAGCCGGGGCAGCGGCGCGTGCAGATCGGACTGAATGCTCGGTATCGCGACATTCACGATCGTCGAGTCCATGGAAACGATCAGCAGGCTCAGACAACAGGTGGCCAGCACGAGCGTCTTACGCCGCGCGGTCATCTCCTGGACAGTTGTAATCACACAACTATTGTGACTTCACAACTGTTCCGAACGCAAGAGCTGTGACCGCGGTCGCAGCGGAGTGGTCGGGATGCTCGGCGATCGGGTAGCGACTGTCCTACCCTGACTACGGTTCGTCGGTCCGTTCTAGGGAGTCTCGGTGGTCGCTGCACTCGTCAAAGGGCAGAACGGGGCGCTGGCGCAACCGGAGGTGGTGCTGTCGGTGCGGACCGAGGCGGCGGTTGATGTGTCGGCGTTGCTGGTGACCGGGGCGGGCAAGGTGCGGTCGGACGCTGACTTCGTGTTCTTCAATCAGCCGACTGCGCCCGGTGTTGTGTTGAGTGTCGGTGCGGTGCTGGAGGTTTCGTTCGCCGAGGTGCCTGCGGAGATCGCGCAGCTGCGGGCGGTGATCACGTTGGACGATTCGAACGCCACGTTCGGAGAGTTCGCCGCGCCGGTGGCGACGGTGGCCGATCCGGCCGGGAAGGTGTTGTACGAGTATCGGATCGAGGGGCTCGGTAGTGAGTCGGTGGTGATCGCGATCGAGTTGTATCGGCGCGGTGCCGAGTGGAAGGTCCGGGCGGTGGGGCAGGGGTACGCGGGCGGGTTCGCTGCGCTCGTCACCGATCATGGTGTGCAGGTGGACGATACGGCCGCGCCGCCGGAACCCGCAGCGGAGCTTCAGGTGCGGACCGTGCCCGGTGAGGCCGCCCTCTCGTTCGAGAAGCGCGAAAAGCTGGACATGCGCAAGCGAGCCGTCGCCAAGGTGCTGATCAGTAAGGACGCCTGGGGAATTCGAGCACGCGTGGTGCTGGTGATCGACAAGACCGGCAGCATGCTCAAGCAGTACCGCAGTCAGGTGGTGCATCGGGTGGTGCAGCGGATGATTCCGGTGGCGACTCAGCTGGACGACAGTGGCGCGCTCGAGGCGTATCTCTATGCCCACTCGTTCGCCAAGCTGCCCGACATCACCGTCGCGCACGGCGACGAATGGGCGCACACCTATCTGCATCTGAGCGGCACGCACGCGGGCATCGACTACAGCCGAATCGGCGGCCGCAACGACGAATTGCCGATCATGCGCGACATCATGGCCTCGCTGCACCCCGGCGACGGGCCGACCTTGATCCTGTTCTTCACCGATGGTGGCTTCGCGAACAAGCGCGAGATCGCTGCGCTCATGCGCGAGGCGGCACAGCTGCCCGCCTTCTGGCAGTTCATCGGGCTCGGCCGCGCCAACTACGGTCTTCTGCGCTCACTCGACGAGATGACCGGCCGAATCGTCGACAACGCAGGCTTTTTCGCGCTCGATGACATCGATAAGGTCGACGACGGCGAGCTGTACGCGCGGTTGCTCGGCGAGTTCCCGGATTGGTTGCGCGCGGCCAAGGCGGCGGGCGTCCTGCGCTGAGCTCAATCCTCGGGAACCTGCTCCACCGCCCACTTGGCCCACTCCTCGTTCATCGCGAAGAAGCGTTGCCCCCACTCCATCGCGATGCGGCCGTACCTGGAGAAGTCGTTGTCATCCCAGTCGACCGATTCGTTGAGCGCTGCTAGTTCCACCCGGTTTTTGCCGGACCTGGTCGCGATGCCGTCCAGGTAGTCGACCGCCTCGGCCTGGGAAACCGCGCCGAGGAAAAAGACACGCAGCAGCGTCTCGTTGCGGATCACCCGTTTCGGCCTGGTGTCGGTGAGCCAGTGTCGCAGTTCGGCCAGTCCGGCGTCGGTGATCGTGTATTCCTTGCGGCCGCGCGGGCCTTCGTCGGACACGGCGATCAGTTCGGCGTCGGCGAGTTTGGCCAGCTCGGTATAGATCTGGCTCTGTGTCGCGGACCAGACATTGGCCAGCGAGATCTTGAACCGTTGGAGCAGGTCGTAACCGCTGGCGGGGCGGTCGGCCAGCAGTCCGAGCATGGCGTACCGGAGACTCATGCCCCTCACTCTACATTCCACTCTTGACAGGTCGAACTAGGAGTCTCTAGTTTTGACATGTCACAACTGGAATGTCGCGGCAACGAGGAGCTTTCGGACATGTCGTACTTGCGCACTTTCGCCCCCTGGATCGTCTACGCGATAATCCCCTCCGCCCATTGGCAGTGGGCGGCGCTGATCGCGCTGATCATGTCGGTGGTCGAGGTGGCCCGCCAGCTGCGTGCGGGCCGCACCCTGGACGCCTTGATGATCGAGATCGGCTCACTGGTCTTCTTCGCGGCACTGACGGCGCTCGCCTTCGCCGATCCGAACACCGCCCTGCATCCCTACAGCCCCGCGCTCTCCTCGGGCGTGCTCGCGCTGATCGCCCTCGTCTCGCTGGCGCTGCGCAAGCCGTTCACCCTCGGTATCGCGAAACAGACCACCCCGCAAGAACTCTGGGACAACCCGGTGTTCATCCGCACCTCCTACGTACTCACCTCGGTCTGGGCGGCGAGCTTCGTCATCGGCTGCATCGTGCTGACGGCACTGGCGCATGCCGACTCGACCCCGCGGACCATCGCGCAGGTCTTGGCCTTCGTGATCCCAGTGGTCTTCACCATCCGCTACGTCGCCTACATCCAGTCCAAGGCGCGCACCGCCGCCGAAGCCTGACCTTTCGACCAGAACGGTTGTCTCCCATGACTACTGCTGTCCCGCACCTCACCGGCAACTACGCACCCGTCACCGAAGAACTGACCGCCCACGATCTCCCCGTCACCGGGCAGATTCCGCCCGAGCTGACCGGCTGGTACCTGCGCAACGGCCCCAACCCGCACGAGGCCGCGTCCCGGCACTGGTTCGCCGGCGACGGCATGGTGCACGGGGTGCGAATCGAGAACGGCCGCGCCGTCTCCTACCGCAACCGCTGGGTACGCACCTCGACCTTCACCGACGGTGCCCGCAGCTATAGCGAAACGGGCGAGCGGAACTTGGCGGCCGGTGTCGCCAACACCCACGTCATTCGGCACGCGGGACGCACCTTGGCGTTGGTCGAGACGTCCTATCCCTACGAATTGACCTGCGAGCTGGATACCGTCGGCCCCTACGATTTCGACGGCAAGCTGCACACCGCGATGACCGCGCACCCCAAGACCTGCCCGGTCACCGGCGAACTGCACTTCTTCGGTTACGAGGTGGTCGGCGAGCCGTTCCTGACCTACCACCGCGCGGACGCCGACGGCAATCTGCTGCTCAGCCGACCCATCGACGTGCCCGCCGCGACGATGCAGCACGACTTCAATCTCACCGCCGAGCATGTCGTATTCATGGATCTGCCGGTCGTTTTCGACATGGCGGCCGCGGCGGCAGGCGAGGGCATGCCGTTCCGCTGGAGCGACAGCTACCAGGCGCGGCTCGGCGTGCTGCGCCGCGACGACCCGTTCGGCGAGGTCCGCTGGTTCTCGATCGACCCCTGCTACGTCTTCCACTCGCTCAACGCGTATGACGAGCCGGGCAAGATCGTGCTGTACGTGATGCGCTACGCGGAGTTGTGGCGCGGAAGTTCGGATGGTTTCGACAAGTCGACCCTGTGGCGCTGGACCATCGATCTCACCGCGGGCACCGTCGCCGAGGAACAGCTCGACGATCGCAACGCGGAATTCCCGCGGGTGGACGATCGCCTGGTCGGTCTGAACGCACGTTTCGGGCATGCCTCGGTGTCCGGCGATTCCGGTGCCCTCGTCCGCTATGACCTGCACACGGGCAACCAGACCTCGCACGAATTCGGTCCCGGTCGAATTCCCGGCGAGGCCGCCTTCGCGCCCGCCGACCAGAATCCCGGCGGCCACGGCTATCTCATGACTTACGTCTACCACGCCGAAACCGACCGCAGCGATCTGACCATCCTGAATGCCGACGACGTGGCCGCAGCCCCGGTCGCCACCATCCACCTGCCGCAGCGCGTCCCGTTCGGGTTCCACGGAAGTTGGCTCGCGGATAAGTAGTTCGGGACGAGGCCGCGGCGGGCTGAGTACCGCCGCGGCTTTCCGGTGTCCGGCGAAGCGTCAGCCGAGCTGGAGACTGTGGCGGAGTGGGGTTCTCGTGGTGCGGTCGGTCAGCCTATGACGGCGTTCATGATGGTGCCCGCGCTTGTCGCGACGACACCGCCGATCATGGCGCCCGCCACCATCTTCGGGGAGTCGAGTCCGCCGCCGGTCCACTTCTCCCACGCGAACTTGCCGCCCGCGTAGATGATGGCGGTGATACCCGCCAGCAGGACGAACCAGGTGAAGTAGCGGACCAGTTGGAGGAACTTGTCGGAAACCGGCGGAGCCTCGGGGCTGGGGTTGCCGATCTGAGCAAGCAGTGTGTCGTGCACGGCGAGCAGGATCATCGTGGTCAGCTCATTCTGGATTCGGGACAGGGCAAGATTCGCTGACTGCGATGGTATCGGTTTGTTCGCTGCAATGCAGTCGGGTCGGTGCAGCGCAGTGAAGTTCGGCGTCGCCGGGGCCTTGCCGGGGTTGCTATCGGTCGGGATGATGGGTGGGGCGGGGTGCTCGAAGACCCGGTCGCCGCGCACCGCCGGTGCCGTCGGCGGGTTGTCGCTTACTACCGCTTGGGGGCGAGTCCGCTGGTGATACCACCGAGCGTGCGCTCGCAAGGCCGGCAATCGTGGTGGGTGCCGTGCGGTTCTGCCCGCGGTGGCCACGGGACCGTCGCCGTGCCCGTATCCTCATCCAAGATCGAATTCATCGGTGGTTTAACAGCTTTCGCGTGGCAGCTCGGCGGCGGCAAAGTTGTAGTGGAGCGTAGGGAGTAGACGGTGAGCATCATTTTGACGTCGATCGGGGATACCTTCACGACCCTGGCGCAGGTGAGTAACCCGACCCCGCAGGCGCCGCCTTTGTCGGACAAGCTGTTACAGATGGTTCGCTACCTCACCTGGTTCGCGCTGCTCTCCGGGATCCTCGCCATCATCTTCGCGGGCGGCAAGTTCGCCTGGGAGAAGTGGCAGGGTGGCGCGCTGCAATCGCCGAAGATGATCGCGGGCGCCATGATCGGTGGTGTTGTCGCGACAAGTGCTGGCACCATCATGAATGCCGTGCTGGGCACTTAGGCGTCGCACGGCAAATCCTTGGCTATACTCCTGCGCGGATCTCTCGCAATGTCCGATCGGATCGGAAGCAGGGGAAAAACCTATGGGCGAGACCGACGGCGGAATGTCGCGCCGGACCATGTTCGGCTTGGCGGCAACGGTGGCGGCGTCCGCGGTCGGGGTGTCGGCGTGTGGATCCGACGACGCGTCGTCCGGTCCCGTCACCACGGCACCGAGCGCTGGTGAAGCGATCGCCAAGGACGCCTACATCTTCGGTTTCCCGCTGGTTCTGATGGACGTCACCAAGGCGGCCGCCGAGGCGAGCACCCCCGCCAATCGGTTCCAGCATGCCGCGGCGCTGCCGACACCCGCGCGCCGGGATGTGGTGCGGCTCAACCTGGACACGCTGTATTCGGCCGCCTGGCTGGACCTGCGGGCCGAGCCGATGGTGTTGCAGGTGCCCGCGATGGACGGCGGCCGGTACTGGCTGATGCAGTTGCTCGATGCGTGGACGAACACCGTGCACGACCCGAGTAGCGTTCGGCCACAGGCGAAGTCGGGTGCGCCGTTCACCTATGCCATCGTCGGTCCCGGCTGGTCCGGCACGCTGCCGGACGATGTCACGGCGTTGCCCGTGCCGACGCCGACGGTGTGGCTGCTCGGTCGGATTCAGGTCAACGGCGCGGACGACCTGCCCGCAGTGCATGCGCTGCAACAACAGTTGCAGCTGGTGTCGCTCAGCGACTGGACCGCGAGACGACCGGCCCAAACCGTTCCACCTGCGCCGCAAGCGGATTCGACCCCGCCCGCCAAGCAGGTCGCCCAGATGGACGCGCGGACCTTCTTCGATCGGCTGTGCGAGGTGCTGGCGATCAACTCGCCCGCTCCCGACGACGCGCCCGCCATGAAACGTCTTGCCACGATCGGCATCACGCCGGGCGGCAGCGTCGTCGGCCTGTCCGACGCCGAGTTGTCCTCGGCGGTCGACACAGCGCGGCAACAGATTCCGGTCTACCTCGATCCGAAGTCGGTGAACGAGAACGGCTGGACCTTCGACCCCGATATCGGCACCTACGGAACCAACTACCTGCAGCGTGCCGCAGTCGCGTGGAAAGGGTTGGGCGCCAACCTGCCTCAGGACGCGATCTATCCGACGCTGTTCGCCACGGCGGGCGCCAACGGCAGCACCGGCCGGTTCCGGCTGCACTTCCCGGCCGACCAGACGCCGCCGGTCGACGCCTTCTGGTCGCTGACCGCCTACGACGCCGACAGCTACCTGATGTCCAACCCGGCGGGGATCTACGCGATCGGCCACCAGATCCCGGTGGTGCCCAACCCCGATGGCTCCATCGACCTCGCGGTTCAGCAGGCCGACCCGGGTCCGGACGTCCCACCGGGCAACTGGCTGCCCATCCCGGAGTCGGGACAGTTCTCGCTCACCCTGCGGTTGTATGCACCGAAAGATGAAGCGATCCAAGGTCGTTGGCAGCCGCCGCCGCTGACGCCGGTGCCCTGAGGTCGCCTACGATTCGAGATCCCGCAGGCTCAACTCGACGACCTGCACGCGCGGCTGGCCAACACCTGCTGGCCTGCGGAACTGCCCGGGGTAGGCGCAGATCTACTACGAGGAGATCTCCGCGAACGAGCGGAGTTCCGTGGCGGGGCCGCGGATGAGACGGCCGAGCAATCGCAAAGCAACTGGGGTGCCAGGACGGCCGTAAGCGACTGGAACGCGCAATCGGACGAGGGCTGGGCGGGTCTACGCCGACCCCAGAATCAAGTAAACGGGTTTTACTAAACACTGTTCACAAGCCCCGGTTCTGTGGTTCCATCGTTTCTGGAACGTGTTCCACACAACGTTGTGAGGTCTGCAGTCCAGACCGGTAGGAGATAGCCCGTGACCGTGACCACGCCCGCGATTCCCGCAGGATTCGATTTCACCGACCCCGACATGCTCGCCAGCCGACTGCCCGTGCAGGAGTTCGCCGAGCTGCGCCGCACCGCCCCCGTGTGGTGGTGCGCGCAGTCCGGCCGGGCCAGCGGCTTCGATGACGGCGGCTACTGGGTCGTGTCCAAGCTCGACCACATCAAAGAGATCTCGAAGCACCCCGAGCTGTACTCCTCGCACGAGAACGGCTCGATCATCCGGTTCAACGAGGAAGTGACACCGGAGCAGATCGGCATGCTCAGCGACATGCTGCTGATCAACCTCGATCCGCCCAAGCACACCAAGGTGCGCCGCATCATCTCGAAGGGCTTCACGCCGCGCGCGATCGAGAGCCTGCGCGCCGCGCTCACCGAGCGGGCCGCCAAGATCGTGCACGACGCCAAGAAGACCGGCCGCGGTGACTTCGTCGAGCAGGTCGCCTGCGAGCTGCCGCTGCAGGCCATCGCCGAGCTCATCGGCATCCCGCAGGAGGATCGCCGCAAGATCTTCGACTGGTCCAATCAGATGATCTCCTACGACGATCCCGAATTCGAGGGCGATCACCAGGTGGCGACCGCCGAAGTGATGGGCTACGCGTGGAACATGGCCGAGGACCGCCGCAAGTGTCCGGCCGACGACATCGTCACCCAGCTGGTCAATGCCGATATCGACGGCGAGGGCCTGGCCTCCGACGAGTTCGCCTTCTTCGTCATCCTGCTTTCGGTGGCCGGCAACGAGACCACCCGCAACTCGATCACGCACGGCATGAAGGCGTTCGTGGACAACCCGGACCAGTGGGAGCTGTACAAGGCGCAGCGGCCGCGCACCGCGCCCGACGAGATCGTCCGCTGGGCCACGCCGGTGAACGCCTTCCAGCGCACCGCGACCCAGGATCTCGAGCTCGGCGGCCAGCAGATCAAGAAGGGCCAGCGGATCGGGCTGTTCTACGGCTCGGCCAACTATGACGAGGAAGCGTTCCAGGATCCGTTCAGCTTCGATGTGCTGCGCAACCCCAACCCACACGTCGGTTTCGGCGGCACCGGCACGCACTATTGCGTCGGCGCGAACCTGGCCCGGCTGCAGATCGATCTGATGTTCAACGCCATTGCCGATGCGATGCCGAATCTGCGTCAGGTCTCAGAACCTGTGCGATTGCGTTCCGGCTGGTTGAACGGCATCAAGCGGTGGGATGTCGAATACGCTTGAATCACAGGATGAGTAACCCCAGCAAACCCCGGGGCCGCTCGCCGATCGTGACCGACGCTGAGATCCGGCGGGTGGCCAGGACGTTGCTTGTCGACCATGGACAAGCAGCCGTGAGCCTGCGTGCGATCGCGCGCGAGCTCGGCATCACCGCACCCGCGCTGTACCGCTATTACGGGTCCCTGGATGACCTGCTGGAACGGCTACGCCTGGAATTCTGTGCCGATCTCGGCGACGAGTTGGCCGCCGAGATCGCCACACTGCCCGACGACGGCGTGGTGCAGTTCTTCGCCATCTGCAAGGGATTCCGCCGCTGGGCGCTGGCACACACCAGGGAATTCACCCTGGTGTTCGCCTCGCCCGGCGGCGGCGAAGCCCGCGCGCTGCGCCGCTTCGATGAACCGTTCGGGCGGATCTTCCTCGCGGCGGCGGGCAGGCTGCTGGCCAACTACGACATCGTCACCCCGCCGACCGACGTCATCCCGCCGGAGCTGCGCGAAGATTTGGTGCACTTCCAGACCGAACTACTCGCGGCGCTGTCGGAGTCCGGGCAGAAGTTCCCGGCGGAGAAGCTCGACCTGGGCGTGATGTACCTGATGATCCAGATGTGGGCGCGCCTCTACGGGCACGTCACCCTCGAGGTCTTCGGCAACTATCCCATCCCGCTGTCCAACCCCGAGATCCTCTTCGACGCCATGCTCCTCGACCTAGGCCAGGCCGTCGGCCTACTCACCGAATAGCTCAGATGCGCGCGCCCTTCGCGCGGTTGCAGGCGCGGCACAGGATCTGCAGGTTGGTCGCGCTGGTGGCGCCGCCGCGGCTGAGCGGGATGATGTGGTCGAACTCGAGGTAGTGGCTGTCGCCGCACTCGACGCATTTGCCGCCGTCGCGCTGCCAGACCTCGGCTTTCACCTCCTGCGGGATACTGCGGGTATCGAGCTGGCCTGGCGTGAGGATCAGGCGCTTGGCCACCCGTAGCGCGCCCTCGAGCGCGGCGGCGACGTAGTCCGGGTCGCTGACGGTGAAGGTGGCGCCGCCGCGCGACGAGGTCGCCGCGAGCACCACCGCGTTCTGCTCGGTATGCACGGAAACGACGCGGGACCACAGCAATTCGGTGCCCGTGCCGTCGCCGACGAAGCGCAGTTTCTTGTTGCTGACGATCATCCGGCCCTCGGTGAGCCGCGGGCCACGGGCCAGCTGGCGGACGTGCACGGCGGGCAGATCCAGATGCACCTTCTCCTCGGGATCGAGGTGCAGGCCCGGCGTCCGCATCACCGGCAGATCGCCCGCGCGCAGCCGGGACAGGGTGCGGCCGCGATGCATTCGGCGACGTAGGTCCTCGATCAAGGGACCGGCCAGTGCCAGTTCGGTGACGGCGTTCTCGAACGCGGCCAGCTCGTCGTGCTCGACCTCGCCGTCGGCGAACGTGAAGGTGACCAACCGCTCCACGTAGCTGAGGCCCGCGTCGCGCAACGCCTCGCGGCCCGCGCTCTCCTCTATTCGCTGATACCGCAACGACGCCCACAGCGACGCCCACTCGGGCCCGCGTGGCCCGTGCGCGGTGAGCACCCGCCACGCCTGGGTGTGCCAGTGCGTCAGGAACTCCTCGATCTCCGTTTCGCACGACTGGCACGGTGCGAGACCGCCGAACATCTTGCGGCGGCGGAGGTTTCCGCAGCGGTCGCAGTGCCGGTCGCGGGGCTGATGTCGATGGTGGGTGGCGCTGGTCCACTCGGTGCCGTCCCACCACCGCAGCCGGTCCGGGTTCTCCGGGTCCGAATGCCAGTCGGCCAGTTCGGGATTCGGCGGTGGGGCGGGCGCGGGTACCGGGTCGGCCAGGCGTCGTGCGAGATCGACCGGGCGTTGATGGTGCGAGCGAGTCGCGGGCTGGTCTAGCAGATCTGTGTGCCGCATTCGAGGATTCGTCGGGGCCTCCTGCTCGAACGAGTCGCCGTCGACGGGAATGCGCTCCAGCGTCGGCGGCTGCGATGCGCGTCCGCCGAACGGGTTCGCCGGGTGCGACGTTCGCGGCCGCTCGTCGACGCTGACGCCGAATTCGGTGACCAGCCCAGGCAATCCGGTGGACCAGCCCTGGGCGATGGCGCGGAACCGCCACTGTCCGTCCCTGCGGTAGAACTCGCCGAACATCAGCGCGGTGACCGGGTCGGCGTCCTCGATCTCGAACCCGGCCATCGGGCCGTGCGCGTCGTGAATGGTGAGGGACAGGCCGGTGAGGTCGCCGAACGTGCCGTCGTCGATCGATCCGGTGATCAGGATCCGCGCCACGTCCGACTCGGTGCGCGGCAGCGAAACGCTCAGCCGGGCGGTCCGCGGCGCGGGCTCCTGATCCAGGGTCACCGCCTGGGAAACATGGCGCGGGGCGTTGTAGAACACCAGATCGCGATCCGTGCGGACCGTGCCCGACTCGCCGAGCAAGAGGGCATGCGCGTCTACCGCGTGTTCCGACCGCCACGAAACAACCACGGCAAGAAGGGATGTCGGTACCGCTGCATTGGCGCCTTTGCTGAGTTTCATCGTGTTCGAACTATGCCACGACCCTCCGACACGCCGACTCAGCCGACCCCGCTACTCGGCGGGCCGCGCGCCGTCAGCGGGGGATTTCTTGCAGTGATTCAGCGGGCGCTGATTCAGCGAGCGACGCGGTCCGCCGCCGCGCGCAACGTGGCGGCGGCCTTGAGCACCATCTCGTGGTATTCGTCCTCCGCGTCGGAGTCGAGCACGATGGCGCCGCCCGCGCCGATCCGCCAGCGGCCGTCGTAGCGCACCGCGGTGCGGATGACGATGTTGAGGTCGGCGGTGCCGCCGAGCCCGAGGAAGCCGATGGTGCCCGAATAGATGCCGCGCGCCTCGGTCTCCAACTCGTCGATGATCTCCATGGTGCGCAGCTTCGGCGCGCCGGTCATCGAGCCGCCGGGGAAACACGCACGCAGGCAGTCGATCACGCCGACGCCGGGACGCAGCGTGCCGCGCACCGTGGAAACCAGTTGGTGCATGGTCATATACGACTCGATGGCCATCAGCTTCGGCACGTGCACGCTGCCGATCTCGCACACCCGGCCCAGGTCGTTGCGCAGCAGGTCGACGATCATCAGGTTCTCGGCCCTGGTCTTCGGGCTGTCGGCCAGCTCGCGCGCCAGCCGTTCGTCCTCGGCGGGCGAGCCGCCGCGCGCGGCGGTGCCCTTGATCGGCTTGCTCTCCACCGTGTGGCTGCGGTCGATCTTCAGGAAGCGTTCCGGTGAGGAACAGGCGATTTCGAGGTCGTCGAAGCGCAGGAACGCCGCGTACGGCGCCGGATTGCAGCGGCGCAGCGTGCGATAGAAGTCGAGGCCGCCGTCCTCGACGGCGGGCACGGTGACGCTGTCGGTGAGGCAGATTTCGTAGGACTCGCCCGCGTGCAGCCGTTCCTGGCAGATCGCGATATCGGCGAGGTAGCGTTCCCGGCCGCGGGTCAGCAGCGGCTCGACCACGTCGCCGTCCGACGGCATTTCAAGGGTCGGTGGATTCGCCCATGTCGGAAGGGTTTCCAGGGTTTCGCCGGTGTCGCGCAGCCAGTCGGCGCCCGCGCGCAGCGAATCGGCTGTCGAATCGGTCAGCGACAGTAGATGAGTGCGGCCGCCGACGTGGTCGACCACCACGATCCGGTCGGCGAAGATCCATTGCGCGTCCGGTGTCGGCGCTCGATGGGCCGCCTGTCCGCCGGTGTCGGCCTTCACCTCGTAACCCAGGTACCCGACGTACCCGCCCGCGAAATCGAAAGGCAGATCGGGCAGTTCGAGGTGGCGCAGCCGCAGCTCGGCGGCCAGATAGTCGAGCACGCCACCGGCGACCACGCGCCGATTCCCGTCCGACGATTCGACGGTCACCTCGCCCGTGCCGACCCGGTAGCGCACCACCTCGGCCAGCGGTCCGCTCGCGTCACCCAGGAACGAGAACCGGTCGAGGCCCGGCTCGACGTGTTCGCTGTCGAGCCAGAAAGCGGTGGGGGAGTTGCCATACAGCCGGACGAACGCGCTCTCGGTATCGATCGGCCGGTCGAGCACGGCGTGCTGCAGTTGCCAGTGTCGCGGCGGGCCGCCGTAGCGATCGAGGATCTCCGGTCGCGCCGAACCGGCTGCGCCGCTGAGCAAACCACTGCCGCTGAGCAAACCACTGCCCAGCGCGCCGAATTGCTCGACAAGGGCCGGGAATTGCTCGGGGGACAGCGTGGATTGTGTTGTCTCCAAACGAGATTGCGCGCTGTCCGATGAGATGATGGTGACGGGCCGCAGCCGCATGGTCACCTGGTCCGGTCGCCCCGACGCCGTAGTCCGGCCGGTCGCCCGCGCCCGGTGTGCCGCAGTCAGTTTCGCGAAGTTGCGCAGCAGCGCGGCACCGTATTCGCTGGCGATCGACTCGGGATGGAACTGCACGCCCCACTGCGGCCGGGTGCGATGCCGCACCCCCATGATCACCCCGTCGGCGGCCGTCGCGGTGACCTCCAGGCTGTCCGGCAGCGGCTGTTCGGCACACAGCGAGTGGTATCGGACGGCGGTGAAACCCTGGGGCAGGCCGGCGAACAGGTCCTGATCGTCGTGCTCGATCCGGTCGAGGTAGCCGTGCCGCGCGGCCGGGGCGATCGCGACGGTCCCGCCCGCGGCGACCACGATGCCCTGATGGCCGAGGCATACGCCGAGCAACGGCAGATCCGTCTCGCGGATCACCGCGGCCGAGATGCCGACATCGCGAGCGACGTCCGGCCTGCCCGGTCCGGGCGAGATGACGATGTTGTCGAAGCGGGCCAATTCCAGCTCACCGACCTCGTCATTGCGCACGACAGTCGGCTCGATGCCGTTCACCTCGCTGATCAGCTGATACAGGTTATAGGTGAACGAGTCGTAATTGTCGATCAACAACGTGCGCATGGTGCTCGAAACCCTACGCCGCGCCGGTGGGGCTCAACTGTCGTCTAGTGCCCTCAGTTCGGTTCGACGGGTGGTGCACAATGTTGGACATGTCTGTTGCGCAACCGGTTGGCGTGGATCGTGCACTCGTCGACTTCGCCCTCGTCGGCAAGTGGATGGATGAGCAGGGCCTGCCCGCAGGCGAATTCGAGGAGGTGACCGCGCTCGGCGGCGGGACGCAGAACGTCATGCTCCGGTTCGGTCGCGGCGGCACGGACTACGTGCTGCGCCGCGGCCCGAAGCACCTGCGTACCAAGAGCAACGACGTGATCCGGCGTGAGGCCCGGCTGCTCGGCGCGATCAACGGCACCGATGTGCGTGCGCCGCGGGTGATCGCCGCCTGCCCCGACGACTCGGTGATCGGCGCGGTGTTCTATCTGATGGAGCCGATCGACGGCTTCAATCCGGCCAACGAACTGCCGGGGCTACACGCGGGCGATCCGGCGATCCGTAAGGAGATGGGCCTGTCCGCGGTCGAGGCCATCGCCCGGCTCGGCGCGCTCGACTATCAGGCCCTCGGCCTGTCCGACTACGGCAAGCCCGACGGCTTTCTGGAGCGTCAGGTGCCGCGCTGGCTCGGCGAACTCGAGTCGTACTCGGCCAACGAGGGCTACCCCGGCCCGCAGATCCCCGGCGTCGAGCGGACCGGCGAGTGGCTGGATCGCAATCGGCCCGCGCAGTGGACGCCGGGCATCCTGCACGGCGACTGCCACCTCGCGAACATGATGTTCTCCTTCGACGGCCCGGAGGTCGCGGCCATGGTCGACTGGGAGATGTCGACCATCGGCGATCCGCTGCTCGATCTCGGCTGGCAGATCGCGACCAGGCCGGAGCCGGGCAGCACCGGCGCCGCGCTGGTCGGCAAGCTCGGTGCCGCGGGCGGGCTGCCCACTCCGGACGAGATGGTGGCCCACTACGGCAAGTTCTCCGATCGCGACCTCAGCGTCGTCCCGTGGTACACCGTGCTCGCCTGTTTCAAGCTCGGCATCGTGCTGGAGGGCACGCACGCCCGTGCGTTCGCGGGCAAGGCGCCCAAGCAGGTCGGCGACTTCCTGCACGCCATCACGCTGGAGTTGTTCGAGCGGGCGCAGCAGTTGATGGAGTGAATGTCGGGATGTTGCCGACAGTTGGCTGAATATCTGTGGTTGATGATATCCGGCCAGGTTAAGTTTGCCGCATGCCGATCGTTCCTGATGTGAAGAACTGGACCTGGGTGCTCGAACGTGCCTGTGCCGAATGCGGTTTCGACCCCGCCGCGGTCCGGTACGAGGATGTGCCGCCGCTGACGCGCGAGACCGCGTCGCGTTTCGCCGAGGTGCTCGCCCGTCCCGATGCCCGGGTCCGCCCGGACGACTCGACCTGGTCGTCGCTGGAGTACGGCGCGCACGTCCGCGATGTGTGCCGACTCTTCGACACCCGCCTCGCGGAGATGCTGCGCGGTACGGCGGACGGCCCGGACTCGCGCTTCGCGAACTGGGACCAGGACGAGACCGCCGTGACCGATCGGTACGACCAGCAGGACCCGGCGCGGGTCGCCATCGAACTCGCCGCCGCGGCCGAGGCGATCGCGCACGCCTTCGAGTCGGTTCCGCTCGATGAACGAGGCCGGCGCGGCGAACGCAGCGACGGGGCCGACTTCACGGTCGACTCGTTCGCGCGCTACTTCATCCACGACCTGGTCCACCACGTGCACGACGTGCGCGGCTGATATTCGCACCAGGACTAGAACGTGTTCCGGACCCCCGATCGCCGGTACCGCTGAATTTTCAACTCGGTACTAGAACGCGTTCCACTTTTGCCTTAGTGTGGGTGCAGTCACATATAAGCACGTGCATGCGAGAGGGTCGACAGGAATGAAGACGAAGGGCGCGATCCTGTGGGGGATCGACCAACCATGGTCGGTAGAAGAGATCGAGGTCGGCGATCCGGTCTCCGGTGAGGTGCAGATCCGGCTGGAGACAGCGGGCATGTGCCATTCGGATCATCACATCGTCACCGGCGCGACGCCGATGCCCGCCTTCCCGGTGATGGGCGGGCACGAGGGCGCGGGCGTGATCACCAAGCTCGGGCCGAACTGTCCCACCGATCTGGCGGTGGGTGATCATGTCATCCTGTCGTTCATTCCCGCGTGCGGGCGCTGTCCGTCCTGCGTGAGCGGCAATATGGCGCTGTGCGATCTGGGTGCGGGACTGCTGATGGGTCAGGCGATCAGCGACGGCACCTACCGGATCCAGGCGCGCGGCGAGAACGTCATCCCGATGTGCCTGCTCGGCACGTTCGCGCCGTACATGACGGTGCACCACACCTCGGTCGTGAAGATCGACCCGAGCATCCCGTTCGAGGTGGCCTGCCTGGTCGGCTGTGGCGTGCCCACCGGCTTCGGCTCGGCCACCCACGTCGCGCAGGTCGAGCCCGGTGAGACCGTGGTGATCGCGGGCATCGGCGGCGTCGGCATGAGCGCGCTGCAGGGCGCGGTGCTCTCCGGTGCGTCGAAAGTCGTTGCCATCGACCCGAATCCGTGGAAGCGCGAGCAGGCGCAGAAGTTCGGCGCCACGCACACCTACGAGAGCATGGCCGCCGCGATCATGCCGCTGCTGGAAGCCACCGAGGGACGGATGGCCGAGAAGGTCATTCTCACCATGGGCGAAATGCACGGCGACTACGTCGAAGAGGGCCTGATCCTCACCGCCAAGGCAGGCACGCTCGTCGTCACCTCGATGGGCCGGATGGACGCGGGCGACGTCAAGATGAACAGCTTCCTGCTGTCCATGCTGCAGAAGACCGTGAAGGGCACCATCTTCGGCGGCGGCAACGCGCGCCAGGACGCGCCGAACCTGCTCCGGCTGTACAAGGCAGGCCAGCTCAACCTCGACGACATGGTCACCCGCACCTACGCCCTGGAGGAGATCAACCAGGGCTACCAGGACATGCTGGACGGCAAGAACATCCGCGGCATCATCAAATACACCGAAGCCGACTGGTAAAACGAGCGTGTTCGTGACCCGGCCGAGCTGGGTCACGAGCGCTGTCTTTATGGCTTGGCCACCAGGCGGGTGGCCAACGTTGTCGCGACCTGGGCGATCAGGTCGTAGGGGATGGGTTTGGTCAGCGGGAACTTCAGCGTTCCCTTGCCTGCCCGGTACGGTTCGACGGCGCGGTTGAAGGCCTTGTCGCCGTCCGGGATCGGGTAGAGGCTGATGTGCTTCTTCCAACCGGCGAAGTGGACGGTGTTGTGGCCGTTCACCGCGAAGGTCGGAATGTCGTAGCTGATCGCCTCCGTCGCGTCCGGCAGGGCGCGCTGGATGGTGTGCCGGATTTCCTCGAGGATGCCGCGCACGTCTTCGGGAAACGCGGCGATGTAGGTGTCGATGGTTGCGGGCTGCTCTGCCACGAGGTCCCTCGATTCCGTGTTCTGGTATCGATCGAAGCGCTGAAAATGGTGGAGCCATCGTCAGTGTAAGCAGGACCGGACCCTCGACTAAAGCTTCTTGCTGTACCAGCACTCCGCATACATCTCGTCGTTGTGCGGCGTCGACTCCTCGTACCCGAGCCGGGCATACAGCGCCCTGGCCTCGACAAGATCGAGCCGGGTATCGAGCACGATCTTGTCCGCGCCGAGCATGCGCGCCTGATGCTCGGCGCCCGCGACGAGAAGTGCCGCGCCACCCTGTCCGCGCACGGCCGCGAGGACGAATACTCGGCCCAGCTCCGCTGTCGTGTCATCGAGCAATTGCACCCCGGCCGTACCGACAGGCTCGCCCGCATACCGGGCAACCAGCAATACCCCGCGCGGCGGCGTGAATTCGGCCCCGCTCGTCGCTGCGATCCCGCGCTCGAGTTCCGCCGGATCGGTCGCCCGCCCTTCATGCAGCTGGTACCACCGGTCGCTGACTTCGGTGTAATAGGCGCGCCACAGCATCGCGGCAGCGGGGGAGTCGACGTCTTCTGGCGCGACAGTCCACGAGTCAGAAGCAGGCACCGCGTCAGGCTAGCGGCGACAACGCTTCCGCCGCGCACCCATTGTTTCCGAGCGCACGAAATTGCCGACGATTTCGTGCGCGGCAGGCAAACGCGTGCGCGGCGGTCAGCGCGTGCAGCGGAGTACGGCCTCGCGGAGGTTGCGGCTGCGGATGTCGTCGAGGACGGCGAGGCCGAGCCGGTTCATCGAGTAGCCGAAGCCGAGACCTGTTGCGGGGTCGGCGAATCCGAAGGAACCGCCGAGGCCGGTGGTGCCGTAGGCGCGCTTGTCGGAGCCGAAGCGGAACTCGCCGCCGGACTTGCGGAAGCCTAGGTGGTAGCGAGTCTTGATGTGCAGCACCAGGTCTCCGGCGGGAACGTCGTCGGCGGTGTCCGCGGCCGCCAGCCGGCCGAGCACGGTGTCGCCGATCGGGAGCGCGCCGGTGCGGCCTGCCGCTGCGCCGTAGACGCGGGCCAGCGATCGGGCATTGCCGACGCCGTTGGAGCCGGGCAGTTCCACCTCGAGGAATTCGCGTCGCGTCGCCCGCGCGGGACTGCCCGTGCGCGGATTGCTCAGCGCGGCGTAGGCGAACCCGCGCTTGGCGACGAACTCGGCGCCGATGCGCAGCGGGACGTCACGTTCGTAGCGCAGGGCGTCCATGCCGCGGGTGGCGGTCATGGTGGCGATGCGCTCCAATCCTTGATCGGCGGGCAGGCCGATGAAGAAATCCAGGCCGAGCGGTTTCGCGAAGTCCTCGGCGAAGATTCGGCCGAGCGTGCGGTGCTGCGGGTCGACCCGGCGCAGCAGTTCGCCTTGATACAGGCCGAGGGTGATCGCGTGATAACCGTGCCGGGTGCCCGGCTGCCACGCGGGCTTCTGCGCGGCGAGGATCGACGCGAGCCCGTCCAGGTCCGCGATCTGACTCAGCCGCACCACCGAATCCAGGCCCGAAAGCCCGGCCTGATGATCGATCAGCTGACGCACGGTGACCTTGTCCTTGCCATGCGCGCCGAACTCCGGCCAGTACTTCGCCACCGGCTGCTCGTAGTCGAGCAGCCCCTTCGACACCGCCGCCGCGAGGGTGAACGCGGCCATGCCCTTCGTCGAGGAGAACACCGGAACGATCGTGTCCCGTTCCCACGGCAGCGTCCGGTGCCGATCGCGATGACCCGCCCACAGATCCACCACCGGCCGATCGCCCGCGTACACCGCGACCGCGGCACCGATTTCGCCGTGCTGGGCGAAGTTACGCCGGAAGGCGTCGGCGACGGGCTCGAACCCGGACTCGACCTCGCCGTGGATCGTTAGCCTGTTCACCGTCGCAGCGTAGCGCGGGCGTCCCGTCGTTGATGGTGGCGAGGAAGCCCGCGCTCAGTCACGGGCATGGTCACATGGGTGCGTCGTTGGTGCGGGTGTTGTAGGTACGCAAGCCGATCACCGCCGCGATCAGGACGGCGATACTGCTGGCCAGCAATGCGCGACCGAATCCGGCGGCCAGCGCTTCGGGCGGAGCCGTCCCGGCCTGCAGCAGATGGGTCGTGTGTGACGTCGCGAGGGTGGTCAGTACCGCGAGGCCGAGCGCGCCACCCAGTTGCTGGGAGCTGTTCAGCAACGACGCCGCGAGCCCTGCTTGGTCTGGTGATACGCCAGCGTTGGCCGCATTGGTGACCGACACCAACACCGTGCCAAGGCCCACCGCCACCACCATCATGCCGGGCAGCAGGTCGGTCAGGAACTCACCATCGACCGGCAGCCGCGAGAGCAGGAACACACCGATAGCGGCGAGTACGCAGCCACCCACGATCAACGGCCGGGTACCGATCAGCGGAATCAGTTTGGTCGAGCCACCGGCACCGATCCCGACGCCGAAGGTCAGTGGCAGATAGACCAGGCCGGTCTTCAGCGCGGAATATCCGAGCACGTTCTGCATGTAGAGGGTGAGGAAGAAGAACATCGACAGGAATCCGGCGATCGCGATCAACTGGGTGGCATCGGCGGCGGCGAGACCGCGGACCCGGAAAATCGACAACGGCATCAACGGATTCGGATGCCGGTACTCGTTCACCACGAACAAAACCAGCAGCAGCGCCGCACCGGCAAGGCGGCCGATCGTGCTCAGCGAGTCCCAGCCCGCGTGGGGTGCCTCGACCACCGCATAGACCAGCAGCAGCACGCCACCCGTGCCGAGGACGGTACCGGCGGTATCGAAGTCCCGGCTCGGTGCGCGGTGTCGATCATCGGGCAGCAGCCGATAGATCGACGCGAACAGCACCACACAGATGATCGGGTTGATCAGCAACACCGCCCGCCAACCGAAGTACTCGGTCAGCACCCCGCCGAGCAGGACGCCCGCGGTCGAGGCCAGCCCGATCATCGCACCCCAGGCACCCAACGCTCGATGCCGATCCGGACCTTCCTCGAAGGTGGTCGTCACCAGCGACAACGCCGCAGGCATCATCAACGCCGCGCCCGCGCCCTGCACCAGACGGGCACCGACGAGCAACGGCGCGGTGCTGGCGAACCCACCGACCAGGGATGCCAGGGCGAATACGACCACACCGACGACGAGGACTCGCCGGCGCCCGATCAGGTCTGCCGCGCGACCACCGAGCAGCATGAACCCGCCATAGGTCAGCAGATAGCCGGTCGCGACCCACTGCAAGCCCTGCTCGGAGAAGTCGAGCTGATGCTGGATCGACGGTAGTGCCACATTGACGATCACCGAGTCCATGAAATCGAGAAAACCGACCGAGCACAGCAGCACGAGGATCAGCTTGCCGCGCCAGGTCGAGAGGACGGATGGATTTTCCATCGCGCGAGTCATCACTAGGTGCCCCCTTCGGCGAACGTGATCACCGGTACCAGCCCCGCCGGCGACACGAGATTGTCATCGTCGAACGCCGCGAACTCGGCGGCGAACCTGTTCGAAACGTGCTCTCGACTAAGATTTGCTTGAATATTACATATGCACTGGAGAATTTCAAGTGAGGAATTGCGATGCGTAGCTACGGCCAGTACTGCGGGCTAGCCCGCTCCCTAGAGGTCGTCGGCGATCGGTGGAACCTGCTCATCGTCCGCCAACTCCTCATCGCCCCCGCCCGCTATCGGGACCTGATCGACGGACTCCCCGGCATCGCGACCAACCTGCTCGCCGACCGACTCCGCGACCTCGAGGCCGCGGGCGTGGTCGAGCGGCGACTAGCCGGCACGGGCAGCGTGGTCGAATACGCCCTCACCCCATGGGGTGCCGAGTTACGCCAGCCGATCGAGAGTCTGCTCCGCTGGTCCGTCCCCCTGATGTTGCGCGGCCCCGAGGGCGACTCCTTCCGTCCCGAGTGGCTCGCCCTCGCCGTACCCGCGCTGCTCGATACCCGGGTCAAGGTCCGCACTTCGGCGACGGTCGGTCTCGAGATCGGCGACCCGCCCTTCCAACTCCGTGCAACGCGCTCCGGCTTCGAGGTCGGCCCGCAGGACGGCCGCGAACTCGACGCCACCGTGCGCGCCGATCCCGCCTACATTCTCGGCCTCGCCGCAGGCGCGATCACCCTCAGCGACGCCCGCGCCCTCGGACTGGTCGAGGTCGACGGCGACGAGTCCGTCGTCCGCACCGTCTTCGCCGCCTGACGGGCGGCTCCGTTCGGTGCTCGGTGGCTGGCGACGGTGTTCTTCTCGTACGCTCGCTGAGTGGGTTCACTCGAGCAGATCAGGGATTGGCCGGTCCGGCATGCGGCGGGCGCGATCGTCACCCGCGACGGAGAGACGGTGCGCGAGGGCGAAATAGACCGGGTGTTCGCGCTCGCGTCGGTGACCAAGCCACTGGTGGCGTATGCGGTGCTCGTCGCGGTGGAGGAGGGGGCGATCGAACTCGATCAGCCTGCGGGGCCGACCGGTTCGACCGTGCGGCATCTGCTCGCGCACACCTCGGGGCTCGCCTTCGACACCACCGATATCCAGGCCGCGCCCGGCACTCGCCGTATCTACTCGAGCGTCGGATTCGAGGTGCTCGCGCGATTCGTCACCGAGCAGACCGGGATCGCGTTCGACGAATACCTGCACGACGCCGTATTCGAGCCACTCGGCATGAAAGATTCGGTGCTGGCCGGGCCCGCCGGGCACGCGGGGCGGTCGACCGCCGCCGATCTGGCGCGTTTCGCGGCGGAATTGCTGAACCCGCAGCTGATCTCCGCGCAGACGCACGCCGCGGCGACCTCGGTCCAATTCCCTGGGCTCAATGGCGTGCTACCCGGTTACGGTTCGCAGCGCCCCAATGACTGGGGTCTGGGGTTCGAGATTCGTGACGGGAAGACTCCGCATTGGACAGGGAGCACCAATTCGGGGGGAACCTATGGTCATTTCGGGCAGTCCGGGACTTTTCTGTGGGTGGACCCCGCGTCGTCGTTGGCGTGTCTCGTATTGACCGACCAGAATTTCGGCGACTGGGCGAGAGCAGCCTGGCCGCCCCTCAGTGATGCCGTTATTGCGGAGGCGACACTCCCACGCAACACGGCGGTGAAGTAACACACGTAACATCGGGCACTCCAGTACACTCAGGCAACACCAGCAGACGGGCTCGTTGGGGAAGACGTCCCCCGTCGACGCTGGAGGTGTTAGTAGTGCGCGCATCGAGTCAGTTCGCGGACGTGACGGCGGGTGTGGTGTACATCCACTCGTCGCCCGCTGCGGTGTGCCCGCACGTCGAATGGGCGCTCACCTCCGCGCTCGGCTCGCCCGCGAAGCTGCGCTGGACCGCCCAACCCGCCGACGGCCAACTCCGGGCAACCAGCGAATGGCTCGGCCCGGTAGGCACCGCCGCCCGCATCGCCCAATCCCTGCGCTCTTGGCCCGTCCTGCGTTTCGAGGTCACCGAAGACCCCAGCGAAGGAGTCGACGGCGAACGCTATTGTTTCGTCCCCGGACTGGGGCTTTGGCACGGATCGACCAGTGCCAACGGCGACGTCACCCTCGGCGAAATGCGCATACGCGCAATGCTCCAAGCCGCAGGCGAACTCGGCAAATACAACACCTACGACCTGGCCGCCGAAATAGACCGCGCCCTCGGCACCCCCTGGGACGAAGATTTGGAGATCTACCGCTACGGAACCGAATCCGGCGCCGAGGTCACCTGGCTTCGACGGGACGTGGGTTAGTCCCACGACACTCCGGTTAGCCGAGGTTTGCTGCACTGCAATCCTTTCCGGCCTGCTCCCGGGCGACCTCGCGCTATTCGAGCGCGTTCAGCGGCACGCCGCGGTCCCTACTTCAGCGTGTAAGCGTTATCGGACACGGTGAATCCGTGCCCATCGCCGGTCTCGCAGCTGACGCCGGTTTGTTCATGAATCACGCACTGTGTCTGGGCAATACGCAGGACGACGTTGTAGGGCAAGATCTTCGAATCGGCAGCGGCCGTTGGCGAACAGGACTGGACGAAACCGCCCTCATTGCCACGCGACACGGAGATCGTGTTGGGCTCGCTCAGCCGGCCCGCGCAATCGCGGACCAGCGGGACATTCGGCGGGAATTGTCCGTTGCAGCCCGCGTGACCGTCGACGATGCTGCACCGAAACTGTCCGCTCGGGGACTTGAAGGTGGTGCCGTAACCGCTCTGGTAGTCGGCGGGGTCCGCCGTCGTCTCGGTCTTCGATTCGGCATGGGCGGGCGCGACCGATGCGCTCGTCGCCGGTGCGGGGGGTGCGGAATCGGAGTGTGTCTCGGCTCCGCACCCGGCGGCCAACCCCAGCGCCGCCACCACGATTCCGAACCGAATCGTGGTGCCACAGCTCGCGGTGCTAGTGCGTCGAACCTCATCGAGATCCCCTCCGTATTTTGGCCGCGCCGGATTCCGCCGCAACCCACCACCATCGAGTCATGGTGTCATCAAAATTCTTCTGCACCAATATCTTCGGAGCAATAGTGAGATCCGAATTCCCCCTATAAGTGGTGTCAACCCCGCCGCGTCATCGGCACCCGAACCGTCGCTGTCAATCTCTTTCGCCGCCTATTCACCGGCTCGGGAGTGATCGTGGGAGGCCGAACCAGGGGAGGACGGTGTTGTCGAAGCGGGTCATGGCGGAGATCTGGTTGTCGGTGAGAGTGAGGACGTAGAGGCCGGTTCCGTGGCGGATGCCGGTTGGGGTGCGCAGGTAGGCGCCGAATGCTGGTTGACCGTTGGCGCGGGTCGGCACGAGGTCGAATCTTCGGCCTGCGCGGAACAGGTTGGCGCAGAAGCGGGTCACGGCTGCTCGGCCCTCGTACTCGAAGGGGATCGGTGGCATCGACATGAAGACGTCGTCGGTCAGCAGGGCCACTACCGCGTCGAGGTCGGCCGATTCCCACGCGCGGACGAACTTTGCCACGATCGCGTTCTCAGTGGGTGAGCCGGAGCCGGGTGGCTCGCCCGACGATCGTTTGCGCTGCAGGGTGGCGCGCGCCCGTTTGAGGGCGCTGTTGACCGAATCGAGTGACGCGTCCAGCATTTCGGCCACTTCGTTCGCGTGGAATCCGAGGGCGTCACGGAGGACGAGGACGGCGAGCTGGCGTGGTGGCAGCGTCTGCAGGGCGGTCACGAAGGCCAGCGAGATCGATTCGGTCAGTTCGTATTTGGCCTCCGGTCCGAGCGGCATGGTGCTCGTCTGTTCGAGCAAGGCATCGGGAAATGGCTGGAGCCAGACGATTTCGCCGAGCCGGGTCGGCTCCGGCGGTTCGACGTTGGGCACATCCCACTCCTTTGCCTGGCGTCGGCTGGTCGAACGACGTGCGTTGAGGCACCGGTTGGTGGCGATCCGGTACAGCCAGGTGCGGATCGAGGAACGTCCCTCGAATCCCGGCAGTCCTTGCCAAGCGGTCAGCAGCGTGTCCTGGAGCGCATCCTCGGCATCCTGGAACGATCCGAGCATCCGATAGCAATGCACCTGCAGCTCTCGCCGGTATGGCTCGGTCAGCTCGCGGAACGCACCGCCGTCCCCGGCCCGGGCCCGCGATATCAGGTCGCCGATCATCACCATCCTCTCTGTCGACTACCTCGTATAGACACCGGCCGAGGACCGAACTGGGCGGCGCCCACTTTCCCGTTGCCACGGTGTCTACCTCAGTCAACACCGACAAAGGAGCACCGAAATGGGAAAGATCATCGTGACCGAGAACATCTCACTCGACGGAGTCGTCCAGGATCCGACCGGCGAAGACGGCCTCGAGTACGGCGGCTGGGCCGATCAGATCAGCGACAACGACCGCCGAGAGTGGGCCGAGACTCTGCTCGCCGAAGCGCTGAGCGCCGAAGCTCTACTGCTCGGCCGACGCAGTGACGAATGGTTCGCCACCAGATGGACGACCCGCACCGGCGAATGGGCGGACCGATTGAACAGCCTCCCGAAGTACATCGTCTCGACCACCCTGGCAGCACCCAACTGGACCAACGCGACAATCCTGAAAGGAGAAGTAGCAGAGGAGATCTCGAAGCTGAAACAAAACCTGTCCGGCGAAATCGTCGTCTACGCCAGCCAACAGCTCGTACGCACGCTGATGAACCACGACCTGATCGACGAACTCCGCCTGATCGTCTACCCGACCATCGTCGGCACCGGCAACCGTCTCTTCGACGAAATCGACAACCGTAAACCTTTGCGCCGCACCAACGCCCGAACCATCGGCGACAGCTTAGCCCTCCTCACCTACAAGACCGTCAGAACCGGATAGTCCGAAGTCGATCGAACGCCCGATCGGTGGCCCCACCGCGGCGGAATGGCTCGGGGAGAGGTGGGGTCAGTGGAGGTCGGTGGAGAGGGCTTGGCTTACTTCGGTTAGGAGGGGGATGGCTTGGGCTACTAGGTGTTCGGTCATTCGGGTTGCGGGGCCGGAGATGGAGATGGCCAGGTGGGCGGGGGCTTGGGGGACGGCTACGGCTACGCAGCGGACGCCTAGTTCTTGTTCGCCGTCGTCTATGGCGTAGCCGTTGGTTGCCGCGGTGGCCAGTTGGCGGGTGAATTCTTCGGGGTCGGTGATGGTGTGTTCGGTGTAGCGGGGCATTCCGTTGCGCTGCAGTAGGTCTCGGGTGCGTTCGGGGGGCATGCCTGCGAGTAGGGCTTTGCCTACGGCGGTGCAGTGCGGGAGGACGCGGCGGCCGACTTCGGTGAACATGCGCATCGAGTGGCGGGACGGGACCTGGGCGACATAGACGATCTGGTCGCCGTCGAGCATCGCCATGTTGGCGGATTCGCCGAGTTCGTCGACGAGGCGGGCCAGGTGCGGGCGGGCGCGCAGGCTGAGCATGTGCGCGGAGGATTCGCCGAGCTTGATCAGCTTCGGGCCGAGGACGTATTGGCGGGATGGCTCCTGGCGCAGGTAGCCGAGGTCGACGAGGGTGCGCACCAGCCGGTGGATGGTGGGGAGCGGCAGGCCGGAGGCGGTGGCGAGCTGCGAGAGGCCCATCATGCCGCCCTCGTCGGCCATGGTCTCGAGCAGGCCGAAGGCGCGCTCGATCGACTGGACGCCGCCGGTGCGTCCCTTGGCTTCGCTCGTTGCGGTCACTGGCTACCTCCATGTTTCCGGATGGTGGAAGCCTACCGGCGGCATCTCGGCCGTCGGGCGATGGCCAGCACCCTCGACGTTCCTTGACCACGTCAAGACCTGCTCCTAAGCTATTCCGTATATCAGAATAATATTTCCGCATTGTGGAATTTGATCTGGAGGGATCCATGAGTCACTCGCTTCGATACGAGGTCAACTGCTCGATCCTGTTCACCGAACTGCCGCTGCTCGAACGGCCGGAAGCGGTGCGGCAGGCTGGATTCGACGCGGTTGAGTTCTGGTGGCCGTTCGACCGCGCGGTTCCCGGTGACAAGGAGGTCGACGCTTTCGTCGCCGCGATCGAGGACGCCGGAGTGTCGTTGGTGGGCTTGAACTTTGCCGCGGGTGACATGCCGAACGGCGACCGTGGGCTGTTGTCCTGGCCCGCCAGGTCCGCGGAGTTCCGCGACAACATCGACGTCACCATCGGGATCGGCGAGCGACTCGGCTGCCGAGCGTTCAACGCGCTCTACGGCAATCGGACCGACGAGGCCTCCGTCGCGGAGCAGGATGAACTGGCGACCGAAAACCTCGCTCTCGCCGCGGTGGCCGCCGCCCGCATCGGCGGCACCGTGCTGGTCGAGCCGGTGAGTGGCGCGGATCGCTACCCGCTGCGGACCGCCGCCGACGCACTCGCGGCGATCGATCGGGTGCAAACATCCACGGGCGCAGCGAATCTCGGACTGCTGGCGGACCTATACCACCTGGCGGTCAACGGTGACGATGTCGACAAGGCCATCGCAGCGCACACTGCCCGGATCGCCCACGTGCAGATCGCCGACAGCCCGGGCCGGAATCAGCCTGGCACTGGTGAACTTCCATTGCAGCGGCAACTCGAAGAACTCGAGACCCGCGGCTACGGCGGCTGGGTCGGACTCGAATACAAGCCGTCCGCAGGCTCCGCCGACAGCTTCGAGTGGCTGCCACGTGAGCGCCGTGCCACCGCGTAAACCATTGTCGAGCAACGACTTCAGGGACTACAGATGACCAATATCGCTTTCCTCGGACTGGGCATCATGGGCAGCCCGATGGCCGTCCACCTGGCCACCGCAGGCCACACCGTGACCGCCTACAACCGCTCCCCGAACAAGGCGGCGCCGCTCGTCGCGGCGGGTGGCCACGCCGCAGGCTCGATCGCCGACGCGGTGCGAGGCGCCGACGTGATCTGCGTGATGGTGCCCGATTCGCCCGACGTCAAGGACGTGTTGGCCGGCGAGAAGGGCGTGTTCGACAGCGCCGAGCGCGGCGCGCTGATCATCGACTTCTCCAGTATCCGACCCGATGTCACCGTCGAGCTTGCGAAACAGGCTGCCGTGCACGGCTTCCGGCTGCTGGACGCCCCGGTCTCCGGCGGTGAGAAGGGGGCGATCGATGCCGCGTTGTCCATCATGGTCGGTGGTGCCGTCGCGGACTTCGAGGAGGCGAAGCCGATCTTCGACGTGGTCGGTAAAACCGTTGTGCACGTTGGCCCCAGTGGCTCAGGCCAGACCGTCAAGGCGGCCAACCAGCTGATCGTCGCCGCCAACATCCAGGCCCTCGCCGAGGCCGTGATCTTCCTCGAGGCGTACGGCGTCGACACCGAAGCCGCCCTGCGCGTGCTCGGCGGTGGACTGGCCGGTTCGAAGGTGCTCGATCAGAAACAGGGCAACATGCTGTCCCGATCCTTCACGCCCGGATTCCGAATCGACCTGCACCACAAGGACATGGGCATCGTGACGGCAGCGGCCCGCGAAGCGGGAGTAGTGGTGCCGATCGGTTCGCTGGTCGAGCAGTTGATGGCCTCCGCCAAGGCGATCGGTGACGGCGGACTCGACCACAGTGCCCTGCTGCGCGGGGTGGAGCGCCTGAGTGGGCGTGCGGACAAGGAGAACTGACGATGGCACGGATGCGTACCGCGGATGCCGCGGTCCTGATTCTCGAAAAAGAAGGCGCGACACAGGCGTTCGGTTTGCCGGGTGCGGCGATCAACCCGTTCTACAGCGCGATGCGCGCGCATGGCGGGATCAAGCATGTGCTGGCCCGCCACGTCGAGGCGGCCTCGCATATGGCTGAGGGTTACACCCGGGCCACCGCAGGCAACATTGGTGTCTGCATCGGCACGTCGGGTCCGGCGGGCACCGACATGATCACCGGGTTGTATTCGGCGAGTGCGGATTCCATTCCGATCCTGTGCATCACCGGTCAAGCGCCGGTGGCCAAGTTGCACAAGGAGGATTTTCAGGCTGTCGATATCTCCTCGATCGCTGGGCCGGTGGCGAAGTGGGCGGTGACTGTGCTGGAGCCCGCGCAGGTGCCGGGCACATTCCAGAAGGCGTTCCGGTTGATGCGCGAGGGTAGGCCGGGTCCGGTGTTGATCGATCTGCCGATCGATGTGCAGCTGGCCGAAATCGAGTTCGATATCGACACTTACGAGCCGCTGCAGGTGCATCGCCCGGCCGCGACTCGCGCCCAGGCCGAGAAGGCCATTGCCATGCTGAACGCGGCCGAGCGCCCGCTCATCGTGGCAGGCGGCGGCATCGTCAACGCTGACGCCGCAGGGCTGCTCGTCGAGTTCGCTGAACTGACGGGCGTTCCCGTGGTGCCGACCTTGATGGGCTGGGGCACGATCCCCGACGATCACCCGCTGTATGCGGGCATGGTTGGCCTGCAAACCTCGCACCCATACGGCAACGCCACCATGTTGGAGTCCGATTTCGTCCTGGGTATCGGTAACCGTTGGGCCAACCGCCACACCGGCGGTGTCGAAATCTACACCAAGGACCGCACTTTCGTGCACGTCGATATCGAGCCGACTCAGATCGGCCGTGTCTTCGCCCCTGATTTCGGTATCACCTCCGACGCGGGTGCCGCGTTGAAGGTGTTCGTCGAGGTCGCCCGTGAGCTCGCGGCGAGGGGTGAGCTGCGCGATCGATCGGATTGGGCGGGGCAGGTGCGTGCCCGAAAGCAACTGGGCCAGCGCAAGACTCACTTCGGCAACGTGCCGATCAAACCTCAGCGGGTCTACGAGGAGCTGAACAGGGCGTTCGGCCCGGACACCCGCTACGTCAGCACGATCGGGCTGTCCCAGATCCAGGCAGCACAGATGCTGCACGTCTACCGTCCGCGCCACTGGATCAATGCGGGCCAGGCCGGACCGCTCGGCTGGACCTTGCCCGCCGCACTCGGCGTCGCAACGGCCGATCCGGACTCCACGGTGGTCGCGCTGTCCGGTGATTACGACTTCCAGTTCCTCATCGAAGAATTGGCCGTCGGTGCACAGTTCGGCATCCCGTATATCCATGTGCTGGTCAACAACTCGTATCTGGGCCTGATCCGGCAAGCCCAACGTGCTTTCAGCATGGACTATTACGTCCAACTCGACTTCGACAACATCAACAGCCCCGAGGTCGCAGGCTACGGCGTCGACCACGTCAAGGTGGTCGAAGGCTTGGGCTGCAAGGCAATTCGAGTCTTCGAGCCCGACGGTATCGGCCCCGCCCTGGAGGAGGCGAAGAAGATGATCGCCGAGCACCGGGTGCCGGTGGTCGTCGAGTGCATCCTCGAGCGCGTCACCAACGTGTCCATGGGTTTGGAGATCGACAACATCGTCGAATTCGAGGAACTGGCCGAGACCGCTGCGGACGCGCCCACCGCCGCCGCACTGCTGGACTGAGGACGTGATGCCCCGGGTCCTCATCGCGCCCGACAAGTTCAAGGGTTCGCTGACCGCCGCACAGGTCGGCGCCGCAGTCGCGGCCGGTATCCGACAGGTGCTGCCGGACGCATCGATAACGGTCGTGCCCGTCGCCGACGGTGGCGACGGAACCGTCGCAGCCGCCGTGGCGGCCGGTTTCGCGGCGATCCAGCTGATCGCCACCGGACCGACCGGAGCACCGGTCGTCACTACCTATGCCCGACGCGACGATCTCGCCGTCGTAGAACTGGCGGACGTATCCGGGCTACTCCGGCTACCCGACGGGAAGTTCGCCCCGATGTCGGCAACCAGCCGGGGGACCGGTGAGGTGATCGCCGCGGCCGTCGACGCGGGGTGCCGCCGGGTGGTGCTCGGCGTCGGCGGCAGCGCTGGCACCGACGGTGGCGCGGGCATGCTGCGCGCCCTCGGTGCCCGGTTGTTCGATGCCGAGGGCGCCGAAATCGGCGACGGCGGTGCGGCTTTGGCGAAAGTGGCGACGATAGACCTGACCGCGCTACGCGAACGAACAGCCGGAATCGAGTTCACCGTCGCCTGCGACGTGGACAACCCGCTCACCGGCCCACGCGGCGCGGCAGCGGTCTACGGCCCACAGAAGGGCGCGGACGATCGCCAGGTGACCGCCCTCGACGCCGCCCTCACCCACTGGGCCGATACGGTCGCCGCGACCACCGGCTCCGATCGCCGAGACATCCCCGGAGCGGGCGCCGCAGGCGGAGTGGGCTTCGCCGCAGTAGCATTACTCGACGCCATTTTGGCCCCAGGCATCGAATTGGTCTTGGACCTAGCTGATTTCACCGACCACCTCCCCGGAACCGACTTGGTCATAACCGGCGAGGGCACCCTCGACGACCAAACCTTGCACGGGAAAGCCCCCGCAGGCGTCGCCGCCGCAGCCCACGCAGCCGGCATCCCAGTGGTCGCAGTCTGCGGCCGAAACACCCTGCCCACTAACCGATTACACGCCGCAGGCATAACAGCAGCGTACTCACTAGTCGCAATCGAGCCCGACCTCCACCGCTGCTTCACCGAGGGAGAGCAACTACTGAAACGCCTCGGCGCACACATCGCCGAGCAACACCTGACGCGAAGGCGCCCCGAGCACCGGCATCCTACTGAAGCAACCCACCCCCGCGCATGAGTTCGCGCCCCGCGCACGACTTCGCTGACGATCTCATGCGCAGCACGCAGATTCGTGCGCGGAGCGTCAGCTCGTGCGCGGCCCGGCCGGCTTCCGGGCTGCGCACGACTTCGCTGACCGCGCACAAGTTTGCTGAACATTTCGTGCGCGGCACGCAGTTTCGTGCGCGGTACGCCGACTTGCCGGTCTGGCACGCGTGCGTGTGTTGGAAGGCGGGCGGGTGGTGGTGATGGGGCGGGGGAGGTGCCGGGCTAGCCGAGGCGGGCGGTGAGGCTGCTTGCGGCTGTGCTTACTGCTGCTCCGAATATGGGCTCGGTTTCCTCTGTGAGGCGACTGAAGGGGACGTTTACGCTGAGGCTGGCTACTGGGTTTCCGTTGTCTCCCAGTACAACTGCAGCGACTGCGCCTACGTCGGAGCGCCACTCGCCGCGGTTGACGGCGTACCCGCGTGCCCGGATCACCTCCAGTTCGGCGCGTAGTTCCGCCGGGTCGGTGACGGTTGTGTCGGTGTAGCGCGGTAGTTCGTCGATGAGCAGCTGGCGGACGAATTCTGGATTGCTGTGGGCGAGAACTGCTTTGCCGTTGGCGGATGCGTGCATGGGGAGTGAGTGGCCGAGGGCCATATTTGTGCGTACGGGTTTGTCGGTTTCCAGGCGCTCGATCAGCACCATTCTGGTGTCTTCGGGGACGGTCAGGTGGATGGTCTCCTCGGTTTGTCGCCGTAGGTTCTCCATGATCGGCAGGGCGACGCCGCGTAGGCCGAGGTCCCCGCCTGCGCGGCTGCCGACTGCGAGTGCCTTGGTGGTCAATACCCAGCGGGTCACCTCACCCGATGCGGGACGGATCCATCCGGCCTCGTCCAGCGTGACCAATGCTCGCTGGACTGAGCTCTTCGGCATCTCCAGTACCCGCGCCAACTCGCCGACGCCGATCGGCTGCCGAGCCGCGACCTCTTCCAGCACTCGTAGCGTATTCAGGACATTTCGCAAGGTATTGACTCCTTCATCACGCATCCCTACCCTTGCTGCACCTTTTCACGGCACAGTGTGCCATATCACGGCACGGAATGGAACCGATGTGATGACCGCTCATAGTGGACGGCATTTTCTGCAGATCCCCGGACCGACGAACGTCCCGGACCGGGTGCTGCGCGCCATCGCGCAACCGACCATCGACCACCGCGGACCCGACTTCGCCGAACTCGCCCTCGACCTCCGGGAACGAGTGAAACCCGTCTTCGGCACCGGCGGCCCCGTCGTCATCTATCCCTCCTCGGGCACCGGCGCGTGGGAGGCGGCGCTGGTCAACACACTCTCTCCCGGCGACCGCGTGCTCGCCTTCGAAACCGGACATTTCGCCAGCCTGTGGCGGGACATGGCGGAACGCCTCGGCTTAGTAGTCGACTTCGTGCCCGGCGACTGGCGGCGCGGCGTCGATGCCGCGGCCGTCGCCGAGCGGCTGGCCGACGACACCGCACACGGCATTGCCGCGGTGATGGTCGTGCACAACGAGACCTCGACCGGCGTCGCCAGCCGGATACCGGAGATCCGGGCCGCCATCGACGAGGCGGATCACCCCGCACTGCTGCTGGTCGACACCATCTCCTCGCTGGGATCGATCGACTATCGGCACGACGACTGGGGTGTCGACGTGACGGTGAGCTGCTCGCAGAAGGGCTTGATGCTGCCACCGGGCCTCGGCTTCAACGCGATCAGCGACAAAGCGCTCGCGGCGGCACCGACGGCGCGACTGCCGAAGTCCTACTGGGACTGGACCCCCATCCTCGACGCCAACGAGCACGGCTTCTACCCGTACACCCCGGCCACCAACCTGCTCTACGGCCTGCGGGAAGCGCTGTTGATGCTCGAAGAAGAGGGCTTGCGCAACGTGTTCGCCCGGCACAACCGGCACGCCGCGGCGACCAGGGCGGCCGTCCAGGGTTGGGGCCTGGAGGTGCTGTGTGTCAACGAGCGCGAGTACTCCAGTTCGCTGACCGCCGTGCTACTCGGCGCGGAATACGACGCGGACAAGGTGCGCCGAATCATCTTGGACCGCTTCGATATGTCACTGGGCACCGGTCTCGGCAAGCTCTCCGGGCGGGTGTTCCGGATCGGGCACCTCGGTGACCTCAACGACCTGACGCTCGCCGGAACCCTCTCCGGTGTCCAGATGGGTCTCGAATTGGCCGGCGTCGCAGTCGATCCGGCCGGTCTGCAAGCCGCGCTTGCGGTATTACGAGCCGACTGAACTCTGCTCCGGCGCTGCGCTTTCCAACGAGGGAAGGCCGCGAACACACCGGAAACAGCCCATCCCAACTGAATTCAATCGCTCCCCGCTGGGCAAGTCGTAAGCAAGATCGGCGCTTCACCGCGATACCGACCTCCTGATCTCGACCCTCGATGCTCCGCCACGAGTGACTCTCCCGCTGCTCCGCCACGAGCCGGGATCCGCTATACGCCGACGCTTTTCGCGTCGGCCACCTACGAGGAGGTAGGTCGTTGTCCGAGCGAACTGCGCCTGTCCGGCGTCTTTCCGAGATGAAGCGGTGGACTTATATTCTGCCGATCGTCGTCTTCATCTACGTCATCTGTTATGTCGACCGAACCAACATCAGTTTCGCGCTGCCGCACCTCGAGGCCGACATGGGGCTCAGCAAGGCCGAGCAGGGCCTGGCGAGCGGCATCTTCTTCTGGGGCTATCTGCTGTTGCAGATTCCCGGCGGGTATATGGCCGAAAGGTGGAGTGCCAGACAGTGGATCGCCATCCTGATGGTGCTGTGGAGCATCGCCGCGATGGCGCAGGGCTTCACCAATTCCGTCGGCCAACTACTGATCGCCCGCTTCCTGCTCGGCGTGGCCGAGGGCGGCGTGCAACCGGCGCTGATGGCCACCATCCGGTCGTGGTTCCCCTTCGCCGAAAGAGGTAGGGCCTACGCAATTTTCAAGCTGTACACGCCGATCGCGGCGATCGTGGCCGCGCCGTTCTCCGGCATCCTGCTGACCTATACGGACTGGCGCTGGATGTTCATCATCCAGGGCGGGGCACCGCTGGTCGTCGGGCTCGCGGCTTGGCTTGCGGTAGTGCGCGATACGCCCGCCAAGGCCGGTTGGCTGTCGACGGCCGAACGCGACTACATCGAGCGTTCCCGAGTCGCCGAGGGGGAGCCGCTGCAGCATCGCGGCACCTTCAAAGCGGCCTTCACCAGCAAGATCGTGTGGCACTTCGCCCTCATCTACACCTTGACGCAGATGGGCTTGCTCGGCCTCACCTTGTGGCTGCCGAGCGTATTGAAGAAGGCGTTCCACACCGATTTGAAGGTCGGTTTCGTCGCGATACTGCCGCAGATCGCCGCGGGCTTCGCCATCATTCTCATCGGCAGATCGGCGGACAAACGCGGCGGGCACATCGCGCACATGGCATTGGTTCTCGGTTCCGCGGCAATCATTCTCGGCGGCGCGAGTCTGATATCGCCGGATCAGAAATGGTTGGTGCTCGGCGCGATGATCTTGGGTACGGCGGCGTCGATCGCCTGGTACGGGCCGTTCTGGGCGACGGTCACCAAGCTTGTTCCGGTCGCCGCCGCCGGGGCGGGATTGGGGCTGATCAATGGTGTCGGCAATCTCGGCAGCTTCTTCGGGCCCTATATCGGTGGCTGGCTCAGCGATCTCAGCGGTGGTGGATACGCGCTCACGCAGGCGTTCTTCGGTGGGGTCTTCGCGGTCGCCGGGCTACTCGTCCTGACGTTGCGTAAGAAGATGCGCGAGGCGACGCAAGCGGCCCAGGCGGAGCCGAAACCCGTTCTGCCGGAGCCACAACCGGTGATCATCTCGAAGAAGGCGCAACCGGCGACGGAAGCACCGCTCGTCTGAACCGCGGCGGCGGCCGGTCCCCGGGTCGGCCGCCGCATGGTCCCTGTTGTGAATTGCCAAGGATCAGAAGGACTCTCATGAACCTACCTACCGCTACGGCCGATCGATCGGCCGTCGCCACACGGCTCGAGGACGCGCTCCGCACGACGATGGACGGCGAGGTCGCCTTCGACGACTACAGCCGCCACATCTTCTCCCGCGACGCGAGCATGTACTCGATAACTCCACTGGGCGTGGCATTTCCACGGCACGCCGACGACGTCGCGGCGGCGGTGCGGGCCGCAAGTGAGCTCGGGGTGCCGATCGTGGCCCGTGGTGCTGGAACGAGTTTGGCCGGGCAGACCGTAGGTCCGGGCCTGGTACTCGACCTGTCCCGGTACATGAACCGGATCCTGGAGATCGATCCGATCGCACGCACCGCGCTGGTCGAGGTCGGGGTGGTGCAGGACCAGCTCAATCAGGCCGCAGGCGTGCACGGCTTGATGTTCGGCCCGGACACCTCGACGAGCAACCGGGCCACCATCGGCGGAATGATCGGAAACAATTCCGCGGGAAGCGGTTCCAGGACCTACGGCATGACGATCGATCACGTGCGAGCACTGGATGTGGTGCTCTCCGACGGTTCACGCGCGCGGTTGGAACCGGTCGACGAGGTCGAACGTAAGCGGCGCGCTACGGCGCAAACGCTGGAAGGCCGTATCTACCAAGAGCTTCCGGAACTGGTCATCGCCGAGGAGGCGGCCATCAAGGCCGGGATGCCGACCTTCTGGCGACGCGCCTGCGGTTACCGGCTCGACCGGCTGGTGGATTTCGGGGAGGACAAGCCGTTCGATCTGGCCAAGTTTGTTGTGGGTGCGGAGGGCACGCTGGTGGTCGCCACCCACGCGCTGGTGGATCTGGTGCCCAAGCCTGCCCGAACAGTTTATGCCGTAGGGCATTTCACCGACACCGTGAGCGCCATCGCGGCCACCACGGACGCGTTGAGCTGCGAGCCGCATCAGGTCGAGCTGATGGACCGCACGATCCTGGAGTTGTCCCGGCAGAAGATCGAGTACGCCGAACTCGGGAACATTCTCGTCGGTGACCCTGGCGCACTGCTTTTCGTCTCGTTCAGCGGTGACGATGAGGGGCCGCTGATCGCCGATCTGGACCGGCTCGACCGACTATGGCAGCAGAACGGGCACGGTTACCACACGCTGCGGGCCATCACCGCCGCCGATCAGACCGCATTGCTGAAGGTCCGCAAGTCCAGCCTCGGCCTGTTGATGGCCGCGGGCGAGGGCACCCGCCGCCCGCTCGCCTTCGTCGAGGACACCGCAGTCGATCCGGCGCACCTGGCCGAATACACCAAGCGGTTCAAGGAGATTCTCGACGAGCACCACATGGAGGCGGGCTTCTACGGTCACTGCTCGGTCGGCTGCTTGCACATCCGGCCGTTCGTCGACCTGACCGATCCGGCGCAGGTGATCACGATGCGCACGGTCGCCGAGGCGGTGAAGGATCTCGTCGCCGAGTACGGCGGGGTGAACTCCAGCGAGCACGGTGACGGGCTCGCGCGCAGTGAGTTCAACCGGGAGATCTTCGGTGACGAACTGTATGAGGCGATGCGAAAGGTCAAGCGGCTCTTCGATCCTGGGAACGTCATGAACCCGGGCAAGATCGTCGACGCGCCGCCGATGACGGACAACCTGCGGGACCGCGACGCGCTGCCGCCCGCGCCGCTGTTGACTACGGCGCTGCAGTTCGAGGTGGTCGGCGGTATGCGTGGTGCGGCGGATCGGTGCATGAATATCGGGCTGTGCCGCAAGTCCACCTCGGGGGTGATGTGCCCGTCCTATATCGCGACCAAGAACGAGGAGCACTCCACCCGCGGGCGGGCCAACGCGCTGGTGAAGGCGCTGTCCGAGCCGGATCCGCATGCCGCGCTCGGCGGTGAGCGGCTACACGAGATCCTCGATCTGTGCCTGATGTGCAAGGCGTGCAAGAGTGAATGCCCGATGAGTGTGGACATGGCGTCGCTCAAGGCGGAGACGCTCGCGCATCATCATGAGATTCACGGAACACCAGTGCGTTCAAGGGCTTTCGGATCGATCAGGTTGCTCAATCGGATCGGGTCGGCCACCGCTCCATTGTCGAATTTGCCGGGGCGCAACAGATTCGCGCGTCGGATGATGGACCGCACGCTCGGTATCACGGCCGCTCGTCCGCTGCCGGTTTTCCAGCGGGTCAATCTGCTTCGTTGGTTCCGTCGTCGGGCCGTGACGGTCGACCAGACGCGGCTGGGGACTGTCAATTGGCTTGCCGACTCGTTCACCACGTTCACCGAGCCGCATATCGGTGCGGCGGCGATCGAATTGCTGGAGCGTTCGGGCTGGCGGGTCGAGCTGGCGAGTGGCGGCTGTTGCGGGCGGTCGAGCATGTCCAAGGGGCTGCTCGACGACGCGAAGAAGAAGGCCACCGGGCTCGTCCGTTCGCTGGCCGAGGACACCGAACCCGGCTCGCCGATTGTCGGCTGCGAGCCGTCGTGTCTGTTCATGTTGCGCGACGAACATGTTGCGCTGCTGCCTGATTCGACGTCGGTGCGTGCGGTCGCGGAGCGGGTCAGGCAGGTGGAGGAGCTGCTCGTCGAGGCGATCGATGCGGGTCGGCTGACTCTTCGCGCGGATTCTCCGCTCGCCGGTCGACGGATCGTCTTCCACGGTCATTGCCACCAGAAAGCCGAGGTCGGCACGGCGGCCACCATGGCACTGTTGCGCCGGATTCCCGGTGTGGAGGTCATGGAGATCGATTCGGGGTGCTGCGGGATGGCAGGCTCGTTCGGCTTCGAGTCCGAGCACTACGAAACGTCCATGACCGTCGGCGGGGACCGGCTTTTCCCAGCCCTCGCGGCCGAGTCGGCAGACACGATCGTCGCCGCGACCGGTGTGTCCTGCCGACAGCAGATCTTCCACGGCGCGGGTCGCACCGCGTGGCATCCCGTCGAGCTGGTGCGCGAAGCACTGGCCGGACCCGAATAGGAGACACCCATGCGTATCGTCCGCTACTCACTCGACGGACGGACCGGGGTCGGCGCCCTGGTCGGAGATGTGGTGCACGACCTGCTCGAAGTAGAGCTCGGCGCGGTGGTCGGGCGGTTGTCGGAACTGACATTGCTCGCACCGTGCGACCCCAGCACCATCGTCTGCGCAGGCAGCAACTACGCGGGCCAGATCATCGAGAAGGGCAGACCCTGGCCCCAACAACCGTCGCTATTCCTCAAGTCCCCCAACGCAATTACGGGCCTCGACGCATCGATACGTCATCCCGCCGAGGTGCAACGCCTGGAATACGAGGGCGAACTCGCCGTCGTCATCGGCCGCACCGCCCGCAACGTCCCCGCCACCCGCGCCGCCGACTTCATCCTCGGCTACACCTGCGCCAACGACGTCACCGCCGACGACTGGCGAGCCGACGGCCAGTGGGCCCGCGCAAAGAGCGCCGACACCTTCTGCCCCCTGGGCCCCTGGATCGAAACCGACATCTCCGACCCCTCAGCCCTCCAGATCACCACCCGCCTAGCCGGCCAAGTCGTCCAATCAGCCCCCACCTCGGAAATGGTCTTCGGAGTAGGAGAACTACTAGCATTCGTCACCCGCTGGATCACCCTCGAACCCGGCGACGTCCTACTGACCGGCAGCCCCGCCGGAGTCGGCCCGATGAAGCCCGGCGACGTCGTCGAGGTCGAAATCTCCGGCATCGGCACCCTCCGCAACACCGTTATCGACGGTGGAGCGACCCGGTTCGCCCGAGCCTCTGGTGCAGTGGATGGTCATTATCTTCGCTGAGCGAATGTCCTTGTGCACGAACTGGTTCGATGTCAGCTGGACGCGCTCGGGGTGACGCGTGGTCAGTCGAGGATGGCGGTGGCTTCGACCTCGACCAGGTGGTCGGGGATGTCCAGGGCGGCAACGCCGATCAGGGTGCCCGGGGCCACCGGAGTGATGCCGAGTTTTGTGGCTGCGCGGGTTACTCCTTCCATGAACAGGGGCATTTTGTCGGGGGTCCAATCGACCACGTAGACAGTTAGTTTCGCGACGTTGGCGAAGGTGGCGCCGACTTCTTCGAGGGCGGTGGCGATGTTGAGGTAGCAGTGTTCGACCTGGGTGGCGAGGTCGTCTTTGCCGATGGTGGATCCGTTGGCGTCCCAGGAGACTTGGCCGGCGAGGAAGATCAGTTTTGAGCCGGTTGCGATCGAGACCTGGTGGTAGGCACCGACTTTCGGTAGGCCGGTGGGGTTTAGCAGGGTGACGGTCATGTTGTTGCCTCCAAGTGGGGAGAGTCGCTGCTCTCGTGGTCTCTTGTGGTTACTGGAGAACTGTAGGAGAGTGGCCGCTGACGTGGAAGAACGCACTTTTTAGTGACTGGGGAACCTGATGGTGACTAAGCAGGTCAGTGGGTTGGGCAACGAGGCGGACTTGTCGCGCGCGGATTCGCTGGCGCGGGAGATTTTCTCGGATGTTGCCAACAAGTGGGCGCTGTTGATTATCGAGACGCTGGGTGAGCGGACCTTGCGGTTCGGGGAGTTGCGGGATGAGGTCGAGGGCATCAGTCACAAGATGCTCACGCAGAATCTGCGCATGCTGGAGCGCAATGGTCTGGTCGAGCGGAACGTGCACCCGACCGTGCCGCCGCGGGTCGAGTACACGCTTCTCGAGCCGGGGCAAGCCCTCCGCGAGACGGTCGATCGGATGTGTGGCTGGACCCAGCGGTACCTCGGTCACATCGAGACCGCACGGCACCGCTTCGACGCCTGAGGTAACGCGACTGGTGTCCTCGGTCCGAACACAGCCAGCGAGCTGAACAGTCGAAGACGCCGTGTCAGCCCTGCGTCAGGGTGCTGTCAGCGCACCCGCTGATAGTCGTTCCCATGACGAAAAACAGCACTCCCTCGACCGATTCGACCTGGACCGGCATGGTGCCGGTCGACGACACGGCCCTGGCCGTCACCGACACCGGCGGCCCCGGCATCCCGGTGATCTACCTCAACGGCCAGTTCGCCACGCAGGGGTACTGGAGCAAGGTCATCGCCGACCTCGGTCCAGCCTTCCGGCACATCACGTATGACGAGCGGGCCCGCGGCAAGAAGTCGCAGAAGTCGGCCGACTATTCCTTCGAGGCGTGCGTGCGCGACGTCGATGCCGTTCTCGCGGCCAGGGGTGTGGCACGACCGCTGGTGGTGGGCTGGTCCTACGGTGCGTTCGTCGGGGCCCACTGGACCAGCCGGAATCCGGACCGCGCCTTGGGAGCGGTGTTGGTCGAGGGCGCCCAACCGTACGATTGGATGAACGAGGCCATGGAGCAGCGCATCCGGAAACTGTTCAAGCGGTTGGGCTGGGTCACACCGCTGCTGCGCCCGACGGGCCTGGTCCCGCGGCTCAGTGCCGAACAGCAGGCCGCCAGCAATATCGAGCTCGGCTGGCTCGCCCGCGAGAGCGAACTCGGCCCCGTGCTGGACAAAATCACCGTCCCGACGCGATACGTGGTTGCTTCGGGTTCGTCCTTCGGCAGCAAAGGCGATGAGCAAGAACTGATTCGCGCCAGCCTCCATTCGGTGGTCGCCCGCAACCCCAACATCACAATCAGCGCCAAGGTCGCTAGTAACCACGATGCGATCCTGCGCAAGGATTTCCGCGCCGTCGCCGATGCCGTCCGCGAGGTCGCGCCGTACTGAGCGACCCCACCGACCGGAGCAATTCACCTGCTGGTGTCAATCGTCCGATCATCCGAGGGGCGTTGCGGCGGGTGCTGGTTTCACAGGCGATTTGAGGCCGTATGGCTCGATTTATCAGCAGAATTAACAGTGTCTTTCAGCGTGGCTTTATGCGCTAACGGGGGTCGGGTGAGGTGCGACATATCCGATAACAGAAGCCAGAAATTACCGGATTATTCCTGTTGGGCGGCCGACCAGTAGCGGCTTCCTGAGCGGCGTTGTTGGCCGAGGAAGGTGGCAGCACGCCACCAGCTGCTGGAAGACGATCGCTTCTACGCCGGAGGAATAGACCATGCGAACGCCACGCCACCGAATGCGAGCCCACAGCCAGTTCCGGGGAACCGACTTCACTGCCGACTACGCGACCACCGATGCCGATCGTGCTGATTGGGAGGTAGTCGAGGAGTCCGGCGCCGACGACGGGATCCTGTACCCGATGTCGCCGGAGGAGCCGCCCCACGATCCGATCCCGTCGGGCCGCTTCTTGCTGCCCGCCTATGCCGGCGGCCTCGATGCCCCTGATACGGGGGAACTTCCCGGATTCCACACCGGGGAATTCACCGAGTACCACACCGGAGAATTCACCGAGTACCACGCCGGGGAGGTCACCGAATACGACCAGCCGCGACACGCGGCGCCCGCCTGTGGGGTGTCCCGAGTCCGGCAGTCGCGCAGAACCGACAACGCGCCGTCTCCATCGCCGACCGATCAGGTCCGAATCGACTACGGCCTCGTCTACGTCGTAGACGAAAACGGTGACGTGCGGCGAGTCACGCCCGATCATCCACTGGCACAGGCGGTCTACGAGCGCACTCGGCAATGGGGTATCCGCCCGCCGAGTCCCGCGCTCGCCGGGATCGTCTCCGCGTACTACCTGTCGGCGCTCGGCCCCGGCCTGCTGGAGGATGTCGAAGCACTCACCCCGGAGTGGCAGCGGGCCTTCGCGCGGTGGAGTGTGCACCGTGCCTTCGAACGCGCGGGCCTCGCCGACGTCGATTGGATCCGCGAAGGTCTGCGGGCCATGGACGACAATCAGCCGCCGCCGCCCCATTTCCAGAGCAGTGGACGGCTGCGCCGTCGCCTCGACAGTGACACCCGCATATCGAAGACGGTCGTCTCCGGGGTGCCGGGCTCGAGTGCGCACATTCAGCAATATCCACCGCTGGGCGCCTATTTTTCCGTCGACAACGAAGACCCGCTCGAGGCGGCGCTCGACGCCTTCCGGTATGCGGCGTGGACCTACGGCATGGGCTATCGCGACCTCATGACCGCTGCCGAACGTGACTTCTTCCCATGGACCCGAGGCGGTAGGTAAGAGAAAATCGACAGCGATGGTTACGCGCGCAGGAGACCTGATTCGGCGTCGTACAGCAGGACTCGGTCGGCTTGGGGGATTACCCAAGCATCGGTGCCCAAGGCGGGCTCGTCCGCCTCTGGCACGGTGACACCTACGCTGAACCCGTCTGCCGCCACGGTGACCAATGAGGTGGCACCGAGGTGTTCGACCGTGGATACGGTGCCGCGCAGGGCATCCGGCACGGAGGTGGCGGAGAAGGTCAGGTACTCCGGGCGGGCACCCCAGATGACGGAGGGGTCCTGGCCGACCAGTTCTCCTGGGATCAGGTTCATCGGCGTGGAGCCGATGAAGTTGGCGACGAAGGTATCGGCGGGGCGACGGAATACCGCACGGGCGGTGCCGAGTTGGCGGATCCGGCCGTTCGACATCACCGCGATTCGGTCGGCCAGGGCCAGCGCCTCGGCTTGGTCGTGGGTGACGAAGACGGTGGTGACGCCGAGATCGTGTTGCAGCTTCTTCAAGAAGGTGCGGGCTTCGAGGCGCAGGCGGGCGTCGAGGTTGGACAGTGGTTCGTCGAACAGGAAAACCTTGGGGTGGCAGGCCATTGCCCGTGCCAGCGCGACTCGCTGTTGCTGGCCGCCGGACAGCTCGGCCGGTCGGCGCGCCATCAATCCCTGCAGCGACAACTGATCCCCGGTTTCGGTCGCCTTCGCCGCCCGCGTCCGCCGATCGGTGCCGCGGACCTTCAGCGGATAGGCGATGTTGTCGAGCACCGTCATGTGCGGGAACAGCGCGTAATCCTGGAACACCATCGCCACGTCGCGTCGTCCGGGCGACAATCGGGTGACGTCCTTGTCGCCGATCCGAATCTGCCCGCTGGTCGGGGTTTCCAGCCCGGCGATGGTGCGCAGCAGCGTGGTCTTGCCGCACCCGGACGGCCCGAGCAGCGCGAAGAACTCGCCGTCCTGAATCGTGAAGGACAGGGCGTCAAGGGCTTTCACGTCCCCGGGGAAGACCTTGGTCAGGTCGGCCAGATCGATCTGCGCCATCTAGGACTTGATCCCTCCGTGGAGCCGGAAGCCGTAGCGCCGGTTGACGAATAGATACATCAGCACCACCGGTATCGAGTACAGCAGCGAGAACGCCGAGATCGGACCCAGCTGTGCGCCGCCGCCCTCGTCGTAGAAGGTGCGCACCACCACGGCGGCCGGTTGCTTGTCCTGGTCGCGCAGCAGTAGGAACGGCACCAGGTAGCTGCCCCACACGTTCACGACGGTCCACACCGCGATCGTGGCCAGTCCGGGTCGGGCCAGCGGCACCACGATGTCGCGCAGGATACGCAACGGTCCGGCCCCGAACACCCGCGCTGATTCCTCATAGGACCTCGGGACCGAGTCCATGAAGTCCTTCAGGATGAAGATCGCCGCGGGCAATAACCCGCCGGACAGCACCAGCACCACGCCGAATTGCTTGTCCAGCAACCCGATTTTCCAGATCATCAGGAATATCGGCACCATCGCTGCGGTGCCGGTGACCACGCTGGACAGCAGTAAAAGCAAGTACAGCAAGGCATCTCGGCCAGGTATCCGGACTCGGGACAATGCATACGCCGCCAGCGCCGCACTGGAAACCACCAGCACCATGCAGAAGAAGGACAGGAGCACTGAGTTCCAGAGCGAGCCCATGGTCAGATCGTTCTCGAACAGCGCCGAAAAATGTTTCAGGGTCGGCTTTTCCGGTATCCGCGGCGCATATCCCGGGTTGGTGTCGAACGGCGCCGAGGCGAGCCACAGCATTGGCAGCACGAAGAACCCGGTCACCACCGCGACGAAGGTGTAGAAGCCGATCCGCGAAACGATCTGTCTGGGATCCATCACGTCCTCCGCCGCAGCAGTCGCAGGTAGAACAACGCGAGCACCAGGTTGATCAGCAGCATCAGCACCGAAGCAGCTGCGCCGTAACCCAATGCGCCGTCATCGATGCCTTGTCGGTAAAGGAAGATCGGCAAGGTTTCGCTGCGATGGTTCGGCTCACCTCGGGTCAGCAGGTACGGCGTGAAGTCGTTGAACGTCCACAGGCTGATCAGTAACGTATTCGTCAGCGTGTGCCCGCGCACGTGCGGAAACACCACGTCCCGCAGCATTTGCGGCCCGGACGCCCCGGCCAGCCGCGCCGTCTCGAGCTGCGAAGGCGGCACCGTGGACAGCGCCGCCGAGTACAGCAGCATGGAGAACGCGGTGCCGCGCCAGATGTTGAACACGATGATGACGGCCAAGGGCTGCTGGATCATCCAGGCATAGCCGGGGTGATCGAGCAGCCGGTTGACGGTGCCTTCGTCGCGGTCCAGCATCGTAATCCACAGCACCGCAACAACACTGGCGGGCAGTATCCATGCGAGCAGCACCAGGCTTTCGACCACGCCACGCACCCAGCGCGCGGCGGTGCGCATCGACCAGGCCAGGCTGAAACCCAGGACGTTCTGTCCGATGATGGCCGAGCCGAACACGAACAGCAGCGTGATCCAGACGCTGTTCCCGAACAGTGGGTCCGTCAACGCCTTCGCGTAATTGTCCAGTCCCACAAAGGAAACATCCACCGAGGTACGCCCGGACACGGTGAGATCGGTCAGTCCGATCCACAGCAGCCACAGCGCCGGAAACACCAGGAACGCCGCGATCAGCAGCAGGGCCGGTGCGACGAACGCGCTCGCCTTCCAGCGCCCCAATCCGGCTACGTCGGCACTCTCGTCGATCGCGCCCGGGACGGATATCGCGGGGTCAGTCACTGGCGACCTTGTCCTTGCCGACCGCCTCCGTCACGGCTTTGCCATATGCCGCAGCGGCATCCGCTGTGCTCTTGCCGGTGACCACGTCCAGCGTCGCCTGCTGCAGGGCCTTGGACACCTGGGTGTACTCGGGCAGCGCGGGCCGCAGCGACGTGATCGGCAGGATCTGCTGGGAGATGAAGGTCAGCAGCGGATCTCCGCCCAGCGCATCGGCATTCACATCCTGCCGGGCAGTGATCCGCGGCCCGCCGCCGACGATCAGCTCTTTGAGCGCCTCCGGTGAATTCATGAATTGCAGCAGTTCCCAAGCCAATTCGACGTGCTTGCTCTTCGGGCTGATCACCCGTCCGCCGCCGCCGGAAATGCTCACGAAGTCTTGATGATTCACCCCGGTCCCGGGTGTGGCCGCGGGAATCTTCGCCCAGCCCACCTGGGTGTCCCGCTCGGTCATCGGGAAGCTGCCCGCAGATGGATCGAGCACGCCTCGCCAGAAGTAGTCGCTCTCCAACAGGATGCCCACCTGTCCCTTGGCGAACTTTTCGAAGCTCTTCTCCCGACCTTTGGCGTCCTGCTGCAACTCCGCGTCGCCCAACTTCTCGCTGTACAGCGTGCGGTAGAAGTCCAGCACCGCACGGAATTTCGCGGTGTTGCCGACCCACTTGCCGTTCTCGAACAAGGTGCTGCCCGTGCCGGCCAGCAACGGCAGAATGCCCTGCGTGGTCGTCGCTTCGCCGAAGCTGGTGCCCGCGTTGAGCTGCACCGGAGTCACTCCGGGCACCGCCTTCAGCTTCCGTCCCGCCTCCAGGACCTGGTCCCAACTGGTCGGCTGCCAGTCCGCGGGCAGGCCCGCCTGCGCGAACAGCTTGCGGTTGAAGAACAGCACGCGCCCGTCGGTCTCCTGCGGTATGCCGTACTGCGCGCCGTTGTAGGACGTCAACTGCTGCACGGTGTCCGGCATGTGCTGCCAGCCGTCCCACGCCTTGACCTTGTCCGCCCCGACCAGGTCGTTCAGCGGCTTGATCTGCTCGCCCTCGGCGAATTCGCCGACCCAGATCCCGTCCAGCGACACCACGTCGGCACCGGTGCCGGTCTTCAGATCCTTGGCGATCCGGCTCTTGTAATCCTCGTCCGCAACCCCGGTCGCCTGGAACTTCACCTTGACGGTGACACCCTTGGCCTGCTGATCCGCCACGAATTTCGGGATCACCCAGTCTTCGATCCACTTCGCTTCGGCGGCGTTCTTCCCGCCCGCCGAGTTGATCGCGTTCGCGGTGATCGTCAGCGAATCCCCGTCGCCACCCGACCCGCACGCCGCCACCCCGACCAAGAGCGAGCTGACGCTCACCACCGCCGCGAACATCCGCCAGTTCGACGCCATGGGTTCCTCCTGAAAGGCAAATCCATACTCACCTTGACGTTGTCACAAGACGATGCCCGCCGAAGCCCATTCCCCGGAATACGGCCGAAGACGCCGCGCCGGGCCCAAATCGTCCGGTCTGCCAGAGAATTCACCCGGCTGCCGCAGAATGGGTGAAGTTCGTTGATCATGTCGTCGATCCGGATCGGAGCCACCGTCATGCACGATGACCGTCGGTTGATCGAGGACCGCCTCGGGCGCGTTCTCAATGAGCGGATCGCGCCGGCGATCTACCCGGAGTCGGTGCCGATGACGGCGTCGATCTGGGTCGCGCCCGATGAGCCGGTGCCGGTTGCCGAGGGTTTGGCCGCGCCGCGGACGCCGATCTCATCCGGAGCCCAGTGGGGTGCGCCGTGGGGGACCAGCTGGCTCACGGTCGAGGGGACGGTGCCCGCTGAGTGGGCGGGTAAGACCGTCGAGGCGATCATCGATATCGGTTTCGATCCGAACATGACGGGTTTCCAGTGCGAGGGTCTGGTCTATCGGCCGGACGGATCGCCGGTCAAGGGTCTGCATCCGCGCAGCCAGTGGGTGCGGGTGGCGGCTCCGGCGGTCGGCGGCGAGCAGGTGCTGTTGCACGTCGAGGCGGCGTCGAACCCGGTCATTCCGTTCTTCGGGCCAACCGTGCTCGGTGACAAGCTGACTGCCGGTACCGAGCCGCAATATCGGCTCGGCCGAATGGATCTCGTGGTTTTCGACGAGGAGGTCTGGCAGCTGGTGCTGGATCTGGAGGTGCTCGGCGAGCTGATGCACGAGATGCCGGAGGATCCGGCCCGGCGCTACGACCTCGTCCGCGCGATCGAGCGGGCGCTCGACGCCATCGACCTGCAGAATGTCAACGACACCGCGGCGGCGGCGCGGGCCTGTCTGGTCGAGGTGCTGGCCAAGCCGGCGATTCCGTCCGCGCACACGGTCTTCGCGGTCGGGCACGCGCACATCGACTCGGCGTGGCTGTGGCCGCTGCGCGAGACGGTGCGCAAGGTCGCGCGCACCACCGCGAACATGACCGCGTTGCTGGCCGAAGAATCCGAGTTCGTCTTCACGATGTCCCAAGCCGCGCAATACGACTTCATCAAGCGGCATCGGCCCGAGGTCTACGAAAAAGTCAAGAAAGCGGTATCGGAGGGACGGTTCGTGCCTGCCGGTGGCATGTGGGTCGAGGCCGACACGAATATGCCGGGCTCCGAGGCGATGGCGCGGCAGTTCGTGCACGGTAAGCGGTTCTTCCTCGACGAGTTCGGTGTCGACAACGAAGAGGCCTGGCTGCCGGACACATTCGGCTTCGCCGCCGGGCTGCCGCAGATCATCAAGGCCGCCGGTTCGAAATGGCTGCTGACACAGAAGATCTCCTGGAGCCAGATCAATCAGTTTCCGCACCACACCTTTCTGTGGGAGGGCATCGACGGAACCCGGATCTTCACCCATTTCCCGCCGGTCGACACCTACAACTGCTCGATGCAGGGTCGCGAGATCGCGCACGCGGCAAGGAATTTCAAGGAGAAGGGGCGGGCGTCGATGTCGCTGGCGCCGACCGGTTACGGCGACGGCGGTGGTGGCACGACGCGGGAGATGGTCGCGAAGGCCGCCAGGATGAAGAACCTCGAGGGTTCGCCGAAGGTGGTGTGGGACAAGCCTGCGGAGTTCTTTGCCAAGGCCGAGGCGGAGTATGCGAATCCGGCGGTGTGGGTCGGGGAGCTGTATCTGGAGTTGCATCGCGGCACGTTGACCAGTCAGGCGAAGACGAAGCAAGGTAATCGGCGCAGTGAGCATCTGCTGCGGGAAGCCGAGCTGTGGGCCGCGACGGCTGCGGTGCGCAGGGGGGTCGAGTATCCGTATGCAGCGCTGGATCGGCTCTGGAAGACAGTGCTGCTGAACCAGTTTCACGACATTCTGCCGGGATCGTCGATCGCCTGGGTGTATCGAGAGGCGGAGCAGACGTACGCTGAAGTGGCCGAGGAACTTACGGCGATCATCGAGCAATCCCAGTGGGCGCTCGGCGGTAAGAAAGAGGGGCCGAACGTCTTCAACCCGGCACCGCACACGTGGTGCTCTATTCCGGCCGGTGCTGCTGGTCCGGAGGATTCGGGCGATCCCTGCTCGGTGACCGAGCGCGCGGAGGGTGGATTCGTTCTCGACAACGGTCTGCTGCGGGTCGAGATCGATGCGCGCGGCCTCATCGTGTCAATGATCGATGTCGAGCATAAGCGCGAGACCCTGCCGCCGGGTTCGACCGCGAATCTGCTTCAGCTGCACCCCGATCTCCCCAACTCGTGGGATGCCTGGGACGTCGACATCTTCTACCGCAACCGCGGCACCGACCTCGTCGAGGTGGAATCCATTGCCGCAGAACCGGATTCGAACAGTATCCGGATCCACCGCTCATTCGGCTCCTCCACGGTCGAACAGACCCTGACCCTACGATCAGGCGCGCACAGCCTGGACATCGACACCACCGTCGACTGGCACGAAACCGAGAAATTCCTCAAACTCGCCTTCCCCCTGGACATCCACGCCGACCGCTACGCCGCCGAAACCCAATTCGGCCACCTCTACCGCCCCACCCACACCAACACCAGCTGGGAATACGCGAAGTTCGAAGCCTGCAACCACCGCTTCGTCCACTTCGCCGAACCAGGCTGGGGCGTAGCACTCGTCAACGACTCGACTTACGGCCACGACGTCACCCGCACCATCCGCCCCGACGGCGGAACAACAACAACCGTGCGCGCCTCACTGCTCCGCGCCCCACGCTTCCCCGACCCCCAAACCGACCACGGCGCCCACCACTTCCGCCACTCCCTGATCCCCGGCGCCACCATCGGCGAGGCAGTCCGAGCCGGCTACCGCATCAACCTCACCCCACTGCGCGCGGGCGTAGCCGAACCCGTCGCCCCCCTCTTCACCATCGACAACGTCGCCGTAGTCACCAGCGCCGTCAAACTCGCCGACGACGCCACCGGCGACATCATCCTCCGCGTCTACGAGTCCCACGGCGGCCGAGCCTCGGCCTTGGTAACCCCCGGCTTCGAATTCGCCGAATTCCAGGTCTGTGACCTACTCGAGCGACCACTTCAGGAGGGCATCCCCGCAACCACGGAAGGCACCGGAGTGCACCTCCGCCTGCGCCCCTTCCAACTCGTCACCCTCCGATTCGCCCGTTCCCCTAAACCCGCCGCCGACTGAGTCGGTAGGTCAGGGTAAGCCTATCGTCGGGCCAAAAGTCGTTGGTTTCCAATGAGTTTCGTCTGTTCGCGCTTCGGTCGGGCGAACATCTTCGGTGCCTCGAGCGCCGACGCGGTCCCCGCAGGAAGACGCCTAGCTCCCCGCCGTGCCGAGCGCTCGCCCGCGTCTGACGTCGGCTAGTGCTGGTAGGTGTCCCAGAATGCTTCGTGCACTACGGATGCGTCACGATCCTCGATGCCAGACACCACTTCGGCCACACGCCAGTAGTGCGACGGCACCAGGTTGCCGGACGTCACCACGGTCAGTGCCACGCCCGCGGCCTCGTCGGGTTTGTCGGCAGCGACCAGTGCCAGGCTCAGATCTAGGCTTGCCATCGCGATCCGGCGCGGGCGGGTAGAGGTCGCGCTGGACAGATCGGCAAGGACATGCCGGGCATACGACTCGCCCGATCAGTGCGGTGGTGCGGGGGAAGGCTGACGCGAGTGAGCTACCGGGCAGGTCGGTGCTTCCTGACGGTCTTGGGTGGCGAAGTGGGTTTGGCAGAGGTGGAGGCGGCGGGCGTCCAGGACCATCCAGGTGCCGAGTACTAGTTGGGTGGTGCCTCGCCAGACGTCTTCGAATCGGTCTCGTGCGCGCTGGGCGATGAGGGTGTTGCGCAACAGGGATGGGGGTGGGGGGTTGTTGGCGGACAGGAGGAGGCAGGGGGCTCGGTGGGGGATGGAGCGGGTGTGGGTGACGGAGGAGCGTAGGTGGTAGTGGGACAGGACTGTTCGGGTTACGGCTCGCATTGCTATGGGGGATAGGCGCCAGGCTGGGCATGGGCGGTTGGCGGCCACGCCGAAGGGGATGTGGTGGGTGTCTTTGGGGCGGTGGGTGGTCCAGCGGTCGGGGTTGAAGCGGTCGGGGTCGATGTGGCCGGTGCGTTCGAATTCCTGGTAGTTGAAGCAGAGGACCGTTCCGGTGGGGATGGTGGCCCCGTCGATATCGATGTCGGCGGTGGTGATTCGGTGAGCGATGCCGAAAAGGGGGAATTGGCGCAGGGTTTCGTCGAGCACGTGGTCCAGGTACTGGGTGTCCGGCTCGGCGAGGAGACGGTCCTGAACGTCTTGGTGCTGGGCGATCGCCAGCAGTAGGTGGGCCATGCCTTCGGACATCTGGACTACGGCAGTGTTGAAGAATGCGCCTTGCAGGTAGTGAGCGCGTTCGCGTCGGTCGAGCGAGCTGGGTAATTGGTGTGGTACGTCGCCGGCGTCGATTCGGGCGAGCAGGTAGCGGGTCAGGCGGTCGCGGCGGCGCATGTGCCGTAGGCCGGTGCATTTCAGTGAGGTGACCACGTCGTCGGCGTTGCCGACGATGAGGGCTCGGGCGTCCGGCGGGCAGGGTTCGCGAAAGACCAACTCGTAGAAGAACTCTGCCCAGATGGGCATCATCAGGTCGCGTAGTCGGACCAGAGTCATCGGCCGGCGGGGAAGTTCGTCGAGTACGCGGCGGGCGCAGCGGTCTGCGAGGCGCTCGATCTCGGGGGTGGGCAGGGACAGTACGGCTCGGGTGGTACGGGCCGCCTCGTCGTAGCGGGGACCGTCCTCCAGATGTTCCTGGTGGACCTCGGGGCCGGGGGCGAGCCAGTACCAGAACAGGTCCGACAGCGCCGCTCCTCGGCTGCGCCCGTTGGCTGCGGCGTCCGAGTAGAGACGCAGGAACAGGTCGGGGCCGCCGCGCTCACCGGGGAGCGTTATCTCGTTGCTGCCGTTGACTTTCGCGAAGATCCGCACCCGCAGGGCCACTACCGCCTGCGGCAGCCAGCGCGACACCGCCCACAGTGCCGCTGCGGTCGCCAGCAGCGGTGTCAATCGCTTCAGCACCGTGCCGCCCCTCGCGCGGTGACCAGGTCCGCGTTCAGGTCGGACAGCTCGGCCACTCCGCACAGAGTCAGCGTGTGCTCGAACTCCGAGCGCAGGATGTCGAGTACGTCCGTAACCCCTTTGTCGCCGCCAACGGCCAAGCCCCACAACACTGGTCGTCCAACACCGACCGCCGTGGCCCCGAGGGCCAACGCCAGCACCACATCCGAGCCGCGCCGGACGCCGCCGTCGAGGTATACCGGGATGCGCCCGCCCACCGCCGCGGCGATCGCGGGCAGCGCGTTCAAGGTCGCGGACACGGTATCGAGTTGGCGGCCACCGTGATTGGACACGACGATCGCGTCGGCTCCATGCTCCACCGCCAGGCGCGCGTCCTCCGGGTGCAGGATTCCTTTGAGCACAAGCGGAAGCCGGGTCAGCTCCCGAAGGCGATGCAGGTGATCCCAGGTGAAGTCGGCGGACATCGCAATCGACCGGACCCCGTTTCCGGTCGTCCCCGGCAGACCGCGCATGTTCTCCGCGTACATACCCGCGGGCAGGTCGTGGAAGCCGTGGCGGTCCTCCCGAAACCTACGGCCGCGCACCGGGGAGTCGACGGTCACGACCAGCGCCGTGCAGCCGGCTCGCTCGCCCCGCCGGACCAGCTCCTCGGTCACTTCCGGCTCGGGGTGCAGGTACAGCTGGAACCATACCCGCGCGTCGCGGTCGACCTCCCGGGCGGCGGCGGTCACCTCGCCGATGGCCACCGTCCCGGCCATGCTGGCGATCATAACGAGCCCGGCCGCCGCCACACCCCTGGCGGAGGCCCGCTCGCCGTCCGGATGGGCCAGGCGGTGAAACGCGGTAGGGGACACGAAGACCGGCATGCCGCTCGGATCGCCGAGCAGGTCGGTCGCGATGGACCGGCCGGTGGTGTCGCGTAAAACCCTGGGCAGCAACGCAAACCGCCGGAACGCCCGCTCGTTGTCGGCCAGGGTGATCTCTTCGCCCGCGCCGCCTGCGATGTAGTCGTAGTAGACCGGATCGAGCAGTTCCCGCGCCCGCTGCTCGAGCGCGGACAGCGGGCCGCGGCCTCGCACATTCGCGACTCGCCAGCGCTCCCTGGTCATAGCGAGGGCTCCGGTGCGGGCAGCGTGGTCTCGAGGAAGTCGAAAAGTGGCTTGCGGTGCACTGTTTCGTGCGTCCACTCGTTCTCGAGGTTCTCTGTGATGTGATGTTCGGCGATTTGCTCACCGTCCCGGTACTGCCGCAATACCGGATGCAGGTATCGACCATCCAAGGCGTTCTCGGCGTCGGACTGCGCGATCCGCTTGGCATTGATGTCGAACGGGTCGACCCGATCGTGGTCTTTGCCGTACTCCAAGGTGATCACGAAGCAGGTGTCCACCTCGCCGAGCGACCCGGCCGCGATCGCATCCGCCACATAATCGACCGGCAGCTCTTCCCAATACCGCGCCGTACCGTCCGCGTTCAGCGTGACGACATCGCCGAGGAACCCGAACAGTTGCCACAACGCCGACGTCCGGTTGACCCGCGCCAAGATCGCCTCACCGACGTCGTCGGCGATCCCAAGCAACTCGCGGTTAGGCCAGACCTGCGCATGCTCACGTTGTTCCAGGATCCGATGCAATGCCCGTGTCCCATAACGGAACCCGTGGATGAACGCACTGGTCGACTTCTTGAAATCCCGTACCTGCGTGATCGTGCCCGCGAAGTACAGCCCGGGCACATCGACCGACTCCCAGGCCGCCGTCTGCGCCGGGAATCGATCGTTGATCGCCAGTTCCGGCCGGCACTCCGGCGCGAAAATCGAAGCGTCGAACCGGAACCCGGTCGCCACGATCACCCGGTCGTAGCGGATGTCCTTGGTGACCTCGTCGGCCCGGGAGAAGCTCACCGTCACCAGATACGACGAGTCCGACTGCCGGGCAATGTCGATGACGTTGCCGTCCAGGATCGCGTTCTGCGACTTCAGCTGATAGGTATCCAGGAAGTTGTTGTTGACCGCGCGCAGGTGACCGAGGAAGTGCGACTGCCAGGCCAGCCGGATGGAATGCGGACCGGCGATGTGGATGACGGCGGTAGTCTCGATCAGGTTGTCGGCAGTCTCGAAGGCGGAGTTGCCCTTTCCGATGATCAGCACCCGCTGGTCGGTGAAATCCGCTGGGTCCACGGATACTTCGGTGTACAGCTCGGCGGTCTCGATGCCGGGGATTTCCGGGACATAGGGTTTCGAGACCCCCGTCGCCATGATCAGCCGTCGCGCACGCAGCACGTTGCCGTGTTGATCTACGGCCTCGAACGAGTCGGGTCGGCTGATCCGCTCGATCCGGGTGTCGTACCGGACCGAAAGCTCGTGCCGCGCAGCAAAATCGCCGAGGTAGCGGACCATATCGTCGGCGGCGGGGAAGAAGCGTGGCGTGTATTCCTTGAACAGCGGCCCGGGCAGCAGCGAGTTCCAGTCCATCCGCATGTTCAGCTCCGGATCGTCCCAGCCGGTGTGCACCTTGTTGATGGAGATCAGCTGACGATGCCGGGGGTACCTGCTGAAGAACGTGCCTGCGGCCGCTCCGGCCTCGACGATCAGATAGTCGCGACCGGCCGCCTGCAAATGGTGGCCCATCTGGAGACCGGCCGGACCCGCGCCGATGATCAGGTAGTCGAGCTCTGACAAGGTCTCCTCCAAACGTCGTGCTTACCGTGGATATAGCTCCAGCAAGGCCTTTTTGTCCGGCTTGCCGCTCGCCGCGATCGGGGCATCCGGCACCACCGTGTAGGTCTGCGGGACGCTCGATTCGCCGAGTTCCGCGCGCACCAGGTCGGACAGCGCGGCGGAGTCGGGGGAGTGGCCTGCGCGCGGGACGACGAAGGCGTGCACCGCTTCGCCGCGGCGGTCATCGGGTGCGCCGACGACGTAGGCCTGGTCCACATCAGGGTGTCCGGCCAGTACTCGTTCGATCGGGCCGGCGTACACCGGCAGCGCGTCGACGATGATCACGTCCCGCGCCCGGCCGGTCAGGTAGAGGTATCCGTCGTCGAGATAGCCCAGGTCACGGGTGCGCAGCCAGCCGTCGACGAGCACGTCGGCGGTCTCGGCCGGGTCGCCGAAGTACTCCGCCATCATGTAGTCGTTGCGGACATAGATCTCGCCGTCCCGGACGTCCACGCGCACGCCGGGCAACGGACGGCCGACCGAGGTGAGCACGCCGCTGCCGATGTCCTGCGGGGTCAGCGCGGCCAGGCCGCCGGTCTCGGTCTGTCCGTAAGCCTGATGCACCACCGGACCCAGTACCTCGACCGCCTCCGCGAGCCGGTGCGCGGCCAGCGGCGACCCGGCGACCACCATGGCCCGCAGACTGCCGGTGTCCGTCGGCGTGGCGCGCAGGTCATCCAGCATTTGATAGAGCCGCGGCACGTTCATGATCGTGGCGGTGATCCGCAACCGCTCGATGACCTCGGGAAACAGTTGCGCACCACCGGGTTCCGGGATCACCGCGGTGCCACCGCCGAGCAGGCACAGCGCGAGATAGTCCTGCACGACCGCGCTGGCCAGCGTGCCGAACAGCAGATAACGGTCGAAGCAGGCAGCCAACTCTGCGGTGTCCTGGCTCCACGTCGGCTTACCCCACGACCAATGCATGGACATTGCCCCATAGGTCTGCGCGCAGCCCTTCGGGAGTCCGGTGGTGCCGCTGGTGTAGGACACCCGGGCGATGTCACTCGCCCGCGCCCCGATTGTCAACGACTGCGCCGGCCCGCGCAGCAACGCCGCCACCCGCTGGTCCTCCAGGACGGCGTCCACGCCATTACTCAGGACATGCCGCTGCTGACGCTCGCTGAGCCCGGGCCGCACCCCGATCACCCGGCAACCGAGCGTGAACGCCGCGAGGTACGCGGCCAACGACTCCGCGCTCACATCCACGACCATGGCCACGCCGGACCCCGGGCCGAGTCCCGACCCACGCAATCCACCGGCGATCGTGCTCATCATCGCGAGCAACTGCCCCCGGGTGACCGTCCGAGCACCGTGCTCGACCACCACATTTTCCGGAGCGGCACGCAATGCCTGCACGATCGACTCGGGAAAGCTCACCGGACCGATGATAGTGATTCCGGTCTCGAGATACTTTGAGATTCAACAAGTTTGGCCGCTACGCCAAACCTATTCAGGCTCGGTGACCTCGCCCTCCGGCGTGTACATGTCGGCGCGGTCCGCACGGCGCGGTGTGATCTCGGTCGGGCGCAGCGCTGCTTGGAAGGGTTCGAGTGGGGCTGTGTCGTTCCGTGGCATGGAGTCGGCGCGCAACAGCCTGCTCCGCGGCACTGCGGCGATGGAATCGTGCAGGGCGGGGCGGTAGCCCTCCACGGACCGCTGGACGTAGTCCCGCCTGGCGCGTTGCACGGGTTGCCGGGCCTGCAACGCTGCCTGCTCGTTCTCCTCGAACGTTTTCGCCGAATCCCGGAGGTTCTTCGCATTGTCCTTGAAGACGCCGACCAGGCTGGACAGCGAGGAGAATGTCCCGTCGCGGTTCTTCTTGTATCCCTTCTCCCCGTCGGCGAATTTCTCCCCGGCGTGGTCGTGCCCCCACGGCTCGCCCTTACTCTCGGACGCGCCCTTCAATCTGTCCAGCACCTTCTGGGCGCGATCGGCGACATCGTCGAATTCGGTTGCGGCGCGCCGCAGTCCTTCGGGCTTGATCTCCACGGGTTTGTCCATCGTGCTCCTTCGGCCGATCGGGGTAGCATTTCCAGGTGCTTATTGCTCGGTCATCCGTTGAATGCCAGCTCTATATGGATCTGCACGCCTGTTCCTGTGGCGAGACGAAATTCGAAGCCGAACATGTGCTGCGTGAGGACCAAGAGGGGCGGCTGCTCGCCGTCTACGCGGGTAGTTGTGCGCGGTGCGGGCTGCCGCGACAGTTCACGTTCGAATTGGATGAGGCCATTCCGCCGTCGCCGCCCGCGTTCGGTGGCCCCACCGCGTCGCGGATCATCTGTCCCGGCGAATTCCTCCTGGTCGCCGAGCAGGCCGCCGCGTCGGTGGCACTGGTGCCGGTGGCCGGGGCGGACCAGGACGACCGCGACCGGCTCTCGGTCGCTACCGCGGTCGAGGCGGTGACGGAAGTCTTGAAGTTCATCCCCGACTCGATGGATGCCGTCCCCGCGGACGCGTTCACCTCTGCGGTCGGTCGCGCCGCTTACACCCGCGAACCGGGGCGTTTCACTCGCGCGCGGCTCGAGGCGACCGCGAGTGCCTACCGCGAGGCCCTCGCTGCCCGCCTCTAGACCCTGGAACGTGCCGCGGGTCAAGGTGTTTCCGGTCTGCGCAGCAGTTGGACTCGGTCACCCCACGCAACGATAACGCTGCCGTCCGGGGCCGGCGCGCAGCTCGAAATGCTGCCGGTCCCGGTGCTGGTCTCGCCGATCAGCCGCCAGTCGCGCGGATCCCACATCCGCAGCCAATTCCGGCCTGCCGCCTGCACGTCGCCGCCGCCGGCCAGCACGATCGGCCCGGCCGCGGTCTGCCGCCAGACGATCGCCTCGATCCGGCCGGGGCAGGCGGCCGTTGTCCGCACCTGCCGCTCGGCGAGATCCCACAGGTCCAGGCCCGCACCGCCGACCGCGACCGCGACCGCGCGTCCGTCCAGTACGCCCGCCGCCAACGGTTCGGCCACCGAGTTGCCGGTGAGCAGGATGGGTTCGCCGAGGCTTGCCCCGGTCTGGATATCCCAGGTCGTGAGCTGTGATTCGGAGTCGTCCGGATCCAGCAACGGCCGTGCGGCATAGGTCGATCCCACGACCGCCACCGGGCGATCACCATGGTCGACGACGGCGATCGAGTCGGTGAAGCCGCCGTGCCACAGCGAGTGGACGGATTGCCCGTTCGCGATGTCCCACACCTCGACCGATCCGGAGCTGACCGGCACCTCGTATACCGACGAGGTCGCGCCCGCGCCCCGGCCGATCAGCACCAGGTCATCCGCCGCGACGAGCGCCGCCGCACGACCGTACAGTTCGGCGACCGGCTTCCCGAATGGTTCGCCGGTGGTCAGATCCCACGCTTGGATGCGGCCCGCGACGTCGCCGGTCACCGCGACCGGCTTCCCGGCCAAGCGGCCGACCGTCAGTTGGACCAAGGTCGAATTCGCTTGCGCGACCGGCACACTCGACCGGATGAGCTGCGTACCGGAGGTCAGGTCCCACGCGGCGAGCGTGGTCCCCGCGACGGCGATCGCCGCCGGTCGTCCGGCTATCTCGGCCCAGGCGACGGCCCGCACCCACTCGTTCGGCTCGTCGATCGCCGCCGTCCGCCATACCTGCGCGAAGGGCGCGGTCATGGTTCGTTACCCATCCTGTCCTCTCCCGCCTTCGGTTCCGTCGTTCATGCGAAGGGCCGATTACCGCCGCGTCGCCATGCTGCATAGTGTGTCGCCTGAATGGCGGAGGCGACGTAGCCGCCGTCGAAGTTTCCGCCCTCGGGCGGAGCATCCCGGTTCGACGCGTTCTGTGCGGCGAAGCCGGGTTCCGGTCGCGACAGTGCGTATCGGGAGTCGTTGGTACGCCAAACCGTCCCTGGATTCGTCGCAGGTAGCGGCGGAACTGCTCCGTTGCCGGGCCTGAAGAGTTGTCCACCTGGGAAGAAGCGGGAGGCGGCGCCCGTGACGTCGATATCGCGGCCGTCGACGGTGATGCGGTAACCGAGGTACTGACCGTCGCTGTCGAAGAGCATCTGTCCGGATACCGAGTTCGGGTCGCGTTTGATCGCCGCGTCCACCAGGTCGGCGACGGCCGGTGGCACCGAGTTGCGGGTGCCGAGCGAGGCGATGACGCCGTCGCCCGTGTGTATGCCGACAGCGAATTGGGTGCCCTGGGGGCCGGGGCGTTCTTCGATGCCGGCGATGTTCATGTTCCGGTCGAATGCCATGGTCAGGCGGCCGGTGGCGGTGGGGTTGGGCCAGCTGCCGTCCGGGTTCTGCTTGCTCGCGGCGGTGGGGTTGGCCACGTCGTAGCCGAGGTCGTGTTGTCCGCGTACTTCTTTCCATTGGGTGTTGTCGGCGAGGCCGGGTGGTGCGTTGCGGCCGATCATGGTGAAGGTGGCGTCGTTGCTGAGTTTGAGCATGTTTTCGACGCCGCTGATGCCGGTGCCGCCGGTGCCTGCGACGATCCAGTGTTTGGCGAGGTTCGGGTCTACGCCGGCGAGGTTGGCTTCGTCGCCGGACAGGATTTTGCCGGGGTGGTTGTCGCGCAACGACTTCCAGTTGCTCAGCGAATCCAGCGCGTGATTGAGGTTGTCGCTCAACGCGGAGCGAGCGATACCGTTTGTCGTCAAAATGTCCACAGTTTTGGCCGCAGAGGCCGGATCACGCCAGGACAGGGCTTCGATCTGGCCTTTCGCGGTTGTCGCGGCGGGTGTATTGAGCTTGTCCAATTCCTTTGCAGCCGTGTCGAATGTGCCGTGCATGCCGCCGACCTCGCGGGTGCCGGGAATGATCTCGGGCGGAAAACCGGTCGCGATAACCGGGATGCCTTGGACCTCCACGGTCAGTGGTGCCGAGTTGTCCAGTGGGGTGATATCGGCGAGCAGTTTTCCGTCTTCCATGCGGAAGCTAGCCTTGCCGTCGATCACCGGTCCTTGGGCGGCGATGGTGTCTTCCCAGTAGCGGACCGCGTCGAGGGGTACGCGGGCGTCCGGTCGTCCTTCGCCGACGAATTGGTAGGGGTCGCCGAGCCCGGTTTGGCGGAGATTGCGTAATTGGTCTGCGGTTTGGGCGATGCGGTCGCCGTTGTCGGATTGCCAGCGTCCTCGGTCGTCGATCAGCAATGCCTGCGGATCACGGGCTGCGAGTGCGGCGCCGCCGCCTGCTTCGATGACCGACAACTTCGGGTAGTCGCCGCCCTTGGCCTGCTCGCGCAAATCGGCGAGCGTGGTCACGCTGCGTTCCGCACGTTGCTGAGTGCTCTGGTCGGCGAGGGTCCGCGTCTGTTCGGGGGTGGCGCGTTCTCCGTCGAACGCGATCGGGCGTTCGAAGGCCGGCCGCAAGGCGGCCCGGTGCGCGTCGAACGCCGCTTGATCGATTCCGGCCTGCCGCTGGATGGAACGCAGTAGCCGCTGGTCATTGGCCGAGAGTTGATCCCGGTTGCCCCCGGCGTCATCGAGTAGCTGACGCACATGATCACGACCGGTCGGGGCGGACTCGAGGTGATCGAGCACCAGAGCTCTGCGTTGCTCGGACCCCGGTATGCCGTCGCGCAGGCCCAGGTGCTCGACCAATGCCATTGCTTCGCGGTGCAGTTCGGCGTAGCGGGTTCGATCCTCGGGCGTTCGGCCGGCCGGGTCGGGGAGCGCGTCGAGTTGTTCGCCGAGCACGCGGAGTTCTTGGATGCGGCCGGTGTCGTGGGGCGTGAGCGGCGGTTGGTTGGTCGGTCCGCCGGGACGCAGGACGCCTTCGTCGGGACCGAAAGCGTCGAGTTTGTCGATGAGGTAGCGCTTGCGGTCGGCGACGATCTCGCCGATCTCGTGGGCCAGCGCGCGCGGTAGGTGTTTGGTGGAAATCCGGTCGGAGATCTGGATGACGTGCTGGCCCTTGTCGTGGTTGAGGATCGAGCGGGCCGCCGTGTCGTCGCCGATGCGCTGGGTCTCGACCCGCACCGTGAAACTGCGTTGATCGGTTCCGTAGACACCGCTGGTGTCGGTGACGCGGTAGGCCCCTTTGTCGGTAGCGATCGGGTCGATCCGCAATCCGCCGTGACCATCGATCACGGTGTTCAGTGCGCTGTCGATGCCACCGCGGATCTGTTCGACGTGGCTGGTCGTGGGCGGTGCGACATGACCGTGGAATTCGGAGCCCGGCACGGCCGCGGCGGTAATGACATTCGATCCGTCTACCTCGTTACGCCGCCATCCCGCATAGTGCGTCGCCTGCGTCGCGGAGGCGACATATCCACCGTCGAAGTTGCCGCCCTCGGGCGGAGCGTCCCGATTCGAGGCGTTTTGTGCGGCGAAGCCGGGTTCCGGCCGCGACAACGCGTACCGGGAATCCTGCGTGCTCCATACCTTCCCTGGATCTACCGCGGGCAGCGGTGGGACGTCACCGGTGCCTGGCTTGAACAGTTGCCCGCCCGGGAAGAAGCGAGAGGCCGCGCCCGTGACGTCGATATCGCGGCCGTCGGCGGTGATGCGGTAGCCGAGGTATTGGCCGTCGTTGTCGAAAAGCATTCGCGCGGAGACCGAATTCGGGTCGCGTTTGATCGCGGTGTCGACCAAGTCGGCGACGGCCGGTGGCACGGAGTTGCGAGTGCCGAGCGAGGCGATCACCCCATCGCCTTCGAAGCCGGCGACAACGAAACGGGAACCCGGGCGTTCCTCGATGCCGCCGATGTTCATGTTCCGGTCGAATGCCATGGTCAGGCGGCCGGTGGCGGTCGGATTGGGCCAGACGCCATTGATCTTCTGGCTGGCGGCCCGCGGATTGTTGTGGTCGTAGCCGAGGTCGTGTTGTCCGCGTACTTCTTTCCATTGGGTGTTGTCGGCGAGGCCGGGTGGTGCGTTGCGGCCGATCATGGTGAAGGTGGCGTCGTTGCTGAGTTTGAGCATGTTTTCGACGCCGCTGATGCCGGTGCCGCCGGTGCCTGCGACGATCCAGTGTTTGGCGAGGTTCGGGTCTACGCCGGCGAGGTTGGCTTCGTCGCCGGACAGGATTTTGCCGGGGTGGTTGTCGCGCAACGACTTCCAGTTGTCGATCGCACCCAGCGAGTCCCGGGTGGGCTTGGACAACGCGGACGGATCGATGCCGTTGGCCGACAGGATCTCCAAGGCCTTGCCCGCCGAGGCCGGGTCCCGCCAGGAGAGGGCTTGGATCTGCGCTTTCGCCGCCGGGGCGCCAGAGGCGGTGAGGTTGCCCAATTCACGTGCGGCAGTGTCGAATGTCCCGTGCATCCCGCCGATGCCACGGGCGATGCCGGGGATGATCTCGGGCGGAAAGCCGGTGGCGATGACCGGAATGCCTTGCACATCAACGGTGATCGGCGGGCCGCCGTCGAGCGGGGTGATGTCGGCGAGGAGTTTTCCGTTCTCCATCCGGAATGCTGTTCTGCCGTCGACCACCGGTCCTTGGGCGGCGATGGTGTCTTCCCAGTAGCGGACCGCGTCGAGGGGTACGCGGGCATCGGGCCGGCCCTCACCCACGAATTGGTAGGGGTCGCCGAGTCCGGTTTGGCGGAGATTGCGCAATTGGTCTGCGGTTTGGGCGATGCGGTCGCCGTTGTCGGACTGCCAGCGCCCACGGTCGTCGACCAGCAATGCCTGCGGATCACGGGCCGCGAGTGCGGCGCCGCCGCCTGCTTCGATGACCGACAACTTCGGGTATTCGCCCTGCGGTGCGGCGGCGGCTTGTGTGCGCAGTTCGGCGAGGGTTTCGGCGCTGCGCTGCGCACGTTGCTGGGTGCTCTGGTCGGCGAGAATTCGCGTCTGTTCGGGAGTGGCGCGTTCTCCGTCGAATGCGATCGGGCGTTCGAAGGCCGGCCGCAAGGCGGCTCTATGGGCCTCGAACCTGGCCCGGTCGTCTGTGGCCTGATCCTGAATGCGTTGCAGGAGTTGCTGATCCTCGGGTGGCAGCCGATTCGGCTCGCGGCCTGCGTCGTCGAGCAGAGTGCGTACGTGCGCACTGCCGGAGGCGGAACGATCGAGATGATCGAACACCACGGTTCTGCGTTCCTGGGCACCCGGCGTGCCCTCGCGCAGACCCAGGTGGTCGACCAGCGCCATCGCTTCACCGCGCAGCGCGTTGCGTTCCGACTGCTGGGTGGCCGGCAGCCCGTCGAGTTCGTCGCCGAGCACCCGCAGTTCTTGAATACGGCCGGCGTCGTGCGGCGTGAGCCCGGGTCGATCGGTGGGTCCGCCGGGATGCAGAACGCCGTCGCGCGGGCCGAACGAATCGAGCTTGTCGACGAGGTAGCGCTTGCGGTCGGCGACGATCTCGCCGATCTCGTGAGCCAGCGCACGGGGCACATGTTTCGTCGAGATCCGGTCGGAGATCTGGATGACGTGCTGGCCCTTGTCGTGATTCAGGATCGACCGGGCGGCGGTGTCGTCGCCGATACGTTGAGTTTCCACGCGCACGGTGAAGCTGTGCTGGTCGTTGCTGTAGACACCGCTGGTGTCGGTGACGCGATACTCGCCCCGCTTCGGGTCGATCGGGTCGATCTGCAATCCGCCGTGACCGTCGACCGCGCTGTGCAATGCGCTGTCGATCTGACCGCGGATCTGTTCGACGTGGCTGGTCGTAGGTGGTTCGACGTGACCGTGGAATTCGGAGCCCGGCACGGCCGCGGCGGTGATCGTGGGCCTGGCGTGGGCACTGCTTCCGTCGGCGGTCCCGTCGTGGGCGGGGGCGGGGGCGAGCCCGCTGCGCGGTTCCTGCGGTGTGGTCACCGCGATACTGGTTATCTCCCGGTCCAGGATGAGGCGGACCAGTTGGGCGCGAGTCACTTCGAGGGTGCGTTCCTCGCCCTTCCGGTTGACGTCGTGGACCACGTACTTTCCGTCGCTGAAGGTCACCTTCGTGGACAGGGTGGCGGTCGAGAACTGCGCGGAACTGCCGGGTGGGAAGTTCTGCTCGCCGAGCCGGGCCAGTTGGTTCACGTGCTCGTTGTTGTCGGTCCGGTAGTACCGGGTCTGCGCTGGAGTGTTCTGCGTGGCGAGGATTTGCTGGGCGCGCGCGAGCGCTTCTGTCCGCTTGATCTCTTCGCTGGCGGACGGCAGCGGGTGCAGTCTGCGATCGGTGCTCTCGAACTTCGGGTGCAGCACCAGGCCTCTTGCCTGCTGCACCGCGAGCGCCGCGTTGTTCAGTCCCGCACTCGGTTGGTAGTGCCCGCTGCTGTGCGCGATGAGGGTGGGCCGTCCCGCCTGCGCCATGACGAAACCTGCGCCCGAAACGATGCGGCCGCCGAAGAACGACGAGTGTTGCAGGGTGCCGCGCAACTTGACGGCGGCGTAGAAGTTGCCGAATTCGTCCTCGACGAAGATGGTCATGTTGCCGTGCCGGTCGCCCGCGGACGTGTCGAACAGTCGTCCATCGAAGGCGCGGAAGAATCTGCCTCCAGGGCCGACGAAGAGCCGATGCGTTTCGCGCTCCAGCTCGTCCATGTAGTGGACCGGCGTGTGGTGGTGCGAGACCGGCTTCGTTTTCGGCCGGTTCTGCAACTCGCCGGAGTTGATCACCGCGTCGAGCGCGGCGAGCCGGTCCGGGGCGAGTCGCTCGCGGATCCCGTTGTCCACGATCATCGGCTTGTTCTCCGCCAGGTAGTTGTGCTGGACGGCGGTGCCGGAGAGCGCGGGTTTCGCTGTGCTCGCGAGCATTTCGGTGAACTTCGGTGGAATGTCGGCCTTCGGCACGACGTCCCCGGTGGATGCGGACAAGAGGTGCTGGATCGGCACCATGGTGGAGAACAGGCCACCGCGATGATCGACGCCTATGTCGTAACCATTGTCGTCGGACGCCTTCAGGAGAACGTAGGGCTTCGCCGAATCGACAGTGAATCGCTCCCGGCTGCCGTTCGGGTGCTCGAGAATTATATTCACGTTGTTCATGTGACCCGCGGTGGCCAGCATGAAGTCCATTCGACTGCCGCGGTAATGACCGTACGTGGCGTTGCCGGAACGCAATGCCGCTATCTGTGCCCGGAATTCCTGATCTCGTTCGCCGGCCAGGTTCCGCAGGTTTTGCTCATGGTCGCTCTTTGCATTCTGGAATTCTTGGTCGGAGAGTTCCGATTTCCGTTCGAGCACGGAATTCCAGTGCGCTTCTTCGCTGCTCACCTTTGCTTGCAGACCCGGCGGGATGAATCGCTCGACATACTTCCTGTGCTCGCGTTCCAGCAGATCGGCCACGCGATTGCGCAACTCCTGCGGATCCGGGTGTTTCAGCACATGAGCGAGCGTGGAGAAGGTCGTCTCGCCGTCGCTGGGCGGCCGATACCAGGTGGCCGGCGTCGGTGACACATGAGCGACGGATGTGACATCCCGGTCGGCGAGCAGTTGCTGGAAATCCTCGAAGGTGACGATCTCGTGCCGCGGGGTTCCCTCCGCGCTCGTGCCGTGGATACGGACGTTACCGTCGTGCATGACCGTGGCCTTGACCGGATCGGTCTGCCCGCCGAAAAATATGGTCGTTCCGCTCATCAACCGCTTACGCGCGAAATTATCGGAAAGCCTCGACACCGTGGTGTCGTCCACCTTGGCATGCGGATTCGCGGCCGCGAATTCCGCGGCGGTCTCCGGGCGGGCGGCCGTGGTGTAATCCGATGCGTCGGTCAGCCTCGCGGTCTTCGGCGCGGGGCCCGCCCCGTCTCCCTCGCGCGGTGGCGTTCCACTGAGAGCGCGCTTGGGGGCGCCGGGCGCCGGGTCGTCGGTGTGGCCGGCGCGGATGGGGACATCGGTGGTCTTGGCCTCGGTCTCGCCCGCGCCGATCCGGACATCGCCGATCGCCTCGGCGCCGGTGATGCCCGTGCCCACGCCGGTGCGGTGCGGCCGGCCGTCGGCGGTGTAGATGATGGCGTCGGTGGAGCGAACCTCCGCGGCGGTGTGGTTGTCCGGGGAGAGCGAATACTCCTCGTTCTTGGTCGGATCGACGACGACCATGTCCCTGTCGTCGTTGACGATCAGGTAGGCGTGCGCACCGACGCCGTGCTCGTCGGCGGGCGCCCAGTAGGAGTCGACGACCACCGCGACGGCGCCGTCGCCGAGCCGGAACAGGTGGCTGGCGATATCGCCGTGATCGCGGAAGTGCTCGAGCGACGCACCGGCGGCGCGTTCGAATGCCGTCACATCCATGCCGTTCAGCCCGACCGGGCCCTCGGGAACGCGGACGACCTGGCTGCCGGTCAGGTCGACCACGGCACTCAGCGTGAGTTGGGCGCATTCATTGACGAGGTTGTCGTCGGCTGCGGGGCGGGTGGGCGGCGGGTCCGTGACCTCGGGGAGCGCCTCGCGGAGTGCGGTCAGGTCGGTGGTCGACTCACTCGCGCCCGGCCTCGGTGGATACTCGGGCTTCTCGATTTTGACGGTTTCGATATCGCGGTCGACGACCAGGTCCAGCATCGTGTCGACGTCGGCGTCGTAGGTACGCGCGTGACTGGATCCGTCTCGGCTGCGATCGGTGACGCGGAAGGTGTGATCTTCCCGAGCGATCGCCGTGGTGACGAAATCCTCGTCATGGAAGGTGATTTTCGTGCCCGGCCGGAAATCGTCCCACTCGAGATAGGAGTACGACTCCTCGATTCGATGAATCAGGAAGGGACGCGTCGGGGTCGGCCCGTCGGTCAGAATGCGCTCCGCGCGGGCGAGCGCGGCCTCTTGTATTCGATCCTCGAGGTCTCGATCGCGTGTTCGGAATTCGCCCTGGGTATCCAGGTAGGTTCGCGCGAAATTCTCGTCGAGTTGCAGACCTTGGGCTCTGAGCAGGGCGATCGCGTAGTCGTTCATCTGCGAGTTGGGCATGTAATGGCCGCTGCTGTCCGTGATGTCGGTGACGCGGCCGGCCACGACCTGCATGAATCCCCCGCCGAAAATGGGGTGACCGCCCACGAAGGACGAGTGCTGGATGAGTCCCGTTTCTTTTCCGGCGGAGTAGAGGTTGCCGAACTCGTCCATGACGAAAATCCACGACGTGCTGCCGCCGGTATCGAATACGCGGCCGTCATGCGCGTTGTACAGCCGGCCGTCCGGTCCGACGAAACGTCGGTGTGCCTCGCGTTCGGCAGCGTCCATGTAGTGGATCGGAGTGTGGAAATGGGTCAGCGGGTCTTCGGCGAAATCCGCGACGTCGCCGCGCTCCGGCAGCTCGGACCGCGGCACGAGCGGCCGTCGTTCGCCCAGATATCGCTTGTCGATGGCCGCGCCCTCGAGCAGCGGCTCCGGCCCGCCGGCCAGCATCTCGGTCAGCGGCTTCGGAATCTGATCCGGTGGGATCAGGTCGCCCGATTCCTCGAAGATGCGCGGCAGGCTGGGTTGCACCGTCGAGAAAATATTGCCGGTCTCGGTGACGCCTACTTCGTAGCCGCCGCCTTCCGGGCGCCGCAGGAAGATGGTCGGCTTCGACCGGCCGAAATTCAGATTGACCCTCGGCCCGTTCGGGTCCAAGGTCGTGATATTCATTTGATGCTGGGTCGCCGCCGCCATCAACAGGAATTCCGCGCGGCCGGGACCGATGGCCCGGCTACCGGTGCTTTCGGCGCTGGTGAGCAGCTTCGATATCTCACGTCCCAGCAATGCGGCACGCTGGTCTTGTAGCCGCCCTTCGAATCTGGGGTTTGCCCGGTTCGCCGGATCATTCGCCTGGCTGTCCAGCCGATCGTTGGTGATCAACGGGGTGAAGTGACCCGGATGCCTGCGCAGGTAGTTCGCGAGGTCTTGCCGCACAGCGGCGGGATCCTCGGCGTTGAGAATGCGGGCCAGGGTCGGGAACAGCTGCTCGTCGGCCGAGCTGATGCGATGCCAGGAGTCGGGTACAGGCAGGGTGACCTTGGCGGAGTGCACCTCGTGATCGCTGATGAGGGTCTCGAACTCCGGCCTGCTGATGGTCGGTGGGGGCGTGACCGGCTCGGCACGCAGATCGTGGAGATCGAATGCGCCGTCCCTGCGCACGATCGCGACGGAGTCGGTGGTGTCGCTGTGCAACTCCAGGATTGTTCCGGTGGTGAACTCGTTGCGCGACAGCTTCTCGGTGACGTAGGAGATCTCCTGGACGCGGTCGCCCGTATCACCTTGCAGCGCAGGCTGGAATACCTCGACATGATCCAAACCCATTGCCTCGTGGTCGGATCGGAGCATGCTCCAGAAGTCATCGATGGTGTGCAGGGCGGGCGGGTTGGCCGGGTCGTGCAGATCGTCCACCATGACGTGGTCGTCATTGGTGAAGGTGGCGGTGGCCTCCAGGTCCGGCCCTTGCAGATGCAGCTTCGTGCTGACCGGATATTCCGAGCCCTCGAACTTCGTGAGGAATTCCTCGATGCCGAAGCTGCCGGTCCGTTCGTTGCCCGCGCCGATGCGCGCCGTGGGCAACGGGTGCGCGACGACCTGCTCGACGGTGTGCGGCTGGCCGCCGGCGTCGTAGATGACGGCGTGCACGGTGTCGACCGGTGCCGAGGTGTGCTCCCGGAGCGGGTGCTGGGCGCCGGTGCTCGGATCCTTCACCGTGATGGTGCCGTGCTCGTTGGTGATCAGGTAGGCGTGTGCGCCGACGCCGTGCTGGTCGGCGGGACCGCGATAGGTGTCGACCACCAGCGCGGTGGCGCCGGGGCCGAGATCGGTCAGGTGCCGGCCGATCGCCTGGTGATTGGTGAAGGACTGCAACGGGGCGCCCGCCAGGTGCTGGAATTCCGCCGCGGCCATGCCGTCGAGTCCGACCGGGTGCTCGGGCAGGCGGGCGACCGTGCTGCCGGTGGCGGTGATGAGTTCGTGCAGCGCGAGCGGCGCGCAATTGTTGAGGTGCTGATCGAATCCTGGCGGCAGTGCGGTCCGGGGCTCCTCGTGGATCGTCGGGAGGGCCTCGAGCAACGAGTTCGTAGTGATGGTCGATTCATCGTGCTGAGCTGTCCGCGGTGGGAATTCTGGCTGTTCGACTTTGACGGTCTCTACGTCGCGAGCGGAAATCAGATCTTGCAGCATGGCCGGGTCGGCGTGGTACTGCTGCTCCCGATGGGAACCGTCGAGGGGGCGATCGATGACCTGGAAGTTCTGATCATTCGTCACCGTCGCTGTGGTGGCCAGGTCGTCGCCGCGGAAGCTGATCGTGGTTCCCGGCGGGAAATCATTCCAGGTGAGTTGGTCCTGAGCTTGCTCGGTTCGATATATCTTGAACGGCCTAGTCGGTGTCGGACCGTCCGCCAGAATACGTTCCGCGCGGGCCAGCGCGTTCTGCTGGATCTGCGCTTCGACCTCGGGGTCACGGGCTACCCAATGACCGTCCCGGTTCATGTACTTGTGCTCGAAGCTGCCGCTTATCCGCAGGCCCTGAGTTTTCAGCGCGGCGATCGCATAGTCGTTCATCTGCGAGTCGGGCATGTAATGCCCGCTGCTGTCCATGATCTCGGTCAGGTAGCCGTCCCTGGCGCCGATGAAGCCCGCACCGGTAATCGTCCGGCCGCCGAAGAACGAGGAATGCTGGATCAGGCCGGTCTTCTTTTCGGCGGCGTACAGATTGGCGAACTCGTCCATGACGAAAATCGTGTTCGGGTGGTCCGTGGTGTCGAACGGATATCCGTCGCGGGCGTTGTACAGCCTGCCGTCCGGCCCGATGAAGAGCCGGTGCATCTCGCGTTCCGCGCTGTCCATGTAGTGAATCGGCGTGTGGTAGTGCCGGATCGGATGCTCGGCGAAATCCGCCGCGGAGCCACGCTGCTCGAGGATGCTCTTCGGCACCATCGGACGCTGCTCCCCGAGGTATCTCTTCTGTAGTGCGGCGCCCTCGAGCAGCGGCTCCGGTCCGCCGGCCAGCATCTTGGTCAGGGGCTTCGGAATCATCTCCATCGAGATGGTCGGCGGCTCGTCCGGCGTCACGTGCATATCGGGGCGCACCACCGAGAACATGGTGCCGTCGCGGTTCATCCCGACCTCGTAGGCCCCGTCTTCCGCGCGCCGCAGGAAGATCTGCGGCCGGCCGGGGAAATTCGGCACCTCATTTCTCGGCAGGTGCGGGTCGAGGGTGGTGATGTTCATCTGTTTGGCCCAGGTGGCGCCGTACAGCGCGAATTCCATCTTCGCGGGTCCGGCGTAATGGTAGCCCGTGCCGCCGGACTCGTGATACAGCTTCGATATCTCGTACTTCAGTATTTCGGGACGCTGGCTCGCCGCCCAGGCCGGAAAGTTCGGATCCTGGTGGTTTTCCGGATTGCTCCACAGGCTGTCGAGATGGTCGCTGGAAATATATCCGGCATAGAAATCCTGGTTTTCCTGGAGGTGCACGGCGACCTCCCGGCGTAGCTGGGTGGGGTCGGCTTCGTTCAGAATGCGGGTCAGTGTCGGGAAAAGGTTGTCCTGGCCCGGCGCGACGCGGTGCCAGGATTCGGGGACAGGCAGCGTGACTTCGGCGGACTGCACGTCGTGCCGGTCGAGAATGGTCTCGAATTCCGTCCGGCTGACGATGCGTGACGGCGGGCCCTGCTCCGCGCCGGACTCGCGGATCTCGATATTTCCGTCCTTGCGGACGATCGCGGTCTGCCTGTGGTCGCCGTCGTGAAATTTAATGGACGTTTTCGAGTCGAAGCCGTTCGCGACCAGCTCGACTTTCAGGTCGGAGACGTCCCATATCCGACGGGACTGGTCCCCGAAATGCGCCGGCTGGGCAACCGTGACGTCGGTCAACCCCATTTCGTCGTGGTTGGCTCGGATATGGTTCCAGAAGTCATCGACGGTACGCCGGTTCACCTCGGGTGGCGGACTGTTGACATCGGTCGTCAGCAGGACGTGGTGGTCGTCACCGAACTGAATGCGTAGCATTCCCGGCGTCGGTGTCGGGAAATACATCACCGTGCCGGGCGGATACTCGGTGCCACCGAATCTTTCGAGGAATTCACGAACCCCGAACGTGTCGTGCCGCGGGCCGGAATCAATCGCGCCGACGCGTACGTCGGGGAGCGGGCGCGTGCTACCCGTGTCGACGGTGTGGGGTTGACCGGTATCGGTGTAGAGAACGGCGTGCGTGTCCTGGACGTGCGCCGGGGTCTGTGCGATGAACGGCCGGTCGGCCCCGGTGCTCGGATCGCGGACGGTAATGCTGCCGTGGTCGTTGATGAGCACGTAGGCGTGCGCGCCGACGCCATACTGATCGGCTGGGCCGTGGTAGGTGTCGACTACGAGAGCGGTGGCACCGTCACCGAGGCCGCGCAGGTGTTCGGCGACGCGGTCGTGGCCGCCGAAGTGTTGCAGCGGCGCGCCCGCGGCGCGTTGGATCTCTTCCGCGCTCATGCCCGCGAGCCCGACCGGACCCTCCGGGGGATGGATGACCGGACTGTTGTTGAGCCGGACGAGCTCGTTGAGCGCCAACGGCCCGCAATCGTTGAGGTGTCCGGCTTCGAGGCCACGCACCGGACCGGTGTCACCGACGGTCAGCGGCCGCACCTGACCGCGGAAATCGGAACCCGGGTCGACGGTCGTGGTGATCGGGTCGGGCTGATCGGGCGTGCGGCGCACGCTGCTGCCATCGGCTGTTTCCGTGCCTCGGTCCGGTCGGTTCGTCGCGAGATCCGGTGCTCCGCCGTGTGATTCGGCCGAATGCACGGATTCGTTGCCGAAGAGCCGGTGCCCGGCACCGGCTGCCCTACCGCTGTGCACCGTGACGGAATTCGAATCGACGTGCGGGGCGAGCGACTTCGCGAGCGGCTCCGGTGCGGACACGTGCACCCGCGCCGCGGGATGCTGCCCGGTGAATTCGGCGATCGCCGTCCCGAGCCGGCCCGGCGTGGGGTCGGGCGGTCCGGAAAAGAGCTTCGAGACCAGCCGCGACGGCCCGGAGGCGCCGCGGGTGGAGTCGTTGTCGACCCACATCACGGTCGCGTGGTGCGGTTGGGTGCGCGCGGTTTCGACGTGCTGCTGTGCGGCGTGCGCCACCGCGTGGCCGGCCGAACCGAGTGAGGCGTTCGGCGGGGCCTGCCAGTGCACCGTCGTGGCGGCGTCGACGGGACCGAATCCGATGACCTCGCGGCCCCGCCGACCCTGGGCGTCCTGATCGAAGGACAGCAGATGGGTCGCCGGTTGCGCGGTGCCCGCACGATGGGCGGCGATCGCGGAGTCGATGTCCGCGGTGTTCAAGTCGGTGAGTACGGCTTTCAGGTTATTCAGTTGCCGTCGCTCGTTCGACGACAGCGAGGAGCCGTCCGCGATCTTGTCCAGGCGCTGGATCTCGTGCTGGATGTAGGTGGTGTTGAGGGTGTTCCGGACCGCCGCCGGGATGCCTTCGCTATTGCGCAGGCCGGGGAAGTCGGTGACCAGGCCGTGCTGGTAGGCGGGTGACAGATCGTCGAATCGCAGGTTGTTCCACCAGGATTCGCCGGTGTCTCGCCACCAGGCGGCGGTCCGGTCGGCCGCTGGATTCGTACCGTCGAGCCCGAGTGGCGGCCGGGGCGGCGTGATCCGGTCGTTCGGGCCGGTGGGATTCGGATGCGCGACGACCTGGTCCCGCAGCTCAGGCTGGACGATGCCCTGGTCGAGTCCGGCCTTCCACCGATTCAGCTGGTTCTGTTCGTCGTTCAGCAACTCTCGTCGAGCCTGCACGATTCGGCGGGCATCGGGATCGTCGGGGGTGCCCGCCCGGTCGAGTGCGTTCTCCTTGCGGCTCAGCGCTTCGGCGGCGGCATCGAGCGCGATCTGCCGCCGCGTGAGTTCGGCTTGCTCCCGGTCGACTTCGCCGAATCGTTCCCGGGGCTGGTTGTCGAAACCGAGGCGAGTGAAGTTCTCGTCGAGGGAAAGACCTTGTCGCCGTAGCAGATCCACCGCGTAGTCGTTGAGCTCGCCGCGCGGCAGGTAGTGCCCGCTGCGATCGCTCAGCACGACGAGGCGGCCGTCGCGGACCTCGATCTCACCGGCGCCCGTGACGGTTCGTCCACCGAGGAACGACGAATGATGGAGGGACCCGAGTTCCTGGTCACCGGCGTAGAGGTTGCCGAACTCGTCCATGACGAAGATGGCCCGCGCGTCTCCGCCTTCGCGCGCCGAGGCGATCTGGGTGGTGTCGAACAGCCGGCCGTCGGCGGCCCGGAACAACCTCCCCTCATGCACGAACAGCCGATGGTTCTCCAGCTCCGCGGGGCTCATGTGCCGCACCGGCGTGTGATACGGCAGTCGTTCCTGAACGGCGAGTGGCTTCGCGTCCGGGATCGGGTCGAGCTGGGATTTGACCGCGATCGGGCGGCCTTCCCCGGTGTAGTGCGGTGCCAGCGCGGCGCCGTCGAGCAGCGGGGTCTGCGGCGAGGCCAGGACGCGATTCAGCGGCGGCGGGATCTCGCTGCGCGGCACCACCTGGTCGATCACGGAACTGAGCGGTGCGGGCGGGCTCGGATGCCGGTGCGCCGCGAACAGGTTGCCCTCGGGCGTGACGCCGATCTCGAACTCGCCGGTGGATGCGTAGCGCAGGAACACATTCCGCTGGCCCGGCACGAAAGCGTGCTCGGCGCCGAGCCCGTCCGAATGCTGGACGACGACGTTCATCCCGAACGCGGACGCCGCCAGGTGCAGATCCCGGTCCACGGTGTCGCGCGTCGGCGGCGTCGGCGGCGCGGCCGCGGTGTTGCGCTGTTCGTCGAGCCAGTTCTCGAACTGCTGACGGCGTTCCAGTTCGCTCTGCCATTGGGTCTCGTCGACCCGATTCTGCCGGCGTTCCTCCTCGATGGTGGCTCGCCAACTAGTTTCTTGTTGCTCCAGACGGTTCAGGTGGTCGGTGATGCCGGACCGTACGTGCGTGGCATCCGGGAGGCCGAGGATCCGGGCGACAGTGGTGAACAGTGGATCGGTGCGGTCGGGCACCGGCGCCCAGTGCTGCGGCCACGGCGCCTGCTGCGGGGTCGGGTCGCCGACCACGATCTCGGGTGGCAGCGGTGACGAATCACGCGGCGGCACCGCGGTTTCCGTCCGAGCCGGGGGATCGATGCGGGCACCGTCGCCCGGATGCGTGCTCGGGTCATCGGGGTGACGCGCGATCGGTTCGGCGACGTGGTAGTTGTCGCCGGTCTCGTCGGCGCGGACCAGGATGTGCTCGGGGCGGTCCTGCGGGCCGAAATGCGTCATCGTGCCGTCGCGGTCCACCACCACCAGGTGCAGGTCGTTCGCGTCGGCGCCCGCGGAGAGCAGGAAATCGCCGAGTTGGTTGTGGTGCGGGCCGGGCTGGGACAGCTGTTCGTGCTGTAGGTCGAACGCCAGCGAGCGTTCCAATTCCAGGTCCTGCCGGTGGAACTCGCGTTCGGTCTCCCAGGCTCGGCGATCCGGGTGATCCGGGTAGTCGCGCAGGTTGGCGTCGATCCGGGCGATTTCCCGGGCTGCCTCCCGGAAGTCCGGGTCATCGGGGACGAACTTCCCGATCAGATTGTCCTTGCGCTGTTGCAGCGCCTGGACGAACTTCTCGCGGGTGCCCTCGGGCCCGAGCTTGCCCCCGGTCACGTGATCGATCGCCCGGAACAGACCGTCGCCGCCCGTAGGGAGGCGTTCGAGGCGGTGGCCGGGCAGCGCGGCCGCTTGCTGCGGGGTAGGGTCGAAGTCGTCGTGGGGGACGAATTCGAGTGCGGCGGGCGGCTTTTCGCTGATCGGCTGTGGCTGCGGGCGCTGCTCGGGGGAGATCGAGTCCGATGGCTGCGGTACTGGGTCTTCGCGTTTCGGCGTCGGGAAGTCGCTCGAGTCGCGGGCTGATCCGAGCGATGTCTCGGGGCCTTTGGGTGCGTTCGAGCCCTGCGGTGTTTCGTTGGAAGTCGCAGGCTCCCTGGAGGTTTCGAGCGACGCCTCGGGCTGCTTCGGGGTTGCCAGGTGGTCCTGGGGACCCTGCGCCGGTTCTACCTGGCGGAATTGCGATTCCACGGTGACCGCCGACGAGGTCGACGCGCGTTGAGTGTTCGGGATCGGGTCGGTTCGCACGCCTGCGGTGATCAGCGGGCGGGCGGAGCCGTCGCCGACCGAGGAGATGCTCGGTCGGGGCGACTGCGGCGAGGACTGAACCGAGGACTTGTCGGTAACCGAGGGGGGAGGAAGCGGTGCCTCGCTCCGCGACGACGGCACCGGCGGCGGGGTGCTGCTCGGCGGCACATTGGTGTTCGCGGTAACCGGCTGTGCGGGCGGTCCGTCCGCACGGATTCCGGTGCTCGACTGCGCAGAGGGCGGTGGCACAGGCGATTCCGTGATGTTCTCCACGTGCGCCGATTGCGGAATCGGCGAACTCGTGGACGCATCGTTGCGCGGTTGCTCCACGGACGTCTGCGACTGTGCGGTCGATGTCGTCGAATTGTTCGAGTTGCCTTCGAGATTCGACGTCGCCGCGGAATGGGTCTGCGATGTCGCTGGTGGCACAGGAGAATCCGTGGACTGCGCATGCACCGACTGCGGCGGCGGTTGCGAGGCACTCGAATTGGGATCGATACCGGTACGCGTCGCGGGTTGCTGGGTCGTCTGTCCCTCGACATGGGATGACGTGGCGGGCTGCGGCGCGGGCGCGGTGCCGTTGGACCGCCCGGAGCCGGAGTTCGACTGCGACTGGTTGGTCGACTGTGACCGGTCGGTGGATCTCGTCGAGTTGTTGTTCTGTTGCGAGCCGTTGTTCTGCTGCGCGGCCGAGTTGTTGGTCTCGGTCTTGCCGTTCGTCTCCGCAGTGTTCGGCCGGCCGTTCCGGGTCGTCGAATCACTGTGCGTGGTGGTGTTATCCGCGGGCGCCGTGCTGGATCGATCGCTCGTCGAATGCACCGACGGCGAGCGGTGGTTCCCGCTGTCACCGTCGTAAAGCGAAGAGGGGCGCGAAGATCCGCTGTCGCCCTCGTTGACCTCGACGACCCTCGGGTCCGGCCGTTCGTGACTGCCGTCGGCACCGACCGGCGGCGGGACGGAAAGCCCGGTGTAGCCGCCCCTGGCCATCCCGATCGACTGCGCGTGTCCGGCGACACCATGCACGCCACCGACCAGACCACCGCCGACACCGCCGAGGATCGCGGCCGGATCGAACTCCCACTGCCCTGTGAAAACGCCGTTGGCGACGATGCCTGCCCCGGCACCGACCACACCGGCCGGGATGCCCGCGCCGATCGCGATGCCGCCGGCCTTCCACCAGGTCATCGAGTCGTGGCCGACCCAATTGCCGAGGCGCTTACCGATCATGCTGCCGACCGGCGCCGCCACCGCGCCCGAGATCCCGCCGACGGCGCCCGAGATGACCATCTGTTTGACGTCGAAGCTGTCCCGATGCCCCTTGCCCAGCTGAATGCCCTGGGCCAGGGCGTCCGCGCCGAGGCCGATGGCGGCCTGCTCGACGCCGGTGATCGCGGCCAGTTTCCACATCGGCATCTGCGCGAGGCGGGTGGCCCGGTTGGCCAGGAAGGTGATCAGCCGCTGGCCGATGAGCTGGCACACGCCGGCCGCCTCGGCCTCCATGGCGGGCACCGCCCACGCACCCCAGAGCGTGGCCAGCGCGTAGGCGATCTCCGCGGCCAGGATCGCCAGGGTGATGATGATCTGGAGCTTGGCGTACTCGGTCTGGGTGCCGCATTGGCGCACCGATTCGCCCAGCTGCTCGAGCTGTTCGGCCAGCTTCTCGACGGATTGATCGCCGGCGAAGAACTGGTCGAACTGTTTCTTCATCTTGTCCGCGCCGTCGCCGGAATAGCTCACCTGCGCGGTGTTACACGCGACGTGCAGGGCCTCGATCAGGTCGTGCAAATCCTTGGACGCCGATTTCCAATCGTCACCGAGCGCGAACAACGCGTCCTCGTCGCCCTTCGGCCAGGACGCGCCTGCGAGATAGCTGAGCCACTGCAGGCCCTCGGGCATCTCGATGCTCATCGATCAGGCCGGGGCTGGGTCAGCGGTCGTCGTCACGTGCCGACGGGGGATCGAAGGAGGCCCGCTGCGGTTCCGGGACACGAGTTTTCAAATCCGGCAGGCCCGCGACGATCTCGGAGAGGCTGGGCAGCTGCGATCGGGTGCGCTGGATGGGCGCGATCAACTCGTTGGCGCGCCGGGCCACCTCCATCGCGGCCTCCTGGGTGGCGTCGGTGACGGCGTCGGCGATCTCGTCGTAGTCCAGTTCGTCGATGTCGTCGGCGAAGCGGGTCTCGATCACGACACCGTCGGCGTTGACGGTGATCTGCACCCGGCCCTTGGCCGCCGTGGCGGTGGCGGTGAGTTCGACCCGCTGCCGCTGTGCCTCGGCGATCGAGCGAATATGCAGATTGACCGTGTCCAGCAGATCTGCGAGGTCACTCTTGGCTCGGCCGTTTTCCACGTCGAATTCTCCTGCTGCCGACATAATTCGGAACCCGAGATGCCTCCGCATCGATTCCCCGCTGAACGTTACCGCGCCCGATCGCGCGGAATAATCCTCAATTATCAAATACTTATGTCCGGATTACGCCGCGATTATGTCCGCGTGACTTGGGCCGTGTTGAATCTCATTGTGCGGCAACTGGGCTCAGTGCGGCGTTGCGAGGCGAGCTCGAACTACGAGGTGGAGGCTTTCTGGTGGCGAACGAACGACTGAAGGCCGACGCCGCGATGATGCTGGAAGCATTGCATGAGCAAATGCTCGGTATTGCCAAAATCCAACGCGACCGTTCCCGGCTCACCGCCACCGCCACCGCGTGCGACAAGCGGATCACCGTGACCGTCAACGCCGACGGCATTCTCATCGACACCAAGTTCGCCGACGACATCGGCGACCTGACCCACACCGAGATCGCCGAGGCGATGACCGAGGTCGTGCAGGAAGCCGCCCGGCGGGTGACCCAGCAGGTCGGCCTGCTCATGGAACCGCTGCGCGAGCGCAAGTCACAGCTGCCGAAGCTGTCCGATCTCATCGAGGACGCGCCCGACCTCGGATCCGCGATGCCGGTCGCGCCGCCCGCGTCGTTCGCGCCGCCGAACTCGCCGGAGCGGCGCTACGACGACGAGGACACCGGCTTCGGTGATGTGCACAGATTCGGCGGACGACGGTCGATGGTCAGCGGCCACGACGACTGAGTTCGCGCCGAGATGGGACTGTATCTGCCACCTGAGCTGCGCTGGCTGGGGTGGATCGCGGGCGGTGCGTGGCCGGACGGCGACGAAACCGAGGTCTGGCATGTCTCGGACGCCTTCAAGGACGCCGGCTCGGCGCTGAACAAGCTGACCCCGGAGATCGAGGACGTCAAGCGCATGACGATGTCCGCCTATCCCGAAGGAGCGGGCGGCGAGAAGATGGGCGCGCTGTTCGATCAGCTGATCACCGGCGACCAGTCGATGGAATCGCTGGCGAAGTTCATGGAGCAGATCTCCGACGCCGTCTTCGACTTCGGTACGCAGATCGAAGCCGCGAAGCTGATGACGATCGTCTCGCTCATCGCGCTGGCCATCGAAATCGCCTGGGCCTGGATGTTCCCGCCGACCGCGCCGGCCGTCGAGGCGGCCGAGACCGCGGCCACCCAATCCATCCTGCGCCGGCTGGAACTGCAACTCCAGGAACGGATCCTGGCGAAGGTGCTGTCGGTGTTCGGCGAGAAGTTCGCCAACCTCAGCAAGAGCTACCTGCTCAAGATTCTCGAGGCGATGTTCATCTCCGGTGCCATGGACGCGAGCGTGCAGCTCGGGCAGATGGCCGCCGGGCACCGAAAGCATTTCGACGGCAAGGAGTTCGGGGTCTCGGTGCTGTCCTCCGGGCTCGGTTCGCCATTCGGCCGGATCGCGGCCGACAACATCGGCAAATTCACCGGGAAGCTGCTCGGAGACAAGATCACCAACCCGTGGGTCCGGGCCGGGAACGGGGTAGTCGTCGGCGTCGGCTCCAGCCCGTTCGGCGCCGCGGTCGGCGGTCTCGGCGCGGTCATGATCACCGGCGATTGGGAGGGCACGTTCGGCAACCCGGTCAGCTGGGTCGGCGGTGCGGCGCGCGGCGGGATCTCGGGTGGCGTCAAGGGGTACGTCGGGATCCACGGATACAACAACCGGAACAGCTTCGAGGTTCCGTGGGGGTCGAACAAGGACGGGTCGGCGAACTTCACCGGGAAGGGCGGGTTCTCCTTCGATCCGGGGCACAACGGATACAACGGATCCAACGGTTCGCGCAACGGTTTCGACGGTGAGCACGCCACGAACCGGCCGGGGAACTTCGGCACGAACGGATCCCCGGGCAGCAACCGGGCGATCACCTTCGACGAGTCCGGTACAGGATCGCGCGGTGGCGGCCGTGATACGTCGCCCTCCACCTTTCCGACCCGGACCAACGAGTCGAACAATCACGGTGAATCGACGAACAGCGGAAACTCGCGTAACGGGTCGGGCGGTGGGGACAGCACCGGCGGGAACAGGTCCGAGCACAGCACGACGAACGGGCAGAACAGTTCGACGCCGGTCGGTGGGGGAGGCCGTGAAGGAAACTCGCCGCCGCTGAATACCGCTGGTGGGAACGGGAATTCGCGCGATGTGAACGGTTCGACGTCGAATCATGGCGGGTCGACGACGAACAACCAGTCCACCGGTGGTGGGCAGAATGGGCAACAGCCCGCCTCGAACCAGCCGGGCAACCCGCAGCAGCGGCCCCCGGCTGCCACGAATTCCACTGCTGGGAACGGCAATTCGTCGAACGCTGGCAGTTCGACCGAACGCGCCGAAGGTGGGGGCAGGGACACACGTACGACCTCCGGAAACGATGGCTCGGCGCAGTATCAACGCTCGCCGTCGCCGCAACCGTCTGCCGGTGACGCGCAGCCGTCGGTGCGCTCGACTACGCCCGAATCGAATGTCACTGCGGGATCGTCGCAACGGTCGTCGGGTCCGGAGTCGAATCCGGCCGGTGCGCCGCCGCAGCAGCGGGTGCCCGGTTCGGAGTCGAATCCGGCTGGTTCGCCGCCGCAGCGTGGGGCGGGTTCGGAGTCGAGCCCGGCTGGTTCGCCGCCGCAGCGTGGGGCGGGTTCGGAGTCGAGCCCGGCTGGTTCGCCGCCGCAGCGTGGGGCGGGTTCGGAGTCGAATCCGGCTGGTTCGCCGCCGCAACAGCGCGGGCCGGGCTCGGAGTCCCCGGCGGGGCCGCAGCCGCAGCAGCGTCCCTCGGTGCCGAACTCCGGTGCGGGCGACGGAACATCGTCGCAGCAACGTCCGCCGGCGAACGAGTCGAACTCGAACCCGTCGGGTCGGCCGCGTTCGTCGGTGCCGGAGCCGAATTCCACCAATGCGGGGCAGCAGCCGCCGCAACGGATCGCCGCGTCGAATTCCGGTGGGACACCGCCTGCGCCGCGTTCGTCGGCGCCGGAGTCGAACAACGTGCCCTCGTCGTCGAATGCGCGCGGCGAACACGACACGGGTGCGCCGCCGCCGCGACCCGAGCAGCAGCAGCAGCGGCTGCTGCCGCCGCCCGAGGGACAACAGCCACCGCCACGGGCGGCAACGCCGCCGGGACAGCACGACCCGAGCGGGTCGCAGGGCGCGGTGCAGACCGGCCGCGGCGGCTGGACCCACGAGGAAACCCGCCCGGGTAATCCGAACTGGATCCGCAACGAGCGGGGCGACGTCCTGGTCACCTCACCCGACGGCACCCGGCATATGGTCGACCGCGACGGGAACATCACCATCGGGCGTCCCGGTGACCCGACGGCGGTCCGCATCCGCCCCGACGGCTCCACCGAGTTCGTGCCGAACTCCGCCAACCATCCTGCGGCACAACCCGGTCCGCGGGCCGGCGGCGCGAGCGGGCCGGAGCGCGAGTTCGGTTTCGGCAGGCCCGACGGCACCCGGCACACGGTGCTGCCCGACGGCTCGGTGCAGACCAGGTCCCCGGACGGGTCGACGACGACCATCCAGCGCAACGGCGCGACGGACTTTCGCTCGGCCTCCGGCGATCGGACGCAGCGCGAGCCCGACGGCACCACTATCCACACGCCGCCGGATGGACCCACCACGGTCACCAGGCCCGACGGCAGCACGCACGTCGTACCGAACGACCGCGCGGGCTGGGAGCGCAAGGCCGACGGCTCCTTTGTCGTCACCTCACCAGACGGCACCAAGCACGTGATCGACCCCGACGGCACCATTGTGGTGAGCCGCCCCAACGATCCGCAGGCCATCCGGGTCGCCCCTGATCAATCGATCGCATTCGTCGCGCCCGACGGCTCCGGCGCGACACCGCGTCCCGAGGGTGCGGCGGGCAAGGACACCGGCGTGCGCTCGCCGTCCTTCAACCGGCCGGAGCGCATCTCGCACACCGTGCTGCCCGACGGCTCGGTGCAGACCAAGTCGCCGGACGACTGGACCACAACGGTCAAGTCCAACGGCGCAACCGAATTCACCTCGCCCACCGGCGACAAGACCATCTCGAAGCCGGATGGCACCGTGGTCGAGTCCGGGCCGGGCAAGCCGATCGTCATCACCGGCGTCGACGGGACCAAGCAGACCGCCGAGCACAACGGCGCGGTCACGGTCGAGAACCCGGACGGCACCAAGCATGTCGTGTTCGACTCCGCGAACAACCAGGGCGGCGGGCGATCGCAGCATCCCGACGGGACCGTCGTACACAGTGACCTGAAGGACACGCTGGACTTCAGCCCGCGCGATCGCCTCGGCGGCTTCCCGCAGGACGGTCCGCGCAAGCACGGCATCATCCAGATGGACCGGCCCGACGGGACCGGGTTCGAGTCGACGCCCAAGGGCAGCAAGGTGTTCGACCCCGACGGCACCACCTACGAAACGGGCTCGCGCGGATCCGTGCGCATCACCTCGCCGAACGGCGAGACCGAGGTCCGGAAGGTGACCGAGCCGATCGAACTGTCCAACGGTGGGCAGGTGGAGCGGACCTCCGGCGGCTTCCGCGTCACCCATCCGGACGGTTCGACCTCCGAAATCGGTTCGCACGGTGCGAAGGTCACCGATGCCGACGGCGTCGTGCGCGGGACTCAGCCGGACGGAACGACTTTCGTCACCGAGCCGGACGGTACCGTGCGCGAGGTACGCCCGGACGGGGCCGTGCGGGTCACCGCACCGGACGGAACCTCCTGGGGCAGTAAGCCGGACGGCACCACCTGGAAGGTCGACGAGGGCGGAAAGATCTACGTCTCCCACCCCGACGGGACCGACGCGCCGCCGCCACCTCCGCTGCGCAAGAACTCCTGGGTCGACGGCAGCGACGAAACCACCAAGACGCGCCCGCGGCGCGTGCCGGACATCGGTCCGCTGCCGGGCGCGTACCACGCGCCGCAGGCGCCGGAGCTGGACGATTGGATTCCACCGGGGTACGGCAAAGACGACGACGAGAACAATTGGGAGCCAACGGATCCCGACCTCTTCGACGATTATCAAGGGTATTGGGGTCCGGGCGGGGAGGACCACTACTACTACGACGATTCCGGCGATGGTCCCGATCGTGACTATCGTGATTCGGGCGACGATCATGATTCCGGGCAGGGCAACGACTCCGGTGGTCCGGGTGCCGGTGACGACTCGGGTCGCGATGGTGGACCGGATGGCTTCGGCGGCAACGACTACCGCGATTCCAGTGATGCGGGCGGTGCCGATGAACGGCGCGATGATTCCGTCCAAGGCGGTGGCGGCCGCGGCGATTCCGGTGCGGGCCAAGACGACTCGGCCGAGGACGACCGAACGGATCAGTCGGCCGAGCAGCAGCCGCCGCAGCCGGACCCGGCGGAGCTGGCGAACATGTTGCAGAACCTGCACGCCGCGGACGGGATGATTCCGCCTCCCGATGACGGCGGTGCGTCTGTGCCGGGGAACGAGGGCGGACAGTCGCCGGACTTCACCCGCCTTTCCGAATCTGGCGAGGGTTCGTCGCAGAATGTGCCGCCGCCACCGGACCTGTCCGGGTTGCGGGGAATGCTGAATCAGTTGGGCGAGCAGGCCGCCGGCGCTTCGGGCGAGCAAGGTGCCCAGTCCGGTACGGGGAGCAACCCCGGTTCATCGAACGATCCGCGAGGCAGTTCCGGGTTGCCGAACCCACAGGGCGACGCCCAATTGCCCGGCGCCGAGCGCAATCCGGGCACGCCGGAGACACACAATCGGCCGGATTCTTCGGGCGACCGCCCAGGTGGTCAGGGCTCTGAGGCTCGCCTGGGTGGTCAGGGCGCAGATGGCCGGGGTTCGGAGGATCGCCCAGGCGGTTCGGGTTCCGAGAGCCGCCCAGATGGTCAGAGCCCTGCCAGCAGTTCGGGCGGTCAGGGACCCGGAGGCCACGCGGGTGGCTCGGGCGCCACGGATCAGTCGCACGCTCCCGGCCCCGAGAATCGTTCGGATGCCCCGGGTTCCGGCGAGCAACCGGGCGATCCGCGTTCCGGCGAACGGCCGGGCACCGCGGGCTCCGGAGACCATCCGGGCGGCCAAGGTGCCGGTGACCGGCACGGCGGGCCGGGCGGCCAGGACGACTCGTCCAGGCCGGGAACGACGAAAATCCCAGAGCAGCACGGAAACTCGTCGCATCCGGGCGCGGCCGGGGCCCAGCAGTCGTCCACCCCGGGACGGCCGCCTATGCCGCCGCAGGACGGTCACCAGCCGGGTGGGTCCTCCGCGCCCGGTGGCACGCCGCCCCCAGGCGCCGCACCACCGCCAGGTACCCCGCCCCCCGCGGCGCAATCCGCGGCCGGAGCGAAACCGAAGCCACCACGCCGAGATCGCAAGAAGAACGACAAGCCACGAAAGACACCGAAATCAATGCTGATGCCTTCGCCGTCCGAGGCACCCGAACGAGCCGGACCCGACGAATCCGTCGATGTCCCTTTTGCTTTGGGCGCTTCGAACCAGGAACCCGAACCGGATAGCACAGCGCGATCGACCACGAGGAGAAGCGCAGATGGCTGACGAGCCCAAGAAGATCGACGACACGACCAAGACCTCGGCCAACGACTGGAAAGACCTGCATTCCAAGGCCGAAAACGGCACGTTGTCGTTCGACACCGTTAAATTCGATCCCAAGGTCGTGCTCGCAGCCGCCAATCTGTGCCACGACATGATCGGAAAACTGAAGTGGTATCAGGACTTCATCAACAATAACAAAATGGCCAGCATGGACGATTGGTCCGACGAGACGGGCGGCATCCAGCTCACGCACCGATTCAATCAAAAGGGTCAAGACGTCCTGACCGCGATGGACACCATGAAAAAAATCATGGAGGACATGGGGGACACGTTCATCATCGCGGGCAAGAAATATCGCGACGCCGACGGCAAGTCGGCCGAGGGGATCGACAAGGTGGGCGACATGGGCAAGGTCGATCCCATGAAGCCGAAGAGCGATCCGCCGAAGGAGCCGCATCTTTCGAATACCAACAGCAACCCGGACAAGCTGAAACCGCCCACCGGCGTCGATCCCGGCCAACCGATCAGCGTCGAGGACGGCAGCGGCTGGGGCTGGGATCGGTTTCACACCTTCGGCCGCTCGTTGATCGGGCACGATTGGCGGACGTATGAGGCCGGTACCCGCTACAACTGGATCAGCGGACAGCTCAGCGGAGATCTCACCGATCTGAACGGCGCACTGAAGCGCGTGACGTCCGAGATGTGGACCGGCCAGGGTGCGGACCAGGCCACCAAGGCGATTCAGCGGTTCACCGAAAGCTCGATCACCTTCTCCAACAGCCTGATCAACCTCGGCAACGATCTGCTGTACTGCTCGAAGTGGCTGAACTACACGTTTAACAAGACTCCGGAGAAGACCTGGGACGACACCTACGCTTCGGATTGTGTGAAGCGGGATCGGCTCGGCGATTACCGGGGCCGGTACAAGGACACCTATCTGCCGGGTATCGAGGGCGCGGTCGCCGCGATGCCGCTGATCGCCGTGACCGGCACCGTCGCCGCACCGCCGCCCAAGGACGACGGCAAGGGTGACAACAAGGGCGATGGCAAGGGCGACAATAAAGGTGACGGCAAGGGCGATAACAAAGGTGACGGCAAGGGCGACGACAAAAACGTCGATAAGAACAGTCCCGATTACAAAGCCGGTTATAAGGACGGTTACAAGCAGGGTCTGGAAGACGGTGGCGGTAAGGGCGACGGCAAAGGTGACGGGAACGGCGACGGCAAGGGCGACGGTAAAGGCAACGGCAACGGCAACGGCAACGGGCAAAGCTACGGCGGACCCGGCGGCGGCAGCAGCGGCAGCGGTGACTCCGGCGGCGTAGACAAGAACAGCCCCAACTACAAGGGCGGCTACGACGACGGTCACAAGCAAGGCCTTGGCGACAGCAAGGCCGGCAGCGGCGGGCAGAGCGGTGGCTCCGGTCCGGGCGGTAGCTCCGGGTCGAAAGGCGGCCCCGGTTCGAGCGGCAGCGGTTCGCCCGGTCCGAATACGCAGATCCCCGATTTGTCCAAACTCGGCGCGGGCGACGAGGAGCGCAAATCGCCCGCGCCGAGCGGCAGCGTCGGCGGGCCCGGCCTCGGTTCCAGCGGCGGACCGGGCGGCGGTTCCAGCGGCAACCCCACCGGCAAGCCCATCGGCGGACCAGGCTCCGCCTCACCCGGCCAAAAGATCAGCCCGCCGCCCATCCCGGGGCCGGGCAAGCCGGGCGGCAGCCCCGCCCCTGGCTCGCCCGAGGATCTGCTCAGCAAGCTCCTGCACGGCGAGAACCCGCTGAAGGACCTGAATCCGGAGGCGCTGAAGAAGATCGGGTCGGATCTGCTCGGTGGTCTGAGTCCGGATCTGCTGAAGAATATGAGCCCGGAAGCTTTGCAGAAGCTGGGTTCCGATCTGCTGCAAGGCTTGAGTCCGGAGGAACTCAAGAAGATGGGCTCCGACATTCTCGGCGGCCTCAGCCCAGAACAGTTGAAGCACCTCAGCCCGGAAACGCTGAAGAACCTCAGCCCGGACGTGCTGAAGAACATCAGCCCCGAAACGCTGAAGAACCTCGATCCGGAAACCCTGCGGAACCTCAGTCCGGAGACGATGCGGGATCTGGGTCGGAGCATCGCGCAGAGCCCCGGTGGCGGAGATCTGCTCAAGCTGTTGACCGACGGATTGAACGGGCTCACCACGACCATCGGCGACGTGGTCAAAACCGGGACCGAAACGCTCGCCGGCCTGGCGAACAACGGATTGCTCGGCATCCCCGGCCTCGGCGATCTCCAGCACATGGAGACGGCCAGCGGTAGCGGACTGCCCAGCGAACTCGCGACCGCGCTCAAGCACGGTGCAGGCATCCCCTCCGGACCGGGCGGACCCGGCGGGCCGGGCGGACCCGGCGGGTCGCACTCGCCGCTCACCACCCTGTCCGGCGGCCCGGCCGAGTCGTCGAAGTTGTTCCCGCGGGCGGCAATTCAGAGCATCTCCGACGGCCATCAGGTGCAGTCCGCGCAGGCCGGAGCCGCTCCGGGAGCCATGGGTCCCGGCCCTGGTCCCGGTCCCGGCCAGCAGGGCGGAGAGTACAAGCGCCCCAAGTACCTCGACTCGGTGACCAGTCTGGATAGCGCCCTCGGGCCCGACATCGAGCGGTCGAAGCCGGTGATCGAGCCGTGACGCAGCAGTGGAAGTTCACCGCGCTCGAATTCATCGTCCTGTGCGAGCAGTACCGCGACGGTTCGCTGCCGACGCCGTTCCTGTTCGTCACCGACGAGGTGGTCATGGCCGACGAGCTGGAACGGCGTAAGCGGGTGGTCCGGGCAGACTTGCAGCGCCGGCTCGGCGGCTCGTTCGACGGTGCGATCGAGGTGCTGACCGCGCCCGAACTGTTTGTGCGCGTGCGCAGTTGGGACGAGCAAGCGGAAAGCAATTTGGCCAAGCAGTACCACCTGCACGCGGCGCGGGCCGGCGCGCACGGCTACCTCTTCGAACAGGCGCCCGGCCTGATCACCTACGACACCCCGGCGTTCGCCGTCACCGAGTGCGATCCGCGCGCGCTCGCCGGCGCGGTGGTCGCCTCGCTCCCGCCGGTGGAAGCCGGTCGGCTACCGGACATTCCGGTGATCACCGACCCGGCCGAGCACGAGGTGCCGACCTGGGGCAGCAGCTATGTCCGGGACGAGCGGGAGGATTCGCCGGTCTACCAGACCCAGCAGTTCTTCCAGCGCCGTGCCGATTGCACCGGATCGATCATCGTGGTGCAGGGGCGGTCGAAGTATGGTCCGCGCGGCATCCACGAGACGAAGATGATGTGGCGCGACGTGGTCGACGACGGCCGGTACGTGATGTCGCTCGACGAAGCGCCGGTCGCGGTCGCCACCAGTCGCCGCCAACTCGCCGATCGGATCCAGCGCGATATCGACAATCTGATGCAGCGCCTCGAAACGCATTGGGAGGCCGGGCGTCCCGACGACCGATACTGACCGTACGAGCACGAAACAGGAGGCGACGCCATGTCCGCAGAACGCAGGATCGAGGTGGACACCACGCGATTGCGCGGTGCCGCGGCCAAGATGGAGGAGGTCGGCAAGAAGACCGAGGACATCATGGCTACGCTGCGGAACAACTTGCAGGCCAAGGGGTTTCCGTTCGGCACCGACGACTACGGGGACAAGTTCACCAAGGGCGACAAGGGTTACACCAAGTCCGCGGAGAACCTGCTGACCGGTGGTGACAACATGACCGATTCGGCGAAGAAGTTCAGCAAGGGCATGAACGGCGCCGCGGACAAGATGGACAACATGGATTCCGGGAATTCGTGAGGAGTGGCTGACTAGATGACCGATCCACAACCGCACACTCCGGCCGGTGCCGGTGCCGGTGCCGGTGCCGGTGCCGATTCTGCTGCCTTGCCGGATGTTTCGTTCCGGCTCGGCGGCCTCGGTCCGGCGCCTACGCCGGCCGCCCCCGATTCGCCTGCGCCGGAACCGGAACCGGAACCCGAAGCGGCCGCAGCCGAACCGACGATCGAAGACCAGGCCACCGATCTGGCCCACCGGATCGCGCAGGAGCTGGCGGTCGCCGGTCCGGAGGGCTGGCGGCGGCTGGCGGCGGTCTTCGCCCTCACCGTCGCGGGCGGGGTGCGGACCGCCGTCTACTTCGACGAGGCCGACGGGGCGGCCCGGATCGAGCCGTCGGACGAGATCATGGAACTGGTCCGATGGCAGCGTGAGGTCTCGGCCCCGCTCGGCGACGGACCCTGGTGGCGGCTGACGATGCAATTCGATGTCAGCGGCCGGTTGGAGCTCGACTACGACTACGGCGACGAGCCGTTCCCGGACGAGCATCTGCTGGTGCCCGAGGCGTATCTGGCCGATCTCGAGGCGTTTCCGCGCGAGCGGTTGCCGATGTGGCTGGCCGCCTACATCGGTCACGACGATCGGCAGTGGCGTTCGCCCCAGCAAGCCGCCGCGCAGACCCGGGCGGACCAGGAGGCCGGTGTCGCCGCGGTGCGGTCGGTGGACGATTTTCCGGTGCTGCCCGTGCTGTGGGCGCGCTGGGCGACGATCGCCGCCGCCTTCGTCGCCGTCGGTTCGGAGTGGGGTCCGCGGATCCAGCCCGCGCTCGGCGTGTTCGAGGGATCGGCGCGCAGCGGATCCACGCTGTACGTGCTGCCTGGCGGCCGGGCGATTCTGTCCGGCGGCGTGTGGAACGCTCCGGAACTGGACGCGGCCTACAACGAGGAAGCACCGCATCCGGAGCTGTACGCGGGTGCGCCGGAGTGGGTGGCCAACCAGGTGCTCAATCCGCGGGCGGCCCGCGGGCTGATGTCGTTCTGTTACTGGTGGGAGGACAACAGCTGGTATCGCGGGGACTCGCCGTCCGCGGACGTGCTCAGTCCCGCCGTGCCCGGCATCTGGACCGACGAGACCGTGGTCGACGTGGTGTGCGGCGTGCTCAGTGACCATCCGAGCGACGAATTGCGCACCGCCGCGGCGACTCTGGTGGCGGCCGCGGAGGCGGGCGTGGTCACCCGCGACACCGTGGCCGCCCTGTTCACCGACCCGAACGACGACATCGACAGTGCCCTGTATCAGCTGTCGCTGGCGGGTTTGGTGACCAGGGTTCCGGCGGCGCTCGCGCAGGATCGCGCGGTCGCGCTGGTCCGAGCGCATATCGGCGCCCAGGGCGCGGACACCGATCGATACCCCGTCGACGAGTTGGTCGCCGAGCGACTGAGCGTCGGCTGGATGGTCTTCGTGCCGACCCGCCCCGACGAGATCGCCATCGGCCGCGCCATCTTCTATGTCGCCGACGACGGCGTGGTCGAACAGTCGTCGTCCTCGGTCGCGCCGTCGCTCTATCTGGAGGGGTTCGAACAGCGATACGCACTGCGGCGGACCAGCGCGGCGGGGGACTGGGAGGTAACCAGGCCGGGTATGTGACCTGCGGCACATTCGCTTGAATGTGCCGTACCGGCATAGTCTCTGCTGGGTAGTGACTGAAATCCTTGTTGCTCGGCTGGATTCGAATGTGAGGGATTCTTTTGGCACCGCAGCGGTGTTCGGGTATTGATGGGGCGGGGCCCGGAGAACTACGACTACGCATGTTGGGGCCGGTGGAGGTGTGGCTGGGGGACCAGCAGCTCGATATCGCGGCGCCGCAGTTGCTTGCCGTGCTGGCCATGCTCGCGGCCGAACCCGCGCGCACCCTGTCGACGACGCAGTTGGCCGCGCGCCTGTGGGCTGATCAGCCGCCGAAGTCGGCACCCAGTGTGCTGCGCAATCACATACTCGCGCTGCGTCGAAAGTTCGATGCGCACGGCCATGCGGGTGCCGGGACCGAGTGGCTCGATTCGACCCGCGGTGGGTATCGGCTCGGTATCGCGGTGGAGTTCGACGTCGTCGCGGTCGAGGGACTGATCGCGGGTGCGGAAGCCGATCGTCGTTCGGGTGCTATCGACGAGGCGGACGTCAAACTTACGGCGGCGCAGCAACTGTGGCGCGGTGACCCGATGATCGGCCTGCCTGGACCGTGGGCGGAGCGAGAGCGATCCCGGCTCGGCAGGCTGCGCTTGTCCATGTACGAGGTCGCGATGGCGGTAGCGCTGGATCTCGGTCGGCATTCGGCTGCCGTCGCGGAGTTGGAGGCGCTGGTCGCGGCCGAACCGCACTCCGAGCGGTGGCACGAACTGCTGATGGTCGCGCTGCACCGCAGTGGGCGGCGGGCCGAGGCGCTCGAGGTATATCGGAACGCGCGCCGGTTGCTCGCCGACGAGCTCGGCCTCGAGCCAGGGCCCGAGCTGGTTCGACTGCATCAGCAGATCCTGTCGGCGGAGCTGCCCGCCGCCACCAACGAAATGGTCCATATCGCCTCGGAATTCGATGCGCCGCGGGTCCCGGAGCAACTGCCCTCCGACATTGCCGACTTCGTCGGACGGGAACACCTGGCCAACGAGTTGGTCGAGGTGTTGGAGGCGGACTCCGACCGCCGTCAGGTGATTGCTATCACCGGGCTCGGTGGTGTCGGAAAGACCACGTTCGCAGTGCATCTCGCGCATCGGGTACGGAAGCATTATCCGGATGGGTTGCTGCATCTCGACCTCGGCGGGATGGACGAGCATCCGCGGACGGCCGACATGCTGCTCGCGGTCGCCTTGCGCGCGTTCGGTATCGAGCCGGGCGAGCTGCCGTCGGAGCTGGCGGAGCGAACAGCACTGTGGCGCAACACCGTAGCGGGTAAGCGCATGTTGCTGGTGCTCGACAACGCACGTGACGTCGAGCATTTGACTCCCTTGCTGCCCGGCACGGGTACGGCTGCCGTGCTGGTCACCAGCCGTTCGAGTCTGGCGGAATTGTTCGGTGCGCGGCTGGTTCCGTTGGATGTGCTCACCCCGGACGAGGCGTGGACGTTGTTGGAGCACACGGTGTCTGCGCGTCGAATGTCGGCCGAACCCGAAGCGGCACAAGAGATTCTGCGTGCCTGCGGGCACCTGCCGGTCTCGCTGCGTATCGCCGGTGCGCGGCTGGCGAGCCGGCCGACCTGGCGGCTGTCCGCGGTTGCCGACCGGCTGGCCGACGAGCGCGGCAGGCTGGCCGAACTCGCGATCGGCAATACCAGTGTGGAATTGGTATTCCGGGAAAGTTACCGGCTGCTCGCGCCCGAGCTGGCGCGGGCGTTCGTTCTCGTCGCGTTCTCTGAGGCGCCCGATCTGTCGGTCGCCGCGATTGCCGCCCTGCTCGACCGGGATCGGGTCGAGGCCGAGCGGCTCTGCGAAACCCTGGTGGACCTGGGCATGTTGCAGACACCGGAGCGGGGTCGTTACCGCTATCACGACTTGTTGCGGCTGTTTGCCCGCGGGACGGCCGACCTTTCGCAGCAGCAGGAATGGCCGCGGGCGCTGTGCCGGGTGCTGGATTTCTATCTCGCCAGCGCGAAGAACATTGTGGAACTGCGTGATCCGGGCGTTGGCACCCACTACTACGCGACCACCGATTCGGCCGGGCAGCGGTTCACCGATGAGCGACAGTGTGCGGTGTGGGCGCAGGCGGAGCGATTCGGTCTGGTTGCCCTGTACCGACAGGTTGCCGACCAGGGCGATGCCCGAACCCGTACGCTCGCAGTCGATCTCGCGCTGTCACTCGCGGTGGGCGGTGACGCGGGCGCGCACCTGCCCCAGGTGGCGCAAGTGCTCGAGCTGCTGAGCCGTGCCGCCGAAGCGGACGGTGATCGGCGGACCATGGCCAGGGCGCAAGTGGCCGCCGCCGTCGCCCGGCTGGTCGGCATGGCGGATCTGAGTGCCGCGCGCACCCTTCGCAACGCCGGTGCGATTCTGTGGGAACTGGGCGACGGGGCGGGCGCCATCATCGCCGAGCAGATGCTCGGCACGGCCATGGCCTACCAGGAGAACGTGGACGTCGCCGTCGAGCACTACCGGCGCGCCATCGAGATGGGGCGGCAGCACAGCAACCAGTGGAGCGAGGGGATGAGCTGGGCGACGCTCGCCCGCGCCTACTGCAACGCCCGGCGCTGGCCGGAGGCCGTCGAAGCCGCCGAACACGCCCTCTACATCGCGCGACAGGTCGGCAGCCTCCGGCTCGAGTCGATGGCATTACACGAGTTGGGATTCGCGACGCTGCAGCGCGGCGATCCCGAGCAAGCCAAGGAACTGTGCGAGCGAGCACTCACGGTGGCCCGCCGTGACGGCCGCAGGCATCAGGAAGGCTGGGCGCTGGCCCGCCTGGCCGAGGTGACCCTCTACAGCGGCGACGCCGAGGCAGCGGTGCCGATCGCCGCCGAAGCCGTCCGCGCCCTCACCGAGGTCTCCGCCATCGTGCGCCGCCTACGCGCCATGTGGGTCTACAGCTACGCCCTCACCGCCGCAGGCTCCGCCGAAGAGGCCGAACCCATCCTCCGCAAGGTCGCCCAATCCAGCCGCCGAATCGGCCTAGCCCTCCCCGACATCCCCCCACCCCGCCGCACCGCCGTCGGCTCCGCCACCACCGCCCTCGCCCTCCGCCAATGCAAATGACGCGCGAATGCCTTGCCAGGCTTGACCTTCACCCTGGGGGCAAGGTTTAGCGTCGCGGCATGAGTGAGTCGTTGGTCGGGCGTGCGGTGGTTGTTACCGGTGGGGGGAGTGGGATCGGGCGGGCGGTGGCGCGTCAGTTTGCTGCTCGGGGAGCGGAGGTGTTGGTTACCGGGCGGACTGTGGAGACGCTCGAGGAGACTGCTGCGGGTAGTGCGGTGCAGATCGAGGTGGCTGACGTTGCTACTGCCGACGGGCGGGTTGCGATTGTCGAGTCGGCGGTTCGTAGGTTTGGGCGGATCGATGTGTTGGTGAACAATGCGGGGATCACTCGGCCTGCGCCGCTGGGGGCGATCGAACCGGAGGCTGCCGAACAGCAGTTCGCGACCAATCTTGTTGGGCCCCTTTTCTTGACGCAGTCCGCGTTGCCGCATATCGGTCGTGGCGGGATCGTTGTCAATGTCACCTCGAACTCACCGCATCGGGGGTGGCCGGGTGCTTCGGTGTATGGCGCGACCAAGGTGGCGATGGACTTCCTGACCAAGACCTGGGCGCTGGAGTTGGCCGATCGAGGTATTCGGGTCGTTTCGATCGCACCCGGTATGACCCGAACATCCATCCTCACCAATGCGGGTCTGACGCCGGAGCAACTCGAGTCGGCCAAGCAGTTCATGAGCCGCATCCCGCTCGCCCGGATCGCCGACCCCGACGAGATAGCCTGGTGGATCGTGACAGTGGCCCGTGCCGAAGCCAGTTACCTGACCGGCCAGGTGATTCGGGTCGACGGTGGTCTGAGCGCGGGATGAGGTGACGCGGCATGCGGATCGGTGATTTGGCCGCGCGGACCGGGGCAACCCGCCGTGCCCTGCGCTACTACGAGGAACACGGGCTGCTACCCGACACCCGCACCTCAAACGGATACCGGGAATACGACGAGTTAGCAGTGAACCGGGTCGAAAACATCCGCCGCATGCTCTCAGTAGGTTTCACCGCCGAAGAAATCCTCCACTTCGTCCCCTGCCTGGACGCCATGACAGACCTCGATCCGATCTGCCCGGCCAGCCTCGAAGCAATCGCCCGCAAGCTGTCCACCGTCCAGTCCACCCTCGACGAACTGACCAAAACCCGAGACCACCTCGCCGCCCTCGTGGAAGGAAGTTACGGCGAGTCCTCCGCCGGGTCACTGCGTGAAGCAGGCTGAGTCATCGGTGAATAACGCTGTCTCTCGTTGTGTGGGTGCTCGCCGCCCATCTGTGGCCGTCCCGCAGAGTGAGCACTGTTTGTATGAGGCGCACACCCGCTATAGGTGGTGTGCGCCTCACAGAGAGGGTGAGCGGTCGAAACTCGAGGTTCTCCACACCCCGGAGTTATGCACATTTGGCTGGGAGAGGGGTGTGGGAGCGGGTGCGGGCGGCAAGGATCGGGCGGGTGGAGATTCCTGCGCCGATCCGTCGGCGAGATGCCGTTATGGCCGGGTTCACAGATCACGAGTTGCGTGGGCGAGGCTGGCAGCGAGTGCACCGTGGGCTGTATGTCGAATCCGCCGACGCGGCGGGATTGACTGTCGAGCAACGTCATTGCGTGCTGACCCGTGCGGTCGTCGCGGCGGCGGCGACCTCCGTCGTAGTCACACATGTGTCGGCGGCGATCGTGCACGGGTTGCCGGTGTGGAAGATTCCGCTCGCCCGCGTACACCTGGGCCGAAACCGCCGGACCGGCGGGCGCGTCCGCCGAAAGACGGTCGTGCACTCGATGCCGATCGCACCCGACGAATGGGTTTCGGTCGATGACCTTCCGGTGACGACCGTGGCGCGCACAGTGGTCGATCTCGCCCGTACGGTGCCGTTCGAGCAGGCCGTCGTGGTCGGAGACGCGGCCTTGCGGCTCGGCACAACGACTCGAGACGAACTGTGCGAACAGCTCGAACGGGCAAAAGGGCGGACCGGTCGCCCGCAAGCGAGCCGCGTTGTCGAGTTTCTGGACGGGCGCGCCGAGAGTCCCGGTGAATCGCGTAGCCGCGTCGCGATGCGCGAGCTGAAGCTGCCCGCCCCGGAGTTGCAGGCACGCATTCTCACGCCGACGAAATCTCTGGTGGCACGAGTCGACTTCCTGTTCCCCGATCTCGGTGTCATCGGTGAATTCGACGGCGAGATCAAGTACCGCAGCGAACTCCGCGGCGCCCTGAACCCCGAGGATGTAGTCATCGCCGAGAAAATCCGCGAAGACGCCCTCCGCCGCCTCGGCTGGACCGTAGCCCGCTGGACCTGGCGCGACCTCGACACCCCTACCACCTGGCTGCCCCACCTGGCCGCAGCCGCCGAAATCGCCCGCAACACAACCAGACTCGGCACCTACCTCCCCACCGCCCGCATCTAACCGCCCCGCGACCCAGATGCTCACCCCGTCTGTAAGCCGCACACCCTCGATAGCGGGTGAGTGGCTTATGGAGAGGGTGTGAGGCTTCGTCCGGCTTGTCGGCCGCCACCGGCGAACACGTTGTCAACACCGGATCTCGGTCGATCCGAGCGCCGCGTTGGCGATGAAGGGGGCGGCGCCTGGTGCGTTGCGGGGCAGGGGGATTCGCGCTGGCCCTCACACCGGGCGGGTGGGGAGGGTGCTGGTGCTTTCGCGGATTTCGAGGGTGAAGGGGATTTGGATGTCTTGGGTGGGGAAGGATTCGGTGGCTCGGCGGCGGAGTAGGTCTACGGCTGTTTGGGCTATGGCGGATTTGTTGGGGGCGATGGTGGTTAGGGAGGGGATGCTGAAGGTGCTTTCTTCGGTGTTGTCGAAGCCGACTATCGCTAGGTCTTCGGGGATTCGTAGGCCTCGTTCGGCGGCCTTGCGCATTGCGCCCAGGGCTAGTAGGTCGTTGAAGCAGAAGATGGCGTCGGGGGGTTCTGGGAGGTCTAGTAGGTGGTTCATGGCTTCGGCGCCGTCGCGGCGGTGGTATTCGAGGGCCGTGACGATCAGTTCGCTGCGTTCGGGGATGTTGGCTTCGGCCAAGGCTTCTCGGTAGCCGGTCAGGCGGAGGGCGGCGGTGCCGCGGTGCGGGTTGTGGCCGATGGCGGCGATGCGGCGGCGGCCGATCTGGGCCAGGTGGCCTACGGCGGTTCGGGCGGCGCGGACGTTATCGATGGCTACGTGGTCGAAGGGGACGTCTACGGCGTGTTCGCCGAGTAGGACTAGGGGGACGGCGGGGGATAGTTCGGCGAAGTCGGCGGCCTCGAGTGCTTGCGGGCTGACGATGGCGCCGTCGATCAGGTATGGGCCCATCGACGCGAGGGCGGTGCGTTCCTGGCTTCTGGTGCCCTGGGTTTGTTCGATGAGGACGCCCCACTCGTGGTGGTGGGCGGCGGTGATGATCAGGCCGGTCAGCTCGGCGAAGTAGGGGATGTTGAGTTCCGGCAGGACCAGGGCGATGAATCCGGTGCGGCCGCGGCGTAGGTTGCGGGCGCCTCGGTGCGGGCGGTAGCCGGTGGCCTCCAGCGCGGCGAGCACCTTGCGCCGGTTCTCCGGTTTGACGAAGTCGTACCCGTTGACCACGTTCGACACGGTCTTGATGGAGACGCCGGCAAGGGACGCAACGTCTTTGAGGGTGGCGGCCACGGCGCTGCTCCTCCTCGCGATCGGCCAGTCCGTGGAAACCAATTCCCGACGGATTTCTCCAAACTACTTACAACGTTGTTCCAACGTTGTAAAACTCATCTGACGCCTCGCACGGCAGCGGGGATCGGGTCGCGCTCCCGCCCTCGACGGGGTGCCCTGAAGGAGTTACCGATGCCAGTCACCAAGACCACTGTCGTTGTCGTCGCGGTCGCCACCGCGGTCGGCCTCACCCTGTCCGGATGTGCGAAATCCGAGACGGACAAGACCGCACCCACCGGGTCAGGTCCCGCGGCGTCCGCGGCGGCGACCCAGCCGAGCGGGCAGTCGACCTGCACGTTAGCCCAGACCGGCTACCCGAAGATCGACCTGAAAACGGCGAAAGTCGGCTTCTCCCAATCGGAGAAGGAAGCCAACCCGTTCCGGATCACCGAAACCGCGTCGATCAAGGATCAGGCTGCCGCGCTGGGCATTCCGTCGGGCAACCTGCTCGTCACGAACGCGCAGAGCGATCTCAACAAGCAGATCAGCGACATCAAGTCGCTGCTCGATCAGGGCGTGCAGGCGCTGATCGTGGCACCGCTGAATTCCGATGGGCTGCAACCGGCGCTGGACGCGGCCAAGGCCAAGCAGGTGCCGGTGATCACCGTCGACCGCAAGGTCACCTCCCAACCCTGCACGGACTACCTGACTTTCATCGGCTCCGACTTCGTCGAGCAGGGCAAGCGGGCGGCCGATCAGATGATCCGGGTCACCGGCGGCCAGGGCAAGATCGCGATCCTGCTCGGCTCGTCCGGCAACAACGTAACCACCGACCGGACAAAGGGTTTCAAGGACAAGCTGGCCGGCACGCCGGGGCTGACGATCGTCGCCGAGCAGACCGGTGACTTCGACCGCTCCAAGGGACTGTCGGTGATGGAGCAGCTGCTGCAGAGCCACCCGGACATCACCGCCGTCTACGCCGAGAACGACGAGATGGGCATCGGTGCGGTCAACGCCATCAAGGGCGCGGGCAAGAAGCCCGGAACCGACATCAAAATCGTCTCGGTCGACGGCACGCACAATGCGGTCCAGCTCATCGTCGACGGTTCGTACAACGCGGTCGTCGAGTCGAATCCCCGCTTCGGGCCATTGGCTTTCCAGACACTGCAACAGTTCGAGGACGGCGCGGCCATCCCGGCGACCGTGATCATCTCCGATGACGAGTACGACGAAACGAACGCCGCCACGAAGGCGGCCAACTCGTATTGAGCGCTCCGGCAAGCAGATTCCGATGATCGAACCGATACTCGAGGTCGTCGAGGCGCGCAAGGAGTTCGGCGGCACCCGCGCGCTCGATGGCGTGTCGTTCACCCTGCGCCCCGGTGAGGTCCATGCGCTCGTCGGTGAGAACGGCGCGGGCAAGTCCACCCTCATCAAGGCGCTGACCGGCGTCTACCAGCTCGACGGTGGGCAGCTGCGTTACCGAGGCGAGCCCGCGGTGTTCCCGACCCCGCTACACGCGCAGCGGGCGGGCATCTCCACGATCTACCAAGAGGTCGATCTCATCCCGATGATGAGCATCGCGCACAACGTCTTCCTTGGTCGCGAACCGCGAAATCGGTTGGGGCTCATCGATCAACGGCGGATGTATCGGATGGCGGCCGAGCTGCTCGCCGGATTCGGCATCGCCGACGATGTCCGGAAGCCACTGCGCAGCCTCGGTGTCGGCGCGCAGCAGATGGTCGCGCTGGCTCGCGCGGTGTCGATCGACGCGCGGGTGGTCATCATGGACGAGCCGACCTCCGCGCTGGAGCCGCGCGAGGTGGAGACGCTGTTCGAGGTGATCGAGCGCCTGCACGAACGCGAGATCGCCGTCGTCTATGTCAGCCACCGGCTCGACGAGCTCTATCGAATCTGCAACCGGGTCACCGTGTTACGGGACGGCAAGCAGGTGCATACCGGGCCGCTGGCCGAACTCGGGCGGTTGCCGCTGATTGCCATGATGCTGGGCCGCGATATCGGCGAGCTCAAGGCGCACGGTGCCACCAACTTCAGCGACGATCAACATGCTGCGGCCGAGCAGGTGCTGCGCGCCGAGGATCTGGTCAGCAGGCACCGGCTCGCCGGTGTCTCGGTCTCCGCGCGTGCGGGTGAAATCGTCGGACTGGCCGGGCTTTTGGGTTCCGGGCGCAGCGAGACCGCGCGGGCCATCTTCGGGGCGCTGCCGCTGGACCGCGGATCGGTCGTCATCGGCGGTAAGACCGTTCGATCCGGCAGTACGCCCGCGTCGATCGCGGCAGGCATCGCCATGCTGGCCGAGGACCGCCGGGCGGACGGGATCATCCCGGAGCTGTCGGTGCGGGAGAACATCGTGCTCGCCGCCTTGCCGCGGCTGTCGCGGTTCGGGTTGGTGAGCCGCGCGCAACAGGATCGGATCGTCGACACCTTCATCACCCGGCTGCGGATCAAGGTTTCCGGTCCGGAGCAGAAGGTGTCCGAGCTCTCGGGTGGCAATCAGCAGAAGGTGATGCTCGCTCGCTGGTTGTGCCTGCAGCCCAAGCTGTTACTGCTGGACGAGCCGACCCGCGGCATCGACGTCGGCGCGAAACTCGAGGTGCAGGCGCTGATCGACGAGCTCGCGGACGCGGGGCTGGCCGTCGTGCTCATCTCCTCGGAGTTGGAGGAGTTGCTCGACGGTGCCGACCGGCTGCTGATTCTGCGTGACGGGGCGACCGTCGGTGAACTCGTCGGCGATCAGCTGACCGAGAGCAATGTGCTGGCCGCGCTCGCCGAGGCACCGGAAGCCGAAGGGGAAGCAGATGATTGAGCAGGTTGCTGTCCGGCGGCCGCCTGCGTGGCGGGGCCGGACCACGGTCTGGTTGCAGGCGTACGGCGTGTACGCGGCGCTCGGCGGGCTGATCCTGTTCAACCTGGTGGCGACCTCGAACTTCCTGACGCTCAACAACTTACGCACCCAGCTGCTGCAGGCGGCGCCGGTGATCATCGTGGCGCTCGGTATGGCGCTGGTGATCGGGACCGAGGGCATCGACCTGTCCGTCGGCGCGGTGATGGCGCTGGCCGCCGCGATGATTCCGCAATACCTCGGCTACGGGCCCGCGGCGGCGGTGCTCGTCGCGTTGCTGGTCGGTCTGGTGGCGGGGGTGTTCAATGGAATTCTGGTGGCGCGCATCGGGATTCAACCCATTATCGCCACGCTGGCCTTACTGGTCGGCGGGCGCGGACTGGCGCTGGTGATCGCGAACGGGCAGCTCGTCGACATCAAGAACGCGTCTTTCCTCACCCTCGGTTCCGGTGACGTGCTCGGCATTCCGATCAGCGTGCTGATCGCGGCGGTGCTTGCTGTCGGTACCGGATTGCTCATTCGCCGAACCACTTTCGGTCGTCAGCTGGTGGCAGTCGGCGGCAACCGATCAGCGAGCGAGCTGGCCGGACTGCCGGTCCGGCGGGTGCTCATCACCGTCTATGCGATCTGCGGCGTGTGCGCCGGGTTGGCGGGGGTGCTGGCCACCGCCCGGCTGCGCGCCAGTGATCCGGCCGATGTCGGTCTGCTGATGGAACTTTCGGCCATCACCGCGGTCGTCGTCGGCGGCACGCCATTGACCGGCGGCAAGGTCAGGGTGGTCGGCACCGTGGCCGGTGCGCTGCTCATGCAACTGGTGCTCGCCACCCTGATCAAGCATGATCTACCGTCCTCGACCGCGCAGATGGTGCAGGCGGTCATCATCGTCGCGGCCGTGTATGTCGCGCGGGAGCGGAACAGCCGATGAGCACTACGATCCGACCGGCCGATCGCCGGGCTCGCGCCGACGCTGCCGAATCGACCGCCGTCAAAGGCGTTCGGTTCCTGCTCGAGTTACTGCAGAAGCAGCCCGCCGCAGTGGTTTTCGTGGCTGTGGCCGGTGTCGCCTGGATGACGTTGCCGCACTTCGGCAGCGGCACCAATATGCGCGATCTGGCGATGCAGAGTTCGTTCCTCGCCGTGATCGCGCTCGGTATGACCTTCGTGATCATCTCCGGTGGCATCGACCTGTCGGCAGGCTCGGTGTATGCGCTCGGCGGGGTACTGGCCGCGTACGGATCGCAGTGGGGGTTCGTGACGGCGTTGCTGTTGCCGCTCGCGGTGTGCGGTCTCATCGGCATGATCAACGGCATACTGGTGGCTCGAACCGGCATGGCGCCGTTCATCGTCACCTTGGCGACCTTGCTGTTCGCCCGTGGGCTGTTGCTTGCCATTACCGATGAAGGCGCGACAACCTACAAAATCGAACGCGGACAGGCCTTCCTGGAGATCGGCCGCGGCACGGTGTTCGGCATCGGTTATCCGGTCTATCTCACCCTGCTGCTGTTCGCGGCGGGTGCGGTGTTGTTGCGGCGCACCGCCTTCGGGCAGGTGGTGTTCGCGACCGGCGGCTCCGAACGCTCCGCGGTACTGATGGGTCTGCCGGTCATCCGGACCAAGATCCTGGTCTACACCCTCAGCGGACTGCTGTCCGGGTTCGCGGGCGCGATGACCGCGGCCTATCTGGAATCCGGGGTCACCGTGATCGGCGTCGGCACCGAGCTGGACGCGATCGCCGCGGTGGTGATCGGCGGCACGCTGCTGACGGGCGGCGTAGGCACCGTCATCGGCACCATCTTCGGTGTCCTGCTGCGCAACGTCATTCAGGACATCATCAACGAAATCGGCACTCTCGACAGCAATTACCAGTCCGTGGTCAGCGGTGCTTTCCTGCTGGTCGTGGTCGTGTTGCAGCGGCTGCTCGGGTACGTGCGCCGAGAGTGACAGCGCCTCAACATCGTTGACGATGCAAGCCCTCGATTGTCGTTGCGGGTCAGGTCATGTCGAGGTGCCGCAGCTGTGGCCAGAGGTCCTGCCAGGAGGCCTGCCGGTCGCTGCACAGCCAGACCGCCTGATCCTCATCGTCATCGATCAGCTTGCGGCACGACGCGAAATGGTCGCGGAGTTCGTCGGGCGCGGTACCGATGTAGAGGACATTGCGTGCCGAGTCCGGTGGGGGCGGGAAATAGCCGTAGCTCCGGTTGGTGCTGTATGCCGTCGGTAGTTCGCCAGGACGTGCGTATACGTCGAGGTACGCGGCGATGATGTAGGACTGGCCCATCACGATGGTGCTGTCGCGATCCTGGGCTGGTAGCGCCTGATAGGCGGTGACGGTTCGTTGCACGATCGCTTGGGGGACATCGGTTTTGGTCGACACCGCGGCGACCGCGAGCATGCCTGCGGCCGCTGCGATGCTCAGCACGTAGGCAGGCCACACCACCCAGCCGCGGCGACCGCCTGCCAACCTGCGCTGTTGGAATCCGAGTGCACCTGCGGCACACAGTGCTCCGTAGAGCCCGCCGAGATAGTAGGGGCGGCCGACCGTGACGACGAAGAAGACGTACAGCACCACTGCGGTCACGCCCAGAAAGCGATAGGCGCGCAGTTCGTCGGCGCGCAGCAACCGCCATAACCCGTAGAGCGACAGCACTGTTCCGGCGATGCCCGCCATGACGATCAGCGAGAAAGCCACGCCCGCTCGGCCGCCGGACAGCGCGTCCGCCTCCCCGGCCACCACCGCACCCATCCGCAGCTGTGGCCAGCCGTTCGCGGCCTGCCACAGCAAGGTCGGCAGCGCGATGAGCAGGCCGACTCCGGCTCCCAGCCACAGCATCGGACGACGCAGCAGTTCTCGTGGACCGAAGATCGCAATCGCGGCCAGCAGCACCGCGCACAGCAGCAGCACTTGGAATTTGGTCTCGGCGGCGATCCCGGCGACCACACCGAGCGCGAGCAGCAACCGATCATCCCGCACCCGAACCCAGCGCACCAGCAACCAGACGAGCAACAGCCATTGCACCGGTTCCAGCGTGTAGGGAGTGAGCCAGTGGCCGGTCATGGTCACCCACAGTGCGGTCGCCTGCGCCGCCGCCGTGAGCGTCTGCGCGCGCCGATCACCGCCGAGTTCCCTGGCGATGAGGGCCGCGACCACGACCGCGGCCGCTGTCGCGAGCACCGCGGGCACCCGGATCAGCACGACCGATCCCGGGTCGAGCCAATCCAGTGCCGCCGCCAACGCCGGTGCCAGCGGCGGCTGGTCGGCGGATCCCCAGTCCAGGTGATTCCGCCCGATCGCCAGCATGTAGGCCTCGTCGAACCAGTAGCCGCCGCCGAAACTACCGACGAAGTGGGCGAGTGCGACCACGGCCGCGATCACGAGGACGGCCCGTCCAGCGAACGCGGGAACGACCGGGGTGTCTGGGCGGGACCGCACCGAGAGCTGCATGTTTCGACCTCCGTCGCTGGACCAAGTCACGAAGAGTCTGCCCAGCACCAGCACCCAACCACATCAACCGCCGCACCCGGTCTTCGTACGACTCGAGTAGGACCAACCTCATCCTTGGTGATGACGAATCCCATCAGCCCGGGGCGCCGGCATCACCGCTCTCGGTACGAATTGTCAGGGCGGCTCCGATCAAGGCTCGGGCAGCAGCACCGTGGACGGCTTGCGCGGCCAACAGGGCAAAGGACTTCTCGTACAGCGCGATCTCGGACGGCCGGGTGATGGTCAGCTCTGCGGCGACGGTCTCGACCAATACCACCTTGCGATCATGGATCACGAAGTTCGTTGCGGGTGCCTGATCCGGTTCGGCATAGTCGGCGCGACACCAGCGACACCACTTGTGAATATCGGCCTCGGTCGGCGTCTGTCTGCCGTGCTCGATCTTCGAAACCTTCGAGCCCTGCCAGTCCGCGGCCGATGCCAAGGCGACGCCCGACAGCCCGGCGTCGCGTCGTAGCTCGCGCAGTCGTTCGCCGAGTGCGCGACGTGCGCTGAATCTGTACCCCGCGCGCCACGGTGTCCTGCACCAGTGGAACCCACGGGTCGTAGCCCGCGCCCTCGGCAGCGCGATAGTCGTCCCGGGTCTCCAAGTGCCACGCGTAGGTGTGAGCTTCGGCGAACAGACGGGTGAAGGTGTCCGGTGTGTCCCGTTGGATCAAATATGGCATCGGCCAATGCTGCACTCATAGTGTGCTTTCAGCCCTGCCGCCGGCACTACATCCCCGGCTGCGGGCGCCACCAACCGCACTGCCGAAGGGGGCGGGCAATGGGCGTACTCATGCCACGCAATGTCGAACATCTCCGCAGGTTGTCAGTCGTAGACGCCGAGATTCGATGAACGCGATCACGCTCGGGTACGTCATCGTCATCGGTCTGCCATTGGCGGTAGTCATCACGGCAGTCCTCTGGCCTGAGCGCACCCGAAAGACCGCACGGTAGAAGCGATTCGGCAGCGAATCGAGAACGAAGGGGAATCGTCGGCAGACGGCTGACGGTCTCGCCACTCTTGCTGTGACTGACAACCACATCTGTCACCAGTCGCCGAGGTTTCGAAGTGCGAGGGAGGGCTCGGCATTTGGCGCATGTCCGAGGCGGCTCGTTGAGGGCCCTGAGCGACACAGGGCACTGATGCGGTCGTCGAATGTCCGGACATGCCGCGCGTTTGGTCGGCCGTCCAAATCTGTTGGTCGACAAGGCTTCGCAACGCACGATATTGCCGAATTGCGGATGGTCGCCGACCTGGTCGGGTGTCGATCACGCGGAACGGCTCAGCGCGTGGGTGACCACGTGGCTCACGTCGAACTCGACATACGGTCGCCGAAGCGCAGAGGTTCTGCGCTTCGGCGACGCTCGTATCCGAATGGCGCGTGCAAAGGGATGCGCCATCAGGGATTCGGAGCCACGGCCTGATTGGATTGCACGGGTAGCGGATTGACGGGTCCTGGCTGGTGTTGTCGGCATTGTTGAGCATGGGTAGTTCCACCGGTTCAGGCAGGTTCGAGGGTTCCGGTGTGGAGTTCGGCGACGCGGCTACCTCCGTCCTGGTAGGTCCAGAAGGCATGTACGGTCCGGGCGGTGAGATTCATGACGTGGGTGATCGACATGCCGGACTTCTCGACCCAGCCGAGCATGAAGTTGCCGGGGCCGAGTTCGGCGGCGTGCAGTGCGACCGTTTCCTGTGCACCCTTGGCCGGACCCTCGAGGGTTTCGTAATGCAGGGTGGCACCATCGGCGGAGTAAGAAATACGGAAAACGACTCCGTTGTCGACCCGGAAGATCAGGGTTCGGCCGGCGTAGGTGAGGCCACTCATCAGAACAGGCCGTTGTTGTGTGGCAGCTGTGCCGGGATGGGGGCGATGACGTCCCAGTGCTCGACGAGCTTGCCGTTCTGGACGCGGAACAGGTCGTAATACGCCACCGGGACACCGAACTCGCCCTCGGACTGCAGCAGGACGAAATCGCCCTCGGCGATGACCTTATGCACCTTCTTATAGACCAGTTTCTTGCCCTGCTCGCCCCACTTCGCCACGGCCGCACCGAAACCGGCCAGGCCGTCGGCGGCTTCCGGGTTGTGCTGGTGGAAGGTCTCGGTGGAGATGTAGTCGGTCAGCACCGAATAGTCCGCGTCGACGAAGACCTTTTGCGCGAACTCGGTGACCAGGGCACGATTGGCCTCGGTCTTGTCTTTGTCGGTAACCTCGGTGGGGCCGTCGGTCTGGGTGCGCCCGGAGGCGGTGTTCGGCACGAGCGGAGTCAGGGCGTCCCAGTGTTCGGCGAGCTTGCCGTTCGCATCGACACGGAAGATGTCGAAGCCGACCAGCGGGTCAGGGCCGAAACCGGTGTAGACGCCGTGCAGCGCAACAAGATTGCCATCGGCGATGACGCGGGCGCCCTCGTAGTGGAAGTCGGGACCGAGTCCGGTGACCAGCTTGCGCAGGGCCTCGGGGCCGTCGGCGGCCAAGGAGCTGTGCTGCTTGTAGTCGGGCGCGACCCAGCGGTCTACCGCGCTCGGGTCCTTCTTGCCGAACAGCTCGGTGGCGGCGGTCAGGACGATGTTCTCTGCGTTGCTCATATCTTCGGCGCTCCTTGGGTATCGAGTGGATCGGGCAGGTTCGACAGAATTGCCACTTTCCGACATCGAACCGGCGTCGGAAAGATCAACCAACTCCAAGCTACGAGGCACTAGCACCTGCAACCGGATACGCTCGTGACTAGTTATGGTCAAAAACCGACATACTGCTGCCCGACCGATCCCCACGATCTCCTTCACCGCCCCCGCCGGAACCCCGGCCGGGGTCGAAGTGCTGTCCCTGGCCGAGCTGCGCCACCGGGTGCCGACCGCGCAGCTCGCGGTACCGCAGCGACCGGAGTTCCACCACTTGCTCACGTTGACCGCCGGCACGCTGCGACACACGGTCGACTTCACCACCCACACCCTCGAACCCGGCTCCTGGTTGTGGATACGCCCCGGCCAGGTCAATCAATGGGGCGAACTCACCCGCGCCGAAGGCACCCTGATCCTGTTCCAGCAGAGCTTCCTCACCCCGGCCACCGTCGCCACGGCCCGTATAGACGACACCCACGCCCCCGTCCTGCATCAACCCCTCGCCAGCGACGCCGACGCTCTGCGGCTGGCCACCGATCACCTCATCGCCGAATTCCACGCATTCGGTCACCTGCCGCTCGACGTCCACATCGCAGCCCTGCGCCACCTGCTGTCGGTTCTCGTGCTGCGCCTAGCCCACCTCACCGCGCCGGCCGACCAACCCGCCAGCAACCCCGACCCCACCTACCTGCGCTTCCGCGACGCCGTCGAACACAATTTCACCCACACCCGCCGAGTGCAGGACTACGCCACCACCCTCGGCTACTCGGCCCGAACCCTATCCCGCGCCACCCTCGCCGCCGCCGGGATAGGAGCCAAGGAATTCATCGACCGCCGCCTGATCCTCGAAGCCAAACGCCTACTCGCACACAGCGATCAGACCGCTGCCCGCATCGCCGACCACCTCGGCTTCGCCAGCGCAACCCACTTCAGCAAATACTTCCACCAACGCACCGACCAGACCCCCATCGCCTTCCGCGAGACGATCCGCGGGCACACCGGACAATGAACAAACGCCCAGCCGAGCCGAGCGCGGCCGAACGCACTGACACGCCCGCGCGGAAGCAACTACGTCTGGCCTCGGAGGTTCTACCGGAGCCTACGGCGAGCGATAATCCGCGACCCGCTCGTTTCTGAGAGCCTCGGCCGCAGCCTGGCAAACGCACTCAATTGCCGATGTGCGGGCGTTCGACCGACCCTGATCAAGTGGTCGGCCGAACGCTCGGCGAACGTCCAGATCTGCCGATGACCGTGCGGGCCACAAGTGACCCGGGTGTGTGCTCGGCATGCCGAACACACACCCAGCCATCTATCTCAGCTGAAGTACGCCGGATTCGTCGCCCCTCCGTATTCCGCACTGCGGCTACCTACCCGGACGGGCACGGTGCCCGACGGGGTTCCGTTGGCCACCAGTGCGTAAGCGCTGGCAAGTTCGACCAGGGCCGCAGACGCGTGACCAGGGTTGGTGGTCACGACCTGCTCGGCCTCGCGACCGATCGCACGCAACAGCTGATCGCGGGCCTCTGCGGCGGCAGGCGGCAAAGGGGCGGGCGGCGCTTGAGGCACTGTCGCCGGAATTTGCTGGATACCGTCGCTCGCGAAATCTGCGGCGGGTTCAGTTTCATTGATGGTCACGAGCACTCCTACAGTTGGAAATACTTGGCGCACTGAGCGATACCGCTACGGGCCGCGTGGCGTCCCGTACGAATCGTCCCACTGGCAAGGGGGCATCGGAGCCGTTCCACCCGACCAGATCAACAACCCAGCGACGTATCAAGCCCGCATGGTTAACGCTGGGAGCGCGATCTCACTTGGGAACACCCGCTACTGCCGCCGAGCGGGGCAACTCCGAGCCACAGTGATACCCCAGCAAACGCTCGGTGACAGATTGCCTGATCAGGTGACAGATAGGGCGATCGGTCACACTTGCGATGGCGCGGTGATTCGGTGGGGCGCGGGGCATACCCCCTATAACCCCCTACCCGCGGCCTTGCGGTGACGCTCGCGGTGGCGGCGATGGAGGTCGGGTGAGTCGATTGGGCGGTGCCGGACCTGCGTATTTCGGCAGATGTTGTTCCTGCGCAGCATCTTTCAGGAGTGTGGTGGGGGTTCGTCGATATCGTCGAGTGGCCGAAATCGTGTGGCAGGGTGATCGGCTATGAAGACGATCCTGATCACGGGGGCGACATCGGGTATCGGCCTTGCGGCGGCGCGGCAGTGTGCGGCGGGTGGGGATCGGCTGGTGCTTGTCGGGCGGAATCCGGGGAAGTTGGCCGATGCAGCGGCTGCTGTGCGGGCTGCGGGTGCGGGTGGTGTGGATACCCTCGAATGTGACTTCGCGTCGCAGGCTTCGATCCGGCAGCTCGCCAAAAGTGTGCTGGCGCAATATGACCGGCTGGATGTGCTGGCCAACAATGCGGGCGGGTATCACCGGGATCGGGTCGAGACCGAGGACGGTGTGGAGGCTACGTTCGGGGTCAATCACCTCGGTGGGTTCCTGCTCACCGAGCTGCTCATCGATCTGATGGTGCGCAGTGCGCCCTCGCGTGTGCTGTTCACGTCGTCGGTGCTGCATTTCGGCGCGACCCTGGATTTCGATGACCTCGGCCTAGAGCGTGGATATTCGGGTGAGCAGGCTTATAGCCGATCGAAGCTGGCCAATATCCTGTACGCCAGGGCACTCGCGCGTCGGGTCGAGGACACCGGCGTGACGGTCAATGCCTTTCATCCCGGCGCGGTGGCCAGCGGGATCTGGGATTCGCTGCCGTGGTTCGGGCAGCCGCTGGTCGCGGTGGCCAAGCGGCTGTTCATGATCCCGGTCGAGGAGGGTGGCCGGGCGCTGAGCTATCTCGCGACCGACCCCGAGGTCGAGGCGGTGACCGGCGCCTACTTCCAGAAGAACCGCATCAAGACTCCGTCGCGTCGTGCGCGGGACGACGCGCTCGGGCAGCGGCTGTGCCAGGTGAGCGCGGCCTTGGTCGCGCCCGCCGACTAGCAGGGGCTGGGCAGTCAACGACAACGTTGTCGGAATTAGCAAGCGACACAACATGTTTGTCATCGGCTGATCTGCAGAAAGCAGGGGCAATGCAGCGTACGCGTTTCGAGTCGATCGGCTCGTACACTCCGGAAACCATCCGTTCCACCGAGGAGCTGATCGATAGTCTGGCCGTGCCGAGGTCGCTGGATCTGGAGCGGATAACCGGGATCAAGAATCGGCGAGTCTACGACTCGCGTCCGGACCACTATGAATCGTCGTTCGAATTGGCGCTGCGGGCCATCGACGATTGTCTGCGGCATTCCGACTACACCGCGGCCGAGCTCGACATCGTCATCTCGGCCTCCATCACCCGCACCCGAGGCAAGGAAATCTTCTGCTACGCACCGGCATTCGGGCTGATGCTCGGCAACGCGATCGGCGCCACGTCGGCCCGGCACTTCGACGTCTCCAACGCGTGCGCGGGCATGATGACCGGAGTGCTGGTGCTGGACCGGATGATCAAGGCCGGGGTGGTGCGCAACGGGCTGGTGGTGAGCGGTGAACAGATCACACCGATCGCGGAGACCGCCGTGCGGGAGATCAGTCAACCGTACGACCCGCAATTCGCGGCACTGACCGTCGGCGACGCGGCGGTGGCCGTGGTGCTCGACGGTCGCGGCGACGATCACGACGAAATCCATTACGTGGAACTGATGACCGCCGCCGAAGGGGCCGAGCATTGCCTCGGCATGCCGAGCGACCGGTCGTCCGGGATCGCGCTCTACACCGACAACCGCGCCATGCAGAACGAGGGCAGGTATATGCAGGCGATCAAGCGCCTGGACACCTTCCTGCAGGAGACCGGGCGCACCTGGGAGGGCGAGAAATACGACTACTGGATCCATCACCAATTCAGCGGGCCGGTCATCGAGTACCTCGGACACCTGACCGAGCAGCATTTCGGCACCCCGATGCCGCAGGCCCTGAATGTGTTGCACGACTTCGGCAATACCGCGTCGACGTCACATTTCCTGGTGCTGCACGAGTATCTCGAGCAGCAGAAAATTCCCCGAGGATCGAAGGTCCTCATGATTCCCGCGGCTTCGGGCCTCGTTTCCGGCCATCTAGCCGCGACTATTTCGCGTCTGGAGGCGTAAGCCATGGGTACCACGATTATCGCGGCCGCGACCAACACCGATCTGGACACCGGCAGCTATTTCGAACTGGCCGCTCGCGCGGCCCGCAGCTGTCTGGCCGGTTCGGATGTCTCGGTCGACGAGGTCGGCATGCTGATCAACGTCGGCGTCTTCCGGGACGAGAACATTTCCGAGCCCGCGGTGTCCGCGCTCATCCAGAAGCGGATCGGGCTCGGCCTGGAATACCAGCCCGGCCGGGTGCCCGCGTTCTCCTTCGACCTGATGCACGGCGCCACCGGTCTGCTGCACGCCATCAACACCGCCGAATGCTTCCTGGCCACCGGCGATGTGGAGTATGCGTTGCTGGTGGCGGGGGATACCCATCCGTCCACCAAGCGCTATGTCGCGGGGTTCCCATACACCACGGGGGCCGCGGCTCTGCTGCTCGGCAATTCGCCGACCGCGGGCGGGTTCTGTCCACTGCACAGCAGGGAGACCGGCGGGTCGGCCGAACCGTCTGCCTGGGTGAACCTCGGTGAGGCCGGCGCGAACGGCCGCTCGGCCATGCGGATTCGGCCCGGCGCGCAGGAGTCGATCGAGCTCGCGGCGTCGGCCGTCCGGGCCTGCATGGCCGACGAGGGCCTCGACGGCGACGATTTCGCCGAGGGGCGAGCGGTGCTGCTCGCGCCGGCCCCGGTGGTGGGATTCGGGGCCGAGCTGGCCGAAACTTTGGGACTGTCAATGGAATCGGTGATCGGCGTCGCTCCGGCGGTCGGCGACCCGTACACGGCGGCGCCCGTGCACGCGTATCTGAACGCGCGCGAATCCGGTGTGCTCGACACCGCCGCCTCGGTGCTGTTCCTGGCCGCCGACGAGGCCGCGGCGGCCTGTCTCGCCTACCATCCGCAGTCGGCGGCCGTCGCCACGGTGGGCGTCGGCGGTGCTTTTGGCAGCGAAAGACGTTGATGTTACTGGGATTCCGTCATTCGTGTCGGAAAAGTTTCCGCGATCTTGTCACCATGATTCGATGACAGGGCGCGGTCGGCGACCTACGCTATGGGCACCGGCTGGATCAATGGGGCGTCCGGTGACGTCCCTGCTGCGACGATGCCGCATCTTCAGCGCACCCGAGCTGCTCTCTTCGATGGTGCTCTTCCCCAGTCGGGCACACCGCATCGACAAAGGGGGCTCGGGTATGCACCGGCAGATCGCAGCACAGGGCGAGCAGTGGTCGACCCTCGGCGAATCCGGGGTCGGCCAGGCGATGGCCGTGCTCGGCGGCGCGAGCACGGTCGGCTTGGTCGCCGAGCTGCTCGCCGCCGACGAGGCGGCGGTGCGCACGGCGGTTCGGCAGCTGGCCGCCGGGTCGTCCGCGCGGGCGCTGTTCGACGACTTCGACCTCGCCGAGCGGATCCTGCGTGACACTCCGGCGGAGGTCCGCCGTGAGCTGCACGCGCGTGCGGCGAAGTTGTTGCACGACAAAGGGTTTTCAGCGGACACTGTGGCGGATCAGCTGGTCGCAGCCGGTGTCCCCGACCAGCCGTGGGCGGCCGGGGTGCTGCTCACCGCCGCTGCGGCGGCGTTGGCGAACGACCAGATCGACCGCGCGGTGGAACGACTGGAGTTGGCCTACCGTGCCACGCGTGACCCGGCGGAGCGGGCCGCCATCGCGATCCGCCTGGTCCGGGCCGAATGGCGGCTCAGCCCGTCGAATCGAACACGGAACTACACCCGGATGCGCGCGGCCGTGCGAGCGGGCCGGGTGCCCGCCGCGGGCTTGCCCGCCGCCGTGATGTTCCTGCTCTGGCACGGTCAGACCCAGCACGCGGATCAGGCTCTCGGACAACTGGATTGGGAACAGCTCGACGAAGCGGCACCGAAGGTGGACTTTCTTTGTGCGTGGCTGCGGTCCGCGCATCCGCCGCATGCGCAACGCCACCATCGGCTGCTCGCGGGGCAGGCGCTGCGACGTCCGGCGAACGTGCTGCTACCGTCACCGCACCTACTCGGCGCGGAACTGTTGACGGGGCTGTTCACCGGGCGTCCCGGCGACGAAACCGGCACCCTGGCACAGCGTTTACTCACCTGTCATCGGCTCGACCCGAGCACCGTGGAAACCCTTGCGGCAGCGGTGCATTGCCTGATCTATACCGACCGGCTCGATACCGCCGCGGCGTGGTGCGACTCGCTGCTGGCCGAGGCCGAGGCGCGGCAGGCACCGACCTGGCAGTCGATCTTCGCGGGCTTGCGCGCGGAAACCATGCTGCGCAAGGGCAATGCGGCGGCTGCGGCCGAGGACGCGGTGCTCGCATTGAATCATGTTCCCGCCGAACAGCTCGGTGTTTGGATCGGGACACCGGTCGCGGCACTCGTGCGCGCGTGCACGCTGACCGGTAGGCACGCCGACGCCGAGGCACAACTACGAAGACCCGTGCCCCGCGCCATGTTCGAGTCGCGCTTCGGGCTGCCCTACCTGCACGCGCGGGGCCACCACTACCTTGCCGTCGGCGACGCCGCCGAGGCGCTGCGTACCTTCCGCCGCTGCGGCCACCTGATGCGCCGCTGGCACATGGACTTCGCCTGGCTGGTGCCGTGGCGCAACGACGTCGCCGCAGCCCACCTTGCGCTCGGCGAGGACCAGCACGCGCGCGCCGTCGCGACCCGCCATCTCGAGCTGCTCGGCACCGCGACCCGGCACCGCACCGGCGGCGTATCGCTGCGCCTGCTCGCCGCGACCGCCGACCGCTACCAGCGGGTCCGGTTGCTACGCGACGCCGCGGCGATCGCCCGCTCCGGCGGCTGCGACCTCGAATTGGCAACAACCCTAGGCGAACTCGGCGCCGCGCACCGCGCCGTCGGCGACTACGACAAGGCGCGCCTGCTGATCCGCGAGGCGACCCGCCTCGCCGATTCCTGCGGCGCCGCACCCCTACTGCGCGACCTACTCGGCGACCGCCCACACCACACCGCCCGCCCGGCTCCCCGACTACGCCCACACCCCAACGGCCTCGACACCCTCAGCCCCGCCGAACGCCGCGTCGCCGAACTAGCCGCCCACGGCAACCGCAACCGCGACATAGCCGCCGCCCTCGAAATCACCACCAGCACCGTCGAACAACACCTAACCCGCGTCTACCGCAAACTCGACATCGCCCGCCGCAGCGAACTGACCTTCGTCCTCGGGGACACCCCGACGGGCTCGTCCGTCTCCGCGATCGGCTAGTCCGGGCAGGCTATCGCCGTGTCGGTTCCTTCTCGGTGGTCATCGCGCGGACGTCGGGGAGCGCCATGATCGCCAGGTTTACCACCGCGACCAGGACGGCCATGGTCAGGAGGGGGGCGGTGTTGCCGGTGACTGCGGCGATGGGGGCGGCGAAGGCTGTGCCGAGGGGGCGGGCGGCTAGTGAGAATAGGACGTCGTAGGAATCGGCGCGGGCTAGGGCGTCGGGGGGGAATTCGCGTTGGATTGTGTTCTGCCACACCGTGTTCAGGAGGCCGACGCCGAGCATTGCGGCTCCGTAGGTGATGGCGTCGACCCACACTGGGCTCAGTGTCGCGAAGCTGATCATCGGGAGGGCGAACAAGGTGCCGCACAACGAGGTCAGGACGAGTGGGCGTTGTACTCGTAGCCGTGGTGCGATCAGGGCGCCGAGTACCACTCCGGCCATGCCTGCCTGGTAGATCAGCACCCAGGACGCCTCGCCGCCGAGTGATCGCACCGCGATGAGTGGGCCGAGGGTCATGAGGACGCCCGCGGCGAGATTCGAGACGCCGTGCCCGATCAGGTTGGACCAGAACCACGTTCGGCTGCGTACCTCGAGCCAGCCGTCGGCCAGCTGCCGGAAGAACGAGACCGGGTGCTCGACGATCGGGCGCGGTGCGAGCCGGAGTCCGCCGAGGGTGCAGGCCGCGAACGCGAACACTGCGGCGGTGACGATGAATGTCCAACCGGGGCCGACGGTTATCGCGAGCACGCCGGCGACGCCGGGCCCGGCGACCAGGGTGACGCCGCGCACCACGCCGAGATAACTGTTGGCCTGCAACCGATGTGCCTGCGGGACCGTCGCGAAGATGAGCGGTGACATCGTTGGAGTGCCGAAGGCGATGCCGATGCCGGTGATCGCCGAGAGGATCGCCAGATCGGTGATTCGGACTGCGCCGCACAGTAATTCGATGCCGATCCCGAGCTGGGCGAGGCTGCGGGTCAGGTCCGCGGCGAAGGCCACCTTCTGCGGCGGGAATCGGTCGGCCAGCACGCCACCGATCGGCAGTAATACCAACTGCGGGAACAACTCCGCGGCGAGGACGAGGCCGAGGTCGCCTGCCCGGCCGGTGGCATCGATCACCGCGAGGGTGAGTGCCATCGGCACCAGCGCGGTGGCCAGGAACGACAGCGTGCGCCCGAGCATCAGCCTGCCGAAACCGGGTACCTGCCGCAGGGCTTGGCTCATCGGCACACCTCGCACGAATACGGCGGGAACAGCTCGAACAAGTGTGGTTGCAACGCGCTCCTCGACCCCCTGGTTCCGAGTGGAAACAATACAATCGATCTCCCCACGTCGCGGCAGCCGAATGTGCATGTGACTCGGATCACCGGCGGCTGGACCAGCGCGACCGCTGCCCGGCGCCGGCTAGTCCGGGATCTCTCGGGGCGGGCAGGGTTGACCGTTGGGGGAGCGGACCGAGGCGGCGCCGAGGAGTTCCGCCGATTGTGTTCCCCGGCAATCGTTTCGGCTTGTCGCCAGCGCGGCTTCGTTGAAGGCTCTGATGCGGGAGTTCTCCCGGGATTCGCGCCAGATGAGCCGTCCTTCCAGCGGTGCTGCGTCATCGATGGGCAGGTAGGTGACGCGCGGGTGGCCGCGGTAGCAGGAGCCTTCGTCGCCGACGATGAATCCGCCCTCGCCCGCCCCGACCAGGCTGGTGGCCTCCTGAAAGGTGTTGGCGGTCTTGCCGTGTCGGATCATCCTGCCGTCGGGTGTGTGCCGGGGCACTCGATGCTCGGCGAGGACCGGCGGTGTCGAGTCGGGCGCGCCGATCAGGGTGATGTCGGCCAGATCGTTCAGTGAGACGGAGTCGCGCGCGGCGAGCGGGTGTCCGTTCGGGACGGCGAGCAGTCGAGGTAAGCGCCGCAGTGCCGGGCCGACGCCGAGGCCGGGCCCGGCTACGGGGTGGAACGCGAACACCATCTCGACCAGGTCGGCATCCAGGGCGGCGGTGCCTTCGTACAGGGACAGTTCCCGGATGTGGACTTCGGTACCCGGGTAAGTGTCGGCGAGCCGGTCGGCCGCCTCCAGCAAGAAAGTGCTTGCGCCCGCGCCGACGAAGCCGACTTCGAGCACACCGGACACACCACGGCCCGCGGCGGTGGCGCGCTCGACGGCCCGTCGGATCAGGTCGTGGCCGGGGCGCAGGTCGTCGAGGAACCGCTGGCCGATCGGGGTCAGCGTCACCCGGCGGCTGGTGCGTTCGAACAGCGGGGCGCCGATGCGGCGTTCGAGCGTCTGGATCGTCTGGCTGACCCGTCCGGTCGAGACCTGCAGTCGCTCAGCGGATTTGCCGAAGTGCAACTCCTCGGCGAGCGTCAGGAAGGCCTCGATCTCATACCGTTCCATCGCTACTCCCGCTCGCTCGTACTGGTGCCCGCCTACTCGAGGGCTCCACTAACTACCGCCGAGACGTGGGATTTGTTCCTTCGTCGATCGTTGAGTGGATGTAAACGTCGGTTGATCAATACGTCATTGTTCCCGGATCTCCCGTTCTGAATCCTTGGACAGGCAGTTCAACGATCGACTTCTGGAGCACGAGTTTGAATCTCTCCCGCATAGCCACCGCACTTTCGCTGATCGGTGCCGCGTTCATCATCTATGTCGGCGTCAGCTATGTGCTCACGCCGGGGTCCATGGCCCCGCAGTTCGGCTTGCCCGAGTGGCCGCACGGGGATGCGGTGGCCTTCTTGAATCTCAAAGGCATCCGCGACATTACGAGCGGACTGATCATCCTCGCCCTGCTCGCCGCTCGGCAGCGGTTCGCGCTGGGCGTTGCCACGCTGGTGATCGCGCTGAACCCGTTCGGGGACATGCTGACGGTGCTGCACTACGACGGATCGACCGCGACGGCCATCAACGTGCACGGCCTGACCGCGGTCCTGGTCGCGTTCACCGGTGGACTGCTGATCTTCGAGCAGCGCATGCTGCGGATCGGCCGCCAAACGGGTAGCGGCACAGCCCCTCTCGTCGATGAGGCAGTGCAGTGAGGGCGGCCCGATCGGTCACCCTGGTGGTGGCGGCGGTTCTCACCGGACTGATGGCGGGGCTGTTCGCGGGGTTCGTCTACGCCGTGATGCCCGGCCTGCGACGCAGCGGCGACGCGGCCTTTGTCGAAGTAATGCAGAACATCAACGTGGCCATCGTGAACCCACTGTTCATGACGTTGTTCGTGGGTGGGCTGGCCGCCGGACTGGCTGCCGTGGTGGTGAATTGGCGCTCCGGTGATCCGGCGGTCCGGTACTGGGCGATCGCGGGGTTCGCCTGCTACCTGCTGATGTTCGTGATCACCAGCGGCGCGAATGTCCCGCTCAACGACAAGCTGGCAGCCGCGGGCGACCCGGCCCAGATCGCCGACTTGGCCGCTGTGCGTGCGCAATTCGAGGGTCCGTGGGTGGCGTGGAACATCGCCCGCACGGTCGCGAACGTCGGCGCGCTCGTCTGCTTCGCGGTGGCGTTGCTTCGTTTTCGGCGCAGTCAGTCGTGAAGAAGCTCTATTACGCGGCGCACACCTACATGATCGTCGGCGTCATCAGCGGTCTGTTCTACCGCGAGCTCACCAAGTGGTACGACTTCACCGGCGACACCCAGCTCGGGGTGGTGCACACGCATCTGCTCGCCCTCGGGATGCTGTTCCACCTGATCGTGCTGCCGTTGGAGAAGCTGTTCACCCTGAGCACCAGCAAGCTGTTCGACTGGTTCTTCTGGGTCTACAACGCGGGTCTCGCACTGACCGTCACGGTGATGACCGTGCACGGCATCCAGACCGTCGTCGGCGCCGACACCAGCGCCGCGGTCTCCGGCATCGCCGGGCTCGGGCACATCGTGCTGACCGTCGGCTTGATTCTGTTCTTCATCAACCTCGGCAAGCAGATCCCGGCGCAACGACAGGGAGCAGTATGAACATGCTTGCCATTGCCCAGGATTCGTTCGGTGGGTCCGACGTGTTGAAGGTTGTCGAGGTGCGTCGGCCCGAGCCTGGGCCTGCCGAGGTGCTTGTTCGAGTGCGGGCGATCGGGGTCAATCCCACTGACCTGTGGCATCGGGCCAGTGGCGGCCTAGCGGGTGGCGAGACGCCGATCAGGTTGGGCTGGGATGTATCCGGAGTCGTCGAAGCGATCGGGCCGGGGGTGACCCTCTTCGAACCCGGTGACGAGGTGTTCGGTCTGCCTCGTCATCCGCAACCGGCGGGCACCTATGCGCAGTACGTCACGTCCCCGGCGCGACATCTGGTTCGCAAGCCGTCCGAGCTGTCGCATGTCGAGGCCGCCGCGTTGCCCCTGGCTGCGCTCACCGCGTGGCAGGCGTTGGTGGACACCGCCGGTGTCCGGCCCGGCCAGCGGGTGCTGATCCATGCCGCGGCGGGCGGTGTCGGGCACCTGGCGGTTCAGCTCGCCAAGGCGCGCGGCGCCTATGTGATCGGCACCGCGCGGTCCGCCAAGCACGACTTCGTGCGCGGACTGGGCGCCGACGAGGTCATCGACTACACCCAGGTCGATTTCGCCACTGTCGCCCACGACATCGACGTTGTGCTCGACACCATCGGTGGCGAATACGGACCGCGCTCGCTGACCACCCTGCGGGCGGGCGGCGTGCTCGTCTCCCTGGCTTCGCCGGCCGAGGCATACCTGGCCGACGAGGCCCGCCCGCTCGGCCTGCGCGCAACGTTCCTGATCGTCGAAGCCGACCGAGCGGGAATGCAGCAGATCGTGGCGCTTGTCGAAACCGGGCGCCTGCGTCCGCAGATCGACACGATCCTGCCGCTCGAACTGGCTGCCGAGGCGCACGAGCTCAGCCAGAGCGGACGCATCGCGGGAAAGATCGTCCTTACCGTCGACTGACCGGACATTGGTGCGGCGAGCCATCGAAAAGTGGCTCGCCGCACCATGATTCCATGCTAGACGACCGGTTCGATGGCTCGTCCGACGTCACGCAGGCAGTACACGCCGCACGTATCGTCGACCCGACTGACATGCGCAGGGAACAAGGCGTCGATACGTTGCGCGGCAGCGGTTTCGAGCACCGTTTGAACAAAGGCGGACACCCGGGCAGAGTCCCCGTTCGTCGGCCAGAGCAGGCCGTATTCGATCGGCGGCGCGTCGTGGAACGGCACGAATTCGATGCCGGGGCGCGCGTGATAGCCGCGACCGCGGAAAGCGACAGGTGCGACGCCGCGGCCCGCCGCGACGTGCGAAGGGAATTCGGTCCAGTAGGAGGCGATCGGTCCCTGCGGGATCGGGCGGCCCGAAGGTGTGCGGGTGGGGAGATGGAAGTCCAGCCAGTACGGCGGGATGTCGCCGTGCAGGGACACCAGGGGGACGTCCGCGAGATCCTCCAGCGACAGGCTGTCGCGGCGCGCGAACGGATGCTGGGCGGGCACCATGAGCGCGCGTGGTTCGGCGAAGATCACCGGGCCGACCGTGAGATCCGGCTCGTCGATGGGGAATTCGCTGAGCTGTAGATCGAAGTGGCCCGAGCGGAGCCCGCCGAGCGGGTCGCAGAGCTGTATTTCGTGGAGTTCGATCGCGCAGTCGGGATTGCGCTCCCGGAAGGTTTCGGCGGCGAGACCGAGCAGGTCGGCCACCCACGGGGTGGAGTAGCCGACGCGGAGGGTGCCGGTGACACCACGGCCGAATTCGATCGCTCGGGTGATAGCCAGCCGGACGCTCTCGTAGGCGGGCCGCAGCTCGTCACGGAGCCGTCGTCCGGCGGCGGTGAGCACGACCTGGCGGCTGGTGCGGTCGAACAGCGGCACGCCGACGCGCAGCTCCAGCTTCTTGATCGTCTGGCTGACCCGCCCCGGTGACAACCCGAGCCGTTCCGAGGTTCGCCGGAAGTGCAGCTCCTCGGCCAAGGCCAGGAACGTCTCGATCTCGTAGCGCTCGATGACCCGGCCTCCTCGACTGCGATGGAACGTTTGAGCACACGATCATCGCATGTCAGGCGCTTATTCGAAGATTCGATCCCGGGACGGGGGCGGCCTCGGGACCGGGCGTCCGGGAGAGGTTCGCGGGCGAAGGCGCAGAAGATTTCAATTTAGCTCGGCCACAAGGGCATTCGCAAGGGTCGTGACATGGATGGAACAGTGCTGGCCGCGAGGTGGGGGGCTGCGTCAGGGTTGTGGGCAATATCGCACTTCGATGGGGGAGGGCGTAGCGGCGCCGAGGCTCGTCGCAGTGCGGCTTCTTCGTCGACGGGGAGAACCGGATAATGACGCTTGATGATCGTGTCGATGTAGCTGGTGCGAGCGAGTGGCTCGCCCGGGTGGCGTCGGTTCCGGTGGAGCATGTTCCCGTTGCCTCGATCTCGGCGGGTAACACGCCTCGGGTGAGCACCGGCACGAAGGACGACCATGTCCGGTTGCTGACCGAGGCGCCGACTCCGCTGCCCGCGATCATCGTGCACCGGTCCACGATGCGGGTCATCGATGGGGCGCATCGGCTGGCGGCGGCGATGGAGCTCGGGCACGAGACCATCGCGGTCCGGTACTTCGACGGCAGCGCGGACGACGCGTTCGTGCTCGCGGTGCAGGCGAATGTGGCGCACGGACTGCCGCTGTCGCTGGCCGAGCGCAAGGCGGCGGCGCGGCGGCTGGTGCTGTCGCATCCACAATGGTCGGACCGGTTGATCGCGGACGTCACCGGGCTCTCGCACAAGACCGTCGGCGCGCAGCGACTGCGTTCACCAGGGGAAAATGCCCACGTGAACAGCCGGGTGGGCAAGGACGGCAAGGTGCATCGCCGGGAGGTCGCCGAGGGCAGGGGCGTCGCCGCCGAGATCATCAAGAGCAAGCCGGACGCGTCGCTGCGCGAGATTTCGCGGCTGGCCGGCATTTCGGTCGGCACCGCGAAGGACGTGCGCGACCGCCTGTTTCACGCCGACGCCGCGCAGCGATGTCACCAGGCCGGTAGACCGGCAACACTCACTCCGAAGAGAACCACCCTGCCCGACCACACCGCCGCCGCGCCTCCTCCGCGCAGCGTCGCCGAACTGGCGGACCGCGCCGGGTTCTCGGCCGCTGCGCCGGTCCAGGAGCTGATCCTGCGCAGCCTGCGCAGCGATCCCGCGCTCCGATTCAACGACAAAGGCCGGACCCTGCTGCGGCAGTTGACCTCCTCGATCATGGACATCCGGGCCTGGGGGCAATTGACCACGGATGCGCCGAACCACTGCTTCGACTCGCTCGCGCGGCTCGCCCGCGCCAATGCCCGGTCCTGGCACGAGCTCGCCGACCAATTGGAGAACGATCCCGCGTCCCGGCCGCCTGCCGCGGATGCGCAGCGACTCGGCTGACCGTGTACCGGCGGTGCTCGTTACGTCCGCAACGCGCAGTCGAGCAGCATGAACAGCGGTCGGCGGAAATTCTCGTTCCACCACGGATCTTCATCGCGCTGCAGCGGCGTCGGGTGGGGTTCGCGCAGGTCGGTAATGACGAACCCCGCCGCGGTGATCATCCGGATATAGGTCTCCAGCGGGTAGAACTGCTGGACCGAGGCGGCCGGCGACGACCACCCCGCGACGTCGAACTTCTGCTCGACGGTTCGGCCACCGAAGTAGGAATCGATCGCCATGGGGGCACTGTCGTCGCCGGTGCGGTCGGCGCGGGCGACGTAGAAGCAGGGGTGCATGCCGAGCGCGATCAGCCTGCCGGTCGGCCGCAGTATCCTGGCGAATTCGTGAAATCGCTTGCCCGGGTTCGTGATTCCATTGGGCAGCCGGTTCGCGATCACCAGATCGACGCTGCGATCGGCCAGCGGCAGGTCAGCCACGTCGGCGAGCTGGAAGGTCGCCGTATCCGGCCGGGCTTCGGGATGTGTCCGCGCCGCTTCGATGAATGCTTCGCCGGTGTCGACGCCGTGCACGTGCGCGGCACCGCGCCGGACGAGTTCGCGAGTGAGATACCCCTCGCCGCAGCCCGCGTCGAGAATCTGCAGCCCGCGGCAATCGCCTACGGTAGCCAGCAGCGCCGGATCGGTGATGCGTTTCTGGAACTCGTCCAACTGCCCACGCACGATGTCGATCCAGAACTGCGCGTTCTGTGCGTAGGCGGAGGTCACGCGATCGTCACCCAACATACCGGCCTTGTACTCCGTGTGGATTCGCTACGGCATGGACGTCAACAGTGTAGAGATGGCCGCCTCCACCCGCCGGTCCGATACCGCTCGTTCCAGGCGATGTCGCAGCTGGCGGGCGATCTCGCCGGTGGCGGCGCCGAATAATCGATCGTGCTCGAGCAGTATCGGAATCGCGGACGTCACGAGATAATGGAGGTACGCCTCGTTGCTGCTCGCGATGTCCTTGCTCATCTCGGCTTCGGTGTTGTGCAAACCACCCCTGGCCGGCAGCGAGAAATCAGGGGACTGCGGCATATCGGCGTAATACGAAGTCAACGACCACAATTCGTTTCGCCGCAGCAGCACGTTCTGGTCCAGGCTGTGCGCGTAGGCGATCGAGGCGTCGATGTCGCCCGAGCGCAGCAGCACACCGATGGTGCCGCTGCGATAGGCGAACGCCGAATTCCGTTCGCGGGCATCGGGCGAGGTGTCGGCGGGGACGGCGCCGGTGAGCTTGGTCAGCTTGTGCACCAGGATGCCGTAGCCGACCGTCGTATGCAGCGAGTTGCTGCCGCCGTCCAGGATGTCGATCACCTGCAGGCCCCGCTCGACCAGCGGCGCCATGTCGGCGACCAGCCCGTGCGGTTCGGCCGAGAACAACGCGTCCAGCGCCAAATCCTGGCTGACACCCCAACATCGGGCCAGGTTCGACACCGCGGCGTGCGAGTCGAGCCGCATCATGCTGGATGCGGCCGCGAGTGCGGTCGCGACGTGCTGGGCCGACCGGCCGTCGGTCAGCAGCGCGCCGATCGGTCCGTTCGAGATGTCCAGGCCGGCTTCGTCGCATTCGCGCAGCACGTTGCCGAGTCGAGATCCGTAGCTGCGCCTGGTGACGTACTCGGACAGGCCCGGCACCACCGCGACCAGCTGTTGCAACGTCGCGCCGGAGACCCGATCCAGCCATAGCTCGTTGCGCCACAGTCTGGACAGGGTGCTGGCGGGCAGCTTCGACAGGAAGACCACATCGGCCATGCTGAGCATGGCGGACGCGGCGAGCGCGCCCAGTGGTAGCGGCGTGAACAGCAGCGGCTCGTCGGCCGGGAAACTCATATCAGATCCACCACCAGGTGTGCTGTGACGCCGATACGCAGGGATTTACGTTCGAGCGCAAGGGGCCTGTGCAGTCTATGGAAGCAGAGTGGCGGGTAAACGACATTTTGATCTTCTCTTGACGGTGATCCGTTCGCGCGGTGGCAGTGCCGCGGGCGGAACTCGATGAACACTTGCGAAGCTGCCTATCGTGCGCCGACCTGCGGGGTCGTCAGCGGTAGTCGGGCGGCGACCTCCCAGCCGCCGGAGACCGGGCCTGCCGAGATGGCGCCGCCGAGTGCCGTCGCGCGTTCGCGCATCGTGACCAGTCCGCAGTGCTGACCGGTCGGCGGGGCGGCCAGATTACTCATCAGCCCGGCGGGATTGCGGACCGTGATGTCCAACGTGGTTGGGTGCGCGCACATATCGATGTCGATCGGCTGGCCTGGCGCGTGTTTCATCGCATTGGTCAGCGCCTCCTGGACGATCCGGTAGGCCGCCTGGTCGACCGCGCTCGGCAGGGTGACGCCGTCGAGCGCCGAGTGCACGCGCACGATAACCCCTGCGGCGCAGGCCTCGTCGACGAGCAGCGGCAGCTGCGCCAGGCGTCGCGGCGCCGCCGGACCGTCGGCGCTGCCGTCCTCGCTGCCGAGCAGCCCGATCATGGTCCGCATCTCCTGCAGCGCGTGCACGCTTTCCACGCGGATCGAGCCGACGAGATCCGCCATCGCCGCGCCAGGGCTGCGGCGGGCCAGCACACCGAGCGTCGCTTCGGATTGGATGGCGATGGCCGACAGGTGACCGGCGATCACGTCGTGCAGGTCTCGCGCCATGGTTTTGCGCTCCTCGGCGACGGCCGCGCGTCGATCGAGCTCGGCGACCAGGCTCATCGCCCTGGCCCGGATGCGTTCGGCATCGGCGATGGCCTTGTGGGAGGAGACGGTGGTCGCCCACCAGATGGGTGTCGCGACGAACGCGGCCGACAGGGTGGCGACCAGCGCCGCGGTCCGCCATTCGCCCGTAATGACCAGTGTCGCAAGCACTCCGGCGGTCACGGCGGTCGCGCTGACGATCACGACGTACCGCGGCCGGTTGCCGCGGCCGTAGAGCACGGACGCGTAGATCAGGTCCGAATAGAGCAGCCAGATCGGCACCGACGGCGCGATCAGGAGGTCGACGGTCAACGGACCGAGGCCGCAGACCAGCGCCGTAACCGGTCGGCGGCGCCGGAAGAGGGTGGCCACGCACATCGCCGCGAGCACGGCCAGTCGCTGCGCCAGCGACGGGTCGGGCGCACCGACGATGGTGTCGAGGTCGGCGAGGTAGAGCAGCAGGCCGATGGTGAAGCCGAGAACCGAGACCAGTGCGTCCTGTGTCGTCGCCGACAAACTCGACCAGTAGCTCACTTGGTCATGACAGCACATTGCGGGGTCTACCCGGGTCCGCCGAAAGTAGGAGGCGGCTCGATCCGATGAAGGAGATACGGAGGCCGGTGGAGGCGATAGGTTCCGAATGGAACCGAAGTGTCGCAGTTGCGGAATAGGTGGGCGAAAATGCGTCATCGTAACACAGGATTACTGTGGCGGTGCCGGAATCGCCGACAGTGCACCGGTTTCCGGTCGTCAAGTGAAGCGTTGACTTTTCTAAAAGTCGCTGTTTTACTTCCCGATGGAAACAGCATTGACCTATACGCGGTTGTGGTGTCGGGTAGCGATGAGGGGGGATTCCACCAGGACGGATTTCGCATCGATGTGCCTGCTCGATCCCGAGTTCACTGATGGAACTCGTTGATCTCGAAATTCCACCGGTCGGCCATATGCGTGCATACCACAGCAGGGTGCGGTCGAACTGTGGAACGCGGGCCGCGCTGCGAATTGTGCTGTGGCAGACGATCGTCTCGATGAGCGTACACGTCGGTGCAGGTCGAGTTCAACTGGGACAGGTGGGATCATGATTCACAGTTACGACGGCGATTCTGTACATCTGCGAAGGGGTGAATCCTCTCCCGTGCACGAGTGGCTTTCGCGGGCATCGTCTATTCCCGTCGAAGAAGTTCCGATCGAATTGCTTTTGCCCGGTTGTTCGCCGCGCATCGAAGCAGGGACGAGCGCCGATCATGTTCGGTTGCTCGTCGAAACGGAATCACCATTGCCCGCCATCATTGTGCACCGCACGACAATGCGAGTCATCGATGGCGCGCACCGATTACAGGCGGCCCGGGAGCAGGGGCGGGCGACGATCGCGGTCAAATACTTCGACGGCACCGATGATGATGCATTCGCGCTCGCGGTGCAAGTGAATGTCTCGCACGGACTTCCGCTGTCGCTGGCCGAACGCAAAGCGGCCGCGCGCAGGCTGGTCGCGTCGCATCCGCTGTGGTCGGACCGGCTGATCGCGAGCGTGATCGGGTTGTCGCACAAGACCGTCGGGGTGGAGCGGCGGCGTTCAGGTGGGGAAAGTACCCGGCTGAACAGCCGGGTGGGGCGCGACGGCAAGGTCCATCGCCTGACCGTGTCGGAGGGCAGGGAAGTCGCGGTCGAGATCATCAGGAACAACCCGGCGGCATCACTGCGCGAGATATCGCGGGAGGCAGGCATTTCGGTGGGTACCGCCAAGAGCGTGCGCGATCGGTTGACCAGGCCCGGATATCGCGCCGCGCGGCCGGGACCGGTCGGCGAGCAGGCCGCGGGGTGCGGTGGCGCGGCGGTGCCCGCGACGGATGGGTCGTGCGCGCCTATCGGCCACGAATCACCTATCAAGAACCAAATGGTCGGTCCGCAGCACAGTGCCGGAACGGGGAATGCGACCTCGACGCAAGAACTCATCCTGCGCACGCTGCGAAACGATCCGGCGCTCAGATTCAACGACAAGGGGAAAGTGCTGCTGCGCCGCCTTGCCCTGTCCTTCACCGATATCCATGCCCTGCAGCGGCATGCCGCCGAGGCGCCCGGACATACCCGCCTTGCGCTCGCGAAACTGGCCAGGGCCAATGCCAGATCGTGGCTGGACCTGGCCGCCCGACTGGACAACGGATTGGATCGTGCGCGACCGGATTCGGACGTCGATCGAACCGCGTAGCCGCGTGTTCAGGCGGCGCGCTGCCCTCAATTCTATGGGCAGGGATGCCCACAATTCCTTGGTATTGCCCAGCCGAATTGGCATAGACACCCCCCACTCGGGGGGTTATCGGTGAGCTGCGGTAATTCCGAACGACCTGCGATTTCGTGTCCGTTCGGTATTCCGTACAAAAAGGCAAGTGCGCGGAAAGCGCGTGTAAATGGCGGGCCGAACGCCCTGTCGCGCCATTGCCGCATTCGGAATGGCTCTGCTAAAAATATGGCCGGAGCGGAATTACCGACTCCGCCACAAAAGAAACCAAGGAGATCATCATGATCGACGTCACCAACATCGCCGACCTGCACGACATCGACGCCGCGTCGGGCGCTGCGGAGCTGGTTGCCTCCATTTCGTCCAACGGCTGCTGACGCAGGTCTGAGGCTCCGGTGTTCATGTGCTCCGGCACATGAACACCGGCTCCTGCCACACCGATCTATATTTTTTCTATTTCCCGAAATTCATTCTTTTGGTTCGGAAAGGCGGGGCTGTCGTCATGCGGCTCATCTTGTTTTCTACAGGGACGCTGAACAGCTGCTTTCTGCCGGTCTGGATCAATTGGATGAAGGCGAATCGGGCCGATGACTCGGTTCGCGTCGTGCTCTCGCAGCAGGCTACGAAGTTCGTCAGCGCACACAGCCTCCACGCACTGTCCGGTTCTCCGGTGGCGATCGATGACTGGGCCGACCCGGTGCTGTGTGCCGAATCGTTCGCACCGCACACCTGGCTCGCCGGACACGACGTGATCCTGATCTATCCCGCGACGCTGAACACGTTGTCGCGCATCGCATCCGTCGACGCGTCAACCCCGATGCTGAACGCGGTGCAGTGCACGTCGGCCCGGGTTGTCCTGGTGCCCAATCTGCCGCCCGGCGCCGACCGGGCGCCCGCGGTGCTCGCGCTGCTGGAGACGCTGCGCGAGCGACCGCGCACGCTGGTCGTCGACCCGGTGGCCAGGCCGAGCGCGAGCGTGTCCGAGGACGCGGCGGTAGCGCCGCCGATCTGGGACGTGTTCGGCGTCATGGACGCCGAATCGGCCCGAAAGGTGGCTTGAGCTCGCCATGAAGTTCTATCTCGAGACGCTGGCCGACCCGGAATACTTTGCGCCGCTGGAACAATGGCGGCTCGACGCGGTCCGGCATCCGCACCTTGCCGCGATCCCGCACGGTCCGATCGACGGTTACGACCTGCCACCCCAGTGGGGCGTGGTCAGCCGCGGACCGTGGACGGTCGTCGCGCCGCTCGGGAGCGAGCTGATGCCGCAGGGCTGGAAGGTGCACCTGGCACCCGCCCTGCCCGAGGTGGCCGAGGTGGTTGCCGCGACCGCACGGTTGTGCTTCGAGCGCGGGCTGGCCTTCAAACATCTTGCGCGCCATGAATATGCGTGGGCGCTGAACGGTAAGTACGCGCCGCGCTCGGCTTCCGGGAAGGTCGCGGTGGTCTACCCGGACGCGGACACCGACCTGGACGAGCTGTTCGGCGAACTCCTGCGGGTGTTCGGCGGTTATCGCGGGCCCAGGGTGCTCGGCGACTATCGGCTCGGCGACTCGATCGTGCACACCCGTTACGGGGCCTTCACCGCACGGTACGGCCGCGACGCCACCGGCGAACCGGTGCTCGCGCTGACCGATGCGGCGGGGGAGTTGGTGCCCGACCGACGCGGTGTGCGCCCCTATACCCCGCCTTTCGCTGAGCGGCCCGCGGCAATCGATGCCGCGTCGAGCACGCCGAGCGAGCAATCGCAGCGCCCGGTGTACTCCGTGGACAGCGCGTTGCACTCGTCCAACACGGGCGGTGTGTACCGCGCCAAGAACATCGAGACCGGCGATGCCGTAACGCTCAAAGAGGCAAGACATTTCACCGGGTTCGACGCGGGGCTGCGTAGCGCGGTCGATCGGCTGCAGGCGCAGCGCGACAGCATGCGGGCACTGGCCGACACCGGCGTGACGCCGGAGGTGCTCGACTATTTCACCCAGGGCGACAGCGACTTTCTCGCCTACCGCTTCGCGCCGGGGTCGACCCTGCAGGAGTGGTCGGCGGCGCGGAATCCCGCGCTGATCCAGGGGCGGCCCGACCAGCCGGTGCCCGTCGAAGCCGCACGGGCCTTCGCCGAGTCGGTCACCGAGCACATTGAGCGGCTCGCACGTTTGGTCGCCGCCACACACGACGCGGGCATCGTCCTGGTCGACCTGCATCCGGCGAACGTGATCGTCGAACCGGACGGCGAGCTGCGGATCATCGATCTCGAGGCCGCTACCAGTAGCACCGAGTCGGCGGCGCTGTTCGTTGGCGCACAGGGGTTCGGCCGGCCCGGCCAGGGTGGCCGCGACGCCGACGAGTTCGCACTCGCTGCCACCGAGCTCTACCTGTATGTGCCGATGGTGCCGATGGCTTCGTACATCACCGATGGGTTGGCGTCGCTGATCGACCTCGCCGCCAACACCTTTCACCTGGATGCGCAGTGGAGGGAGGGGATGCGCCGCAGGCTCGGCGTCGCCGCGACCGTGCTGCCTGCGGCGGAGACGCTCGACGAGACCTTCGCCCGCTATGTCGACCGGGTTACCGAAACCCTCCGTGGCTGTTTCGATTTCGACGATCGGTACCCGATTCCGTGCAGCCCGACCGGCTTCGGCGAGCACGCGCGCTTCGGTATCGAGCATGGTCCGGCGGGCGCGGTATGGGCGCTGTCGCGCACCGGTGCGGTGCCGGATCACGTCGTGACCGGATACACCACCTGGCTGGAGAAGAACCTCGACCAGTTCGGTGCGCTCGGCAACGGGTTGCTCGACGGCTGGGCGGGCAACGTCATCGTCAGCGCCGAGCTCGGCGCGCACGAGCTGGCCACCCGGCTAATGGACCGATTCGTCACCACCACTGAGTTTTCCGCCTCGCCGTGGCATCTGCGCGGTGGTTTGGCCGGACAGATCCTGCTCGCCCTGTGGTGGCGCGCCAACGGCGACACCGACTTCGGTACCGACTGGCTCGAACGGGCTGCGGACGAACTGGAGCGCCGGGTGCGCGAGCAGCTCGGGTCGCCGACCGCGATCACCGGTCTGCTGAACGGACTTTCGGGCGCCGCACTCGCACTGTTTCGTGCGCACACGGTGCTGGCGAAGCCGAGCTATCTCGACACCGCACGGGCCGCCATGGATGCGGAGCTGGCCACCTACGTCAGGCACGACGCCGATGACGAACCGTTGCTCTACCACTGGGACGGCAAGATTCGGATGCTCAGCTATCTGGATCGGGGCAACGCCGGGCTGTTGATCGCGGCCGCCGAGCTCGGCTCGGCCTGGGACATCGACGCGGACACCCGCCGCGCATTGCAACGCGCGGCGTGCAGCCGGGTGGGCGTGCAGCCGGGCCTGTACATCGGGCTGGCGGGCGGCCTCGCCGCGAACGCGGTTCTGCGGGAACGCACGGACTGGTTCGACGCGGACTATCTCGATCGGTGCAACGAGCAGATCGCGACGAGCATTGCCGCCTTCTCCGGTACCGGGTCGCGCGGATTCCATGTGCCAGGCCAACTGTCGGCCCGCGCCTCCGCCGATTTCGCGACGGGTGCCGCGGGTGTGCTGGCCGCGATGTCGTTCTGGTTGGGGCGCAGCACATCCTGGCTGCCCGGCATCTGCCCGGGGGAGGCGCGGTGAGCGCCCCGGTCGCGGTGGTGACCGGTGGGTCGCGCGGGATCGGCGCACGGATCTGCGAGCGGTTGGTGGCGGCAGGATTCGAGGTGCACTTCTGCTATCGGCGTGCGCAACGCCGGGCCGAGGCGACGGTGACCAGGCTGCGTAAGTCCTACCCGGATGCCGCCGCGCACTGCTACCAGGCCGATATCACCGAACCGGCTGCGCTGGCGGAATTCGCGGCAAAGGTCGGCGAAACAGGAAGCGCGGTAACCACACTCGTACTGAACGCGTCCGGCGGCATGGAGCATGACGCCCCACCCGGATACGCGGACGTGGTGAACGGCGATGCGCAGGTGGCGGTGCTCGAGGCCTTCGCGCCGCTGCTGCGGCCCGATGCCTCCGTGATCTATCTGACCAGCGTGCAATCCCATGGCTTCGGCACCATCGACGAATTCGACAGCTACTACGCCATCGCGCGGAGCAAGCACCGCGGTGAACAGCTGGTCGGCCGCTGGACCAACGGCCGGGCCATCGCCATGACCACCGTGGTCAGCGACATGGTCGAGGGCACCCCGGCGGCCCTGCTGATGGACCTGCGTGAGCCGGCAGCGTCCGAGGATCGCCGCCGCGCGGCGCTGCGCTCGGGTGCGGCCTTGCCGACGGTGGATGCCGTCGCCGGGCAGGTCGAGCGCGCGGTGCTCGCGCGCCGTGCGCCGGGCAGCTGGGTCGACTACGTGGCGGGCGGCGCTGTCATCGAAACATTCGGTACGACAACCGGATCCGGTAGGTAGGAAGGAGTGCACATGCACGACACCATTTATCGTGTCGCGACGCGCGGCATGGTGATTGCGGTGGCCGGCACCGCGCTTGCTGGTTGCGGCGACATCGGCAATGTCATCAGCAAGGACACCAACTCGCCGACGGGGGGCGGCAATTCGGCGCTCTCGGAGCGCGCACAGGCGACGGTGCTGCGTGGGCTCGGCGCCGGTTCGTTCGCCGCCGCGTGCGATCGTGTCGACTGGGCCTGCCCAATAGTCGGAGTGGACGCCGAATCGGACTACGTGGTCACCGTCCGCTCCTCGGTCGGCGATCAGCGGTGGGAACCGGCCGGGCGCGGAGCGCGCAGTGTGCTGCAGTACCTGCGGGATTCGCCGGAGACCTCGACGGTGAGCACCGTCAAGTACGTCAACACCAAGGGCACGGTGCTCGACGTGGCCGACCGCATCACCGTCAAGATCGGCGATTGCGCGCTGCCCTGCGGGCGGCCGCGATGACGAGTCTGTCGATACCGCCGCTACGCAGCGCCGCCGACTTCGAGCGGATCATCGAAACGGCCAGCGGCACTGCGGCGCTCATCGAATGCCGCCGCGACCGGATCCGCGAGGTGCTTACCCCGATCGCCACGCTCGACAGCATCGACACCGAGATCGCGGATTCGATCGAGCTGCTGCGCACCGCCGGACTGGAGTATGCCGCCTACCGGGCCTGTGATCCCGACAGTCAGGTGCGGGTGTTCTTGCCCGCGAACAACTTGCTGTACAGCATGGCGCTTTTCGTGGCCTTGCCCTCGTTGTTCTTCGGAAATGTGCTGGCTCGCCCCGCTTCCCGGGTGCAGGACGCCTACCTCGAGCTCGCACAGCTCCTGTCCGACGGTCCGATCGATATCGACGGGCGGATGCGCACCTACTCACAGAGCACCTTCGCCGAGATATCGCAGGGCAGTGTCGTGGTCTTCAGCGGCAAGCCGGAGAACGGGCGAAAGGTGGACGAGGAGTGCGGCAGTGGGCTGTTCCTCGGGTTCGGCACTGGCATCAATCCGATCGTGATCGGCCGGGATCTGTCCCGTCCAGAGCTGTCGAGCGCGGTGGCGGCCACGGTGGCCGCCCGGCTCTACAACAACGGCCAGGACTGCCTGTGCCCCGACGCCATCTTCGTCGATGCCGCCCTGGCCGATGATTTCGTGGCGGAGCTGGTGCAGCAGCTCGGCACCGTCCCGGTCGTTTCGACGGGTGCGGTACCCGGGCTGATCAGCGCGCCGCTGGCGGACACGGCCACCTACGATCGGGCCGTCGCGGTGTTGGACGAGCTGGACAAGACCGTGGTGTGGAGCGGGAAAACCAGTGCCGACCAACGGCATTGCCCGATCGCGGTGTCGGTCCGGCGGCTGGCGGAGGTCCCGGCCGCGGTGCCGGAGCTGTTCGGTCCGTTGTTCAACGTGGTGGTCTACGACCGCCTCGATGACGTGCTCGACTTTCTCGGCACCGAGGAGACCGACCCCTACGGGATGTACCTCAGCGCGTTCGGTGTCGCCGAATTAGTCGGCGTCGACCGGGTGGGCAGCGCGCGAAACACCGGGGCGCGCACGGCCTTCGAGTTCGAGAACGGGCACGAGCCGTTCGGTGGGTTCGGTCCCAACGGCACGGTCTCGGCCGGTCTCGGCCGCGAGCCGGTCGGCCGACCGCTGCTGCTGGCCGCCGAGCTGGCCCGCTACGCAGCCGAACGGGGAGACGTCGATGCAACACGATGAGCCGGTGCTGGCGCAGCTGCGCACCGAAACGGTCGGCCCGCTGGACTTTCTGCGCTGGAACACCCAGATCGGCCGGATCCTGACCGACTACCTGCACAACCTGGACGCACCGGAGCAGGAAAAGTCCGCGGCCAACATAATCTTCCGCTCGCCGGAGGTGATCGACTGGGCTGCGGCGATGTACGCGTCCGCCGAGCGCGAGGAGCGGCCGACCCTGCCCACCGAGGTGCTCAACGCGGACGGCTGCCGGGTATTCGGCACCAGCACCAAGCGCGGCTGGCGCGGTGCGGCACTGGCCGTGTCGTGCGAGCGGCACGTCGCGCTCGACGTGCTCGCGGCGTTGGCCGAGGGCACCGGTGAGCCGCTGTGTGTGCTGCTGGAGGCCGAGCTGACGGCGCCGGACAGCTCGGCGGCAATCACCCTCGGGAGCTTCCGCCATGTCTGACCGTCGTGAGCTTCCGGAGATCAGCGGGATGCCGCTTGCCACCAGTGAGCTGGATTCAATACGCCGACAACTGGATTCGGTTCTTGTCTCCGGTGAACACGCCCTGCTTGCCCCTGGGAACCCACGCTTGTATGCCTACGCGTATCTGACCGCGCGTGAGCTCGGCGTGCCGTTCGTCCTGGGCGCACTGGAACAGCAGGCGAAGGCCTTTGACACGTACCGGACGATCGCGGGGCTGAACGTGGTGTCCTGCCCGACCGACGGTGACGTGCCCGCGGTGCTCGCGACGACCTCCGGCACCAGCGGTATCGGCCGCTACGTCGCTTGGTCGCGGGCCGCGCTCGCTTATCAAGCCCGCGCCACGGCCGAACGGCTCGGCACGAACGAGACGACGCGGTATGCCACGGCCCTCGGCCTGAGCAGTTCGTACGGGTTCAGCGTGTTCAATCTCGCTCTCGAATTCGGCACCGAGTTCCGCACTTGCAGCGCAACGGCTTTCAGTGAGTTGCTGGCGATGCTCACCGCGCGCAGCTGCGACAGCCTGGACACCCTGCCCGGCGTGTGGCGCTACCTGGCGCAGGCGATGCGCACCGACGCCGACATCGCGGCGGCGGTACGGGCGTTGGCCGTGCGCGGCGTCGGCGGCGAGGTGGTCGCGCACGATCTGCTGGATTTCTTCGAGGATGCCGGTGCCCCGCTGCACAACGGATATGGCTTGACCGAGGCTGGGCCGAACGTGGCCATCTCGATCGGAGCGCACTACTCGCCGCGACATGTCGGAATTCCGTTGCTGGGCACCGAGGTCCGGATCGTCGACGACGAGATCCAGGTGCGCAGCCCGAGTGTCGCCGACCGGGTCTGGGATGCCGAACGGCGGCAGCTGATCCCGAATCCCGATCTCACCGGTGACGGCTGGCTGCGCACCAGGGACTTCGGCGCGCTCGGCGCGTCGGGGCAGCTCGCGGTGCACGGCAGGCTCGACGCGATGCTGATCAGCCAGGGCGCGAAACTGCATGCCAGCGTGCTCGAACAGCAGGTGCGCGGCACGGCCCGCAATGCGCCCGAAGTCGCCGTGCTGCAAGTGGATCCGGCGCAGAACGGGCGCAGGCGGGTGGTGCTGGTCGCGATCACCGAGCGCGATGCCGCGCACGACGCGGAGCTGACGCGGTCGATCGTGGCGAACGCCCGAGAGTTTCCCGTGCAGTTCAAGGCGCGCGAGATCCTGCTGATGCAGCATGCGGACGTGCCGCTGACCGCGGCCGGAAAAGTGGATCGTCGCAGGCTCTCGGCCCAGGTGGCGGCTCATCTGAACGGATCGATGGAGATGCCATGCACGCAACTGTCGTAGATTATCTCGGCGCTCATCGCGCGGCCGGATACGAGACCGCATCGGCCTTCGATCCAGGACCGCACATCGTCGAGGCGGAGATCGCGCGCGGTTCCCGTGCTGACGTGCTGGCGCACTGCGTGGATACGCTGCTCGCGCGCAACCCAGAAGTGGCAGACAGTCGACTGGTCATCGTCGATGCGACCCAGACCACCGGCGCCTACTTTCCCTCCAATATCGAGGAGTACCAGCCACCGCCGAGCCAGACCTATCCGCGGCTGGCGTCCTGGCAGCGCGATCGGCTGATCATCTCGCACGCCTGCGCCTCGGCTGGGTTGGCGCTCGCGGTCGCGTCCGCTCTGGTCCAGCGCGGCCGGTGCGATCACGCCCTGGTGCTCGGTGCGACCGCGCCCGGCTTCATCGAGCGGGCCGCGTTCGCCAGTGCGGGCGCGTTGACCGACCTCGAGTACTGCAGGCCGTTCGACGCGAGCGCGGACGGAACGGCCCTCGGCTTCTTTGTCGGGGCGGTCATTATCGGCACGGCCGCCGCCGATCGACCCGACCGCCCGGTGATCAGCGGCATCGGCGTGCAGACGCTCGGACTCGGCGCGCAATCCGATCTCGACAGCCAACTCTGGTGCATGACAAGCGCGGTCCGGCAGGCCGGGGTCGACCCGCAGTTCGTGGCGGCGCACGCGACCGGCACCAAGCACGGTGACCGGGTCGAGCTCGATGCGGTGGCGGCGCTCGGCCGCTCGTTGGACACCGAGCTGTACGTCTCGTCCTGCAAGGGCGAGGTGGGGCATTCGGTGCATTCAGCCGGATTGGCCTCGGCCATCGTCGCCTTCGAAACCTTGCGCGGTGGACGGATTTTCGGAACGCAGCACTGCCTCGATCCGATCGAGGCCCCCGGCGCCATGGTCGTGCCCCACGGCCACACTGTCGACAACACCGGACCGAGCGCGGGGATCGTCAACGCCTTCGGCTTCGGGGGGACTTCGTGCTCGCTTCTGGTTCAGAGAGGAAGGGAATGATTATGCCTGCCAACGAGAAGGAATTCTTCGACCTGGTCGCCGCGGAGATCGAGCGGATCAACGACCTGGACGAACTGCCCACGGTGACGGCGGAGGCGTCGATCGTGGACAATCTCGAGCTCGATTCGCTCGGGATGCTCGAGCTCGTGCTGCGCCTGCAGTCGGCGTACTCGGTGTCGCTGTCGGAAGAGGAAGTGATCGGCGCCAAGACCGCCGGTGACCTGCTCGACCTGGTGAACAGCAAGGATCCGGTGCTGCAATGATGAAATTCGCGGCGCTCGAACCGATTCTGACCCAAGAGGATTCGGCACACGCGGCCCGGCTCATCAGCTCCGATCCGATCTCGGCGGTGTCCACCGCGGGGCCGCAGTGGTTGCGTGATCGTCAGGCGGCGGCCGCGATCGACCGCTCGGCGGTCGCCTTCGTGATTCGCGGCGGGGTGGACGGACTCGGCGTGGTCCGCGCCGAACGTCTGCAGACGCCAGGCGTTTTCGAGATCATGCTGCACAGTGCCGACGACGCGGCGCTGGAACAGGCCGGGGTCGGCGGCGCGCTCGACGAGTTCGTGCGCTATCTGCTGAGCGGCACCGAGGTGCATCGGATCGAGCTGTGGTTCGGCGTGTACAACCGGGTGCTGCTCGACTACGCGATGAACTCGGAGTTCTTCCGGTGCGAGGGCCTGGTGCAGGATCGGTTCTTCGCCGAGGGCCGGTACTGGGACGGATTGGTGTGGTCGATCACCGGACCGTCGCTGCGCCGCGTCCAGGCGGCCGATACCGGTGCCGCCGAGGCGGAACGGAGTTATGCCCGGACCGCGCGCCGGTTGCGTCAGGCGATCCGCGAGCACCTGGCCGAGACGGAGTAGCGGTGACCCTGTTCGGTAGGTGGACGCGGCTCGAGGAGAGTCACGGCGCCGATCCCTCGGACATGTTGACCCATGTCTTCGAGTCCGCGACGCAGCGCTTGTTCGCCGGGTCGGCCGTCGCACCCGTCGACTCGCGCGGGCTCGACGACATGGCGAAGGCCTCGGATCGGTTGCTGGGCTACATCTATCGACGCGACGGCGCGGCCGGGCAGCGGCCGATCGGCATCTATGACTGCCGATTGGCCGAGCCCGCGCGGATGCACGTCGGGGTGGTGCTGGCCGGAGATGCCGAGTGGGGCAACGGCGTCGGGATGGACGCGATGTTGGCGCTGCTGCGGTACCTGTATCACTTCGACGGCAGGCGCGGGTTCGAAATGACTGCGGCCGTGCACAATCCGAATACCATCCGGATCTTCGTGCACAAGGCGGTGCGGCCGGAGGCGCTGCTCGCCGACTGCGTCGCGGACGGGCCGCGGTTGACCGCGCGGGCGGTGGGGACGCTGACCGAGCCGGAGTTCGCCGAGGTCGGCTATCAGGTGCCCGGCGCGAGTGAATTCAGTGATGAGCGCTGGCGTTCCGTCCGGCAGCGGGTGGTCGCGGAGATCGGAGCGCGGTTATGAGCACGGTCGAGGTCGCGTCCACGCTGCTCGAACAGGTCGGTAAGCCGCCGCGGCGGTCCAGGTCGATCGAGCTGACTCAGGAACGCGTGACTGCCTTCGGCGAACTTACCGAAGACATGCAATGGATCCACACCGATCCGGAGCGGGCCGCGGCGCTCGGCGGCACGCTCGCACACGGCATGCTGATCGCCGCGCTGATACCGGGGTTGCTGGACGAGGTGATCGAGGCCCCCGAGTGTGATCGGGTGATCAACCTCGGGTTCGACCGGCTCAGCTTCGCGTCGCCGGCACCCGTCGGCAGCGCGATCTGCTTGGACGCCAAGATGATCGACGCGCAGCCGGGTAAGGGACACGTGGACGTGCGCTGTGACGTGACGGTGTGGCTCGACGCCGCGCGGCCGCGGGTGTGCGCGGCCGGTGTGCTGCGGTTGCGATTCGTAGTGTGAAAGGACTTGTGGTGAAAGGGATCTGGGGCGACATCGTCGGGCTGCTGGAGCGGACCGGGCCGCGGCTGTATGCCGGGGTACCCGGTGACGATCCGGACATCATCGATGCCGCGCGGGCGGCGGGTGCGCAATTCGCCGCCTTGCAGGATCAGCGTTCGGCATCGTTCGCGGCCGTTGGCTGGTCGCGGCTGAACGGCCGGGCCGCCGTGCTCGCGACCGCCACCGGGCCCAATCTGCTAAACGCGCTGATCGGTATCTCCGAGGCGTACACCTCGCGGACCCCGCTGCTGGTGGTGAGCACGATCAACCGGGACACGGAGGTCGGCCGTGGCGGTTTTCAGGAGTTTCCGGCGGCGGCATTGAGTGAGGGCCTGTTCGTCTGGACGCACCGGGTGGCGAGCGCCGCCGACCTGGCCTGGGCCGTTTCTCGTGCCCGCTATCTGGCCGAAAACGGACAGCGTGGGCCGGTTCATCTGATGATTTCGCCCGAGCTGGCCGATGCACGGGTGCCTGACGGCCTGGCCGAGACCCTCGTGCGGGCGCCGATGCCACTGGGACAGACCGCAGAGACGCTGGCTCCGGTATTCGAGGCCCTGCGGGCGGCCCAACGACCGGTGCTGTTGTTCGGCGGCGGCACTCGTCAGGCGGACGTGGCCGACTACGGTCTGCCGCTCGCTGCGGCGTTGAACGCGCTGTGCCTGGTCACCGCGTCTGGCCGTGGCGTGTTCCCCGAGGACGACCCGCATTTCGGCGGCCTGGCCGGGCTGTATCTGCCCGAGGAGTCGCGCGCGGCCCTCGCCGAAGCCGATGCGGTCGTGGTGCTCGGCAGTCAGCTCGAGGAAACCGCGTTGATGGGCTGGGACGCGCCGGAGCGGGCGCTGCTGGCGCATGTCGACACCGACCCGGCCGTGCTCGATCGCGCGGTGCCCGCGCGTTATCCGGTGGTGTGCGATTCGGGCGTATTCCTGCGGCTGGCAGCCGATTTCGCGGGTCCGCCGAGTGCGTCGGCACCGTGGTGGCGGCCGTGGCAGCCGATGCGAGACGACGGCGCGGGCCTCGGGACCGTGCTGTTCTGGACCACGCTGCGGGCGGCGCTGCGGGACCAGCGCGTGGATGTGCTCGCGCAGGAGAACGGCCTGGCCGATCTGTGGGGCTACTACGCGCCGTGCTTCACCCTCCCGCCCGGCGTGCGGCCCCTGGTGCCGAGCGAGCAGACGCCGCTCGGCTTCGGCCTCGGCGCCGCGCTCGGTGCCGCGTCCGACGGACGCCGGGTGGTTGCGGTGGGCGGCGACGGTGCGTTTCTGACCAACCTGCCGAGCATTCTCGCGGCCGCCCGGATGGCGGCCGATATCTGCTACATCTGCCTGGACAACGGCGGATTCGGCTGGCCGTCGCTGTCCAGGACCGATACGGCGATCGTCGATTTCGATGCGGGCGCGTCGATCATCGCGCTGGCCGACGCGGCCGGATACACCACGGCGGTGGTGTCGGAACCGCACCTGCTGGCCAAGACCCTCGGCGATGCGCTGGCGGGTAGCGGAGCGCGGCTGGTCGTGGTCCGGCTGAGCGACCGTCCAGCCTTTCCGCCGGTGAGATCGGCTGATCTGGTACCCGAAGTAGTCATAAAGGAGGACGACGGCGGCGGCCCCGCGACGGGACCATGATCACTGTGGAACGCGGGCTGCGCGTCCTCGGGGGTGGCTTCTGAGCGAAAGGAATTGGTGCTGTGAAGGTCTCGGCAGATCCGTCGGCTCCGGTGTTGCGGTTGCGTGGTGTCACCAAGAGCTTCGGTAAGAAGGATGCGTCGGTGGTCGCGCTGGACAATGTCGATCTTGCCATCGGCGCCGGTTCGTTCACCGTGGTCATGGGCCCCTCCGGCTCGGGGAAGACGACGCTGGTCTCCTGCCTGAGCGGACTGTTGCGGCCGACCAGCGGGGAGGCCTTCTACGCCGACCGCAATGTGTACGAACAATCCGATCGGGACCTGTCCCGGATGCGGCTCGAGCACTTCGGCTTCGTGTTCCAGGAGTACGGGCTGCTCGACTCGCTGTCGGCGCGCGGCAACATCCTGTTGCCCGCCCGCGCCGCAGGGAAGAAGGTCGACGAGCAGAAGCTCGGCGCGCTGTGCGCGGACCTGGGGATCGCGCAGTACCTGCGGATGTTGCCCGATGAGCTGTCCGGCGGCACGCAGCAGCGGGTGGCGTGTGCGCGGGCGCTGGTCGCCGAGCCGGACGTGATCTTCGCGGACGAGCCGACCGGCGCGCTCGACTCGCACAACGCGGCCCGCATCCGGGAGCTGCTGCGCCGGATCGTGGACGAGCGCGGGATCTCGATCGTCACGGTGAGCCACGACCCGCAGTTCGTCGAATATGCCGACCGGGTGCTGCTCATCCGCGACGGCCGCATCGAGCACGACCTGGTCGGCGCCACGGTGAAAGAGGTCGTGGCGTACTCGCAGGACCGGGTGGCGGTGTAGTCATGCCACGGGCGCAGATGATGTTCGGCCTCGCCGTCGGTCAGCTTCGGCGGTTCCGGCGCCAGACATTCCTGGTGCTGGTTATCTCTATCGCGCTGCTGGTTTCGCTGCTGATTCCGGCGGGGCTGTATATGTCCTACCGGGACAAGATTTCTGAGGCCATCGCGGCGACCGTGCTGCCGGGGGAGTTGATCGTCACGGCGAGCACGGCGCTGCCTGCCGCCGCGGTGGCCGATGCGGTGAGTGCGGCACCGGGAGTGTGCGCGTTGTCGCAGTTCTCGGGTCAAGTGGTGGTGTATGCGGGAGGTGTTGCCTCGCAGTCGATTCCGGGGTACTTCGAGCGAGCCGACGGAGCCTGCGCCGATCCGGGTGCCGCGCCGGTGTTCGGTGCCGCTGACATCGTGGCCCAGCCCGCGACCGGTCGGGGCAGCGCGGAGGTGATGGGGATCGGCGGTGCGCGGAGCGCTGTCGAGACGAACAGTCCTGTTCTTGCGGAGGCCACGTCGGTGCGCTTCGCCGACGAGCCGATGGCACGCGAGATCCTTGGCGCCACAGATGGATACACGATGGTGGCGCTCAGCGGATCCGGTGCGCGAGGGGCCGCCGACCGGCTCGCCGCTGCGGGCGCGACGGTAAGCACCCGTGCCGACTACCTCGGCGAGCTGACCTCCCAGCAGATCGCTGCGATCAGCTTTATCGGGGTCATCGCCATTATTTTTGCCGTGGTGCTGATCTGCGGATTGACTGCGGCGCTGGTGTTCTCGCTGGTGCTGCTGGCCATGAGCCTGCGGCCGCAGTTCGACATCCTGCGGCGGATCGGGGTGCCGAATCGGGAAATCCGGGGCGTCAAGGCCATTCAGGCCGGGGCGATGGTGCTCGCCGCTGCGGTCGTCGGGACGGTCATCACCCTGGTGGTCGATGCGCTGTTGCCCGCGAACCGGCTGCTGCTCGGCACTTTTGCCGTCGACGGTGTCGCGGTCGACGGGTGGACGTGGGCCGGTGCCGTGCTCGCTCTCGCGGCCGCGATCGGCGGCGCCTGGTTCCTCGGGGACGCGATCTCGGGGCCGAAGCGCGCGGAAACCACCGGTGCGGCAGCGCGATTCGCGCTTGTCCGCCGAGCGGTGCTGCCCGTCGTCGCTGTGGCCGCGATCGGGCTCGGCATCTGGTGCACGGTCGCCGAGCGCTTCGGCTTCACCGGACTGGTCATCGGCTACTGCCTGGTGCTGCTCGGGCTGTTCGTCCTTGCCGCTCCCGCGCTGCGGGTGTTCACTCCGTTCACCGAGGTGGGCGGGACGCGCGGGGTGCTGCTGCCGTGGTTCGGGCTCGGCAGCGTCGGCCGGGTGCGCACCCAGGCCGCGGTTGCCGTGTCCTGCATCGGTTTCACCGCCACCCTGGTCGCGATCATCTCGGTGTTCGCGACTTCCACCGACACCTCCATCAACCGCCAGATCGATGCGAACGTCGGCGCGCAGATGGTGGTGGAGCCCAAGACCGGCTTCGCGATCTCGGCCGACGACGTCGCCACCCTGCGCGGCGCGCCGGGGGCGACTGGCGTGGTGGCGGTCGCCCCGCAGAACGGCGCCGACGTGTCGGGCCGTACGAGTAACGGTGTGGCGGTGGACGGTCCGCTCGGCAGCGGTGCGCTGCAGCTCACGATGGTCGGCGGTACCGCGACCGTGGACCGGGAGCATGCCATGGTTTCCGCCTCGGAAGCGGCGAAGATCGGTGTCGTGGTGGGTGATTCGATTCGACTGACGGCGGGATCGGTGCAGGTTGCCGGGATCTATGTCGACGCGCCGACATTGGGCGATTTCGTGGTGTCGTCCGACTACGCCGCCGGTGCCGGATTCCAGTACGTGCTGATCCGTGCTGAGCAACAGACGGCCGTCGCCGAGGTCAGCACGGTCGCGGCGGGGCTGCCGAATCTCGTGGTGCGCTCCATCGATGACTATCGGGTCAAGCAGAAGGCCGAGTCGCGGACCATCATCGCGGCGCTGACCCAGCTGTCCGGGGTGGTCGGGGCGGGGCTGTTGCTTGCCCTCGGCGTGGTGCTCGGTGTGCTGACCGGCGGCCGTGCCAAGGAGTGGGCGACGTTGCGGCAGATCGGGTTCAGCCGAGGGCTGGTGCTGCGCAGCGTCGGGGTCGAGGCGACGGTGGTCGCCATCGTCGGCGTCGTGGCCGGGCTCGCGGTCGGCTCGGCGTTCGGTTACGCGGTCTGCAAGTACTTGAGCTGGGCTGGGCTCACCGATGTTGTGCTCGATCCGGTCACCTCGGCTGTCGCCGGTGCCGGGTTGATCGCGGTCGGGTTGGTTGTCTATCTGCTCGCTTGCTCGAGCACACTTCGACAGGTGCGGTGATATCGATGATGGTGACGGTCATTCTGACCTGTGAGGTCGCGTTCTGGATTCTTGCCGCGGGCGGGCTGCTGTTGCGGTATGTGGCGCGCTGGCGACAGGCGAGTTCGGTTGTGCTGGCGATGGTTCCGTTGATCGACGGGTGTCTGGTCACCGCCGTGGCCATCGATGTGTACCAAGGTGCGGAGGTCAACGGCATACACCGGCTCGCGGGGATCTATCTCGGCTGGACCGTTGTCTTCGGTAAATCGACCATCGCCTGGCTCGACGGCTGGTTTGCGTACCGGTTCGCCGGCGCGCCGCGTCCGGTGAAACGCCCCAAGCAGGGGCCGGAAGCCGTGAAGAACGAGACGAAATCGTTCGTCAAATGGCTGGTCGCGGCGGCGATCGCGCTGGTCGTGTGCTTCGGTCTCTCGGTGACGGTGGCCGACGCGCAGCAGGCCGCCGCGCTGCGTGAGGTGGTGCAGCCGTTGGGACTCATCACTGTCATCTGGTTCCTGACCGGCCCGGCGTGGGTTAAGGGCGCGACGGAGGCGCGGCGGTGACGGGCCAGCGACCGCTGGCGATCGTCACCGGCGGTGCCCGCGGCATCGGTGCCGCCTGTGCCGTCCGGCTCGCCGCCGACGGATACGACATCGCGTTCTGTCATCTGCGGCCGAGTGCCGCCGCCGATGCGGTCGCCGCCGACTGCGAGGCGCGCGGGGCGCAGGTGTATCGAGCGGTCTGCGACGTGGGCGACGCTGGGGCCGTCGCGGATTTCGTCGAGACCGCGCAGGAACGGCTCGGCGATGCCGAGGTGCTGGTGGCTGCGGCGGGAATCACCAGGGACGGACTGCTTTTCGGGTCCTCGGAGCCGGACTGGGACGACGTGCTCCGCACGAATCTGTCGGGCACGCGTCATGTGTGCAAGGCCGTCGTGCCCGCCATGATGCGGCGCCGGTCGGGCGCGATCGTCACGCTGTCGTCGGTGTCGGGCCTGACGGCGGCGCTCGGGCAGACCAACTATGCCGCGACGAAGGCGGGCCTGATCGGTTTCGGCAAGGCGCTCGCGGCCGAGGTCGCGCGGTTCGGTATTCGGGTGAATACCGTCGCGCCTGGCTTCATTGCCACCGATATGACCGAGGCGCTCGATGCCGCTGCGGCCACTGCGGCTCGAAAGTCCATCCCGCTGCGGCGTTTCGGGCAGCCGCGTGAGGTGGCGAACTTGGTCGCGTTCCTCGCTTCGGCCGAGGCCAGCTATATCACCGGGCATACGTTCTGCGTAGACGGTGGACTCACTGCCTGATCCCGATTTCCGGGACCGCTAATTCACCTTTCTGGCTCGCCGCTGCCCTTTTTCGGCCGTCCAATAGTCGGGGTTTGTGAACGTTGACGGTGTTGCCGGGGGTTGCCTAGAGTCGGATGCGAAGGTTTCGAACGGTGAAACTCATTCGCCTGCATGGCAATACGGCATATCGCCGAGCTGTCGATATGCTTTGTGGAAGGGAATTCGGGTGGCTGGTCTGCGGTCTAGATCCATTGGATACGGCGGTCGATTGCGCGCGAATGTCGCGGCGGTCGGGGATGACGGTCCCCGCATCACGTTGATACCGTCGGTCGGCGAATATCCGATCTATGACGAGCTGTTGTATTCGATGATGACCGCGGACGAGGTGCGGGTCGCAGCGTTCGATCGCGCCGTCCGCCGCTGCGCGCCCGGGCGGACGGTAGTCGACATCGGGACCGGCGCCGAGGCTAACTGGGCGATCGCGGCCGCGGAGTCGGGCGCGACCAGGGTGTGGGCGATCGAAGCGCTGCCGGAGTCGGCGGAGAAGGCGCGGGCGTTGATCGCGGAGCGGGGCTTCGCGGATGTCATCACGGTGGTCACCGGCGACTCGCGGGAGATCGAACTGCCGGAAAAGGCGGACGTGTGTGTCTCCGAGACCATCGGTGCCATAGCCAGTTCCGAAGGCGTGTGCGAAATATTCGCCGACGCGAAAAGGCGTTTGGTGCGTGAGTCCGGCATTTTCATACCGCACCGGGTGGAAACCGTCGCCGTGCCTTTCGATTACGCGGCTGTGCTCGGCGACACGGGTCCGGCATTCCAGGCGGAATACGCGACCTATGTCGACCGGGTATTTCAGGCCGTGGGGCGGCCTTTCGATCTCCGCCTCTGCTGGACCGAAATACCGCACGAGGCAAGGCTGGCGGAGCCCACCACAGTTGAGGTGCTGGAATTCGGTGTCGCGGAATACGAATACGCGGTGCACGAATCGCGGGTCCGGATAACGCGGCCCGGTCGGCTCGGTGGTATCGCGCTCGGGATCCGGCTCTGGGTCTCGCCGGAGGACCGCGATCCCATCGATTCGCTGGAGCAGCAAACGTCGTGGCTTCCGGTGTTCGTGCCTGCCTCGGTGGAGCAGCAGCGCGCCGTCGCGGTCGGTGACGAGGTGGCGTTGACCTTCACGGTCGGGTTGAGCTCGGACCGTATCCATCCGGACTATTGGCTGACCGCGCGCTCTGCCGATCAGTCCGAGGCCGAAATAGATTGGGATGGAACCTATTTGGGTGGGCCGGAGTTCCGGTCCAGCCCGTTCTATCGCGAGCTGTTCGCGCCGTATCCGGCTTCGTTTCGAGGAGAGTGAACGTTATGTGGAAGATGCGGATCGCATTGCCGGTGGTTGTGGTTGCCATGGCTGCCGGGCTGCTCAGTTCGGCACCCGAGGGGAGGGCTGAGTCGCGCGGCGAAATAGGTTATGCCGCCGACGTTGTCGACGGGGCGGTGGTGCTTCGGACCGACGGCGGATCGCTGAGCGCCGATGCCACGAGCTTCCGGATCAATGACGACGACGGCCGGGCGATGATCGAGCTCCCGCTGTCCTACGTTCGAGACGGCCTGCGCTGGCCGATCGCCGCGTCCGTCGACGGCAATACCGCCACGTTGCGGCCGAGCGTCGACCCGAATACCGCAGTGCCCGAACCCGAGCCGATCGCCCAGCCCAGCGATATCGGGCTCGACCCGCGTTCGGCTGATTTCAACAACGCGCTCATGCAGTTCTCCACGCAGTTGAACGTCGGCGTGCTGCTCGGCACGCTGCTCGGCACCGCCGTCGGCGCCGGGATCGGTTGTCTGGTAGGCGGTGTCGTCGGTGCGGCGGCCGGGCTGGTCGCCACCATCGGCGTGCTGGCCATTCCCGGATTCCTCGGTGGTTGCCTGGCAACGGGATTGGTGGGATCGACGATCGGTGCGGCGGTCGGCACCATCGTGATCGGGCTGCCCATGGCGGTATTCGGTGGCCTGCTGTTCCTCGATGCGCTCAACCGGCCGCCGACGAAGTGAAGCACACACTGCTGCAACGGCATTAGGAATTAGGATGATGTCGAGTGAGTTCGCGGTGGTCGCTGAAGGACTGCGCAAACAGTACGGCGCCAAGAAGGCACTGGACGGTTTCGATCTCGCCGTGCCGCAGGGCACCGTCTGCGGGCTGCTCGGACCCAACGGTGCGGGCAAGTCGACGTCGGTGCGGATCCTCGCGACGCTGCTGCGCTTCGACGGCGGGCAGGCCAGGGTGGCCGGCTACGACGTGGCTCGCCAGGCTGCCTTGGTGCGCAGCAGAATTGGGCTGGTCGGCCAGCATCCGGCACTCGACGAGGTGCTCAGCGGCCGCCAGAACCTGATCATGTTCGGCCGGTTGTTCCATCTGTCCCGGCGGGCGGCCGTGCGACGCGCGGTCGAACTGCTCGAGCAGTTCGAGCTGGCCGACACGGGCGACAAACCGGTCAAGGCCTACTCCGGCGGCATGCGACGCCGCCTCGATCTCGCGGCGAGCATGATCCTGGCACCGGCGGTGCTGTTCCTGGACGAGCCGACCGTCGGCCTCGATCCGCGCGGCCGCAACGAGGTCTGGCAGGCGGTCCGCAATCTCGTCGCGATGGGCACCACCATGCTGCTCACCACCCAGTACCTGGATGAGGCCGATCAGCTGGCGAACCGGATCAATGTCATCGACGCGGGCAAGGTGATCGCGGAGGGCACGCCGAGCGAGCTCAAATCCCGAATCGGTGGCGACCGTATCGAATTCGTAGTGCACGGCCGGATCGCGGACGCGGCCGCGGCGGTGGCCCGGCTCGGCACCGCGGATCCGGTGCTCGATCTCGACACCAGGCAGGTGAGTCTGCCGGTCGCCGACAAGGCGAGCGCGTTGTCCGCGGCGGTCCGGGCCCTGGACGACGCGGGCATCCAGTTCGACGACCTCATCCTGCGGCGTCCGACGTTGGACGAAGTCTTTCTCCACCTCACGGGAAGCCAAGCTGAACAGGTGGTCACCGCATGAGCGAGCGAACAATAGACACAGCCGAGCACTCGCTCGTGCCGGAGCCGAGCGTTAGCGAGGGGCGGGCATGAACGAGTGCAGCGTGATACAGCGTGCCGTTCACATGTCGGAGCCTGGCGTCAGTGCGGTAGCGGCATGAGTACGACTGCACCAGTTGATATTCCATCCATCGGTGGCGTCCGCTGGATGCTGCTCGACAGCTGGACACTCACCCTGCGAGGGTTGGCGCACTGGCGGCGCAATCCCGGACCGGTGGTCTTCGCCCTGGCGTTCAACATCGTCGTCGTGCTGATGTTCGTCTACCTGTTCGGCGGCTCGATGCGAGTCCCGGGCGGCGGCGACTACCGCGACTACCTGGTCCCCGGAATGTTCACCATGACAATGCTATTCGGCATCGGCGCCACCGCACTGGCAGTGACCACCGACGTCGACCGCGGCGTAACCGACCGCTTCCGCTCCATGCCCATCTCAGCGGCCGCGGTACTGATCGGCCGGGCAGCGGGGGACATGCTGCTATCGGTGCTGACGCTGACAGTGATGATGCTGACCGGCCTGGTCCTCGGCTGGCGCCACCACGGTTCACTCGGCGACCTCTGCACCGCAATCGCCCTAATCCTGTTACTACGGTTCGCCCTGATCTGGATCGGCGTCTACCTAGGCCTGGCCTTCACCAGCAGCGCAGCCATCATCGGCGTACAAACCGCGGAATTCCCCATCGGCTCCCTATCCGGCGTCTTCGTAGCAACCACCGCCATGCCCACCTGGCTACGCACCCTCGCCGACTGGAACCCATTGTCCGCCACCGTCAACGCCACCCGCGCCCTGTTCGGCAACCCAGGCGTCGTCACCGACTCCTGGGTCACCGCCCACGCCACCCTGATGGCCGTACTCTGGCCAGCAGCCCTGCTCCTGATATTCATCCCGCTGTCCATCAACGCCTTCCGCAACCTGAGCCGCTGATCCGGATCCGCCGACGTGAGTAAGGCGTCGTGAGCCGCCGTGGCGGGACTATCTCGCTAACGGTGTTTCCGGCGGTTTCTCTCAGTAGGTTTGGGCGTTGGGCCAGCGGTCAGCGAAGGTGATCGCGAAGGCGTTGACC
>NZ_JBITJI010000022.1:0-82352 GCF_044459885.1 Nocardia sp. NPDC050175
TTCACCGCACGCTCACGCTGCTCGATCGGATAACGCTTGGGCATGGCCCACATCCTTCACAGGGAAAGAAGCGGCCGGAAAGTCGGGTCGGTTCACAACCACCCGGCCCACCACCACATACCCAGACGCCCGAGCCCGACTTGACGGGTGTGCACACCCGTCGGCCGCCCCCGGTATAGCAGGTATGAGGCCCACGGAAACGGCGTTCGGCCAGCACAAGGTGTGCGCATCCAACACCAGCGGCCCCTGACCCCCCCGCCAGCAAAATCCGCACCCTAACTCGGGATCGGCACTCGGAATAGGGCCCTATTCCGAGTGCCGATCCCGAGACAGAGTGCAGATCTTGGAGATACCAGCTCGGGGAGCGCCCCGCGGGCCCGATCGGCCACGGAAACCGCCGCCGACCACCCCGCTCTTGTCCAAAGCGCTTGGAACGTAACCACAACTCGATGACCACCTCGGGAACGCGACATCGCGCGCCTGACGCACACCTAAAGCCGGGTACGGCACACGACGTGCCCAGCACTACTCACGGGAAAACGCGGATAGGTCTTCAGCTTCTATGAGCTGCTCACGTGCGGAGGTCTAAGAAGCACTTGCCCGGATAGGTGGACCTTTCCGGGGGGGTCCCGACTTGACGTGGGTCCATGCTCTTGACTGATGCTGCAGCTTGCGTCAAGAGCGTGGTTTGTACGTCAAGTGGGCGACTACACCTGGATGGATTCGGGGGAGAGGGTTGGTGGGGTGGGGTTGTTTGTGGTGGAGGGCTTGCCAGATTTTGTCTCGGGTTAGGGGGAGGGTGGTGAAGCGGATGGTGGTGGCGTCGCGGAGGGCGTTGGCTAGGGCTGGGGCTACCGGGTTGAAGGGGCTTTCGCTCATGGATTTGGTGCCCCGTCAACACGGTCCACTACCGCATCGAACGTATCGAAAAGCTCACCGGCCGTGACCTTTCCGCCCTCGCCGATCGCATGGACCTCCGTGCGGCCCTGCTCACCGTCACCGAGCCGGGCTTCGCGATAGAGACGGCTGCTAGCCTTCGATAAGTTTCGGATTACGAGTGAATCGCACGGTGTCGTGCCACCGATCGCCGCGCGCATCGAGCAGGGAAAACCCTTCCGGCTCAACCAGTTTCTGTAGTTCGGCCACGCTCATGCGATCCGGATCCGGGAAGTGCTCGAAGAACGCGAGCCGTCCGCCGGGCTTCAGGGCGCGGGCGAGCGCGCGGACGCACGCGGGCTTGTCCGGGACTTCGCCGATCACCGCGGCAAGGAACGCGACGTCGAACGAGTCGTCCGGGAACGGCAGGCCCGCACCGGCATCGCCACTGTGGAAGCCGACGTTGTCGCATCCGCCGCCCGCCAGTTTCCGGCGTGCCTTGTCGAGCATTTGCGGCTGGATGTCGAACAGTTCCAGTCTGCCGTCGGTAAGTTTGCGTGCGAGTTCGAGGCTGTAGAAGCCTGGCCCAGGGCCGAGCTCCAGGACCTGTTCGGTTCCGGTGAGTTCGAGTTGGTCGATCGTGGCGCGCGGATTGGTGAAGAGTCGTCGCACCGGATTGTCGAGCAGGAATGCGGCCTGATGCGGGTACGGGAAGTCGCCGGCTCGTCGCGTTTGTCGGAGCAGCGTGTCCAGCCAGGTAGTCGTCATGTACACCTCCAGGGAGCGTAGTAAGGCTTACCTTACTTCGCGGAATACCGTTGCGCTACAAGCTCGATGGATTGAACCCGTAGACACGTTAGGTAACCCTAAGTTAGGCTGCGCCAATGGCCGAATCGGTGTTGTTGGGCGAAGTTCAGGAAACGCTACTGATCCCGTTGTACGGGCGCGCACGCGACGCCGCACAGCGTCGGAGCGTGCTGAGTGACCGCAAAGCGATCGAGTTGGTCGTCGCGATCGACTACGACTTCACCAAGTTCCGCGGCCCGTCGCTGGCCGGGTCGGTGCTGCGGGCGTCGATCTTCGACGAGTACGTGCGCGACTTCCTGCGCGAGCATCCCGACGGCACCGTTGTCGACCTGGGCTGCGGCCTATCGACCCGATTCGATCGCCTGGACAACGGTCGACTGCGCTGGTTCGACCTGGACGTCGCGGACACAATGACGTTGCGCCGCAGGTTCTTCGACGACAGCGACCGCTACACCATGATCACCGGATCGCTTTTCGACACCGACTGGCACGCGCAGGTCCGCGAGCGGCCCGGCCCGATATTCCTGCTCAGCGAAGCGGTCATGCTGTACTTCCCCGCCGACCAGGTCCACGCGACCTTGCGGCAGATCGCCGCGGCCTTCCCGGCCAGCCCCTTCGCCTTCGATACCGGCGGCCCCATCATGATGAAGAACCAGGATCGCAACCCGGTCTTCAAAGCCGTTCCCGCCCGGATGAAATGGATCTGCGCAGACCCCGCCACGTTGGAGCGGCATGGGTTGCGGCTACGCCAATCCCGCACCTTCGCCACCCCGCAACCCTCGGTCGCCCGCACCTGGCCGGCCCGATACCGTCACGGCCTCAAGGCTTTTGGCTGGACGCCACCGGTAACCACCTACAAACTCAACCTGTTCACCACCGTTGGCCAGGATTGATCGCTGATCTGCCGTCGCCACGGCTGGCGAAGTATCTCGATACCCCCGTCAGGGCGGGTTAGCGCACGGAATCCGGCTGGAGTGCCAGCAAGGCTGCGAGCAATTGATCCCACGTGGTGGCGGGAAGTTCGTGCCCGATGCCGTTCAGCGGGAGCAGGGCGGCACCGGGGATCTCGCGAGCCATGGCTTGTCCGTTGCCGTACGGAAAGAACGGGTCATCGGTACCGTGCGCAATCAACGTCGGCACGGTGAGCTCGCCGAGACGCTCCCGCCAGCGGTCGCCCGCATCGGCATACGCCAGGTTGAGCACGCTGGCAGCCACGTTGGTGGTGCGGTCGAGCATTACGGTCGCTTGCCGCCGTGCCAGCTGTTCGTCGAATCCGTTGGCGCCCGCGAGTATTCGGGCCTGTTCGACGCGGTAGTCGAGCACCGCCGCCCGGTCGGACCAGTCCGGAGCGGGCGCCTTGGTGAAGAACTCGATGATCCGATCCGCGTGTTCGGGCAGATCCGGGTCTGCCGGGCCGGGGGCCGTTGGGCGGGTGTTGATCAGCGTCAGGGCCGACACCCGATCGCGGTAGTCGAGGGCGGCGAGCTGACAGATCCAGCCGGCCACGGAGAAGCCCACCAGATGGGCTCGCGGAAGTTCGAAGACATCGAGCAGTCCGATGAGGTCCGAAACCAGGTCGCGCAGGCGGTAGCCGGGAGAGCCAGGCTCGTAGGCCGTCGACCGGCCGGTGTCGCGGATGTCATAGCGCAGGACGAACCGGCCGGCACCGGCCAGCCGATCGCAGAACTGGTCTTCCCAGCACAGTCTCGAAGTGCTCGGCAGCACCACCGGCGGCTGCCCGCGGTCTCCGAACGTGGTCACGCAAAGGTCTACGTCACCGACGGCGACCAGGTGCTCGGGCGATCGTTGAACATGAAGCGGCAAGGGGAACTCCTCTGCGGTTGCGTCTGTTGAGGAGACTGTTTGCGCGGCCGAAACTCATCGGTTCGGAGGTGCCGGTTCATGGGCAAGGCCGCCGCCGTGCGCCAGGATCACGTAGTCCGGCGGGAGTCTTAGGCCGTGCGGGAGTCGCGCAAGGGCGCAGTTCCGTCCAGCGGATCGGCGATGACAACAGTGTTGCCGCCCAATTGCTTTGCCCGATACATCGCCGAGTCCGAGCTGCGGAACAAATGACGCGGCGTCGACGCGAGCTGCCGTTCACAATGGCGGCCGGGCTCGAATTCCGCGGCGCCGACGCTGGCGGTGATCGCGCTCGGCAGACCGGGCGTCGTCGCGACGGCGTGCCGTAGTCGCTCCGCGACAGCACCGATGTCCGCACCATGCAGGTGACCGACCACCATGAACTCCTCACCGCCGGTGCGCACCACGATGGCGTCGGGTGACGCCGCCGCCCGCAGGCGCGCGGCCGTCCGCACCAGCACCTCGTCGCCGAACGAATGACCGAAGGTGTCGTTGACGGTTTTGAACCGATCCAGATCGAGTGTCACCACGTAGACGCCTTCGTGGCAGCGCCGTCCGAAGAATCGTGGCAGGTGCGAGTCGAGGCCACGCCGGTTCAACAGCTTGGTCAGCGGATCCGAGAGCGCGTCCACCCGCAGCAGCCAGTTGTAGAAGTGCACGATCGGCAGCAGCACGCCGGTCACGACGAGGACCACCAGAATGACGACCAGGCCGAGCGCGTGATCGCCGATGCCGTGTCCGTTGGTCGTCGGCACGCCGTGCACCATCATGTAGGCCAACGCCAGAATCGACAGCACTGACCAGCCGATATGCAGGGCCAGGACCTGCGGACTGTGGAAGATGGTGATATATCCGCCGGTGATCACCAACAGCACGCACCCCATCGCGCCGAGCAGGCGATCCTGGATCATCACATTGTTGGCGGTGATCGCGAGATCGACCCCGCCGATCCAGAGCAGCGATTCGAGTTCGCCCGGCCACGGCAACAACCACCAGCGCAGCGTCCACACCGCCGCCATCACGACCACGAGGACGGCCTGCGCCTGCCCGGCGGCCCCGTGCTGACCCGCGTGCGAGATCAGCGCCAGGATGGTGATCAACCCCATGACGATGCCGCCCGCACCGACCATGGACTTCAACGGTCCGAGCGCGGAGTGGGATTTGAGCGTCTTGATCAGCCAGCGGTAATCGACCCGGTATTGCCACCAGGTGCGAACCATCGTTCGACTGTTGGTCACCGATCCACCGCCTTCGGCTGGCAATCTCCGGTCTGTTGTGTACTGCCTGACAAACGCTGGGTCTCGGGGAGAGTTTAGCTGTAACTGCGGGTAACTGGGAATTTGCGTTGGAGAAGAAAGCTACGGTCACGCAGGATTGCTCGGCTCGAACCACGCCGGGATCACGTCACGGACGAATGAGCTGATGCATTCGGCGGTCGGCCCCGACAGTATTTCGCCGACGAAGTAGACACCATCCCGCCCCTGGATGTCTGTGACGTGATCGAACCAGCCGTCGCGGACCGCGGCCGCGCTCGGATACGCGGGCCATTCGGCGATCGTCTCGGCGACCAGCTCCGGGTCGTGGAACAGGAACAGGCTGTCCTTGGCGAGGGACCAGGCTTCGGCGGCGGATATCGAGGTGTCGGAGTTGCTGAAGCAGACCCAATACGGTCCGGGATGTTGCTTGTTGGCCGCGGTGATGCGATGCATGGCCTGTTCGGGATCGGTGTCGGTGTAGCTGCCGTAGGGATCGATCACCCAGAAGCCCAGGGGTTCAGCAGAATCCGGCCGTCGCGGAAAACTGATGAGCTCTTCACGCACTCGGATCAGGTAGCTGCGTGTCCACCTGCGTGGGCAGTTCCGCTCGGCGAACAGTTCGCGAATTTCCCTCTCGGGGAACATTTCTCGAATCTGCGCGGGCCGTGCGGTCACTACGACTCGCGAATAGATCGCACTGCGCTGCTCGCCGTCCACGGTGTAGGTGACCCGAACCCCTTCCGGCTGAACGGGTTCGATGCCGGTCACCTGACTGTTGACCGTGACGGTGAGCCGGTGGTCATCGGCGATCCGGCGCAGGAAGCTGACGAACCCCTCGCGGAAGCTCAGGCTCACCGGTCGATGGGAAGTCAACTGGGCGACCAGCGACTGCGGCATTCGCGCGAGCAGCGCGTCCTTCTCGGCCGGATACAGTGACAGCACCAGCTTCGCCAACTGCGAAACATGCCCGGAGATATGGGCGTTGATATTGATGACGGTTTCGGCGGGCTGGCGCGGTCGGCGCATATTGGCGTAGATCACCAGTCCCTGCAGCACCTCACCGACCAGCGGTGCGTGGCGCGCCCGATAGGTTTCCCAGGTCTCGCCGGGAACGCGATCGAACGCCAATCCGCTCGCCCCGGGCCCGTGTCTGTCCCGAAGCGCCCGTTCGATGATGTTCCAGGCTGCTACCAGCTGGTCGATCGTCTGCTCCGCGGTCAGGGTCTGGAACAGCGCCAGCAAATGCGGTGGCACGGCCAGTTGTGGTTTGCCGGAATCGGATCGGCCGACGAAGTACAGCGCCTCGGTCTTCGTCGGCACCGGATGATTGCGCAGCAACTCGTCGATGGCGGTGCCCGCCGTGTCCGCGCCGAACGACTGCTGAATGACCAGATGGGACTGGAAATCGTAGATGTCACCGTCCACCTCGACGGTCTGGCAGTAGCCGCCGAGGTGCGCCCCGGCTTCGAGAATATCGATGTTCTCGAAGCCGAGGTCGCGCAGCTTCGCGGCGGCGAGGATGCCGCTCTGGCCGGCGCCGACGACGCAGATGGGTGCCGCGAGATCCATGGGGACTCCTACGGGTTGTGCGAATGCCAGGGCCGTAGGCAGTGGAATGCGGGAGGGGTTCGCACGCAAACGCGCTCATGACGGGTCCTAGGCAAGGGATAGTCATGAGTATGCGGCACCGGCGAAGCTCGGCTGAGCGGTTTCAGGTGCGGATCAGCGTGGCCACGGTATCGACCAATCGCTCGATATCCTCGTCGTTGTTGTAGCCGTGCGGCGAGATGCGCAGCCCGCCCGCGCGAGCGGAGACCGCGATGCCCTCGGCCTGTAATTGCTTGGCCAGCAATGGGATCGGCGGACCATCGAGATGTACCGCGACAATCCCGGATCGTCCTTCGACTGAGCGGTCCGACAATACGGTCGCGCCGATCGAGGTGAGGCCCGCGCATGCCAGATCGCACAACCGATCGACATGCGACCAGATCGCCGGGATGCCCGCCTCGTGCAGCAGATCGATCGATGAACCGAGGGCGGCGATGCCGGTCACGTTCGGCATCCCACCCTCCAAACGCCTTGCCGTGTCGTCGAATACCAGCTCCAGGTTGTCCCAATCCTCCCGGTGTGCGACCGAATTCCAGCCGGGCTCCAGTGGCCGCAGCAGATCCAGCCGTGACCCCCGCACGTACAGCACGCCGCAACCTTCTGGACCGAGCAGCCATTTGTGTCCGTCGGCCATCGCGAAATCGACACCCCAGCGCGCCAATTCGGCCGGGAGCACACCGAGTCCCTGGATCACGTCCGCGCACAACAGTGTTCCGGCCTCCCGGCACGCCCGCCCCAGCTCCGCCAGGTCGACTCGCCAGCCGCGGCCGAACTGCACCCAGCTGGTGACGACCAACTTCGGCGGCGGCCCGTCCTGAATCCGATCGACGAACGCCTCGACGGTGAGCCGCCCGCCCGGTCCCTCGGGGCGAACCCGGTCCACCAGCACGCCCCGATCCGCCAATGCCAGCCACGGATACAGCGTGGACGGAAATTCCAGGTCCGGCACGATCACCCGGTCGCCGGGTGCCCACTCCAGACCGTTGGCGATCATCCCGAGCCCGGTCGTGGTGTTCTTGACGAACGCGACATCGGTCGACGGCACCCCCATCAGCCGTGCGGCGGCCGAACGCACCCGCTCGATCTCGGCACTGTGTGCCGCATACGTGAACTCGCCGTCCAGCGAAACCTCGGTAGCCCGCCGAACCATCGCATCGACCGATGGCTGCGGCAGGGGACTGATCCCGGCATGGTTGAGGTAAGCCCACCGGCGCGCGGCCGGAAAGTGTTCGCGGGCAAGGGGAGTAGTGCCGGTCTCCGCCGTCCCGATCGTCGCGGTCATCTCATCGCCTCCAAATCAAGCGGACATTATGTCCACTTCTCGCTGTCTGCAGACTACGACTTAAGCGGTCACTGCGTCCACTTATTCTCGGATGAGTTCACGGTGTCGCGACGGTGCCGGTCGACCGCGCTGCGGTTGACGGACGTTATCGTCGGTTGTGACTGAAACGGTGGGTGTGGTGTCGATGGGGTTGGTCGTGTGCTGATTGGTCTGATTGCCGCGCTGCTCGCGTGCGTGGGGTATGGGGTGGCGTCGGTGCTGCAGGCGTATGCCGCGCGGCGGTCCGCCGCGGCGGCGGAGGCGCGAGGTGCTGACGGGCAGGTGACCGAAACCGGTGCGCCCACGGTTGCTTCCACGGTCGCCGCGGTGTTGACGGTGTGGTTCATCGTCGGCAGCGCGCTGGACGTGCTGGGGTTCGTGGGAAATGCGGTGTCGGCGCGACTGATTCCGCTGTTCTTGTCGCAGACGATCATGAGCGCGAATCTGATCATCACCGCGGTGCTCGGGGTCTTCGTGCTCGGCATCCGATTGCATCTGCGGGACTGGGTGGCGATCTGTGCGGTGATCCTCGCGCTGGCCGCGCTCGGTGGTGCGGCGGGGCATGAGGGTGGTGGCAGCGATAATCCGGTCATGCACTGGGGCGTGCTGATCGCGTCGGTGCTGTTGTTCGGTGTCAGTCAGCTCGTGGTGCGACGGCTCGGGTCCCGTGGCGCGGTGGCCGCGGGTCTGGCCGCCGGAATGTTGTTCGGGGCCTTGGCGATCGCGGTGCGCATCGTGCAGGGGATCGATCCGTTGAACGTGCCGACACTGCTCGCCGACCCGGCCGCGTGGACGATCGCGATCGCCGGTATCGGCGGTTTCTACCTGCATACCGTTGCGCTGCAACTCGGTTCGGTGAACGGCGCTACCGCGGCGCTGGTGGTCGGCGAGACGGTCATTCCCGGAATCGTCGGAGTCCTTGTGCTCGGCGATACTTCGCGACCAGGACTCGGGTGGCTGGCCGGGCTCGGCTTCGTCCTTGCCATCGGCGGGGCGGTAGCGGTCGCGGTGTTCGGCAATCTGTCCCAGCTGGAACACGCGGACGCGTAGGCCCTAGCTGACCGCGTCCCGAAGGGTGTCGCGCAGCCACCGCTGGGCCGGGTCGGCATCGAGCCGCGCGTGCCAGAGCAGTCGTATCTCGAGTTCGGGCAGGGCGGCGGGGATCGGAAACCAGCGCAGGCCGAGCGCCTCGCCGTACTGCTCGGCGAGGCGTTGTGGCGCCAATCCGACGTAGTTGCTGGCGGAGACCAGGAGCGCGGCAATGGCGGAGGTGGGGACGACGGCGGCGACGCGGCGATGCAGGCCCTCGGCTTCGAGGACATCGTCGAGCGGTCCGCGGGCCCGGCCCCGGCGGGAGGCCGAGACGTGCGGAAACTGGCACAGCTGTGCCAATGTGGGGCGGCGGTGCTTGCCGAGCGGACTGTCGGCGCGGACGATGCCTACTATTCGCTCCTGATACAGCACCGCGGTCTGGATGTCGGGCGCCGTGACGTCGCCGACGCCGATATCGAGATCGACCGAACCGTCGCGCAGGGCCTCGATACTTTCGCTGCCCTCGGTGATGAAGCGCAGCGTCACACCGGGGGCGACCGCGGCGGCCTCGGCCGCCACCGCCGCCAAGGTCGCGGCGACACCGTCGTTGAGGCGAATCGTGAAGGTACGCTTCAGCTCCGCGACCGTCACCTCGCGGTCGGCGCTGATCAAGGCCGCCGCCTCGTCGAGCAGGGAACGCACCCGCGGCGCGGTGCGCAGCGCGAACGGGGTCGGCGCCATCCCGCGACCAGCCCGCACCAGGATCGGATCGTGCATCGCGCGCCGCAACCGGCCGAGCGCGCGGCTCGTCGCCGGGATGGACAGATGCAGGCGTTCGGCCGCCGCCGTGACGCTGCCGTCCTGGAGCAACGCGTCGAACACGCGCAGCAGGTTCAGGTCGAGCTGTTCGGGCATGATTGCATCGTACGCAAGTCTCTATTGTGAAAGTTGCGTGGCACGGAAACCGCTGACTTTCATAACGTCATGGTCATGCCATTCAACGTCCTGGTCCGCGACCGTCCACCGACCTCGCGTGAACCTTCCTCCCGTCCGGTCTCGCAGCGCGGGCTGCTCGCCCTCATGAGTGCCTGCGTCGTGCTCGTCGTCGGCATGGTCGCCGCGATCAACCTCGCCGTCCCGATGCTCGCCGCCAGCGCACTGCATCCCTCAGCGTCGACGCTGGTCTGGATCGTCGACACCTACGTCATCTTCTTCGCCTGCCTGGTGATTCCCGGCGGGGCCGCGGGTGATCGCTTCGGCCGCAAGGGTGTCCTGCTGGTCGGCCTGCTGCTGTTCGCGGTGGGCGCGCTGCTGTCGGCGGTCGCGCCGAACGTGGCCGTGCTGCTCGTCAGCCGTGCGATCACGGGCATCGGCGCCGCCGCCGTGCTGCCCAACACGCTCGCCGTCCTGCTGCATGCCGTGCCCGTCGAACGCAAAGGTCCGACGATCGCGGTGTGGGCCTCGATGACCGGCATCGGCGGAGTCGTCGGCAATGTCGGTGGCGGAGCGGTGCTTTCGGGTGGATCGTGGCGCTGGTTGTTCATTGTCGCCGTGCCGATCTCGCTGGTTCTCGTCGCCCTCGTCGGACGTATCGCGCCGGTGTCGCCGCGTCATGACCGCCGCCTCGACCTACCCGGCGCGCTGTTGTTCGTTGCCGCCTCGGTGGCTTTGCTGCTCGGCATCGTCCAGGGTCCGGAGTCGGGCTGGGGCAGCGTGGTTGTCGTCGGTGGGTTCGCCGGTGCCGCAGTGTTGTTCGCGGTGTGGGTGTTCGTCGAACTGAAAGTCGAACACCCACTGCTTGATCCGCGGTTGTTCCGTGTCCCCGGCCTGCGCAGCGCCTGCCTCGGCATGACGACAGTCTTCTTCGGCATGTTCGCGCTGTTCTACGTCAACGCGTCATTCCTCCAGTACGGCATGGGATTCAGCGTGTTGCGCACCGGCCTCGGCATTCTCCCGCTGACCATCCCGATCATCGTCGCCGCACGATACGTCGGCCGCCTGTCGGAGCGCATCGGCATCGATGCCACCACCGCGCTGGCCTTCGCGTTCGTCGGCGGTGGACTGCTCGGCCTGTCCACGACCAACGCGCAAACGCCGTACTACGTGTATGCCGTCTGGCTCGTCGTAACCGGAATCGGTGTGACACTGGCCCTTCCGACCCTCTCCGGCGCGATCGCGGGCTCACTACCGCACGCCCAGGCCGGCGTCGGCGCCGGCTTGCAAGCCACCACCCGCGAATTCGGCAGCGCCCTCGGCGTCGCGGTGATCAGCACGATCCTCACCGCACGGTTCGTCGCCGCCCTACCCGCGGACATCCGCGCCGACCACGACCCCCACACCGTGGCCCAAGCCCTCGCCACCACCGACCCCGACCGCGCCAACGACGTTGTCACAGCGTTCATCTCGGGTGCCGGCACCGGTTTGCAGATGATCGGCGTGACTGTCCTGGTGCTCGGTGCGCTGGTCGTCCTGCAGTCGCTGTTGTCGCGACGTGGACACCCGGCGCAGCCGTGAACACGGACGACTGCGGAGCGTTTCTCAGCGCTGCGCAGTCGTGTACCGCTTTACCTCGGCCTGCCACCGCCTGCTACCCGCCATCGCGTACTTCATCGCGGCGACCGACGCGTCGACAGCGGCCCGTTCGGTCTCCGTGATCCGGCGGTGCGTATCGCTGTCGCGGAATCTACGCTCCGATTCGATGAAGTGCGATATCCGTGCCTCGATCATTTCGCAGATGTCGTCGAATGTGGCGGCGAGGGAGGTCTTGTTTTCCGCCCGGAGGACATGCACCAGGTTGACTTCCCCTGCGGCGTCCTCTCGTTGGTACGAGTAGATATCGTTCATCCACGCGACGATGTCGAGGTAGCACTGGCGCAATTCGTGCAGATCTGGATCGTCGTACAGTATGTCGGGCAGCTCGTAGTGGCCGGCGAATTCCGCCAGGTCGAGGGCGGGGAGCACACCGATGGTTTCCCGGCGAATGGCCATGTATTCGCGAAGCCCCGGGGTGTGGCCCTCGAGTCGGTTTTCGAGCTCGGCGGCGTTGGCGAAGAGGAAATTCCAGATGTGCCTGCGAAACCGGCTCCGCCAGTCTTCCGACTGTCTCGGGTAGATCCGCTGCAGTATTTCGCCGAGGGCGATGAGGTCGGGATCGTCCGACGGCTCGACTTGGCCGGTCTGGAGGACGAGCTGTAATCGATAGGCGAGGGCGTGTGCGTCCTCCGGCGAGGATGATCTGTCGTACGCGATTCGGTCGTCATACATGAAGATGGCTTCGATCATGGCTGTCAGGGTGACGAGGTCTTCCAGATCGGCGTCCGGGAAGAAATAACCGGCAACCCTTGCGGCCCTACCTTCTTCGAAGCGTTCGGCGTCCGCCGCTGTGCCATGCGGATATATCTTCGCCAACCAGGTTCGTACCCGATCTTCGGCCAGCTCCCACAGCGGATGACAGCGCGCCTCGAAGGGAAGGGACGGAATCATGAATGCCGCATCCGGCGCGCTCACATGTGCCTCCGCTGGTTATCGATGTTCACGAGAACGAGATCGATGGTGTGCGAGCCTGCGCTACCTCGGCGTCGAGACGACCGAAGCGACGAGTCCGCCGCTGGTATTCCTGGATCGCGGCGACGAGATGATCGAAGGTGAAGTCGGGCCAGAGCACGGGGGTGAATACCAGCTCGCTGTAGGCGAGTTGCCAGAGCAAGAAGTTCGAGATCCGGTTCTCCCCGGACGTGCGGATGACCAGGTCCGGATCGGGCATGTCGGGGGCATACAGGTATCGGCTGATCAGCGCGCTGTCCACCGCCGCGCCGGTGACGCCGTCATCGATCATCCTGCGGACGGCGTCGGCGATTTCGGTGCGTCCGCCGTAGTTGAATGCGATGGTCAGGGTCATGCCGATGTTGTTCTCGGTCATCGCGATTCCGTGATCGATCGCTGCTCGCACATTGCGTGGTATCCGTGGGTCGGGACGCCCGATCCACCGTATCCGGATATTACGGCGCTGATATTCGTCCAGCCGCCGATATATTCCGCGTTCGATGGTGCTCATCAAGTAGGCGACCTCGGCTTCGGGCCGTTGCCAGTTCTCGGTGGAGAACACGTACAACGTGAACCACTCGATTCCCAGGTCATCCGCGCCTAACGCGACATCGCTGATCACCTGTTCACCCGCGCTGTGCCCTTTGATCCGGACATCGCCGTGCTGCCGGGCCCACCGTCCGTTTCCATCGGGGATGCACGCGATGTGTCTCGGCAGGTGGTCGGGGTCGAGCTGCGACAGCGGATTCATGGCGCTCCCTGGTCTGTGCGGCGGCCGTCGAGGCGGAACGAAATGTCAAGCGGGTGGTGCATATACGGGCGCTCGACCGAGCCGCGGGAACCACCAGTTCCAGCGGCCCATGATCTGCATCAGCGCGGGCACCAACGCGAGGCGAATCAGGGTGGCATCGATGATCAAGCCGGCGGCGATCGCGAAACCGAACTGCTGGACACAGTTGATCCGGGACACCACCAGGCTGCCGTAGGCGATCGCGAGGATCACCGCGGCCAGCGAGATAGGACGGGCTGTGCTCTGCAGACCGATCGTGACCGAGCGCCGGTTGTTTCCGGTGATCAGGTACTCCTCCTGGATCCGGCGTACGAGGAACAATTCGTAGTCGGTGGACAGTGCGAACAGCATCACGAACACCGAAAGCGGCACCTGCGGCCAGATCGACGGACCATTCCCGCCGGGCTGAAACATCAGCACCGTCAACCCATAGGACGCGCCGGTGGCGAGCAGGCTCATCATGATTGCCTTCAACGGCAGCAGCAGGCTGCGCAGTACACCGGCCAGCACAACGAACAACAGCATCAGCACACTGGCCACGACCAACCACAGCTTTGTCGCGGTCTCGACCATAACGTCATAGGCGACGCCGCTCGGGCCACCGACACGCACCGATACGCCGGCGGGTGCCGTCGCGGGCACGATCCGGTCGTGAATTCGCTCCATCAATTGCGCGAATTCCGGTGCGTAGACCGGATATTTGGGTAAGAGGAGAAAGGCGGTGAGTCCCTCGTCGTCATCGATCCGGGTCATGACAACCACGTCGGGATCCGCGCGCAGCGCCGCCGCGAGCGGTTGGATATCCACTGCGCTGCCCGCGGGCTGTTGCACCACCACGGCCGCGATTCCCGACACACCGGGCACTTCGCGCTCCGCGACAGTCAGGCTGGCGAGGTACGGAGTGCCGGCGAGGGCACGCCGTTCGATGTCGATGCCCGTCGACATATGGACAGCCGGGATCGCCGCGCACAGCAGGCCGATCGTGATGCCGACGGCGTACGGCCAAGGATGGCGCATCAAGTGCTCGGCCCAGCGGGACAGTCGTCCACCCTGCCCGACACGATCGTCGATGCGCGGAATCCACCGTTCGCACCGACCTCGCCGCTGCAGCCATTCGGTCAGCGAAACCAGAACGGCTGGAAGGAGAGTGATCGATGCCAGTGACGCGACGATGGTCGCCACCACGGTGCCCGTCGCGATCTGCGCGAAGACCTGCCAGCGGACCATGAACAGGCTGACGACCGCCATGAGCAGTATCAGCCCCGAATACAACACGGTGCGTCCCGTGGTGGCCATCGCGGTGGCAATGGCCCGCTCGGGTCCGGCTCCGGCTGCTAGTTCCTCGCGGAATCGATTCATCACGAACAACGCGTAGTCGATCCCGATGCCCAATCCTGCTGCGTTGACCCCGATCAGGAGCGTGCCGTCGATGGTGAGGGTTCCGGTCAGCAGGGAGAACAGCCCCATCGTGCTGACAATCGACGCACCGGCGACGCCGACGGGCACCAGCGCCGCCACCGGAGTGCGCAGACCCCACCAGAGCACCGCGAGGGCGAGCGGAACGGCGATCAGCTCGATGCGCATCAGATCGGCGATCGCGACCTGCTGGATGATGTGGCCGAAACCCGATATCCCGAGAACGGCCGCCTGCACAGTGCCGTTCGATGCGGTTTGGGCCGCGCGATCGGCGGCGGTCTGCAGTTCGGGGGAACGTTGCTGACGCTGCCGGTCGTCACCGGATGCTCCGACAAGCAGGTAGGCCGCGTGTTCGTCGTGCAGGACAGGGCGGAACGGCTCGAGCACCTCGGCCGAGACGAAGCTGTTGTCGGGGTCGCCCGCGACGGGTAACAACAGCACCCCGGAGACGCCCTTGTGCCGTCCGAGTGCGGCCATGCTGGCGCTGATCGCGCGCCGAAACTCCGGATCCGTCGTCCGATGCAGTGTCGAATGTACGACGGCGACCATCTGCTCGCTGCCGATCGACGGCAGCCCGTCCGCCAGCACGCGGCTCACCTGTTGCGATTCGGAGCCCGAGATCTCGATCGGCGGGGCCACCAGTGAACCGAGCAGATGCGGCAGTCCGAGGAGTCCCGCCGTCACCGCGATGAGCCACCCCGCGAACACTCGGCGCCGGTGTCGAACCATCGTCACCGCGAGACGCGCCAGCACATCCTCGCTCGCGCCTGGCCGGACCTTGCGATCCGATCCACGAGATTGCCCGACCCGCATGCCGACTCCGACCTCCGCTAGTTCCTGCCATCGGGAAGGTTCTCCGACATCCCGCATTCGTTGCCGATGCGCCGACGGATGGCTCGGATTTGCGGTCGACTTCGCGACAAGATCGCTGTGCCAGCCGAATCCGGCGTCGAGAGTCGTACCCATCCCTGCCGGTGCCGGTTACGAAGACGCTATGGATCGGTTGCTGCTCGGCCGGAACGGATCCACCAGAGGGAGGGCGACCCGCTGGAATCCGACGTTTCAGTCATTCCGGATGGTAGCGTTCGGGCGCGATCGGATTCATCTGTTTTGTTTGGATCATGGCAATGGCTGTGGGCGCACGTCCCACTTCGCATTCGCCATTCGACCATATGGACGATGGAAGGATTGCAGTGCAGATCAAACAAGGCAAGGGCGCGCGCGCCGGAATGCTCATGGCAGCAGGGCTGTTGGGCGCCTCCGCGCTGGGATACGGAGTCTTCGCGGCCCCGGTGTCGGTAGCGCAGGACAACAGCGGTCCGTTCACCTGCAAGGCCGACCAGGGAAAGGTGACGGTCGCTAAATCGGAGGACGGCAAGAATTACTCCGTGACGGCGGCTCCCTCGGACATCAAGTTGGCGGCTGACCAGGATAAACGCTGCAAGGTGAAGGAAGACGGCCCGGACTTCGAGTTCACGACGAAGAAGGTCGAGGCCAAGGAAACCAGCAGCGGCTGCGAAATCACGGGCACTGCCAACGCAAAGGACGAGGACGCGGCATCGGCCACCGACTCGAAATTCACCCTGACCATCCCGAAGGATGGGGCGGCCAAGATGATGGTCAGTGGCAAGTTCGACCCGAACAGTGAGGAGAACGCTAAAGATAAATTCGAGGCCACCGGCACCGTGAAGGGCCTGAAGGTCGAGTCGTGCTCCGCGACCGGAATTCCGGAGGGCGCATTGACCGTGACGGGCATCAAGATCGACCTCACCCCGCCGAAGTAAGCGATGCCGGCCTGCCGATCTCGAAGACGCAGGCCGTCGACATTGCTGCGCCGCGCCGATTGCCGATGGCGCGGCGCTTCAGTCCCTCGACGCGATCCATCCCCGTGTCCTCCCATGGGGGAAGATGGCTCGATGCCAAGGCAAACGGATCGCACAGGGAAGGTTGGTCGGCCACCGCGGCTTTCGCGGGAGGCGATCGTCGTGGCGGCCGATCAGGTGTTGCGAACCGAGGGGGCAGACAGTCTGTCGATGCGGCGGCTGGCGAAGGAGTTGGGTAGCACGCCGATGGCGCTGTATCACCATGTGCGTGACAAGGACGAGTTGTTGCTGCTCGTGCTGGAGACGCACGCACAACACATTCCGGTGCGCGAGTTTCCCGACGATCCCCGTGAGCGGCTGCTGGAGGTTGCGTTCACCCTGTATGAGGGCCTTGCCGAGCGACTCTGGATCATTGAGGTCCTGGCGTCCGACCCGGTCGTTGTGCCCGCTGCGATGGGGATGGTTGAGATGATCATCGCCGCGGCCGTCGAATACGGCTGCACCACCGAAGAAGCCGTCGATGTTTACCGGACCATCTGGTACTACATCGTCGGTGATCTGATCGTCCGGGCGAGCCGAGAGCGCCGGCAGGCACGGCTGGCCGCCTCGTCCGTCACCGAACCGGGCATAGCTCAGCTAGAACTGGCGGAGCTGCCCACGGTCGCGGCTATCGGTGACCGGTGGGCCGATCTGACCTCCCGCGATATTCATCGGAAGAGCCTGGCGGCCCTGGTGAATGGCGTGCTGCCGCAACGATGACCAATCACCACACCACGACGGAGCGCAGGACGTCGCCGTGATGCATGGCGGTGAACGCCTTTTCGACCTCGTCGAGTGAGATGCGTTCGGTGACAAAGCGTTCCAGGGGAAGGCGGCCTTGCCGGTAGAGGTCGATCAGCATCGGGAAGTCGCGTTCGGGTAGGCAATCGCCGTACCAGGAGGACTTCAGGGCGCCGCCGTGGGAGAACAGGTCGATCAGCGGCAGGTCGAGGGTCATGTCCGGGGTGGGGACGCCGACGAGCACCACGGTGCCCGCTAGATCGCGACCGTAGAACGCTTGCTTCCAGGTCTCGGGGCGGCCGACGGCATCGATCACGACGTCGGCGCCGAACCCGTCGGTGAGTTCCTGTATCCGCTCGACCACATCCTCGGTACTGGCGTCGATGCGGTGGGTGGCGCCGAATTCACCGGCCCAGGCCAACTTTCGGGTATCGCGGTCGATGGCGATGATCGTCTTGGCACCGGCCAGGCGGGCGCCCGCGATGGCCGCATCGCCGACGCCGCCGCAGCCGATCACGGCCACGCTGTCGCCGCGGGAGACGTTGCCGGTGTTCATCGCCGCGCCGATGCCCGCCATGATGCCGCAGCCGAGCAGACCGGCGATGGCGGGATCGGCTTCGGGATCGACCTTGGTGCACTGCCTTTCGTGGACGAGGGTCTTGTCGGCGAAGGCGCCGATGCCCAAGGCGGGCGTCAGTTCGGTGCCGTCGGTGAGGGTCATCTTCTGGCAGGCGTTGCTGGTGTCGAAGCAGTACCAGGGGCGGCCGCGGCGGCACGCGCGGCACTCGCCGCAGACCGCTCGCCAGTTGAGAACGACGAAATCTCCTACGGTCACATGGGTTACCGCCGTGCCGACTGTCTCCACGATTCCGGCTGCCTCGTGCCCGAGCAGGAACGGGAACTCGTCGTTGATGCCGCCCTCGCGGTAATGCAGGTCGGTGTGGCACACCCCGCATGCCTGCACGCGCACCACCACATCGTGTGGCCCGGGGTCGGGGATGACCACGTCGACCAACTCGACCGGCGTTCCTTTGCTGCGAGCAATGACGCCGCGCACGGTTTCGGACACGAATCCTCCTACGGGGTTGCGATGGCCGCGGGCCGCCGCTCGATCTGCTTGCGGTAGCGGGTGAACAGGCGGGCGTTGTCGATGGCGAAGACGGCCACCGGCTCGCCAGCGCGTTCGTAGAGTGCGGTGCACGATGGTGTGGACGGGTCGCCGTCGATGAAGCGAACCTCGTCGTCCGGTCGGCGGTTGCCCGCGAACTGGATCATGCGGCCGTATTGCCGGGACCAGAAATAGGTGGTCGGGATGTTCGCGGGCGGTGCACCGACAATGCACGCCGCGGCGATGCGGGCCTGAGCGGTGGCGTTCGACCAGTGCTCGCAGCGATGGTGGGTGCCCAAGGCGTCCTGATACGTGCGGGCGCAATCGCCGATGGCATAGATATCGGGAACCGTTGTGCGGCACTGTGCATCGGTGATGAAACCGTTGTCGATGTGCAAGGCGGAGTCCTGCGCCCACTCGGTGTTGGGCACCGCGCCGATACCGATGATCACGGCGTCGGCAGGGAGTAGCGTGCCGTCGGTGAGGCGCACCGCGCTGACGTGTTCGTCGCCGAGGAATTCGGCTACCGCCACTCCGGTGCGTAACCGGACACCGTTGGCCGCGTGCAGATCCGCGCACAGCGCGCCGAGCAGCGGTCCGAAGACACCGGACAGTGGATCGGTCGCGAGTTCGACAATAGTTGCCTGCACACCGAGAGTTGCAGCGGTCGAAGCGAGTTCGGAACCGATGAGGCCCGCGCCGACGATCACAACGGTGCGCGCGGTGCGCAATGCGGCGCGGATCGCGCGCGCGTCGTCGACCGTGCGCAACGTGTAGATGCCGGCCGGTGCTTGTGCGCCGGGCAGCGTGCGGGCGCGAGCGCCGGTAGCCAGCACCAGCGACCGCCCGGCGATCGTTGTCCCGTTGTCGAGGGTGACGCCGGGACCCGTTGCGGTCGAGGCGATTCCGATCGCGCGGTGTCCGAGTAGCCAGCGGGTCCGGGGATCATCGGTCTCGCCCAACGCGATATCGACGTCGCCGTGCAGGAATTCCTTCGACAGCGGCGGCCGGTCGTAGGGCGGATGGATTTCGTCGCCGACGACGGTGATGCTGCCGTCATACCCGCGCTCGCGAAGATCGTGCACCAGCGAGAACCCGGCCAATGATGCGCCGACGACAACTATGCTCACGACTTCACCTCGCTGACGCACAGCTCTATCGTCCGCATCGGTGCGCTCTGTCGGTGGCTCGCTCGCTGGCGCCCGCTCACGACTCCGCCTCGCTGACGCGCGGATCGCGCTGCGTCATGATCCGCCTACTCATGACGGCACGCTGCTGACCACAACGTCGCCATCGAGTACCCGCACCGCATACGTACGCACGGCGATCTTGGCCGGGGGGCCCGAGACTCGACCGGTTCGCAGGTCGAAACATGACTCGTGCAGCGGACATTCGACGGTGCAGTTCTCCACCCACCCGTCGGCGAGTGACGCATCCTGGTGTGTGCAGGTGTCGTCGATCGCGAACAAGCCCTCGTCGGTATGGAAGACCGAGATCGGCGTTCCGTCGTCCGGCCGCACGGTGGCGACCTCGCCGACCGGCAGGTCTTCGAGGCGGGCGACGAACAGTTCCGTCGCGGCGGGCGCCACGGGCTTCGCAAGGGATTCCATAAACCCTCCATGAGTTGCTTAGAGCGCAACAGGTATCGCGATACGCAACAGTGTGAATCAGCGTGGAGCCGTCGTCAACCCCTGAATCCCCCGGTAAACAACTGGTTTCCAACGGTTGACAGCGTGCCGTGACAGGCGGACTATTTGTTGCGTAATACGAATTCGTTGCGCTACTAGCAACAACGGAGGCACCCTTTGGCTCACCCGAAAGTCGTCATCATCGGAGCCGGGATCGTCGGGGCATCGCTGGCCGACGAAATGACCGCCCGTGGTTGGGCCGACATCACCGTGCTCGACCGGGGGCCGCTGTTCCAGACCGGCGGATCCACCTCGCACGCACCAGGATTGGTGTTCCAGACCAACCCGTCCAAGACGATGACGGAGTTCGCCCGGTACACCACCGAGAAGTTCGGCGCGCTCAGCCATCCGGCGGGGGCTGCGTTCGATCCGGTCGGTGGACTCGAGGTGGCGACCACGCCGGAGCGCTGGCGGGATCTGCACCGCAAATTCGGCTGGGCGCAGTCGTGGGGGATCGAGGGGCGCCTGCTGAATGCGTCCGAATGTGCCGCACTGTACCCACTGCTCGATATCGACCATGTTATCGGCGGATTCCACACTCCGGCAGATGGTTTGGCGAATGCGGTGCGGGCCGTGGAGGCGCAGGCGCGGTCGGCGACCGCTCGCGGTGCGCGGTTCCTGCCCAATCAGGAAGTGCTCGGCATCGCCGAGAGCGGCGGGCGAGTGGTCGGCGTGCAGACGGCCGACGGCGTGATCGCCGCCGACATCGTCGTCTGCGCGGCCGGATTCTGGGGCGCTGAGCTGGCGAAACAGGTCGGCCTGGTGCTGCCGCTGGTGCCGATGGCGCATCAGTACGCCAAGACCGGACCGCTGGCGGCTCTGGCGGGCGCTGCGGGCGCGAGCCTGCCGATCCTGCGTCATCAGGACCAAGACCTCTACTTTCGCGTACACGACGACAGAATCGGCATCGGCTACTACGGCCACCGGCCGATGCCCGTCGACATGTCCACCCTGGCGTCGGCCACCGCGGGCGAAGCGATGCCATCGATGCTGCCGTTCACCGACACCGACTTCGTCCCCGCCTGGCGCGAATCCATGGAATTGCTCCCGGCACTGGGTGATTCGAAGCCCGAGGAGGGATTCAACGGGATCTTCTCCTTCACCCCCGATGGCTTCTCGATCATGGGTGAGCACCGTGATCTCGCGGGTTTCTGGGTGGCCGAGGCTGTTTGGGTCACCCATTCGGCCGGGGTCGCCAAAGCGACGGCGGAATGGATCATCGACGGTGCGCCGAGCACCGACGTGCACGAGTGCGATCTCTACCGTTTCGAAGACGTCGCGCGCAGCGGAAAGTTCATCATGGAGACCAGTTCGCAGGCCTTCGTCGAGGTCTACGACATCATCCACCCGCACCAATATCGAAAAGCACTGCGCGGCCTACGCACCAGCCCCTTCTATGCCCGGCAACAGGAATTGGGCGCGTTCTTCTTCGAGGGCGGCGGCTGGGAACGGCCCGCCTGGTACGAGGCGAATGCCGCACTGACGCAACGACTTCGCGACGAAGGCATGCCGGTCCCGGAGCGGGACGATTGGTCGAGCCAGTTCTGGTCGCCGATCGCCGTCGCCGAGGCGCGCTGGACCAGGGAACGCGTCGCGATGTTCGACATGACCCCGCTGACTCGATACGAGGTGGCGGGCCCGGGTGCAGTCGACCTGCTGCAGCAGCTCACCACGAACAACGTGGACAAGAGCGTCGGCTCGGTCACCTACACGCTGCTACTCGACGAAACCGGCGGTGTCCGCAGCGATCTCACCGTCGCCCGACTCGCTGCACGGCGCTTCCAGGTGGGTGCCAACGGCCCGATGGATTTCGACTGGTTCACCCGCCACCTGCCCGCCGACGGGTCGGTGACGCTGCGCGACATCACCGGCAGCACCTGCTGCGTCGGCGTGTGGGGCCCGAACGCCCCAGACCTGGTGCAGCCCTTGTGTTCCGACGATCTGTCCCATCAGTCGTTCAAGTACTTCCGTGCGCTGCAGACCTACCTCGGCGCGATTCCGGTCACCATGCTGCGCGTGTCCTACGTCGGCGAACTCGGCTGGGAGATCTACACCACCGCCGAATACGGCAACGCACTGTGGGATCTGCTGTGGGAGGCGGGCGGCGCCTACGAGGTCATCGCGGCAGGCCGGATCGCCTTCAACAGCCTGCGCATCGAAAAGGCCTACCGCAGTTGGGGAACCGACATGACCGCGGAGCACCTGCCCGCGGCCGCCGGACTCGACTTCGCGGTCCGCATGACCAAGCCCGACTTCGTCGGCAAGAGCGCACTGGAGCAGGCGGACCCGCCGGCAAAGATCCTGCGCAGCATCGTCTTCGAGAGCCCATCGGCGATCGTCCTCGGTAAAGAGCCGGTTTACGTCTACGGCTTGCTCGGGGGATATGTGACCAGCGCGGGCTATTCGGCCACCATCGAACGCTGCATCGCCTACGCGTGGCTGCCCGCGTCCGTCGTGGTGGGTGACGCGGTCGAGGTCGAGTACCTCGGCAAGCGCTACGTCGCGACGGTGCACGCCGAGCCGGTGGTGGATCCCGAGATGTCCAGGATCAGGAGGTAGCGAGATGGCCACGGCGACAAAGGGGTACGACGTCATCGTGATCGGCGTCGGCGGCATGGGCAGTGCCGCCGCCTATCACCTCGCGGCGCGCGGACACCGGGTGCTCGGGCTGGAGAAGTACACCCCCGCGCATAACCGCGGCTCGAGCCACGGCGGCTCCCGCATCATCCGGCAGTCGTATTTCGAAGACCCCGCCTATGTTCCGCTGCTGCTGCGCTCCTACGAACTCTGGGCGAAGCTGGCTGCGGATGCCGACCGTGAAGTCGCCCGGCTCACCGGCGGTCTGTACCTCGGCCCGCCGGACAGCCTGACGGTCGCGGGCAGCCTGCGGGCCAGCCGCGAATGGTCACTGCCGCACGAGGTCCTGGATGCCGCCGAGATCCGGCGGCGCTTCCCGAATTTCACCCCGGCCGCCGACGACATCGCGGTGTACGAGTCGAACGGCGGATTCGCCCGCCCGGAACTGACGGTGCAGGCCCACATCGACCTGGCCCTGCGCGCAGGCGCCACCTTGTCGTTCGGTGAGGAGGTGCTCAGCTGGGCCGAAACCGATTCCGGCGTAACGGTAACGACGGCCAGGGCCACCTACGAAGCGGATCAGCTCGTTATCTGCCCCGGGGCGTGGGCGCCACAGTTGCTGGCCGACTTCGGAATTCCGATCACCATCGAACGCCAGGTCCTGTACTGGCTCGATCCGGTCGGCGGCACCGCGGCTTTCGAAGACCAGCCGATCTACATCGCCGAAGACGACTCGGGCACGCAGATATACGGCTTCCCCGCCATCGACGGACCGGCGGGCGGGGTCAAGATGGCGTTCTTCCGCAAAGGCATCGTCTGCACACCGGACACCATCGATCGCGTCGTCCACCCGCACGAGATCGAGGAGATGCGGGACCGAGTCGCCGCCCTGCTCCCGGCGCTGGCCGGCCCGTGCGTCCACTCCGCCACCTGCATGTACTCCAACACCCCCGACGAGCACTTCGTCATCGCCCGCCACCCAGGCGGCACCCGCGTCACCATCGCTTGCGGCTTCTCCGGTCACGGCTTCAAATTCGTCCCGGTAGTGGGGGAGATCCTCGCCGATCTGGTCATCGACGCGACCACCGAACACCCGATCGCACTTTTCGACCCGCAGAGGCTGGTGACCGCATGACAACGGCGGACATGACTCCGGTGACGACACCGGCCCTGATCCCGACCCTCGGCGGCAAGTGGTACGTCGACGACGCCATCTTCGCCGCCGAACAAGAACAACTCTTCGAACGAATGTGGTTCTGCGCCATCAGAACCGGCGATATCGCACAGCCTGGTCAGTTCAAACGAGTACAGGTCGGCCGCGAAAGCGTCCTGATCGTGCGCGGCCGCGACGGCGCGTTACGCGCCTTCCTGAACATCTGCCGCCACCGCGGCGCAATGCTGTGCACCGAGGACCAGGGGCAGGTCCGACGCAACCTGCAGTGCCCCTACCACGCCTGGACCTACGGCCTCGACGGCAAGCTGCTCGCCGCGCCGAACATGGCCGCACTGAAGGACGCCACCGGCGCCGACATCGATCGCGTCGCCTACGGCCTGATCCCGGTCGCCCTGCGCGAATGGCTCGGCTACGCCTGGGTCTGCCTCGCCGACGACCCGCCGGTATTCGAGCACGAGGTGATGGGCGCGGTCACCGAACGCCTCGGCGACCCGGCCGCGATCGACGCCTACGAGATCGACACCCTCGAAGTGGGCCGCCGAGTCGTCTATGACGTGGCCGCGAACTGGAAGCTCATCGTGGAGAACTTCATGGAGTGCTACCACTGCGCGACCATCCACCCCGAGCTCACCGAGGTGCTCCCCGAATTCGCGCAGGGCCTGGCGGCACAGGTGTTCGTCGGTCACGGCGCGGAATTCGGCGCCGATATCGCCGGATTCACCGTCGACGGATCGCCGGGTTTCGATCGGCTGCCGGGGGTTACTCCGGAACAGGACCGTCGCTACTTCGCCATCACCATCCGGCCGGCGGTTTTCGTCAATCTGGTCCCGGATCACATTATTTTCCACCGGATGTTCCCCGTGTCCGCGGACCGCACTATCGTCGAGTGTGATTGGTTGTATACCAAGGACGTGGTCACCGCGGGACGAGATGTGTCCCGTTCTGTCGAATTGTTCCACCGGGTGAACGAGCAGGATTTCGCGGCATGCGAGCGAACGCAACCCACAATGTCTTCGCGCGCCTACCGTAAGGGCGGGGTGCTGGTGCCCGCCGAGCATCACATCGCGGAGTTCCACGAGTGGTTGTCCTGTCGTATCGGTGACGTGAGGTGACGTGAGAATGAATGGTGATCCGGATCTGCTCATCGGCGGTCGATGGACGCATGCCGCGGACGGTGGGGTGCGCCAGATCATCGATCCGGCCAACGGCGCCGTCGTCGCGACGGTGGACGAGGCGACGCCGCAGGACGCGCGCGACGCGGTCGCCGCGGCCCGCGCGGCGTTCGACGAGGGCGGTTGGGCGGCAACGCCGGTCGCCGAGCGAGCGGCGCTGCTGCTGCGCATCGCCGACCTGCTGGCCCGCGACAAGGACCGGCTGGCCAGGCTGGAGACGGCGGACACCGGAAAGACGTTGGTGGAGAGCGAGATCGACATCGACGATGTGATCTCGGTGTTCCGCTACTACGCGAGCACGGTCGCGGTGCAGGCGGACCGGCTGATCGACGTGGGCGATCCGGCGGTGATCAGTCGGGTGGTGCACGAGCCGATCGGCGTGTGCGTGCTCATCGCGCCGTGGAACTATCCGCTGCTGCAGATGTCGTGGAAGGTCGCGCCCGCGCTGGCCGCGGGCTGCACCATGGTGCTCAAGCCGAGCGAGGTCACCCCGCTGAGCACCATCGAGTTCGCGCGGCTCGCCGAGGAGGCGGGCGTACCCGCCGGGGTACTCAACCTGCTCCAGGGCAGCGGCGCGGTGCTCGGCCCGGCGCTGACCGACAACCCCGAGGTCGACTTCATCTCGTTCACCGGCGGTCTCGCCACCGGCCGGACGATCAGCAAGGTCGCCGCCGAGCACGTCACCAAGGTGGCGGTAGAGCTGGGTGGCAAGAACCCGCACATCGTGTTCGCCGACGCCGACTGGGAAAGCGCCGTCGACCATGTGCTGACCGGCGTGTTCCTGCACTCCGGCCAGGTCTGTTCGGCGGGCACCCGGTTGATCGTCGAGGAGTCCATCGCCGAGGACTTCGTCGCCGAATTGGCCAGCCGGGCCGAGCGGATTCGGGTCGGACCGGGCCTCGACCCGGCCACCGAGACCGGTCCGCTGGTCTCCGAGGAACACCGCGCGAAGGTGGAAGCCTATGTCGCGCTGGGTATTTCGGAGGGCGCCAAGCTGGTGACCGGCGGTGCTCGGCCCAGTGATCCCGCGTTGCAGGACGGAAGTTACTACCTGCCAACGATCTTCGATCGGTGCGACCGATCGATGCGGATCGTGCAGGAGGAGACCTTCGGCCCGATCCTGACGGTCGAACGATTCGAGACCGAGGCCGAGGCGATCCGGCTCGGCAACGACACCGAATACGGTCTCGCCGCCGGCGTGCGCACCTCGGATCCGGCCCGCGGCGAGCGGGTGGTGCGCGCGCTGCGGCACGGCACGGTATGGCTCAACGACTTCGGCTATTACACCGCCGGTGCGGAATGGGGCGGGTTCAAGAAGTCCGGCAACGGACGCGAACTCGGCCCGACCGGCCTGGCCGAATATCAAGAAATCAAACACATTTGGCACAACACGGCACCTAAGCCGGCGGAGTGGTTCAAGGGCGTCTGATCGTTAGTTACACAATCTCGGCCGGACAGCCCGTACGGCCGCCCGCGGAAGGCACGGTAAGCAATGGTGGTCAAAGAACACGGTGTGTCCGACGACAGCGGAATGGAGGATTTCGGCTATAAGGAATCCCTCGACCGAAGTATCGGCAAATTCGCCAGCTTCGCGGCGGGGGTCAGCTATATCTCGATCCTCACCGGCACGTTCCAGCTGTTCTATTTCGGTTTCGGCAGCGCGGGTCCCGCGTATCTGTGGTCGTGGCCGATCGTTTTCGTCGGGCAGCTGGCTGTCGCACTGTGCTTCATGGAGCTCGCGGCGCGCTATCCGGTCGCCGGGTCGGTATACAACTGGTCCAAATCGCTCGGCAGCAGAATCGTCGGCTGGTCATCGGGCTGGTTGATGCTGACCGCCTCGATCGTGACGCTGGCCGCCGTCGTGCTCGCGCTCCAGCTGAACCTGCCGCGGTTGTGGAGCGGTTTCCAGATCATCGGGGACGGCACCGGCGAATACGACTACGCCACCAACGCGGTGCTGCTCGGCACGATCATGATCGTGTTCACCACCACCATCAACGCGCTCGGCGTGCGATTGATGGCGATGATCAACAGCGCGGGCGTTTTCATCGAGCTCATCGCGGCGGTGCTGATCGCGATCATCTTGGCGGCCAACGCGACTCGTGGCCCGCAGGTGTTCTTCTCCACCCACGGTTACGGCGCGGGGGAGTCCGGCGGCTACCTCGGCGCGTTCCTGGTGGCTTCGCTGGCCTCCGGCTACGTGATGTACGGCTTCGACACCGCCAGCTCGCTCGGCGAGGAGACGGTGGAGCCGCGGCGCACCGCGCCCAAGGCCATCCTGCGGGCCGTGCTCGCGTCCTTCGTCATCGGCGGCGCGATCCTGGCCTTCGCGGTGATGGCGGCGCCCGACCTCGACGATCCGCAGATCGGCAGCTCGAGCGGTGGCCTGCAATACATTGTCGAACAGGTGATGTGGGGTCCGCTCGGCACGATCTTCCTGTGCTGCATCGTGATTGCGGTGACGGTGTGTTCGCTCGCCGTGCACACCGCCGCCATCCGGCTGACCTTCGCCATGGCTCGGGACAACGCGCTGCCGTTCGGCGAGAAGCTCGCCCGGGTGCATCCCAAGACGCAGACGCCGGTGGTGCCCGCCATCCTGATCGGCGTGCTGGCCGCGCTGATCCTGGTGGTGAACATCGGCCAGCCGAAGATCTTCACGGTGCTCACCTCGATCGCGATCATCATGATCTACCTGGCTTACCTGATGGTGACCGGGCCGATGCTGAAGAAGCGGCTCCAGGGGCAGTGGCCGCCGAAAGAGCTTGCCGCGGGCGGCTATTTCACGATGGGTCGCTGGGGGATGGTCGTCAACATCATCGCCGTGGTGTGGGGCGTCGGGATGGCAACGAACCTGGCGTGGCCGCGCGAATCCGTTTATGGCACACCCTGGTACAACACCTGGGGTGCCTTCGTCTACATCGGCGCGATCCTCGGCGCCGGACTCGCCTGGTACGGGCTCAAGGGCCGCAAGCGAATCGGCACCTTGGCCTCACACGCAGTGGAGGTGCGCGGCAATGTCTGACACGGTGTTCGACTATGTGATCGCGGGCGGCGGGACGGCCGGGTGCGTGCTGGCCGCCCGGCTCAGCGAGGATCCGGACGTGTCGGTGTGCCTGCTGGAGGCGGGCCCGTCGGATGTCGGCGATCGCGCCATCCTCGAACTCACGCAGTGGATGCATCTGCTCGATTCCGGCTACGACTGGGACTACCCGGTCGAACCGCAGGAACGTGGGAACAGCTATCTGCGCCACGCTCGCGCGAAGGTGCTCGGCGGATGTTCCTCGCACAACTCGTGTATCGCGTTCTGGCCGCCTGCCGAGAATTTGGACGAGTGGGCGGCGCTGGGCGCGAAGGGGTGGGGTGCGGCCGACGTGCTGCCGTATGTCACCCGGCTGGAGAACAACGATGCGCCCGGCGATCAGCACAGCCGCAGCGGCCCGGTCCGGCTGCGCGACGTGCCGCCGGACGACCCGTGCGGCGTGGCGGTGCTCGCGGCGGCCGCAGCGGTCGGATTGCCGACGGTCCAGTTCAACCGGGGTGCCACCGTGCGCAACGGAGCGGGCTGGTTCCAGATCAACGCCGCAGAGGACGGTACGCGCATGTCGACATCGCATGCGTACCTGCACCCTGTGCTGGATAAACGACCCAATCTCGAGGTGCGCACCGACTGCTGGGTCAGCGAAATCCTCTTCGACGACACGCGCGGCGCGACGGGTGTGCGGTATCAACGCCCCGACGGCATCGGCTACGACACGGCCTCGGCGCGGCGCGAGGTCATCGTCACCGCCGGTGCCATCGACACACCGAAGTTGTTGATGCTGTCCGGGATCGGGCCCGCCGAGCACCTGCGCGAGATCGGCATCCCGGTGCGGGTCGACTCTCCCGGCGTCGGCGCCAACTTGGACGATCATGTGGAAGGCCTGGTGTTCTGGGATGCCGCCCGGCCGATGGTCGAGACCTCGACGCAATGGTGGGAGATCGGGCTGTTCGCCACGACCGACGAGTCACTGCGGGTACCGGATGTGATGATGCACTACGGCAGCGTGCCGTTCGACATGAACACGCTGCGTCGTGGTTACCCGACCACCGACAACGGCTTCTGCCTGACACCCAACGTCACGCAGGGCCGCTCACGCGGCACGATCCGGTTGCGCAGCCGCGACTTCCGGGACCGGCCGAAGGTCGACCCTCGGTACTTCACCGATCCAGAGGGCCACGACGAACGGGTGATGCTCGCCGGTGTCCGGCTGGCCCGCAAGATCGCCGAGCAAGCGCCGCTGCGGGAATGGGTCGCAGCCGAACTCGCCCCGGGACCGGATGCCATCACCGACGACGAGCTGATCAGCTACATCCACGCCACCCACAACACCGTGTACCACCCGGCCGCCACGGCCCGGATGGGCGCGGTCGACGATCCGATGGCGGTACTCGATCCCGAGTTACGGGTGAAGGGGGTGTCGCGGCTGCGGGTGGTCGACGCGTCCGCGATGCCGAAATTGCCCGCGGTGAACCCGAACATTACTGTCATGGCCATGGCAGAGAAGTGCGCGGATCTCCTCCGGACCACGTGAGCCGGCGATGCCTGCGGAGGGCGAACTAGCGGCGTTCCTCGGCGGGCACGCACCGTTCCAGTCGATGTCGACCGCCGAACTCGACCGGCTCGCCGCGGCCTCGTCACTGCACGAGTTCGCGGCGGGCGCGGTGATCAGCGACTACTCGACGCAGGTGCCCGACGATATCTGGATGCTGCGGACGGGCCGGGTCATCCTGCGCCGCAGCGGTCCCGACGCCGCCAGTTCGCCTCGGGCCGACGACGGGCGCACGATCGATACCATCGAGGCCGGTGGGATCTTCGGTTATGTGCCGCTGCTGACCGGCGGTAGCGCCGAATTCGTCGCGCTGGCAGCCGAAACCAGCGTGCTGATCCGGTTGCCCGGCGCGCTCGTCCGCGCGCAGTTCGCGCAACCGGATGGGCTGGCGTTTCTGGCGTCGTCGGCGTGGAAGACCGTGTCCGGCAACCGGACTCCGATGGCGCAGGTGCTCGGCACCCGCCCGGCGGCTGAACTCCTCACGACGGCAGCGGTTTTCGTGACGCCCGACACCAGCGTCCGGGACGCGGTGATCCGGATGACCGAGCATCGCGTGTCGTCGGTGCTGATTCGGTTGCCGGACGGCGACTTCGGCATTTTCACCGATCAGGACCTGCGCGCCAAGGTGGTGGCGGCGGGGCTGTCGGTCGATGTGCCGATCGCCGGGGCGATGAGTGCACCGGCCCGGCGGGTCAGTGCCGACCTGCCCGCCGAGACCGTGCTGATGGAGATGCTCGAAGCCGGTTTGCGGCATATGCCGGTGGTGTCGCGGCGGGGTGAGGTGCTCGGCGTGCTCGAAGACTCGGAGCTGCTCGCGGCGTCGGCGCGGCAGAGCTTCGTGCTGCGTCGGGCGATCGGTGCGGCTACGGATGCGAGCCAGCTGGCCCGAGCGGCTCGCGACATTCCGAGCACGACAGTCGATCTGTTCCGCAACGGGACGAAGGCGTCCGCCACGAGCGGCATTCTCTCCGTCGTGATCGATTCGGTGATTCGTAAGGCGCTCGAGCTGGCGCTCGCCGAATCGGCCGACGCGCCGACGGTCGGGTTCGCGTGGCTGACGCTCGGCAGCATCGCCCGGCGTGAGGCGATGCCGTCCTCGGACGTGGACAGCGCGCTGTCCTGGGCTGATGAATTATCCACGGCCAGTGAACAACTGCGTGCGATCGCCGAGCGGACCCATGCCATCCTCGACGCGTGCGGGCTGCCCGCGGACAGTAACGGGGCGATCGCCTCGCGACCGAAATTCGCTCGCTCCCGGTCGGATTGGACGAAAGCGGCCGCACGATGGCTGGATGATCCGCTGATCGATCGCGGATTGGTGATGTCGTCGCTGCTGATCGACGGGCGGGTGGTGTGGGGTGATCCCGCGCTGCATGCGGTGCCCGCCGTGTTCAGCAGGATGCGGGCCGACTATCCGAATGCCTTGCGACTGCAGTTGCTCGACGCGCTGTCCGGGCGGGTCCGGGCACGGTCGCTGCGGGACGTGCTTTCCCGGCGCGGCGGCACCTTCGACCTGAAGAGTCACGCGCTGGTCCCGATCGTCAACCTCGCGCGGTGGGGTGGGTTGGCGGCCGGGGTGACCGCCGCCACGACGCCGGTGCGGTTGGCTGCCGCGGCGTCCGCCGGTGTGATCGCCGATCGTGATGCCGGGGTGCTCACCGAGGTATTCGTCATGCTGCAGCGCATGCGGATGGTGCATCAGGTCGAGCAGCTGTCCGCGGGCCACCGGCCGGGCGATATCGTGCTGATGTCGGAGTTGTCCCCCTTGAATCGGAGCCTGCTCAACGACGCGTTGCGGGAGATCGCCGCCGTCCAGCGACGCGTTCGAGGTATCGCGATGACATCGGCTTAGAATGACGGCGTCATGGCGAAACAGGATGGTGAGGACCCGGGCCGGACCGCTGCGGTGCAGTCGGTCGACCGCGCGTTGCTCGTGATGGAGATCATCGCCAAGCTGGGCCAGGCCGGTGTCACGGAGATCGCCGCCGAACTCGGTGTGCACAAATCTACCGTCTCCCGCCTGATCGCCGTGCTGGAATCGCGCGGTTACGTCGAGCAACTCTCCGATCGCGGCAAGTACCGGCTCGGCTTCTCCATCGTCCGGCTGGCCGGATCCACCAGTGCACAGGTCGATCTCGTCGGGCAGAGCCAGGGCGCGTGTAACGCGCTGGCCGCCGAAACGGGGGAGACCACGAATATCGCTGTGCTGGACGGTAATCGGATCATCAATATCGTGGAGGCGGCGGGGAGCGGGTCGATCGCGCTGCGGTCCTGGGTCGGGCAGAGCTGTCCGGCGCACGCCACGTCGAGTGGCAAGGTGCTGCTGTCCGGTCTGGAACCGGCGGTGTTGCGTAAGCAGGTCGGACCGAAGTTGGAGGCGTACACCGACAACACCCTGACCAAAGTCGCTGATCTGGCGGCGCAGTTGGTGGCGGTCCGGGAACACGGATGGGCAAGTGTGCGTGAGGAACTGGAGATCGGGCTGAACGCCGTCGCCGCCCCTGTCTTCGATAGCAACGGGGTGATTGTTGCGGCACTGAGTGTTTCGGGGCCGTCGTATCGGCTCGGTCCGGATCGCTTCGCGTCGACGGCTCGACAGGCGATCGCGAGTGCCGCGGACATCAGTCATCGGCTGGGCTACTTCGGCTGACGAACTGGGGTACGGTTTCGTCATTGACAACGCGCGCGGCCGCCGACAATACTAAGTCGCGTGTCGCGCCATTGTTGCGCTATACGCAACAACTAGCTGTATCCGACAACTGAATACGCCGCACACGCAGCGGGAGATCTCCGTCCAGGCGATGGAGAGCCGAAGGAGCAACACCTCCCGGGAATCTCTCAGGCCCAGTACCGCCGCGCCTAAGGCAACTCTGAAAAGTAGTGCATCACGCACTCGCCGACGGGGCAAACGCGATCCGCGTGAATCTCTCAGGCCCTAGGACAGAGCGGGAGGAGCCACACCCAACGCGCGTATGCGTCGACGAAAGGCTCCCCATGGCTGATCCTGGCTCTGCCCTCCGCACTGAACTCGACGTCTCGCTGCGCGAATTCGACCCGGTCATCGCCGCGTTGGTCGACCAGGAGACCAGCCGCCAGCAGCGCGGACTGGAAATGATCGCCTCGGAGAACTACGCGCCGCTCGCGGTGATGCAGGCCCAGGGGACGGTGCTCACCAACAAGTACGCCGAAGGTTATCCGGGACGCCGGTATTACGGCGGCTGTGAGTATGTGGATCAGATCGAGACGCTGGCCATCGAGCGGCTGCGTGCGCTGTTCGGCGCCGAATATGTCAACGTGCAGCCGCATTCGGGTGCGCAGGCGAACGCGGCGGTGATGCACGCGCTGCTGCGTCCTGGTGACGGCATCCTCGGGCTGGCGCTGGATCACGGCGGTCACCTCACCCACGGTATGAAGGCCAACTTCTCCGGGCGGCTGTATGACGTTGCGGCATACCATGTTCGGGCCGAAGACCAGTTGGTCGATATGGCGGAGGTGGAGCGGCTCGCGCACGAGCATCGGCCGAAGCTGATCGTCGCGGGTTGGTCGGCTTATCCTCGGCACCTCGACTTCGCCGAATTCCGGCGCATCGCCGACGAGGTCGGCGCGTACTTGATGGTCGATATGGCGCACTTCGCCGGTCTCGTCGGTGCCGGGCTGCATCCGTCGCCGGTGCCGCACGCGCACGTCGTCACGTCGACCACGCACAAGACGCTGGGTGGGCCGCGTGGTGGATTCATCCTCGCCACAGCGGATTTGGGTAAGAAGCTGGATTCGGCGGTGTTCCCCGGGCAGCAGGGTGGACCGCTCGAGCATGTGATCGCCGCCAAAGCTGTTGCCTTCAAGATGGCGGCGGAACCGGCGTTTCGTGAGCGGCAGGAGCGGACCCTCGTCGGTGCGCGCGTGCTCGCCGATCGGCTGCTGGCCGAGGATTGCCAGGCTGCCGGTATCGGCGTGGTCAGCGGCGGCACCGATGTGCACCTCGTGTTGGTCGATCTGCGGGATGCGGAACTGGACGGTAAGCAGGCCGAGGATCTGCTGCAGACATTGGGAATCACGGTGAACCGCAATGCGATTCCGTTCGATCCGCGTCCGCCGATGATCAGTTCCGGACTGCGGATCGGTACTCCCGCGCTAGCCGCGCGCGGCTTCGACACTGTGGCGTTCGCCGAGGTCGCGGACATCATCGCGACGGCGTTGTGCGGTGGGGACGCCGCGGCGCTCACCGCGCGGGTGGACGCGCTGGCCGAGCGGTTCCCGCTGTACCTCGGGTTGCGGAACCCGGCGTGACGATCAGCGTCTTCGACCTGTTCCGGGTCGGCATCGGGCCGTCGAGTTCGCACACGGTCGGGCCGATGCGGGCTGCGGCCGCGTTCGTCGAACGGCTGAAAGACGCCGACGTGCTGCACGAGACGGTCGCGATCCGGGTTCAGCTGTATGGATCGCTCGGTGCTACCGGACGCGGGCACGGCACGGTCGAGGCGGTCGTCGCCGGACTGTCGGGTGCGCAGCCGGACAGCATCGACCCGGACACGATGGTCGCCACCGTTGCCGCGGCGCGCGCCACCGGTCAGCTGTTTCTCGGTGGCGCGCATTCGATCTCGTTCGATGTCGACAGTGACATCGAACTGCTCGGGCTGACGCGGTTGGCATTCCACACCAACGGGATGCTGTTCGGCGCGCACGACGATGTGGGGCGCGTGCTCCTCGAGCGCCAATACTTCTCGGTGGGTGGCGGTTTCGTCCTCGACGAGGAGGAGATCGACGGCCGGACCGCCGACGCGCCGGTCGCGGTCGCGCATCCCTTCGGCTCAGCGGATGAACTGCTCGCGATCACCGCCGCGACCGGTCAGTCGATCAGCTCGGTCGTGCTGGCCAACGAAATGTCCTGGCGCAGTGCGGATCAGGTCCGAGCGGACCTGCTCGACATCTGGAATGTCATGCGCCGCTGCGTCGAACGCGGAATGTCGACGGGCGGGGTGCTGCCCGGCACACTGCGAGTACGCCGCCGCGCCGCGACCCTGTTCGAACGTCTCGGTACCGAAGCCGAGGAGAACGACCCGTTGCGCGCGATGGAGTGGGTCACGCTGTACGCGATGGCGGTCAACGAGGAAAACGCCGCAGGCGGCCGAGTCGTCACCGCCCCCACCAACGGCGCCGCAGGCATCATTCCCGCTGTCCTGCACTATATTCAGCGCTTCATCACCGACGACGAGAACAGCATCGTCGAATTCCTGCTGACCGCGGCCGCCATCGGCCAACTGATGAAGGAAAACGCCTCGATCTCCGGCGCCGAAGTCGGCTGCCAGGGCGAGGTAGGCTCCGCCTGCGCCATGGCCGCCGCCGGCCTGGCCGCCGTACTAGGCGGTACCCCCCAGCAGATCGAAAACGCCGCCGAAATCGGCATGGAACATAACCTAGGCCTAACCTGCGACCCCATCGGCGGCCTAGTCCAAATCCCCTGCATCGAACGCAACGGCATAGCCGCCGTCAAAGCAATCACCGCCGCCCGCATGGCAATCCGAGGCGACGGCATCCACCACGTCTCCCTAGACCAGGTAATCCAAACCATGCGAGCAACCGGCGCCGACATGCTCGACAAATACAAAGAAACCTCCCGAGGCGGCCTAGCCGTAGCCGTCGTCGAATGCTGACCCCACCCCCAAAACCCGCACCCGAACTCGGGACCTGCACTCGCTCTAGAACCCAAAGCCAGCGCAGATCCCGAGTCCAAGTGCAGATCCGCGCCACCAACGGCAAGGAAGCCCTCCCCGCGCACGAGTTATGCAGCCGCGCACGGTATTGCTGGCAATTTCGTCCGCGGCTGCACAATTCATGCGCAGCGACCAACGCCGGACCACTCGACGGGCCGGACACCGACTACTTCGCTCTTGTCCAAGCCGGTTGGACGCAACCACAACCCGATCGCGGCGTGAGAACCCATCCGTACACCCTCCGTGTCAGCCTCACACCGCCTGTACTGGGTGTGGGGCTGAGACAGTGGGTGTACGGCGGTAGCTTCACCACCTCGGGAGCCGGGATTCGCTGATTTTTGGGCTCTCGAAACGCCACCACAGCCAGATGACCACCTCGGGAACGCGACATCGTGCACCTGACGTGCACCTAAAGCCGGGTACGGCAGGCGACGCGACCACACTACTCACGGGAAAATGTGGATAGGTCTTCAGCTTCTATGAACTGCCCCACCTGCGGAGTCCTAAGAAGCACTTGCCCGGATAGGTCCACTATTCCGGGGGTCTTTTGTGTACTGGTCCGGGGTGGTGTACCGAGAGATCTCCGGTGGTGTACTGGCCCAGAGGTTGTCGACTGGTTCATCGGATGACCGGAGTAGTGCTGGGCGCGTGAGGTGGGGTCCCCGACCTTAGTTATCGGTCAGGTGCGTGATGTCGCGTTCCAGCGTGGTCATCTGGCTGTGGTGTTGTTCTCGAGCGCTTTGGAAGAAGTGAGCGTGTCGTGCGGGCGTTTGGGGGCCGCGGGGTGTCCGATGCGCACTGTCTGTTCTGGCCGTACACCCTTTGGGTAAGCCGAACATCCGTTGTAGCGGGTGTTCGGCTCACAGAAACGGTGTTCGGCTGACGGAAGGGGGTGGGCGTGACCGTGCCGGGCGAGGTGAATCCTCGCCCGGCTTGGGGGCCGTGGGCTGTTGGTTGGTGAGGGTTCAGGGCTGGACGTCCGGGACGATCACGACTTTGCCGGTGACGGTGCCGGATTCGGCGAGGGCGAGGGCCTTGGCGGCCTGGCTCAGTGGGATTCGGGCGGCGACCTGGGGGCGGAGGGTGCCGTCGGCGGCTAGGGCGAGGACCTTGCCGAGGTCTTCGTTGAGGTGGTTGCGGAATCGGGTGAGGTTGCGCTTGCCTGCCCAGATGTTGTAGAAGTGCGCGTTTCGCTTGTTGGGGAGCGTGTTCCACAGGAGCAGTTGGCCGAACAGTTTCAGGACGGGCAGTCGGGAGTTGCCTTCGTCGTTCTTGGTCGAGGCGGTGCCGTAGGCGACCAGCGTGCCGTGGTCGGCGAGCAGGCCGAAGGAGTCGACGATGCCGGGGCCGCCGACGTGATCGAATACCGCGTCGACACCCTGCGGGGCCAGTGCCCGAACCTGTTGTGCCACATCGCCTCGGTAGTCGACGGGGCTCGCGCCCAGTGCCTCGACGATCGCCGCGTTCTTGGCCGAGGCGGTGCCGATCACCCGGATGCCTGCGGCCCGGGCCAGCTGGACGAGGGTCGAGCCGACGCCACCGTTCGCGCCGTGCACGACAATGGTCTGGCCGCGCTTGACCTTCGCGATCCGGTGCAGCATCTGCCACGCCGTAATCCCGTTCACCACAAAGGTTTCCGCCTCCGCCGGATCGAGCGTCGACGGCACCGGGATGAGGTCCGCGGCGTCCAGCACGATGTGGCTGCTCCAGCCGCCGACCTTGGTCAACGCGGCGACGCGGCGGCCGAGCAGCGCCTGATCGACCGACGAGCCGATCGCGGCGACCGTCCCGACGAGGTCGTAACCGGGCACGAAGGGAAACGCGGGCTGGTCGTAGTACTTTCCGCGACGCATCTGCTGCTCGGCGAACGAGACGCCGGAGGCTTCGACCTGAACCACGACCTGATCCGGGCCCAGCGGTGGCAGCTGACGCTCGGTGACCTGCAGACCTTCCGGTTCTACCAGGCCGGGCAGGACGATCTCGACTGCGGTGATGGGTTGCGTGGTGGTGCTCATGGGGACTCCTGGTGTGTGACTGGTCAATCACTATACGGGCTGAAAAAGCGCCCCGACGTCGGGGCTCGGTGGATCTAGTTGGGGTGGCGCATGCCGTCGGTGAGTACCGCGGCCCAGTCGCCATCCTGTCCGTCGAGTTCGAGGGTGACGATGAGATGGCAGAGCTGGCCGTAGGCGATGAAGCGTTGGACGGCGCTGTCTTCGGCGCCGGATCGTGTCTTGGCGAAGTTCGTCACTCGGGCGAGTCCGCGTCGCATCGCGTCCGCGATCTCCGGGATGTCCGAGGCCGACTGGGCGTGCACCTGCAGCATCAGCAGGCTCTTGTCCGCGATGAGTTGCGCGTAGGCGCCGCCCATCGCGTGCAGGATCTCGTCCGGGCTCGCACCGTCGGCGTGGGTGACGCCTGCCGAAAGTGCCTGCTCGACGAGTTCGAAGCACCGGTCGATCGCCGCGACGAACAAGGCGATCTTGCCGGGGAACAGCTTGAAGACGTAGGCGGGAGAGATGGTCGCCTTGGCGGCCACGTTGTTGATCGGCGTGCCGTGGTAGCCGGTGCGGGCGAACTCGGTGATCGCCGCATCGACAACCGCGTCCCGTCGAACCTCCGAGGTGGAGAGTGTTGCTCCGCGCTTTGCCATGTGAGTGACTGTACACTCACTCTCGAGAACTCGTCAAGTGCTGGCGGTCGAGTTCGTATTTCGAGCGGCCGAATATGCTGGTAGCGCAGGATTATTCGGCCGGAGACCGACTAGCGGGAAGCCCGTCCGCGCCAGCCCCACACGGCCAGCAGCACCCCGGCGATCAGCACGATCGGCCCGATGATCGACCAGGTGACGGTGTCGCTCATCGGACTGCCCGAGACCACACCGAAGCCCTGCAACGACCAGAGAAGTCCGGCGAGTCCGATGATGACGCCGAGCGCGACAAAGATGGGGCTGCGCATAAGGCTGCCTTTCGTTTCACCGCGTGACGGCGGTTTCCGATTCAACAGTAGCGCCGGTCGGCCCCTTGCCAGGGAAGTCGGTGGATAGTGGAGAGGTGCCCGTAGCCGAAAGTCCCGATCCGCAGCGCCTTGGTGCGCCGGTCGGAAGGCGCGTGGTGCTCGGGCTGCTCGCCGCCGGTGCCGCGGGCGTGCTCGGCGGCACGCATATTCAGAAGGGGCTGTCGGCGGTGCTCGGGCCGATCGGCAACCGCGATCCGACCGGGCTGGTCGGACTCTTCCCGCTGGGCAACACCTTTCGCTTCTACTCCGTCACCAGCAGTGTGCCCAAGCGCGACGCGAGCGACTACCGGCTCGACATCACCGGCTTGGTCGACGCACCGCGCAGCCACTCGTTCAGCGATTTGCAGGCGATGCCGCAACAGGAGCTGGTGCGCGACTTCCAATGCGTCACGGGTTGGCGGGTGCCGGAGGTGCGCTGGCGCGGTGTCCGGCTCTCCGATCTCCTCGACGACGCCGGCGTGACCAGTGCCGCGAAGGCAGTGCGGTTCACGTCGTTCGACGGCGCGTATTCCGAGAGCCTCACCCTCGAACAGGCCCGGCGTGCCGATGTGCTCGTCGCACTGGAGATGCTCGACGGCCCGGTCACGCACGATCATGGGGGACCGGTCCGGCTGTATGTGGCACCGATGTACGGCTACAAGAGCTGCAAGTGGCTCTCCGGAATCGAGCTGACCAAGGATGTCGTGCCCGGCTATTGGGAGCATCGGGGCTACTCGATCGACGGATGGGTCGGCCAATCGAACGGGCGTAACGATGACCCCCCCAGCTGACCCGACCGGGCGCGACCTGCACCGGTTCAGTCGCGCCGAGCGCTGGGTGCATTGGCTCACGGGTGTGCTCGTCCTGATCTGTATCGTCACCGCCGCGATCCTCTACAACGGCTCGCTCGCGGTGCTGGTCGGCAACCGCCATATCGTCGAAATCATCCATGTCTATTGTGGTTTCGCGCTACCGGTGCCGATCCTCCTCGGCCTGGCCTCGCGCGCCTATCGCGCCGACCTGTCGCGACTCAACCGTTTCACCCACTCCGACTGGCTGTGGTTTCGATTCAAGGGTCGCCGCCTATCCGGCGAAGACGTCGGCAAGTTCAATGCGGGCCAGAAACTCAACGCGGCCTTGAGCGCCGGATCGATCTTCGTACTGCTGGGCACCGGCGTGATCATGTTCTTCCCGGACTGGACCCGCCTGGCCTGGCGGACCGGCGCGACCCTGATGCACGACTGGTTCGCCCTTGCCTTCGGCATCCTCGTCGTCGGCCACCTCATGTACGCGCTGCGCGACGCAGAAGCCATGCGCGGCATGCTGACTGGGAAAGTCACGAAGACCTGGGCTGAGCAGGAGCACGTGCGGTGGGCGGAAGAGCACGACGCCGTCGAATAGGCACCACGCAGGGTAACGACAAACTGCACAAACCCGGCTCGGCAATCTCGGTTTGTCAATTGTCGGCCCGTATAATTTGCTGATGAGTAGCGGCAATCTTCGGATCTGTCGAAGACGCTAGCTGGATGACGTACCCCACTACCGGTAGGGAGACCATCATCATGAACGTCCGTCTCGCCCGACTCGGTTGCTCGGCTTCGATAGCCGCCGCGATCGCCCTGCCCGTGTTGGCACCCCACGCGGCCGCGGATGTCGAATATGTATCTGTCGACTTCGGCGGGGTCCGCGGCCCCGCCGTCGGGTGCCCATACCGGGTGATCGTGGTACTCACGACTCCGGTGGCGGACACGGCGGTGACGATCACCGTCAACGGGATTCCGCTGGCAGGCTCGGTCGAATTTTATCCAGACGACAACCGCGTCTACGCGACTTGGACCCCAACGGATTACGGCTGGCAGGCCATCGAGGCCGTGCAGACCCGGCCGGGTCAGCGCGAATCTCGCGCGGACACCACCGTTTTCGTCCGAGGAAATGGCGTGAGCACGGGCAGCTCTTGCTTGGCCTGGCCGCTGTGATCGGCTGAACTCGTTGCCGCCTGCGGGAATTCAGGATCGGGTGCCGGTGCGGCGGGAGCGGGCGTATCGGGCGCGTTCGCGGGTGAGGGTGAGGATGTGGTCGAGGAGTCCGGGGCTGACTCCCGCGGTCGCGGTCGAGTATAGGGATGTGTCGGTGTAGGCGCCGCCTGCCAGGAGGCTGTGTTTGGTGCGAAAAGTTACCAGCGCGTTCATGATTCGGATCACACCGTCCATGGCGTCGGCCACCCGGGTCGCGGGTGGGCCGGTGGGGCGTTCGAACTCGCGCGCGAGCCGGGTGACCAGGGATGAGGCACCCGCGGTGTACTCGAACAATCGGCGCCATTGGGGTAGGCCGTATTTCACGAGATCATGGTGGAAGTACTTCAGGTCGGCGTCGGCGTGGTCGGAGGACCACACGAGGCGGTCGATCAAGTAGAGGGGGACGTGCATGGGTGCGGGCCCGTAGAACTGGCGGTCGGCGACGACCACGTCGGTCATGAACGGTCCCAGCCGGGCGGCGTAGAACTTGACCGGGTCGACATTGCGGTAGACGTCGTTCATCACCTCCGGCAGGGTTTCCAGTTGATCCGCTGCCGCGTGGCAGATTTCGCCGAACGCGGTGTCGCTCGGACGCAGTTCGGCCAATCCCGCGAGCGTCGGCGCGATTTCGTCGATCAGTAGGGTGCTGACGCGCGCGGCGTCGATCAGCACGCTCTCCTGCCGGTCGCCGAGGAACATCCGCTGACGTTTGCCCGGCGGGTTCCAGACGCTGTAGTGCAGCACGGTATCGCGCGGCACCATGTCCACCGAGAGCCCCCAGGCCAGCAGCGCGTCGGTGGCCTCGGGCACGGCTTCGAGCGGCTCGACGCCGTGGCGCTGCAGCGACGAGAGAAACATGCCTGCATCGCGCATTGCCGCGAGCCGGTCGGGAACCCGCAGTAGATCTACCTCACGGGCCCGCCAGATCAATTGTCGAAAAGACTTGGCGAGTTCGCGCACGTCGGCGGCGGCATTCATGGCGGGCAAGTTCGCCAACAATGCGTCGGCGGACAGCGGATCCCGGCGCGCAACCTGGTGGCATGACGATTCATCCAGTCGTATCGAGCGGACTCCGCTACTGCCTGGAGCGACGTGTGCAGACGGTCGAGACCGCTTTCGAAGGGCTGGCATCAGGTCCTGTCTTTGCTCTGCGAGTCGACATACCTCGCAGGTGGTCGTGCTGGATGCCGTCACCATCGTGCGGTCCGAAGCGATTGTGTTGCAAGGCAAACAAACATCCTATGAGTTGTCAATTCGGAATTGGGCAAATGTTTGGTAAATCTCATCGATGGAAACCGTTGATAGGCTGTGTATCACCGGTATTCACCTCATGTTCGCCGTGATTTCGGTCTGCGGACCGCGCGGGTTTTCCAGGCGCAGCACGTAATGTATTGAGCCAGTCGAATTGGACCAGTGACCAATTCGCATCGTTTGTGAACTGGTCGTGGAGCCGTGCTCGGTGCGGCAGTTTCGGTGCGAGCTCGGCTGCCGGTCATTCGCCGCAGCGTCGTCCCCAGACGACTGGGGAAGTTGCTGCGGCTAGGGTCGGCCGAACTGGACGTGTGACCATTAATTCTGCTGTCGGTCACGCGAGCGGAGATGCCAATGCGCAGTGTCATGAGAAAGACGATGGCCGGGGTGCGGGTGCGCGGGCGCCGATGGGCGGTGGGAGCCGCGGTAGCGGTGATCGGGTGCGCGGGGCTGGTTGCACTCCCTGGCCCGGCGCTATCCGCACCAGCCGGGGCTTCGGTCAGCCGGATTCAAGCCGAGGGGAACTATCTCGTCGACGCGCTCGGGCGCAAGGTGCTGCTGCACGGCGTCAACAACGTCGACAAGCAAGCGCCGTACATCGAACCCGGCGACGGCTTCACACTGACCGACGCGGACGCGACTCTGCTTGCCGGACACGGCTTCAACACCGTCCGGCTCGGGGTGAGTTTCGACGGACTGATGCCGACGCGCGGCGTCGTCGACACCGCCTACCTCGACCGCATCGACACGGTGATCGATACGCTTGCGGCACACGGCATCTACACCCTGCTCGACAACCATCAGGACGGATTGTCGAAGATATGGGGCGGCAACGGCTTTCCGGAATGGTCCCTGCGATCGCGACCGGCGGCCTGGGAACCGAATCCCGGTTTCCCGCTGTACTACCTGATGCCCAGCATGAACCGTGGCTGGGATGCGGTGTGGGACAACAGCAATGGTGTGCTCGACTATCTCGGAACGGCGCTGGCGGCCCTGGCCGCCAAGGCGAACGGACGCGCCGGGGTGCTCGGCATCGAGCTGATGAACGAGCCGTGGCCCGGATCGGCATTCCACACTTGCTTCCCGAACGGTTGTCCCGGCTTCGACACCAAATATCAAGCGGCCATGCAGAAACTGACCGACGCGGTGCGCGCCCGCAACACCGGCATCCCGGTCTTCTGGGAACCGAATGTGACCTGGAACGAGACCATGCCGTCGAACCTCGGCAAGAACCCGCCGATCACCTCACCCGACATCGTCTTCGCCCCACACGACTACTGCATCCCTAGTCAACTCGCGATCTACCTCGGCCTGCCCGAACAACTGCGCGGGCTGTGCCCGGTGCAGCAGGAAAAGACCTGGGGCAACATCGACGCCTTCACCAAGCGAACCGGAATTCCCACACTGGTAACGGAATTCGGTGATGGCGACGCCACCGTGCTGCGCAACACCCTCACGCGCGCCGACGAGCGATTCATCGGCTGGCAGTACTGGCACTACGCGTCCAGCTTCGGCCCGGGCGGGCCTGAACCCGACCCGTTCCTCGGCGATATCGGCCGCGACCTGGTGCGAACCTACCCCCGAGCGACCGCGGGGACCCCGGGCCGACTCGTCTTCGATTCCGCCACCGGCGATTTCGCCTACACCTACACGCCGAAATCCCTCTCCGCGCCGACTGAAATCTACGTCTCCGATCTGCACTACCCGAACGGCTACGAGGTCCGCGTCGACGGCGGCACCGTCACCTCGGCTCCCGGGGCCCGGGTAGTCACCGTGGAAGGCAACGGGTCCGCCGCTGTGACCGTGCGGATCAACCGACCCGGCTCGGCGGGGGCCAAGGTCGGTTCGTAGTCGGGATCGACCGGCCCCCGGGCGGACCGAATCGCCTGCCACAGCGTGCGGTAGAAGTCGAGGTAAGTGCGCTCGACGTGGAGTGCACGTTGCCGGACCTCGTCGTGGCGCGCGGGTAATTGGTTGAGCGGCACCGACATTGCGGCATGGTGTTCGATGTGCAGGTTGTTGCCGTTGGTGAACCAAGTGCTCAGGCGGCTGCCGCGAATCGAACGGGTGTTGCGGAGGACATCGGTGGTGTCAGGGTCACAGAGGATGTGCTCGGGTAGTTCGACCAAGAAGTGCATCGGGACCGCGAACAGCAAGGGCAGCAACCAGAGTCGGAGAACGAGTTCGTACTGCCCGGCCACAGCGACGATTACGGCACCGAGTATCAACGCGCCGAGGATCAGGTGTTCGGTGATGGCCCGGCGGCGCATCGTGGCGCTGATGTCACCGTGTTCGTACTGCCAGCGTCCGGTCGCCGCGCGCAGCACGTCCCGGACGACGACCACCAGCCGCGCGTAATCGAACATGCCGCGCAGCAGCAGACCGACGGTCAGCGGCTTACGGGTGTCGAAGCCGAAGAACTCGGTGTCGCTTGGCGTTCCGAGATAACGATGGTGCTGCAAGTGACGCACACGGTAGTTGGTGTACACGACGAACAGCGGCATGCCCAGCGGTACTCCGACCAGCCGGTGCGGCCCCGCCGTCCGAAAAGCGGAGTGGTGCAGCGCCTGATGCTGCAACTCGACGGCATGGGTATACATGGCCGCCAACAGCAGCACCCCGACGATCAGCGCGACCGGTTCCGGCCGCAGCGCGAGCACGACGCCGAGCGCGGTGAGTACCGCGAGCAAGGCCAGTTTGGCGAGGAAGACGCGCTCGTCGGCGACGGTGGTCCGGGCACGGGCGAACAGCACGCCAGGAGCAGGGTGGGTCATGAGATCTTCTCGACTCGGGTCAGCGGCCGCTGAGCAGGACGACGTGGGTTCCGGTGAGGGGGGTATTTCGGGCATGACCGAGCAGCCCGGCAAGCGCGACCGCGCCGGAGGGCGTGGGCTGGGCACCGTGCTCGGCCAGCAGATCCCGAGCGGCCAGCAGTTCGGCGTCGTCGGCTCCGAACACCGCGCCGCCGGTCTCGGCCACCGCCGCCATCGCCTCGGGGCCTTGCAGCGCATGCCAATTGACCAGTGGCTGATTGTGATCGGTGGTGACGACGCCGTCCGCGGGCAGCATCTGATATTCACCCGGCCAGCTGGTCACCACCGGATTGTTGGCGGCCGAACCGACGCCGTTGATCGGCACCGACCAGCCGATGGCGCGCAGCTGCCGGTGCACCGCGATGATGGTGGTGCCGTTGCCGACCGGAATCCACAGCGCGGCGGGCGGTTCGGTGAGCGCGGCGTTCAGTGCGTGCACGACGACGCCGTGGCCTTCGAACACCGCGTCCACGTACGGTCCGTCGACGTTGCCGTCGATCGAGCCCGCTTCCTTTGCGAGCAGCCGGGATTCGTCGACGGCGTCCTCATAGGTGCCGGGGACCAGGTGCACGTCGGCGCCAGCTTCTCGCATGAACGCGCCGCCGTCGCTCCACCCGGTGGGCAGCACGACGGTGCAGGCGAGGTCGGCCGCGGCACACGCCATGGCCATGGCCCGGCCGTAGTTGCCGCACGTCGCGATGACGACCCGGCGGTAGCCCTCGGCCAGCGCGCGGGCGACCACCGCGCGGGCGGCCGGTTCCTTGTGACTGCCTGAGGCGTAACGGGTTTCGTCCTTGATCAGGATCCGAGTTCCTGGCACGAGCGCACCGGCATCGATGAGTGGCGTGGCATACGCGTCGGTCGGCGCGGTGGTCAGGGGTGAGGCGGGCACGGTCGGCCTTTCAGCGGAGAAGTTGAGCGTCGGCAAGGCGTTGCAGGTCGTCCCGGGAGTCGATCTCGGCGGGCGGCAGGGCGTCGGGCAGGTGGTCTTCGAGCAGGCGCAGCCGGGTGTCGAGCCAGCCGCGCATCGCCCAGGCGAGTTGCAGCAGGCCGCTGAGCACGACGAGCAGCGCCAGCCCGCGGCCGGGACCGACCCCGATGAGGTGGCCGACGGTGTCGGCGAGCGGGCCGCCGGGTTCGAGCAGCGGTCGCACGTAGCGTTGCGCGATCGGGCCGACCAGCAGGTAGCCCAGCGGCATGGTCAGCATCATCACGGTGATGAAGATGGACAGCACCCGGCCCTGCAGTTCGAAGCCGACCTTGGTCTGCACCACGGCGATCCAGTGCCCCTCGGCCAGCGATTCGCCGAAGGTCAGCAGGAACATACCCGCGATGACGAAGATCGGAGAGCTCCCCGAACCGACGACGGTCATGCCGAGGCTGCCGATGCCCATGAAGATGATCAACCCGTTGGTCCGGCGCACGGTGCCGCCCCACAGGCCCATCACCAGGCTGCCGGCCAGGCCGCCGAATCCGCCCGCGCCCAACGCGATTCCGAGCACCGCCGGTGACTGTTCGATCAGCAGCATCGGGGTGATCACGGCGAAGCCGAGGGTGTAGAACGCGTGGTCGATGACGAAAAAGCGCAGTGCGGCCCGCATTCCGGGGCGCCGGGTGATGTAGCGCCAGCCGTTGACGATCTCGCTACGGAACGTCTCCTCCCGGCGGTGGAACATCAGATTCGGGAACCGGACCAGCAGCAGGGTCAGCACGCCGACGGTGAAAGTCAGCATGTCGAGCAGGATTACGCCCGCGATCCCGATCAGCCCGATCAGTCCCGCCCCGAGCATCGGCGCGAACACCAGGCCCACACCGACACCGAGTTGGCTGATGCCGTTCGCGTGCCCGAGATATCGCTTGGGCACGAGTTGGGCGACGGCGGCCAGGTACGCGGGCCGCTGGAATGCCCCGGCGATCGAGGTGACCGTGACGGCCAGAAATATCTGCCACAGTTGCAGACCGCCGGTAAAGACCAGCGCCGCAAGGACACTCATCGACACCGCGGCAGCGCCGTCACTGATCAGCATCACCCGGCGGCGGTCCCATCGGTCCGCGGCGGCACCCGCTATCGGGCTGACCAGGATGCCAGGCAACAGTCCGATCGCGTTGACGACGGCGAAGTCGGTGATCGACCCGGTCTGCTGGAACACCCAGATGCTGAGCACGAGGGCACTGAGCCCGCTGCCGACCATGGAGATGAACTGACCGAGCGCGACGAGTGCGAACTTGGACAGGCTGGGTGGTGGTCCTGCGGCCGGAATCGGCACGGGTGCAACGGGTTCGGTGTCACGCTCGGCGAAGTCGACCAGCGCTTGGGCCAATGGCTCGGCGTGGCTCTTCACGAAGAAGTGCCCGGCTCTCGGTAGTACGGCGAGGTCGAGTGGGCCGTCGGTGAAGTGCTGCCATTCGTGATGGCGTTCCGTGTAGTGCTCGGTGACGCGGTCCTTGGCACCGACCACCGCGAGCACCGGCGCCCGCAGTGGGGTTTGCGGGTCGATGTACGCGGCGGTGAAGTACTCCTCGGCATCGCGGGCGTCGTGGCGGACGTTGCGTAGCACGAACGCCTGCTGTTCCGCGTCCTCGATGTCGACGAACCCGCCGCGACCACGCAGATAGGTCAGGTACTCACGATCGGAGGTGAGCCGGTCGGTCGGCACCAGGCGGTAGAACCAGTCGAAGAACCGGCCGGGCAGCCGTGCGGTGGGGAACCCGGCGCCGAGGGCGACGCCGACCAACTCGATGCCCGCCGCCTCGGCCTGCCGGGCCAGCTCGACGGTCAGCGCGACGCCGAGGCAGTGGCCGTACAGCAGAATCGGTCCGGCGATCGCGGGCAACTCGGCCAGGATCAGTTCGGCGACTACCGTGCCGGGCAACAACTCCTCGTCCGGCCTGGCGCGGTCGTGACCGGGCAATTCTGCCGCGTACAGCGCCCAGTTCGCGGGCAGTGCTTCGGCGAGTGGCTGATAGGCGACGGCGCTGCCACCGGAGTATGGCACCGCGACCACCGTGATGCCCTCGGTGGTGGCGTCGATATCGGTGAGCCGGTGCAACATTCGGCGTTCGGCGGGCCGACCGGGGGAGCGGCCGTCGAGCAACGCGGCCAGCCGCCGGACCGTCGGATATTGATAGAGCTCGATCAGTGCGGGCGCGGGCTCGAGACGTCGAATCACCTTCAGTGCGGCGAAAGAGTCGCCGCCGAGCGCGAAAAACGTGTCGTCGATACCGAATTCGGCAACGCCGAGCACCTCGCCCCACACCGCCGCGATCTGCAACTCGGTCGCGGTCCGTGGTGCGGGCCCGGTCACCGATCCGAGGTCGTCGGGCGGTGCGGGCAGTCGAGGCCGATCGAGTTTCGCGTTCGGCGTCAGCGGCAGCGCGGCGAGCGTGAGCACCCGCGCGGGCACCATGTGCGTCGGCAACTCGGTCGCGAGCGCCTCGCGAATCGCGGCCTCGTCGGCGTCGGTGCCGTCGCGGGTGACGACGTACCCGATCAACCGGGCCAGCCCGGATTGCGGCGTGTGCATGGTGACCGCACAGCCCACCACGTCCGGCAACGCGCCGAGCGCGGCCTCGATCTCACCGATCTCGACCCGGTAGCCGTTGACCTTCACCTGCCCGTCGAGCCGGCCGAGAAAGTCGACCTGCCCGTCGAGCCGCCAGCGCGCGGCATCACCCGTGCGATACATCCGCGCGCCCGGTTCGGCCGCGAACGGATCGAGCACGAATCGCTCGGCGGTGAGTTGGGGCCGGTCGTGATATCCCGGTGTGACACCCGCGCCGCCGAGGTACAGCTCGCCCACGATGCCGGCGGGCACCGGCTCGCGATAGGAGTCCAGCACGTAGACCTGGTTGTTCGGAAACGGCCGGCCGATCGGCAACGGGGCATTGCCGGGCAGGTGATCCACCGCTCCCGCGAACCACACGTTGTCGACGCTGACCTCGGTGATGCCGTACGCGTTGACCACCGAGTTGTCCGGTCCGACCAGCCGCCGCGCCAACTCGTATTCCCGGACCCGCCACTCCTCACCGCCGCCGATCAGCAGGCGGACGAAATCCAGCCGCTCGCCGATCTGCTCGACATGGGTGAGCAGCGTGCGCAACACGGCGGGCACGAGTTCGGTGCACTGCACGACTTCGTCCCGCATCAGCGCATACAGATCGGCGGGATCGAGCAGCGTCTCCCTCGGCACGATCACCAGCCGGCCGCCGGTCGTCAGCGCGCGCAGCGTCTCGCCGACGAACATGTCGAACGAGAAGCTGGCCGCCTGCTGATACGTCCATTCGGGGCGCAATTCGTAGGCGTGCCGCCACATCCCGACCGCGTGCACCAGGTTGCCGTGATTCACCACGACGCCCTTGGGTTTGCCGGTGGATCCGGAGGTGTAGATGAGGTACGCGGGGTCGTCCGCGGTGTTGCGCAGCGGCAAATCGCTACTGTCGTCCGGGGTTTCGCCGACCAGATACTCGGCGTCGACGACGAGCGTCGCGCCGCAGTCGGCGAGCATGTAGTCGAGCCGCTCCCGCGGATACGCCGGGTCGAGCGGCACATACGCCGCACCGGCTTTGAGCACCGCCCACATCGCGACGAACAGCTCGAAACCACGATCGAGGCAGATCGCCACCCGCTCGCGCGGCGCGACACCCTCGGCGCACAGCCGCCGGGCGAGCCGGTTGGCCCGCCGGTTCAGCTCGGCATAGCTGATCGTGTCGCCACGGAAGGTCAACGCCGGAGCATCCGGAGTTGTTGCGGCACAACGCTCGAACAGTTGATGCAGTGCCGTCGCGTCGAGCTGGGGGAGTGCGCTGTCGTTCCATTCGTGCACGATCCGACGGCGTTCGACATCGGTGAGGATGGGCAGCCGGGCCACCGGCGTGCCCGGCTCGGCGACGGCTGCGGCCAGTACGGTCAGCAGGTGGCCGAGCAGGGCCTCGATCCGTGCGGCGTCGAACAGCTCGGTCGCGTAATCGATGCTCAGCACGGCACCGTCGGCCGGAAAATCTAGACCGACGGCCAGGTCGACCATCGTTGCGGCAGGGGCGATTTCACCCGCGTACCGAACGGTGCGGTCGCCAGGCTGCGGCGTGTTGTGCACGGTCAGCATGACCGGACTGACCCGGTTCCGGTTCCCGCTGCCCGGCCGGGCGAGAGCGTCGATCAAGTTCGGCAAGGCCAGGTCTTGATGATCCAGGTCGAGCAGCACCGCGTCGCGGACCCGGTCGAGCAGTTCGGCGAACGACGGCTCGCCGGAGATGTCACCGCGCATCGGCAAGATGTTGAGTAGCGGCCCGACCAATGATTCCAGGCCACTTGCGGTCCGGCAGGCGACCGGTGCCAGCACGGTGATGTCGGTTCTGCCGGTGTAGCGGGACAGCACGGCCTGCAAACTTGCCAGCAACGCCATGAACAAGCTGGCGCGTCGGCTCTGCGCGTAGGTGCGCAGCCGATCGAGCAGTTCGGGGTCGATGTGGGTGGAAACGCGTGCCGCAGCGAAAGATCGGGCCGCCGGACGCGGGCGATCGGCGGGCAGTTCCACGTCGAGATCCGCGCTTGCGAAACGGTCGCGCCAATACGCGGTCAGCGACGCGTCGGCCTTCGCGGCGGTAGCTAGGGCGGCCAGGTCCGGCAGCCGCGCGGCCGCAGGCAGCTCACTCTCGACGCCGGTGCGAGCGGCCTCATACAGCTGTGCGAGCTCATCGCCGACGATGCCCGCCGACCACCCGTCGAACGCGAGGTGGTGCACGACGAGCACGACCTCGTCCGAATCATCACCGCGAACCAGGAACGCTCGCGCGATCGGACCGTGTCGCAGATCGATGCCGTCGGTCTCCGGCGCGGATTCGATCAGCGGGATCGTCGCGTCCGGATCGATCACCATGCTCGGTTCCGCGCCGTCGTCCACGAAGCGGGACCTGAGCAACGGATGACGACGAGCGAGCGCGACGAGACCACGGGCCAACGCGTCCGCATCGACGCGACCGTGCCACCGATACCGGATGCCGAGCGCGTGCGCGGGCAGCCCGGCGCACACCTGCTCGGCCACCCAGAAATCGCGCTGCAGTGGACTCAGCGGCAGTGGCACGTTCTCCGGCAAGCCTGTGATTCGCCGGGGCTCGGCGGGTGTGTGCCGACCCAGCCGAGCCGCGACAGCGGCAACGGTGGATGCCGAATACAACTCGCGCAGTGTGAGATCGACACCGTGCTCATGGCGGAGAGCGGCGCTGAGGCGTACGGCGCTGAGCGAATCACCACCGAGCGTGAAGAAGTCGTCGTCGGGCCCGCTGACCGGCACACCGAGCAGCGACTCCCACAGGGCGGCGATCTTCGCCTCGTCCGCGCTGCCTGACCACGAAACGCTGTGGGCCTGAGCGGGTTCCGTGGCCGATGCCAGCGCCGCACGATCGATCTTGCCCTGCGGAGTGAGCGGAAACCGCACGTGCCGAACGAGATCGGCGGGCACGAGGTAGGCGGGCAAGGTCTCCCGCAGCGCCGCTCGTACCGCCGCCAGGTCGGTGTCGGGCTCGGTCACGACATGACCGATCAACACCGAGCGCTCGGTCCGCTGATCCACCAGCACCACGGCATCATCGATCGCCGGGATCGCCCGCAGCGCCGCCTCGATATCGCCCGGCTCGACCCGGAAGCCGCGAATCTTCACCTGATCGTCGAGCCTGCCGAGGAATTCGAGCTGCCCGTCGCACCAGCGGACGCGGTCACCGGTGCGGTACTCGATACCGTCGGGCCCCGGCCGGAATCGCTCGGCGGTGAGCTCGGGCCGGTTCAGATAGCCCTCGGCGATCGTGGACCCGCCGATCAGCAGTTCACCGATCGACGCCAGATCGCCGTCGGCGTCGACGACGCGGCAGGTCACCCCGGTCAGCGGAGTGCCGATCGGCACCACCTCGCCCGCCCATCGGGTGAGGTCCGCGACGGTCGCGACAACCGTGGTTTCCGTTGGCCCATAAGTGTTCAGCAGTCGCGTCGCACCGCCGACCGCGGTCTGCCAGCGGCGCACCGCATCTGGCCGCGCGGCCTCGCCGCCGATGATGGTCAGCCGGACCGTCGCGGGCAGCGTGGCCTCACCTCGATCGAGCGCCGTGACCAGCTCATGCCAGTAGGCCGTCGGCAGGTCGAGCACCGACACCCCCAGTGCCGCGCAGCGGTCCAGGAACAGATCGGGCCGACTGATCATGTCTTCGTCCCGAAGCGCCACTGCCGCACCACAACTCAGCGCGGGAAAGAGTTCCTCGATGCTGGCGTCGAAACTCAACGACGCGAACTGCAGCACCCGATCATCGACCCCGAGCCCATACCGATCGATGGCGGCCGCACAGAACGCCGCGAGCGCCCGCCGGGAAACCAGCACACCTTTCGGCCGCCCGGTGGTTCCCGAAGTGAAGATCAGATAGGCGGCATCGGGCTGCGGCACACCGTCGTCCAACGCGACGACACCGTCCTCGGTGACCAGCGCTGCTGGCCGGGCGTCGTCGATCATCGCGTCCAGTCGGGCCGCCGGATACGCCGGATCGAGCGGCACATACGCCGCCCCCGACCGCAGCACGGCCAGGATCGCGACGATCGCCGCACGGCCGCGCGGCAGCTGGATGCCCACCAGATCGCCGACCCGAACCCCGTTGGCGCGCAAGCGCTCCGCGAAGTCCTCGATCAGCTCGGCGAGCTCGGCATACGTCACACTCCCGTCGCCGTCGATGAGTGCCGCCGCTCCCGGCTGACGACTCACCTGCCCAGCAAAGGACTGCCACATCCCGTCTGTCACATCGGATCGGAATGCCTCACCGGCAGCACTCACCGGATCTCCTCGCCTCGGTCGAACTCCGGGGCAGATGTTATGGGTCCGGCGACACGCCGTGACGACGGCGGAAAGCCGCGATGATGTTCCGATGATGCCCGATTACCGGAATGACCGGGCCAGCCGGACTTTCGGTGGTGGCGGGTAGGGCGCCGATGATTCAACGATGATGGATCAGAGCTTGATGTTCATCAGATGTATGCGAAAAGTATGGTGCTGCAAAGGGGTTCGGGCTGGTCGCGAAGATACCGCGCCGACGGCCCGGTTGATCCGTTGGCGACCAGCGGGATAGGGCGGTCATTTCGGTACGGTGGTTGAGGTGAGGCCTGCCGTCGGCGGCCCACGGGTGGGCGCGGTCGATCCCGGTCGCGATAAGCAGGGAGGGCAGCATGGCAGACATCGAGGCGCAGGACCGGATCGAGACGGCGGGCGCGGACTTCTTCAAGGACCCGCAGGTGTATTACCGGCGGTGGCGCGAGCGAGGTCCGGTGCTGCAGGTTCAGTTCTCGCAGGGCATGCCGGCGTGGGTGGTCATCGGGTATGCCGAGGGGCGGGCGGTGCTCGCCGATCCGCGCATGCACAAGAACGTGGCGGGGATCTTCGAGGTGGTTCGTCGGAAAGATCCGACCTTGAAACAGGATTCGCAGTCGCTGACACTCAGCGGCCACATGCTCAACAGCGATCCGCCCGAGCACACCCGGCTGCGCAAGATGGTGAACAAGGCCTTCACCACCCGCCGGGTGGCGGCGCTGCGGCCGCGCATCGAAGAGATCACCGCCGGATTGCTCGATCAGATGGCCGAGCAGGACGAGGTAGACCTGGTGGCGGCCTTCGCGACTCCGTTGCCGGTCACCGTGATCTGTGAACTGCTCGGCGTGCCGTTCGAGGATCGGGAGGACTTCCAGCGGTGGACGAAGGTGCTGGTCGGGGTGGGCAGCGGGATGGAGGAGCGCACGCGGTGCACCGCCGAGATGTCGCAGTACTTGGCGGAATTGGTGCAGACGAAGCGGAGCGAGCCCGGCGATGATCTGCTGTCCGGTCTGACGCACGCGCGCGAAGACGGTGACCAGCTCTCCGAGGAAGAACTGATCGCGATGGCGTTTCTGCTGCTGATCGCGGGACACGAAACCACCGTGAATCTCATCGCCAGTGGCACGTATGCGCTGCTGCGCAACGAATCTCAGTTCCGTGCGCTGCGGGAGGACCCGGCGGGCGTGCCCGCCGCGGTGGAGGAATTCCTCCGCTTCGGCAGCCCGGTCGACTGGGCCACCGTGCGCTACACCACGGAGCCCGTACTGGTCGGCGACACCGAAATCCCGGCTGGCGAGTTCATCTACGTCGCCCTTGCCGCCGCGAACCGCGACCCCGCCCGCTACCACGACCCAGACAACCTCGACCTCACCGGCGACCCCTCCGGCCACCTGGCCTTCGGCCACGGCATCCACTTCTGCGTCGGCGCCCCGCTGGCCCGCGTAGAAGCGGAAATAGCGTTCACCGCACTCCTGCAACGATTCCCGAACCTGTCACTGGCCCCGCAGACCGAGCCTTTGCAGTGGCACCCCAGCCTCCTCATTCGAGGTCTCGTCACATTGCCTGTCCGGTTGCGCGGGTAGGCGGCAACTCCGTCCGAATCCGCCCGTGGTGGAGTGTCGGGTATGGCGGACGACAAACGAACGGTAGGTGCCCTGTCCGGGATCGTGGTCGCGGACTTCGGGCGGATTCTCGCTGCGCCGTATTTGACCATGTTGTTGGCTGATTTGGGGGCTGAGGTCATCAAGGTGGAGCGGGCGAGTGTCGGGGATGACACTCGGGGGTGGGGGCCGCCGTTCGTGGCGGGGCAGGCTACCTATTTTCAGTCGGTGAATCGGAACAAGACGTCGGTGGCGTTGGATTTGCGGAGCGCGGAGGGGCAGCGGTACGCGCGGGAGTTGGTGCGGCGGGCCGACATCGTGGTGGAGAACTTCCGGCCTGGGACGATGGCGAAGTTCGGATTGTCCTATGAGCAGGCTCGGGGGCTCAATCCAGGGGTTATCTACTGCTCGTTGTCTGCGTTCGGCGCGGGTAAGGGTGCTGAATTGCCGGGTTACGATCTGCTGATTCAGGCAGCGGGTGGGTTGATGAGCATCACGGGGGATGGGGAGCCGACGAAGACCGGCGTCGCTGTGGTCGATGTGCTCGCGGGACTGCATGCGGCGGTGGGAGTGCTTGCGGCGCTGCGGCATCGGGAGGTGACCGGCGAAGGGCAGCTGGTCGAGGTGAATCTGCTGTCGAGTCTGCTGGCGGGCATGGTGAACCAGAGCACGGCTTATGCGTTGGCCGGTGTGGTGCCGACCGCGCTCGGCAACCGGCATCCGTCGATCGCGCCGTATGAGGTGTTTCCTACCGCGGACCGGCCGCTGGCGGTGGCGGTGGGCAGCGATGGGCAGTTCGTCACGCTGTGCCGCGCCATCGGTGCCGAGCAGCTGGTCGACGATCCGCGATTCACCGACAACACCGCACGGGTCGCGCATGTCGAGGTGCTGGCGGCGGAACTCGGCGCCATCTTGACGACGAAGCCTGCGGCCGAGTGGGAAACGCTGCTCACTCCGCTCGGCGTTCCCTGCGGGCCCGTCAACGACATGGCAGGCGCGTTCGCGCTCGCCGACCGGCTCGGGTTGCAGCCCCGCATCCCGTCGGAGACCGGTCTGCCGCCGCTGGTCGCGAATCCGATCACGTTGTCACGTAACCCCGTTCGCTATGCCAGCGCGCCGCCCACACTCGGGTCGGGTACCGATCGAATCCTCGCCTGGCTGGATGAGGCCTGAACGATCATTTAGTGCCCGTGGATGTTCCGCGATGACCCCGGAATTCAGTTCGCGCTGACGGCAACCGGAAGACGAGCCGCCATCCGCCGCGCCAACAGGATCACCACGTGGGCCCGCAGCATCCCGATCGTGCCCGCGCAGGTGTCCGCCCGCGCCATGGCCATGTAGTCGTGCACGTTCTCCGGATCGCTCAGGAGCTCGTCGAGTTCCATTCCGGCCCTGGCCTGTTCGAGGGTGAGGGCCCGATCGGGCAGCCAGCTCAACCGCCACACCGCCCGGCCTCGGTCGGCGACGCGGGAGGCACGTTCCGGACTGGCGTCACTGGTGATCGACCACTCGGTGAAGTAGAGCGCCATGACAAACTCCTCTTGGCAGCATCGTCGAATTCGCAGCGCTGATTCATCTTTCGCGCGCGCTGTCGACAGACGGGAAGCTCGAGGCGAGCAGCCTTATTCGGTCTATCTCGTCGGTCTCGACAGATTGTCGATCCCAGACCCAAGGTAGAACCTGGCGACGCAATACACGAGCCCTGTGGCGCATTCTAAAAGCGAGTTCAGGTGCCGTTAACTGGCATGTCACGACCGATCACGGACCGGTCACGCACAGATCATGGTCGACCAGGTGTTATGCGTAATCTGTCGGCGTTCTGGGTGGTTGCAGGTCGTCTTCGGAGCTCATCGACCTGGCGTGTCCGTCCGTCAGAGGCCTGCGAGAGACGTCGCTCAGCTTGGTTACGAGCCGCTGCCCACCTGGTATTAGCCGTCAAGTCGCCGAATGATCTGCGATCGGTTCCGATGTGTATGTAATCGGATTCTCCGCACATCCCGAGTAATTAGACCATTGCGATAAGAATAGGGCGAATTGGATTTCGATGTTATCGGCTATTTCGCTTACCCGGAGCCGGGGAGGGTGACGGAGGCGCGGTAACCGCGGTGAGCAGGGTGACGATCTCGTCGAGGCTCATCAGACCGGTGGCAGACTGAGTGCCCGGAACACCGCGACAACTGTTGCGGCGGTAGCGCTGAACCGCTGTGGGGACTGAAGCGCCGTCATTAAGGGGCGGGACGAGACAGCGGGGGTGGCTGGTCACCGTAGGTCGGTGATGAGGCGGAAGCGTTGCAGGATGACGATGGTTTCGTCGTTGACGGTGAAGGTTTCGTCGTCCATTGAATGGCGCATTTCTGGGCTGTGCCAGTAGGTTTCGTGGGCTGCTCGCCAGTCGGTGAGGGTGGTGAAACCTTCGCCCTCGTCGATGGCGTGGGGGAGGTCGACTTCTGCGAGTCGGGTGAGTCGGACGTCGGTCACTTCGATCACTGCGACTCGGCGGTCGTTTGAATCGACCACTGCGGCAAGGGAACCGACTTCCGGTAGGGGGTCGCCGCAGTGCTCGTAGTCGGCGAGTATGCCGGTGGTGGAGGTTTTCGAACCGTTGAGGATTGCGGCGACGAGTTGGTCGCGGATCGGGCCGGGGAACGCGAACTCGGCCTTCGGGAGTGTGGTCGGGTCGGTCGTCATTCGGTGACTCTATGTGGGCGCGGGCCATGAATGGACCGGGTTCTCGGATGGGGAAACGTCGACTTGGCTGCTGATGTTTCCGCGTAAGGGCATGAAAGTTCCGTTGCGGAGGGATTGTTCGATGTCTTCGAGGGAATGGCCCTTTGTTTCGGGGACGCAGAAGTAGACGAAGACCAAGGACAACAGGTTGAAGACGGCGTACATCACGAAGGCGGGGCCTAGGCCGAGGGCGTCGATGGTGGTCAGGGCGGTGAGGGTGAGGATTAGGTTGGAGCCCCAGAGGGCTACTGCGTGGAGGCTGGTGGCGCGGTCGCGGATGCTCAGGGGGTAGAGCTCGGAGCCGAGTAGCCAGCCGACTGCTTGGAGGCCGGCGGCGTTGCAGGCCATGTAGGCGAGCATCAAGGTGAGGGTTAGGAAGCGGTTGGGGTGGGCGGTGAGGATGAAGAGTAGGCCGAAGCCGAATAAGAAAAAGGTCGCGCCGGGGATGAGCATGAGCATTAGTCGGCGGCGGCCGACCTTGTCGACGAGGCGTTCGCCTACTGCGGTGAAGATGAGGTAGACGGCGGCGATGCCGAGGCCGGACCAGACGACCAGGCCGGTGCTGAAACCTGCTGCGCTGCCGAGGATGGTGTGCGAGTAGTAGATCATCATCTCCAGGCCGGAGAGCTGGGTGAAGGCGGCGATGCCGAGGCCGGCGACGAGGGCGGGGCGGGCCCAGCGTTGGGTCAGGTTGGTCCAGCCGCCGCGGGATTCCTTCTGTTCCTGTTGCGAGATGGCCCAGATCTTCAGCGTTTCGTCGACGGCGGCCGTGCGGTTCGGGCGCATCCAGCGCAACACCACCCTGGCCTTGCCGACCGTGCCGTTGTCGATGAGCCAGCGCGGTGTTTCGGGCAGCTGCAGCATCGCGGCGGCGAGCACGAGCGCCGGGATCACCGCGATGCCGATCATCCAGCGCCAGCTTTCGCTGGCCTGGAAGGTGTTGTCGGTGGCCGCGAACACGCTGACCAGGTTGGCGAGGAAGATGCCGACGCCGATCGCGATGTTGAAGAAGGTGACCATCGCGCCACGGCGGTGCGGTGGCGCGAGTTCGGCGATGTAGGTGGGCACGATCTGCGAGCAGGCACCGACCGCGAGGCCGAGGAAGAGCCGGCAGGCCGTCATCATCCAGGCGTCGACCGCGAGCGCACACGCCACGACACCGACGGCGAAGACGCAGGCGATGATGAAGATGGTCTTGCGGCGCCCCAATGTCTTCGACAGCGATCCGCCGATGAGCGCGCCGATCACCGCACCGGCGAGGATCGCGGCGGTCAGGATCTCCTGGCGGGAGTGGTCGATGCCCCACTGCGCCGACATCTTGGGCAGCGCGCCGGAGATGATCCCGGTGTCGTAGCCGTAGAGCATGCCGCCCAGCGCGGCGAACAAGGCCACGATGACGACATTGCGGTCGGCGCTCTGGTTTTCGTCGTCCGTCGGTTTCTCGGGTGCGGAGACGACCATCTCGTAGCCATCGAGGTTGCGACGGCGCAGCCGCGGAATGAAACTCCTCCGCCTGGCTATTGTCGTATTCTCGGTGGGCATCGTTCCAGTGGATAGCGCTGGCACAGGCTGCGCAAACTAAGCGGTCTTGTTTGTGAATAGAATTACGTTCCGGTTTGAAGAAGTGCGTAGTTCTTCGGTTTTGTGCAGTTCTACCGAATGTGTTGTCCCCACCTCGGCGGGAATTGTCAGCTCCCGCGCAGGCCGAGGCCACGCAATTCCAGTGCGGCCAGTTCGCGCACCGTATCGTCGTCGCCGCGCCGCCAGGCGTCGACCACGTCGGTGTCTATCCGGTCCAACTTGCGCAGCGGTTGGTTGGCGAGTGCGCGCAGGGCGAGCAGTTCTCGGCCGCCCGGGACGGCACGCAGGCGCGTCGCGGCCGCAGCCCGGCGCATCCACCGCACCCGCAGCGGCAACCAGACGAACAGCACCAATCCCAGTGGGACGATGAGCATTCCGATCGCGAGGGCCATCGCCAGATCGTTGATGATCGCCTGTTGATCACGCCCGGCATCGGCCATCGACCGGGCGGCTCCGGCGGCCCGGTTGAACGGGGACGTCAGATCGTCGCCCACCACCGGCACGCGGCCGACCTTGCGGCCGACATCGCCGAGACTGTCGGCCATCCCGGTGCCCGCACCCTCCAGTTTCTGCCCGGGAACGGCCAGCTTCTGCACCAGATCGTGCAGCCATAGCGCGGCCACGATCGACGTGTAGACCCACGCCACTACGATCAGATCCGTAACCAATTGGCGGGCGGCGACGGTGGCCCGATCCGCGTACATCTTCACGCATTCAGAATCCCCGGTCCGCTGAGCGAAAACAGCACTTTCGCGTTCGACGGTGGCGGGCGAGGATCTACCTGCGACCCGCCCGGCGCGATGGGGCGTGCAATGCGGAGGAGCGTCAGTGCCACAACATATTTCACCGGCCATCAAGACGCTGGACGATGCGCTCGGCGCGGTCACCGAGCTCGCACCCATCGCCCGCCAGTACGGTCGGCAAGCCGAGGATGCGCGCAACCTCCCGGCCGAGGTGGTCGACGCCATCGCGGCGGCGGGCCTGTGGGGCGTGTTCACGCCCGCTTGCGCCGGCGGCAGCGGTCTGATCGGTCTCGACGAGGCGTTCGAGATCGTGCGGGCGCTCGCCTACGCGGACACGAGCACGGCGTGGAGCCTGTTCATCTGCGCGACCACGCCCGCCATCCTGGCGGCCAAACTGCCCGCGGACGGACTCGCCGAGGTCTTGGCCGACGGGATCGGCCCCATGTCGCTCGTCTTCGGCCCGAACGGGCGCAGTCGGCCCGCCGAGGGCGGGTTGCGGGTGACGGGACGGTGGCCGTTCGCCAGCGGCATCGGTTATGCGGGCTGGGTCATGGCGAACACCGTCCTGCTCGACGAAGACGGCGCACCGATGCCCGGCGCCGGTGGGCTGCCCGAACTCATCTCGGTCCGGGCTGTGCTGCCGAATCGGATCGGTCCGCCGAAATTCCAACCGGCATCGGAAGATCCGGTCATCCAGCGCACCGTCGGGCGGGCACAGGCCGCGATCCGCGGCGCGCGCGAGTCGACGCGCGCGGTATTCGACACGTATGTCGACCGACGGTTGCGCGGTGCGGACATGAGCCAGCTTTCGGTCGCCGACCGGTGCGAGCTGCATCAGCAGGTGGTAGGGGCGGCTGAGACCTGCCGGGACGCGGTCGACGACCTCTTCCGATCGGCGGGGCGAGCGCGATTTACGAGACGAGCCCGATCCAGCGGATCTGGCGCGACATCACCGTGCTCACCCAGCACCTCTATCTGCGCGACATCCAGCACGAGAACGCGGGCAAACTCGCCCTCGGCCTCGACGTGGTGAACCCGACGATCTGAGCCGTCAGAGCGTGCCTTGGCGCGCCGACCGCCACAGATCGACCTCGCCGGCGTCGTCGAGGAGTCGGTCGATCTCGGCGAGCTCGTCGGTGCTGAAGTCGAGTGTGTCGAGCGCCGCGACGTTCTGCTCGAGCTGCTCGGTGGTGGACGCGCCGATCACCAGCGAGGTCACCCGCTCGTCGCGCAGCGCCCAGGCCAGGGCCAACTGGGCCAGGGTCTGGCCGCGCTTGTCCGCGATCGCGTTCAGCTTGCGCAACCGCTCGATCATCTCGGGCGTGAGCAGTTCCTTCTGGAACGACTTGTCTTGCGCGGCACGCGATTCCGGCGGAATGCCGTCGATGTACTTCGAGGTGAGCAGGCCCTGCGCGAGCGCGGTGAACCCGATGACGCCGAACCCTTCCTCGGTGGCGGCGTCGAGCAGACCCTCGGTCTCGATCCAGCGGTTGAGCATCGAGTACGACGGCTGGTGGATGAGCAGTGGCGTGCCGAGCTCACGCAGCAGCTTCGCCATGGTGATGGAATCCGCTGCGGTGTAAGAGGAAATCCCCACGTACAGCGCTTTGCCCTGGCGGACAGCGGTATTCAGTGCCGCTGCGGTTTCCTCCAGCGGCGTCGTCGGATCGAACCGATGCGAGTAGAAGATGTCGACGTAGTCGAGTCCGAGCCGGGTCAGCGACTGATCGAGGGACGCGAGCACATACTTGCGCGACCCACCGCCCTGCCCGTACGGCCCGGGCCACATGTCCCAGCCTGCCTTGGTGGAGATGACGAGTTCGTCGCGATACGCCGCGAGGTCCTCGCGCAGGATGCGTCCGGCATTGATCTCGGCCGACCCGTACGGCGGGCCGTAGTTGTTCGCCAGATCGAAGTGACTGATGCCGAGATCGAAGGCGCGCAAAGCGATTTCGCGCTGTACGAGATACGGGCGATCGTCGCCGAAGTTGTGCCAGAAGCCGAGCGAGAGTAGCGGCAGATCGAGACCGGACCGGCCCGACCGGCGATAGCTCATCGCGCTGTCGTACCTGGTCGGTTCGGGAACGTATGTCATGCGGACCTCCTCGTCGCCTGTGCCGACTGTTCATACTGCCTGAACGGAGTTCGGCGCAGGCCGGAACCCCGTCGCGCGGACATTCACGTCGAGCGGGGCCTGAGTAGGTCCTCGACCAGGGTGTCCACCAGATCGCGGGGGATCGTCGACCCGGTCAGTGCGCGATAGACGAGCGGGCCGACCAGCGCGTCGATCGCTTCGTCGGCGGATAGCCTGGGCGAGATCTCGCCGGATTCGATTGCGCGCGTGAGCATGTCGCGTTCTTGGTCACGGCGTGGATCGAGATATCGCTCGTGCAGGCTCTTGGCCGTGGCCGGATTGTGCTGCGCCTCGGCGATCAGCGCGAGCAGGACCTTGCCCGCGGGGTCGCGGGTGAGAAAACGCACGAAGGCGCGCAGGTAGCCGCTGATGCTCGCCGCAGTGGGGCCGCCGGTGGGGAAGGGGAGGCGCTTGCCGGTGTCCTCGATGAGCGTGTCGAGCAGGATCTCGACCTTCGACGGCCACCAGCGGTAGATCGTCTGCTTGGCGACGCCGGCTCGGCGGGCGATGGCCTCGACGGTCAGCCCGCCGAAGCCGTGCTCGACGAGCAGATCGTCGGCGGCGTGCAGCACGGCGAGCCGGGCGGCCTCGTCGCGCCGTGGGCCGGAGCGCGGCCGCTGGGGCTGAGAGCTCGTAGCGGGCATGCGGGACACCTTACCTATCGGCGGATTGTGTGGTTGACTCTAGACGCAACGTCTAGTCTATATTAGATCTTCGCACTACCAAGGAGTGAATGTGTCCGCAACGACCAACCGCCGAGCCCTCGTCATCGGTGCCTCGCGCGGGTTGGGGCTCGTCCTCGCCGACGAGCTCGCCCGCCGCGACTGGCAGGTCATCGCGACAACCCGCCAGGGCGGCGGTGAGTTGCAAGCGACGGCTGAGGCTTCGAGCGGGCAGCTGACGGTCGAATCATTGGAAATGACCAGCGTCGAACAGCTGGCCGCGCTGCGCGAACGCCTGGCCGGCACCCGACTCGATCTGCTCTTCGTCAACGCCGCGATCGATCGCGGCAACCTGCCGATCGGCGAGGTCCCGACCGACATGTTCACCGAGGTGATGATCACCAACGCGCTCAGCCCGCTACGTGCGCTGGAGGCGCTGCGTGGACTCGTCGCGCCCGGCGGAACCGTCGCGGTCATGTCCTCCGAGCAGGGCAGCGTCTCGCGGAACACCGAGGACGGCTATGAGCTGTACAAGGCGAGCAAGGCCGCGCTCAACCAGCTGATGCGCAGCTACGCCACCCGCTACACCGACGACGGGCAGACCAAGCTGCTCATCGACCCCGGCCACAACCAGACCGAGCTCGGCGGACCCGACGCACCGCTCAGCCCCAAAGAGAGCATCCCGGCCGTCGTCGACGTGCTCGAAGCACAAGCGGGCGCGCCCGGCCTGCAGTTCCTGGATCGGCACGGCGACACCGTCCCGTGGTAGCGACAAGAGCGCGACCCAGGCTATGCCGCGCATGAATTGTGCAGCCGCGCAAGGAATTGCTAGCGATTCTGTGCGCAGCGGGCGGAAACGTGCGCGGCCGTTGCCGACGGTGGCCTCTTGATCTGAGTGGGCGGAGTGTTCCTTCCCCAGTTACTCCTCAGTCGAGATGGCCGCTCAAATGTGGTTCCTTGGTTAGGAATTCGACGGACGTGAAGCGCGGCATGCGCCGTCCGCGTCGAATTCGCGAACCACTCGAGGAGCCTTGCCATGCCCTTGTTACGACGCATGTTCGCAATCATGCTCGGCGCGTTCATCATTGCCGGAATGTCGGTCGCGGTCGGGTCGGCGAGCCCGACCGAAGAGCGGGAAGTTTTTTCGCCGGACGGCACCATCAGCCGCGTTGTCACGCCCGTGCCCGATGCGAGTCCGGCGCCGCGATCGGCGGTGCAGGCCGACGTGGTGACGATCCAGCAGACCGGGCCGTCGAGTCAGCGGTTCGATCTCGTGTTCGTCGGTGACGGATACACCTCTAGTCAATTGGGCACCTACAAGCAGCACGCGATCAATCGGTGGAACGAGATCACTCAGGTCGAGCCGTTCAAGACATATAAGAATTCGTTCAATGTCTGGGCGGTCAACGTGGTCTCCCAGCAGTCCGGGGTGGATAACGATCCGCGTGGCACGTATCGAAATACCGCGCTGGACATGACTTTCTGGTGCGGCGGCACCGAACGGCTGCTGTGCGTCAACGAGACCAAGGCGCTGCAGTACGCGCGGCTGGCGCCCGAGGCCGATCAGGTGATCGCGTTGGCCAACACCACCAAGTACGGCGGCGCGGGCGGCGGGGTTGCCACGTCGTCCGGCGGTAACGCCCAGGCCGGCCAGATCGTGCTGCACGAACTCGGGCACTCGGTGGGTGGTCTCGCCGACGAGTACGACTACCCGAACGACCGCTACACCGGTCGTGAGCCGAGCGAGGCCAACGCGTCGACCTACACCAGCGCGCAGATGCAGCAGAACCGCACCAAGTGGTACCAGTACCTGGGCAAACAGTCCCCGGACGGCGGCGTGGTCGGCACCTACGAGGGCGCTGTCTACTACAAGCGCGGCGTGTACCGGCCCACCGAGAACTCGTTGATGCGGGCGCTGGGTCGTGAGTTCAACCTGATCGGGCTGGACGCGATGAAGGCCGCGATCGAGCGGAAGAGCCCGCCGCGTCAGTCCTGACCCGTCACCGGATGCCCGGCCAGTTCTGGTCGGGCATCCGAGGTAATTCCCTGAGCCAGTAGGTATTTCGAGTCTCGCACGGGAGTGCCTCGTGATGAGCGGTGACAAGGAGAAGGCAATGGCATCCAGACAGCATCAGCACAGACACGATCGGCGGGGGCCGCGAACCCGAGTGGTCCAGGCGGTCAGGTGGACCATGTCGACGCTGCGGTGGCTACCGCGCTCGGCGCTGCTGGGCGTGGCCGCCGCGCTGTTGCTGTCCGGTGCACCCGCGATGGCCGAGCCGCAGACCGGGCCGAGCTTCTCCGGCGGCGAGGCCCAGCCGACGTTCAGCGCGGCAGCGCCTGTCCGCCAAGACCTTTGGGTGCGCGCGCCGGTGGACAGCGACGCGGACGGCAAGGACGACGAGGTGCACGTTCAGGTCGTGCGCCCGGCCGGGGCCACCGGCAAGCTGCCGGTCGTGTACCAGGCGAGTCCGTACTTCTCCGGCGGCAACGACGTCACCAATCACGGTGTGGACGTTGAGCTTTACGTGCCGAACGGCGCCGACGCACGGATGGCCCCGGCACCCGGCGAGCTGCGTGCTCGGGTGGCCGAGGACCTCCGGGCCGCAGGCATCACCCTCGACAAGGGCCAGATCACTTGGCAGTACGAGGATTACTTCCTCGCCCGCGGCTTCGCGGTGATGTACGGCGAGTCGCTCGGTACCGGCACGTCCACCGGCTGCCCGACCTCGGGCGGGCGCAACGAGACCATCGGCGCGCGGGCTCCGATCGACTGGCTCAACGGTCGCGCGAAAGCCCGTGACGCACAAGGCAAGAACGTCGTTGCCACCTGGGCCAGCGGCAAGGTCGGCATGATGGGCGTCTCCTACAACGGCACCCTGCCCAATGCCGTTGCCTCCACCGGCGTGCCCGGATTGGAAGCCATCGTGCCGATCGCCGCGATCAGCAACTGGTACGACTACTACCGCGCCGGGGGAGCGGTGGTCGCGCCGGGCACCTATCAGGGCGAGGACACCGACGTGCTGGCCAAGTACGTTTACACCAGGGCCGACCGGAACATCTGCACGCCGGTGATCAACAAGGTGGAGCAGGATCAGGACCGGGTGGACGGTAACTACACCGCCTTCTGGAACGAGCGCAACTACGTCAACGACGTCAGCAAGGTGCATGCCGCCGTGCTGGCCGTGCACGGTCTCAACGACTTCAACGTCAAGACCAAGAACGTCGCGCAGTGGTATGACGCGCTGAAGAAAGCCGGTGTGCCGCACAAGATCTGGCTGCACCAGTCGGGCCACACCGACCCGATCAGCCTGCGCAAGGACGAGTGGCTGCGCACGGTGAACCGTTGGTTCAGCAAGTACCTGCTCGGCCAGAACAACGGCATCGATCGGGAGCCCAAGGCCACCATCCAGCGTGAGGACAAGTCCTGGGTCGACGAGGCGGACTGGCCCGCCCCGGCCACCGCGGGCGCGACCGCGGTGTTCCAGCCCGGGGGCCGCAATATCGGCGGGCTCGCCACCAGCGGTGCGGGTAAGGTCACCGAATCCCTCGACGACGACGCGACCAAACTGGCCGCCGACCTCGTCGCCGCACCGAGCTCACCGAACCGGCTGGAGTACTTCTCCAAGCCCACCACGACCACGCTGCGCATCAGTGGTGCGGTCGACGTCGCGTTGAAGGCGACCTTCCAGCGCCCGGCGGCGAATGTGACTGCGCTGCTGGTGGATCGATCCCCGGACGGCAGTTCGCGGATCGTCACCAGGGGCTGGGTGGACCCGCAGAACCGTGACTCGCTCAGCAAGACCAGCCCGATCACCCCGGGTAAGGAGTACGCGGTCAACGTGTCCATGATGCCGCACGACTACGTGCTGGTACGCGGACACAAACTGGGCGTGGTGGTGTTGTCCAGCGACAACGAGTACACCCTGCGGCCCAAGCCAGGGCCGGGCTTCGGCGTGAACCTCGCCGAAACCAAGGTCACGTTCCCGGTAGTGGGCGGCCAGGCCGCACTCAACGCCGCGATCGGCTGATCGACCCGAGATCCGGTCACGCCCGAAACCGTTGGGCGTGACCGGATTTCCGGCGTCTACTTCTCGGCGGCCAAGACGATCAGATCGCTGACCACGCCGGGCATGGCGACGCTCACGGCGTGCGAGGCGGGAACCTCGACGCTGTGCGCGGACGCGCGCTCGGCCATGAACCGTTGTGCCGCAATCGGAATGTTCTTGTCCTCGGTGGTGAGCAAGGCGAAGACCGGGATGGTCTGCCATGCCGCCGCCTTGGCGGGTTGCTGCAAGGCGTCGAGCGCGACGGGCCGCTGGGTGGCGGCCATCAGTTCGGCAGCGGGGGTGGGGACGTCCGCTGCGAACTGTGCGGGGAACTCGTCCTGCCGGATGTAGAGCTCCGTGCCCGTATTGCCGTCCGCGAGCGGGTAGCTCGCGGGACGGGTGGTCGGCCCGAGGGTCGAACCGGGGAACTTGTCGGTCAATTCCAGCGCGCTTTCGCCCTCGGCCGGGATGAAGGCGGCGATATAGACCAGCGCCTTGACGTTCGGTTTTCCGGCCGCGGCGACGGTGATGACGCTACCGCCATAGGAATGACCGACCAGCACGCACGGGCCGTCGACATCATCGAGGACCGAGCCGATGTAGGCGGCATCACTGTCAAGGCCGCGCAGCGGGTTCGCCGCGGCAACGACCGAATAGCCTTGTGCGCGTAATGTTTCGACGACACCGTTCCAGCTGGAGGAGTCGGCGAACGCGCCGTGCACCAGCACGATGGTTGGGGCGGTACTCACGAATGTTCCTTTCGCGGGGTTGGACTACGCGGGGTACAGGGCGGCGTGCAGCACCGCGACAGCCTGGGCGACAGCGGCTTTGGCGGCGTTGGTGTCGTGCATCGAGTTGACCATCACGAAGTCGTGGATGATGCCGCCGTAGCGGGCCTGGATCACGGGCACGCCCGCGGTCCGCAGCTTCGCCGCGAAAGCCTCACCCTCGTCGCGCAATACGTCGTTCTCGGCCGTGATGACCAGCGCGGGCGGCAGGCCGGACAGCTGCTCGATGCTGGCGCGCAGCGGCGACGCGGTGATCTGCGCGCGGTCCGCTTCGCTGGTGGTGTATTGATCCCAGAACCACTTCATCCCGTCGCGCGCCAGGAAGTAGCCCTCGGCGAACCGGTGGTAGGACTCGGTGTCGAAGTTGGCGTCGGTCACCGGATAGAACAGCACCTGCTGCACGAACGCGACATCGCCGCGTTCCTTGGCCATCAGGGTGAGCGCGATGGCCATATTACCGCCGACCGAGTCGCCCGCGACCGCGATGCGCGACGGGTCGAGGTTCTTCTCGGCGCCCTGGGTGCTGACCCACTGGGCGACCCGGTAGGACTGCTCGTTGGCCACCGGGTAGTGCACGTCCGGCGAGCGGTCGTACTCGGGGAACACCACGGCCGCGTGCGCGCCGACGGCGAGGTCACGGACCAGCCGGTCATGGGTGTGCGCGTCGCCGAAAACCCAACCGGCACCGTGGGTGTAGACGATCACGGGCAGCGGCTCGGTGACGTTCTGCGGCTTGACGATCCTGGCGCGCACCGACCCGGTCGGCCCGCCCTCGATGGTGATCCACTCTTCATCGATCTCGGGCTTGTAGATCGGGCTGTCCTGTACCGAATCGACCGCCTTGCGGCCCTCGTCCGGTGCCAGCTGGTAGAGGAACGGGGGCGTCGAGGTCGCGTCGACGAACTCCTGGGCGGCCGGCTCCAGTGCGACGCCGTGCGGGTTTCCGGTCATCGTCATTCCTTTCGATAGGGCGGAGAAATACTGCGGTAGTTCTATTTTCGAAAGTTCAACCGAGCTCGGCGAGTGCTTCGGTGATAACCGTGACGACCTCATCAGGATGGGTCTGCATCACCAGGTGCGGTGCGTCGATCTCGACGACCGACCGCAGCGCGGCCCGCTGGTAACCGAACCGTTCGACTTCGGGATTGATGGTGCGGTCCGCACTGGAAACGATCCCCCAACCCGGCTTGGTGTGCCAGGCCGCGGCGGTGGCGGCCTCGCCGAAGGCGATAGCCGACAGCGGACGCTGCGAGACGGCGAGCACCTGGGCCCGCGTTGTGTCCAGGCCCGCCGCGAAGACCTCAGGGAAGGCGGCGACATCGACCGAAACGTCGGTGCCCGGCTCGCCGTCGGCGACCGGATACGGTGCGTAGACGAGGTTGGCGGCCAGCTCGGAGTCCGGGAAACCGCCCTGCAACTGGCCGAGGCTCTCGCCGACCTCGAGGACATAGCCCGAGACGTAGACCAGACCGACGACATTGTCGGCCACACCGGCGACGGTGATGACCGCGCCGCCGTAGGAATGGCCTGCCAGCAGGACCGGCCCGTCGATCTGCTCGACGAAGGACTTGATGTACGCCGCGTCCTCGGCCAGGCTCCGGTTGAACACCGGCGGTGCGACGACCCGATGCCCTGCGGCGAGCAGCCGCTCGGTGACCGGGCCCCAGCTGGACGCGTCGGCGAACGCGCCGTGCACGAGAACAATGGTTGTCTCGGAAGACATGCAGCTCCTTTCTCGATATGGCGTTGTGCCGCACTCAGTTTCCGATGCGCGACCGGTCCGGCGCCCCTCCACACGGGCCGCAAAAGCCCCGGATCAGGACACGGCGGCCGCGATCGGTTCGAACGCGCCGACCGATCCGGTGGAACGAAATCGCTGCTGGTACTTGCGCGGTGAGATGCCGAGCCTGGCCACGAACGCGCGGCGCAACGCCTCGCTGCTGCCGTATCCGGCGGTCATCGCGGCCTCGGTGACGCTGTGTCCGGTGTGCAGGAGATCCCTGGCGACGCCGAAGCGGATGAAGGCGACGTATTCGGCGGGGGAGCGTTCGAGCTCGGCGCGGAAGAGCCGCGTCAGATGCCGGACGCTGACCATGGCATGCGCGGCCAGCGTCTGAACCGTGTGCGGGAACGCCGGATCCGCACAGATCAGGTCGACCACCTTCCGCACGAGCGGGCTGCGCGGGACCGGTCCGCTCAGCGACGCCGAGAACTGTGATTGCCCGCCCGCGCGCTGCATGTACACCACGAGCAACTGCGCTACCCGGCGGGCGGCGTCGGCGCCGTAGTCCTCCTCGACCAGGGCCAGCGCGAGATCGACGCCTGCCGCGACGCCTGCCGAGCTGTACAGGTTGGCGTCGCGCACGAAGATCGCGTCCGGCTCGACCACGACCGCCGGGTACCGCCGCGCGAGGTCGGCGGCACATTTCCAGTGCGTGGTCGCGCGCCTGCCGTCGAGGAGACCGAGCTCGGCGAGGACGAAGGCGCCGCTGCAGATCGAGGCCAGCCTGCGGGTGTGCCAGGACAGGTGCCTGGCGGCGGCGATCAGCGCGGGGGTAACGAATGTCGAGGGCGGCAGTTCGCTGCCCGGGATCACGATGGTGTCGAAGCTGCCCGCATCGGCGGCCGCGGCGGCCACCTCGATCCGGGCGCCGATCGAGGTCTGTACGGCACGGCCGTCCGCCGAGACCAGGACCACCTCGTAGCCGGGCACGGTCTGGTTCGCCTCCACGAAAACCTCGGCGGGGCCGACGAAGTCGAGCATCTTGACGCCGTCGAAGACCAGCATGCCGATCCGTCGGCGGGGTGGCTCGGTGGAGTTAGGGTCCATGTCAACCATTGTTATGGAGGCATGCCTCCATAACAAGCGGTGTGGGCGATGTCGCACACCGATTGGTACGGTGAGCCCATGGGACGGCCACGACAGTTCGACGAAGCGGGTCTGCTCGACGCCGCTACCGAGCTGTTCTGGTCGCAGGGTTTCGACGACACGTCGGTCGAGGACATCTCGCGGGCAACCGGTGTCGGCAACGGCAGCGTCTACGCCGCCTACGGCAACAAACAGGGGTTGTTCCTCGCCGTATTCGAACGCTACTGCGAGCGTCGTGCGCGGTTCGTGCGCGAGGTGGTCGGCGCCGCGCCGGGATCGGCGCGGGCCGCAGTGCGCACGCTCTTCGAGGCGATCATCGATGACTGTGCCGCGCAACCGAATCGGCGTGGCTGCCTGATGATCAACAGCATCGCGCAACTGGGTGCCCGGATGCCCGAAGTGGTTCGCATCGGCACCAAGACAACGGCGGCCATGGAGCGGGGCGTCGCCGAACGGCTATATCCCGCAGCGCGTCTCGGCGGTGGCACGGTCGACGAGGCCGCGCTGTCGGCGCACAGCGCGAACATCGTGGTGGTAGCGCAGGGGCTGATCCAATTGAGCCGCTTGGGAATTGGGCGGGACCGGTTGGGCGAAATCGCGGACGTCTCGAGCCGGGCGCTGCCATCGGATTGGGCCGATCGAGTCGCCAGCTGATCACGGCCGAACAGCCCTGGGCGATCCGGTCGTCGGGCATGACCGGATCGCCCAGGGTGTCAGGCGTTTACAGCTCCTTGGCGGCGGCGGCCAATAGGTCGCGGGACCGCTCCGGCGTCTCGGCCTGTACCGCGACCTTGTCCATGACCTCACGGTAGAGCTGGAGGTCTTCCTTGCGGTCCAGGTAGAGCGCGCTGGTCAGTTGTTCCAGGTAGACGATGTCGGGCAGTTCGCGTTCGGCGAAGCGGAGCATGGTGAACGAGCTGCCTGCCGCCGCGTGGCCGCCCGCCTCGTACGGGAGCACCTGGATGGTCACGCCGGTCTTCTGCGAGATCTCGACCAGATGCTCGATTTGTTCGCGCAGCACCTTCTTGCCGCCGATCGGGCGATGCAGCACCGCCTCGTCGAGCACAGCCCATAATCGGGGGCCGTCCGGCATGTCGAGAATTTCCTGGCGCTTGGTGCGCAGCTCTACCCGCCGGGTTGCCTCGGCGTTCTGGTGGCTGACCTCGATGACCGCGTGGGTGTAGTCCTCGGTCTGCAGTAGCCCCGGAACCAGTTGGCCCTCAAATGTTCTGATCGTCTGCGCGGCGCCCTCGAGGCCGAGATAGGTCTCGAACCAGGGTGGCAGCAGGTCGTTGTAGCGATGCCACCAACCGGGCTGGTTGGCCCTGCGGGCCAGGTCGAGGAACATTTCGCGCTGATCCGCCTCGGTGACGCCGTAGAGGGTCAGCAGATCCAGGATGTCGCGGTCCTTGTATCCGGTGCGGCCGAGTTCGAGCCGGCTGATCTTGGCGTGCGAGCCGCGGATGTGCTCGCCCGCCGCCGCGGGCGTGATGCGTTTTGCCTCGCGCAGCTTGCGGAGCTGACCACCGACCGCGATGCGCAGCGCTGTCGGGCCGCGCTCCGCGACCCGCGAGTCGATACCCCTGATCCGGACCGGTTCCGTGACCATGACCTCTACTCCGCTTCTCGAAGACCCTGGCGGCATCGCGTCCGTCGCTGTGACGAACCACACCGCGCCTATTCTGATGGTATCCCCCGTAGGCGTTACCACAAGCGAACTTGCACCTGAGTGTGCAGATGCGGCTCTCGTCCGACTTCTCGGGACAAGTCCCCGGCCTCGCACGAAGATTTAGCCCGGCGTTTGTTCGGCATATGCCACTTGTCACCGATACTTGAATCAGCAAGAGAGAAAACATAACTCGATCCATGGCGTGCAGCAGGGCGGGTGCGCGGAGCTATTCGGAAGGGATTTGTTCTTGATGCGAGGTAGAGCTGTTCTGGTGGGCGTGTGTGCGTTCGCCGCGATCGCGCTGTCGGTGCCACCCACCGCCAATGCGTGGGGACCGCAGGGCCACAACACCACCGGTGCCATCGCCGACCTGCGGCTGAGTGCGCCGGTGCGGGGTGAGGTCACCCGGCTGTTGCAGGGTGAGCCCAACCCCACGCTCGCCGGCGTGGCCAACTGGGCCGACGAGGTGCGCAACAACGACCCCGACCTGGGGAAGATCTCGGCACCGTGGCATTACGTCAATATCGCCGAGAACGGGTGCGTGTACGACCCGGCGGTGAACGGCAACGACGGCCAGAACGTTATCGAAGCGTTGCGGCGGCAGACGGCGATCCTCGCCGACCGGTCCCGGGCGGACGCCGACCGCCGCCAGGCGCTGAAGTTCATCGTCCACTTCGTCGGTGACATCAATCAGCCGATGCACGCCGGGTACGCGCGCGACCGCGGCGGGAACGAGATCAAGGTCCAGTACCTGGGCCGCAACACCAACCTGCACTCGGTGTGGGACAGCCGCATGCTCGACACCCGCCACGCCGGCGACGCCGACGAGGTGCAGCGACTGCTCGCGCTGCCCGCGCCCAACTTGCCGCCGGCGCAGCCGGACAGCGATCCCGTCCGCTGGGCGCAGGACAGCTGCCGGATCGTCGAAACTCCCGGCGTCTACCCGGATTCGGCGACCATCGGCGACGAGTACACCCGAAAGTTCCTCCCGGTAGCCGAGACTCAGCTTCGGCTCGCGGGGGAGTTGCTCGGGCAGCTGCTCAACGCGGTGCTCGCCGCGCCGACCGGATCCGCCAACGGGTAGACCTCAGAATTGGTCAGGGAGAACGGGACCCGCATACAGCAGGGTGTCGTTGCGGTCGTACACCCGGGCGCTGAAGCGATCCAGCGTCTCGTAGTTCTCGCCGCGGTCGTCGCTCTCGAACACGAAGGGCACCTCGGCGTCGGGGGCTGCGTAGGCTCGGCGCAGCTGGTTGAGCCTGCGTTCGCTCGGCAGATCGATGGTCACCGCGAAGGTGTGTGCCACCACGTCTGCCGGGAAGACGGTGCCGTTCTCGCTGATCACTTCCAGTTTCACGGCCTCCGGCGCGAGCACGCCGCACAGTCCCGACTCGATCACCGTCTTGACCGCGAAGGGGCGATCGGTGAAGTCGCTGTCGAGCCCGCCGCAGGCGAAGGAATCGAGGTGTCCTTCCTCGAAGATGAGCATGGCGACGCCGCCGGAGTCGCTGTAGGCCAGCAGGATCGAGTGGGCGACGGCGGTGTGCGCCCCGATGCGTGCGCCGGGGTGCCAACCGGCTTGTGAAACATCCTGTGCCGGTAGGCCGTTGGCCTCGGCCATCTGATATGCCTCGGCGAAGGTCCGGATCTCGACCGTCCAGTCGGGGTGGTGCTGCTCGCCGGTATGCCGATCTCGTGCGGCGCGAAAGGCGCCGGTGAAGGCTTGTAGCTCCGCCATCATCTGCACGTCCTCGCTGGCTTCCAGGTCGGCTTCGTCGAGGGCCGCTTCGAGCTCGTTTGTCAACTGCATCTTTTCGGCTTCGGCGGCAACGCGTTTGGCCTCGGCGGCCAGGTACTCGTCGCCTATGTTGCGTAGCCGAGCCATGATCTCCCGGAACTGTTCTTTCGCCTCGAGCTGTACTTCGCCTGATGTGGTCACAACGCTGGGTCTTCCTTCGCCACTCGACAACCGACCTTGCCAGGGTGGCACGCGCGCCCACCGAACACGCTTCGCTGACATAATCTCGCCATCACCGGACCATCACCGCGGTCACGACCTGCCCCGGTGTCGTCACGAGGGGGCAACCGAATTCACGCGGGGCGCTCGGTATCCGATGCGAGCACGGCCAGTTGGCGCAGGCGTTCGAGGTATCGGAGTTCCTCCGCCTCGGTGATCAGCGGCAGGACCTGGTCGAGCTCGGCAAGACGCTTGCGCAGTGTCTCGATGCGTTCGGTATCGAGAGACCCGCCGTTTTCATGCCAGACGGACACACAACCCGCGATGGCCGCGTCCAGAAATGCCATCTCGACACCCGCCGACTGCACGCTGTGCAGCCGCGCAGGGAAAGGCGCGCGCATGTGTTCCTGCCATAGACGGCCCATGACAGCTAGCTGCTCACTCATGTGGCTCATTCTCGTTGGTCGAATGCGTTGCCGCACAACATATCAGAGCCGGACCCTGATTATCCAGGGCCCGGCTCCGATATAGCTATTACTTGCTCTCCGTTGCGTATCAGTCTCGGCCAGGGAGCCGCGTAGTGATCTCCTGAACCAGCCATTCATTGGCATCGGGATCGTTGAACGAGACGAAGGACCCGTAGCTCGCACGCTCGGGATCGGGACCGCTGAGTCGTGCTTCCTTGGGGAACGGAGCGCCGTGAAAGATCTCAGTCGGTTCGACGCCGCGGCGGACGAGTTCCGCACGGGCCGCTTCGATATCGGAAACGATCAGCCCGCCCTGGACCGAGCCGGGCGCGGTGGTGGTAATTCCGGCACCGAACGTGACCGAGCAGGCGGAGCCAGGGGGTGTGAACTGGATCAGGCGAACGCCATCCGCCGGTGCCACGTCATCATCGAGCCGCCAACCCAATCTCTGGTAGAACTGCTTGGATCGCTCGGCGTCGGACACGGGGATGATGTTGACTTCGAGGTGCATGTCGACCATGTCGATCTCCTTGTCTTCCGATCAATTCGGCTGGGATACCTGGTACGTGGTTATGTACCAACGGCTAGCGATCTGTCCGACGGTGACGCCGAGGTTGACTTCGAGGGCTGGGCGGTCGGTGAATGCGAAGACGACGGCGAGATAGGCGTAGATCACGTTGCCGGCTTGGCGGCGGGATTCCAGGACTCGGTAGTCGGCTTTCATGCCCTCGGGCTGGGATTCGTAGTAGGCGGCGATACCGGCGTGGCCGACCGTGTAGGGGTGCAAACCTTGGAAGATGGCGTCTTCGGTGAAGGTGGCCGCGACTCGGTCCGGGTCGTGATTGTCGACAGCAGCTTTCCACTCGTCGAGAACGGTGCGCAGAATCGAGTCGGTTTCCGGCGCCACAGACATGGCACGCCTCCTGAATTGCATTGGTGGGTAATGGAATCGGGTCAATGTCCGGCGCTCATGCCGCCGTCGACGTGCAGAATTTCACCGGTAACGAACGAGGCGTTTTCCAGGTAGACGACGGCATCGGTGATGTCGCGGATGTCGCCCATGCGGCCCATCGGATGGAGCGCGGCCAGGAATTCGTGCGTCGACTCATCGTGCATGGGCGTCTTGATGGTGCCCGGAGAAACAGCGTTGACGCGGATGCCCCGGCCGGCGTACTCGATGGCCAGCGACTTGGTGGCCGATTGCAGGCCGCCCTTGGTCAGTGACGCCAATACCGAAGGGACGCTGGAGTTTGCGTTGTCGACCAGGCTGGAGGTGACGTTCACGATGTGCCCGCCACCCCGCGACAGCATGGACTCGATCGCCTGCTGCGTGATGTGGAAGAACCCGGCCAGATTCACACCCGTCACGTCGGTGAAGTCGGTGGGGGTGTAATCGGTGAAAGCCTTGGCGACGAAGATGCCTGCGGTGTTGACGAGGGTGTCGACCCCGCCGAACCGCTTCAGAGCGGCGCCGATGACGCGGTCGGCGGTGGCGGCTTCGGCGATATCTCCACGGACAGTGAGCAGGTCCGGCTCATCTGCTTGGCTGATCGAGCGCGATGTCGCGACGACGCTGTAGCCGAGCTTGCGGTAGGCCTCGACGAGACCCGCGCCGATGCCCTGCGATGCACCGGTGATAACGGCGACCTTCCGGTCGTAGGAGTTCATCGCGAACCTTTCTTTCGGACGCATCGGTTGTGATGAACTCAGGATGCGTCCGCGTGCGAGGTGCCGCCACGACCGGATTCCTTCGCTGTGGTAGGTGCATCCTCTCAGGTCGGGGATCGGCGGTGCGGGTCGTCGTCGGGCAGCCAAACACCCGGACGGTGGATGCCGAGATCCCCGACGCTGTCGCAGAGGGCGTCGACCACCGCCAGCACGGCGGCCCGATTCTCATTCGCGCGGTGCACCAGCGACCACGTCCAATACACCGCTGGTGAGTCGATCTCGCGTTGGACCAGATCCGCCGGAATGGGTGCGGCCATATCCTTCGGTGATCGCACCACGGGCCGCGCGCTGCGCCGGACGTGATCGAAGAACGCGGACCCGGTGATGCCGCCGTCGCTGATGCGCACTGTCCGCGCGCCGGTATCGCGGGCGAGCTGCTCGGCGTAGGCGTTCCAGGATGACCAGGATGTGGTGTCGTCGTCGAGGAGCACGATGGTGTCCGCTGCCGGCACGGCGGCTGTCTGTACGCCGGATGCGACGGCGTGCAGCCGGTCGGCTCCGATCAGTCGAGCGCGTAAACCCAACCCCGCCAGGTCTTTCGACCGTACCCAGCACACCGCGAGATCGAGGCTGCCGTCCGAGACCCGCGCTGCCTGGGTGTGTGAGGGCGCCACCCAGGCGTCGAGATGAATCCGCGCGACCGCGGTGGTGCGCGCGGTCAGATCCGGTGGCAGCCAGCTGACGTATCCCAGGCGCACCTTCTCGGCTCCGGACAGCCGCCGTGCGCTCAACTGCAAGTCCTCGGCGCGAGTCAGCAGGGCACGCACCTCGGGCAGCAGGGTCGCGCCGGCCGGTGTGAGCGTCACCGACCGGCGGTCACGGTCGAACAGCCGGACCCCCAGATCCCGCTCCAGCGCTTTGATCTGCTGGGACAGCGACGGACCCGCGATCAGCAGTCGTGCGGCCGCCCGGCCGAAGTTGAGCTCCTCGGCGACCGCGACGAAGTACCTCAGCTGGCGTAGTTCCACCTCTCGATGCTACGTCGGTCAGAGGCTGCGCCTAACACAAGAAGCCGGGCCCGCGGTGTGCACGGGCCCGGCTGCTATCCGATGGTTACTGCTTTGCGGTCACCACTGCGTAGAGATCGTCGTACACCTTCGGCTTGGCCGGGGGCGGGGTGGCCGATCGGGGAGCCCGCTTCGCGTTTGCGTCGAAGGTCGCGTCGGTCGGCTTGTAGGACGGCTTGCCCTTGTCGGTGAGCCAGGTCTTGAACAGCGCGTTGGTGCTGCGGCCGGTTACGGCGTTGGCCAGGTCGATGAAATCGGCGACCTTGGCGTTGCCGTACTGGTGTTTGGTGAGCCATTCGCGGACGAGCCGGAAGAAGACGTCGTCATCGTTGATCGCGCTGCGCAGGGCCTGAATTGCCAGTGCGCCTCTGGTGTACAGCTCGGCGGGCAGCACGTCGGCCGGTCCCGGATCGGTCAGTACGACATTCCAATTGATCCGGGTGGAGGTGGCGTAGGCGTAGTCGGCGATTTCCGCCGCGGTGCCGGTGTCGTTCTTCTCCGACCACAGGTATTCCAGGTAGCTGGCCCAGCCTTCGTTCAACCAGCCGTCCTTCCAGGTGGCGACGGAGGTCGAGTCGCCGAACCACTGGTGCGCGTTCTCGTGCACCACGACGGAATCATTCTTGCCGCGCTTGAAGAATCCGTCGGTGTAGGTGGGCCTGGTCTGGGTCTCCAGCGCGAAGCCGCCCATCCGGGCGTCCACGATGCCGCCGGTGGCCTCGTACGGGTACGGCGTGAGCGTGCTGGCGAGCCAGTCCACGATCTCCGGGGTCCGCTCGATGCTCGCCTTGGCGTTGGCGCGGATGGTCGGATCCAGGTCCGTCGCGTAGGCGTTGAGGTTCGGCCTGGCCGGGGTGCCGCTGTTCTGGCCGCTGCGTTCGTATTTGCCGATCGCCAGGAAGGTGGCGTAGGTCATCTGCGGCGACTTGCTCAGCCAGTTGTGCCGCTTCCAGCCCGGAATCGTCTGGGTGACACTGGTTTCGACCCCGTTGGACAGGACGTCGCGGTCCTCGGGCGCCAGCACCGACACGGCGTAGGTCGCCTTGTCGGTGGGGTGGTCGTTGCTCGGGTACCACCACTCGGCCGAGAAGGGCTCGTTGGAAATTATTGCGCCGCCTGCGTTTTCGATCCAGTTGCGCGCGCCCGCCGCGTTCTGCACCCGGGACGGGATGTCGTTGTAGGCGACGACGGTGGTGAACTCGGCGCCGGTCGTCAGGTTCGCCGGGACGGTGACCGCCAGTTTGTCCTTGCCCAGCGTGTATTTGGCGGGCTTGTTGTCGATCAGCACCGACTGCGTCTGCAAGAGGAAGTCGAAACCGATCGCGGTGCCGGCTTTCAGATCCTGCTTGGCTTTCGCGGTGATCGTGGTGGTGCCGGACAGTCGGCCCGAGGACGGATCGAATTTCAGATCGATGCTGTAATTGGAGACATCGTATGCGGCGCTGCCGATATTCGGGAAATTAGGGTCGCCGATTCCGGTCAATGGCGCTGCGGAAGCCATGCCCATATTCGAGGCCAATGCCGCGACGACCAGTAGTGGAACAGCTCGTGCCGAGGCAGTATGCAACAAGGGAAAGCGTCTCATATTAAATAAACTCCAATGTGTCGGACACGTGGATGTTTTCGAGCAAAGCAGGTGCCGTGTAGGTCCGCGTCCTCCTCCGGGACATTGCGATACTCAGAGAAGCACAGTGGAGTACCCCGTTTCCACTGGAGATCAACTGGGGAGTTCGATCATGAAGAGTTCCCTTGCGGAATGGGGTAAGAGATTCTGTGCAGAATGTCTAGTTGGGGTGTTGCGGAAGCGCTTTCAACTGGTCATCGAGGTCTGAGACGCTGACGTATGGAGCCGAGCTTTTCGTCGATGGTTCGGCGGTCTGTCGACGGCTTGACTAAGAAGCATGACAACAACGAAAAACCAGACCATCCTCGTCACCGCAGGCACCGGCAAGGTGGGCCGCCGGGTGGCAGAACAGTTGGCCGCCAAGGGATTCCCGGTCCGGATCGGCTCCCGCTCGGCGGAACGTCCGTTCGATTGGGCGGACCGGAGCACCTGGGCGCCCGTGCTCGACGGCGTGCGGTCGGCGTTCGTGATGTACACCCCGGATATCGGGGATCCCCGTGCCGCAGAGACGATTCGGGCGTTCAGCGAACTGGCCGTCGCCAACGGCGTTGCACGACTGGTGCTGCTGTCCGCTCGCGGCGAGGACCAGGCCGCCGCTGCCGAGGCGGCGGTGCGTGACAGCGGCGCCGAATGGACTGTGCTGCAGGCCGCTTGGTTCAACCAGAACTTCGACGAGGGTGTCTTCACCGATATGGTGCTCGCCGGTGGCGTCGCCTTCCCCGCGGGACAGGTGCTGGAGCCCTTCGTCGACTCCACCGACCTCGCCGAGGTCGCGGTGCTGGCACTCACCGAGGACGGGCACGCGGGCCAGACCTACGAACTGACCGGCCCCCGGCTGCTGACCTTCGGCGACGCGGTCGAGGCGATCGCCAAGGAGACCGGGCGCGAGGTCCACTACATTCCGGTCAGCGGTGCGGAATTCGGCGCGGTGCTCGCCGGGGAGTTCGGCATGCCCGCCGAGGAGGTGGCCGGGATGATCGACATCTTCGCGACCCTGCTGGACGGACGCAACGCCAACGTGACCGAGACGGTCCGCCGCTTGCTCGGCCGCGAGCCGATCGACTTCGCCGACTACGTGCGCGACGCCGTCGCGGCTGGTGCCTGGCAGTAGCCGACCGGGGTGCGCGGGCCGATTTTCCGAAACAGAAGGCCAGGTCTGGCTTTTCAGACCTGGCCTTCGCTATGTCATCAGGCGAACGTCACCTGTGCCGTAACAGTCAGGGTCGACAGGCCATTGGTGCGACAACCGGCGTTGGGCTGCGCATCCCGCGCCGACACCGTGATCGCGTCACCCTTCAACTGTCCGCCGGTCACGTTCGCGCTGAACGCCAACCCGGTGAACGGATCGGGATCGATCCGCCAGCCGAACGAGCTGTCACTGCCGGACACCCAGCCGATCGTCCCGTTCCCCTTCGCAGTAACCAACAATCCGCACGGATTGAACCCACCCGCAGTCGCAGTCGCCGACCCGGTACCCGTCAACTTGCCGGAGCGCAGGTCAGCATGCTGACCATTCCGCGAAGCACAGTTGCTGAGATCCCCGCTCACCGATACCTTCGCGCCGCCCCCGGCCCGCAACGGCGGATCGAGCGTGAGCTTGAACGTCGCCGAGCAACTCAGGTCCCCGTCGGCGGCCTGGGCCGGTGCCGCCGGAAGGACAGCAAGGGCCACCGCGAGCGGTGCCGCCGCGGCCATCATGGTCAGAATTCGAAGTCGCCGTGCCATCTTCGTACCTCCTACTAATGTGCTGTTCACACGCTGTTTCAGGGGCCGAGCACGCCCGTCGGCGGAGGGTCACTCCGCCGAGGGCGAGCCCACGATACGAGTCCTCGCGTTATCACACCGAAACGCCTTGCCCCCCAATGCGTGACGTGCACCAACGCTCAACTGGGGAGGCCATCCGGGCACGCGACGACGACCCCGGCACCATGGCCGAGGTCGTCGCCGAGTTCTTTGGGGGAGGCCGGATCTAGACCGGGACACCGCCGTATGTGCGGCGGTGTTTGGCCTCGAGGAAGGACAGGACGCCGAAGGCCATGAGGCCGACGGAGATCAGGATGAGCAGCCAGGGGCCGAACGGCTTGGTGACGAAGTCGCGCAGGACCGCGTCGATGCCCTTGGCCTCGGCGGGGTCGTAGTTCAGGCCTGCGAAGACGGCGGCGAGTCCGATGCTGATCACGATCGCGCCGCGGGCGAGGTAGCCGATGCGGCCGAGCCAGATCACGGCCTCGCGGGAGCCGTGGGTCATCCAGCCCATGCGCAGGTCATCGACGAATGCGAGGCTGAGGCCGAGCATGGTCTGCCAGATGCCGAAGGCGATGATGGCGAGGCCGATCAGGAGGACGACGATCTGGCCGCCGTCCCAGCTCAGGATGCGGCCGGTCAGGTCGCGGGCGATGGCGTCGCTCGGCTTCGGTGTCCGGCCGTGCACCACGTACCGGAAAGTACCCAAAAAGGCCAGGGCATAGACGATTCCGGAGATCACGGCGTAGAACCGGTGCCCGCCGGAAACTGTCCGGCGTGCGCTGGCGACCTGGGTGACTCGCCAGACGACCAAGGCGGCGAAGCCGAACACCAGGATCCACAGCAGTAGGTAGCCGAGGGGTTTGGTCGCGATCGCGGCCAGCGCGCCGCCGCCGTCCGGTTCGTGCTCCGCGGTGCCGATGGCCAGCATGAAGCCGATGATGCCGATGGTGATGTAGGCGATGCCGCGCGCGATGAAGCCGAATCGTGCGGCCGCTTCCAGCCCGCCGGAGCTCGTGGACCGGCGTCGGCGGTAGTCGTCGGCGCGGCGTCCCCACCCGGATCGTCCTCGGCCGCTCCGCACGGTGCCGACCCGATCACGTCGTCGATATCTGTTCGTATTTCGGAAAATGCTCATGGTGTTCCTCATCTCTCACCCGCGTAATGCCCACTCCGCGGCGATTGACACGCGCGCTGTGGGAGCCCAGATCCGCTGCGGGACGCGCGGAGTCGTGACTCGGGAGGGTGGGGAAGTGGGAGCAACTGGGGAGGGCCGTCACCGCTCGACCGGCGCTGATCGGAAGGGGTTGTGACGCAGGCCATACGGCGATGAGCCGAACCGATGAGTAATTGATCGGACGAATCGCTTACCGTTTAGGGCGTTATGAACTTTTTCGCGACAGTCGTGCACCTGGTCGCCAGGCTGCATGTGGATCTCGGCCGGTTGGCCGCGCAGCTGTGTTGCTGACGCGCGCTCAGCTCACCAGATCCTCTGATTGTCTTGGATGGTTCCCTTGTCTTCACCCAGTTCGCGCAGCCGTGTCCTGAATCCGGCGCGCTGGTCGTTCGGCGTCCAGATCCTGCTCGGTCTCGCGGTCGGTATCGCCGCGGGCTTCATCGCCCGCGCCACCGGATCCGCCTGGCTCACCAGCACATTGACCCAGGTCGGCGGCATTTTCGTGCAGCTGCTGAAGCTCGCGGTGCCGCCGCTGGTGTTCACCGCGGTGCTGGTGAGCGTCGCCGGACTGCGGCACGTCACCAATGCGGCCCGGCTGGCCGGTCGCACCCTGCTGTGGTTCCTCGGCACCGCGCTGATCGCGGTGGCGGTCGGCATCGTGCTCGGGCTGGTCACCAATCCCGGTCGAGGCGTCGAACTGACCCTGGTCGGTGCGAAGACACCCGACTCGAAGGGCGGCTGGACCGACTTCCTCACCGGCATCATCCCGACCAACGTCGTCGGCGCCTTCACCAATGGCAATGTGCTGCAGCTGGTGTTCCTCGGCGCGGTGCTCGGCGTGGCGGCGTTGAAACTCGGTGAGCGCGCCAAACCCTTTCTGACACTGGCGGAATCGGTGCTGGAGCTGGTGCAGAAGGCACTGTGGTGGGTGATCCGGCTCGCGCCGATCGGCACTGCCGGGCTGATCGGTAAGGCGATCGCCAGCTACGGCTGGAACCTGCTGCGGCCGTTGGCGACGTTCACTATCGCGGTGTACGTGGGCTGCCTCATCGTCATGGTTGTCGTCTACCCGATCCTGCTGCGTACCGTCGGCGGCGTGAACCCGATCCGCTTCTACGCGAAAGCTTGGCCCGCAGTCGAATTGGCGTTCGTGTCCCGGTCGTCGATCGGCACGATGCCGCTGACGCAGCGGATGGTCACCGAACGGCTCGGTGTGCCAAAGGAATACGCGTCGTTCGCCGTTCCGTTCGGGGCGACCACCAAGATGGACGGTTGCGCGGCGGTGTATCCCGCGCTGGCCGCCATCTTCGTCGCGCAGATCACCGGAACACACCTCGACATTCGCGATTACCTGTTGATCGCCTTCGTCTCCGTGGTCGGCTCCGCGGCAACCGCCGGTCTCACCGGTGCGATCGTGATGCTCACCCTGACGCTGTCCACGCTCGGCCTGCCGCTGGCCGGGGCCGGTCTCCTGCTGGCCATCGACCCGATCCTGGACATGATCCGCACCGCGACGAACGTCGCCGGGCAGATGGTGGTTCCGGTCCTGGTGGCGAAACGGGAAGGCATCCTCGACCAGGAGATCTTCGACCAGCCCTCCGCCCCCTTGACCGAAGCCGAGCCCGAGCCGGTGGAAGAACCGGAGCGGGTGCCCGCGGCGGCCTGACGACGCAGTGGTGGGGGGGGGGGGGGGGGGGGCCCCCCCCCCCGCGGCCGACCAGAAGCCCGACACACCTGGACGCCCTAGGCCGCGGGAGACTGGGGTGGGGGTGAGGATCGGG
>NZ_JBITJI010000022.1:82362-125618 GCF_044459885.1 Nocardia sp. NPDC050175
GGCGGGCGGGGGGGGGGGGGGGGGCGCGGGGGGGGGGGGGGGGGGGGCGCCGGGGGGGGGGGGGGGGGCCCCCCCCCCCCCCCCCCACCACTGTAGCGAATACCGCTGTCGCTCAACCGACTTGGCGACCGCCGTCGGTCGGGTGGTAGGAGCGGGCGATCAGGGCGGACCGGAGATACCAGAGGCCGGAGGGTTGGGACGGGTCGAAGCCGGTCAGCTGGCCGATGCGCTTGAGTCGGTAGTCGACGGTGTTGGTGTGCACGTGCAGGGCGTGGGCGGTGCGTTGGCGATTGAGGTTGTTGCTGATGTGCAGTTGCAGGGTTTCCAGCAGTTCGGCGTGTTCGTCGAGGGGCGTGAGCACGCTGCCGAGGTATTCGCGGCCGGGACCCGGTCGGGTGAGCTGGTATTCGAGGGCGAGTTCGTCGAATCGGTACAGGCCGGTGACGCAGTCCAGGCGGTGCACCATGTCGAGGAGTTCGTGGGCTTGATCGACGGCACCGGGGATCTGTTCGGGCGTGGCTTCCATCAGGGTGGCGGTGATGCCGACCTGCGCGGCATCGGAGAGTCCCTTGATCAGCGCGTCGAGTTCGTCGTCCCGGAGCTGTTCGGCGGGCAGGAGGATGGTTCCGCCATCGATGCTGAGTAGCGACAAAGCGTTGCCGCCGCAGCGGGTGGCCAGTTCGGCCTGGGTGCGGCGCAGCTTGCGGCGCGCGACGACCTGGGTGTCGAGGGCCGGATTGTGCTCGTCGCGATGACGCGGAATCGACACGGCCAGCACAACATACGACTCGGCGATGGTAATGCCGCATTCGCGCGCCATCGTCGAGGTGGGCCGCCCGCCGAGCAGGGCGGAGGTGAGGGTGTGCACCGCGGTGTGGTGTTCGCTGACCGCGGCGCGCAGTTCCCGGAAGTAGGCGCGGGAGATGGCCGAGGTCAGCGTGTGCAGTATCTCGATGTTCATCTTGGAGGCGTCGACGAAGCTCTCGAAGTCCTCGACGGTCAGGTTCGAGACGACGAGGTCCATGCCCATCTTGAAGCCCGCGTGAATGGCGCTGTGGATCGCGTCGATCGGCACGCCCTCGCGCGCCCACCCGGCGGCGGCCTCCTCGAGCTGTTCGACCTTCGCCGGAATGTTCTGCCCGTCCAGCATGCTGGCGGCGAGTTCGAGGCAGACGCGGGTGATGGTGGTGACATCGCCGTAGATCGCCTCGCCGGGCAACGTGCCACACGGCACGACGTTCTCGACGAAGTGGCCGACCATTTGCCGGGAGAGGGCTCTCACGTCGCGTAAGGGAGTGGACATCGGTTTCCCGGAGATCGTCAGGTTCGGCCGGATCGGACTGTCGACAGCCATGACAACTCCTTTGTCAGCATTAGCTATATAGGAGTTAACACTAACCGCTGAATAGCGGTTTGCGCGATTCACCAGCTAACTTGTGAAAAAAACCGGGTGTGGCCCATTGGTAGCTGTGATCGATCACAAGTGCGTCCTGTGCGGCGCGGCCGGAGTCAGCTAGTATAAGCTCAAGCTTATAGAAGGAGGATGTTATGCCCCTGCTCACCGACCCTGCCGCGATCGCCGGGCTCGTCGTTCGCGAGGTCCGCACCGGATCGCGCGACGGCGCACCGACCCGTATCGCGATCGCCCGTCGCACCTATACAACCGACCAGGCTGATCTCTGGGACGCGCTGACCAATGCCGAGCGGATACCGCGATGGTTCCTGCCCGTCAGCGGCGAGCTGAAGGTCGGCGGGCGGTACCAGACCGAGGGCAATGCGGGCGGTGTCGTTGAGGAATGCGAGGAACCGCGACGGTTCGCTCTCACCTGGGAGATGGGTCCGCAGGTGTCGTGGGTGGCGGTTACCTTGACTGCCAACGACGAGGGCACTCAGCTGGAGTTGGCCCACGAGGCGCCTGTCGCGCCCGAATTCTGGGATCAGTACGGTCCGGGCGCAGTGGGCGTCGGCTGGGATCTTTCGCTGATGGCCCTGGGCCTGCACCTGGCCAGCGGCGCGGCAGTGGACCCGAGCGAGGGTCTGGCATTTCCGACGACTCCCGAGGGGCTCGAGTTCGTCCGGGTGGCGGCCCTCGGCTGGGCGGACGCGGCCATCGCCGACGGTGACGATCCGGCCGCCGCGCAGGCGGCCGCGCAGCGAACGATCACCTTCTACACGGTCGAACCCGAGGACAGCTCGCAGTCCTGATGACGCTTTCCCGGGAGAAGATCTTCGAGGCGCTCGGCGATCCGGTTCGTCGCTACATCCTCGAACTGGTGGCAGCCGACGAGCAGACCGCGGGCGCGATTGTTGCTGCCGTGCAACAACATACGCGGATCTCGCAATCCGGCGTTTCGCAGCATCTCAAAGTGCTGCGCGACGCCGGGTTGGTGAGTGTCCGTGCTGACGGGACTCGACGGCTTTATGCCCTCGACTCCGCGGGTGTAGCGGCGGCCCAGCACTGGCTGGCCGGGTTGGTCGATCCGCTGGCACAGTTCGCCCAGCCGCTCGACGCCCTTGCGACCGAGGTCGCGCGTGGTCAACGCGCCCGCAAGGTGGCCAAGCCCGGTCGCGTCGGGGAATCCGCCTGAGTCCCAGTCGGCCGAGGGCGCCCTTCACTTGGTCTCAGCAGATGAAGGGCCCCTTCGGTCGGTGCTGGCTCGTGCTGGACGCTGTACCGAAGGGAACATTGAGTCGGTGTCGGCGGCTGAAGGGCGCCTTCGGTCGGTCTCGCCGCGCCGGACGACGATGACGCCGCCGAGAATCAGTGCGCCGCCGAGTAATTGGAGGGCGCGGGGTGCTTCGCCCAGCAGGGCCCAGGCGAAGACGAGCGCGGCAAGAACTTCGAAGAGGGCGACGAAGGACGCCAGCCGGGAGCCGAGTAGGCGGGTGGCGGCGATGCCGGTGACGTAGGAGAGGGCGGCCGTCACGATGCCGAGCACCAGGACCGGGGGCCACCACGGGACGGTGAAATGCTGGAGGACGACAGGGTTGGTCGTCGCGTGCAGCGGGACGATGCCGACCGCGCCCGCGACCACGAGGGCGAGGCCGCCGATGAGGAGGCCGCCCGCAGCCAGGACGGAGCCCGGTAGTGTGCCGTCGCCGTGGGCCGAGAGAACGAAGTACCCGGCGGCACCGACCATTGCGGCGAGCGCCCACGCGATGCCGACCCAGCTGGTGGTCATCCCGGAACGCAGGTCGATGACCAGGAACAAGCCGGTGATCCCGAGTGCGGCACCGGCGACCGTCGCGGCTCCGGGGCGTTCCCGGTAGCGCACCCACAGCCAGCCGACCACGGCGATCGGTGCGGTGTATTCGATGAGCAGTGCGACCCCGACTGTCATGTGGGCGACGGCGTTGAAGTACGCCAGCTGCGTGCCCGCGACGGCGACCAGCCCATACGCGGTGATCAGAGAGGCGTTGCGGCGCAACAACTGCCAATCGCCGTGCAGCTGCCGCAGCGCGATCGGCATGACCACGACAGCCGCAAGCAGTACCCGGACCGCGACGACCGACGCGGCGCTCCAGCCCGCGTTCATCAGGCCGCGGGCCAGTGAACCGGAGAGTCCGAACGATGACGCGGACAGTATCGCGAGGGTCAGTCCGGATCTGAGCTGCCGCCGCACGGCACTGTCATGAGTCATCGTAGCCATGGGTAATGACGCTATGGGCGGCGTTGTAATATGTCAACATGAATTTTGCTCCTGACATCGAGGAGTCGCTGGTGGCTGCGGTGGAACTGGTGAATTCGGCCGAGGAACCGGATACGCTGACCGAAATCGACCAGCTCGCAGCGTTTTTCGATAGGCACGTCTATACCGGCTCGCATGCCGGCGACGCCGCCGAGCTCGCGGCGGTCCGTGCGCTGCGCGCGCCGCTGCGCCGGCTGCTGACCAGTGACCGCGATACGACGGTGCGGCTGGTGAACGAGACCCTGGCGAAGCATCGCGCGGTGCCGCAACTCGTCCGGCACGGCGACGTCGATTATCACATCCACGCGGTGCCGACCGAGGCGCCGTTGCCGGTCCGGATCGCCGTCGAGACGGCGATCGCGCTGATCGATCTGATCCGCACCGGTGAGCTGAGCCGGTTGTCCCTGTGCGCGGACAGTGCGTGCGAGGGCATCGTGCTGGACCTGTCGCGCAACCGCTCGCGTCGCTATTGCAGCACCGCCTGCGGAAACCGCAATGCCGTTGCGGCCTACCGGGCGCGACGGAAATGAGCACGCGAATCAGACGAATGGACCGCTAGGATAGGCGTTTCGTCCCATATTGGATAGTGTGCCGATCTCACATTGCGTGATCCTGAAACTCGTTTTACTGTCGATTTGCACGCCACGCTGGAGACCTCCGGGTGAATGCCCGGTCCGTTGTCGACCAAAGGCGGTAACTCATTGACCGACGACCGATCGATGTTTCGGAGATGGTGGCGCGACCCGGTCGATTACCGCGGTCTGGTCGACACATTCGAATCACACGGTGCGCTCGGTCGATTCAAGTTCATGCTCGGTGCCGGTGGGCTGGTCATGCTGCTGATCGCGGTGCTTGCCTCGGTGGCGCAGGGTGACGTTGCGGGGTGGGTCGGGCAGGTGCAGGGCGGCGTCGAGGCGACCGTCGCCGGATTGTGGACGTTGCGCTGGTGGTTTTTGCCGTGGCCACGCGAAGTCGAATCGCTCGCCTGGATTGTGATATTCGATATCGATACCACTGCCAACGATTTGCTGGTGCACGATCGCGTCGTCGGAGTTCTGGGTGTCGTGCTGCTGACGGCGATGGGCGCGTACGTCACCGTTTTCCACGGTCCGCGGGTCCTGGCATTGCAGGTCGGGTGGACCATGCTGACCAGTGTGGTGTTGGCATTCCTGATGTTTCGCGGTGAGCTGGCGGATTCCACGCAGAGTACGCAGGACAATGCGAGCCACCAACCGCAAGACCTCGCCCTCGGTCTCGCGGTCGTCCTCGTCATGCTGGTCGTGGTCGGCGTGATGCTGCCCTTCGTGCAGTTCTGCCACTGGCTGCTGCGGGCCGACGCCCAATCCGACCCGTTGACCGGGCTGTTGAACCGGCGCGGCCTCGACTCCTACCTGTCCTCGCACCTCATGCATTGCCGTCAGGAGTCGGCCTACGTCGCGACGCTGGACATGGACCGATTCAAAGCCGTCAACGACACGTTCGGCCATCCGTTCGGCGACGAGGTGCTGACCCGGACGGCGCAGCGATTGCGCGAGGCGGTCGAATCCGACGCCCTCATCGCGCGCACCGGCGGCGAGGAGTTCGTGATCGTCGGCTGCCTGCGCGAAGACGCCGCCGCCGTCGGCGAACGGCTGCGCAGCGCGATCGAAACCATGCCCGACCTGCCGCTGCCGATCACCGCCAGCGTCGGCATCGCGGTGCTCGAGGGAACGCGCACAACCAGCTCCTACGACGTCGCCACCTACCGCCGCCTACTGCGGCGTTCCGATTCGGCGATGTATCGGGCGAAGCGCCGAGGTGGGAACGCCGTGGCGATCGCAGGCCAGGACGAACCACCCCCCACCCGCCTGCGCCGCAAACCCGCAGGCATACCCGAAATCCACCCCGTATCGACCGCCGATGACATCGGTCTACCCAGCAGCTCGCTCGGACCGCCCGCCTAACCTGTACCACTTCGCTTACTGGTCAAAATGAGTTGCGAAGCAATGGGTTCAGCGCGACACTGCGGGGATGGGCGCTTTGGATGCGGTCGCCGCGCGGGTCGCCGGTGGGGCTACCGTGCGAATCCGGCCCGCGGGTTCCTCGATGGTGCCGTTGATTCGCAGTCGGCAGTTGGTGACGATCGCGCCGGTCGATCCGGCGAAGCTGGCTGTCGGTGACATTGTGCTGGCCAGGGTGTCGGGAACTGTCTACCTCCACCTCGTTACCGCGATTGCCGGTGGGCGGGTGCAGATCGGGAACAACCGCGGCCGGATCAACGGATGGACCAGTCCCGCAAGGGTTTTCGGGCTGTGCACGGAGATCGAAGGGGTACCGCGTAAGAACGTCGACGGCAAGATCCTCGCTCCGCCCGACCAGGCCGAGAGCGGCCGATCATCTGAGTGATGCTGATGGCGGGCTTGACCAGCTCGTCTATCTGTCATGTCCCGACGGCCGTCGGCTCAGCCTGCGCCGCCTGGTGTGCGACTTGATCGAGGAGTACGGCCGACATACCGGCCATGCCGATCTGCTGCGTGAGTCCGTGGACGGGCTCGTCGGCGAGGACCCGCCCGGTGGATGGAGTGCGCGGAGCGGTGGCGCCTTGCGCTAGTGAGCAGGGTCATGGTGCCGGGTTGTCGTGTGCGGCGTAAGTTCGTTAATTAGCGAAATATCGAAGGGTGGTGGGACGTTGCTCGAAGAGTGCAAGGCGCTGGCGAACGAGACTCGGTTGCGCGTCCTGGAGTGGCTCAAGGAGCCGGACGTGCACTTTCCCGAACGGGGAGAGACGGCTGAGCTCGGCGTGTGCGCTGGTCTCATCCAGCAGAAGGCCGGGACCTCGGCGTCGACCATCTCGGCGCACCTGGCGATCCTGCAGCGCGCGGGGTTCCTGACCGGCACCCGGCGCGGACAGTGGATCTACTACCGCCGCGACGACGCACGCATCCGCGCCTTCACCGAACAACTGCATCGCGTTCTCTGACCTACGAAAGGCGACGTCCTATGTCGACTGCTCTGTCCATCCTCGATCTGGCGGTGATCGCACCCGGCCAGTCCGCGCGCGATAGCTTCGACAACAGCGTCGCCCTGGCGCAGACCGCCGAACGGTCCGGCTACCGCCGCGTCTGGTACGCCGAGCACCACAACATGAGCTCGATCGCGTCGAGCGCGACGAGCGTGCTCATCGGGCACATCGCCGCGAACACCGACAGCATTCGGCTCGGCTCCGGCGGCATCATGCTGCCCAACCACTCGCCGCTGGTGATCGCGGAACAGTTCGGCACGCTGGAGACGCTGTTCCCCGGGCGCATCGACCTCGGGCTGGGGCGGGCGCCGGGCAGCGACCAGAAGACGATGCTCGCGTTGCGCCGCAATCCGTCGTCTGCCGACTCGTTCCCGCAGGACGTGCTCGAACTGCAGGGCTACCTGTCGGGGCACTCGCGGATTTCCGGCGTGCAGGCGGTGCCGCGGGCGGAAGGGGTTGTGCCGCTGTACATCCTGGGCTCTTCGCTATTCGGTGCCCAGCTCGCCGCGCAACTCGGCCTGCCGTACGCCTTCGCGTCGCACTTCGCGCCGGACGCGTTGCACCAGGCAGTCGCCGTCTACCGCGACAGCTTCCGTCCGTCGGAGCAGCTGGCCGAGCCTTACGTGATGGCCGGAGTGAATGTGTTCGCCGCGGCGGACCGCGAGGATGCGTTGGCGCAGAAGACGATCTCCTACCGCACCCGGACCCGAATGTTCATCAAGCGTGGTGCCGCCGATGTCGACTACACCGACGCGGAGATCGACGCGTTCCTCGCCTCGCCCAACGGTCGTCAGCTCGCCTCGATGACCCAGTACACCGCGGTCGGTACGCCCGCCGAAGTTGTTGCGTACCTGGAGGATTTCGCGGCCGACATCAACGCCGACGAGCTCATCTTGGCCCATCACGCAGCGGAGATCGATGACCGGGTGCGCTCCGTCGAACTCACCGGCGCCGCCATGGCCGCCGCCGCGCACGAACCGGCGGTCTAGCCGCTACGGGCGCGGCGGTCGCTTCTTGGTCGCTTCCGTCGACCCTTGGTAGCCGAGGATGATGAGCAAGACCATCAGGGTGACGACTTCGAGGGTATTGAAGGCGAAGGGGTCGGTGGCCGAGGCGGCCGCGTCGTCGCCGGCGGCTGCGGCGGGTGCTGCCGCGACCACGAATCGTCCTGGCACGGTGGGTGATTCGGCGTCCGCCGCGGCGACGGGTGCGGCCACCGGCAGGAAAGGGAAGAGCGGACCGGGCGCTATCGAGGGCGGGATCAAGAGCGGGAAGGTCGGCACGGGCGGGGTAGGGGCGGTGGAGAGCGCGAGGAGGCAGGTGAGTACCGCGCTGCCGGTGACCGCGCTGCCGACGGCGGCGCTGCCGAGCGCGGAGCCGCTCGAGCCGAAACCGGGCGGGATCACCACCGAGCCCGCCGAGCCGACCACGGCCCACCAGGGTGGGGCCAGCATGCCCGGTCCGATCAGGCCGGAGCCCGCGGCGGAGCCGAGGAACAGCAGCGCGCCGCCCGCCACGGCGCTGCCCGCGCAGGCGGTGAGGACACTGCCGCTGTCGAGGCCGAGTGCGGCGGGACCGACGGCGGCTTGTGTTGCGGCTGTGGGAGTTTCGCCCGTCTCGTCGTCGGCCGCACTGCCGATGTCGAGCATGCCGCTGGCGGACGGTTTCGGCGGGTCCAGCGACAGTAGGCCGCCCTCGGATGCGCTGCCGGAGGCGATGTCCGGCGTGGCCGCGCTGCCGGTCGCCGCGTCCGGCGTGGCGCTGCCGGTCGAGACGTCTTGCGGCGCTGCGCTTCCGGTGGAGACGTCCGGGGTGGCCGTGTCTTCGGCTGGCGGAGGCGGGTTACCGCCCGGGACGTCTGATGGTGGCGGGTTTCCGGCCGGAACGTCTGATCGAGGTGTGTCGCCAGCAGGGAGAGGCGAGTTCCCGGTCGCGGGATCTGGCGGCGGCGTGTTTCCCGCCGGGATGTCCGACGAGGGCGCCTTTCCGTACGGAATGCCGAGTGGAGCCGCATTACCGGCCGGAACGTCTTGCGCCGCTTCGCTTTCGGCCGAGAGGCCCGGCTGCGCCGCATTCGGCGCATCGGCCGTGCTCTCGGTCGTGACATCGGCGGCGGCCGGCGGGTCCGGGATCACCTCGTCGGCGGCGGACCGGCCGCCGAACAACAGGGCCGCCGGAACAAACGCGCTCACGACAACCAACCCGCGTGCGCCCCTGGTCATTCGCGGCGCGACGGCGCCGAACTTCATCCGGGTAAGTTTCATTCGTTGTGGGTGACCGGTCCGGTATTGCTCTGCTCGTACTGCGACTGGGCGTAGGTGAACGCGTCGACCGGAATGCCGAGCGCGCCGGAGAACGGCCGTTCCAGGTCATGGATGGCCAGCAGGGACGAGCCGATCACGATGCCGAGCAGCGCGGTCATCGCGAGGCTGCGCCGGGTGACCAGCATGCCGGTCAGCACCGGGTTCAGTAACACCAGGACCGCACCGAAACACAATGCTATGTAAAGGAATTGGGGGATCGCGCGGGCCGCGTCGATGGCGCGATCATGGCGGGCCTGCGTCACGCGGTCGATGCCGGACAGTGCTCGGGTGCGCGCCTCGACGACCGCCGGGTCTTGCGACCGTATCGACACGACGGTGTTGCGCAGGTCGTCGAGCAGCTTGCCGGTGGCCTCGTTGAGGCGGCTCTCGCGTTCCATGACCGGCCACTCGTCTTTGAGGACCCCGTCGGTGTAGGCCCGCACCTTTTCCTGAATCCGCTGCTGATCCGGTCCCGGCATGGTGTGGATGGCCAGGTAGGTATCGACCAGCCCCTTGGACTCGGTGATGGTGTGGTTGTACGCGTTCTGGTTCTGGTTCCAGCAGGCCACGAAGACGAAGGCGAGTACCGCCGTGAAGATGGTCTTGGCCAGGTCGAGCGCGAGGTGGCTGGACGATTCGTCACTGTTCTGCCGCCACGATTTCGGGCGAACCCGGTCCCCGACAACCAAAACCCCCACCGCGATCACCGCGGCACAGATCCCGACGATTAATTCCTGCATCTCGCTCCACTTTCCCGGGCAAAGTCGATACAACTGATATCCGAGTGCATGGTTGAGCGGCCGAGGCAACCCCGGCATTGGCATATTAGAACAGCAACCGTCGAAGGTTAGCCCTGGTCACCCGCCCAAAGTTGGCGACGTTACCGAAATGTGATCATCGGCGAATAGTCAGAGCGAATTTGCAGCAAATACGAGTTCTCAGTCGATCTATTTCGAGGAACTACGGCCCGATCTGGCTTTGGGGGCGGTGACACGCCGGTGTTCGTCAGCCGATCAGGTAATCGGGCGGCAGTCGGCGACCAGGGCGGTGGTGTTGTCGGTTCCTCCCGCGCGCAAAGCGCCGTCGACCAGGGTGTCGACCGCGATCGCGGGCGATTTCTCCTCGGCCAGGATCGCCTTGATCGTCGCCATGTCGAGGCGCTTGTGCACGCCGTCGGTGCTCAGCAGCAGCCTGCCGGTGCTGGAGCCGGTGGTCGCGGTGCCGATGTCGGCGGGGCGCACGGTGCGCGCCGAGGTGAAGACGATGTGGTCCAGGCGGGGCGGCGGGCCGAGGCCGCGGGCGCGCCAGTATTCGGCGACGGTGTGGTCGGTGGTGATCTGGTGCAGCACGCGCCCGTTCCAGCGGTAGGCGCGACAGTCGCCGACCCAGGCGATATCGCCCGGTCCGTCGGGCTGGCCCGCGGACGGCAGCACGGCCACCACGAGGACGCTGTCCGCCTCCGATTGCGGGAACTGGCGGAGCAATTCGGCCTGGGCGGCAAGGATTCCCGCGTGTGCGCCGTTTCGAGCGCCGATGCGGGCGGCGACCTCCGCGGCGGTGCGCGAGGCCCTGGCGGCGGCCAGGTGGTCGCCGATGCCGTCGGCGACGACGAACGCGGTGCGGCCGGTGCCCGGGTCGGTCACGGCCGCTGCGGCATCGGCGTTCAGCGAGCGAGAACCGCGTCTGCTCAACGACTCCCAGGTGGTGCCGGTGAGCCGGACCACTTCGGGGTCGGGGCCGTCGGTGACAGGTGCCGAGCACATGGCCTGACCTCCTTGGCGGGACCGTTGTGCGTGCCGATCGGCACTATTCCAGTAAACCGCGCTTATCCGTGCCGTCGGCAACAGTTTGCCGTGCAGTTCCTGTGAAGCCCATTACGGTTTGGTCTCTTGGCGCGACGGCGACAACGGTACGGCGAGTTGGGCTTTGACTCGCTCGTAGGTGGGCAGCGTCTCGTAGCGGTGCACGGACTTGTCGCCGACGAACAGCTCGTTCGACAGGTGGCGGTAGGCGGCGAGGTCTTCGGTGACCATGACCACGACGTAATCCCATTGGCCTACAACGGAATAACACTGCTGCACGGCGGGCTCGGCCAGCATGCGGTCACAGAAGGCGATGTAGTGGTCGGTGTTGTCCTGGGTCAGCTCGACGAGCACCACGGTGGTCAGTGCCATGCCGACGGCGCGCGGATCGATCACGGCGACCTCCGCGGTGATCACCCCGCCGGTGCGGAGCCTGGTGAGTCTGCGCTGAACCGCGCTGGGGGACAGGCCGACTCGGTCGCCGAGCTCGTGCAGGGGCTGGGTGGCATCGACCTGCACGAGCTCCAGTAGCCGGTGGTCGATGTCATCTAACGGGAGAATGCTCACGCAAGATTCTTGCGTGAGAGCGGGAAAACTGTCAATCGCATTCGACGGCCTTCCTTCTATGGTTCTGCTCATGAACGATCTTGCCGATATCGAGGTGCTCCGGCAGCGGGTGGGCATCAAGTGGGCGCGAGCCGGGGCGGACGTGCTGCCCGGCTGGATCGCGGACATGGACTTTCCGGTGCCGGATCCGGTGCGCGCGGTGTTGCGGCGGGCCGCCGACGGTGACCTCGGCTACCCGGCGTGGGAGGACCGGCCCGATCGGAACCCCTTGCAGGAGGCGTTCGCGGATCGCATGCGCGACCGGTACGACTTCACGCTCGACCCGGACGACGTGTACGTCTTCACCGAGCTCATTCAAGTACTGCAGATCGTGCTGCAACTGATGACGAAGCCGGGCGACGCCATCGCCGTGCACACGCCCGCTTACCCGCCGTTCCTGCAGACCATCGAGGTGATGGGACGGCGACTGGTGCCGATCCCGATGATCGCGGGGGAGCAGGGCTGGACCTTCGATGCCGATCGGATGGCCGAGGACGTTCGCCGCAACGATTGCCGCGCTGTGATTCTGGTGAACCCGAACAACCCGACCGGGCACATGTTCGATCGCGACGAACTGTCGGCCATCGCGGACATCGCCTGTCGACACGACCTTTTCGTGATCTCCGACGAAATCCATTCCGAGCTCGTGCACGAGCGGCGCAGGCACATCCCGATCGCCACGCTCGGCCCGGAAATCGCCGGGCGCACAGTGACACTCAACTCCGCGAGCAAGGCCTTCAATCTGGCGGGCCTGCGCTGCTGCGTCGCGCACGTCGGTGACAGTCGGGTCCGTGCGGCCTTGGCCGCGCAACCGCCGCTGATATACGGGCAGGTCAGCGCGCTGAGCGTGCTCGCGACCTGCACCGCGTGGCGCGACGGTGCCGCGTGGTCGGCGGAAACCAGGCGGACGCTGACCAGCAACCGCGATTTTGTCGCCGACGCACTCCCACCCGAAATCCGTTTCCACCGACCCGAAGCCAGCTACTTGGCTTGGCTCGACTGCCGTGCACTCGACCTCGACCAGGATCCGGCGGCCTTCTTCCTGGAGCACGCCAAGGTCCGGCTGTTGCCCGGGCCCGACTTCGGGCCCGGCGGTGCGGGATTCGCGCGATTGAACTTCGCGACCTACCGTCCGGTTCTAGAGGACATGCTCGGCCGCATGCACACCGCCGTGCAGAAGCACCTCAACCGCTGACCGAGCACGCCGGTCATTCCGGCGTGCCGAACCAGAACGTCAGTGCCGCCGAGATCGTCGAGGGGGCGTGGCTCGCGGCACAGACATACCCATCGGGCCGGACGAGCACCGCCGGCGCGGCCAATACCCCGGGATCGACGGCGACAGAACGCACCCGAGCCTTCCAGTCGTCGGCGATCGCGGTGAACCGGCGGTCGGGGCTGCTGTCCAGCAGCAGCCCCGACCCGTCGCGTGCGTGCTCGGCGAGCCGGGTGCCGTCGCCGAGGTCGAGATCCGGCATCCGGTGGCCGAGGCCAGGACCGAGGTCGTAGCGAATGCCGAGCCCGGAAATATCCTCGGCCACCTGACGATTCGCCTCGGGGAGTTGCAGCATCCTGATCATCATCGCCCGGACGGCGAGCGCGTCCGGATGCGATGTGGTCAGGACGCTTTGCACCTGGGTGTTGGCCAGTACCGCGGCCGCCACCGGGTGCCGTTCGCGGTGATAGGTGTCGAGTAGCTGCGGCGGCGCCCAGCCGTTGATGTCGGCGGCGAGTTTCCAGCCGAGGTTGAACGCGTCTTGCAGGCCGAGGCTCATGCCCTGACCGCCGAGTGGCGCGTGGATGTGCGCCGCGTCACCGGCGAGAAATACTCGGCCCGTTCGGTATTCGGTGACCTGGCGGGCGGAATCGACGAACCGCGAGCCGGCGCGCAGCTCGCCGAGTTCGATCTCCGATCCGTAGCTGCGGGTCAGTGCACCTTGCACTTCTTCGGCGGTGATCACGGTGTCCCGGTCGATGCCCGCCTGATCCGGACCGCCGAACACGAATCGGTGCACCCCGTCGGGCAAGGCCAGCAGGAAGGCGAAATCGGCACGGGCGGGGTCGAATTCGGGTATCGACCAGCGTTCGGCGAGTCCGGCCGGTTTCCGGGTCAGCGTGACGTCGCAGACCGTGGCAGGCATATGCCCTTCGCGGCCAGGGAACCCGACGCCGGTCAGCTTGCGCACGGTGCTGCGTCCACCGTCGGCACCGACCAGGTAGTGCGCGGTGATCCGCTGCTCGCCCTCCGTGGTGGCGACGATCGCGCTGACCTGCTCGTCGCCCGGTGCGAGTCCGGAGTCGATATGTACCAGCTCGTGGCCGCGGTGGCGCGTGATGCCGAAGTCGGCGAGCTTGCCCTCCAGCGCGCGTTCCACATCGGCCTGCACAATGGCGGTCTGCAGGGCGAACCGGCTGTCCAGCTTGCCGTAATCCAGTGGGATGCCAGCGAAATGGCCCCATGGCAGCTTGGCGAAGACGTACTCGTCTATCAGGCCGAGCCAGCCGCGCCAATCCAGGATTTCCGCGGACCGCGGCTGCAGATTGAGCGCTTTGGACTGACGGCTTCGAGTGAGGTCGCGCTCCACCACGATGGCGCGCACCCCGGCAAGACCTAGTTCATTCGCCAACAGGAGACCCGTAGGTCCGCCGCCGACGATCAAGACATCGGTATCGGGCACACCTCGACTGTGCCAACCAATCGTCCGTTGCGCCACCGGTTTTCGGCCACAGAGTCTGGTGGAAGATGCTGGGTGGTAGTTAGATGGGGCTGGTGAGTGTATGGACTGCGTTGGTGTCGTTCGCCGTTGTTGCGGGTTTGCTGACTATCGTTCCGGGGTTGGATACCGCGCTGGTGCTGCGTTCCGCGATTGTCCGAGGCACGCGCATCGCGTTCGCGACCGCGCTCGGGGTGGGCAGTGGGTTGTTGGTGTGGGGGATCGCGGCCACCTGCGGGCTGTCGGTGTTGCTGACCACCTCGCAGGTGGCGTACACGGTGTTGCGGATCGCGGGCGCGATCTATCTGGTCTGGCTCGGTGTCTCCAGCTTGGTGGCGCTGTGGCGTTCCGGTGGCAGCCATGTCGCCGATGAGACGGTTCCGGACGGCAGTGTGCTGCGGGCGTGGGTGCGCGGCGCGACGTCGAATCTGCTCAACCCCAAGGTCGGTGTCTTCTATATCGCGATGTTGCCGCAGTTCATCCCGCCGCAGGCACCGCATCTGCTGATGGGTACTGCGCTGACGCTGGTGCATTTCGTCGAGGGTCTGCTGTGGTGCGCGGTGCTGATCTGCGGTGTCCGGTTCGCCAGGGCGTGGCTCGATCGTCGCTCGGTGAAACGGTGGATGGAAGGCCTCACCGGCTCTGTCCTGCTCGCGCTCGGACTGAAACTCGCCTTCGACCCAGCGTGATCCGGTACTCCGTTGGGGCCGAATCGGTCTCGACCCGTGCGTAGTCGAGCGTGCGGCTGACGGCGGGGCGTTCCGATCAGCATGATGCTGACCCCTGCGGACCCGGCGATCGGCACCGTACGCTGTGTCGTCCGGCGGCGCCGCGCTGGCGCGGCGGGAGGGAGTGGACGGCGCGGGTCGGGACAGGTGGTAGGAAAGGGTACGTGTCCACAACTGTCGAAGGATCAGTCCCCAACAGCAGCTCTCGCGCGGTCGACGAGGTGGTGGACCTGGTCAGCGCGCTGATCCGGTTCGATACCTCCAACACCGGCGAGCTGGCAACCACCAAGGGGGAGCGCGAATGCGCGGAATGGGTGGCCGAGCAACTGCACCAGGCCGGATATACGACCGAGTATGTGGAGTCGGGCGCGCCGGGGCGCGGGAATGTGTTCGCGCGGCTGAAGGGTGCGGACTCCAGCCGGGGCGCGCTGATGATGCACGGGCACCTGGATGTGGTCCCCGCTGAGGCGGCCGACTGGAGTGTGCACCCGTTCTCGGGTGCGGTGCGCGATGGTTACGTGTGGGGGCGCGGCGCCATCGATATGAAGGACATGGTCGGGATGATGCTGGCGATCGCCCGCCAGTTCAAGCTCGAGGGGACGGTGCCGCCGCGCGATATCGTGTTCGCCTTCCTGGCAGACGAGGAGAACGGCGGCAAATGGGGATCCCAGTGGCTGGTGGACAACCGGCCCGACCTGTTCGAAGGGATCACCGAGGCGGTCGGCGAGGTCGGCGGCTTCTCGTTGACCGTGCCGCGCCCGGACGGCACCGAGCGCAGGCTGTACCTGGTGGAGACGGCCGAGAAGGGGCTCGGCTGGATGCGGTTGCGCGCCAAGGCCCGAGCGGGTCACGGCTCGTTCCTGCACGAGGACAACGCGGTCACCATCCTGGCCGCCGCGGTCGCGCGGCTGGGCAAGCACACCTTCCCCGTGGTGATGTCGGATTCGGTGACCGAGTTCCTGGCCGCCGTGGCCGAGGAGACCGGGCTGGAGTTCGATCCGGCCAGCCCCGACATCGAAGGCCAGCTGGCCAAGCTGGGCACCATCTCCCGCATTATCGGTGCGACACTGCGGGATACGGCGAACCCGACCATGCTGCAGGCCGGGTACAAGGCGAACGTGATCCCGCAGACCGCGGAGGCCGTGATCGACTGCCGCGTGGTGCCGGGACGGCAGGCCGCGTTCGAGCGTGAGGTGGACGAGCTGATCGGCCCGGACGTCGAACGCGAGTGGATCACCAAACTCGACTCGTACGAAACAACATTCGACGGTCACCTGGTCGACGCGATGAACGACGCCATCCTCGCGCACGATCCGCAGGGTCGTACTGTGCCCTACATGCTTTCGGGCGGTACCGACGCGAAGGCGTTCGCCCGCTTGGGTATTCGCTGCTTCGGCTTCGCGCCGCTGCAGCTGCCGCCGGAGCTCGACTTCACCGCGCTGTTCCACGGTGTCGACGAACGAGTTCCGGTGGAGGCCCTCGAATTCGGCACCCGGGTGCTGGAACACTTCCTGCTGAACAGCTGACGAAAGGACAATCCGTGCCCGACTACTCCTTCAATCCCTACGAGGCGCTGCCGCAGTTGCCGTCGTTCACGCTGACCTCGGCGGATGTCACCGACGGTCAGCCGCTCGGCACCGACCAGGTCAGCGGCGTCTTCGGCGCGGGCGGCAAGGACGTCTCGCCGCGACTTTCCTGGTCCGGATTCCCTGCGGAGACAAAGAGTTTCACGGTAACCGTGTACGACCCGGACGCGCCGACGGCGGCCGGGTTCTGGCACTGGGCGGTCGCCGATATCCCGCTCGGCGTGACCTCGCTGCCCAGCGGCGCGGGCAGCGGCGAAGAGGGCGGGGCGCTGCCGAGCGGGGCGGTCTCGTTGCGTAACGACGGTGGGTTCGCCGGATTCGTCGGCGCGGCACCGCCGCCCGGACACGGCTACCACCGCTACTTCATCGTGGTGCACGCGGTGGACGTGGAGAGCCTCGGTCTCGATGGCTCCGCCACGCCCGCCTACCTCGGTTTCAACCTGTTCTCGCACGCCATCGCGCGCGCGACCATCGTGGGCACCTACGAGCAGAAATAACCCCATCCCGACCGAAGGCCACCTTCAGCCCACCAGACCGACCGAAGGTGCCCTTCATTCGATTCGGGCTTGCCGACCGAAGGCGACCTTCATCCGTTCAGACGGGGTGGAGGTCGCCTTCGGTCGTTATTTGACGGTGATGACCTTGTCCGACAGTTCCTTTGCGTACAGCGACGCGATCTCGGGCGCGTACTTGGCGGCGATCGGGTTGCGCTTGAGGGACATCTTCGGGGTCAGCTCGTCGCCACCCGGCTCCCAGACCGCGCCGACGATGGTGAAGCGCTTGATCTGCTCTACCCGCGACAGCTTGACGTTGCCCGCCTGCACCGCGGCGAGCACCTCGTCCACAATCTCCTGGCGGGTGGCCAGCGTCGCCACATCGGCGTCGGTGGCGTCGAACTCCTTGGCGCGCAAGGCTGCAACGTCGGGGTCGAGCACGATCAGCGCGGCGATGTAGGGCTTGGCGTCGCCGACCGCGACGACCTGTCCGACCAGCGAGGAGACGGCCTTCACCGCGTTCTCGACATTGCTCGGCGCGATGTTCTTGCCCGCCTCGCTGATGATCAGTTCCTTCTTGCGGTCCACGATGCGCAGGTAGCCGTCGGGGTCGAGAGTGCCGATGTCGCCGGTGTGCAGCCAGCCGTCGTCGTCGATCGCCTCGGCCGTCCGCTCCGGCATGTTGCGGTAGCCGCGGGTCACGATGGGCCCGCGCACCAGCACCTCACCGTCGGCGTCCAGGCGCAGTTCCATGCCGTCGACCGGGCGGCCGACCGAGCCGGGGCGCGGCTTGGCCTTCTCGGTGAAGGTGCCGACGCCGGTGGTTTCCGACATGCCCCACACCTCGCTCATCGGGAAGCCGAGGCCGAGGAAGTACTCCAGCGTCTCCGCCGGGATCGGCGCGGCGCCGGAGGCGGGCACGGACAGCTCGTCCAGGCCCATGGCAAGCCGCAGCTTCGACAGCACCAGCGCGTCGGCCACTTTGTGCTGCACCGCGAGGATCGGGCCGCGGCCCCGGCCCGCGAGATCGGCTCGGGCCGCGGCCATTCCGGTCTCGATGGCCCAGTTGGCGAGCGACTTCTTCACGCCGCTCGGTTCGGCGGCGAGCTTGCCCTCGATGCCGACCTTGATCTTCTGCCACACCCGCGGCACGCCGAAGAAGGTGGTCGGACGGGCGTCGGGCAGGGCGGCGGCGACCTCGCGCGGGTCCGGCACGGTGGTCACCTGGACGCCGGTGGTCAGGTTCATGGCATGGCAGGAGATGCGGTCGGCGACGTGCGCGGCGGGCAGGTAGGACACGGCGCGATCATCGAGGCCGACCGGCAGCGGGCCGTTCACCAGTGCGATCACTTGGGCGAGCACGTTGCGGTGGGTGACCTCGACGCCCTTGGACGGGCCGGTGGTGCCCGAGGTGTAGATCAGGGTGGCCAGATCGTCGGGCTGGACCGCGCGCCAGGCCGCCTCGAAGTCGAAGTCGGCGGCCGGGTTCGCCTCGACCTCGGCCAGGGTGCTGGTGCCTGCGGCCGGTCCGTCGACCAGGATGATGTGCGCGAGCTCGACACCCGCGCCGGTGACCTTGTCCAGGAAAACCTGTTCTGTCACAACGACTTTGTTGGCCGCGTTGGTGAACAGGTGGGTGATCTGCTCCGATGAGCTGGTGTTGTAGATCGAGAACGGGGTGGCGCCCAGGTGCAGTGCGGCGGTGTCGACCAGGTTGAACTCGGGCCGATTGGTCAGCATGATGCCGACGGTGTCGCCGCGCCCGACCCCGAGCGCGGCCAGGCCCGCCGCGATCGCGCGCACCCGCTCGCCGAACTGCCGCCAGGTGATCTGCTGGGTCCCGCCGACGGTCCGCAACGCGACCTGCTCCGGCCGGATCGTCACGGTCTCCTGGAACGCCTCCGGCACCGTGTAGACCGTTTTGCCCGATTTGTGCGAATAGCCGATGTCTGTCGTCATATCCCTGTTCCCGATATCCATGCAATGAACCGCGCCTCACGGCGTCCGCACGCGGGCGGTTCGAGACCCGAAGGGGCCAAGCGCGCCAGGAGTGGCGCGGCTCACTAATGGTAACCAGGTGTTCGGGCTCGTGACTGTCGTTAGCCGCAACTACCGGCCGTGCCACCGCCGGAGCATGGCGAACCATCCGCTGCGCAGCCAGCGCCGAACCGGGGCGAATTCGGCCCGGCGGCCACCGTTTTTGGGCAGCGTATGTCCGACGAGTCGCTTCGCCTCGAGGTAAGCGTCCGCCCGCACGCTGCGTGGCCGCGTGTGCAGCAAGCGCACGGTTACCTTGATCCCGGCCGCCTGCACGGCCCGAACCTTGTCGGGGTTGTTCGTCATGAGCCGGATCGATGACAGTCCGAGCCGCTGGAGCGCCGTGACCGCCTGCTCATAGCGTCGCCCGTCCTGGGGCAGGCCGAGCTTGGCATAGCTGCTGAACGTATCCACCTGATGTACCTGGCTTGTCCGCAGGCCGCGCGCCTTGTTGACGAGTCCGGCGCCGCGACCCTCCTGTTCCAGGTAGATCAGAATCCCGCTGCCCGCCGCCTGAATGGAATCCATGGCTTTCTCGAGCGCGGGGCCGCAGTCGCAGTCGTCGGTCTGCAGCGCGTCGCCGTACAGGCAGCGGGAATGGATGCGGACGAGGCAGCCGTCGGTCGGCTCGCCGAAGATCAGCATATGTCCGCCGTCGTGCTCGGCGGGCAACTCGATGACCCGGACTCGCAGATCGTGGCCCTTGCGCAGCAAACGGTGCCTGGTTTCAGCGAGATCCCATTCAGCAGTGGTCAAGTGCTTCCTCCGGGGCCTGGATCGTCTGGTCATTTCGGGGCTGCAGCGGCGGTAACGGGAAAAGCGTTGCGGGGACTGCCGCTACTGCTTGCCTGACGTCCGGGCGATTTCGCAACGCCCGACCGCTCGCCACCGCGACCGCGACAAGGGCGCCCACTGCCGCGATCCCGGCTTGGCCGACCACGGCAAGCACGACGAGCAGCATAGCGATCGTGGACACCGCGACGAATCCGCGGCTCGGCAGCGGCCGTACGGAACGCGATATCGGCAGGGCAGGAGGCTCTGGTATGGCGAGCCAGGGTAGGCCGGCACTCGGCAGAAGATGCCCACGGTGCACGCGTTTGGCTTCCAAATAAGCTCTGGCCCGTTCGCTGCGGACCGGCGTGATCAGCGGCGCGACAACGACTGTGAGGCCGGCGTCTTGCAGCGCTTCGACCTTGGCAGGGTTGTTGGTGAGCAAGGTGACCGACCGCAATCCGAGCCCGAGCAGCCCGCGTGCCGCCACCGCATAGGTTCTGGCGTCGACGGGATAACCCAATTCCCGGTAGCTGGTGAAGCTGTCGGTGCGGCAGAGTTCGCTGTGCCGATAGCCGCGCGCCTTCGCGATGAGCCCGGCGCCGCGGCCCTCCTGCTCGAGATAGACCAGGATGCCGGAGCGCGCGGCCTGGATGCGATCGAGCGCGACATCGAGTTCAGGGCCGCAATCACAATCGTCGGAGCCGAGGACCTCGCCGTAGAGGCACCGCGAATGGATCCGGACCAGGCAGCCGTCGGTGATGTCGCCGAAGACCAACAGGTGGCCTCGTTCGTCTGCGTCATCGAGCTCGAGCACCCTGACCCGCTGATCGTTCGCCTTACGCGTGAACCGGTGATCGGTGTCGGCAAGGTGGGCCAGGGATATGGTCAATGCTCCTCCGAAGCAAGTCTGACGATGCGGTCGATCTCACTGACCGGCGGCATAGCACCGGGCACGTCCCCGAACGATTGCGTAGCCACCATCGCCGCGGTCGCCCAGATGTAATCGTCTTCGTCGGCCGGTCGGCGGGTCGAGACGAGACGGTATACCAGGGCCGCCGCGAAGGCAGCTTGCGCACCGGGGGAGTCTTCCATCGCCGCGGGGAAGGCCGGGATCTGAGTGTTGACCGGGTCCGACCACACCGTGCATCGAAAGTCCTCGGTCGCGCAGACCGACCGCACTCCGAGCGCGCGTAACCGTTGCGCGGTGTCGCTGATGGAGGCGGCGGCGACCTCGGGCACCATGGCGGCGAGATTCTTGCTAGTGCCCGCGAGGTAGTCGACGACGTTGAGGTACTGATACAGGTATTGCGGCAGATCGATCGGCGGTGACGGATTGACAACGAGCAGTGGCCGCGAATCCAGTCGCCGGACCAGGGCCATGACTTGCTCGATGACGGTGATCGGCTGCTCGAAGGTCAGCAGCACGGCGTCCGAGGCGGCGATGGACGCGCGGATCGGCGCGCTGCGTAAGTCTCTCGCGCTCAACCGGATTCGGTCGTCACGGCAGCCGATGAGACCGGCCGCGCCGGTGCTGGTGATCATCACCGCGGTCACCGGGGTTGGTGCCTCGGGAACGACCTTGACCAGGTCGGTGTCGACGTTTTCCGAGCGCAGGTAGTCGAGGACGTGGCGGCCCTCGTCGTCGTCGCCGACCGCCGAGATCAGCCGGACCTGCAGTCCGAGTCTGGCGGCGGCGACCGCGCGGTTGAGCCCCTTGCCACCCGGATGTTTTTCGAAGCTGTTTCCCGGGGTGGAGGTGCCCGCCGTGGGAATGTGATCGACGAAGTAGATGTGGTCGATGACGGCGTCGCCGAAGACCGTCACCACACCCGGAACCGTTGGTACGGCACGGGGTTCCGACAAGTTCGGCTCGATTGTGGTCGCCGGGTGCACCGATCCCGCGTCGTAGACCGACTCGTTCACCAGCAGGCCGGCCAGGGCGGTGAACGCGCGCCGTTCGGGCGTGGCCCGCAACGACCGGACGGAGGGCGTGATCGGGATCCGTTCGGCGCGTAGCGTTTCGTGCAGCAACCGCCAGTGCTCGGTGAGGTATTCCCGTCGTTCGCCGAGGTCCGCGGCGTACAGGCGATCGAGATCCAGTGCGTCGGTGGCGCTCTCGCGCAGCAGGCCTAGTGACAGCTCGGCGTCGGCGATCAATCGGTTGGTCGGCTCCAGCTGTGCCGCGAGTTCCTTGACCACCGGTAGGACGGCCTCCTCCGGTGCGATGCCATGGCGGCGCGCATGCTGGCGCACGGCCAGCAGATCGAGCAGCGGCGCGACGTCGATCTCGGTGGTGCGCAGGCGATCCGAGCTGAGACCGGAGCGCTTGCACAGTCGGGTGAGGATATTGCGCACGGCAACCACGCCCGAGTCCTGCGGGACCATGACCGGTGTCAACCTCTCTGATCGTCGTTATCGAGGGCCGCGCTGACGATAGCCGAAAACGGCGTTTAGCCAGCCGACGAACTGTCAATTACCAAACTACAACGGCAATTGACGGTCAGATACGGCAAATGCCACACTGGGTTCAGCGGGATACCCGCCTCCCAGCCACCTCGGAGGGGACTCGGAGATGAAAGTTGTTCTCCTGATCAGGCAGGGCCGGCGGCGAAGGCCGCATCGGCACATCGGATCTGACGCCGACCTCGAGCCGAACTTGGTTGCGGCCTAGGCGAACCCGTACGTTCGCCGGCCATTCCGCCCCAAGCCAGCCTCAGCCGTCGCTCGCACCGCTTCACCGAGGAAGCGCCGCACCGGTCCGACCGCGCTTCGCCGGTCGGCCGAGCTCAGCACACCCGAATGCGGGTCGGCGACGACTCCTCCCCGGTGGAGACAGCCGTGACGATCTACGAGAACAGCCGATCGATGACGAGTAGCACCACCCCGGAATGGGCATGGCGGGTGGCGAGACACGAGGAACCGGCATGGCGCCTGAGTTGGTTACCGCACCGGCTCAGCCGCGAACAGGCCAGGGCGGGAATGGAATTGGACGAGCTGCTGAGCCGTCGAGATCTCGCCACCGACCCCACGACGCAGGAACAGGCCGAAGCGCTGGCCGACATCCTGGGAACCACGGTGCAGCAGGCCACCCTTCTACTGCACCAGCGAATGCACGACAGGCGGCATTCGTGACGAAGCTCCATCTGTTGCACCGGAGGCAGCTATGACTGTGCACACCACCGCATGGACGATGACCAGCGATATCACCCCGGAGTCGGCATACCGCGAAGCCGGAGACACGAATGCGTGGCGGTTGAGCTGGCTGCCGGATCGCCTGGTGAGCCAGGCGCAGGCCCGGCTAGGCATGGAACTCGACGAGTTGCTGAGCAACCCGCACGCCGTGTACGACCAACGGGCTCAGGCCCGTGCCGATACCTGCGCCGAGCTGCTGGGTGTGTCCTGGGAAGAGGCGCTGCTGCTGCTGGCCAATCGGATGGCGCAACGACTGCAGCGCGGCCAGCGCGCCGAGGGGGAGGCCGCGCCGCCGGGGCGGACTCCCCGCTCGCAGTCGATGCGGGGGCACGTCGTCGAGCCGCCGTACGCGCTTAGCTGACGATCGGCGGGATCAGCTGTGGTCGTCGGATGACGTTGGGAGGCGGGCGATCCGATCGATTTCACTGACGGACGGCATGGCGCCGGACACGTCGCTGAAGGACTGGGTGGCCGCCATGGCGGCGGTAGCCCATTCGAAGTCCGCGCGGTCGGCCGGGCGACCGGCGGTCAAGAGCCGGTAGGCGAAGGCGGCGCTGAACGCCGCAGAGGATCCTGGCGAGTCCACCAGTACTGCCGCGAAGGAACGGGGCACGTCGAGATTCAGCGCCGCCGATCGGACGCTGCATTCGAATCGTTCGACGGCGCAGACACTTCCGACGCCCTGAGCGAGCAGCTGCGGCGCGACGTCGACATCGAAGTCGAGGTCGGTGGCCGGTGTTTGCGGTGTGCGCGCCGGATCGGCCACCAATCCGGCCAGCTCTCTATGTTTTCCGATCAGATAGTCGATCCTGCCGAAGTACTTGGAGATGTACTGCGGTGAGTTCGTCGGCGGTGTGGCGTGCACCAGTAAACGCGGACGGGTACGTCCTCTGCGGATCACGCCCAATGCCTGATCGATGACGGCGATCGGTGGCTCGAAGGTAAGCAGCACCGCATCGGCCGAGGTCAGCGCCGATCGGGCGGCGGCGGTGCGCAGGTCGTCGCGGCTCAATCGCACGGCGTTATCGCTGTCGCCGATGATGCCGGTCGCACCGCTGCTCGCGATGATAACGGCAACCACCGGGGTGGATTCGCCATCCACCGTCTTGACCAGCTCGGTGTCGACGCCTTGGCGTTTCAGATATCGGATGATGCGCCGACCCGCGATATCACCACCGACCGCACTGATCAACCGCACCCGCAATCCCAGCCGCGCGGCGGCGACGGCACGATTGAGACCCTTGCCACCGAAGTGTTCCTCGTAACGTCCATGCACCGTGTCACCCTCGGCGGGCAGCTTGTCGGTGCGATAGATGTGATCGATGACGGCGTCACCCACGATGGTGAGCACGCCGTGATCCCGCGAGACCATGCGCCGCCCCCCTCGCGTGGGTTGGGTGGTTGTGCCCAATCAGAATAAGCCGCGGTGCGCGAGTTCGACCGCGTTACTACAGCATTCGCGGGTGGGGTAGCACGGGCTCAGGCGTTGGCGGTGTGCTCGGCGCCGATGGCGTCGGCGATGCTCTGGTATCCGTTGGCGCGCAGGCGTTGTGCGAGGCCGCGGTGGATCTTGCGGGTCCAGAAGGGGCCGCCGTAGATGAAGCCGGTGTAGCCCTGCAGCAGGGTGGCGCCGGCGCGGACGCGTTCCCAGGCCTGGTCGGCGGTTTCGATGCCGCCGACGGAGATGAGGACGAGGCGGTCGCCGACGCGGCGGTAGAGGCGGCGCAGCACGTCGAGGGAGCGGTCGGCGACGGGGGCGCCGGAGAGGCCGCCCGCACCCATGGCGGTGACCTCGTCGGCGGGCGTGCGCAGGCCGTCGCGGCGAATGGTGGTGTTGGTGGCGACGATTCCGGCGAGGCCGAGTTCGACGGCGAGGTCGGCGACGGCGTCGATATCGTCGTCGGACAGGTCGGGGGCGATCTTCACCAGGACGGGCACCTGGACGCTGTCGAGCACGGCCTGCAGCAGCGGGCGCAGTGATTCGACGGCCTGCAGGTCGCGCAGGCCGGGGGTGTTGGGGGAGCTGACGTTGACGACGACGAAGTCGGCGAGCGGGCCGAGCAGGGCCGCGCTGATCGCGTAATCGCCTGCGGCGTCGGCGGGTTCGACGATTTTGGTCTTGCCGATATTGGCGCCGATCGGCACGTCACCGCGGCGATCGCGCAGATATTCGGCGGCGGCCGCGGCACCGAAGTTGTTGAAGCCCATGCGGTTGATCAGGGCGTGGTCGGCGGGCAGCCGGAACAGTCGCGGCGCGGGATTGCCGGGCTGGGCCTGGGCGGTGACGGTGCCGATCTCGGCGAAACCGAAACCCAGTGGCGCCCAGGCGTCGACGCCGTCGGCGTTCTTGTCGAAACCGGCGGCCAGGCCGACCGGCGCCGGGAAGTCGATGCCGAACGCGGTGTTGCGCAGGATGGGGTCGTCGGTGACGAGTAGCTTGGTCATCACCCAGCGGGTGGGCGCGAAGCGAGCGGCCAAGCGCATCGTCGCGAAGGCCAGGTGGTGGATGCGTTCCGGCGGGACCAGAAACATCAGGCGTAATAACAGGGCGTACATCAGCTCACATTCCCGGTTCGGGCTGGGGTAGTGCGGTTTTTCGGCGGCGCAGCAGCACCCGGCGGCTACCGTCGGTATAGGCCCGCACGCGGGACAGTTCCCAGCCGCCGAACTCGGCCTGGATGGCCAGCCGCATGGACGCGGTCACCCTGGTCACCTCGGGTGGCAGCCGCAGCGGCACGTATTCGTAATCGTCGCTGGTGGTTTCCCACCCGGCGGGCAGTGCGTTGCGCCGCGCTCGCTGCTCGCGTGGCGATGCGGGTTCGTCGTCTGCGCGCGTTGCCGGAGTCATCATTGGCCTCTCTTCCGATCGTCCGCGCGGATCCGCTGCAGGCCGTCGCCGGTCGCGGATCCTACGAACATGTCCCCGGTGCGCTGATCGATGGTTACCGAGTTCGGCTGCCGCACCGTCGGGTAGCGGCCCACTTCTGTCGGTATACCTGTCGACAGATCGAATCCGACGACTTCGTTGCTCTGCGTGCACGTCACCCACACGGTGTCGGACCGCTGATCGTAGGCAAGCGCGTAAGGCGAAGAGTTTACCGGGAACCGCTGACGCAGGACGAGAGGTCCGGCGCTGAAGACCAAGAGTTCGCCGCCGGTGCTGTCGGTGACGATGATCCGGCCGAAGTGGTCAGCGATCATGTTGGTGGCGCCGTCGCCCGCGCGCAGGGCCAGGCCGAGGTCGTCTTTGCCCAGCTCGATCTCGGTGACGGAGGTTTGCCGGCGGTCCAGGACGGACACGTGACCCTCGGTGAGGGCGAGCGCGTCGGCGGAGGCAAGGCCGGTGATCGTGTGCGTGACTTTGCCGTCGGTTGCCAGGGTGCGGACCTTGCCGTCGGCGGTGCCGACGAGCAGGGTGCCGTCGTCGCGTCGCTGCACCGACCTTGCGTCGCCGTCGAACGGGATTTCGCTGACCGAGTGGGCCGTGATGTTGATGCGGAAGATCCGGTTGGGCGCGGCGACCAGCAGTTCGCCTGGCTTGCCCTGGGTGAGGCTCGCGCCGCGGGCGGACAGTGACAGGGCGCGGACGCCGGCGTCCGGAACGCCGTTGGGGTCGGTGTGGCCGAGTGTCGTCGGGTCGATGAGGAACAGGACCGTGCTGGTGTCGGTGCTGGCGTCGAGGGCGGCGATCTCGCCGGTGCTTGCCTCGGTCAGCAGTGCGCGGACGGGGCTGGACAGTCTCGCGACGTCGCCCGCGGGACGCGGCGTGTCGGTGGGTGACACCGCCGCGGTGGCCGGATCTCTGGTGGGCAGGTTGTCACTGTCGGGGCTGTTGGAGCAGCCGGTCAGCAGGGCCAGTGCCGCGACTCCGACGAGCGCCGTCGAGACTCGGAATCTTTGGTTGCGGGGCGTAACCACAGCGGAACCCGCGAACGCCGCCAATCGAACCCAGCCGCGAGGGCGCATCCACCGAACTCCTTCTACCGACTGCTACCGACGATTCACCGCAACTCCACCATCTGACCATGATGGCGCAACATCACGGCGTACCGGGGTGGCGGCTGGGGGAGAATGTCGGTGATGCGGGTTACGGTTGAGCTGAAACAGTGTCCAAATCAGGGAGATCCGGTTGAAAGCCGACCACTCGTCGGGATTTGCCATCGATGACATAACCGTTGGCCCGTTCGCGCATGGGTTCGGGACGACCGGCGACGGCAGGCCGTATGCGTTTCGCACGGTCCGGGCCAGCTTGACGCTGGAGATCTACCGGGCCGATCTGGCCAGCGATGTGCCAGGGCCGGAGGACGTGGTCGCGGTCGCCGAGGCCAGGGTCACCGACATCGACCTCGATGACGAACGCAGCGTCGTCGCGTTGGTGCGCGACATGATTCCAGATGCGGTGCCCGTCGACGCGGCGCCGGATCGGGAAGTGACGACCGTTCGGGCACTGCTGGGACGCATCAGCTCCGTAATTGATGGTATGTAGATGGTGATGCCATACACATTTCTCGCCCGCACCGTGCTGACCGCGTCCGGCCTCCTGCTGGTGGCCGCCGCCGCGGCGTGCAGCACCGGATCGGACGAGGCGGCCGTCGACGCCGCTCGTTCGTCGGCCAACGCGTCGCTGTCCGCCTCGATCACCACTTCTTCGATCGCCGCGCATCCGCCGCTGCCGTCGGCCGCGCAGTTGGACTCCCAGATCAAGCGGGCACTGGATCCCGGGCTGCCGGACAGCGAGCGCACCGACCTCATCGAGGACGGTGACGCGTTCCGGACCGCGATTCCCGATATGTACAAGGCGCTGCAGGACAATCCGCGCGCCGTTTATGGGGTCACCGATCCGGTCTTCGACAATCACGACGGCACGCTGACCGCGACGATGCGGCTGGACAAGGACGGTAGCGGGACCGCGGTGCGCACGACCGTCGTGCATTTCGTGCTGCTCGACGGTAAGTGGAAGATCTCGCGGACCGACCTCTGCGGGATTCTGCGTTCCGCCGATTACCGCACGCCGGCCTGCGGCTGACCGTGTCGGACTTGCGGATGACGCGCGTTCGCGGATCGCGGGCACCGCAGGACGATTCGAAGTTGCATTCGGGGTTGTTGTGGTGGGGGCGGTTCGTCTACCGGCATCGGGTGCTGGTGCTCGGTGTGTTCGTGCTGGTGGTGCTGGCGTCCGGTTTTTACGGGCGCGATCTGGCCGGGCGGTTGACGCAGGAGGGGTGGTTCGACGAGTCCAGCGAGTCGGTGGCGGCGTCGAAGATCGCGGACGCGACGTTCGGGCGGGATACCGACAGTGATCTGATCCTGCTGTACACCGCGCCGGCGGGGGCGACCGTCGACGATCCGGCGGTGCGGTCCGCGGTGACGGGTGCGTTGAACGGATTGCTTGCGCGTTATCCGGAGAACATCCTGAAGATCGACAGCTACTGGGATAGTCCGTTCGCGGCGAACGCCACCGACGCTTCCCGGACGCACGCGTTCGCCAGCGTCGGCTTGCGGGGTGAGGGCACCGCGACTGTCGAGAACTACTCCGCGATCAAGGATCACCTCGGTGCCGGGAGTGCCGGCGGTGGACCCGGTGGCACCACGGTGCAGTTGGCCGGTTTGCAGCCGGTGCTGGCCGGACTCAATACCGGGATGCAGAACGACATCCATCGGGCGGAGCTCATCGCCATGCCGTTGGTGGCGATTCTGCTGTACTTCGTGTTCGGCGGGGTGATCGGTGCGCTGCTTCCGGTGTTGATCGGTGGGATGACGATCTTGGGGACCGCGGGCATCATGCGGGTACTCACCGGGCTCATCGATGTGAACGTATTCGCCAGTACCGTCATGACTTTGGTGAGTCTCGGGTTGGCGATCGACTATGGGTTGTTCACCGTCACCCGGTTCCGGGAGGAGCTTGCCGCGGGGCGCAGTGTGGAGGAGGCGACCGCGCGCACGGTCGCGACCGCGGGACGCACCGTGCTGTTCTCGGCGGCGATCATCGCGGTCAGTCTCGGTGCGCTGTTCATCTTTCCGAACGGGGTGCTGCGGTCGGTGCCGTACGGCGGCATCAGTTCGGTGCTGCTCGCCGCGTTGCTGTCGGTGACCGCGTTGCCCGCGGCGTTGAGTATTGCTGGGCGGCGGATCGATCTGCTGGGCTGGAAACGGTTCTCGCGCAGTAAGACCGAGGCGCAGATCGATGCCGGATTCTTCTCGCGGCTCGCGCAGTGGTCGATGCGGCGGCCGTGGGCGGTGGCGGTGCCGATCGTGCTCGCTTTGCTCGCGTTGAGTATTCCGTTCCGGCACATCGAGTTCGGTGGGATCAGTGAGAAATATCTCGGTGCCGAGAACCCGGCCAGGGTGGCGCAGGAACGGTTCGATGAGCTGTTCCCGAGTTTCCGTACCGAGCCGCTGAAGCTTGTTATCCGCGGTGCGGATCCGCAGCAGCTCAGTGATATTCGTTACGAGGCGAGTCAAATTCCAGGGCTCACTGGACGATTCGAGCCGTCGGTGCCGACCAAGGACGGCATCAATGTGTTGCAGGCCGGGCTGACGGACAAGCAGGATTCCGATCGGGTGATCTCGGCGTTGCGTGCGATTCCGGAACCGCCCGGTGTGGATGTGATGGTGGCGGGGGTGCCCGCGCTGGAACGCGACAGCATCAATGGACTGTTGCATGGGTTGCCGCTGCTGGTGGCGATTCTCGCGGCAGCGGCGTTGACGCTGATGTATGCGGCATTCCGGTCGATTGTGTTGGCGGTCAAGGCTGTTGCGATGAGCGCGCTGAGTTTGGTGTCAACGCTGGGCGTGCTCACCTGGGTGTTCGTCGAGGGGCATGGTGCGGGGTTCTTCCACTTCACACCCGGCCCACTGATGTTCGCGGTACTCGCGTTGATCGTGACCGTGGTATTCGGGCTGTCCACCGACTATGAGGTGTTCCTGCTGTCCCGGGTGTCCGAGGCGCGGGTGAACGGGGCCGAACCACGCGAGGCGATCCGCTACGGCATCGCCCACACCGGCGGCGTAATCACCTCCGCCGCAGCCATTCTGATAGTCGTCACCGGCGCCTTCGGCTTCTCCGACCTGGTCCTGATGAAGTACATCGCCTACGGAATGATCGCCGCTCTCATCCTCGACGCCACCGTCATCCGCATGCTGCTGACTCCAGCGGTGTTGAAGCTGATCTGGCGCTGAGGAGCCTTCACCATGCAGATTCTCAAGGGCGCCAACCTGTTCGGTACATTCCTACTGGAACTGGGAGTACTCGCGGGAGCAGCAGTCTGGGGCTTCACCCTGCCCGCCGATGTCCTCGTGCGCATAATCGCCGGAGTCGGCACCCCCGCCCTCTTCGCCCTCATGTGGGCCTTGTTCGGCGCAGGCTCCACCCCACGCTTCCCTCTCCGCGGCCCATGGCGAGCCGCCCTGGAACTCATCTGGTTCGGCGGCGGCGCCCTAGCCTGGTCCACCGCCACAACCCCTCCCATCGGCCTGATCTTCTCCGCCCTCTGGGCAATCAACGCCCTCCTACGCGTCCTTCTCCAAGGTGGCCTGCTGCTCGACAACGCCCCAACAGACGCACCCCAACCCCTCTGACCTTCGGTCGATGGCGTTGAGCGGCATGTCGTAGCAATTGTCGACCGCGCCACCAAGTGACACTCGCCGTCACTGGACGCCCGCACGTCCGCTGGCCGCGCATGAATCAGCCTGGCGCGCAAGGAATTGTAGGCAATCTTGCTCGCAGAGCGCGAAAAGATGCGCGGCACGCGGTCGGCGCGAGATCAGCGGCGGCCAACCTTCAGGGGTGCCGTCGTGCCCGGAGTGGAGGTCCAGTCTTCGGGCGGACCGCTTGCTGCGTATGAATCAGCGTGGTGCGCACGGAATTGCTGGCAATTCTGACCGCGGCGGGCGAAAGGGTGCGCGGGAGGCGCTCCTGCGCGATCAGCGGTGGTCCAGTCGTTGGGGCCGGGCGGACCTCCGGTGCACGCATACTCCGGGGTGCCGGAGGCGTGTCGCACCGCTTGCTGCGCATGAATCAGTGTGGTGCGTATGGGATTGCTGGCTATTTTGGTCGCAGTGCGCGAGGAGGTGCGCGGCACGCGGTCTGGTCGCGATCAGCGGCGGGTATGGAGATCAGCGGCACCCTGCCGAGGTGTCTGAGCTACGGTCGACCGCCTGCCGCGTATGAGTCAGTGTGGTGCGTATGGGATTGCTGGCGATTCTGGACGCGGCGCGCGAGGAGGTGCGCGGCGGCGCTCCTGGCGAGATCGGCGGCGGGCGCCCTGCCGATGCGGCTGCGCTGCGCCGACCGCTTGCTGCGCATGAATCAGTGTGGTGCGTATGGGATTGCTGGCTATTTTGGGCGCAGCGGGCGAGGAGGTGCGCGGGGGAGGGTCAGCGGCGGACGGGGAGGACTAGCTGGGCGCCGGTGAGGGGGTGGTTCAGGACTTCGATGGGGTGTTGGTAGACGCGGGTGAGGAGGTCGGTGGTGAGGACTTCGCGGGGCGGGCCGTCGGCGGCGATGCGGCCGGACTCGAGGACGGCGACGCGGTCGGCGTAGGCGGCGGCGATGCCGAGGTCGTGCAGGACGACGACGACCGCGGCACCCGCTTGGGCGCGGGCGGTGGCCAGGTGGAGGACGGCTTCCTGGTGGCCGAGGTCGAGGGCGGCGGTGGGCTCGTCGAGGAGCAGGGTGCCGGTGTCCTGGGCCAGCACGCGGGCCAGGGCGACGCGGGCGCGTTCACCGCCGGAGAGGGTCGGAAAGGACCGGGCGCCAAGGTGTTCCACGTCGGCGGCGGTCATCGCGGCGGCGATGCGCTCGTCATCGAGTTCGCGCCGCTCGGTCCGCAACCACGGCGCACGACCCATCGCCACGACCTCGCGAGCCGTGAACGGGAAACCGACGGTATGGGTTTGCGGGAGCACAGCACGACGGCGCGCCATATCCAACGGCGACCAATGCGTCAACGCCTGCCCCTCGAGCTCGACCGCCCCCTCGCTCGGCGTCAACTCCCCGGCCAGCGCAGCAAGCAACGTGGACTTCCCTGCCCCATTGGGCCCGACCAGCGCAACAACCTCACCCCCGACAACATCGAAGTCCACCCCCTCGAGCACCCGCCGCTGCGCACTCTTCGCCCCCCGCCGATCCACACTCACCCCCCGCGCCCGCAACGTAACCGCCCCCTTCTCCGGCGCAACAGGCAACTCATGCGTCCGCGCAAACACCTGCCGAACCCCACTCACGCGCCACCCCCGCAGCTCGGGAGGTCGACCAGCACAACGAAACTAGGTGAGCCCCAAGCCAGGTCGGAAATGGTCGTGCACGCAGGCAGAGCTGTGCACCGGCCCCTTTCGGCACACGTTGGCACCGGGCTCATCGAGAGTCCCCGCGACTGAATGTATTGACGGGCCCAGCCGACACTCGGTGAGCTCCCAGTTTGGTCGGCCATCGTCGTACTCGTAGGTCGAGCTGCACCCTGGCTGGTTCTGACGGCCCTCGGTGCGGGGCTCAGGGAGTTCTCGTGGGAGTCGGTGCTTCGAACGGCCGGGTTGAAACTCGGTGAGCTCCAAGTTTGGTCGGCCATCGTCGTACTCGTAGGTCGGGCTGCACCTTGGCTGGTTCTGACGGCCCTCGGTGCGGGGCTCAGGGAGTTCTCGTGGGAGTCGGTGCTTCGAACGGCCGGGTTGAAACTCGGTGAACCCCAAGCGCGGTCGGCACCCGTGGGGCGCGCAGGTCGGGCCGTACTCGCGGAGCCGCCATGTGCCGCAGAAGGCCTGGTGCGCCAGTGGGCGAAACTCGAAGAGCGCCAGGACCTTTGGCTGCGGAGGCGCGTCATGCCCATCCTCCCGCGCGGGCGCGGGTGCGGCGGAGGAGCCAGAAGAAGAAGGGGCCGCCGATGAGGGAGGTGAGCATGCCGAGGGGGAGGTCGGCGTTGTGGACCAGGGAGCGGGCGGCGACGTCGGCGGCGAGCAGGACGACGGCGCCGAGGATGGCGCTCAGCGGGATGAGCACGCGGTGGGCGGGGCCGACGAGCATGCGGACGAGGTGGGGGACGATCAGGCCGACGAACATCACGATGCCGGTGAACGCGACGCCCGCGGTGGCGAGGATGGCGACGACCAGAATGACGTTGCGGCGCAAGCGTTCCACGTCGACGCCGAGGTGGCGGGCGGAGGCTTCGCCGAGCGCGAGCAGGTCCAGGCGCGGCGCGATGAGAATGGCGGCGGTGACACCGAGGGCGGTGAGGATGGCGACGATGGTGACCGAATCCCAGGTGGCGCCGTTGAGCGAACCCAACTGCCAGAACACGATCTGATCGCGCGCGGCGGGGTTGGCGACGAACAGCAGGAACGCGAGCAACCCGCCCGCGAACGCATTGATCGCGACTCCGGTGAGCACCAAGGTGACCACCTCGGTCCGCCCGTTGGAGCGGGCGAGCAGATACACCAGCAGTGTGGTGGCCAGCCCCGCGGCGAACGCGGCCGCGGCCACCGACCAGGCGGCGACGAACGCGCCGCCGACCACGATCATGGTGCCCGCACCGACCGCGGCACCGGCGGAAACACCGATAACACCAGGCTCGGCAAGCGGATTCGCGAACACCCCCTGCAACAACCCGCCCGCCGTCGCGAGTGCCGCCCCGACCAGCATGGCCAGCAACACCCGCGGGAACCGCACCTGCCACAACGTCACCTCACCGGCGGGATGCGCGGGCATCGGCCCCCAGTCGAGTCCGATCCGGTGCAGCACGCTGCCGGCCACCTCGGCGGGTGTGGTCGGCACCTGTCCGATCGCGGCGGAGGCCAGGGCCAGTGCGATCAGCCCGATGATCGCCACCGCGAACACCAGCGTGGTGCGCGAACGGCCGCGCGATTTCGGAGCGGGTGGCACAGCCGGTTCGACAGCTGGTTCGGTCTTGGCCACGGCGGATTCGGTCATGCGAGCCGCCCGGTCATGCGGGCTTGGTGCCGTACACGGCCTCGCTGAGGGCGGTGATGACCCGGCCGGTGTTGGGTCCGTAGCTCAGGATCACCTGGTCCGACATGTCGACGACCCGCTTGTTCCGCCCGGCCGGGGTCTGCGCGATACCCGGCACCTTCTCCAGTCCGTCCACTCCGCCAACGGATTTCAACCCGTCCGACATCACGAGCAGCAGATCGGGCGCGGCGGCGATCATGGCCTCGCTGGTGATCGTGATGAACGGTTCGGACAGGGCGGCACCCGCGTCTTGCCCGCCGAGTGCGGCAATCAGCGAATCCGCACCGGATCCCGGCCCGGCCAGCATGGTGATGGCGGTGCTGCGCAGATACAGGAACGCCATCTTCAGCTGCGGATCCTGCTTGGGCACAGCGGCGATGGCGGCGTCGATCTCGCCGCGGGTGCGCTGCCCGAGCGCCTTCCCTTGCTCGGGTACGCCCAAAGCGTTTGCCACAGCCTCGATTTGGGGGACGACGCCGTCCATGGTGCGCTTCGGATCGGCGAAGACGACGTTCACGCCTGCCGCGCGCAACTGCTCACGCAACTGCGGGGTCACCGTCACGTCATCGGTCAGGAACACCGAAGGACGCAGCGCCAGAAGGGCTTCGAGGTTCAGTGAACCGTTGCCGCCCGCTACGTTCGGCACATCGCGAATGGCGGGTATCGCGACGGTGCTGCGGCCGATCAGCTTGCCGCCCAAGCCGAGCGCATACACGATCTGCGAGAGCGTGCCGTAGCGATCGACCGCGATGATGCGGCTCGCATCGGTGACGGTGACGTCCGCGCCGTCGAACGAGCGCACGGTGACCGGGAGCACCGGCGTCGGTTCCGGTCCGATCGGCACCGGATCGAGGTCGGTCAGCGTCGCCGTGGCTGGTCCGCGCTGTCCGGAACTCGTCGCCGAGGTATCCGTTCCGCATGCGGCGGACGCGGCGACCAGGGTGAGCGCGAGCACCGCGAGCACACAGCGCGACCAGCCCGACCGGACACCGGCGATCCGCTGGGTTCGGACGGACGGGTCGCCGGACGTCGCATGCCTCATGTAGGTAAGCCTAAGACGTGCCGCGAGACGACCGGCATCGGGTCGGTGCCGATCGAACAGGTGGTCGCCGGGAACTTGCCGGACTGCGAGATCCCGTGAGTGCCCGCAGATGTGCCGGCCGCAGGGAACATCCGGTGCTGCGACCGGCGGCATCGCTCACTCGGTACGAGCACTGACATCGTCGAGTGCGGCCGCGATGGCGCGCGGCAGTTCCAGGGTTTCCGCGGCGAGCACGCCGGTGAGCTGTCCGATATCGCGGGCGCCGACGATCATGCTCGCGATGCCGGGCCGGTCCCGAATCCAGGCCAGCGCGACGGCCAACGGTGAAGTACCCAACCCGTCCGCGGCGGTGACCAGCGCGTCGACCACCCTGGTCGCGCGTTCGTCGAGACTGCTGCGGATATCGGCCGCGGTGGCCTCGTCCGCGCCGCGCGAGTCCGCGGGAACCCCGTCCCGATACTTACCGGTGAGAATCCCACCGGCCAGCGGCGCGGACGCGATCACGCCGACACCGTGATGCAGCGCGGCGGGCACGAAATCGGTTTCCGCCTCGCGGGCCAGCAGCGAGTACGGCGTCTGCGCGACGCTGATCGGGGTGACCGCGGCGAGACTCGCCACCTGCCACGCGCCGAATCCACGCACACCCGCGTACCGCACCTTCCCGGCCCGCACCACCTGTTCGAGGGTGGCCGCGACCTCGTCGAGCGGGGTCCGCGGATCCCACACCGCGACATTCCAGATGTCGAGGTGATCGGTGCCGAATTCGAGCAACGTCCGATCGAGCTGACGCAGCAGCGCGCGACGCGAGGTATCGACCGCGGTCTTGGTCGTCGCGTCCGGCACGGCCGGTCCGGCGGGCGCGGGCGTGACCCGCGGCGCGAGACCCGCACACCCGCTGAGCACCAGATCGTCGCGCGAGACGAGATCGCCGAGCAGCTCGGCCAGGATGCGTTGCGCGCCACCACCGACGTACGCGGGGGAGGTGTCGACGAGCGTGCCGCCCGCCTCGATGAACGCCACCAACTGCACGGCCGCCTCGTCGGCATCCGTATGCGAACCCCAGGTATGGGTCGCAAGCCCTATCCGGGACACCCGTAGGCCGCTGCGGCCAACCGTCCGTTGCTCCATCACCGTGTCCGCGCAATCGTCACGGCGCCAAGCCTAGAGCGTGTGGGGTCGTCCGGGCGCCTACCCGCACAGTGGCTCGCGCGTCGTTCGCGATAGCGGTGCGGGCATGCCACGATGGCCGCGACACTGTACTGTCGCTGCGGGATTGCGCCGGACCTCGCTCGCGTGCGACCCATCTGTTGACCAATTGCCCAGTCGGAACAGTTCTTTCGGGCAAGCACACATGGAGGCGGCATGAGACACCAGGAGACCGTGTGACGGGCGAATCGATGACCTGGATACAGGCGCTCGTCCTCGGCCTGGTGCAGGGCCTCACGGAGTTCCTGCCGATCTCCTCGTCGGCGCATCTGCGGATCGTGTCGGGGGTGTTCTTCGGCGACGACGCTGGCGCCTCGTTCACCGCGGTGACCCAGCTCGGCACCGAGGCCGCCGTCCTGGTGTATTTCGCCAAGGACATCTGGCGGATCCTGCAGGCGTGGTTCAGCACGGTGGCGCGCAAGCTGACGCAGCGGGAGACGGTGCCGATCACCGATCAGGTGACGACGCGGCTGCCCGTGGTGACCATGGGGCAGGCCGACCGCTACTTCGACGCGGAGCGCCAGCGCGAGCTGGACTACCGGGTCGGCTGGTATGTGATCATCGCCACCATCCCGATCGGCGTGCTCGGTTACCTGCTCAAGGACGTGATCCGCACCGCGGCCCGCAATCTGTGGCTGATCTCGTTCATGCTGATCGCGTTCGCGCTGGTCATCGCGGCGGCCGAGTACTACGGACGCAAGCTGCGTCCGATCGAGCAGCTGACCACCCGGGACGGGTTGGTGATGGGTTTCGCCCAGTGCCTCGCGCTGATTCCCGGTGTGTCGCGCTCGGGAGCCACGTCGTCGGCGGGTCTGTTCCTCGGGCTGACTCGTGAAGCGTCCGTGCGGTTTTCGTTCCTGCTCGCGATTCCCGCGGTGACCGCGTCGGGGTTGTTCAGTATTCCGGATGCGTTCAAGCCGGCCGGTGAGGGACTCAATGCCAGCGGTGCGCAGTTGATCGTGGCGACGTTGCTGGCGTTCGTGGTCGGATATGCGTCGGTGGCGTGGCTGTTGAAGTTTGTCGCGAAGCATTCGCTGGACTGGTTCGTCGGCTACCGCATTGTGCTCGGGCTGACCGTTATGGGACTGCTCGCGACGGGTGTCGTGTCGGCCACATGAATACAGCATCGCGTAGCGGTTCCATGGGGGGCGGCGGCCGGGCGGCGGGCGGGCTTAGGCTGACTGTATGACGGTGATTCTGCTCCGACACGGAGTCTCGACCTCGAACACCGCCCACACGCTGGCCGGTCGCAGTACCGGCGTCGAGCTGACCGAACGCGGCAACGACCAAGCCAAGGCCGTCGCCGACCGGCTCGCCGGGCTGCCGATCGAACGCATCGTGCACTCTCCGCTATTGCGCTGTCAGCGAACGGTGGCGCCGCTTGCGGAGAAATTAGGGCTGGAACCGGTCTTCGACGACCGGCTGATCGAGGTCGATTACGGCGAATGGACCGGGCGGCCGATCGGCGAACTGCTGCAGGAACCGTTGTGGAAAGTGGTGCAGCGGCACGCTTCCGGCGCGGTATTTCCGGGCGGCGAGGGGCTCGCGCAGGTGCAGACCCGCGCGGTCGCCGCGCTGCGCGAGCACGATCGGGCGCTGGCCGAACAGCACGGGCACGACGTGCTGTGGGTGGCCTGCACCCACGGTGACGTCATCAAATCCGTGCTGGCCGACGCGTTGGGCATCCATTTGGACGGATTCCAGCGGATCGTGGTGGAGCCCGCGTCGATCAGCGTCGTCCGATACACGCCGACCGCGCCCTATGTGTGGCGGCTCAACGACACCGGTACCGACCTGTCCGCGTTGTCGAATCCGCCACGCCCCGTTCCCGATTCCGGTGCCGATAAACAAGACGCCGCGCCCGATACCTCCGGGCCCGTTCCCGGCGGTGAGCTAGGTAGTGCCGGGAGTGGGGATAATGGGAATGCGGAGCGCTGAGATTCCTTGTACACGGATAGTGGGCGTTGTATCCCAGCGCCGTGGGTAGTCGATCAGGGTCACGTATCAGGAGGTGCATGTGTCACGCGCAATCCATGTATTTCGCACCCCCGATCGTTTCGTCGCCGGGACCGTCGGTGAGCCGGGCGATCGTTCGTTCTATCTGCAGGCCATAGAGGAACCGCGGGTTGTCAGTGTGCTGCTGGAGAAGCAGCAGGTGAAGGTGCTCGCCGACCGGATGGGTTTGCTGTTGGACGAGGTAGCTCGCCGGTTCGGCGCCGAGGTGCCGCCGCAGGCCGAGGACATCGGCGACACGGCGCCGCTGGTGACGCCGGTCGACGCGGAGTTCCGGGTCGGCACCATGGGGCTCGGCTGGGACGCCGATGCGAATGCCGTGGTGGTCGAGTTGCTGGCGATTACCGAGACCGAGGTCGACGAGTCGGTGGTGCTCGACGACACCGAGGAGGGGCCGGACGCGGTTCGGGTGTTTCTCACCCCGATCCAGGCGCGGGAGTTCGCGCTGCGGTCCACCAGGGTGATCGCGGCGGGTCGGCCGCCGTGCCCGCTGTGCGGGGAGCCGCTGTCGTCGCGAGGGCACATGTGCGTGCGCACCAACGGGTACAAGCGCGGCGATATCTTCGGCGCGGCCGAACTAGAGGAGTGATCGGTGACGCGGGCCGGGGACCGGTTCCACAGCGGCGAGCTGACGGTGATCGGGCGGATCAGTACTGCCAGTAACGTGACCCTGGTTTGCGACATTCTCGATGAGACGGAACCGCCGCTGCGGGTGGTCTATAAGCCGGTGCGTGGTGAGCGGCCGCTGTGGGACTTTCCCGACGGCACGCTCGCTGGGCGCGAGGTGGCGTCGTATCAGATTTCGGCTGCGGTGGGCTGGGGTGTGATTCCCGAGACGATCCTGCGCGACGGGCCGTACGGGGTCGGCATGGTGCAGCGGTGGGTCGAGGGCGTCGACAACCACACCGAGCAGGGGGATCGGCTCGACCTGGTCGATCTGTGTCCGGCCGGTGCGGTGCCGAATGGTTTTTACGAGGTGCTGCGGGCGCAGGATCCGGCGGGGAACGAGGTGTCGCTCATTCATGCCGACGATCCGCGGTTGCAGCGGATGGCGGTGCTCGATGTGTTGCTGAACAACGCTGACCGCAAGGGTGGGCATGCGTTGGAGGGAACCGACGGGCAGGTATACGGGGTGGACCACGGTATCTGTTTGCACAGTGAGCATAAATTGCGCACTGTGCTGTGGGGGTGGGCCGGACAACCGCTCAGTGATGCACTCGTTGCCGATATCACCGCGTTCGCGAAGGAACTGCCGGGTGCTGTTGCCGATCAGCTCGCCGAGCACATCACCGAGGCCGAAATCGAGGCATTGGTCGACCGTACGCAGGAATTGGTCGATGATCCGGTGATGCCTATCCCGCGCACGGCCCGGCCGATTCCGTGGCCTGCGTTCTGAATTCTGCTGGCGTTGGGCGGGTTTTGGCAGTGAATGCGAAGCTGCGTGCTGTGCCGAACTGAGGGGTCGCTCGGCACAATTCGCTGCCGAGTTCCAATAACTCGAGAGGGGCGCAACCTCGATTCGGCTGCGCCCGCGATGTCGACTATCCAGACGTGCGGTGTGACGATCACCCACCCTCGCGAATTCCCTTGCCGTACCGACACCGTCGGCCCTCCGGCGAGGTCAGCTGAAGGACTGCGGGCCGAAGCGTCCCCAGGCGATGAAGACGGCCAACGCGAGATAGGCGACATTCAGCACCACGAACTTGTATCCACCATCCCGGAGATGAGTGATCATCGCGCCCACCATCAACAAAACCCAGCAGGCGGCCGTCACCGGCACCAGAACCGGCACGATATCGAGCGCTGCGGGCAAAATCAGGCCCACCGCGGCGAGAAGCTCGAGCACCCCAAGAGCCTTGATGAATCCACCACTGATCGGTTCGGTCCATTCCCCACCAGGCACTGCGGCCAGTTTCTCCTTCGGTACGAACGTCTTGCTGATACCTCCGGCCAAGGCGACGACCGCCAGCAGTCCGGCAGCAATCCACAGCGTGATGTTCATGATTTCTCCTCGAGAAGTAGTCCTGATCGGATAACCGGTCCGCATAAGACGCCCACACCCCGGCCCTTGTGACACCCCGCCTCCGTGACGTACGCCATAGACAGCGCCACGAACGGTGTCGACGAATGCCGTTGCGGTACTGGTTCACTGGGTCGCTCGCGGCCGAGTCGGCACCGAGTGCAGGACTGCACACTGTGCCGATCGCGGGCGTTGGCACCCTTGATCGGGCCGGGATTTCTCGTTGCCCTCGGGCGGCCCGGCCGCTACCGTCAGCGGTTGGCCGGGTGGCGCTCGGTGCCGGAGCAGGGGGTCCGGATGTCCGTGCGCGCGGATCCGCCGACAGCTGATTCTGCGAGAGCGAAAATGTTGACATCCCATGATTTGCTGAAAATCGCAGGTCGGGAGCGGCTGGTCAGGGGCGTAAGGCGCCCGCTGGACCGGGGCGGGGGGCGATGATCTCGACCACACCTTTACCCTCGAATCATGCAGTCCTGGTCCGATACCGCCCTACCCACCATCCCCGGAGCAGGGCCACCGTTGCGGTTGTACGACACCGCCGACCGTCAGGTGCGGCCGGTGACACCCGGTGCCACCGCCACCATGTACGTCTGCGGGATCACCCCCTATGACGCGACCCATCTCGGTCACGCCGCCACCTACCTGACCTTCGATCTGGTCAACCGGGTGCTGCGCGACGCAGGGCACGAGGTGCACTACGTGCAAAACGTGACCGACGTGGACGACCCGCTGTTCGAGCGGGCCGAGCGCGACGGCCTGGATTGGCGCGACCTGGGCACCCGTGAGATCAATCTGTTCCGCGAGGACATGACGGCGCTGCGCATCGTGCCGCCGCGCGAGTACGTCGGCGCGATCGAATCCGTCGACGAGGTCGTCGAATTCGTGCAGAAGCTGCTGGCGTCGGGTGCGGCGTACGTTGTCGACGATGCCGAGTTCCCCGACGTGTACTTCCGGGCCGACGCCACCGAGCAGTTCGGCTACGAATCCGGCTACGACCGCGCCACCATGGAGCGCTTGTTCGCCGAACGCGGCGGCGACCCCGACCGTCCCGGCAAGCGTGACGCCATCGACGCGCTGCTCTGGCGCGCCGAGCGTCCCGGCGAGCCGTCCTGGCCCGCCCCGTTCGGCGCCGGCCGTCCCGGCTGGCACATCGAGTGTTCGGCGATCGCGCTCAACCGCATCGGCCCCGAGTTCGATATCCAGGGTGGCGGCAGCGACCTGATCTACCCGCACCACGAATACTCCGCCGCACACGCCGAGTCGATCATCGCGGGCCGCCGCTTCGCCCGCCACTACGTGCACGCCGGCCTGATCGGCCTGGACGGCGAGAAAATGTCGAAGTCCAGAGGCAACCTCGTGCTGGTCTCCACCCTGCGCCGCAGCGGCGTCGACCCGGCCGCCATCCGCCTCGGCCTGCTGTCCGGCCACTACCGCCAAGACCGCATGTGGACCGACGCGGTCCTCGAACAGGCCAAGTCCCGCCTCGAGCTGTGGCGCCGGGCCACCGCCCTGTCGTCCGGCCCCACCGCCACCGACACCATCGCCCGCCTCCGCCAGCACCTGTCCGACGACCTGGACACCCCGAAAGCCCTGGACGCGCTGGACAATTGGGCCCGCCAGGCCCTCGACTACGGCGGCTCCGCCCCCGAAGCCCCCGCCGAAATCGCCGACGCCATCGACGCCCTCCTCGGCATCAGCCGGTAGTTACCCAGGGCACCGACTGGATCGGCTGAAATGGTTGCCGGGCTCGGGGTTCCGTGATGTGGTACTGCGGTGTGCAACATTCCTGGACGGGGCTTGATCGGGCGGCGGACGATGCTGGGTGGTGTGCTCGGTGCCGGGGTGCTGTTGGCGGCGGGGCGGTTGACGGCCGCAGCTGAGCCGGGCGCGCCGCAGACTGTCGCCGCTCGGCAGCGGTTCTTCGGAGTCGAGACTGTCGATGCGGCGACCGGTGCGGTGCGGGCGGATCGGGTGGTGCTGGCGTGGGTGGGGTGTACGACGTATGCGATGGCCATCGGCGGGTCGGTGTTTCTGCTGGACGCGTGGGTGCCTCGGCTCACCAGTACCGGATATGTTCCTGCTACGCCGCAGGATCTGGCCGACCTTGCGCCCGAGGCGATCTTCATCGGGCACGGGCATTTCGATCACGCCGGTGATGCGGGGCGGATCGCGCAGGCGTCCGGCGCGGTGGTCTACGGGACGGCCGATCATGGGGTGAGTATCCGTGCGCAGGTGAGTGATCCGGAGTTCCGGACCGTCGCCCTCGGTGACGCGAACTCGCTGCCGGGGGAGCGACACGATTTCACCGTCGGTGCGGTCGAGGTGACCGCGATCCGGCACGTGCACTCCGCGCCCACCGCACCGGAACGACCCGGCGGCTCGGCCCCGTTCTTCCCGATGCCGGAGCTCTGTGCCCTCGTCCAACATCCGCCGACCCTGGCCGGTTTCTTGCAAAGCGTTCCGCGCTTGAACGACCCGGAGGGTGGATCGCTGCTCTACCAGTTCCGCGTCCCCGGTTTCTCGTTGGTCTGGCACGACTCCACCGGCCCGCTCACCGAGAAGGCGCCGAACGTCTTCGACATCTTCGCCGCGCTGCCTCCGACCGACCTCCAGATCGGCGCGGTCCAGGGCTTCAACCAAATCACCAACGGTCTGCGCGACCCCCGCCGCTACATCGAAGCCATCGGCCCTGCTCTGTTCGTCCCCGCCCACCACGACAATTGGCTCCCCGGCATCACCGCAGGCGCCGCCAACTACGACCCACCCCTGCGTGACGAACTCACCCGCATCCCCAGCCTCCACCGCCCGGAACTCCGCTCTCTGCACGACCCGGCCGACTACATCCGCCCCGACCGCCTCACCTTCCCGCTGTAGTCGGTCAACGAATTCCCCACCCCGCCAACACCTCCCGACCTGGCACTCGCCGCAAACCCGCATCGCCTGCGTCGAGCGGGGGACATGGCGGTGCCAGATCGCGAGTGAGCCCGCCATGATGTCCGGGACTATCTCGCTAACGGTGTTTCCGGCGGTTTCTCTCAGTAGGTTTGGGCGTTGGGCCAGCGGTCAGCGAAGGTGATCGCGAAGGCGTTGAC
>NZ_JBITJI010000023.1:0-117577 GCF_044459885.1 Nocardia sp. NPDC050175
TCGACGCCCTCTACACCGACAACCTCATCCAGGAGACCACGCTCGGTCGATATTGCATGCACGACCTGGTACGCGAATACATCCGCGCCCTCACCGCCGCGTCGCCCAGCGACGGAGCCGGTGCGCTACAGCGACTGCTGGACTATTACCAGCGCACCGCGGCGGCGGCGGACCGATGGCTGACGCGAAAAGCGCGCCCCGCAGACGGCAACCACACCGCTGGCGTGACCGGTGCCCTGGTGCGGGAATTCGACGACGCGGTGCCCGCGCTGGCCTGGATGCGTACCGAACGAGCCAACCTGCTCGCCTGCGTCGAGTACACCGGAGAACACGATCCGGTGCGAATGGTCGAGCTGACCGAGGTGCTTGCGGAATTGCTGGAACGCGAAGGACCGTGGCCCTCGGCCCTGCGACTACACCAGCGCGCCGCCACGGCCGCGGACCACCTCGGCAACCACCTCGGCCAGGCCAACGCCCTCACCAACCTCGGCGTCCTGCAGTGGCAGACCGGAAACTACGACCGAGCCATCGACCTGCTCTGGCAGGCACGCGCCTGGTACCGGGAAACCGGCTACCCCCTCGGCGAAGCCGACACCCTGGCCAACCTCGGCGGCTTCTACCGATACGCCGGTGACAACGGGCAGGCCGCCGACATGCTCCGGCAGGCGCGCACCCTGTATCAGGCGGCCGGTTATCCCGCCGGCGAAGCCGGCGCACTGACGAGACTCGGCGGCGTACTCCGAGACAACGGGGACTATCGGCAAGCCGCTGACCTGATCCAGCAGGCCGTGATCCTGTTCCAGGGGACCGACTCTCCCCTCGGTACCGCCGACGCCCTCGGCTTCCTCGGCAGCGTGCGCCGCGAAACCGGGGACTTCGAGCAGGCCGCCGACTTGTTTCTGCGCGCCACGACCGCATTCCAGAAGATCGGCCATCGCAGAAGCGAAGCCCGCTGGATCGGCAACCTCGGCCTGGTGCGCCGGGATACCGGCGACTACCGCCAGGCCGCCGACCTGATCCAGCAGGCCTTGGCCATGTTCCGGGACATGGGCTACCGCCTCGGCGAAGCCATCAACCTCAACAACCTCGCCACCGTGTACCAGGAGACCCGGGACTACGAGCAGGCTGCCGATCTCTCCCGTCAAGCCCTGACCATGTTCCGCAAGGTCGGTTACCGCATCGGTGAGGCCGAAGCACTCGCCAACCTGGGTGCCGTGTGCCGGGAAACCGGGAAACACGCGGAGGCCGCCGACCTCTCCGGGCAAGCCCTGGCCTTGTTCCGCGAGATCGGTTACCGCATAGGCGAAGCCGACGCACTGAACGACATCGCGAAAATCCTACTGGCCACCGGCGACCCCGGCGAGGCGTTGACGATGTTCACCGACGCATTGAACATAGCCCTCGACACCGACAGCCGAATCCAGCAAGCCCGTGCCTCGGAAGGCCTCGCCCGCTGCCACGCCGCGCTCGGCGACAGTGCCACCGCCGTCACCCACCTGCGCCACGCCATCGACCTCTACCGCCACCTCGGCGCCGCCGAAACCGATACCGCGACAACCTATCTCGCCACGCTCGAACCCCCACCGCACCAAGGGTGAGAGGTCGTCTCTCATGCGGCATAAGCCTGCCTGCTGCGGCATTGCTCGTCGGCCGTCCTGCCGGGCGATTACTACCGAACAAGTTAGCACGCTAGGCTAGGCAAACCTAAATTTAAACCTTGCTCGAGGATTGTGTTCCTGCCCGGCGGCACCTTCGCCGAAGGCCTTGTTACAGCTCGGAAGTCGTGGAGAAATTACCAGATGGAAGGTACGCGCGCACGGACTAGGCGCTGGCCGGGGTGGCTGCTGGCGGCTGCCGTACTGATGGCCGTCTGTTTGCTCAGCCTCATGGTCGGCACCAAGGCCATTCCGATCGGGCAGGTGTGGGATGCGCTGTCGGGCACCGACGGGTCGGCGGACGCGCTGGTCATCACCGAGTATCGGGTGCCACGCACACTGCTCGGACTGCTCGCCGGACTGGCGCTGGGCGTGGCAGGCTGCCTCATGCAGGGGTTGACGCGCAATCCGCTGGCCGATCCCGGACTGCTCGGCATCAATGCCGGAGCGGCGTTCGTCATCGCGATGGCGGTCGCTTTCCTGGGCGTCACCCAGATCACTTCGTACGTGTGGTTCGGGTTCATCGGTGCGGCGGTGGCCTCGGTGGTGGTGTATCGGCTTGGCACCGCGGGCAGGCAGGGGGCGGATCCGATCCGGCTGACGCTGGCCGGCGTCGCGATCACGGCCGTGCTGTCCGGAGTCACCAAGGGGTTGATACTGCTGAACCCCAAGGCCTTCGACCAGATGCGGAACTGGGACGCAGGCGCGTTGACCGGGCGCGGGCACGACGTCATCGCAGGCGCCACGCCGTTCATTCTCGTCGGCCTGGTGGCGGCGGTGATCGCCGCGCGCTCGCTCAATGCCGTCGCCCTCGGTGACGACCTCGCCCACGCGCTCGGAGTGCACATCCGGCGAACCCGGCTGCTCACCGTCGCGGCGCTGACCCTGCTGTGCGGCACCGCGACCGCCGCGGTGGGGCCGATCACCTTCGTCGGCTTGGCGGTGCCGCATATCGCGCGCTGGATCGTCGGACCCGACCAGCGCTGGATCATCGCCTACTCCATGCTGCTCGCACCGATTCTGGTGCTGGGCGCGGACATACTGGGGCGGATAATCATTCGGCCCGATGAAGTGGCGGCGGGATTGGTGACCGCCTTCCTCGGTGCCCCCGTCCTGATCTGGCTGGCGCGGCGGCCCCGGGTGAGTACGCAATGACCGCCATCGATTTCGGCCGTTCGGTGCTGGTGGTCCGAACCCGCCGCGTCGCGGCTCGCGTGGGTGTGCGCACCGTGGTGGTGTGCGCGATCCTCGTCATCGCGGCGCTGGCCGTGGCCGTATTGTCGCTCGGCACCGGCGATTACCCGATTCCGCCGGATCGGGTGCTGCGCGCGCTGTTCGTCGGGGATCAGCGTTTCGACCGACTCGTGGTGTGGGACTGGCGCTTTCCGCGCGTGGTGCTCGCGCTGGCGCTGGGCGCGGCCCTCGGCGTGAGCGGCGCGATCCTGCAGTCGGTGACCCGTAATCCACTCGGCAGCCCGGATCTGGTCGGCTTCACCACCGGCGCTTACACCGGTGCGCTCGTCGTCATGCTGGTGCTCGGCGGCGGCGGATTCCAGACCTCGGCGGGGGCGTTCGTCGGCGGATCGGCTGCGGCCCTTGCCATTCAGCTGCTGGCCTTCCGGCACAACGTCACCGGCTTCCGGCTCATCATCGTCGGCATCGGCGTCAGCGCCATGCTCGCCTCGGTCAATACCTGGCTCATTCTGCGCGCCGATCTCACCACCGCCATGTCGGCGGCCGCCTGGGGCGCGGGGTCGCTGAGCAAGGTCACCTCGGCACAGGTCGCGCCCGCGCTCATCCTGCTCGCGGTACTGGGCGTGGCCGCGGTCGCCGCCGCGCCCCGCCTGCGGATCCTGGAATTGGGTGACGATCTGGCGCAGGCGTTCGGCCTCCGGGTCGGCCGCGACCGCCTGCTATTGATCGGGCTGAGCGTCGCGTTCTGCTCGGTGGCCACGGCCGTCGCCGGACCCATCGCCTTCCTGGCCTTGGCCGCACCACAATTGGGCCGGCGCCTGGCCCGCACGGCCTCCACCGCATTGGCTCCGGCCGCCGCCATGGGTGCGCTGCTGCTGGTGACCTGCGACTGGATCTCGCAGCGGATATTCGCACCGACCACGCTGCCGGTCGGCGTCGTCACCGTGTCGGCGAGTGGGCTATATCTGGCGTATGTGCTGGTCGCCGAGGCGCGACGGAACTAGGGGGAAGCGACGATGAACGAGAACCACAGCGCGGGGATCCGAGTGCGGGCCGACCAGGTGCGCCTCGGCTATCGCGGCCGAACCGTGAGCGAGCAACTCTCGGTGGATATTCCGGACGGGGCCTTCACGGTGATCATCGGCCCCAATGCCTGCGGGAAGTCCACTCTGCTGCGGGCGCTGGCGCGGTTGCTCACCCCGGAGGACGGTGCCGTGCTGCTCGACGGCAAGGCCATCACCGCCTATCCGGCCAAGGAGGTGGCGCGGCGCATCGGTCTGCTTCCGCAGTCCGCCACCGCGCCGGACGGCATCCGGGTCGCCGATCTGGTTGCGCGCGGCCGTTATCCGCACCAGACCCTGCTCCGCCAGTGGTCGCAGGCGGACGAGGACGCAGTAACCGCGGCCATGGCGGCCACCGGCGTCACCGACCTGTCGGCCCGCTCGGTGGACGAGTTGTCCGGTGGGCAGCGGCAACGCGTCTGGATCGCGATGGTGCTGGCGCAGGAGACGCCGATCGTGCTGCTCGACGAGCCGACCACCTACCTGGACATCGCGCATCAGATCCAGCTGCTGGATCTGTGCCGCACGCTCAACCGGGAATCCGGCCGGACCGTGGTCGCCGTGCTGCACGACCTGAACCACGCCTTCCGCTACGCCGATCACCTCATCGCCATGCGGGACGGCCAGGTGATCGCGGCCGGTGCGCCGCGCGAGATCGTGACGGCCGAGCTGGTGCGGGAGGTCTTCGCCCTCGGCTGCCGGATCATCGACGACCCGGAAACCGGTGCGCCACTGGTGATCCCGCTCGCCGAGAATGCGGCGGGCGTGAGCTGACGCCGCATCGGGCAGCGGCCGATGCGGTGGTGCGGGATTTCTATTTCCCATGGGAATTGAATTTAGGTTAGCCTATGTTTCCCTCCTCCGCCGGTGGACTCGCGTCGAGCCCCGGGCGGACCGAGGGTGGGGTCGCAATACGTTGATGGTGAAGGGGTTGGGGTGGGACTGGTGGAAGTGGTCGACGCGCGCGCAGGTCATCCCGGCTTACCGCGCACCGGAGCGCAATTGGACTGCTGGCACGCCCGGCACCTCGACCCCGCATCGCCCAGTTACCCGCGGGTCTGCCCGACAAGACAGAAAGAACACCCAGCCATGTCGCTTCACCGAATGACGGCACGCGTCCGTGCCGCCGCCGCTCTGCTCATCCTCGCGCTGGTCGCGCTGCTGGCAGGCTGCGGAAGCTCGGCCTCCGACGAGTCGAGCAAGTCCGGCACCCGCCAGGTGCAGACCGCCAAGGGCGCGGTCACCGTGCCCGCCGATCCGCAGCGGATCGTGGTCGTCAACGGCGGGCTCGCCGGATTCCTCTTCGACCTGGGCGCGAAGGTCAAGGCCGCGGATCCGCGCATCCTCGGTGTCACGTTGAAGCCCGGCGAGTTCCCCACCGCCTGGGCCGCGGACGCCAAGCAGCAGGGCACCGTGACGGTGCCGTCCGGTGACAGCATCAACATGGAGTTCATCGCCGCCCAGCAGCCGGACCTGATCATCGGTGGCGGGCCGGGCTTCCCGGGCCAGCAGTCGATCAACGACTACGACAAGCTCACCGCCATCGCGCCGACCGCACTGGTGCCGTCCAACTTCAGCAATTGGCAGGACCAGCTGAAGTCGGTGGCCGACATCGTGAATCGGTCCGCGAAGGTGGACGACCTGATCGGCGCGTACAACGACAAGGTCGCGAAGGTCAAGGCCGGGCTGAAGGCGCCGAAGGGCGCGGCGTCGGTGTTCCAGTCGCGCGGCGATCTCAAGCCCTCCGTCATCGCCCCCACCACGCCGCTCGCTTCCCTGCTGACCGCGGTCGGCATCACCGTCGACGACAAGGTCGAGGCGAAGGCAGGCAACCCGAGCCGCCCCGCGGCCGCCGACTGGGTGTCCTTCAGCCCCGAACTGCTGAGCACCGTCGTCGACGCCCCGGTGCTGTTCGTCGTGCGGCTCGACGGCGGCCGGACCGTCGCCCAGCTGAAGGATGATCCGATGCTGGCCAAGCTGCCGGCGTTCCAGGCGGGCCAGGTCTACGAACTGCCCGCGACCAGTCAGCGTCCCGACTACCGCAACGCCATGGCCACCCTCGACCTGCTGGCAGAGCGCTTCAAGTGACAGCCGTGGGGGGCCTGCTCATCGATACCACGCCGCTGCGCGCCAGCCGGGAGTTCCGGAATGCGTTCGCGGCCAGGCTGATATCGGTACTCGGGATCGGCCTGCTGATGGTTGCCCTGCCCGTGCAGGTCTACCAGCTCACCGGATCGTCCCTGCACGTCGCCGGCGTCACCGCCACCACCGCGGTCGCCCTGTTCGCCGGAAGTCTGGCGGGCGGGGTGATCGCGGACCGGTACGACCGGCGCGATGTCATCCAATGGGCGCGTAGTGCAGCGGGTTTCGGCTTCCTCGCCCTGGGGCTCAACGCCCTGCTACCGCATCCGAGCCTCGCCGTCATCTATGCCGCCGGTGTAGTGGACGGACTGGCCGGTGGGGTCAGCGGATCGGCGCTGATGGCCCTCGTCCCGATGCTTGTCGGGCGGGAGAAGGTGGCGGCCGCCGGGGCACTGACCTCGCTCACCACCGATCTGGGCACCATGGTCACCCCGGCGATCGCCGGTCTGCTGATCGCGAAAACCGGTGTGGCACTGCCGTTCTTCCTCTGTGCGTGCGCCACCGTGGCCACGGTGGGACTGATCCGATCCATCGGGCCGCAGCCACCACCCGTCCGGGACATCGCGCATCCGCTGCGCGAGCTGGCCATCGGCATCGCGTTCGCGGCCCGGCACAAGGTTATTCGGGCGGCCCTGTTGACCGGCACCATCGCCATGATGGTGAGCGGTCCGCTGGTATTGCTGCCCGCCTTGGCCGAGAACGAACTCGGCGTCGGGGACACCGCGCTCGGCCTGCTCTACGCCGCACCCGGTGCCGGTGCGGTACTCGGCTCACTTACCAGCGGGTGGATCGGCCGCAGTCACCGTCCTGGCCGCGCACTGCTGATCTCGTTGGCGCTCATGCCGATCGGCGTCATCGTCGCCGGGCTCGCACCACACGCCGCGCTGGTATTCCTCGGCCTGGCCGGATTCGGTTTGGCCCGTGCGCTGAATATCGTGCTGCGCTACGCGATTCTGCAGCGGGACGCCCCCGAGGAACTGCGCGGCCGCATCTCGGGCCTGCTCATGGTCCAGTCCGTCGCCGGTGCCGCCGTCGGATCCATGGTAGCCGGGATCGTTGGCCAATTCTTCACGCCCGCAACCGCTCTCGTAGTTTACGGACTGGCAACACTGATACTCGTCGCAGTGACGTCGCTGGCCTGCGCGCCGCTGTTGGGAAAGGAAATGCCTTGATGGATCGTGCCGCCTACGCCGAACGCATCGTGGAGGTGCTGTCGGGTGAACACGGAGCCAAGGTCGGATATCCGATCGGATTGTGCGAGGTGGCGGTGCTCCGCACCGAAAAGGTCGGTGCGGGCCTGCTGCGCATCACCTTCGGCGGCGCGGATCTGGCCGGATTCCACAGCTACGTTCCGGATGAGCATGTGCGCCTGATCTTTCCGGACGAACAGGGTGTGCTGCTGCTGCCCCGCAAGGACGGGCTCTCCCTCGAATGGGGCTCGCCGCGACCGATATCGCGTGAATACACGGTGCGCCGCTTCAGCGCCGAGGACCGCGAACTCGATATCGATTTCGCCATCCACCCCGGCGGCCTCGCCTCGGACTGGGCGCTGAACGTGCAGCCGGGCACCAGGATTCACATCGCGGGCCCGCCCGGCGGTGTGGTGGTGCCGAAGACCTACGACAAGTATCTGCTCGTCGGTGACATCACCGCCCTGCCCGCCATCGCCCGCTGGCTGGAATGGTTGCCGCGCACGGCAGCCGGGTGGGCGATCATCGAGGTGCGCGGGCCTGAGGAGGAGATTCCCCTCGATCCACCTGCCGCCGTCGACGTGCGCTGGGTGCATCGCGGCGCGGCCGAACCCAGCACCGGAGATGCCTTCGAAAAGGCGGTCCGCAGTATCGAAGTGCCTGCCGGAGAACGGGTTTACGCGTGGCTGGCCAGCGAGTCCGGCGTGCTGAAACCCTTGCGCCGCTGGGTGCGCAACGACCTCGGCATCGATCCGAAGGACTACCTGATCGCCGGGTACTGGAAACGCGGCGTCGCCGATTACGACCGAGACGAATAAGTAACGTCGACAGCGAGGTCGACCTCGGGAGTTGGTCGACAGGAGGGTTGAGCACCTTATGAACGAACGTTCCCCGCGCCACCGGCCGGAGCGGTCCGCCCGTCGACGGGTACTGCGGGCTGTGGCCGGTTGTGCGGCGGCGGTGTCGGTGCTGCTGGCGACGGGCTGCACCACCGGCGGGCAGTCCACCGACACTTCCAGCGCTCCGGCTGGCGGAGGCTTCCCGGTCACCCTCCAGTCGGCGCTCGGACCGGCGACGATTCCCAAGGCGCCGAAGCGAGTGGTCACCCTCGGGTGGGGTTCCACCGAGGTGGCCGTCGCGCTGGGCGTTACCCCGGTCGGCATGCCGAGCATGAAGTCCGATTCGGGTTCCGATGACTCCGTATTGCCTTGGGTGCGAGAGAAACTCGGATCGGCGACCCCCGAGGTGTTCGAGGCGACGAGCAAGTCGATGCCCTACGAGAAGATCGCCGCCCTGCGCCCGGATGTGATCTTGGCCGTGCAATCCGGAGTCACCGCGGACCAGTTCGCCAAGCTGTCGGCGATCGCCCCTACCGTGGGTTACCCGGGCAGGCCGTGGCAGACCAGCTGGCAGGACCAGACCATGCTGGCAGGCAAGGCCCTCGACAAGGAGCAGGAGGCCACCGCGCTCGTCGCTGAGGCGAATGCGCAACTCGCACAGGCACGTTCGCAGCACCCCGAGTTCGCCGGGAAGACCGCGACGGTGGTCAGCGCGACCAAGCCGGACGGGCTGAACGTCTACCTGGATACCGATCCACGCATCGAACTGCTGAAGACCCTCGGCTTCACCCCGCTGCCCGAACTCGCGCAGCTGCGCCAGCAGACGGATCCGGCCAAGTTCGCCGCCGAGGTCAGCTGGGAGAACATCCCTCGCTACAACCCGGATGTGCTGCTCAGCTGGTATCTGCAACCGGCTCTCCAGTCGAGCGTGGAGGCCAATTCCATCTTCCGCTCGCTGACCGCGGTGAAGGGGAATTCATATGTGGCGCTGACCGATCCGCCGCTGGTGTACGCGATCAGCGCGCCGAATGTGCTGAACATCCCCTGGCTCGTCACGCACGCACTGCCGAAGCTGAGCGCCGCCGCTCATGGCACGCCGTAGCCGCACCATCGCCGCACCGCTCGCCCTCGGGCTACTGGCGGCGGGGCTGGTGGCGGCCATGGCGCTGTCCCTGGTGATCGGGTCGGGATCGCTGACACCGGGGCAGGTGTGGGACGGCTTGTCCGGTGCGCCGGGTGAGGCCGCCGATATCCTTGGCACGATTCGCATTCCACGCACCGTCTTCGCGGTGGTCCTCGGGGCGGCACTCGGCCTCGCCGGTGCCCTGACACAGGGGTACACGCGCAATCCGCTGGCCGATCCCGGCCTGCTCGGCATCACGCAGGGCGCGGCGCTGGCCGTGGTGCTGGCGATCACCGTATTCGGTTTCACCTCCCCTACGGCCTACGTCTGGTTCGCGTTCCTCGGCGCGGCCCTAGCTGCGGCAATGGTTTTCGCCATCGCGGGGCTCGGGTCTGGTGCATCGCCGCTGTCGGTGGTGCTGGTGGGGGCCGGTATCTCGGTGTCGCTGTCGGCGGTGACCGGTGCGATCGCGCTGAGTGACCGCACGTCGATGGATGCGCTGCGGTTCTGGGGCGCCGGATCGGTGGGCGGCTTGGCCTGGCCGGTGCTGCGGGTGGTGCTGCCGTTCCTGGTGGTCGGCTTCGTGCTCGCGGCGCTGTGCGCGCCGGTGCTCAATGCGCTGGATCTGGGTGATGATGTCGCGGCGGCATTGGGCGTCCATGTGTTTCGGGGTCGGCTGGTCGGCATCTTGACCGTTACCCTGCTCGCCGGAGCGGCGACCGCGGCGTGCGGGAGTATCGCCTTTCTGGGACTGATGGTTCCGCAGTTGGCGCGCGCGCTGACCGGACCCGACTATCGGTGGCTGCTGCCGTGCTCGGCCCTCATCGGTGCGGTAGTCCTGCTGGCGGCCGATATCGTCGGCCGCGTGACGGTGCGGCCGGGCGAGTTGCAGGCCGGGATCGTTGTCGCGTTGATCGGGGCTCCGTTCTTTCTCGCGGTCGTGCTGTGGCGCAAGGCTGGTACGCGATGACCGCGCAGCTCGAGGTCCGGCGACCGACGTCCGCCGTACGCATACCGGGTACTCGGATCTCGGTCCGCTGGCGCTTGCGGCCTGTTGTGGTCACCGTGACGGCCGCCGTGACGACGTTCGCGCTGTTCTGCGTGAGTCTCGGCACGGGTGATCTCGCGATCTCACTGCCGGATGTGCTGGCCACCCTGTTCGGGCGCGGAGACACTATGCACGCCTTCGTTATTCACGATCTCCGGCTGCCGCGCGCCGTACTCGGCGTGCTGGTGGGACTGGCGTTGGGGGTGAGCGGAGCGATCGTGCAGACCATCGCCCGCAATCCGCTCGCGTCACCCGACGTGCTGGGTGTCACCGCTGGCGCGGGCGCTGCGGCCGTCGCCGTGGTGACCGGGGTCGGCGGCCACACCATATCGACGTTGTCCGCGCTCGGCCTACCGCTGGCCGCGATGATCGGCGGATTGCTCACCGGGATATTCGTTCTCGCGGTCAGCGCCCTGAGCAAGGGGGGAAATCAGCGGCTGGTGCTCGTTGGCGTGGCGGTCACCGCGATCATGTCGGCGCTGACGCAGTGGATGTTGGTGAAGGCCGATATTCGCGACGTCGGCCAGGCGCAGCTGTGGCTCGTCGGGGCGTTGGAGCCGCGACAGTGGTCGCAGGTGTGGATGACGTTGTGGGGCATCGGCGGGCTGACGATTCTCGCGATCGCCCTTGCCTTTCCGCTGCGTGCGATCGCCCTGGGCGAGGATGTCGCCGTCATGCTGGGCGTCCGGCTCACCGTCGTGCGGCTGTCGCTGTTGCTCACCGCGGTGTTGTTGACAGGTATCGCGGTCGCGGCGGCCGGACCGGTCTTCGCCGTGGCATTGATCGCACCCCAGGTGACGGTCCGGCTGAGCCGACTCGCGTCGCCGCCGCTACTCGCCTCCGGAATCATGGGTGCGCTGCTGCTGACCGCGGCGGATCTCTGCTCCCGGACCATGTTCGCCGATCCACTCCCGGTCGGGGTGGTGACGGCGGCGATCGGCGGTCCCTTCCTGGTGTTGGTGATCCTGCGCGCGAACCTGGCCACCGCCTTCGGGCGCGCGCCGTTGCGGCGATGGTGGAAATCGCGGAAGTGAAAGTGCTGGGGCACAGTGCAGTTCAGTGGACGCAGTGCAGTTCAGTGGACGCAGTGCAGTTCAGTGGTCGCCTTCGTCGTCTTCGTCGAAGTCCGCCTGCCCTGCCTTCCAGTAGGCCGACACCTCGGCGTCGCCGGGCTCGGCTCGCAGAACCTCACGCACCCACCGACGCAACGGACGGACCACGCCCGCCTCCGCGGCGATCCACGCGTACACCCGCTCGCCCTCGGACAGCGATACCGCGCGCACGGCCTGCTCGAGCAGGTCCGAACGCTCGGCAGGCACGGCACCGCGATGCAGCCACTGCACCTGAACGTCTTCGGGGGCTACCAGGTCGATCTCTTCACTGGCATCGACCACCTCGATGAACACCCAGCCTGCCGCGTCCGCGGGCAACGCCTCCAGCCAGGCGGCGATGGCGGGCAATGCGGTGATGTCACCCGCGAGCAGGTATCGGTCGTAGGTGAACGGCACGATCAATCCGCCGGGTGGGCCCGCGATGTAAACGGTGTCCCCCGGCGCCGCCGCCGCGGCCCACTCGGCCGCGTGCCCACCGGGATGCAGCGCGAAATCGATGTCGAGTTCCCCGGCGACCGGGTCGTAGCGGCGCACCGTGTATTCCCGCGAAATCGGCAGCGGGCGCGGCCATTTCAGCCTGAAATCGACCTGCTCGGGTAGGCGCAGCGTGCCGTCGGCGTCGGGATAGATCAGCCGGACGTGCTCGGTGGGCGCGTGATTCTCGAACCCGGCCAGCTCCGGCCCGACGAAGGTCAACCGCCGCAGTCCGGCACCGACCATCCGCGCGTCCCGCACCGCCAACTCACGCAGCCCGATCGGATACGGCACCTTGGCCGCACCGGCCGCCCCCTCGAGCACCTCGGCGATTCGTTCGCGATGAGCAGCTCGGTTCATTCGGCCGCGCCGATCTTTGTCATGTGCCTGATATCCCTTGCGTTGCACGGAAACCCATCGACCGGACGGGTCGACCGTGCGCCCTCTAGCGCAAGAAAGAAGGTTAGCCTAACTTAATTTTAGGAGCAAGGTGGCCGTGCTCAGCGCGCCGGTTGGTACCGGTTCTTCAGGAAGTAGTCGACGACCGTGCGGCCGAGGGTGTAGCCGTTGTCGAGGGAGAGCCGGAAACCCGCGGACTGCTGCTCGAGGTGATCGAGCACGCTCTGGCCGGGATAGGGCTGGTCGAAGTTGCTCACCGTGCGCAGCGACAGATACCGGTCGAGGTAGCCGTGACGGTCCAGCACGGCGGCGGTGGCGTTGTCTTCCATCTGCGTCGTGCAGTAGTTGCCCTGGCCGTTGGTGCGCACGCCCATGATGTGGCGCGCGGTGTCGGAGAGTTCCTTGCCGGAGTACCAGTTGTCGCCGGTCATGGTGTCGCACTTGACAACCGACGGCTTGCGGTCGCCTTGTCCGAACTGGGCACGTTCGGCGCCAGCCGCGGGACTGTCCGCCAGGGTGGCGTGTTCGGTCAGGCCGAACGCGGTGTCGACCAGCTGCTCGTTCAGGTGGTAGGCGGCGGTGTTGTAGTTCTCGACCGGGCGGTAGCCGTGCGGCAGGCTCGGCGCCTCGGCCGGGACGAGGTGGTTGCCGAGGTCGAAGTCGACGATCCAGCGGGCCCAGGTCGCGGAGCCGAGGGTGGCCTGGTCCGGCGGCGCGCCCGCGGTGCCGACGGTGAGGAAGTGGGCGTTGCCGAAGTCGAGTTTCGGGCTGTCCAGCACGGCCATCATGGTGGCCGCGGCATTGGTCTTGCCCTGTCCGGTCTCGGCGACGCACAGTCCGTCGGCGTTGCAGTGCACCGGCTTGTACGAGGTGGGCACGTCCACGGTGATCGGCAGCGACTCGCGCTGCAGCCACGGCTCGACCTCCGGATCGAACATCGTGATCACCAGCACACCGACCTTGACCGGTGCCACGCTCGACTCGCCCCCGCCGCCGCAACCGGCCGCCATGGCGACCGTCGTGAACACCGTCAGTGCGACTATCCAGCGACGTAGAGGCATCGGATGATCCTATGACAAGCCCCCCTTGTCACCATCTGGCGGACCGCGACCTGCCCGAACGCCTGCTCGCGCCAACCGAGGCCGACCCGACAAGCGCGAAACGCCACCCATGTAGGTTGGACGGCAGGTTCTCTTGCGGCACAAGCGGAACCATCGGACCGTCGCTACCTGCGGTTTCGGTGGGCTCGCTTGGTCGAGCGGTCAGCTGCACGCTCGTTTGTCGAACAGTCGGTGGAGCGCGGCGAGGTCCGCGCCGAGTGAAAGGCCCATCAGCATGACGTCATCGGCGGGATCGAACGCACGCGCCCACATCGGGGTTACCGGCCTCGCAGTGATGGGGAGCAATATCGCGCGCAACTTCGCCCGGCACGGACACACTGTCGCGCTGCACAACCGCAGCATCGCCAAGACCGACGCGCTGCTCGCGGCGCACGGCGACGAGGGTGACTTCGTCCGCACCGAGACGATCGAGGAGTTCGTCGGCGCGCTGCAGAAGCCGCGCCGCGTGCTGATCATGGTCAAGGCCGGCGACCCGACCGACGCGGTGATCGAGGAGCTCGCCGCCGCGATGGACGAGGGCGACATCATCATCGACGGCGGCAACGCGCTGTTCACCGACACCATCCGCCGGGAGAAGTCGCTGCGTGAGCGCGGCCTGCACTTCGTCGGCGCCGGTATCTCCGGTGGCGAAGAGGGCGCGCTCAACGGTCCGGCCATCATGCCGGGCGGGCCCAAGGAGTCCTACGAGGTGCTCGGCCCGCTGCTCGAGTCGATCGCGGCGCAGGTCGACGGCACCCCGTGCTGCACGCACATCGGGCCGGACGGCTCGGGCCACTTCGTGAAGATGGTGCACAACGGCATCGAGTACGCCGACATGCAGCTCATCGGCGAGGCTTACCACCTGTTGCGCGACGCGCTCGGCTTCGACGCCAAGCAGATCGCGGACGTGTTCACCGGCTGGAACCAGGGCGAGCTGGAAAGCTACCTGGTCGAGATCACCGCCGAGGTGCTCAACCAGACCGACGCCAAGACCGGCAAGCCACTCGTCGACGTCATCCTGGACGCGGCCGAGCAGAAGGGCACCGGCCGCTGGACCGTCAAGGCGGCGCTCGATCTCGGCGTCCCGGTGACCGGCATCGCCGAGGCCGTGTTCGCCCGCGCGCTGTCCGGCGCCACCGATCAGCGCCGCGCCGCCGTCGGCCTCGCCTCGGGACAGCTCGCTGAAAAGCCCACCGACACCGAGCAATTCACCAAGGACATCGAGCGCGCGCTGTACGCGTCCAAGGTGGTCGCCTACGCCCAGGGCTTCGACCAGATCGCCGCCGCCAGCACCGAATACGACTGGGACCTGCACCCCGGCGATCTCGCCACCATCTGGCGCGGCGGCTGCATCATCCGCGCCCAGTTCCTCAACCGCATCAAAGACGCCTACGACACCAACGCCCAGCTGCCGAGCCTCATCCTCGACCCCTTCTTCCAGGAAGCCATCGAGAACGCCATCGACAGCTGGCGCCGCGTCGTCGCCGCCGCCGTCCAACTCGGCATCCCCGTCCCCGCCTTCGCCTCCTCCCTCGCCTACTACGACGGCCTGCGCGCCAAGCGCCTCCCCGCCGCCCTCACCCAGGCCCAACGCGACTACTTCGGCGCCCACACCTATGAGCGCATCGATATCCCCGGCAAGTACCACACCCTCTGGAGCGGCGACCGCACCGAAATCCAAGCCGACTGACCAACCCCCAACCCGAGTGCCCGGCGGACCAATCGGCCGGGCTCTCGCCATTTCTCCCCAAGTCCATGCCGCGCAACACTTCGCCCGCCGCATTCGATTCAGCCAATGATTTCGCGCACGCTGCCCGAAAAGACTTGCGTGACAGTCGGTCTCGACTACGTGTCGATGGTGGCGCAGTGCGCGGCCACGGTGTCGACGAGCCGCGTACGCAATGGCGCTAATAGGGGGTAAGTGGTGCCGCGATCGACATCGGCCAGTGCCCCGGGCAGTCCGGCGGCGATCTCACGTGTCCGTACGACGAGTCGATCAGGATCCGTCCCCGCCTTCTGCGCGAACTTCTCGACGTGATGCAAGGTGACCTCACCGAACTTCGACCGACCACCGATCGGCATCGCTACACGACCCAGATCCGATCCGCGTTCTGGATCGTATGGCAGTGAACTCGCTACGTCGTAGATCGGTGCAAGGGTGATGTCGAGTCCGTTGAGGAGCACCGAGTAGTTCTTGGCGTGAGCATCCGGTGCGCCGAGCAAGTATTGGGCGACAACGATATCGGTGAATCGGTCGACGTCGCGCTGACCGGCCTCGCGAGCGAGCAGGCCCGCGATCGCAGTGGCCGACGGCCCACCTTCGGAGGCATATTTGCGCTCGGGCGGCACCGACAACGCTTGGCACATGTCCTCCTGATGTAGCCGGAGCACCTGGCCGTCCGCACCCCGTAGCCGGTCGTACCGCTCGACAACAATCGCCGCGACGCCATCGAACTCGATGAATTCAGATGCCGCTGCAACGATCCCGAGCGCCTCCAGTGCACGCAGGCACAGATGCTCGTTGAACGCCTGCCCCGGAAAGCGTTCGATTCCCGGTTTGATGATGTGCGTGCTGGCCGCGTTGCCATGCGCATATCCCCACCCGCCCCCGGTACGCACGGCAGCGAACTTGGACTGCGCTCCCGCCAAACTCCAACGCTCGTCGGAGCGGGTCCACTGCGCCGGCGCACTCCGCAGGCCGCGCAACCGCGCACCGATCTGCACGTCAGTGACTTCTTCCACGCTGCCCGGCCGGGTCAGCACATCCTCGACGTCCTCGGGTGCCGCCAATTGCACAGCGCCGGCACAGTCGCGACCGATGTGTTCGAGCAGCGCGGTCGCACTGCGCGACGACACATCGAACTCGCGGGCCAGCCGCTCGCGCACATTGGCATCGTCGGGCAGCAGGTTCATCAGCCACGGCGCAGTGACGCGATGGTCGTAGGTGCGTCCCACCGCCGGAGGCATCGACAGCGACAACGGGGTGGCGTCGAGGTCGACGGCGTAGTCGTCGACGTAGGTGAAGCGGGGCCGCCCGCCGGCATGCGTGACGGCGCCGACCAACACTCCGTTGAGGATCACCACCAGATCACTCATGCGACTCCAGCGATTCCAGGTTTTCCGGGTTCGGCGGCTCCGCACCCTGCTGGATCCGGGCGAAGACATCCTGAATCGCCTGTTGATCACGTGAGGTCGTGGTGCGGGGCGACATGGGCACAGTGACCACTTGCAGGCCTAATGCACTGGCGATTTGAATGACACGACCGATTTCTCCGTTCGGGCTACCGGTCTCGACCCGACTGACAAGTTGGCGGGAGACCCCCGCCAACTCCCCCAGCTGATCCTGAGTCAACCCCGCGTCAACGCGCGCCTTACGCAACGCCGCGCCGAGCTGGACCAGCTGGCGTCGTGTCCGCGGTTGCGTCATGACGTTACGGTACCATCACCAGCACAGCATGTTGTGGATCTATAACATTGCCTGTAGCAGAAAGGGCTCAGCAGTGCATAATGTTCCAGATCCATTACATTGTGCACGTGTTATAGATCCATAACACAGACGGCGCATAACAGTGCCGGTCAGCTGGCTCACACGATCGCGAAGTCCGGCTGGAGGGTCAGCTGGCTTGGTACTCGGCGCTGCATTCGCCGTTGGTGTAGTTCAGGCCTTCGCCGTGGTTGAAGACGCCTAGGTTCAGTAGGATTCGGCCGGGCTTGGCGGGGAGGCCGATGATGGTGAGGGTATTGTCGGGGCCTTTTACCCGGGCGGAGGTGTCGGCTACGCCGCTCTTACCGGTGGTGATGTTTGCCCAGTTGACGGTTAATTTCTGGTCGTAGGCGAAATCTGTGCCTGCATTGGTGTGCAGTTTCAGGTCGACGGTGCCATTGCTGGAGGTGGCGAAGACGTCGCTGGTGGCCGGGGTTTGGAACGGTTCCACCGGGACCGGGTAGCTCATTGTGCATATCGGCGCCGAGGGATCGTTCGGGGCGGCGAAGGCGGCGGGTGCGCCTGCGGCGGTTACGGCGATCGCGGCGATCCGCAATAGGGCAGAGCGGGTTCCTGAATTCATCGAACCGTCCCATCAATCATCGAGATGTACTGGATGAACGTGGTTGCCGCGCTGTGGAATAACGGTCGACAACGTCGGCAACCGACACAAGCCTAGCGAGCACAACGGCGGCGTGACAACGCCCGAGAATTCGAAACATGCTCTAGCAAAAGGGATCTCGACCAGCAAGACCTCAATATATTTGGGGCACAGCAATTCTGGTGATGACCTGCTAAGACAGCGCTAACGGTCGCGCTGCGCGCCGCGCCGCTCGCGAACCGATCACCGTTGTCCGGCGGGTCCGAATCCGTATTCGGCAAACCCGGCCGGGCGTCACGAGTGTGATCCACGACACGATCGCCGGAGAAATTGCTGGCAGCTTGCAGTTGTCCCGGTCGCCGTTGCGCATCGGGGTGGCGGCACTTTGCACGTCAGGCGCGAATTTTGCCGAACGGCGCGGCATCATGGCAGATATGCGCGTACTTATTCAGCTTCGTCCGTCCGTCGATCTGATTACCGCAGTGGCCGACCGTGCGGTTCCGGTCGCCTCCGCCGATGTTGCCGGGCATCTGCCCGGGATCGTGTTGGATCACTCCTATGCACCGGTCGCGGTGCCGAAATCCGTTCCCCGGGTGTCCGATACCGGTCCGCTGCGCTATTCGCTCGACCCGGCGGACGCCTCGGTGCTGGTGCGCGGCGAGATCGACGATGACGGCATCGCCCATAGCGTGTCGCAATTGTCGGCGGCGCGAGGTGTCACCGGAGTTTTCGCCGATCCGGTTGTCCAGACCAACCTCACGTGTGGCGACACCCCCGCGGTCGGCAACTGGCACGATGTCGAAACCCTGTTGCACCACGGCGATCTGGCGGCCGCAGGGTTGGACGGTACGTCGGTGGCCTTGGCCATCGTCGACACCGGCATCAACGCCGCGAAGGTCAAGCAGGTGCGCGGCGGGCAGGTGACCATCGACAAGGCGCGCAGCTGGAATCCGGCCGGGGTCACCGGCACGGCGGGCGAGTTCCCGGTGGACCACGGCTCGATGTGCGCGTTCGACGCGCTCATCGCCGCCCCGAAGGCGACGCTGCTCGACCTGCCGGTGCTGCAGAGCAAACGGCAGGGCGGCACCGTGATGGAGGGCCTGCTGTCGGACGCGCTGGCCGGGTACGCCCACCTGCGCACGGTGCTCACCGATCAGCCTGCCGCGTCGCGGGCCTTGGTGATCAGCAACAGCTGGGGATCGTTCTCGCCCAGTTGGGATTTCCCCGTCGGCCAGCCCGGCAACTACTCGGACAATCCGTCCCATCCGTTCAACGTGATCGTCGGCTCGCTCGAGGCCGCGGGCGCCGACATCCTCTTCGCCGCGGGCAATTGCGGACGCGAGTGCCCGGACGGCCGGTGCGCGTACACCGACAAGCCGATCGGCGGCGCCAACTCGCATCCGAGCGTCCTGTCCATCGCGGGCGTCGACACCAAGGGCCAGCGGGTCGGCTATTCCTCGCAGGGCCCCGGCCGATTGACCGACCGCAAGCCGGATATCTGCTCCTACACCCACTTCCTCGGGTCGACGGTGTTCGGCGCCACCGAACCGGACACCGGCACCTCGGCGGCCACGCCGGTCGCGGCGGGCCTCGTCACGGCCATCCGTACCCGATGGTCGGCCACCGAGCTGCCGCCCGCGCAGCTGCGAGCGTTGTTGCAGCGCACCGCGATCGCGCAGGCCGGTGGCTACAACTACGACTACGGATACGGCGTCGCCGACGCCGCCGCGATCCTCGCGGAGCTGAATCGAACGGCGGCCCGCGCGTAACGTAGGGGCCATGCCGTTGCTCACCATTCGGCTCCCGCAGGAGGCGACCCTGGAGGCCGCCCTGCGGGAGCTGAAGCTCACCGCTGATGACGTCGATACCGCCTACGGCCTGGTCGCCGTGGATCCAGCGAACGGTCTGTACGCGCTGCGGGTGACCGACGCGGCCGCCGCACGCATGACCACCGCCGGACCCGGCGTCGTTGTCTTCGCCGACCCGCGCATCGAACCGGGCAACGGATCGATCGATCCGAAACCCCGTACGTAAGAATAAGTTCCGAAAACCGGCGGCACCGATCGGTGCCGCCGGGACGCGGACTGCTATCGGGCGATCGAGTCCGCCCAGTCGATGACGGCCGCCCGATACTCGGCCGTGTTCGGTGCGAGATTCACCGAATGCCCGGCACCGGGCAAGACAAAGGTGCGCAACTTCGCGTCGGGACCGAAGTACGGCGCCTCCGCCGCCTGCAGGGCCGCGCTATCGGTGCAGATCGAGAAACCCGGCCCGCAGGACAGGATGTCCTTGCTGCCGTTGACCACCATGGTGGGTGCGGTGATGAAGCTGGACATGCCGGGCAGCGTGGACAGCAGACCGTCGGGATATTCGGTGAGCGAGAAGGTTTCCTTGGTCGCCTCGTCGGCCGCGACCACCTGCGGATCGAAGTTGTCGGGACCGTAGAAATCGGCTCGGCGAGCACCCGGCCGCGACACCAGATAACCGGGGTCGTATCCGCGACCGGCGAAGGCCGGATCCTGGACGGCCGGGTAATACGTGCTGATCACGCCGAGGACCCCGGGCACGTACAGGGTGTGTGAGTATCCGGTGAGCAGCACACCGTCGACGTCGTGATACTTGGTGGCCTCCATGACGGAGGTGCCCGAGCTCAGCGAGTGCCCACCGGTGATGATCTTGCCGAACGGCCGTGCGCCACCGAGACCCTGCCGCAGCTGCTGCACGATGAGGTGCAACGCTTCCGCGGTGGCCGTGGCGGTCAGCGTCACGCTCGGCGGCCGAGTGCTCGCGCCGTTGCCGAGCCGGTCGACCACGAGCGTCGCATAGCCCGCGCCGTTCATCGCACGCCGGAAGTTGTAAGTGTCCGGCTGGTATTGGAAATCCCAGTACGAGCCGTTGTAATTGGAACCCGCCATCAACACCATGACGGCGTCCGCCGGCTTGTCCGTCGCCTGGCACAGCGTCCCGGCCAAAGTTCCCTGCGGCACCGGGAAAGTGATCTCCCGGCATTGATCCGGTGGCGAAACTTGATCGGCCAGGGCAACTCCCGGCGTCAGACAGAGAATTGTTGACATGACAAAAGCCCGTATTGAGGCCCGCACGCGACGCGCTCCCCTCGGAGGTACACGAGGATAACCACTTTGGCATCCTTGTTGAGTCATCAACCGGGAGGCTAACCCGCGCCCCGGTTGATGCGCAATACCTATCGCGAAGAGATGGCTACCTCGACGGCGCGCCGCCGACGACGCAGATGTGTTGCCGCACTTGGCAACCGGTGCTACCGGTCGGGCAATCGGGAGGACTTCACTTTTCGGGCAAGCCGGGCGGCAACCGCCTGAGGGCGGGAGCCGCACCGGCTCCCGCCCTCAGGTCGGTAGATTGTCGTCAGAACGTCGAGGCCAGCCAATCCCTAACTGCGGCTTGATAAGCCGCGGTGTTCGAGGCGAGATTCACCGAATGCCCGCTACCGGGTAACACAAAGGTGCGCAGCCTCGCAGCGGGAGTGAAATACGGTGCCTCTTCGGCCGCCAACGTCGCGGTACTCGCGCACGCGTTCAGACACAACCGATCCAGACTGCCATTGACAACCATCACCGGGACATTGATGAGATTGGTCGCGGGCGGCAGGGTGGACGTCAGACCATCGGGATACTCGGTCAGCGAGAAGACTTCCTTGGTGGCCTCATCGGTCGCGAGTACCGCGGGGTCGTAGTCACCGGCACCGTAGAAATCCGCCGCCCTGGTACCGGGTCGAGTGGTCAGATAGCCGGGGTCGTAGCCCTGGCCTGCGAAATGCGGATCTCCGGCCGCCGGATAGTAGGTGGCTACCACGCCGAGCGTGCCGATCAGGTCGAGACTGTGCGAAAACCCGGTCAGCAGAACACCATCCACATCGTGGTGGGTGCTCGCCTCGATCACCGCGACGCCGGAACTGAGCGAATGGCCGCCGGTAATGATCTTGCTGAACGGCTGCACACCGGGCAGCCCCTGCCGTACCGCGCCGACGAGCTGATGCAGGGCGATGACCGAGCCGGTCGCCGTCAGCAGCGCGCTCGGCGGCCTGGTGCTCGCACCGTCGCCGAACCGATCGACCACCAGCGTCGCATAGCCCGCCGCGTTCATCGCGCGCCGAAAGTTATACGTCTCCGGCGCATACGGGAAATCCCAATAGGTGTGGTTGTAATTGGAGCCCGGCATCAACACCAGGATGGTACTCGTCAGTGTCGCCGGCATGCAGAGAGTTGCGGCCAACGTGCCCGTCGGCGGCACCGGAAAAGAAACCGCCGTACAGGTATTCGGTGGAGGGTTGTTGTCGGCGTGGGCAACCCCAGGCACCAGACACAGAATTGTTGACACGACAAATGCTTTTAAGAAGGCCCGCACGAGACGCGCTCCCCTCGGTGTTACACGAGGATAACCATTTTGGCACCCTACTTCAGTGATAAACCGGAGGCTAGCTCGCAATCTGGTTGATGCGCAACACCTATCGCAAATATCTACACCCATTCGTGACTGTCGGAACAGCCGACGGAGAGACTTTGCGACACTTGCAAATACCGCACCAACCAGTTGGACAAATGCTCAGTTATTGATCGGCGGAATGATTTTCGCGAAGTCGACCTCGAAGGCGTCCGGATTCACCGCCCCGGCGACGACCTCGAAGGCCCGCGCGTCCAGCGCCGTACAGCCCAGTTCGGCGAGGCTTGCGAACCGAAACTCGCTGCCGGACTCCCGCATCGCGTTGTCGAGGTCTTCCTGTGTGTCGTAGATCGTGATGGAGAAGATCTGCCGCGCACCGTGATCGGCCATAGCGTGCGGGCTGATTGTGCTTCGAGCCATCATTCGGCGAATCATGCTACTCCCCAACATGATTCGCGGCAGCCGTATGGTAAAGCAGGTCGAGCACGCGGCCTCCCGTCCGCGAGAGGTAACAGTACGACAACGAGTCGTATCGCACAGCTCGCACGATCGCGCGCAGCAAACCGTCGGTCTAGTATCCGACCATGGGTACGCGAGCGGTGCACTTCGTGGGAAGTTTTCCGGCCGAGAGCACTGACGCAGCGATGAGAGCGATGCTGGACAGCGCCGGGCCACAGCTACGGACACTGCCCACGGGCGAGACGGCCCGCTACGAGTTCTACATCCGCCCCATCATCGACGATCTGGTGCGGCAGGGCGCGCTGGAATCGAAGCGACCCGGCCAGTGGCGCACGAGCCGGGAACGGACTATTTATCAAGGCGCGGGCGGCAAGAAGCTCACCGGCGACATGATGGATCTCGGATATTTCCGCGAGGCCGAGGAAGCGCTGCCGGTATTCAACGCACTGCGCGCCGAGCGGGATTTGTCCGGTATCACCCTCCAGCTCGGGATGCCGACCGATTTCACCATGGCGTTCATTACGATGGGTGCCGCCGGTCTGCTGCGCAACAAAAAGGCCTTCACCGACGCGACGGTGCGCGACATCGCCGCGATTCGTGAATTGGCCGGGGACGACGTCGTTTTCCAGTTCGAAGCGACCGCGGAACTGGTGCTGATGGCGCAGACGCAGCCGCTGCACAAACTCGCCAACCGAGTGCTGGGATTGGGCAAGGGCATCGCCGAACTGGCTGCGGCCTGCCCGCCGGGTACCCGCTTCGGCGTGCACCTCTGCCTCGGCAGCATGAACAACAAGGCCCGGGCAACGTTGCGGAATGTGCGGCCGTTCGTGGATCTCGCCAATTCGATAGTCCGGCATTGGCCCGCGGATCGCACCCTGGCCTTCGTGCACGCACCGTTCGCGGCCGGCGACATCCCGCCGTCTGAGCGGCCCAAATTCTATGCGCCCCTTAAGAATCTGTCGCTCGACGCGGGCACCGACTTCTATGCGGGCATGGTGCACGATACTCCCACCGAGGCGGAGCAGCTGCACACGTTGCAGGTCATCGAGCAGGCGCTGGGCCGGCCGGTCGATGGCGTGGCCACCGCATGCGGTCTCGGCCGCCGCCCACGTCCGGTGGCCGACACACTGATGGCAAGAGCGAATACACTTGCCGCGAAAGGGTGATTCGCCAAGTGGTTTTCGGCGCGTATGCGCCACTGTGGCATAGCACAACATCCAGCCGGGAAGATCGCTACGATTGTGGTCGAGGATCGGGAGGACACCTTGTCGGACGTAGACCGAGCGCCAGGACTCAATCCGAACGTGCCGAGCTCGGCCCGGATCTATGACTACATGCTCGGCGGCAAAGACAACTACGACATAGACCGCGAAATCGCGCACCGCATGCTGGCCATCGCCCCGGACACCAAGACCTTGGCGTGGTTCATCCGCCAGTTCCTGGTGAAGGCGGTCGAGCTGGCCGCCGACGCGGGCGTCCGGCAGTTCATCGATCTGGGTGCGGGCATCCCCACCTCGCCGAACGTGCACGAGACGGCGCGCAAGATCGAACCGTCGTCCAACGTGGTCTATATCGACAACGATCCGATCGTGCACGCGCACTGCGATGCGCTGCTGGCGCATTCGCCCGGCGTGACCGCGTTGAAGGCCGACATCCGCCAGCCGGACGACATCATCGATCGGCTGAAAACCGGCTCGCTCATCGATTTCAACGAGCCGGTCGCCCTGCTGATCATCGGCGTGCTGCATTACGTGATGGACGACGAAGACCCGTACGGGATCGTCGCCAAGTTCCGCGATGTGATGGCGCCGGGCAGCTATCTCGCACTCACGCACGGCTCCAACGACACTCACCCCGACTTCATCAGCCAGTCGCAGGACGACACCAACCACAGCCCGTCTCAGGTCTTGTACAGATCGAAGGAACAGACGGAGGCGTTCTTCGACGGCTTCGACATGCTCGCTCCCGGTGTGGTGCCTGCGCAGGAATGGCTCGACGACGATCTGCCTGCCACCCGACTGGTGATCTACGGCGGCATCGGCCACAAGTCGGCCTGACCCGTCAGCTGCGGCGACGACGCCCGTCCGCCTGCTCCATCGGTGGAAGCCGGAAACCGATCCGTGCCCCGGGACCGTGCTCGGCGAACACCGTGCCGTGATGTGCGGTGATGATGTCTCCGACGATGGCGAGACCGAGCCCGGAACCCGGTGTGCCCTGGGTGTTCGCGGCGCGATAGAACCGATCGAAGATCGCGGCGGTGTCGTCGGCGGCGATGCCGGGTCCCTGGTCGCGCACCGTCAATTCGGTGCGGTGAATGTGCACGTCGACCGGGGTGTCCGGCGGGCTGAACTTGATCGCATTGCTGAGCAGATTGTCGATGCACCGGGCGAGGGCTCGCGGCCTGGCCAGCACGGGTCCGGGATGGTCCGCGGTGACGGTGATGGTGCGGCCGCTGCGGTGACGGAAGCGTTGTGCGCAGTCCTCGGCCAGCGTCGGCAGGTCGAGTTCGGTGGGTTCCTCGGCGGTGTGCTGGTCGGTGGCGAGTTCGACGAGCTCGGCGACCAGATCGTCGAGCGCGGCCGACTCTTGCACGAGGGTGTTGAGGACCTGGGTTTCGTCCTCGGGTCCGAGTCGGCCGCGGGCGCGCTGCAGGAGTTCGGCGCTGCCGCGGATGGAGGTCAATGGGGTACGCAGCTCGTGGCTGGCGTCCTGAACGAGCCGGTGTTGCTGCGCGCGGGAGCGGCGCAGGGCGGTCAGCATGGTGTCGAAACTGCCGGTGAGCCTGCCGATTTCGTCGCGGCCGGTGGGCGGCAGCGGCACCGACAGGTCCTGGGTGGAGCTGATGTGCTCGGTAGCGGCGAGCAAGCGGCGGACCGGTCGCAGGATGCGGCCGATGGCCAGCCAGCTCAGCAAGGCCGACAGCGCCACCGCGATCGCGGTGATACCGCCGGTGCGCCACAGGAATTCGTTGTCGATCCGTTCCGGCTCGTGATAGCGCTGCGCCACCATCACCGCACCGCCGCCGGGGCGCGGCTTGGTGAGGATCCCGTAGGGCTCGCCGTCCAGGTCGAGATTGTATTCGGCGGTGCCGCTACCGGTTCGGGCCACCACGCGATCCGCCTCGGCCACCGGCAGCGGCATCCGGTCCGGTGCCAACGGGTGGGCCGTACCGTCGGCCGACAGCAGCTGCTCGATGGTGTCGGACCGCTCGGGCAACACCGCGGGCAGCACGGCGACGACGGCGTCGACCCGGTCGTTGAGGCTGCGGTCGATCTGATTACCGACCAGCTCACTGACCCCGCGATACGACGTCGCGAGCGTGACGACGATCGCCGCCACCACGGCGACGATGACCACGAGGGTGATCCTGGCGCGCAGCATCACGCGGGACGAACGGCGTAACCGACGTTGCGGACAGTGTGAATCAAGCGGGATTCGCCCTCCTGCTCGGTCTTGCGGCGCAGGTAACCGATGTACACATCGAGCGAACGGGAATCGGTGTCGAAGTCGAATCCCCAGATGTGTTCGTAGATCCGACTGCGCGTCAACACGATTCGCGCGTTGCGCAGCAGCAGCTCGAGCACGTCGAACTCGGTCTTGGTGAGCTCGATGGCCCGATCCCCGCGATGCACCTCGCGGGTCGCCGGGTTCAGCGTCAGGTCCGCGACGGACAGCACCTCGGTGTCCTCGTCCTGGGTGCTGCGCCGCAGCAGCGCGCGCAGCCGGGCGAGCAGTTCATCGGTGGCGAACGGTTTGGGCAGATAATCGTCGGCGCCCGCGTCCAGCCCGGCGACCCGATCGCCGATCTGGTGGCGCGCGGTGAGCACCAGGATCGGCAGCCGATCCCCGCGGCGGCGCAGCAGCCGGCACAGCGACAGCCCGTCCATCCGCGGCATGACCACGTCCACCACGGCCATGTCCGGCTGTATTTCGGCCAGCATTTCCAGCGCCTGCTGCCCGTCCGCGGCCAGGTGCACGGTGTAGCCCTCGAAGCGCAGCAGCTGATCGAGGGTGCTGCGCACGTGCGGGTCGTCCTCTACGACGAGCACCGATGCGGCGGGTACGGACGAGTTCGGTGTGGTCACGTTGCCATTGTTGCTGGTGAGTAGCGAGTTCGCGGGTATCGGGCGGTTCACTTCGTGACCGCTATCACCAGCACGCCTACCTGGCATCATCTGCACGCATCCTTTCATTGCGGCGAACCCGCACACCCCCTACCTTCGCCGACCTACGGCAAGGAATCGCGAACCGGACGAAAGAACCGCGTAAGAATCCGGAGCGCGGCACCCGCCGCGGATTCTTACGTGATTCTGTCGCGGCCCTCGCCGAGCATTGACTTCTACCGCCCAGGATTCTCCTCAACACCCCGCCCAACGCGGGAGTTGCACTGAGGGAAGGAATTTCGAGATGCGCAAAGGAATGCGGGCAGTCGCATGTCTGGTAGCCGCACTCGCCGCCACGACTCTGGTCACGGCATGCGGCGAGACCAAGCCGGCCGGCCCCGACTGGTGCCCGACCGTGCCGGGACATCAGGTCGATTGCGGCGTGCAGTCCCGGCCGCTGGTCGCGGATAAGCCCGAATTGGGCACGGTCGCAGTGAGTTACGCGCTCATCAAGCGCAGCAAGCTGGACGCGCCCGCCGCGGGCACGATCGCCCCGAACCCGGGCGGGCCCGGTGTCCCGCTGATCGACCATGCCGAGCAGGCCACCCAGCTGTCCGCGCACTTGCTCAACGATCACGACCTGCTGCTCATCGACCCGCGCGGCACCGGCCTGTCCAGCCCGTTGGACTGCGGCGCGGACGAGGCGGGCTACGAGGTCGGCACCCGCGAATACCAGCAGCAGACGGTGGCCCGCTGCGCCGAACAGCTCGGCCCGCGCGCCGCCGGCTACACCTCGGCCGCCACCGCCGACGACTTCGACGCGATCCGCGCGCGGCTCGGCATCCCCAAACTGGTGCTCTACGGCATCTCCTACGGCACCTACCTGATGCCGATCTACGCCGAACGCCACCCCGACACCGTGCAGTCCATCGTGCTTTCCGGCGCCTACCCGCCCGAGATGGACCTGCTGTCGCGGCCCAATGCCGAAGCGGTATCGCTTGCGCTGCAACGGATCTGCGATCGCAGCCGGGCTTGTGACGGCGCGACCGCCGTCGCCGATCTGCGCACCGTTGCGCAGCGATTGGCCGTTGCGCCGCTGACCATCACCGGCCGGACTCCGTTGCAGCTCAGCGAGAGCAAGCTCGCGACCCTGGTCTTCGAGGTGGCCAGCACCAATGTCGGCGCCGATCCGACCCAGCCGACCTTGATGGGCGCGCTACCCGCCGCGCTGCACGGCGCCGCCAACGGCGACGACACCGGGCTGCGGCAGTGGGCCGAGCAGGCAGGCAGTGAGCCGACCGCCGAGAACATCGACCTGTTCATCACCGTCGCCTGCAACGACTACCCCAACTCCTGGAAGCGTCAGTCGTCGCCGTCCGAGCGGATGCAGCAGTACCGGGACGGGCTCGCCACGGCCGGACCCGACGGCGTCGGCGCCTTCAGCGCCGAGGGATTCAACGCGGGCCTGCGCGACGGCGGCGACGCCTGCATCCAGTGGCCGGCCGTCACCAGCGCATACCCCGGACGCCCGGCCGCCGCGCTGCCGAACGTCCCGGTGCTGGTCATGTCCGGCGACCTCGACGCCATCACTCCTGACGCGAACGGCAAGCGGGTAGCCGCAGGCTTCCCGAACGCGACCTTCCTGTCCGTCCCGAACACCGGCCACGTCCCCGACCTGGAGCCGAGCGGCTGCGTCACCGACCTGGTAGCCCGCTTCATCCGAACCGGCAACACCGGACCGACCGCCTGCGTGGATTCGATCCCGGCCATCGCGGTCACCCCGGTCCCCCGCTGATCCAGCCTGCCCAACGCCCAGCCCGGACACAGCGCGCGCTGATCGAAAGTCGAACAGCCGCAATGCCATTCCCGTGACAGCGGGAGGCAGAAGCTGTCGTCGGGGCTGGGCGCTTCCGCATGTTCACGGCCTCGACACTCGCGTGTCCCCAGTCACTCCTCTCCACTTGCGTGACCGCCATCACTTGGTTATCTTGTGCAATGTCACACGTCACATGACATTCGGATCGGCTGCTGATCCGGACAATCGCGCAGATGGAGGCCTTACATGTCCGAACCGATCACCTCAGCCGTGACCAAGCCTTGGCACGGCATCCTGGTCGCGACGACGCTGCCGTTCGCTGCGGACTACTCGGTCGACTACGACGCCTACGCTCAGCACGTGCAGTGGCTGGCCGCGAACGGCTGCCACGGGGTGAGCCCGAACGGGTCGCTCGGCGAATACCAGACCCTCGACGACGAGGAGCGGGCCAGGGTGGTGACGACGGCCATCGCGGCCGCACCGGACGGCTTCACCGTGATGCCGGGCATCGCGGCCTACGGGGCATTGCAGGCGCGCAAGTGGGCCGCGCAGGCCGCCGAGGCCGGGGCGCAGGCCGTGATGCTGTTGCCGCCGAACACCTATCGCGGCGGACGCGACTCGATCCTCGATCACTACCGCACGGTGGCCCAGGTGGGTCTGCCGATCGTGGCTTACAACAACCCGTTCGATACGCGCATCGACCTGACGCCCGACATCCTGGCCGAACTGTACGGCGAGGGCTTGATCGTCGGGGTCAAGGAGTTCACCGGCGACGTGCGGCGCTTCTACGAGATCAAGGAACTGGCACCCGAACTCGACGTCCTGGTCGGCTCGGACGACGTGGTCCTGGAACTCGGCATCGCGGGCGCGGTCGGCTGGGTGTCCGGGTACCCGAACGCGATCCCGCGTTCGACGGTCGAGCTGTACAACGCCTCGGTGAACCGGGATCTGGACAAGGCTCTTCCGCTATACCGCGAACTGCACAAGCTACTGCGCTGGGACTCGAAGCCGCAGTTCGTGCACGCCATCAAGCTGTCCATGGACCTGGCCGGTCGACCGGGCGGTAAGTGCCGCCCACCGCGGGTTCCGCTGGCGCCGGAGCTGGTCGCGAAGATCAGCGAGGACACCCGCGACGTGCTCGCCAAGGGCTACCGGTAGGCAGTTCGTAGCCGGTGCACACGAAAGATGAGGAGGCAGGCGATGACCGAGAGCACGGTCGAATCCGTTCGCGACACCACCGCGGCGGAGGTCGATGCCATTGCTGCGGCAGCCGCCGCGGCCGCAGGGCGTTGGGCGGCAATGGCGCTGACCGAGCGAGCCAGGTTGCTACGCGATATCGCCGACCGGCTCGATGCGCATGCCGCCGAGCTGATTCCGTTGGCGATGCGGGAGACGCACCTGTCCGAACAGCGGCTGGTCGGTGAGCTGAAGCGCACCAGTTTCCAGTTGCGACTGTTCGCGCAGGTCGTGCTCGACGGTGATTTCCTCGACGTGCGCATCGACACCGCGGACGCCGAGTGGCCGATGGGTGCGCCGCGGCCGGACCTGCGGCGGATGAATATCGCGCTCGGCCCGGTGGTCAACTTCGCGGCGAGCAACTTCCCGTTCGCCTTTTCGGTCGCGGGTGGCGATACCGCCGCCGCGCTCGCCGCGGGGTGCCCGGTGATCGTCAAGGCGAGCCCCGGGCATCCTGCGGTCTCCCGCGCGGTCGGGCAGCTGATAGCTCAGGCGCTTGCCGAATGTGGTGCGCCGAGTGGGACTTTCGGGCTCGTCTTCGGCCGCGACGCCGGGGTGCAGGTGCTCACCCATCCTGCCGTCGCCGCCGCGGCGTTCACCGGCTCCGCTGCGGGCGGGCGGGCGCTGTACGACCTGGCGTCGCGTCGGCCGGTGCCGATCCCGTTCTACGGTGAACTCGGTTCCATCAACCCGGTATTCGTCACCGACCAGGCCGCGCGGAGCCGAACCGTGGAGATCGCGTCGGGACTGCTGACTGCGGTCAGTGCGAGCGCGGGTCAGTTGTGTACCAAGCCGGGATTGGTCGCGATACCCGAGGAGTCAGCGGTTTTCAGCGAGCTGGCCGAGCTGATCCGGAGCCGTCCGGTGCCGACCGGGGACATGCTCAACGCGGAGATCGCCGCCGGCTTCGCCCGCTCGGTCGAACAGGTACGTGCGCACCCCAACGTGGAATTGCTCGCAGGAGGCGGGCCGGGCGAGGCACTGCTGCTCGCCACGACGGCGCGCACCGTGCTGGCCGATCGCGACGCGCTTTTGCACGAGATGTTCGGTCCGGCAACGCTTCTGGTCAGCTATCGGAACACTGACGAACTGCTCGAGCTGGCCCGCTCGGTCGGCGGCCAACTGACGGTCTCCATCTTCGGTGACCAGATCGACGACACCGTCCGCGCGCTGACCGCCGCCGCGGTGGGCGCGGCCGGGCGGGTGCTGTGGAACAGCTGGCCCACCGGACTCTCGGTGACCTTCGCCCAACAGCACGGCGGTCCCTACCCGGCGACAACGGCTCCGACGGCGACCTCCGTTGGTACCGCGGCGATTTCGCGTTTCCTGCGCCCGGTGACGTACCAGTCGGTGCCGGAAGACCTGTTGCCGCTCGAATTGCGCACGGACAACCCGCTTTCCGTGCCACGCTCGGTGAACGGGGCACGCGCACAATGACCGGAGCCTCGCCCGGCGCCACCTCCCTGCGGGGAACCGACGTCCTGATCATCGGTGGCGGCATGATCGGGTGCGCACTCGCGGATCGGCTTGCACTGGACGGTGCCTCGGTCCGGGTGTGCGAGCGGGGCGGGGTTGCCTCCGGCACCACGGCGCACGGTGAAGGCAATGTGCTCGTCTCGGACAAGGGGCCGGGCCCCGAGTTGGCGCTCGCCCAGTTGTCCCGGCGGCTGTGGCCCGCCGTCCTCGAACGGCTATCCGCCAGCGCGGCAGTCGAATGGGAACCCAAGGGCGGCATAGTCGTTGCCACCACCGATGCCGGTGCCACCGCGTTGACCGAGTTCGCCGACGGCCAGCGTGGCGCCGGGGTTCGTTGCGAGCACCTCGACGCGAATCAGTTGGCCGCGGCCGAGCCCGCACTCACTCGCGACGTGTGCGCGGCTGTGTACTACCCCGAGGACGCCCAAGTTCAACCGGCCGGTGCCGCGACCGCACTGCTCGAATCGGCAATAACGGCAGGCGCGGTCGTCGAGACCAGCTGCGAGGTCACCGGGCCACTGATCCACGGCGGCCGACTGATCGGCGTGCAGACCACCCGCGGACCACGGCACGCCGACGTCGTGATCAATGCGGCGGGCCCGTGGTCGGGCGTGGTGTCAGACCTACTCGGCGCGCCTATCGCGATCAAACCCCGACGCGGAGATGTGCTCATCACCGCACCCATGCCACCAACGGTGTTCCACAAGGTCTACGACGCGGATTATGTTGGCGCCGTAGGCAGCTCAGATGCGACCTTGCAGTCTTCTGCGGTGGTCGAATCGACCAGAGGCGGCCCACTACTGCTCGGTTCATCACGCCGTCAGTGCGGCTTCGACGATCGGATACGCCCGGACAGTCTGGCCGCCATCGCCCGAAAGGCCTTACGTCTGTACCCGATCCTCGCCGACGTTGCGATCATGCGGGCCTACGGCGGCTTCCGACCCTACGTAGACGACCACCTCCCGGTCATCGGCCCGGACCCAAGGCTCCCCGGTCTGTGGCACGCGACCGGCCACGAGGGCGCAGGCATCGGCCTGTCCGTCGGTACCGCCCAACTGATTTCGTCAGCACTGGCCGGACAACCAGACGAGGTCGACATCGCGGCCTTCGCCGTCGACCGCCCCGCCGTCCTCCCCAGTCCCACCGAACCGACCACCGCAAAGGTATCTCGATGACCGAACTCGCCAACCCCCACTCGACTGAAGGGCGCATTCAGTCGTCCAGACCGACCGAAAGCGCCCTTCAGTCGGTGGTGGATGTTCGACAGCGGGCGACCTTTGGTCGGTTGTACGGGGTGAAGGGCGCCTTCGGTCGGGATGGGGTGGTGGGGTGAGCGCGCGATTGGTTGGGGCGGAGGGTGATTCGGTTGGGCGGGATGATCGGGCGCTGGTGGTGACGGTCGATGGCACGCCTGTTGCTGGTGTGCATGGTCAGACGCTTGCGACGGTGTTGTTGGCCGATGGTCGTTCGCATTGGCGCACCGCGCCTAACGGCGGTCCGCGCGGTGTGTTCTGTGGCATTGGTGTGTGTTTCGACTGTGTCGCCACCGTCAACGGGGTGCCGGATATTCGGCTGTGCTGTCGTCCGGCTCGGGATGGCGACAGCGTCACCACGCAAAACCGGTCGGCCGCACAATGAGCCGGCATGTAGTGGTGATCGGTGGCGGTCCGGCAGGCACCGCGGCGGCTGAATCCGCGCTGCGACATGGCGCGACGGTGACGCTGATCGACTCGAACGAGGCGCTCGGCGGGCAGTACAACCGGCGTATCCCGGCCGCGTATGGAGTTCGTCAGCCGCTCAGCATCGGGCACGGATATGTCGCGGCCGCGCGCCGTGCCCGCCTGCTGGTCGAGCACCCGCGCTGCGAGTACCTGCCGTGGGCGGCCGTGTATCAGGTCGAGCGGCATCTCGAAGGTGGTTGCCCCGCAGTGCGTTTGCTGATCGGTGTTGAAGGAGACCGACGGGAGCATCGCGTAGTGCAAGGCGACGCAATGGTTCTCGCCACCGGCGCCTACGACCGGGTATGCCCGTTCCCCGGTTGGGATCTGCCTGGCGTCTATACCGCCGGTGCCGCACAGACTCTCGCGAAGACACAGCGGCTGCTGGTCGGCCGGTCCGTATTGCTTTCCGGCACCGGCCCGTTCCTCCTTCCGGTCGCACAATCGCTGGCCGAGAACGGAGCTCAGGTGCGGGCGGTGCTCGAGGCCAACCCCGGTCGCAGCATCGCCAAGCACTGGGCCACCAAGCCCTGGGAACTCCGGCACAGTGCGAGCAAAGCCCTCGAACTGATCGAATATGTGGCATCCGGTGTGCGGCACAGGATTCCGTTACGCACCGCGCACGCGGTGGTCGCGGTCGCGGGTGACGGCCAAGTGGAAGAAGCCACCGTCGCCCGGCTCGACGAGAACTGGACGCCGATCCCCGGCAGCCACACCACGGTGCCGGTGGACGCGGTCGCGGTCTCGCACGGCTTCACCCCGCAGCACGAGCTCGCCGTCGCCGCCGGGGCGATGCTCACCGCGAACGGCTTCGTGCAGGTCGACGACAATCAGCAGACCAGCGCCGAATGTGTTTGGGCCGCAGGGGAAATCACCGGAATCGGTGGTGCCCAGGTCGCTGCCGTCGAGGGAACCGTCGCCGGTCTGGCCGCTGCAGGCGCCGCCCCGGACCGGGCGCTGCAGGCACGCCATCGCACGTCCGAACAGTTCGTGGCCCGCCTCGCGGCCGCGCATCCCATCCGGCCAGGCGTGCTCACTTGGTCCCGACCGGACACTGTCATCTGCCGCTGCGAAGGCACCACCTGCGGCGAGCTGACCAGCGCCTGGTCCAGCGCCGCGGGCGACGGCTACCGCGCCGCCAAGCTGGCCACCCGCGCCGGACTCGGCCCGTGCCAGGGTCGGATGTGCGCGGCGAACATCGAGGCGTTGCGCGGCCGACCATCCGCCGACGAGGCCACCGCGACAACAGGTCTCGCCGCAGCCAGTCCCGCCTGGCGTCCGCTGGCCGCTCCCGTGCGCTTACGTGAGCTCGCCGAAATCGACAGTGACGCGGTGAGCGTGGCAGGCCCGGAGGCGGCAGCTTGCGTGAACTCGCCCAAATCGACAGTGAAGGACAGTCCTGATGCGTAGCAACACCATCATCTCCGCGATCGACACCCACACCGAGGGCATGCCGACCCGGGTGATCACCGGCGGCGTCGGCACCATCCCCGGTGACACCATGGCGGCCAAGCGAATCCACTTCATCGAGCACCTCGATGGATTGCGCAAGCTGCTGGTCAACGAGCCGCGCGGGCACGCGTCGATGAGCGGCGCCATCCTGCAGCAGGCGACCACCGACGACGGTCACTACGGCGTGCTGTTCATCGAGGTCAGCGGCCTGCTGCCGATGTGCGGACACGGCACCATCGGCGTCGCGACCGCCTTGGTCGAGGCGGGCATGGTGCCGGTCACCGAGCCGGTCACCGAGATCCGCCTCGACACTCCCGCCGGACGCGTCGTCGCCTCGGTCGCGGTCAGCGGCGGCCACGCGGATTCGGTCACCCTGCGCAATGTGCCCGCCTACTGCGACAGCCTGGACAACGAGGTCGAGGTCCCCGGCCTCGGCACGGTGCGCTACGACATGGCCTACGGCGGCAACTTCTACGCCATCGTCGACCTCGGCAAGCTCGGACTGCCGTTCGACCGCGCGCACAAGGACCGCGTCCTCGACGCGGGCCTGCGAATCATGGCCTCCATCAACGAGTTCCGCCGCCCGGTGCACCTCGAGGACGAGCGCATCGCCGGATGCAAACACGTACTGTTCCTCGACCCCGCATCCGAACCGGCGCACACCCGCCACGCCATGGCCATCCACCCCGGCTGGTTCGACCGCTCCCCCTGCGGCACCGGCACCTCCGCCCTGCTCGCCCGCCAGCACGCCCGCGGCTTCCTCAACGAAGACCAAGTGCTGCGGAACGATTCGTTCATCGGCACCACCTTCTACGCACGCGCCGTAGAAACCACCACCGTCGGCGACCGCCCCGCGATCGTGCCGACCATCACCGGCCGCGCCTGGCTCACCGGTACCGCGAACTACCTCCTCGACCCCACCGATCCCTTCCCCGAGGGCTTCGTCTTCTAACCATCGCCACCCGCTCCACAGCTCCTCGAAAGGCCGTCGATGAAGACAGTCACCAGACCCGCCCGCCCGCCGCTGACCAAGAGCGGCGTCATGCGCCGAATGCCGGTAATCGTCGCCGACACAGGCGATTTCAAAAGGAGCATGGGGCTGTGGCAACTGGTCGCGCTGAGCCTCGGCGGACTGGTCGGCGCGGGGGTGTTCTCGCTGGCCGGTGTGGTGGCCAACGAGGTCGCGGGTCCGGCGGTGCTGGTCTCGTTCGCCATCGCGATCATCGCGTCCGGTGCGGCCGGGCTCTGCTACGCCGAATTCGCGGGCATGGTCCCGCGTGCCGGTTCGGCTTACACCTACTCCTATGTGGCGCTCGGCGAGATCATCGGCTTCATGATCGGCTGGGATCTGTTGCTGGAGTACACCGCCATCGTGTCGGTCGTCGCGATCGCGGTGTCCGGGTACCTGAACTACATCACCCACTACATCGGATTCGATTTGCCCACTTGGGCGCTCGGCGCACCGGGCACCGGATCGGGGCACAAGGTCGACCTGTTCGCCGTCCTGCTCTGCCTGCTCTTGGCGTTCCTGCTGTCACGGGGCACCCGCGAATCCGCCCGTGTGCAAACGGGACTCGTCGCGTTGAAGATGGTGATCGTCGCGATCGTGGTGGTGGCGGGCGCATTTCATATCAAGTCGGGTAACTATCAGCCGTTCTTCCCGTTCGGCGTCGGCGGGGCGGTTTCCGGTGCGGCGCTGGCCTTCTTCGCGGTCTACGGCTACGACGCGATGAGCGCCGCGGCGGAGGAGTCCAAGGACGGCAAGAAGCTGATGCCCAAGGCGATCATGATCAGCCTCGGCATCGCGTCTGTGGTCTACCTGCTGGTCTGTCTCGTCATCGTCGGGATGGTCAATTACACCGACATCAATGTCTCCTCGCCGTTCTCCAGCGCGTTCGACTCGGTCGGCATGGGCGTCCTCGGCCTGATCATCGCGGTCGGCGCGGTCGTCGGCGTCACCACCTCGGCGTTCGCCAATATGCTCGCGGTGACCAGGGTCGGCTTCGCGATGAGCCGCGACGGCCTGCTGCCGTCCTACTTCGCCAAGTCCAGCCCGGTGCGCAAGGTGCCGTCGCGGGTGATCTGGCCGGTCGGCGTCGTGTCGGCGCTGATCGCCGGCTTCCTGCCGATCCGGGAGGCCGCCGAGCTCACCAATGTCGGCATCCTGATGGCGTTCATCGTGGTGGCGCTCGGTGTCATGCGGCTGCGCCGGACCCGCCCTGAGGTCGAGCGCGCGTTCCGCACGCCATGGGTGCCGGTGGTGCCGCTGATTGGCATCGTCTTCTCCGTCTGGCTGATCAGCCACCTCACCTGGGTCACCTGGCTGCGGTTCGTCGTCTGGCTGCTACTCGGCCTCGGCGTGTACGTAGCCTTCAGCTACCGGCAGTCGAAGCTGAACGACCTCGAAAGTTAACTAATCTGATAGAAGTCGTGCTCGCACACAGGAGAAACCCGGAGCGCCTTTGATGATCGAACGGTTGGATATACCCAAGCGGCCAACGCTGCGCGATCACGTGTCCGATGCGCTGCGGGCGGCGATCATCTCCGGTGAGCTCGAGCCCGGGGTGTTGTACTCGGCGCCGTGGTTGTCGGAGCGCTTCGGGGTCTCGCCGACGCCGGTGCGCGAGGCGATGCTGGATCTGGTCAAGCAGGGGCTGGTGATCTCGGTGCCGAACAAGGGTTTCCGGGTCACCGAGATCTCCGATGCCGATCTCGATTCGATCGCCAAGATCCGGATGCTGCTGGAGCCGCCGAGCGTGCGCTCGATCGTCGGCGATATCCCCGAGTCCGATATTCCGGGACTGCGGAATCAGGCCGACAAGATCGTCGATGCGGCCAAGCGGGGCGATCTGGTCGAATACGTCGACGCCGACCGGCAGTTCCACCTGATGCTGCTGGACTACTGCCACAACCCGCGGCTGTCGCAGATCGTCGGCGACCTGCGCGCGCAGACCCGGCTGTTCGGCCTCGCCGCGCTCGTCGAGCGCGGCGAGCTGGACAAGTCGGCGCAGGAGCACCACACGATCATCGACCTGATCGAGCAGCGCCACGACGAGCAGCTAGAGCTGTTCCTGCGCAAGCACATCGGCCACGTTCGCGGCATCTGGGCGGCGGGGAACGCACCGGACCAAGACGTCCCGTAGTCGCTATCGGCTGCGCATCTTTCGCGTCTCGAGGTCGCTGGTCACCTCCGACTGCAGCAGGTAATCGGCGGTCCGCTTCGCCAGCGCGTCGGCCCACCAGAACGCGCTGCTGATCTGGAGGAACCCGTGCACGTCGTAATTGATCGCCATGAACGACACCCGGGTGCCCTTGCCCGCGGCATAGAACAGCGTTTGGATGTGCAGATCATCGCCCGCGTCGATCAGCATTGCCATCGCGGGCTCGTGGTCGGTCAGCAGCCTGCGGGCGTCGCCGGGATTCAGCGCGCGCACCGTCCAGAACTCGCCGATCCCCGGCGTCTTGAAGTACCGCAGCCTGCGTTCGGTGAACGACGGCTTCTTCGTGGCCGCCATGTGCACCGCGGCGGCGACCGTGGTGATCGGTGCCGCGGCGGTGAGCACGACGCCGACCTTCGCGGGAGCGATCAGACCTGACATGCGGTTCCTAAGTTGAGCCATGTACGGCCAACGGTAGGGGTCGCAGCGACCGGTCTGTATCCGTCGTTCGACCGACTACGCCAATCGTCCTGGCTTGCGCCCGAACACCATTGATGTGGGCCCGATCAGATGCTGCCTCTTGATGTGCACGAAGCCCGCTTCCCGCAGCCAGCCCGCGCACTGGGTGGTGGTGGCCTCGAAGCCTTCGCGCATCTCCAACATGATGTTCAAGCTCGACAGGGAGCTGATCAGGTTGTTCTTGCGACCGGGATCGGTCATCGCGTCGTAGACGAGCAGTGCGCCGCCGGGCGGGACGGCCTCGTAGGCCTTGGCGATCAATTCGCGCCGCACGGTCTCGCTGTAGCCGTGCAGCACGTGGCCGAAGCTGATCACGTCCGCACTGGGCAGCGGACCGCCGAACATGTCACCGGACACGAACCGGATCCGGTCGGCGAGTCCGAACGACGCGACGTATTCCTCGAAGATCGGCTGCACCGCGGGCAGGTCGTAGCTGACGCCGCTGATGTGGGAGTGGGTGAGCGCGATCCGGACCGGCAGGGCCCCTTGGGCCGCACCGACATCCAAGAAGGTCTGGAACCGTCGCCACGGAAAGCGCGCGGCGATGAGCATCGCCTCGCCGGTCGAGATTCCGGTCATGCCCGCCAGGAACTTTCGCAGCGCAACTTGATCGCCGTAGAGCGAGGAAAAGAATTCGCTCTCCCCCTGTTCCTCTTCGGCTCCTGGCTTGCCGGTCCGGAGCAGATCCCCCAGTCCGGACCACAGGTCGTAGAGTCGCGTGCTCGACAGCTCCATCAGCCCGCCGATGTAGCTCGGCTTGGCGCGGTCCAGGAACAGTGCGGCCTGCCGCGAATTCGTATATATCCCAGCACGATCGCGCCGCAGCAGACCGATGTCGACCAGCGCGCTGAGGAACGGGCCCGCCGCGCGCGGCTGCCAATCCAGTCGGTCCATCAGCTCCTGCTGCGACAGCGGACGCACCGCCAGCTCGGTGAACACGCCGTACTCGACCGCGGTGAGCACGACCCGGGAGGGCCAGAACCCCATTCCGGTCTCCAGGATCTGTTGTGGATCGGCGAAGAGTCGCAGCAGCGGGCCGCCGATCCGGCTCTGAAATGCCCGCATCAGCAACTGCTCGCGGCGCAGGTCGCCCTTACGCGAGCCGGGGGCCGGGTCGAGCACGGCGGGAATCGCCGGATCCGGCACCGGTGCGCGGTCCTCGGTCGGGCTCTTGGGATGTGCCATCGTGCAACTCCTCAGATGTACTGACCTCGGGCCACTAGCTGCTGATCATCGGGCGATCACGTAGCCGTCGTCCGGGCGGTGGTCGCGGGAGCGGCGGAGGTCGGCCACGGCGAACGTGCGTTGTACCCAGCGGTCCGCGCCGTCGTAGCGGGGTTGGAAGGCGGTGCGGCCGTGCACGGTGACTCGATTGTCCACGATGACGAGGTCGCCGGGGGCGAGTCGGGTGATGTGCGCGACCGTGTTGCAGGCCTGGCCGAATTCGGTCAGTGCCGCTTCGGCGCGCGGGGTGAGCGAGGTGGTCGCGATGGTGGCCATGCGGATGTCCGGGTCTTCGATGGCGCCGGACAGCAAGGGTTTCGGTGCGCGGGCTTCGCTGTCCGACGGGAAGGACGGGGGCGGCGCGGTGATGAACTCCGGGGCGAACAGCGTTTCGCGGCTCGCGGATGTCAGCAGTGGCAGCACTTCGCGCAGACAGGCGGTGCGCAGGCCGGCGATCCGGTCGTGGTCGGCGCGCAGGCACAGCAGCAGTACGTAGTCGGGTTCGTGCTGGTGGAAGGCGTTCTCGTTGTGGAAGGTCAGCAGCACCGAACCGGCGTTGCCCGAGAAGGTCTCCTTGCCGCGCACCGGCACGACGTCCTGCACGAGAGCGCCGGACTTCTCGGCGAGGTAGGCGGCGGGATCGCCGAGCCCGCAGGCCAGCATGGTGAGGACTGCGGCGGAGACGGTCGCCGCTCGCTGCACCGAGTCCGGTGTCGACGGCGTGGCGGGCAGCATCGCCTCGTCGACCGGCAGGCCCTTGATCACCAGCGTGCCGCGCAGGCCGGAACGGCGTCGGAATTCGCGCACGCCGCGACGCAGCGGAAGCGGCAGCGCATCCCAGGAATGCCTTGCGCGAGCGACCCATTCGGGATCGTCCACCCGATCCTGCGCACCGCAGAGCGCGCGCGCCAACTGGTCGATCTCAGCCGTGTCGCCAGGGGCCAATTCCACATCGACGGCAGCGGTTTCGGTGATCTCGTACGTCAACGCTCGCTCCTGGATCGGAAATATAAAGGCGGCGAATCACTCTCGACTGATCAGCGATGCCTGCGGGTCGTTATGACGTCGGCGAGGTAGTGGTCGCCGAAGCGGATCAGCGGAGCGTATTGGGCGGCGCGACGGTGCCGCATCAGCCGGAGTTCGCCGACGGCGTTGTCGGGGCCGGAAGGCAACTGCGCGATGGAGCGCCGCAACCGCACCATCGAATAGGCCAGCGTGACATGGCGTTCGCTGTCCACCAGGTCGGCTTCGAGCAACGCGTCCCTGGCTTCGGCGAGTTCCGGGTCGCGGGCATGCAGCTCGGTGAAGGTGTCCGGGACCACGGCGAGCAGGTCTTTCATCGCGCCGCGGAAGGTCTTGTAGCCGCGATGTTGGCGGCCGCTCAACGGCATCGAGACATCCGGCGGCTGCATGGTCGGTCGAACCGAGGCCATGTAGTACTCCACCGGGATGGTGCTGGCGTGCGTCATCGCCGCAGGGAAGCCACGCACGTAGGTGGTCGCGTGTTCGAGTCTGGCCAATGCGGCCTCGGTCGCGCCATCGCGAAGATGTTGTGCGGCATCGGTTACCGCGACCGCAGCGCAGATGTTGAACAGGACGTGGACTTGGTGTCCGACGAGCCAGCGCGCGGTCCACTCGCGCTCCAGCGAGATGTTGTCGGTTGCTTGCGAGTCGGGCAGAGCCTCGATGGGCGGCCCGTCGGAGGCGGAGGCGCCGGTGAGGTCGAGCGCGGCCTGCCGCATTCCCGCGACCTCCACCGCCAAGTCGGCACCGGACAGCGGCGCACGACACAGGTCACGCAGACCGCGGTGGACAACCAGGACGCCGTGCAGGGCGGCCTGCTGGTCGGTCAGGTCTACCTCGCGGACCCGAAAGAACGACTGGCTCACCGATTCCGCGGGCAGCTTCTCGCCGACGATGGCCCCTGCCTCCGCTGCCAGCGCGTTGACCAGCTCGCCTGCGGCGGCCGCCGCTCGTTGCAGAGCCGCGGTGCGTTCACTCGGACCGGCGTGCGTCGGCACTTCGGTCAGTGTGCGCGCTGTTCGTTGTGCTTCCGATCGAATACGAGAGTTCAGCTTTGGGACGGTTCCGCCGTCCTTCAGTCCCCGGAATACGGCCACGGGCGGATGCGGGTCTGCCACGGAGGTACCCATGCGATGAGGATATCCGGAACAAGGTCGTTCCGCTGGGTTGTCGCATTGGTCGATGCCACGAATTCCGTTGTCCGGTCAGCTATCTCGAGCGCGGCTCGATCGACCCGGATGCTAGGTGGTCTGCCTGCGGCGCGGTTCGGCTGATCGCGTGCAGCAGGTAGCCGCCGGTCTGTCTACCCGGTGCTCAGTCTTCGATCCAAAGCCATCACAAAATGGATGCGGCTGCGCTTTTTCTGCCGTGCAATAAGAGCTCCATTCAGCAATAATAGATCTTGCTAGTAAAACCGTTCAGCAGGCATCCAGCACCTGCCAAGATCGCGAATTACCTTGCGCGGCCAAGGGTCTCGCTGAGCAGGCTTTTCGAGCCATTCTACGCCGATTACCCTGCATGTGATAATCCAGCAGGAGTTAATGATTTCGATGTAACCCGACGTCTCAGCTATTGATGTCATGTAGTTATGGCCGGTAACTTTTAAATCGACAGCATGTTCAATTCGCTGCCACGTTGTTCATTCGATTCACTGTCTTTGCTCAAAAGGAGTGTGTAATGCTCAGCAATCTATTCTTCGCACGGGTGGCGCTCGCCGCGGTGAGTTGCACAGCGGCCGCGGTGGCCCTCGGTGCCGGTCCGGCACAGGCCGCGGGCTCGACCACGGTCGGCCCGGCCGGCGCTGCCGTCTCGGCCGTCAATGTGGGAGCCGTGACGGCCACAGCAGGCCCGGTGACGGTCACCTGCAACACCGTCACCGCGACCGGTACGGTGCCGGCGGCACCGAACAATCAGAACCCTGGCGGCCCGGTGACGGTGCAGATCGGGGCGCCGAGCATCAGCAACTGCACAACCAACCTGCCCGGCCTCACCGCCACCGTGACCACCACCGGCACCTGGTCGGTCTCGGTGCAGAACGGATCGCCGATCGTCGGTAGCCTGACGATTCCCCAGGGCGGAATGACGGTCCACAACAGCGGGTTGGCCTCCTGCACCACCGTTGTCGCGCCGAACGGGCCAGCGACGGTGCCAGGCACCTTCACGAACGGAAACCCGTCGAAGGTGACCAGCAATGGTTCGGCACCGGTCAAGATCACCGGCGGTTTCCTTTGCCCGACGAATTCCACCTCGGGAACGGTCTCGGCCACCTTGGCATTGACGAACACCAGCAACCCGTCGCAGCCGATCACCGTCGGCCCGTAACTCCGCTCGAATCCGGCCGCGGGGCCCACATACAGAACTTTGTATGCGGGCCTTGCGGTTTCGTCACTTCGATATGCGCACCCTCTGGGTAGAATCCTCAGTTGCCCGATACCGGCATCGATCAGCTGGTGAAGGCGACCTCGTCGGCGTTCGCCACTGCGGCAGTGCGCCCCGGCGCCGCCTCGTAGCGCCAGTAAAGATTCGTGTGCGCGATGACCTGCTCCGGCGGCGGGGCACCCCACTGACTCTTGTCGAAGGTGGTGTGCGCGTCACCGACGAGGGTGACGTCGTAGCCGCGGGCGAAAGCGCCGTGGATCGTCGACCTGACGCAGGCATCGGTCTCGGCGCCGGTCACGATCAGGCGTCCGATGCCACCCTTCGACAGCACCTCTTCCAGGTCGGTATCCTCGAAGGAGTCACCGAACATCTTCTGCACCAACGGTTCCGACTCCAGGCGAACCAGCTCCGGGACGTACTCCCAGCTCTCACTCCCCCGCGCCAGTTCCTCGGAGTTGTGCTGAATCCAGACGACCGGCACACCTTGCTCGCGCGCCTTCTCGATGAGCGCGGCGATGGTGGCGACGACGGCGTCCCGCTGGTGCGCCTCGGCCACGACGCCGTTCTGGACGTCGATCACCAGCAAAGCGGTGTTGGGTCGATCTGACAGCACGGTCATGAATGGTCTCCTCTGCTGGCCTGACAACGCGGATCACGGTAGACCAGGCCACCGACAATTACCGTCGGCCCGAGATGTCCGGCGAACGAATTCACCGACGCTCGGCGAGTTCGGCCAGTCGGTCGAGCGAGGCCCGCAGTTTGTCGGCGGTGGTGGCGCGGGCGCGGACCTGGCGCTTCTCGTCGGTCAATTGCGACCAGTCGTAGGTGTGGGTGACCCGGGTGCGCGCCGCATCGATGGGCTCGACTTCCCAGCGCCACAGGTGACCCGGCGGCTGCTCGCCCGGTACAGAGGGCAGCCAGGCGATGCGACGGCCCTCTTCGAACTCGACGATGTGGTTGTCGCGGTCGGCGCCGGTGGTGAGTGTCATGGTGAATACGTCACCCAACGCGCGAATCCGTTGTTCCGTCGCGGCTTTCGCCAGATTTTCGTTGCCGTCCCACAGCGGTTGCTGTGTCGGGTCGGCGATCAGCTCGAAGACCTGTTCCGGTGTGGCCGCGATGTCGCGGCCAGCGGTCACGGTGCGCGAAGGCTCGATGTTGTCCGTCATGCTCCTGATCGAAGCATCTCGCGGCCGACTCGCGCCAGGTGTGCGGCCGCGATCACCTCGCCCGTGTCGCCAGGCCGTGCATCAGACCCGGAGGTGTCCGCAACCTCCTGTTTGCCCGAAAGAGGGGGATTCGTCCCATGTTCACCGCGCGCAGTTCGTTCAGCCCAGTTAAACGTTGTCACTTCAATCCACCGGACAGGGGAGACTGTAAGTGAACGATCGTTATACCCAGCTGTGTATTTCCAGGCGCGGACTGCTGGTCGGCGCGAGTGTCCTCGCCGGGAGCCTGGCGCTACCCGGTATCGCCAACGCGGACAGCAAGTTTCCGATGCCGACGGGCCCGGACATCACCGTGCTGATCACCGGTGACGCGGGTACCGGTGAGGCCGGGCAGCGCGCGGTGGCCACCGCGGCGAAGCGGATCTGCCAGGCCGAGGGGGTGTCGCTGGCGGTGGGGCTCGGCGACAACATCTACGAGGACGGCGCGGAAACCGATGACGACGACGAGTTCTCGACGAAGTTCGAACAGCCCAACGCGGGCATCGACGTGCCGTGGTTGATGGTGCTCGGCAATCACGACTGCAGCGGGACTTTCCCTGGCAGCGGCGGAAATCCGAGCAAGGGCGATCACGAGGTCGCCTACCATCGGCGCTCCGCCCGCTGGTACATGCCGTCCCGGTATTACCAGGTGGCGCTGCCTGCCTCGGGTGAGCCGCTGGTCGAATTCTTCGCGCTGGACACCGTTCCCGTCTCCTCGACGGTGCTGCAGACCGATCCGAACTATCAGTGGAACGGGCCCTACATGCGCCAGCAACGTCAGTGGCTGGATCGCGCGCTGACCGCATCCCGTGCGACGTGGAAGATCGTGCTGACCCATCATCCGTATCGCAACAACGGAAAGCACGGCAACGCAGGCGCTTACGACGGAGTCACCGTCGGCGACTACATGAGCGGCAGGCACCTGAAGGAGCTCTTCGAGGAGGTCGTCTGCGGGAGAGCGGATTACATTCTCTCCGGCCACGACCACACCTTGCAGATCCTCGACACCGCCGGCGCGGCCCGTGGCACCCAGCAGATCATCTGCGGCGCCTCCGCCAAACAGAACGACGGTTCGTCCGCGATCACTAATCAGTCTTTCTGGCAAGACTTTTCGAGTCTCGGCTTCATGATCGCCAAGATCCGACGCGGTGCGGTCACCCTCGACGCCTACACCGTCGATCCCGCGAACGGCACGGCGAGACCGGCCTATACCCACGTCCGTCAACGCTGATTTTCCCCAGTTCGCAGCCCAGCAGGTGAAGTCAAACTTGTTGGGCCACTTTGCGCTACCCCGCACAATCCCGAGAGACGGCCCGGCTCAGGATGATTCGTTCAGTTTGCCATCGATCCGACGTCCGATAACGGACGGATGATCATGAAAACGTCACGAACGCGTCATCGGCGCCTGGTCGGATCACTTCTGCCCGATCCGGAATCTATGAGATTCGAGGAAGTGCCATGCCGCTACCAAAGCCCACCCGGCTCAGCATCATCGCCGCACTCGCCACCACCCTCATGGTGGGTGCCCCGCAGGCCTCCGCAGCACCCGCGTCGACCCCTGAGCTCAAGGTGCTGACGTACAACACCTTCCTGATGAGCAAGAACCTGTACCCCAACTGGGGCCAGGACCACCGGGCCGCGGAGATCCCGAAGACCGACTTCTTCAAGGGCAACGACGTTGTCGTGCTGCAGGAGATGTTCGACAACGAGGCCTCCGACGCGCTGAAGGCGAAAGCCAAGGCGGAGTACCCGAATCAGACGCCGGTCGTCGGCCGTTCGAAGGACGGCTGGGACGCCACCGGCGGCAAGTACAGTGCCGCGACACCGGAGGACGGCGGCGTCACCATCCTCAGCAAGTGGCCGATCATCCGCAAGGAGCAGTTCATCTTCGCCGATGCCTGCGGCGCCGACTGGTGGGCCAACAAGGGCATCGCCTACGTGGTGCTGTCGGTCAACGGCAGCAAGGTGCACGTGGTCGGCACGCACAGCCAGTCCACCGACTCCGGTTGTGGCGCCGGCGAGGCCGCGCGCGATAGGTCGTTGCAGTTCAAGGAGATCGACGCCTTTCTCGCCGCGAAGAACATCCCCGCGACCGAACAGGTGCTACTGGCAGGCGATCTGAACGTCGACTCGCACAGTGCCGAATACAACTCGATGCTCGCCGACGCCCGCCTCGAGCCCGCCACCGCCCGCACCGGCCACCCGTACTCCTTCGACACCAAGGAGAACTCGATCGCGAACTACCGCTACCCCAGCGACCCCCGCGAAGACCTCGACTACGTCCTGCACCGCAAGGGCCACGCCAAGCCCGCGAGCTGGCAGAACCGCGTCGTCAAGGAATCCTGCGCCGCCTGGACGGTAACCAGCATGGGCAAGGACTACACCTACACCAACCTGTCCGACCACTACCCGGTAACCGCGGGCGTCTGATCCGCTGAATGAACCGGCCCGCCCCACAGCCCGGGGGCGGGCCTGGTTTCCGCTGGTGGGGCCCAGAATTCTAGGCACTGGTTTCGGCGTGGTGGTGGGGAGTGAAAGTTGTTGCCACGGAACCGGGTCGCGCGTCCTATGATCGCCACACAGCGAGAGTGGAGATCGTCCCATGACCACAGTTGCCGACGCCGGTGCCACCGGGTATGCCCGCGTAATCGCGCCGCCGGGGTGGAGCCGTTGGCTGGTGCCACCTGCTGCGTTGTCGATTCATCTTGCGATCGGGCAGGCGTATGCCTGGAGTGTGTTCAAGCCGCCGTTGGAGAAGGCGATGGACATCTCGGGGACCGGGAGTGCGCTGCCGTTCCAGATCGCGATCGTGATGCTGGGGTTGTCGGCGGCCTTCGGCGGGACGCTGGTCGAGCGGCGGGGGCCGCGATGGGCGATGACCGTTTCGCTGGTGTGTTTCTCGTCCGGGTTGCTGATCTCGGCGGTCGGCGCGTACGCGAATGCGTACTGGCTCATCGTGTTCGGGTACGGGTTCGTCGGCGGGATCGGGCTGGGTATCGGTTACATCTCCCCGGTCTCCACGCTGATCCGCTGGTTTCCCGATCGGCCCGGCATGGCAACGGGTTTCGCGATCATGGGCTTCGGTGGTGGTGCGTTGATCGCGTCGCCGTGGACGACTCAGTTGCTCTCGAACTTCGGCAAGGACAACGTCGGCATCGCCCAGACCTTCCTGGTCATGGGCTTGGTCTACGCGGTGTTCATGTCGGTCGGCGTCCTGCTGGTTCGGGTGCCGCCGCCGGGGTGGCGGCCGACCGGCTGGGTGCCGCAGGCGAAAACGACGAAGCTGGTCAGCGAACATGATGTCGCGGCCAACGACGCGATCCGGACGCCGCAGTTCTGGCTGCTGTGGATTGTGTTGTGTTTCAACGTGACCGCGGGCATCGGCATCCTGGAGAAGGCGGCGCCGATGGTGGTCGACTTCTTCAAGCAGACCTCGACCCCGGTGACGACGGCCGCCGCGGCGGGTTTCGTCGCGGTGCTGTCCGCGGCCAATATGGCCGGACGGATCGGCTGGTCGTCGCTGTCGGATGTGATCGGCCGCAAGAACATGTACCGGATCTACCTCGGCGTCGGCGCGATCGCCTACGCGGCGGTGTGGTCGGTCGGGCAGACCAACAAGCCGCTGTTCATCCTGGGCGCGATGGTGATCCTGTCGTTCTACGGTGGTGGATTCGCCACGGTTCCGGCGTATCTCAAGGATCTCTTCGGGACCTACCAGGTGGGCGCGATCCATGGTCGGCTGCTCACCGCGTGGTCGGTGGCCGGTGTCGCCGGGCCACTGATCGTCAACGCCATCGCGGATTCCGGTGCGCGGCACGGTAGGACGGGGCCGGAACTGTACGGACCCTCGTTCGCCATCATGATCGCCCTGCTCTGCGCCGGCTTCATCGCCAACGAACTGATTCGCCCGGTGGCGGCGAGACACCATCGGAAGGTCCCCACGGAGGCCATTCGTACGGAGGGAAGCCCGGCATGACCGAACTCGACAACGCCGAAACGGCTGCGCCGCGGCGCATTCCGCTGTTGATCTTCGCCTGGCTGTGGGTAGCCGCGCCCTTTGCCTATGGGCTGGATCGCTTGATCGTGAACTTGCTCAAGCTGTTCCAATAAGTCAGATGGTTGTGTCACCGGTGTAGATGTGCAGCGGGTGTAGTCCCCACGACCTGGCGACTTTCTTAGCATGGTCGGCTAGTTCAGCTGCAGTATGCGCCATCTCGGGCTTGAAGCTTTCCAGCGCCCAGTGGATCTGGCCGCCGGATTCCGACAGCCAGGTCGCCAGCGCCACCGGTTGCCTCGTGGTGCGTGGTGCGTCGAGGCCCTGGACCACGGCGCGCTTCATGTGCAGCGACGGCTCGAAATGGCCGAGTTGCGGCGCGATATACGAGTCGAGCACGCCCATGTTGGAACACATTCCGACGGTGATCGGCACCGTCTCCAGCAGTCGGTGCACGACGCCGTCGGGCAGCACGTCGAGCAGCTCGGGTGGCATCTGGCGCGGCTGCGAGAGCACGCCGGAACCGACCGTCGCGACCGCCTCGAACGCCGCCTTGCTCACCGCGCGCAGCGAGGTCAGGTCGTGGCTGTCCAGCCATTCGCGCTGCACCACCACCGGCACCCTGGTGAACGAATTCGCGTCCTGCTGATCGTGTTCGCGCAGGACTCGCACGGCGGGCGTCAAGACCGGCGGGATGTTGTCGATCAGTGGGCAGCGGCGCAGCAGGTCGGCGGTCAACGCGAGATACAGCGTGTTGGGTGTGCCGCCGTCGCGTTCGGCCGCCGACTTCCATTGCGCCGCATCGAAGGTGACGACCGCCGACTGCTCGCGCCAACCCTGTGGGTCCGGTGCCGGCTCCGGCGTGTGGGAGAACAGTGCCGCGCGCACGGCCGCGCGATGCCGCGGATCGCGAGCAGCTCGCCGCATCTCCGTAAAGGCCTGTCGCGCAACGGTGATGCCGCGGTGCGCACCGTCGGCCAGTTCGTCCAACATGCCGACCCTGGCATCGAGACCGCCGCTCGTGGCGAGTTCCGGGTCGACCAGACCGGCCTCGGCCAGCAATCCCGCGTGGCCGTCGGCGACCGCGTGCGACTTGGTCAGGCAGACGACCATGCCACCGGAATGCGTTGGCACCGCAGACAATCGCCACCCGTATCCCCCGTCGGGATCGAGGCGATACTGCCCCTGCTCGTTCGCCCACGTCAACGCATCGGCTTCATCGATCGGATCCGGCGCGACATACAGCGGCAGCGCGGTATCGGCATGCACCCAGCGCGCCCGCGCGAACGGCACCGCCGAGCGGTGCACCCGCCGCGTCAACGGCCCGGACTTCAGCAGTGCATACATCGCATTCAGCTGCTCGTCGCTCGGCCGACGGCCGAGCACGGTCAGCGTCTGCGTGACAACGGGCATGCCGTAACCGTGGTGCAGCCGCAGGAACGCCTTGTCGGTGAGATTGACATACACCGGCGCAGCCGACGAGGCTCCACCCTGGCGACTGATCTTGTGCCGATCGGCCCGGAAGCCGCGAGTGATGGTTGCCATGAACGCTCCTGTACCTCAGGCCGCGCGATCGATCACATCTTTCGTCCGCAGCCGACACCGACCCGCTCGTCGGTTTCAAGAATTCCGGGCAATACGCCCAATCAGCGGATTCCGGTTATTCGCACCGAATAGTCACGCATCCGACATAGGTTGTCTCCCCGCCGGATTGGAAAGCAATACGCTCCCACCGAATACGAGTACTCATTCGCCAATGTAGCGTAACCGCCGATCAAGAACACCGGTGATTACCACCACATAAATAACCCGTAAGTTTTAGTACTCCGGGCGGGGCACCCTCGGCGCGGCTCGATGTTGCGAGGGACGGCCGCTCGTCCGGTGTTTCGAACCCGCGTCGCCGGGTATCTGCCGGACGTTCGGTTCGACGGAGATGAGGGCGTCTGATGAGTGGGTTGTCGACTGGGACGGATCGTACTCGCGGGCAGCGCGGTGGGGGCGGGAAGTCGTCTGCTGCGGGGCGGATCGCGCAGAACGGGGTGTTCGAGCGGTTTGCGCGGGGCGGGTTCGTCATGACGGGGATCGTGCATTTGATCGTCGGGTACATCGCGATTCGGATTGCGCTCGGCGGGTCGGGAGGTAGTGCCGATCAGTCGGGAGCTATGGCGGAACTGGTCAGCAAACCTGGCGGCGTCATCGTCATGTGGATCGGTGTTTTCGCGTTTCTGCTGATGGGGCTGTGGCGGATTGCGGAGGCGATCTTCGGTAGTTCGTCGAAGCCCGAAGCCGATAGTAAGAAGAAAGAGGCGTTCCATCGGGTCAAGGCTTTGTCGCTGGCGGTGATCTATTTCTCGTTCGCCTTGTCCGCGTTCGGATTCGCGCGCGGCAGTGGCAAATCCAGCAGCCAGCAGAGTGCCGGAACCACCGGGCGGTTGATGCAGAACACGGCGGGCAAGGTTGCCCTCGTCGTTGCCGGACTGATCATCATCGGGGTTGGTGGATACCACGTGTACAAGGGGATCAGCCGAAAGTTCCTCAAAGACCTCGAGGGCAATACCGGTGACCTGGTGCGGCGGCTCGGTATGACCGGGTACGTCGCGAAGGGGCTTGCCGTTGCCGCGATCGGGTTGCTTGTGATCCTCGCCGTGGGCCAGGCGCAGCCGGATAAGGCAGCCGGGCTCGACGGGGCGCTGAAAACCCTTGGGGCGCAGCCTTATGGCGTGATCCTGCTGGTCGTGGCCGGCCTCGGCATCATCACCTACGGTCTCTACAGCTTTGTCATGGCGCGGTACGCCAAGATGTAGCAATCGGCGGTGGGGCAAGATCGGGGTATGGGCCCTACCACCGGACCGCCGGTACCCGAGACCGTGGACGATTTCCGCGATCTCGCGCGCACCCGGCTGCGCGAATTCCCGCACACCGAAGTTCCTGACGCCCCGGGTATTCGGCGGGCGGCCGTGCTGCTGTGTGTCGTCGGCGAAAGCGACGGCGCACCGTCGGTGGTGGTCATCAGGCGGGCCTACCGTGGGCGCAATGCCGGGCAGTGGGGATTGCCCGGCGGTCGGCTGGACGAGGGTGAGACCGCGGAGCAGGCTGTATTGCGCGAGCTGCACGAGGAACTCGGCTTGACCGCCACCTCCGCAGACCTGCTCGGCAGGCTCGATGACTTCCCAGCGGCATCGGGTTTCGTGATCACTCCTTTCGTCGCGGCATTGCCGGACACCGCCGAGCTGAAGCCGAGCCCCGACGAAGTCCACTCCGTGCACTTGGTTCGGCTCACCCGACTGGCCGCGGACGATGTGCCGCACTGGGTCGCTCGGCACGAGGCCGTGCCGCAATCCGAACTGCGCGGCCCGGCGACATCCGTCCCGGAAGACGTTGGCCTGCTCCAGATGCGGCTCGGCGAGGGCATGACCATTCATGCCCCCACCGGCGCGCTGCTCTGGCAGTTCCGCGAGGTGGTGCTACTCGGGCGCGATCACGCCAACGCCCGAGTAGCGCATTTCACTCAACCCGACTGGACTCAGCACTGACACCGAGTTCAGGCAGCGCGGCGGGCCATCGCATGCACGGTGCCGTCCGTGCTGAGCACGAACAACCAGTCACCCGTCACCGACATCGCCGAGGCGACCGACCCACCTAAGTCGTACTGGTTCAACACTTTTCCGGTCTTCCGGTCGAGCACAACCAGTCTCCCGTCCCAGGTGCCGACGTAAACCACGGTCTCGGTGGTCAGCGCGTGCATCGCAGGCGCGTTCGGCGCGGCCGTACACCCGGCCGCCACCCGCGCGGGATCATCGAGCGGACCAGTGCCCGGCAGATAGCCGATTCCGGTCTGCCACAAGGCTTCAGCCGGTTTACTCGCCGAGGTATCGAACGCACGGACGGTGCCATCGATGGCCGCGACGTAGACCAGCTGTCCGCGAACGGCGGGACTGGTTACCGGCGGCGGCCCCGGTTCACAAGCGCTGCCCGGGATGTCGGCGTGCCACAGTGCGCGCCCGTCGCGCGGGTCATGGCCACTGAGACCCCCACCGGTCATGGTGACCAGCTGACGATCTCCGTCGGTGAACGCCGGCGACGAGTGACTGAACAGTCCGCCCGCGGTATCGACGGAGTAGCGGCGACCGCAGGTGGTCAGGTCCATCGCGATGAGCGTCTGGCTCGAACCCGACTGCAGGTAAGCGGTTTTCGCGTCCGCGCCGCGCACGGCGGTGCTGTGGAACTCGCCCCACCCCGCAGGTGCGGCGAAGCCACCGTCGAGCCGCTTCCCGGTCCCGGCGTCGCGGCAGACGATCTGGTCGTACGCCTGGTAAACCGCGACCGCGCGATGCTGCTCGGGCAGGTCGAAGACGCTCACCGGACCACCTGCCCGCCCGTAGCGGCGCACGGTCTTTCCGGTGCGGTTCTCGTCATCGATGGTCTGCCAATCGACGGCACCGGTACGCGAGTTGAGCGCGTAGACCCGGCCGACCGCGGTGCTGAGATACACCCGGCCGCCCTGCACGGTCGGGAAGGACTCGGCATCACCGTCCAGATAGGTCCGCCACAGCTCCCTGCCGGTATCGCGGTGATAGGCCAGCACCTGGTTGTAGGGCGAGGCGAAGGCCTGGGCGGTCACGATCACGAGATCGCCGGCCACGGCGGCACCGTTGAGGCCGAAGTGCTCACCGGTGTTGGCCGACCACCGCTGGTCCAGCACGGCACCCGGGTCGGATGCCGCGGCGGAGCCACCGGATTCGGTACCGCCCTGGCGCAGCCAGTCGGCACCGGCCGCCGGTGGCGGGCCGACGGTTAACACTCGGAACGTGCCCTGCATCGCGGGCCATTTCCCGCCCGCGGTATCGGTTGCGGTCGCCTCGACGCGGTAGGTCCCCGGCTGCAGAAACGGAATGCTGCCGTGTGCGGTCGCCCAATTGGCGCGGATGGCCGGGCACGACTCGGCCCGCCCACCAGGCGGGGTGTAGCAGTTCACCCAGCCGGGCGGTGCTTGCGTGCTGCCGAAGCGCAGGTCCGCGCGCCACGCCTCGCCGCCGCGTTCGTCACGGACCAGCACCTGGGCACCAGCCGGAGTCCGACCTGCGTCCTCGACGTACAGGTCGACCGGGATGGCGGCACCTGCCCGATACGCACTGTCCGGTGCGGGACTGACCAGCGCCGTCCGGTCGCGCACGAAGAACTGCCGGTGCGTGCCGGAAACGTAACCGGTGTCCTCGTTCACCGGCGTCGCCGGATCGTCGGTGATACCGGCGAAGTCCAGCACCTTGTAGCCGGGCCGCGCGCCGTCGATGCCGTAGGTGGCGCCCATGTTGTTCACCTCCACCGAGCGCGGGAACGCGCCGCGGCGGAACTCGGTCTGCTGATTGTGGCCCGCGGCGAACATCCGCACGTCGTAGCGGGCGAGTTCGTCAACGATCGGCTGAATGGCTTGTCCCGCGCCCCATTTGGTGAACAGCGAGCGATGGGCGAAGACGAACACCTGTTTGCCGGTGGCATGGCGGCGCAGATCCTCGCGCAGCCATTGCAGTTGCGGGCCGAGACCGGAGGTGTCGTAGTTGTCCTCCAGCACCACGAGGTGACGGCCGTTGCGGTCGAAGCTGTACCACTCCGGTCCCATGTTGCGCCGATAGATCTCCATGCTCGCGGCGTACCCGTTGGTCTTTCCGGTCCCGCCCGCGTCGTGATTGCCCATCACCGGATAGAACGGCCGGCCGAAGCGGCCCTTGGTCAGGCCGGTGCGCAGGATGTCGTAGCTGCCCTGGCGACGCTCGGGCGCGGTGTAATCGGTGACGGTGATGTCGCCGGTCGCGATGGCGACGGTAGCTTCCCGGTTCCGCGCCATTGCCTCGACCTGGCCGGTCCACTGGGCCAGCGTGTTCGCCGCGGATGCGTCGCTGCGATTGTCGGTTTCACTGTCGGACAACATCAACCACGGCTCGCGTGGATCCGCCGCGCGCTTGTCGGGGACGAGGGCGAAGTCGATGTTGTCCTGCCGGGGCTTGCCCTCGTCGAGCGCGCGAAAGTAACGCGGGACCGAATCCTCCCGCAGCACCGGGGTGTACCCATCCGGTGAGACGATGTTGATCAGATCGGTTTCCCGCCGACCTGGATCGATCCGCAGCCGGTAGCCGCCGTCTTTCTCGGTCTTCGCCCAGACCGCTCCGTCGGTGACAGAGACGCCCCCCAGTCCTTGCTCGCCACTGTCACGAATTCCGTTGCCGTTCAAGTCGATGAATACCGTGCCCCGCGCCTCGACCGAGGCGTCCGCCGCGTACGCCGGACCAGGTGCGGTAATCATGGTCAGGATAATGAAAAGACCTATCAGACATTTCCACACGGAACTAATTCTATTGGAATAAACCCGCTGCGCCCCCCGCTCTCGCTACAGTTCGCCTGCCGTACCGCCGATGTTCAGTCCCCTGCGCCGAGAAGTCGATTCCAGGTCTTCCAATGGCCGAGAAATGCCCTCGGGCAGCTGGATTCGTTAATCCGCCGAAGTCCTATCCCTCCACAAAAGTCACCGCATCCCGACGTCGACGATCCACCGTCACCGTGAATACGTCGGGGCGGGAGTAGTGCCCCGTCGGGTCGAAATTCTGTCGTTCCCTTGCGACTTCGGCCGGATCGATATCGGCGATGACGAGACGCTCTTCGCCGATCACGGGTTCGACCAACCAACTGCCGTTCGGGCCCGCGATGGCGGATCCACCGTCGTAGCCCGCCGATTGGTCGAGCGCGAGCAGTTCGTCGCGGAACGGGAAATCGGTTGGCACGTCGGCATAGTCGAGCACGGCGCCGACCGCGAGCGAGTACACCCGACCTTCCATGGCGACGAAACGGGTGATGTCCCTGGTGTTTCGGACCGAGCCCGGCCAGGTGGAGACGTGCAGGGTCGCGCCGTCGGCATACAGTGCGTGCCGCGCCTGCGGCATCCAGTTCTCCCAGCAGGACAGTCCGCTGACCCGGAACTCGCCGACGTCGTGCGCGCGCAGCCCGTGCCCGTCGCCGATCCCCCAGACCATCCGTTCCTCGTGCGTCGGCATCAGCTTGCGGTGCGCGCTGACCACGCCGCGGGCCGGATCGATGGCGACCAAGGTGCAGTACACCGTGCCGCGAACGCGCTCGGTGATGCCGAGGTAGCAGAACACGCCGAGGTCGGCGACCGCCTCGCGCACTGTGGCGAGGTGCGGGCCGTCGAGCGTGACCGCCGCATCCAAATAGTAAGCGTAGGCGGCCTTTTGGGCCGGATTGTCGAATCGAGCTCCGCCGGTCCGCGCCAACCAGATCGGGTAGCCGGACAGGAACGTCTCAGGGAAGGCGACGAGATCCACTCCCGCCGCCGCGGCCTTGGTCAAGTAGTCGACAACAATCTTCGTCCCGGCCGTAGGGTCGAGCCAGGCAGGCCGTGCCTGCGCCGCAGCAATTCGCATGACCCGACACTAACCAAATCGCCAAATGCACAACGGCTTTGCCGTATTCAATTGCCCTCGCCGATCTGCCCGTTCATCCAGTCACCGAGCCACTGGATGGCGTTGCGGCCCGAGTCGTCGACAACGAGCGCGCCGTAATTGATGTGTGCGTTCGAGGCGAAAAAGCTTGCCGCGCTGAAGCCGTCGCGAATAAGGGCAAGCAGGTTGAGCCCTCGCGTCGGCGGCGCGGTCTTGGCGAGCGCATCACTCAGATCGTCGAGGTCGAGGTGCTGGGAGTTGTTGCTGGTGAGCAGGCCGGTCGCGACCGAGGCCAGCTCGAGGCCGACCGGCAGCAGGCCGGACAGCACGGCGGCGGCACCGGCCGGGTCGGCCGCCTGCCCGGGCGGCGGAGCCAGTTTCTCCAGCACGGACCACGCGATTTCCTGGATCTGGCCGACGAGGGTCGCCATCCGGATGACATCGACGTTGGACAGGATCGAGGTCATCGACGTCGCGATCTGGACGTAGCCCTGCGGGTTCGGCACGGTCGACAGCACCTGTGCGACCGACTTCAGGTCGGCGCTGGCGACCAGGTCGACCAATGGTTTGAACTGGTTGTTCAGCGCACCGGCGACCTGATGGGCGCCCTGGGCGTCCATCGCCGCCACCTTCTGCGGCAGCAGCGCGAGGTTGTCCAGGATCGCGCGGAAGTCGAGCGCGGTGACGTTGGCGACGGCATCGAGCGTCTGGTCAATCGCCACAGTGGGTTTCAGCATCGCCAGGATCTTCGCCGCCGAGTTGAGCAGGGCCGCGGGCAGGTCGGCCAGCGGTGCGACCTGACCGACGAGTGCATTGATCTTGATCGTCAGCGTGGCCGCGTCGGGCGAGTTCGCTTTGAGTGTCCGAATTCCCCTGCCCAACAGGCTGGTCGCGGTATCGGCGATCGCGCTCACCGCCGTCGCGGCGCCGGTCAGGTCGGATTCCTCGACCTTGGTCAGCACCTGGCCCGCATTGTTCTCCGCGGATCCAGCCGGGGCAGCGGCCAATCGATCGGCGGCGCTGGAATCTTGCAGACCGGCAAGGGTTTTGAGGGTGACCTCCAGCTTTGCCGCGGTGTCGCGGACGCGGGTCAGGTTGATGCCGCCCGGCGCGCTCAGGCTGGTGGACAGCTCGTCGACGGCACCGGCCAGGCCGGGGAGGTCGGCTTTGTTGACATTCGCCGTCAGGGTCTTGGCCATGCTGGAGTTGCCGAGCACCTTGCTCAGCAGCGAGCCGAGTTTCCCGAGTAACGGGTTGTCGCCCTTCTTGATCGAGCAATACAGGTCGCCCGGGTCGCAGATCGAACTGACTCGACCGCTGAGCTTGCCCATGCCCGCCGGCCGGGGATCGGCGATCCCCGAGCCCGCGGTGTGCGGGCCTACGGCGGTCTCGCCCTTGGTGCCTGCGGCGGGGTCAGCGATCAGGCCGACGGCCAAAACCCGGTCCGGCGGCACGGGTCCGCGGTCGTTGCCGATCTCGGCGGCGACGTCACCCGCGGCGTCCGCGCCCTGGCTGTAGCCGGTGATGGTGAATTTGGCGGCGGGACAACGTCTGTCGTAGTCGCGCAGCGCCTTGCGGGCATTGACCAGCGCGGTGTTCTTGCTGTCCGCGTAGGTGTGACCGTTGTCGAAGGCACGGGCCATGTATGGCGTGAAGTAGATGTCGGACTTCGGGCCCTGCTGACGCTGGATCGCCTCGGCGATCGGCCGGAGCATGCCGATCGGCTGTGCGGGATCGGCGTTTTCGTTGGTCTCCCAGGTGCCCGGGATGAACAGATTGAACGTCTCGGCGCAGTCGGGCGGTGCCGAGTGCGCGAAGGCCGGAGCGGCGACGGCAGCGGGAGCGACGGCCACCCCGATGGCCACTATCGTCGCCATCACGTAGCGATTGGACGAATGCAGGACTGACATCTGAACCTCACTACCGAGCTCGGTCGACCGCTCATCGCCGAACGGCAGAGTCGGCCGATTCGACCGGAGAACAACGGGGGAAGCGGGCGAGGAGGTATCGCGCGGAATTTCCTTGACACTGCTCACGCATATTCAGCGCGGCGACCGTTGACGCCGCGCTGAATATCGCGAATTACCGGTCAGGACACATTGCCGACAAGCAGGCTGAGCAGTTTCAGGGCCACCTTGGCGATATCCAGCCCGGTGCCGAGTGATCCGGTCGATGATCCACCGCCGCTGAGCGAATCGCCCGCATCGCTGGAGCCCGAGCTCGTGGCGATGTAATTAACGGTGTCCATAACGCTGAGGAGAGTCGACATGTCTCAAACCGCCTGTCTTGTAACGGTATTACACCGAGCAGCACCTGAGCTCAGGTGCCGTGACTATGGGATGTTGGCAGCCACAAGATTCCCCTGGGATCCCCGCCGCGTCCAGACGCTCAACTGGGGAAGTTGGACCCCCGTGCACCATTCGGAGCGAATGTCGGTGGCAGACCGGCAGGTTTTCTGATCTCCCCACTGTGGACTGGGGAACGCTGATGAGGCTTTTTCGTGGCGACCGGCCGAAGATTGCCCACCCCTTGCAACGGCGATCGAGTTGTATTGCATACTATGCAATATCGGTTGCGCCACTTGCGGACTGGTGTGACGTACGACATTCTGACCCGAACGCGGGACCGGCCGCGGGAGGGAAGGAGAAAACCGTGCGCGATGGTGAACTCGGACGGCGGCGTCTGCTCGGGATAATGGGTGGCGCGGTCGGTGTCGGTGTCGCGGTGACAGCCGGAGTCTTACGTCCGGCGCTAGCGGGCGCGGCGAATGGGACTCGCGCGTTCCTCGGTTCCTATACCTCCAGTGGCGCAGGCGGTTCCGGTATCAGTGTCGCCGCCGTCGATCCCGGCACCGGTCGGCTGACCGTGGAAAGCACTGTGGACGTGGCCGATCCGTCCTTCCTCGCGTTCTCGCCCGACCGGCGTTACCTCTACGCGGTGAACGAAGGCTCAGGCGCGGGCACGGCCACCGCAGTCGACCTCCGGTCGCCGCGGCCGACTGTATTGAATACGGTTGCTGTGCAAGGCAATGCGCCAACGCACCTCTGCGTCACCCCGGACGGCCGTTACGTGCTGACCGCCAACTACGAGTCGGGCAGCGTCAGCGTGCTCGCCGTGGCCGACGACGGACGACTCGGCGCGGTCACCGATGTCGTCCAACACACCGGCAGCGGACCGGATCCGGATCGACAGTCCGCACCGCATGCGCATCAGGTATCGATCGATCCCTCCGGACGCTGGGTGCTGGTGGTGGATTTGGGCGTCGACTCGGTGTACGTCTACGAACTGGCCGGGGGCAAGCTGAATCAGCACGCGCAGGTCACGATGACACCCGGCAGCGGACCACGGCACCTGACCTTCCATCCCAACGGCCGCAACGCGTTTCTGGCCAACGAACTGAATTCCACAGTGACGGTGCTCGATTGGCAGGCCGACCGCGGCGAACTGCGCGCCGGGCAGTCGCTCCCCGCGGACCTGAACAGCGGCGGCGATCGGAACTACCCGTCCGCGCCGGTGGTCGCCAAGGACGGTCGCTTCCTCTACCTCGCCAACCGTGGCCACGACAACGTCGCGACCTTCGCCATTGTCGGCGGGCTGCTGGTGCCGGTGGGCACTACGCCGTGTGGTGGAAAGTTCCCCCGCGATCTGACGCTGAGCCCGGATGGCCGGCGGCTGTACGCGGCCAATCAGAAGTCGAACTCGGTGGCCTGGCTGGACCTCGATCCCACCACCGGCCTGCCCGCCGCGCCGTCGGCCATGCTGGATGCGACGGCGGCCACCTGCGTGCTGTTCGAGTAACGGGCGTGTCGACCCGATAACGAGATACCTTGTCGCACAAAGGATTCTAAATCTCCTGAGACACCAGGCCGATGAGTCCCCAGTTGTGCGCCCAGTCGAGATGGGCGGCCGGGTGTGGTTCTACTTGGTCATGAATCACACCCATCGCAGTTACGGCGGAGTGATCGACCTACGCAGGATCACGCACATCACGCTGGGTTTGCTGATCGTGGCGGGCAGCCTGGTCGCCGCGCCCACCGCATTGGCCGAAGCGGACGCCGGTCGGCTCGGCAACCTCAGCGGCATCGCCGACGACGGCGTGACGACCACCATGCACTCCGGCGCGGCCGCGGTCCGGGTGAGCTTCCCCAACTCCGGCGCGGTGCGCGTGCAGCTGGCACCCGACGGCAAGTTCACCGACCCGGCCCGCGACAAGATCGTCCTGCCGACCAAGCTCCCGCCCGCCGCCGCGCACCGGACCGACAAGGGCGACTACTGGGCCATCGCCACCTCCGGTGTCACCTTGCGCGCGTACAAGACTCCACTGCGCTTCGCGCTCTACGACGGCGCCGACGCCAAGCAGCTATGGGCCGAGTCCGCGCCGCTGTCCTGGACCAAGACCGCGACAACGCAAAGCCTCGGCCGCGGCCAGAACGAGCAGTTCTTCGGCGGCGGCGAGCAGAACGGGCGGTTCAGCCACCGCGACCAGACCGTCAAGATCTTCGCCGACGACAACTGGAACGACGGCGGGGCGCCGAACTCACAGCCGTTCTACCTATCCAGCAACGGATACGGGGTGCTGCGCAATACCTTCGCGCCGGGCAACTACGCCTTCACCGATCCGGCGCGCACCACGCACGAGGAACGCCGCTTCGACGCGATCTACGTCGTCGGCGACGGCCCCAAATCGGTGATCTCCGCCTACACCGCGCTGGTCGGCAGGCCGTTCCTGCCGCCGATCTACGGACTGGAGATGGGCGACTCCGACTGCTACCTGCACAACGCCAACCGCGGTGAGCGGCACACCCTGGACGCGGTCGACATCGCCGACGGGTATGTGCGCAACCAGATGCCGAACGGCTGGATGCTGGTCAATGACGGCTACGGCTGCGGCTACGAGAATCTGCCGCAGGTCGGCGAGGGGCTGCGCAAGGACAACATGCAGCTCGGGTTGTGGACCGAGAACGGGCTGCCGCATCAGGCCGACGAGGTGAAAGCCGGTGTGCGCGTGCGCAAGCTGGACGTGGCCTGGGTCGGCCCCGGGTATCAGTTCGCCTTGGACGGCTGCGACAGCGCGCACCGCGGCATCGAAGAGAACAGCGACGCCCGAGGTTTCGTCTGGACGCCGGTGAGTTGGGCAGGCGCGCAACGCTGTGCGGTGTTGTGGAGCGGCGACCAGTCCGGCACCTACGACTACATCCGCTGGCAGATCCCCACCTACGCGGGTTCGACGATGTCCGGCATCGCGTACAACAGCGGCGACGTCGACGGAATCTTCGGCGGCAGCCCGCGCACCTACACCCGCGACCTGCAGTGGAAGGCGTTCCTGCCCACCATCATGTCGATGGACGGCTGGGCACCCAACGACAAGCAGCCGTGGCGCTACGGCGAGCCCTACACCTCGATCAACCGAAAGTACCTGCAGCTCAAGGAAAGACTGCTGCCCTACACCTATTCGTACTCGGTCGAGGCGAATCGCACCGGCGTGGGCCAGGTTCGGCCGCTCGCGCTGGAGTACCCGAAGGATCCCGCGACGTGGGGCGACCAGGCGCGCTACGAATTCCTTTCCGGGAAGGACTTTCTCGTCGCGCCCGTGTACAACGACGCCGAAAAACGCGACGGCATCTACCTGCCGGAGGGCACCTGGATCGACTATTGGAGCGGCCGCAGCTGGACCGGGCCGACCACGGTGAACGACTATCGCGCTCCACTGGACACGCTGCCGCTGTTCGTGCGCGCGGGCGCGGTGGTGCCGATGTGGGCCGAGGGCACCCAGTCGTGGCAGACCCGCGACAAGAGTGTGCTGGATCTGGACGTCTACCCGCAGGCCGGGGGCAACTTCACGCTGGTCGAGGACGACGGGGTCACCCGTGGCTACCAGCGCGGCGAACAAGCCTCACAAAACTTCGCCGTACGCTCGGCGTCCGGTTCGACCGAGGTGACCATCGGCGCCAGTTCGGGTTCGTATCCTGGCAAGCCCGCCGCCCGGCGCTATGAACTCACGGTGCACTCCGCTTCGGCCCCGAAGGCCGTCCAGACCGCCGCCGGTCCGCTGACCCAACGTGCCAGCCGCGCCGACCTCGATCGCGCACCCAACGGATGGTGGTTCGACCCGCAGGATCGCGGCGGCGTCGTGCACGTCAAAACCGATCCGATCGCCGCGGCGAACAGTCAGTCGGTGACACTGCGCTGATTATCGGAGGGTGCGTGTTCGGAGTGAGGGTGGTTAACTCCTCCTCGGATTATCGTGCTCGAAGGGAGTTAGGGGTAGGCGTGGTGCAACTCGGAGTGAACGAGTCATTCGCGGACTACCTCATCGAGGGCGTGCTCGGCCGGGGCGGGATGGGCACCGTGTATTTGGCGCAGCATCCGCGGCTACCGCGCCGGGTCGCCCTCAAACTGCTCAATCGCGAGGTCTCGGCGGAGCCGGAATTGCGGCGGCGGTTCGAGCAGGAGGCCAACGTCGTCGCGCGGTTGGATCATCCTGGCATCGTCGGCATTCACGATCGTGGCACGCACGACGGGCACCTGTGGATCGCCATGCAGTACATCCACGGCTCCGATGCCGCCCGGTTGAATCCGCGGGACGTGCCGATCGACCGCGCGCTGCGCATCGTCTCCGAGACCGGGGCGGCGCTCGATTACGCGCACAGCCGCGGCGTGCTGCACCGTGATATCAAACCGGCGAACATCCTGTTGTCGTCGCCGGATACCGGTCGCGCGGAACGCGCGGTGCTGACCGATTTCGGCATCGCCCGGCTGCTCGACTCGAACACGCAGCTGACCGTGAGCGGGACGTTCAACGCCACCCTCGCGTACGCCTCGCCGGAACAGCTCTCCGGCGAGCCGGTCGATCACCGCTCGGATCAGTACTCGCTCGCGTGCACTCTGTTCACGCTGCTGGCGGGGCACGCACCGTTCGCGGCGACCAATCCCGGGCAGGTCGTCGCCGGGCATATCAGCAAGCCGGTGCCGCGACTCAGTTCCGTGCGGCCCGACGCACCGCCCGCGTTGGACGAGGTGATCGCCAAGGCGATGGCCAAGCGACGCGACGAACGATTCGGCAGCTGCCGCGAGTTCACCTCGGTGGCGTGGGATTCCCTGCATGGTCGGGCGGCTCCGGCCCGAATCACGCCGCCGCCCAACCGGATAGCTTCGACGGCGTTGAACCAGAACGGTCAGGGTCGGCAGGCCCCACCGACTCCGGCACCGGTGGCGAAGCCAGCTCCGACATCCGCCACCAAGTCTGCTCCAACACCAGCGGCCCAGTCCGCACCCGCATCGGTTGCCCAGCCCGCACGTCAGCCGGTACCGGCGAGTGGTCGAGGCCGTGCGATGGGTGCCGCCATACTCGCGTTTCTGCTCGCCTGCGTCGTCACGGCGCTGGTGGTGAACCCGCGGATACGGGTCGTCCGCGCCCTCATCGAGTTTCGGGACCCACACATCGCGCCCTATGCCGCAGCGGGCGTAGCGGCCGCGGGCGCGGCGCTGCTGTTGCTCGGCGGCGCGGTACTGCTGCTCGCGCGCAGGCGGTTCGGCCGGGTGCTGGTGGTTTTGGGGTGCCTCGGCTATCTGGCGAGCCTGGTCCCGGTCCGATTCGAGTACGACAGCCCGAAGGGCACCACCGGCTTGACCATGGCCGTGGGATTGGCGTTGCTGATGCTGACGCTGATATCGACGCTGTCCAAGCCGACGGCTCGCTGGTTGCGGACCGCCGGCTCCGGACGTCGGTAAGCCCTATTCAGGGAGACTGTCGGCCAACGCGTTTCGCATCACGTATTCCACGCCGGGGTCACCGGGCAGCGTCCAGTTGGGACCAACGAAGTACCTGGCCGCGTCCTTGTCGCCCTTGGCGAGATACTCCATCCACGCCAAGGTGATGGGGGCGAACGGATTGTGCGCGGGATCGTCCATCGGCGTGATGTGGGTGCCGCCTCGAATGCACGCCAGATACGCCGGAACTGTTATGGCGGTGTGGTATTGGGTCCACATCGGGTGGTACCAGTGCCAGACGATCGCGTCGTTGCAACCGGTGAGATAGAGGACCGGCACGTTGAGGAGAATGCCGAGCGCGTAAGGCGACGGCTCGGTGGGCACCGCGCCGATGATCCGCACATCCGGATCGATCATGTGCCATGCGTCGGGCGGCAGGCTCGCGTTGAGCTGGGTTGCTCCGCCGCCGCCGGAGTGTCCGGCGAAGATGACGCGGCTCAGATCCACCTTGCCGAACATCGGACTGTCGGGATTTTTGCCGGCATTCGACAGTGCCTGTACGCCACCGAGACCCATTTCGGGGGTCGAATTGAGCAGGTCGTACGGCATCGCGATCACGTATCCGTAGCTGGCCCAGAAGCGTGCACTCGAGTCGTAATACCCGGGATCCTGGCCGGTGCCCGGCGAGTAGACGAGCACCGGAAGCCGATCCATGTTCGCGATGTCCTTCGGGTAGTAGAAGGTGACACCGAACGGTGAATCCGTTCCCGACGGAAATATATTCGTGCATTGCAGTTCCGACTGATTACCCCAGAATCGCCAGGTGTTGTTGATGGTGGATCCATACGGCGATGAATCACAACTGTGCGTGGCGGTGGTTTGCGCCGTCTCGTACGGCCCCGGTTCGGCATACCGGCTCAGTGGCACATCTCCTGGCGCGAAACCATCTTCGGCTGCGACAGTCGGAGCAGTGCCGATCGCTAGACCGGTCAGGATATTTGCCGCGAGAAAGACAACGCCCAGTGCGCGGACGACTTTCGCCGGCCGACCCCCGCCGAATCGTTCGGTACGCAAACTCTCACCTCTCGTTTCCAAAGAATGTAAACAAGGGAACGCGACTCGACGGTCGCGGAAGCGAGATCACTGTCGGATAAATTCGGCGACCAGTCAAGCAAACACGCGGACAGGCTGCCGCACATCGTGTTAAATTCTTAGCGTGTCTAATATCAGTCGCCGCAATCCGCTCATTTCGGTGGCCGCCTTGGGACTTATCGCGGCGCTCACCGCAACAGCCTGCAACTCCGATGCCTCGAAGAACGAGACGAGCTCCGCACCGAGCTCGTCGAGCGTTCCGGCACAAGACAATACGAATCTCTTCCACGACATATACAAGCAATTGGTGGAAACCGATACCTCGCACTCGACCGGTAGCACTACGGTCGCCGCGAACGCGATGAAGCAGCGCCTGCTCGACGCGGGTTTCGCCGCAGCCGATATGCAGATCTTCGAACCCGTGCAGCGCAAGGGTGACCTGGTGCTCCGCTTCACCGGATCCGGACAACGTAAACCGTTGCTGCTCTTGGGCCATCTCGATGTCGTCGAGGCCAAACGCGAAGACGGCTGGAACACCGACCCCTACCAGCTCACCGAGACCGACGGCTTCTATGCCGCCCGTGGTTCGATCGACGACAAATCCATGGTGGCCGCCCTGGTTTCCGGCCTGATCCAATTGAAGCGCGAAGGGTTCAAGCCCAACCGCGACATCGTGCTCGCGCTGACCGCCGACGAGGAGGCCGGGACGGACAACGGCGCGAAATGGTTGATGGACAACAAATTCGACCTGATGAACGCGGAGTACGGCCTGAACGAAGGCGGTAGGGCACTGCTGGTCGACGGCAAGCCGAGCCTGCAGGGCGTGCAGGTGGCCGAGAAGACCTACGTCACCTATCAGGTCGAAGCAAAGGCGGCGGGCGGTCACAGCTCGGTGCCGACGCCCGACAATGCCATCTACACCCTCACTGCCGCGCTGAATCGTCTTGCCGCATACCGGTTCCCGTCCTCACTCAGCGACCCGGCCCGCGACAACTTCGCCGCGCTGGCCGCGGGCCGCACCGGGCCGGAGGCCGACGATATGCGCGCGGTCGCCGCAGGCAACCCGAGCCCGGAGGCGGTGGATCGGCTCTCGGCGAATCCCGAATACAACGCCCAACTTCGGACCACCTGCGTGACCACCATGCTGAAGGCCGGGGAAGCCGAAAACGCGTTGCCGCAAACGGCCACCGCGACGATCAACTGCCGAATCCTCCCCCAGGACAAACCCGACGATATCGACAAGCAGCTGAAAGCGGCCCTCGCCGACAGCAAGCTGACCGTCACCCCCAAAGTGGATCCGGCAGGCGGCATCTCACCCACCAATGGCGACGTCATGGCCGCCGTCACGTCGCTGACGAAGGAACTGTTCCCCACCGCCGCCGTGAGCTCGTTCATGTCCACCGGCGCCACCGACAGCAAATACGCGCGCAGCAAAGGGATTCCGATGTACGGCGTCAGCGGGCTGTTCATGGTGAGCGCCGACGCCGGTCGCATCCACGGCGTGAACGAACGAGCACCGATCGCGGGCCTCGACGCCAGCCGCGAATTCCTCTATCGCCTCATCAAACAACTCTCCCAATAGTTTCCGTCGGCCGCCGCGCCACACCGGGCGCGGCGAGTCACGCCGGCTGGTCCAGGGATTCGAGTTCGGTCCGCAACGCGACGACCTCGGTGGCGAGTTCGTCGCGCAACTGTTCGCGTTCCAGCAGGCTGGCGCGCATGCTGTCGATGGTGTCGTTCATGGCGGCCAGCTTCTGGTCCGCGCCGGACAGGCGCCATTCGATGACGCCGCGGCGGTCGACGTCTCCGCTGGCCTTGCTCACCCACGCCACGACGTAGTCGAGCCAGTCCGGCTGCTTGGGCATCTCCTCGGTGGCGTCCCAGCCGCGCCGGGCCGCCGTCTTCGCGGAGAGCACCCGCTCACCGGCGAGACCCTCGGCGGGCGCGTTCATCTGCACGTGGCTGAGCTTGCCTGCGGTCGTCACGACGGCGGTCAGGCGGTAGCGCCCGGCGAGATGCATCTTCAGTTCCGCCGCGCCACGCCCGTCGGCGTCCATCGCGCCGAGCCACGGGCCGTCGGCCGCATTGATGATCGACTCCAGCATGCCGAGCTGTCCGGCGGCGCGGCGCACTCGGTTCGCGTGCTCGCGTAGTTCGTCCGGTGTGGCGGTCATCTGGTCCCAGTGCATCGCACCTACTTCCTCGTCGACCGGCTCCCAAAGGTTAGGAACTGCTACGAACGTACATTCGTCGCTCGCGCAACCGTGGGAGATGTGCGGCGTCGGCGGCTCGGTGCGGCACTTGACTTGGAGTGCACTCCAGGTCGTAGCGTGAGGGCTCTGAGTTGCCCACACACGAGGGGATCGTTCAATGGAACTCGGTTTTCATCTTCCGATATTCGACATCGACGGCGGTACGGCGGCGATCGCCGGCGAGCTGGCCAGGGTGGGTGCCGCGGCCGAGGCGTCCGGCGCGACCTGGTTGTCGTTCATGGACCACTACTTTCAGATCGAGCCGATGGGGCTGCCCGCCGAGTCGAACATGCTCGAGGGCTACACCACGCTCGGGTTCCTGGCCGCGCACACCTCGAACATCCAACTCGGCCTGCTGGTCACCGGTGTGACCTATCGGCATCCCGGCCTGCTCGCCAAGATCGTCACCACGCTCGATGTGCTCTCCGGCGGCCGGGCGGCGCTCGGCATCGGTGCGGCGTGGTTCGAGCGCGAGCACCTCGGGCTCGGCGTGCCGTACCCACCGATCGCCGAGCGGTTCGAGCGATTGGAGGAGGCGCTGCGTATCTGTCTGCAGATGTGGGATCCGGCGAACAACGGGCCGTTCGAGGGCACGCACTATCAGCTGGCCGAGACGCTCTGCTCGCCGCAGCCGATCAACCGGCCCAAGATCCTCATCGGCGGTAGCGGCGAGCGCAAGACGCTGCGGCTGGTCGCGCAGTACGGCGACGCGTGCAACCTTTTCGGCAGCGCGCCTGCGGATATCGAGCACAAGCTGGACGTGCTGCGCAGGCACTGCGACGACGTCGGCCGGGATTTCAACGAGCTCCGGATCACCATCATGGCCAACAATCCCCGGCCGACGCCGGACACTCGCGACGAATTCGTCCGGAGCATGGCCGATTACGCGAAGCTCGGCGTGCACGCCGTCATCATCACCCCGACCACCGGATCGCCCGCCGCGTGGATCGACAGCATGGCGCCTGCGGTCCCGCAGCTCGCCGAACTCGGCTGACCCTCAGAAAGGGTAGGTCGCGGGGCGGTGTCGCATAGTGATCCATCGGGTTTCGGTGAACGCCTCGAGGTTCGCGGCGGTGCCGCCGAATCGGCTGCCGGTGCCTGAGGCGCCGAGCCCGCCGAACGGGGCGACGGCTTCGTCGCCGACGGTTTGGTCGTTGATATGCACTATCCCGGTGGGGATCCGGTCGGCGAGGGCGAGTCCTCGGGCCGCGTCGGCGGTGACGATGCCGAGGCTGAGCGCGTATTCGTCGGCGGCAGCCAGTCGCACGGCCTCATCCACGGTGCGGAACGACAGGACGGGTGCGACAGGACCGAACACCTCCTGCGCGTAGGCGGGCATCGTCGGCGAAACACCGGCGAGCACGGTGGGGCGGTAGAACAGCTCGCGATAGCTGCCGCCCGCCGCCAGGTCGGCGCCCGCGTCGACGGTCGCGGTGACGAGGTGGTGGATCTTGTCGCGCTGGCCCGCGTCGATGATCGGGCCGAGCGCGACCTGTTCGGTGGCCGGGTCGCCGACCGGGAGCGCGTCGGCCTTGGCGGCCAGCAACGCGACGTAGTCGTCGATGAGGCTTTCGTGCACCAGATGGCGGCCGGTCGCCATGCAGATCTGGCCCGAGTGCAGGAAGGAACCCCACGCGCCGAGCCCGGCGGCCGCGTCGAGATCCGCGTCGTCGAGCACGATCAACGCCGAATTGCCGCCGAGTTCCAGATGCACCCGCTTCAGGTGGCGCGCGGCCAACTCGCCGACTCGGCGACCGACCGCGGTGGACCCGGTGAACGAGATGACGGGGATGAGCGGGTCGGTGACCAACGCCTCGCCGATATCGGCGCCACCCGGCAGCACGTGCAGCACCCCCTCGGGCAGCCCGGCCGCTTCGAAAATCCGGGCCAGCGCCACTCCCCCGGAGACGGCGGTGCGTGAATCCGGTTTGAGGACAACGGCATTGCCGAGCGCGAGGGCGGGCGCGACCGAGCGAATAGCCAGGATGAGCGCGAAGTTGAACGGCGCGATCACCCCGACCGTGCCGACCGGCACCCGGCGGGTCATCGAGAGGCGGTCGTATTCGGTGGGCAACAGCACGCCCATCGGCGTCGACGCCAGCGCCGCCGCCTCGAAGCATTCCTGGGCCGCCGCATCGGTTTCCACGGTCGCCTTGGCAGGAACCGATCCTGTTTCACGGATCAGCCAGTGCTGTAGGTCGGAGGCGTACTGCTGGAACAGATCTCCGGCTCGACGCAAGACGGCGGCACGTTCATGAAACGGCTGAGCCGCCCAATCCCGTTGGCTCGCAACCGCGGACCGGGTCGCCGCGATCAGGTCATCGACCGTCGCGATCCCGATGCGCCCGAGCTCAGCTCCGGTGGCAGGCTCTACGACCGGCGCGGTGACGGCGGCATCGTGCCAACCGTCGCTGAAAATCTTGCCTGCCCACGTCGTCGGCTCGAGCAAGTCTGTTCGGGTGGGCATAGTCATGGGTCTCTCTCGACGGAAATCGCTCGCGACCAATGATTTCACCGAACCGACGAGTCGGCACCGCTTCGCCGAAGTTCGCTTTCGTCACCGAGGTGCGACATGGCTGATCGCCGAACAAGGTTGGGCGTCAACCTTGTTCGGCGATCGAGTCGGATCGGCCGACCAGCTAGATGCCACCGGCGAGTGCGCCGAGGCCCTCGCCCAGACCGGCGAGTCCGCCCAAAGCGTCTCCCGCACCGGCGAGTCCGCCCAAGGCATCTCCCGCACCGGCGAGTCCGCCCAAGGCATCTCCCGCACCGCCGAGTCCGCCGAACGCGTCGCCCGCGCCGCCGAGTCCGTCCAGCAGATCGCCTAGTCCGCCGAAGGCGTCGCCGCCACCGGTGAGCGCCCCGAGTCCGTCACCCGAGTCGTCGCCGCCGTTGCCGAACCAGTCGAAGCCATCGGAGGACGCGTCGCCTGCGGAATCACCTGCGTCCTTCGAGAAGATGTCGCTCCAGGAGTCCTCGAGCGAATCGCCTGCGCCGTCGGCAGATTCGTCCGAGCCGTCACCCAGCGAGTCCTCGGACCAATCGCCGCCGTCACCCGCGGACTCGTCCGAACCCTCGCCCGACGGGTCCTCGGCCGAATCGCCTCCGTCACCGGCGGACTCGTCCGAACCGTCACCCGACGAATCCTCGGACGAATCACCCTCACCATTCGAAGATTCGTCCGAACCGTCGCCCGAGGGGTCCTCCGACGAATCGCCTGCGCCATCCGACGACTCGTCCGAGCCGTCACCCGACGGGTCCTCCGACGAATCGCCTTCGCCATCCGTGGGGACTTCCGAGCCGTCGCCCGAAGGATCCTTGGACTCGTCGTCGCCGTCCGAAGGCTGGTCGCCGCCGCCGGAGGGCTTGTCCTTATCGCCACCGCCGGAAGGCTTGTCGCCTCCGCCGGACGGCTTGTCCTTATCGCCACCGCCGGAGGGCTTGTCCTTGTCACCGCCGGACGGCTTGTCCTTGTCACCACCTGAGGGCTTGTCCTTATCTCCCCCGGACGGCTTGTCTTTGTCCTTCTCTTTGTCCTTGTCCTTGTCTTTATCTTTGTCCTTGTCGGCGCCATCGGACGCGCCGAAATCCTGCGTCCAGTAAGGGGTGCCGTCGCCGCTCTTGGCGTAGCCGACACCGATGTCCTTCAGCCCGCAGTTCAGGATGTTCGCCCGGTGGCCTTCGCTGTTCATCCACGCGTCGACGACCTCGGACGCACTGGTCTGCCCCTCGGCGATGTTCTCCGCCCAGGTCTGCGCCTTGTAGCCCGCCGCGCTGATCCGGTCGCCCGGATCACCTTTCGACGAGTTGTGGTCCAGGTTGCCGCTGGCCGCCATGTCCTTGGTGTGGGCCTGCGCGGCTTCGGTGAGGTGCTCTTCGGATTTCAGCGCGGAGCAGCCCGCTTTGGTGCGTGCGGCGTTGGTCAGGCTGATCACCTCGTCGGCGGGTGAATCGGCCGCCGACGCCGATGGAGCTCCAGCAAACGTCACAGCAAATGCTGATACGCCGAAAGCGGTGGACAATGTGAGCATTGTTGCCGGCGAAAGTTTCCGCGGTGCACTGTGCTTACCCATGAAATGCCTTCTTGTTGCTGGTTGGCGGCCGTGCGTCGCCCTGAGATCAGAGGGCGCTGCCGGAGAGCAGGCCGAGCAGGGGCGCGAGGCCACCCGCCGCTTTGCTGCCGGTGGCGGCGCTACCGGAAACCGCCGTGCTGCCGGTGCTGAGCGCCTTGGCCAACGGCGTGATGGCGGCACTGCCGGTGTTCAGGCTCTTCGCCAATCCGGCGAGCGTGGCGCTGCCGCTGTTCAGCAGCTCCAACGGATCGGCCGCGGGCTTGTCGGCCGCGGGCTTGGCCTTCGGCTTGGCGCCGGGCTTCTTCTTCTTGGGCGGCGCCACATTTCGGCTGTGGTGGCCCTGCCCGTTCGCGGCCAGTACCCGCTTCGCCTTGGCCGGAGCCGGTGCCACGTGGTCGCTCTGGTCGGCGACGGTCGTCGTTTCCGCGACGGCCTGTCCCGCTCCGCTGTGCGCCGAGACGCCGAGGCCGATCAAGGTCGCCGTCGACAGAATCGCCAGTCGGGCCGGGATCTGGTTTTTGCTAGGTGCGCTGTGCTTACCCATGAGACGCTTCTTTCGGAGTTGGTCGATCGCGTGGTCGGATCGCCTGTCCCCCAAAGGCACAGGCTCGGTGCTGCCGAGTCGAGCTACAGGCCGGGACCTACCGACCGCCGTTGGTCGGGTGGCCTGGCTCGCCGGCGCCACCAAATTGTTGATTCCGCATTTGAGGTTAGAACTCAGCGCAGCAACCCACGACTTGTAAGTCGAATTCTAAAATCGAGTTGAGGGCTGATTAACAGCGACACAGGCGATCACGGTCTGATCACGCCCGGATTACATCGGATCACGAACGACCCCGCTGGGCGGTGGACCAAGCCGCGCTCGCGCCCGGTGTGCACGCTGCCGCGCGTCCGTCGACCGCACGACCAACGCAGCGCAGCCCGGTCGATCAGGTGATCGACCGGGCTGCGCAGGTGGCGACTGGCTACCGGAAGGGCGGCTCGTTGAAGGTGCGCAGCTTGCGCGAATGCAGCCGATCACCCTCGGCGCGCAACAGTTCCACGGCCCGGATGCCGATCTGCAGGTGTTCCGAGATGGCCCCTTCGTAGAAACGATTCGCCTGGCCGGGCAGTTTGATTTCACCATGCAGCGGTTTATCCGAGACGCACAGCAAAGTGCCATAGGGCACCCGGAAGCGATACCCCTGCGCGGCGATCGTGGCACTTTCCATATCGATCGCGACCGCACGACTCAGGTTGAAACGCAGGGCCGACGCGGAGTAGCGCAGTTCCCAGTTCCGATCGTCGGTGGTCACCACGGTGCCGGTGCGCAGCCGCTGCTTCACCGCTTCGCCCGGCATGCCGCTGACGATCTTGGTGGCGTCGTACAGCGCGCGCTGCACCTCGGCGATGCTGGGAATCGGAATATCCGGCGGCAGCACCGAATCCAGCACGTGATCGTCGCGCAGGTACGCGTGCGCGAGCACGTAGTCGCCGATCGCCTGGCTCTCCCGCAGGCCGCCGCAGTGGCCGATCATCAGCCACGCGTGCGGGCGCAGCACCGCCAGGTGATCGCAGATGGTCTTCGCGTTCGACGGCCCGACACCGATGTTCACCAGGGTGATGCCGCGTCGATCGGCGGAGGTCAGGTGCCAGGCAGGCATCTGATGTTTCTTCCAGGCGAGATCCGAAGCTGTTGCCGCGCCCAGGGTTTCGGCGGTGATCACGGTGCCGCCCGGACAGGAGAGGCCGTCGTAGGGGCTGTCGGGGTCGGCGATCTGCTCGCAGGCCCAGCGCACGAATTCGTCGACATAGCGGGTGTAGTTGGTGAACAGCACGAACGGCTGGAAATGGTCCACCGGCGTTCCGGTGTAGTGCTGCAAGCGCGCCAGCGAGAAATCGGTGCGCAGCGCGTCGAAATGGCTGAGCGGGAAGGTGTCGATGGCGTTGAAGATGCCGTCGGCGGTTTCGTCACCGATGCTGGCCAGGTCGGTGGTCGGGAAATACCTGGCCATCACCGCGGCCATCGAACTGTCCAACGTGAGATCGGCGCGATCGATCACGTAGGGAAACGGGATCTCCTGCCGGGACGGCGAAACCTCGATGCGCACCTCGTAGTCGCGCTCGATCATCTCCAATTGCTCCGTCAGGTAATGACGCAGCAGATCCGGGCGGGTGATCGTGGTGGCATAGCTGCCAGGCCGGGTGAACCGGCCCCACGCGCGCGAGCGGTTCTTCGGCGGCGCGGCGCCGTCCCAGCTGATGCGGAGTTCGGGATAGACGAACAAGCCCGCATCGCGGGCGGCGTCGTCCGGCACGGTGCCGTTCTCGACGAAGGCGCGGATCGCCTCGCGCAACGCGTCGACGGATTGCTGATAGCGCGTTTCCAGCTGATCCAGGGCCTCGGCGCTGGTCAACGAACTGGCTGGTGGCCGATTCGGCATGGGTCTCCCTGCGTCGCGTTCGGAAGTTGTCGCAAGGACACCGTATTTCACCGCGCCTGCGGAGGCAGCTGCCGCACTGCTGAGCGCACCAATTCCAGTATCTGGGGCCACTTTTCGGACTCGGGGTCGATGAGGTCGAAGTGATGGGCGTCCGGTAGTACCAGCGATTCGGCCGGGCTGTCCTGGCTCAGCGCGACGGGAACGGTCTGATCATTGGTGCCGTGCACCAGGAGTACGCCGGGCGGGCGCGGCGACAGGCGCACTTGGGGGTTGAGGTCGGTGTATCGGCGCGACTGTTGTTCGGGAGTTCCGCCCATCCATGCGGTGACCGCGTGATCGCCGAGGTGTAGTCGGGATGCGCGCGCTAGATCCGCCACCGGCGCCAAAGCGAGGACCGCGGCCTGGCGCTGGTATGCCCGGGTCAGCGCCAGCATCCCGCCTGCGGAGTGGCCGACCCACAACACGGGTTCGGCCAAGCGGGACTCGAACAGGTCCAGGTCCTCGATCGCCACCGACGGATCGCCGGGCACCCGCCGGTATTCCAGCAGCACGACCCGCTGACCTGCCTTGGCCAGGGCGCGTGCGAACGGCCTGGCGTGGGCCCGATCGATGGCGGGCCGAAAGTAGCCGCCGTGGATGTACACCACCGCTGGTCCCGGTTCGCCGAAGACCTCGATCACCTGGTCCGGGTGCGGGCCGTAGGAGGTGATGGCGCCCAGGTCGCCGGGCTGCCGCAGCAGGCGGTCGACTGCCGCTCGTTCCTGTTGCTCGAAACTCCGGTGATCGATCAACGGTCGCCCCTATCTCTTACGGGCAAGTTAGCAAAGTTGCGATCCATGGCCTGTCGAACTCGCTCGAGGTACATTATTTATACGCGTACTAAAACCGGGAGGGAACGCGATGACCGTGCTCGACGTCGCTGCGGCGACGGAACAGTCCACACCATCGTCGAGGGCCGATTCCACGGCAGCACAAAGCCTTTCGAGCCTGCTGCGCCCTCATGCGCCAGGCTTCGCCGCGGTGATCGTCCTGCAGGTCGTCGGCGCTGTCGCCGGTCTCGCGCCGCTGCTGGCGGTGGTCGAATTGGGGCGAACGCTGTTGTCGCCCGGCCCGATCGAGCACGGTCACGTCTGGGCCGTCGTGATCGCCGGTGCGGTAGGCATGTTCGTGCGACTGGTGTGCACGGCCGCTTCGGCGGGTATCGGGCACATCGTCGACAACCAGGTGCAGCTGTCGTTTCGCAGGCAACTGGCCGAGCGGCTCGGGCGGGTGCCGATCGGCTGGTTCTCCCAGCGCCGCACCGGCGAGCTGGCGAAGGTGGTCGGCGAGGACGTCAGTGCCGTGCACCCGTTCATCGCGCATGCGCCCGGCGAGCTCGTCTCCGCATTCGTGGTGCCGCTGATCTCGCTGGTCTACCTGTTCACCATCGACTGGCGGCTCACGCTGATCACGCTGATACCGGTGGTGCTGGCGATTGCCCTTGTCCCGCTGATGATGACGCCGACCCGGCAGCGCGAGCAGGCGGAGTTCGATACGGCCATGGGGCGGATCGCGAGCTCGGTGGTCGAGTTCGTGCAGGGCATCTCGGTGGTCAAGGCGTTCGGCGGCTCCGGGCGGGCACATAGTAAATTCCGCACGGCCGCCGACGATTTCGTCGACACCTTCGTGCACTGGGTGCGCGCCGTCTCCGCGATCGCCGCGGGGATGCAGCTGGCGCTGTCGCCGCCGTTCGTGCTGCTCGTCGTGCTGATCGGTGGTACGACCCTGATCACGAACGGCTCGATGGCACCGGCGGACCTGCTGCCCTTCCTGCTGCTCGGGCTGGGACTGACCGCACCGGTGGCGGCGCTCGGCCACGGCTTCGACGATATGCAGGCCGCCGGGCGGGCGGTCGGGCGGATCAAGGACGTGCTCGCCGTGCCGTCACTGCCGGAGCCCGCGCATCCCGTTGTGGCACAGGGACATCAGGTGGAACTGCGCGGTGTTCGCTTCGGCTACGACGCCGAGCACGAGGTGCTGCGCGGGATCGACCTGGTGCTCGAGCCGGGGACCGTCACCGCGCTCGTCGGCCCGTCGGGGAGCGGGAAGTCCACGCTGGTTCAGCTGTTGCCGCGGTTCTTCGACCCGACACACGGTTCGGTGCTGCTCGGCGGGGTGGATCTGCGCGAGCTCAGCAGCCGGGAGCTCTATCGGACGGTTTCCTTTGTCTTCCAGGATGTTCGGCTGCTGCGCGCGTCGATCGCGGACAATATCGCGCTGGCGGTACCGGCGGCCGACCGCGATGAGGTGGTGCGCATCGCCGAGTTGGCGAATATCCATGATCGAATTCTCGAGCTGCCGCGTGGATACGAGTCGGTGATCGGTGACGACGTCAAGCTGTCCGGCGGTGAGGCACAACGTATTTCGATAGCGCGTGCGCTGCTCGCCGCCGCGCCAGTTCTGGTGCTCGACGAAGCGACCGCCTTCGCCGACCCACAGACCGAGCGCGCGGTGCGGGACGCACTGGCGACGCTGGCAGGTGATCGGACAATTCTGGTCATCGCGCACCGGTTGGAGACGGTCGCCGACGCCGACACGGTCGTGGTGTTGGCGGACGGAGTAATCGTCGAACGCGGCAGACCCAGCGAGTTGCTCACGCAGCACGGAAAGTTCGCGGAGTTCTGGCAATCGCACCGATCCGCGCTCAGCGATGAGATCGAAACCCGAGTACGGCAAGGAGACTCGCGCAGATGATTCGAATGCTGTTGCAGGTGCTGGGACATGACTACGCCCGGACGATGCGTCGCACCATAGCGCTGATGACGATCACCGCGGTGGTCGAGGGTTTGTCCTACGCACTGCTGGTTCCCGTGCTGCGGGCGCTGTTCGGGAGCGATCCAGGAGCTGCCCGGCCGTGGCTGATCGCGTTCGGTGTCGCGGTCGCGGCGTACGCGGGGTTGCGTTATCGCAGTGATCTGTCCGGATTCCGGGTCGGGGCAACGATGTTGCGCGGGATGTATCACCGGCTCGGCGATCATCTGGCCCGCTTGCCCATCGGTTGGTACAGCGCCGATCGGGTCGGCGAGGTGTCCGTCATGGCCAGTCGTGGTCTGCTGCAGGCGATGAGCGTGTCGGCGCATCTGCTGGCGCCGTTCATCGCCGCCTGTGTGACTCCGCTGACGATCATCGTCGTGATGTTCGCCTTCAATTGGCAGTTGGGGTTGGCCGCGTTGGTCGCCGTCCCCGTTGTCGCGGCGGTGCAGATCTGGACCGGCCGCTCGATGGCCGCTGCAGATATCGCGAGTGCTGAACGTGGTCGCGAGGCGTCCGGGCGTGTTATCGAATATCTTCAGGCGCAGCCGGTGCTGCGGGCAGGTGGTCGGACGGGCGAGCGGTTCGAACTGCTCGACGATTCATTGCAGGAGGCTCAGCGCGCGGCCCGCCGTTCCACGCTGTCGGCGGTGCCCGGGGCGGTGGGGCTGACGCTCACGGTGCAGGCCGTGTTCACCGGGCTGTTGATCCTCGGCACCTACCTCGCGCTCGGCGGGAACATCGGCGCGGCAGAGGTTTTGGCGATCCTGGTGCTCACCGCCCGCTGCGCCGATCCACTGCTTTCGCTGTCGGATATCGGTGGCAAACTGCGCGGCGCTCGGGCCGAGTTGGCCAGGCTCGACGCGGTGTTGCGCACCGAGCCGCTGCCGGAACCTCGCGAACCGATCACGCCGGTCGACCGGGATCTGCGGTTCGAGTCGGTCACCTTCCGGCAGCACGACCGCACCTTGATCGACGATCTGACGTTGTCCGTGCCGGAGGGACAGCGGCTCGCCATTGTCGGACCGTCCGGCGCGGGCAAGAGCACCCTGCTGCAGTTGATCGCGCGGTTCTACGATGTAGACACCGGTGTGGTGCGGGTGGGTGGTGTCGACGTACGCGCGATCAGCACCGAGGTGCTGATGCGCCAGATCGCCATCGTCTTCCAGGACGTCTATCTCTTCGACGGCACGATCGAGGAGAACGTGCGCCTCGGCCGTCCCGACGCCGACGACACCGAGGTGCGCGCGGCCGCGACCGCCGCCCAGTTGGACGACGTGATCGAACGACTGCCCAGTGGTTGGGCGACGAATGTCGGCGAAGGTGGCGCCCTACTGTCCGGCGGTGAGCGCCAACGTGTTTCGATCGCAAGAGCCCTGCTGAAGGACTCCCCCATCGTGCTGCTGGACGAGGTGACCTCCGCACTCGACCCGGTGAACGAGGCGGCCGTCCACGAAGGAATCGAACGCCTGATGTCCGGCCGGACAGTGGTGATGGTCGCGCACCGCCTGCGCACCGTGCAACGCGCCGACCACATCGTCTTTCTCGACGGCGGCCGAATCATCGAGCAGGGCACCCATGAGGAACTACTGCATCGCGCCGGTCGCTACGCGGATTTCTGGGACATCTCCATGGCGCCCGTCGCGAGTGAATGAATTAGATCGCGCGGGCCATCAGGATGTCGTCGACATAGGTGCCGTCGATGAGGAATTCGTGGTGGAGAGTGCCTTCGACGGTGAAGCCCATGCGTTCGTAGAGTCGGCGGGCGTCGGTGTTCGGGGCGAGGACGCGCAGGGTCAGGCGGGTGGCGCCCTCGCCGCGGGCTTCGGCGAAAGCTCTTTCGAGGAGGTCTGTTCCGATGCCGTGGCCGCGGAATTCCTCGTCGACGGCGAGGCCCTGGATCTGGCGGACGTGTGCGGCGCTCGGGACCGGTATCGGCTGAACCAGGCGGAGGTAGCCGACCAGACGGTTGTCGAGTTCGGCAACCAGATAGTGCTCCGGTTCACTGGCTCCGCCGAAAAACGTGGCGTCACGCGGTGGGCGCGGCGCGATCTCGGCCACCGGAGTCCAGCTACGCCAGTTGAGATCGGCGAGTGCCGCCTCGTCCTGGGAAGTCGCTTTACGGATGTTCACCATCGCCATGCGCTCCAGTCTGCCTGGTGCGCGGCGGTTTTCGCTGGGCCGACTGCATCAGCCGGTCGGCAAGCGCCGCGACGAGGTCGCGGAGTTCGTCCGGGCGTTCGATAACGAACGGCAGGTCCAGGGACGCGAGCGCGGGCGGTAACCAGTCGAGGCGTTCGGCGCGCAGTTCGACGCGGGACCAGTCCGAATCCGATGGCGGCTCCGTCACGATCGCGATGCTGGCGGGAAGTCGGGGGCGGATCTGCTCGGCGGTGCCTTGGATCCGGAGCGTCACCTCATGCCGGTAGGGCGCGGTGGCGAGTCCGGTCAGGACGCGCGCTGCCGGGTCGAATTCGGTAGGCGGCTCGAACGAACCGGGCAAAGTGCGTGCGGCGGTGACGCGATCCAGCCGGAATGTTCGGTCTTCGCCGATCGCAGGGTCGGCACCGGTCACGTACCACCGGCCCGAGTGCGCGACGAGTCCATACGGGTGCAGCGTGCGTTCGGTGCGTCGGCCGTCGGCGGCGGTGTACCGGATCGAGATCGGCCAGTGCTGGCGGACCGCGTCGGCGATCGTGAGCAGAACCGAGGTCTCCGGGGCGGTCGTCTCGGCGGGCGTGGCGGTGAAGGCGAGCGAGCCGAGCACGGCATCGAGCCTGCGACCGAGCCGTTCCGGCAACACCCGCCGAATCTTCGCCGCCGCAGTCTCGCTCGCCGACCCCGTGCTCGTCAGCAAGCCTGCGCGCCGACCCGCGACCAGGCCGAGCAGCACGGCCAGCGCTTCGTCATCACTGAGCATGAGCGGCGGCATCCGGTAACCCGATGCGAGCCGATACCCGCCGTAGCGGCCACGCACCGATTCGACCGGCACGTCGAGGTCGAGCAGGTGATCGACATACCGCCGCACCGTTCGCTCATCGACCTCGAGCCGGTCGGCAAGTTCCGCCACGGTCCGCGTACCACCCGCCTGCAAAAGCTCCAGCAGCGCGAGCACGCGAGCAATAGGCCGGGACATGATCTAAGTCTCTCTCATATACCGGGCGGATTCTGTCCGGTATCAGCCATACCGTTCGGTCAAGACCACCGACCGACCAGGAGAGCACCCATGAACTTCGTCTCGATCCGCATCATCACCGCCGACATCACCCGCCTCGTCGCCTTCTACGAACGCGCCACCGGCCTGCAAGCCCATTGGTCCACCGAAGACTTCGCCGAACTCACCACCCCGTCCGCCACCCTCGCAATCGGCAGCACCCGCACAGTCCCCCTCTTCGCCCCCAACTCCGCCCACCCCGCCGACAACCACAGCGTCATCATCGAATTCCTAGTCGACGACGTAGACACCATCTACAAAAACCTGACCACCTTCGTCACCGACTTCGTCAACGAACCCACCACCATGCCCTGGGGCAACCGCGCCCTCCTCTTCCGCGACCCAGACGGCAACCTCATCAACTTCTTCACCCCCGTAACCCCCGCCGCCATCGAAAAGTTCGCGCGCTGAGTCGATTTCAGCGACGGCAGCGCCCGGACGCCCTAACAGACAGCGCCACAATGACATTCGAGAGCGACGTCAACTGCTCGTAGGCGATTCCGCACGCTGAGCGTCGGCCGTCTCCGCTGACGGCTGCGTGCGAGCCGTCGATCGACGTAGGGCTATGGCGGTGGCTGCGAGCAGTACCACGGTCAGCCAGAGGTAGGCGTTGCGGTAGAGGAGGGAGGGGCGGGCTCGGTCGGCGTAGTCGAAGATGCTGACGAGGGTTGGGTCGTAGAAGGTGAGGATGCCGCTGGAGACGACTAGGGCGGTTACTAGGAAGCCGAGAGGGGCTAGGAGGCCGCGGCGGCGGAGTGCTAGGTCGGCCAGGTAGATGAGGAGGGGGGCTAGCCAGACCCAATGGTGTACCCAGCTGAAGGGGGATACGGCTGTCATGGTGACGCCGACGCACACTACGGCGGGTAGTTCGTGGCCCATTCGGGAGAGGCGGCGGGACAGGTATAGGCAGAGGGCGGCCATGGCAGCTGCGCCGGCCAACCAGAGCAACTGATGTGCGCCTTCGACGCCGACCGCGCGGGCGATCATGCCGCGCAGCGATTCGTTCGACAGGTTCGCGGGGATGCCGACGCGTTGCGGGTCGATGAAGGCGCCACTCCAGTACGTCAGCGAATCCTTCGGCAGCACAGCGAAACCGATGACCATCGTCGCGGCGAACGCGCCCACCGCGGTGGCTGCGGCCCGGTAGCGGCGGGTGACCAGCAGGTAGAGCACGAAGAAGGCCGGCGTCAGTTTGATGCCTGCGGCGATACCCGTCAGCACGCCCTTCCAGCGCGAGGTGTCGGGTAGCGCCATGTCCACGATGACGATCAGCAGCAGGAAGATGTTGACCTGACCGAAGGCCATGGTCATGCGGATGGGCTCGCACCACATCAGCAGTCCGGCGATCGCGACGGCCGCGATGGCCAGTCGTCGGTCCCGCCGGTAGCCGAGCATCGACAGCGCCACCCAGCAGGACGCGGCCAGCATCACGAAATTGCCGAGGCCGCCGACGAATGTGTAGAGGTCACCGTGTATCCAGCGCAGCGGAACGAACAGCAGTGCGGCGAACGGCGTGTAGACGAACTCCCACACACCTCGGGTGTTGCCGAGCAGCGGACTGTCGTACACCGAGACGTGATGGCTCACCCGATCGCCGGCGATCTGATAGACACTCAGGTCGATCAGATGCAGCATCACCTGCCGATGCTCGAGCACCTGCACCAGGTAATACCCACCGGCGACGACACCGGCCAGCACGATCGACCACCACACCAACGGCGTGATGGTGCGGGGCTCATTCGGCGCGGGGACGGACATTTCGATGTTCTCGATCGTCGATGTCGACAAACTCAACTCCCAGCTATCCGACTCCGTGCGCGCCACCCCACGCTAGCGGCGACCGAGCGCGCTTTCCAGCGCGACCGCAACTGGGCATACCCACAGATGTCTCCGATACACGGCCCGACGCTGTCACGCATCGAATGATGTGGCAGTTCAAGCCGTTTGGTTCCTCGATACCAATCAGGCTGCGGTGACCGAGTTCTCGTCGCGGAGTTCGTAAAGCGGTCTTGCACGAACTGGATCAAGCGGACGAAACGGTCGAAATCCGCAAGACGCGAGCCGAGGGCGCAACGCCCGAGCAGACCGGTCAGGAATCGAGAAGCGCTGGTCGCCGGGCGGCACCTAGCGTTGCTGCCATGAACATCAGCACTGATCAGACCACTATCGAGTCCGTCACCCTCGAGGTTTCCGACCCCGGGGCGGCCACCGCCTTCTACGACGCCGCGTTCGGCCTCGGCGACAAGCTCCATATCCGCGCCACCGACACACCGACGAACGGGTTCCGCGGCTACATCCTCTCGCTCGTGGTGTCGCAGCCGAGCACCGTCGACAGCCTGATCGGCACCGCGCTCGACGCGGGCGCGGCCACGATCAAGCCCGCCAAGAAGAGTTTCTGGGGCTACGGCGGCGTGATCCAGGCGCCGGACGGCGCGATCTGGAAGGTCGCGACCTCGGCGAAGAAGGACACCGGCCCGGCCACCAGGGCGGTCGACGATTTCGTGGTGCTCCTCGGCGTCGACAACGTCAAGGCGACCAAGCAGTTCTACGTCGACCGCGGCCTGACCGTCGGCAAGAGCTTCGGCAGCAAGTACGTCGAGTTCGAGGCGCCGGCGTCGTCGGTCAAGCTGGCGCTGTACGGGCGCAAGGCCGCCGCCAAAGACGCCGGGGTCGATCCGGAGGGCACCGGATCGCACCGCATCGTCCTCGGCAGCGGTATCGGACCGTTCGTCGACCCGGACGGGTTCGTCTGGGAAGCCGGGCACTAACCGAGGCTGAAGGGTTGGCCCCACAGGGTCTCCGAATCGTCCATCACGTTGTCGTGCACGGTGACCGTCGTGTAAGCGCGGGCTTCGGCGGCGCCTGCGCAACCCTCAACGGACAGTGTGTGATTCACGTACTGGGTAATGCCCGAGGTGCCGGTGAAGGAGTAGTCCTCGATCTTCTTCGTTGCTACCTTTCCCGGTTTGAGCTGAATGCTCATCGAGGGATCGGCGTAGGGCGAGACGCCCGATTTGTTGACGGTGCCACCGGCGTAACCGCCCGCGCTGAGACCGTCGTTGCCGCCGCCACCGTCCTTGCCCGGCTTGTCGGGTGTATCGGGCTTCGGGTCGCTCGGTGTATCGCCGCTGCCGTCCGCGTGCGTGGCACTGCCCAGATCGACCTGGCAGCCCACCAGGTAACCGGTCTCGATCCGGCCGCCGCTGACCGTGACCTCGGCCGGCACGGTGAGGTGGATCGACGTCACACCCGATACCCAGGCGTTGCGCGACAGCGGGCTCGCGGCCATCGAGCTGGAGATGGTGGCTTGTTCGCCGGTGCGGTCGACCGCCGCGACGACACCATCGCGAACCGTGAACTGGTCATGTCCATCAGGCAGCGTCACCGACGTATCCGCGTGTGCCATACCGGCCGGTACCAGCAGGAATGCGCACGCCACCGCAGCGCACAATGAACCGCGCATCGCGCTGTTCCTCTCGTTCGATCGCACGCTCAACCCACACTGAACGGGTCGCCGTACAGCATTACCTCGGCAGAACCCTGGTCGTTGGTCACGGTCAGCGCGCTGTATGCGCGGGCCTGTGCGAATCCACCGCACCCGCTCAGCTGAATACCGCGATTGCGGTAGGCGATGCCGACGGCGCCCGCCGCCGGATCGAGCTTCTTGGTACCGAATTTGACCACCGCCACGGCCCCCGGGCCCAGTTTGATGCTGGGGCTCAATTCCGGTGACACCGAGTCGGGCGAGAGGTAGACGTCGCCGCCGAGCGACAACCCACCGGACAGATCCACCTGGCAGCCGACCAGATAACCGGTCTCCAGGGTGCCCGCCGTCGCGCCGGGGACGGTGGCGTAGGTGGTGCCCGATAGCTGCGCCGTTCGGGACATGCCGTTCGCGGCCAGCGACGGCGAGATGATCGCGGTCTCACCGGTCCTGGTCAGGTCGACCGGAATGCCTGTCGCCGTGGTCAGGGCCTGTTCGCCGTCCGGCAGCGGGACCACCGTGTCGGCGCTCGCGACCCCATTGCCGAGCATCAGCACCGCCAGCGCGACGCCGATCCCGGCCGCGCCGCGGCAGGCACCATCAACAACCCTCATCAAACCTCATCCTCGACAGCCAGCAGGAACCGCAAACTTCGCACGTGAAGTTGAACGTCAGCTGGGAATCAGCGGTGGGCTTGCTGTATGTGGGCGCGGGGGTCGCATTTGTCCAAATAGGTTCCGGCGGGGTCGAATTCGCTAGGAGTTCGGGACGACCCCGGCGCGGCGCAGTGCGTCGACGGTGGTTTCCGGTGAGGTGTTGAAGCAGAACACCGTTCCGCTCAACACGTTGACGATCCGTTCGAACAGCAGGGTGTGCTCCGGGATCATCCGGATCGCGCCCCCGATCATCGCGACGGCGATCGGGCCGTCGGCGAGGTGGGCGCGGATGTCGCGTTCGGCCTCGTCGGGTTCGGTGCCGACCAAGCAGGACACCGCGTCGAAGCCTGCCGCGCGCATTGCGGCGTGCCCGGTTTCGATGCGCGCGAGCAGCTTCGGCTCGTCCAGGTCCGGGAATTGGCTGTAGTCAAGGGATTTCGGATGCAGACCGATTGTCAGGATGCGACCCGCCGCGGGTCGCGGGGACTCTTCGTGGACCATGCCGATACTCCCGTACGCGATTTACCTTTGACTACAAAGGTATCACTACGGTACCAACAGGTACCACTCCGCGAACGTGCCCTTGATCGGCCAGGACGCCGCCATGACCTTGGCCGGACCCAGCCCGACCCACAGGTCCGCCGTCACGGTCTCCCCCGGCGTCGCACCCGCGCCGACCCAGACATCCTGGGTCCGCGGCCCCGCCGAACCCACCCAGCCCAACTTCACCTGATTGCCACACGGACCGCCCAGATAACCCCGCGGCGTCACATGCGCCAGCACATGACCCGGCCTGCGCGGGGCCGCCTCGAGCGCAACGTCGATCGCGCCCGCACAGAACTTCGCGTCACCGAACGAGAACAGCGTGGTGCCGACCGTCGTCACCTGCGGCAGCGGATCCGCCTGTGCAGGCGCCGCCATCCCCACGCCCAGAGCAGCACTCACCACTGCCACCATCCCCGCCAACATCCGCCGCGCCCTCATCAGCTGATAACCCTTCCCGCATAACAACATTCACGGCCGCGCCACTCGCGTCGACCACCAGACCCCAAAACCCCGGCGATAGTGCATCATTGCGCCGCGGCAAGTTGTTTTCCGAGCCAGCATAGCGAAACAACGCACTCGTTTCGGCCAGTTAAGATCAGCCTAATCGCCTCTGAAGTTCAGCTGCGCCAACCGAATTCGGCGATCGAATGGGTCAGCGAGCGAGGGCGGTGACTTCTACTTCGATCTGCCAGTCGGACTGGGCGAGAGAGGACACCTCGAGCAAAGTGTCGGCGGGGTAGGGCTCGGCGAGGAACTCCCCGCGGAGCTGAATGACCTTGTCGAGGTTGGCGGCCATGTCGGTGACGAAGATGCCCACCTTCACCACGTCACCCAGGTCGGCCCCGGCCTGCACCAGAACTCTCTTGATGTTGGCGAACGCCCGCCGGCCCTGCGTCAGAAAGTCGTCGGAGACGGTGCGCCCCCGCTCGTCGATACCGGCCTGCCCGGACACGTACAGGAGGCCGTTCGCCTTGATCGCCTGCGAGATCTTGTACGGCTCATACCAATCGGGTGTGGTGGCGATCTTCTCGATGCGCTGCGTGGTCATCACTGACCCTCTCTAACTTTGCATGTATATGCAATTAATGTAGGTGCATGCACATATTGTCACTGCATGTATTCTGCTGTCAACACGGGAAGGCGGTGATCATGGACACGACGGACGCCCCGCCGCCGCGGCTCGACTACTCCGCCTATCCGAGCATTGTGATCCCGCTGGAGGCGACGGCGCGGGTTGGGCTGCACAGTCATCCGCAGCATCAGCTGACCTGGGTGCCGGATGGGGTGCTTGCGATGGAGGTCGATGCCTACCGGTGGATTGTGCAGCGGTCGCGGGCGTTGTGGATTCCCGGGGATACGCCGCATTCGGTGGTACCCAATTCGCCGGTCGACATGCTGTCGCTGTTCTTCGACCCAGCAGAATGCCCGCATCGGTGGGACAAGCCGACGGTCATCGATGCCACCGGATTGGTCGGGCCGCTGCTCACGTATCTCGTCGGGCTGCCCAACGGGGCCGACGCAGAACGTGCCCGGGCCAACGCAGTGCTGTGGGACTTGGTGAAACCGATGTCGGTCACCACGATTCCGACGATCTTGCCGACCGATCCGCAGGCCAGACAGGTTGCGCTGGCGATCAAGAACGATCCGACCGATTCCCGTGGGCTCGAGGAGTGGGGTCGGCAGGTCGGTGCGTCACAGCGGACGCTGTCGCGACGTTTCCGGTCCGAGACGGGGGTGAGTTTCGAGAGTTGGCGGACTTTCGAGCGGCTCAACGCCGCCCTTCCGCTGCTCGGCGCGGGACTGACCGTTTCGCAGGTGGCGCGGTCGGTGGGCTATAAGACGGCCAGCGCGTTCATCACCGCGTTCAGACGGGAAATCGGCACCACTCCCGCCGCCTACTTCGGCGGGAGTGGTGCCGACTACGACAGATCTAGACCGGTTGCGTAACCGGCCTGGCCAGCCGCCTGCCGAAGGTGAAGGCGAGTCCCGCGCCGATCACCGCGACAACGCCGATGCCAGCACCGAGGTTGGCCAGTGCATTGAGACCGTCGATCGACGCTGAATTCGCGGTATCGGTCAATGCCGTTGCAGCACCGGCGAATTCCGGCGGCAGCGCATGAACAACCGAAGAACCCGCACCGGCTCCGACACCGTCGACGAACTGTTCCCGCAGCCCGGCGGGGATCTGTCCGGCCTGCGGGAGCGCGTCGAATCCGGTGCCCGCGCGGTCCTTTGCGGTATGGCTCAACAGCGCGCCGAGACCGGCCACCCCGATCGCCATGCCGACCTGACGCAGCGTGCCGAAGGTGGCGCTGGACATGCCCGCGTTCGCCGTCGAAGCGAAGGTCAGCGACGCGGCCTGGGTAATCGCGGTGATGGCGCCGAGACCGATGCCGCCGATCACCATGCCTGGCACGAAGTGCGTCCACGCGTCGCCCGGCTCGAAGCCGCTGATCAGCACCATGCCGATGGCGACGAGCGCCATGGTGGCGGGCAATGCGATCGGGATCGGGATGCGCTTGGCGTAGATCGCCGCGAGCGGTGCCGCCACCAATGCGGCGAGACTGATCGGGAGTAGCCGCAGGCCCATCTGCAACGGCGTGTAGCCGAGGGTGTTGATGAGGAACAGCGCGAGATAGTTCGAGGCCGCCATCAGTGTCGCCATGTGCGCGACGGAAACTATTGCGGTACCGGCGAATCCCGGCTTCTTCAGCATCGACACGTCGAACAAAGGGTGCGCGGTGCGGAACTGCCACACCAGGAAAAGCCCGAGCAGCGCGACCGCCAGCGCGGCCAACGTCAGGATGGTCGCCGAGCCCCAGCCGAGGGCGTTGCCGCGAGTCATGCCGTAGACCCCGGCCACCAGCCCACCGGTGAGCAGCAACGAACCGAGCCAATCGGTGCGCCGATCCGGTGTCCGCGGCGATTCTGGCATCCGCAGCACCGCGAGCGCGATGATGAGCAGGCCGATCGGGATGTTGATGGTGAAGACCGAGCGCCAGCCGAACTGCGTGACCAGCAGCCCGCCGAGTACCGGACCGGCCACCGAAGCCCCCGCCATCACCGCACCGTAGATCCCAATTGCCTTGGCACGCTTGGCCGAATCGGGAAAGGCCACCGAGAGCAGCGGCAGCGCGGTCGCGAACAGCATTGCCGCGCCGACACCCTGCACCGCGCGCAGGATATTGAGCTGCAAGATGGTCTCCGACAGCGACAGGGCCAGCGACGATGCGGTGAATACCACCATGCCGATGACGAACATTCGTTTCCGTCCGTAGCGATCACCGACCGTGGCGAAGGTCAGCAGCACACCCGCCAGCGGAATCGCGTAGGCGTCGATAACCCACTGCAGACCATCGATCGAGGTGTTGAAGTCGGTGCGGATATCGGCGAGCGTGGCGGATACGACGGTGGCGTCGAGCATCAGCATGAAGATCGCCGAGCACACCATGAACAGCACCAGGCCTGCGCCGCGACGGGGGCCGTCCGAGCCGGCCCGGGCAGCGCCGGGCGGGGTAATAGTAGCGGTTGACATCGAGTCCCTCATATCCGCACGTGCAGGGAAAGATGTTGCCCCGCAGACGATTTCGAATGAATTGCGCATCCTGAAGGGGCGCGTCTTCAACGGTAGTGAGGGAATTTCGCGACGGGAAGGCGAAATGATGACAACCAATTGCGTTTAGCGGACAGGTTTGCCGCCGAGGAATCAGCCCTCGGCCAATTCCTCGGCCGAGGCTTGCCCCGCAGTGCTGGTGCGGCGCAGGAAGTCGGCGATCACCTCGAGTTCGGCTGCGGAGTAGTGCTCGCAGACCTCGTCCATCCGGGTGTTCATTCCGGCGAACACCTCGAAGAGCGTCGAATTGCGTTCGCGCACCGCGCGGAGGGTGACCGCGCGTCGGTCCGTCGATTCCGGGTCCCGCTCGCGCTGGACCCAGCCGCCCTTCTGTAGCCGGTCGAGGATCCCGGTCAAGGTGGCCGGATGCAGCCCGGCCTGGCGCGCCAGCGCGGTCGGGGTCATCGGGCCATAACGATTGACGAGGTCGAGGCAGGTCCAGTCGATATCCCGGAGCTCGACCCGGCCGCCGAACCTGCGATTGAGCAGCGACAGCTGAATATTCAAGTCGCGCACGGCTTCCTTGACGGCAACGGTGAGCTGCCGCCGCTGCCGCGCCCCGGCCCGATCTGCTACTGAACTCACACAGCACTACTCTCACGTCAGTTTGTATGGATTCCGTATCGTATCGCGGCGCCGGACCGATCGACGCCACCGCAGCCCGGGTCGGTTCATATGCGGCGAACCCGCCGGTTCGATCAGGCCGGTTCGACGCGGAATACCGCGATCCGATGCGCCGCCGCGGCGATCCCGTCCGGCGTGGCGGCCTCGGCCAGGCCGGTGGTCACGAAGCGGTTGCCGACACTCGCCGGGCTGGACGTCACCAATTCGCGCAGCAGCGGGCGACGTTCGTCGACCGGCACCTCGACCAGGCGGGCGGTCGACGACTTGCGACCTCGGGTCAACGTGACCGTGTCCGCCGCCCGCGCGTTCGCCACCCATGCGGCCTTCGGGAAGGCTTGGAAGATATAGCGTCCGTCGCCCAGCTTGTTCACCGCGATCGGGAACGTACGCGCCTGCCCGGTCTTGCGCCCCGTGACGGTGAGCAGTTGCATCGGCCCGAAAGCCACTCCCCTGCGCTGCAATCCAACGATGACCTTGTTGATCGTATTGGTCAGCCGACGGTAACTGTCTGCGTTCATGGCCTGGAACCCTTCTCCGAAAGTATCGCATCCGTAAACTACGGTTCCAGTATAGTATCAAACTCATACAATATTGGAGCTGACGGAGTAAACCCGGCACGGCTCGCGTTGTAGCGCTTACCACTACTGCGTTCACAACGAGGTGGACCTCGGTCCACTGCACGAAGGGAACAAGCGCCGATGAGCCTTCGCCAGTACGAGTACGCCCTGGCCGTCGCCGAGGCGGGCTCGGTGACGGCGGCGGCGGAGCTGCTGCATGTCGCGCAACCATCGATGTCTCAGCAGATCCGCGGTCTGGAGCGAGAACTCGGCGTGCAACTGTTCGATCGCACGCCGACCGGACTGGTACCCACTGCGGTCGGCCATGCGTTCCTGCGCGAGGCGGAGGTCGCGGTGAGCGCATCGCGGCGGGCGCGGGCGACGGCGCGGGCCGGTGCCGACGAACTGGTCGGCGAACTGGTGGTCGCGGCACAGCTCGGCTTCGGCACGCGCCAGCTGCCGCGCGCGCTCGGCGCGTTGCGGCGCCGCTTCCCGCGGCTGGAGGTCACCGTGTTCGAGGAGCCGAGCTCCGCCGAGTTGGACCGGCTGTGCCGTCGGGGCGTGCTCGACCTCGCGCTGATGGCGGAGTGCGAGCGGACGCCCGCCGACGCCCATCACCTCGGCGACGAGGAGTTCGTCGTGGTGCTGGGCGCCGGACATCGGCTGCTCGCCGCGGACCGGGTCGAGCTGCGCGACCTGGCGCGCGAGCCGTGGGTGCGGTTCGACCGCGACAGCGCGCTCGACCGGGTGCTGCTGAAAGTGTTGCGGGACAACGAGTTGACCCCGACCACGGCCGCCCGCGTCTCCCAGACGGCGACGGCCGCGCGCTGGGCCGCCCAGGGGCTGGGGGTGACCCTCGTCCCGTCCACCGCGGTGCCCGCCGGCTACGAGCACCTCGTGCGGCCGGTGTCCCCCATGGTGTCCCAACCCGTCATCGCCGTGGTCCGGTCCAGTGTGGGCCGGGCGGCGGCGGCCCTGCTCGAACAGCTGCGTCAGGAGAGCTGGTCCAGGTCCTTCGCACCGGTGTCCTGACGAGCCGCTAGAAAACGCTGCCGCCCGCATCGACGTGGATCGTCGTGCCGGTGATGTAGCTGGCGCGCGGCGATGCGAGGAAATAGATCGCCTCGGCGATCTCGGAGGAGTCGGCCGTGCGCTTGAGCCCCAAATCCTTGGCCACGCCCTCGTTGCCTGCCGGACCCCATTCGGCCAGCACACCTTCGGTGCGGGTCGGTCCGGGAGCGACGCTGTTGACTCGGACCCCGCCACCGTCGAATTCCGTTGCCCAGGTGCGAGTCAGCGAGGTCAGCGCGGCTTTGGACGCGCTGTAGACCGAGGCGGCGGGAAAGCCCTTGAACGCCGCGAGCGAGGTGACGTTCACGATGCTGCCCTCGCCCTGCTCGAGCATATGCGGCACGAGCGCGGCGACCAGGAAGTAGGCACCGCGCACATTGGTGTCGAAGATGCGTTGGTACTCCTGCACGCTCTGGTCGACGGTGAGTGCGGTCGGGAACGCGCCCGCATTGTTGACGAGGATGTCGACCGGACCGCTCTGGCGGGCCAGTTCGGCGACCGAGTCCAGGTCGGCCAGGTCGGCCGGAATGAATCGGACCGCGCCATCCGCCTGTGCGGCGTGTTCAGCGTCCTTGCCGCGCTGGGCATCTCGGCCGGTGATGACAACCTCGGCACCCGCACGGGCCAGCAATCGAGCGGTTGCCAGCCCGATGCCGGACGTGCCACCGGTGACCAAAGCGGCCTTGCCCTGCAACTCCATGATCTGCGACCTTTCGTAATGTCTTGTCTGCGTGGGGAATAACCGTCAGCCCCGGGGGAACTCGCCGCCGTCGAGGAAGAGATTGCTGCCGGTCAGCCAGCTCGCCCGGTCGGATGCGAGGAACAGCACCGCGTTGGCGATGTCGTCGGGCTGACCGTCGCGGCCCAGCGGCACGGTGCTGCTCGTGCTCGGCGCCGCAGTGTCGTCCGCACCGATGCGCGCCCACAGCTCCCGTGTTTCTTCGCCGCCGGGGGTTGCGGTTCTGCCGGGCGACACGGCGTTGACCCGAATTCCGAAGGGCGCCAACTCCAAAGCCAGTCCCCGGCTGTAGGTCTGCAACGCCGCCTTCGCCGCCACGTAGTGCAGGAACGGTGGCGCCGCGGTGGGCACCGCGGCCGAGGAGATGTGCACGATCATCCCCGAACCCCGTTCCCGCATCCCCGGTACCAGCAGCGAGTCCAGCCGCACCGACGCAAGGAAATTCAGGTCCAACGCCTCCTGCCACACCTCGTCCGGGATGGCCGCCGAACCCTCGTACGGCTGCGCCCCACCCGCGTTGTGGACCAGCACGTCCACCCCGCCGAGCACCTCCTGCGCGGCCGTGGCCAGCGCCTCCGCGCCCGCCCGGGTCCGCACGTCGGCCGCCACGAACGTGGCCCCCGCCGGCACCGTGCTCGTCGCCGACCTGGCGGTCGTGAGCACCTCGGCACCCGCGTCCACCAGCTGGCGCACGATGGCCGCGCCGATCCCGCGAGTACCTCCCGTGACCAGTGCCCGCTTCCCCGCGAATTCGCGTGTTTCCGAACCATTCTCGATCGTGGTCATGCCACCGGTCCTCTCGATTGCGTATTTGCCGCTCGACGGAAAGGGATTGACACCGTGTCGAGCTGTTTCACGGTACGTCCGGAAAAGTACGAGAGGCAAAGACCAAAAGACAGTGGCTGCCATAGGAACTTCCTATGGCAGGCAAGCACTTCCGGCCATGACCTGCCAGCCAGTCGATAGTAGAAATTTTCAACCAGTAAGTAGATTTTCTGTACTTCCACGCGTTACGATGGCGGTATGCGGACCTACGCCCAATACTGTTCGATCGCCAAGGCGCTCGATGTCGTAGGGGATCGGTGGACGCTACTGATCATTCGTGAGCTGCTGATACAGGGCTCGTGCCGGTTCACCGACCTGAAGAACGGGCTGCCCGGCATCGCCACCAACCTGTTGTCGACGCGGCTGCGCGAACTCGAGCAGGCCGGGCTGATCGGCCGCGACGATGCGCCGCCGCCCATCGCGACCACCCTTTACCGACTCACCGAAGCCGGCCTGGCGCTGGAGCCCACGTTGAAAGCGTTGGGGCTCTGGGGACTTCGCCAGATGACCGACGTGCGGCCCGAGGACGCCTTCCGGGCCCAATGGCTCGCCTACGCACCGGCGTGGTTCGTCACCGACGTCGACCCGGCGGCGCCGCCGGTGATCATCCAGCTCAGCTCATCCGGTGTCGAAGCTGTCCTCGAAGTCGGTGCGGGCCGGATCAATTCACGCATCGGTGTGGCCGACCATCCCGACCTTGTCCTGGACGGTCCCCCGCACGCCGTGCTCGGGCTGCTCACCGGCGTGCTCGATATCGAGCAAGCCACCCAGCTCGGGCTGACCACCCGCGGCCGCCGCGACGTGCTCGCCAGGCTCCGGCCCGTCGGGCCGGAAACAACAAGTCCATGAATTACCCAGTACCACTGCAGGAACCGAGAGAACAGCCATGACAGAAACGCAGATCCCGGCCCAATACTCAACCGGGGTATCTCGGATCAACATCGAGCAGGCTCTGATAGCCGCGGGGAAAGATCTGGATCGGCTCGAGCCCGCCGATCTCGCGCTGCTCGAGGATTTCCACAGCGGCGGGCGCATCGCGACCTACCAGCTCGTGGAACTCGTCGACCTGACGCCCGAGACCGAGGTGCTCGACGCGGGCACCGGCATCGGGGGCACCGCCCGGTACCTCGCTGCTCGCTTCGGTTGCCAGGTCACCGGCGTCGATATGGTCGCGGAATACTGCGACACCGCGCGTTGGCTCAATCATCTTGTCGACCTGGACGATCGGATAGTCGTCCGCCCGGCCGATGTCACGGAACTCCCGTTCGCCGACGCGTCCTTCCAGGTGGTCTTCAGCCAGCACGTCCAGATGAACGTGCCCGACAAGGACCGCCTGTATCGCGAAGCACGCAGGGTCACCGCACCCGGCGGGCGGCTCGCCGTGTGGGACATCGTCGCCGGTGACGGCAGCGCGCTGGACTATCCGCTGCCCTGGGCGGAGGCGCCCGAGCACACGCACCTGGCCACCCCGGCCGCGCTACGCACCGCGATCGAATCCGCCGGCTACACAGTCGAACACTGGACAGACCTCACCGAGGCGACCGTGACAACGATGCGCACCGTGCTGGCGATGCCGCCGAGCCCGCTCGGGCTGCACGCATTCGTCCCCAACTTCCGCGAAAGGGCCGAACACCTCACCGACGCGCTGGCCGACGGACGACTGCGGGCAATCCAAGCAGTCGCCGTGGCAAGTTGACGGTGCCTGCGTTAGACGTTGACCCCGTAGTCGCGGGCGATGCCGCCCAGCCCTGAGGCGTAGCCCTGCCCAACCGCACGGAACTTCCACTCGTTGCCGTGGCGGTAGAGCTCACCGAAGACCATCGCGGTCTCGGTGGAGGCGTCCTCGGTCAGGTCGTAGCGGGTCAACTCCGCGCCGGTGGCTCGGTCTACGACACGAATGTAGGCGTTGCGGACCTGCCCGAAGGACTGCTGCCTGGCGTCGGCTTCGTGGATCGACACGGGGAAGAAGATGTTGGTGATCGTCGGCGGGGTCGCGGCGAGATCGACATTGATGACCTCGTCGTCGCCCTCGCCTTCGCCGGTGAGGTTGTCGCCGGTGTGCTCGATCGAGCCCTCCGGGGAACGCAGATTGTTGTAGAACACGAAGTGCCCGTCCGAGAGCACTTTTCGGTCCGGGCCGGTCGCCAGGGCGCTGGCATCGAGATCGAAGTCGGCACCCGTCGTACCGCGCGCGTCCCACCCCAGACCGACCGACACCGCCGTCAGATTCGGGGCTTGCTTGGACAGCGATACATTGCCGCCCTTGGCCAGCGTCACACTCATCGCGGTTTCCTTCCTATCGACAGCAAACGATTGCCACGGCCACCCGGCCAGCTGGAACGGCATCGACCCTAAGGCGTCCAGGGTCATCCGATCCCGTCCCAGCAACGGTGGTCCGGCGGAGGGTTTCAGAATGTTCACACCAGGCAACTCGGCGACCATCGAGGTGATCGGCGGATCCGGCACCGACGACCTGTCGCCTGTGCTGTCGAGTTGATCGGCGATCGTGGTGATGCGCCGCTGTAGCTCGATCAGCTCGATCACCGCGCGGCTCAACCGTATGCCCGTGCGCTCGGCCGCGCTCGCAGCGCGCACCGCATCCGCATGGGCGTCCGCCACCGCAGCACGTAGTCGCGCGGCCAACGGGGTGTGCGTGGAGGCGGCGCGCATTCTCGGCTCCCCCTCACCGGTCATCACACTTCGACACTACCGCCAACCGGCATAGCGGCACCTACGCCGATAGTGAATTCAGCTATGACCACCGATTCCGTTCGGTGCAGGCCTACTTGAACAAGCCGATCGCGCGGGCGATGACCAGCGCGATGGTCAGCAGCGAGACCGCCGACTGCACCATCATGATCATCTTGGCCCGGATCGTGTAGGGCATGACGTCGGTGGGACTGAACGAAGTCGCGTTGGTGTAGGCGAGATACAGGTAGTCGGCGAAGCTGGGCGTCCACTCCACCAGCGTGGGATCCAGGTCGGCCTGCTGCGGAAACACGAAGTCTCGATGGCAGACCGCGGCACGGGAACCGAGCGGCCCACCCCGGTCGAGCTGCCAGTACCACAGGCTGAACACGATCACATTGGTTGCCCAGATCGCGGCACCGGAGATGAGCAGAATGAACGCGTCTTCCTGCTTGCCCTGCGCGATGTCGATGACGAGCCGGATAGCCGACCACCCGTTGGTCACCGTGATCATCGCGGTGAGCAGGACCATCATCCGGCGCAGCCACCGGGTCGGGCGGGCCCGCCCCCGCGGATCGGCGACCACCAGTCCACCGAGCAGCACGAGCTCGAGACCGGGCACCAGCCGATGCCCCGGCGTGAAACTGTTCGGCAGGCACAGCTGTAGCGCGACGGCGACCACCACCGCGGCCGCCACCGGCCAGCGCGAATGCACGATCCGCGTCAACGTCTGTGACGGTTGCTGTTCCTCGGCGAGATCGAGCAGCCGCTCGGATTTGCGCAGCTGTTCCTGCAACTGCCGCAGGGCCTGTCGCGCCGCCTTTGCCGGGTCCGGCGGGCCGGATCGATCCAGGTTCTCCACCGCTTCACCTCCGCTGAGCATCGTCGCCGTCACGGGCGACCCTAGTGCCGTGCGACCGTTGCCCGCTGCCTATCCGCATCAATTACCTTGGGGCTCAGGCAGATACGGCAGCAGCACGTGCGCGAGATTGCTGACGGTCAGCGACTGCAGCCATACCCGACCGGGGCCCGTGAGGGCGGCGAGGAACAGGCCGTCACCACCGAACAGAATGTTTCGGACACCGCGAAGCACGGTGATGTCGAATCCGACTGTGGCATCGAACATTCCGACGTGCCCCGGATGCACTCGCAGCGTCTCCCCCGGCGCGAGGGTGTACTGGAAGACTTCACCGGACAACTCGGCCCACGCGTATCCGGAACCACTGAGTCGTTGCAGGGTGAATCCGGCGCCGCCGAAGATGCCTGCGCCGAGGCGGCGCTGGAAGGTCAGCGCGACGCGCACATCGCCGGTGCCACACAGGAATCCGTGCCGATGAACCAGGTACTCGCTGCCGAGCCCGAGCGTGACGGGAATGATCTGGCCCGGCAGTTTCGCCGCGAACGCCACGCGGCCCTGACTCTTCGCCGCGGTGTATTCGGTGAGGAACCACCCGGCACCGGCGGCCGCCCGCTTGACGGCACCGAGTAGTCCGCCCGGGCTCACCCGACTGGAGGTGCGTAACCGTATCGATTCGGTCATCCACGACAACTGCCCGGCCTCGGCGATCAGAGTGTCCCCGGGGGCCAGGGTCACCTCGAGCACCGGCATCACCGTGCCGAGAATCCTGGCATCCAACGTCCCTCCCCTTGACTAGGGAACACACGCGCTTGCACCGCAAGAACTTTCGGCTCACACGCACAGGTCGCGATCCGACGCGCCAGGCTGTCGGCCGTCACTTTCCACGCTACGCCCTGTCGAACGCGCAGTGGCACAGCAGTTTCACCGCGCATCGTCGGGCTCGACATTCAGCGGAAGTGGATCACCGAGGCCAGCCCGAATACCAGGCTGTAGACCGCGAACGGCAGCAGCGAGTTCGACTTGAAGTATCGCTCCAGGAAACGAACCGCCAGATAAGCCGCGGCGCCTGCGACGATCGATCCGACCAGCACCTGTCCGAGGATGCCGTTGCCCTGCGGGCCGGCCAGGGTCGGTAGTTTCAGCACGCCCGCGGCCAGGATGACCGGGGTGGCCAGCAGAAACGCGAATTTCGCCGCGTCTTCGTGGTCCAGGCCGCGCAGCAGGCCGCCGACCATCGTCATGCCCGAGCGGCTGATGCCCGCGAACAGCGCACCGGTCTGGGAGGCGCCGATGATCAGTGCGTCCTTGGTGGTCAGGTCCGCCAGTCCGATGTCGTCGTCGGTGTCGAGGTAGCCCTGCGATATCGCCGTAGCGCGGGCCTCGGACTCGGCGAAACGCCTGCCGTACTCGGCCAGCGTCGGCTGACTGCGTCGACGCAACACCTCACCAGCGATGAGTACGACACCGTTGAGCGTCAGAAAAAGCCCGGCTGCCAGCGGTTTCGCGAACAACGTCCGCAACGGATGCTCCAGCAGCAACCCGAGGACACCGACGGGCACCGTGGCGACAATGACCAGCCACGCCAGCCGCTGACTGGAGGTCTCGATCCGGCGGGTGCGCAGCGTGGTGAGGAAGCCGACGACGATACCGACCCAGTCGCGCCAGTAGAACACCAGCAGGGCGATCGCGGTCGCGACATGCAACCCGACCACGAACGCCAGATATGGCGTGCCGTTGTCGGAATCGCCCTGGGTGACCAGATCGCTCCAGGATCCACCCAGCCACGCGGGCACCAGCACCGAATGGCCCAGGCTCGAGATCGGGAACAGTTCAGTTATGCCTTGCAACGCGCCGATCACCACGGCCTGGGTATAGGTGAGCATCGATGACAGCCTCCCACGTGGTCGCGCCGGACGCTGCGCAAGGTAGCGCTGTAAACGATCATCGAACGATCATCGCCGAGTGCCCGCGGTTCGACCGCGCTGCACACGGACACCAACAGCCGGTAATCCGTTGGTGCCGTGCGATTCTCGGCGGCCTCAGGCGGACGGAGCGAGCAGCGCGCGACCGGTCACGAGCAGGGTGTGTAGTAATTCAGGGTTGTCGAGCGCTTCTGGTGGGACGCTCCAGTAAGCCTCCACGTAAATGGTTCGGTGATCGCGGACATAGCGGAACGGGTGGGCTCCGGCCGCGTGCCACTCGTCGCGGTGCGCCGGAAGAACCTTCACGTAGACGGTGTCCATGACGATGCCGGCCTGTCTGCCGTCGTAGCGGAGCGACCAGCCACCGAAGAAGCGGCCCAGTTCGAATCCGGAGCCCGCGCCGAGCACATCGAGGACATATTGCGCGGCCGTACGCGAGCCGCTCACGCGACGGGCACGAAAAATCCGGTGACGTCGGCGAGCCGGTCGCCGTCATGGCGCGCCGTGCTCACGCCCGACGCCGCCGCATCGCCGGACGCGCCGAGCTGGGTCCACCATGCCAGCGACCGATCGTGGTGCGTGAGCACCTCATCGATGCGGAACCGGTGGCCGGGGAAGGCGTCCGCGAAACCTTGCATGTACGTGGCCAATTCGGTCCGGCTACCGACCTCGATGCCCGGGTCCCGGTAGGCGATCTGCTCGATCGCGACCGCCGCGAGCGCGCCGAGCCGCGCGGTCGGCTCGGCCGACCAGCACGCCGAGTAGTTCTCCCATAGTCGCAGTTCGTCACTCATCGTTTTGCCTCTCTTGCGACGCCGATCGACGCCATCGAACTTGTGGTGATCATGTGCAACTTGGCGCTCGGCGTGCCTGCTCGGACCAGCACCAGCAAACCCTGATACAAGGTCAGCAGTTGCGCGGCCAGCGCATCGGTCCGCGGCAGCTCAGGCAGCAGATTCAACGACTGCGCTTTGCGCAGAGCGGCGAGAAACCCGGCCTCGATGATGTCCAGGCCTTGTCTGACCTCCGGCCCGGCTTCCGGCAGCCCGAACGATTCCACCGCCGAGTTGGTCAGCAGGCACCCGGGATCCGGATCGACACCGGTCTCGAAAGCCGACACGAAGAACTCCCGAATACCTACCAGCGGATCCGCCGAGTCCAGCAGATACCGCTGCACCCGAGCCTGGACCACCTCGACGTTGTAGGCCGCCAACGCCGCCCGGAACAGCTCTTCCTTACTGGTGAACTCCCGATACAAACTCCCGGGGTGCAGCCCCGTCGCCTGCTCCAGATCGCGCGTCGAAGCGCCGAGAAACCCGCGACGGCGAAACAGTCCCATCGCGGCCGCCAGCACCTCCGCCCGATCCCAATTCCGCTTACGCCCCATCAAAACTCCAATAGTTGACCGATCGCTCACAAAACTACGCAGGGCGGTAAGGTCCGTCAAGCCGAGCCGAGTCCGGCATCCGCCCGGGGTGCCGACCCGGGCCCAGGAGGACAGCCAGCGGACGACATATCGCAGCGAGAAGGTGAGGTGATGGTTGTATGACGCGTCGAAATGATGCCGAAGTTCACAGTCTTGCCAGCTACGGAAACCTGATCCGCAAATTCATCGCCGGCGAGATTGCCGCACCGAAGTTCGAATCGGAATATCTTGTAGCCTTCAAGTCCGAGCAGGCCCACCTCTCGCCCCGCGATTTCGGCATCCTGGACTCACTGTTCGCCGATGTCGACGACTACGTTTCCGACCCGCAGCTGCGGATCGAGGCCGACGGACTGGACGACGAACAACTACGCCAACGCGCCGTCGCGGCATACGACCGACTATTCGGAGTCGAAGAAACCTGAGTCGCCTCATTGCGCACCCGCCGCGCGTAACCGACTGGCCGACAGGTGGACTCGTGTCGGAGCACGACTCGCCCCATCCTCTGGTCCCGCTGGGCAAGGGGTCAAACGGGGCCAGGCATCGGCTGGGATTTTGTTGCGGTGATGAGAGTGGCGACAATGGGGCATGGTCGAACTTGTGCTGGTCCGGGGTGATATCACCGAGCAGGATGTGGATGCGGTGGTGAACGCGGCGAATTCGTCGTTGCTCGGCGGCGGGGGTGTTGACGGGGCTATTCATCGCAAGGGTGGGCCGGCGATCTTGGATGCGTGCCGTGATCTGCGGGCGTCGCATTATGGGAAGGGGCTGGCGACCGGGAAGGCTGTTGCGACGACCGGCGGGAAGCTGGCTGCGCGCTGGGTGATTCACACGGTCGGGCCGGTGTGGTCGGCGCAGGACGATCGCTCGGAGCTGCTGGCCTCCTGCTATCGCGAATCACTGCGGGTGGCAGACGAATTGGGTGCGCAGACGGTTGCGTTCCCGGCCATCTCCACCGGAATCTTCGGCTGGCCGATCGATGACGGTGCCCGCATTGCGGTCGAGACTGTACGAGCCGCCGACACCGCGGTTCGGGAGGTGCGTTTCGTACTGTTCAGCGCGGACGCCTACGACTCCTTCGCCGCGGCAGTCTGATTCGATCACCGCACTGATCGGCGATTACGAATTACCCGGGCCGGACTGCCAGCAGCGCCGGGGTGCCTTGCGGTGCAGCGGAGTTCATTTCGTCGATCAGCATTGCCGACTCACCTTTCGGCGCCACCGACGTTGTTCTGACGAACGCCGGGAACCTGGCGAGGGCCCACAGTAGCGCGGCGAGTACCGGGACCGGAGGGCGGTCGAGTACGGCGATCGGGCTTGGCGTGACGCTGTTTCCCAAGCGGCGCACCAGGTTCAGACCTTCACGTAAGGCGCGCGCCAGTGCCATCGCTTCGCGTCGGCGCACACCCCTGCCGCTATGTTGCGCGCCGAGTCCGGTCAGCATCAACGGCACGGCGAGGGCTGCGTGGGTACGCAGCCAACTCTGCATATCGGGGTGCATGGCCGAGCGGATTCCGGCGTCGGAGAAGACAATCGCCCAACGCTCATCCGAGACGGGTGTAGGTATGCCGCGGCGAAGAATGGTCGATGACAGCCGGCCGTCCTCGATGCCGGCCGCCATCGCCGGAAAACCGAACACCGCACGCTGCGCACCCACGGCGTCGCGGAGGCGGTCGAGGGACTGAAATGTGTTGAACATGAACATGACCGTGTGCGCGGCGCTGTCGGCGAGGCGTGGTAGCAGCGCGTCGACGTCTGAAACGAGAACCGTGACCAGCACGAGATCCCATGCGGTAGTCGTGTCCAACTCGTCGGCGACATGCACAGCGGCCCGTTCGCCGGTGGTCGTGACGATCGCCTCGTCACGGCGCAACTGCTGTAGTCGAGTGCCGCGAGCGACGACGGTGACGTCGTGGCCTGCGCGGGAGAGCTGAAAGGCGAAGGTGCTGCCGATTCCACCGGGACCGATGACAGCGACGCGCAAGCTAGGCGTGTTGGCAGAGTAGGACATCCTTGTTTCCTACTCTGCCAACACAGGATTAGCCCGAGTATGGCTCATTCGATGCGATTGCCCCGCGGCAGCACTTTGCCTTGGCGGATCGTGGCCGCGCGACCGGCCGGGTCGGACAAGGCGCTCGGATCCGCGAGCGGGTCGCGGTCGAGTAGCAATGCGTCGGCCACCGAACCCGCGGAGATCGTTCCGGTGTAGGAGGGCATCGCGATCCGTTCCGCGGCGTGCCGGGTCGCGGTGACGATGATCTCGGCGGGTGGCAACCCGGCCTTGGCGAACAGCTGCAGTTCGCGCAGCAACGCCAACGGCGGCGACGGTATCGTCAGCGCGACGTCGCTGCCCGCAACGATTTTCACCCCGGCCGCGTGCATGATCGGCAGCGTTCGCATCCCGTATCGGAAACGTGCCATGGATTCCTCCGCCGGGTGGTGCGGGAACGGTCGCCCGAATCCGGGCCGTGCCGCCACCGTCCGCGCCTTGGCTTCGTCGAGGATTCCGTCGACCAGAAGTTCCTGCAGGTAGCCGCGGTCGCCGCCGTGCCCGAGCTGCTCCCAGGTCACCAGGGTCGGGCAGTAGTAGGTTCCGGAATTCGCCAGCAGATCGGCGAGCTTCCCGGCTTCGGTCAGCTCGTCGTCTCCCGACGGCAAGGGTGCGTGTTCGACGCAGTCCGCCCCGGCCGCTACCGCGTCTTCGATGTCGGCGTGCGTGCGGATGTGCACGAGCGCTTTCTTCCCCGCCTCGTGCGCGGCCTCGACCATGACGTGCAAGGCGCGACGCGACAGTTTGTCCGGCGCCCCTGGCTCGCCGTCGTAGATGAATTTCACGAAGTCGACGTCCTCGGCCAGCTCGCGCACCAGCCGACGGCCCTGCTCGGGATCGCTGACCTGACGGGCCAGGGCCGGGTTGCCGTGTGCCTGCAGCGGCCAGCCCTCGACTCCGGTGAACACCGGACCCGCGTAGTAGAGTTTCGCCGTCTCGCCCGGATCTGCTTGCGTCCGCACGGCGCGGTCGATGTCCAGTGATCCGCCCAGGTCCACGACCGTCGTGACCCCCGCTGCCAGGAAATCGGCCAGTGCCCGGATGACGAAGGGAACCTGCTCCGGTTCCGGCAGGGCGGCCGCGTAGCCGGCCAAATGCGTGTGGCTTTCCCACAGTCCGGGGATCAGGTATCCGCCACGGCCGTCGATGACCTCGCCATCGGCAGGCACCGCGTCCGGCGTACTGGGCCGGACCTCGGTGAACCGTTCGCCGGCGACGCCGACTTCCGCGTTTTCGATCGGCGCTGTGCCGGATCCGTCGATGACTGTCACGTTCTGAATGATCATGCGAGCAAAGTACATCGGATCCGATATTAATTCTAGATCGGATCCGATGTATCTTGGACGGCATGACGGATTGGCGCCCCGAATCGGCACCCGCCCAGCTGATCAACCATGCGGCCCGGCTCTTCGCCCTGCTCCATGACGGTCGCCTGCGAGCACTGGGCATCACGGCAGGCCAGATCCCCGTCCTCGGCACGCTGGCCGACGGATCCGCCCTGACCCAAAAGGAACTGGCCACCCGATCCAGCGCCGGGCAGCCCGCCATGGCCGAACTGCTGGCCCGCATGCAACGCGACGGCCTGATCGAGCGCACACCGCACCCACACGATCGGCGCAGCAGCTTGGTCGCGCTCACCGACCGGGCACTGTCACTGCTGCCCGAGGCTCGGGCGGTGTTGTCGCACGGCCACGCGGACGCACTCGCCGGCTTCGACGAGAACGAGATTCAGCACCTCGCGGCTCTGCTGACGCGGTTGATCGCCAACTTGGAGCAGGCGGTGTCGTCGGCCGGTGACAGTCGAACGGACGGCACGCCGGCGGAGGAATCCGGATCGGACTGACGTTGCCACGCCGATCCGTCGCACCAGCCTCATTCGGCGAAATCACTTGGATGACACCTGAATTGGGGGCATCTAGTTGCCGGGAGAGCCGGATAGGCTGGGCCCGGTTTCGGCGGAGCGACTCATCGTAGGGGTGCTCATCGAACTCGTCTTCAGTGTTCCCACACCCCTTTCCAGATGGAGATCCCATGCGGTACATCGGTTGTCTGACGGCTGTGCTGGCCGCGGCCGCGCTGAGTATGAGTCTGTCGGCATGCGGCGGTTCCTCGAACCAGGCAGCCACCGCCACCTCGACCACGTCGGCGGCAACCACATCGGCCGCCAAGTACCCGTACGCCCTGACGACCGTGACCTGCGGACCGGCTAAGTCCGGTCTCGACCTCAAGGCGATCACGACCAAAGGGGCCACGAGCGAAGGAATGAACGCGGCGTGTGTGACGGCGATGGCGGTTGCCGACGCCTATCAAGACGCACCCAAGCAGCCCGGCAAGACCTTCATCCAGGTAACCGCGAACAGCACAGCGTGGGCATGCGACCAGCGGCAAGGCAATCCCAATCCGTACATCGAGTGCATGAACCAGCAAGACACGCGGGAAAAGTTGCAGCTGAGCTCGTAGCAGCCCGGCTTCGGCGAGAGATGGGCCGGATCAGGCACTGACACAGAAGTTACGGCGCTACCGGTATAACGAACAGTCATGCGCCCCTTGATCATCTTGCACGGTGCCTGGCTGCAACCGGCCCACTACGACGAGGTCACCCAGCACCTGCGCCACGACGGCATCGATGTCACGGTGCCCGACCTCGCTGGGCATTCCCTCGCCGGCAGCACCCGGCTGGTCCAGGACCTCATCGATCAGGCGGCCGAGGCGCCGGTGGTACTCGCCCACTCCTTCGGCGGTGTCACCGCGACAGGCCTGAAGGGAATCTCGCATCTGCTGTATCTGTCGAGCTTCGTCTTCGACATCGGCGAGAACGCCCAACAGTGGATCGCGCGGATCGAGCAGGAGACCGGCCGCCAAGCAGCCCCGCTGCCACTCACGGTCGATGACGCGGGCCTGACCCGACTGGATCCGGCCGGTGCCCGCGACGGCCTATTCGCCGACTGCACAACCGAAGTCGCGGACCGAGCGATTGATCTGCTGCGCCCGGAACCCGCGACGATTTTCACCGACACACCCGCACATGCGGCGTGGAAGGACACCCCGTCGACCTACATCGCGGCAACCGAAGACAAGGCGATCCTGCCCGAAATGGTCGCCTACTTCACCCAACGCTGCGGCACCAGCGTGGCCTGGCCGAGCGGTCACTGCCCGTTCCTGAGCCGACCCGCCGACGTCGTAGCCCTGGTCCGCGACCACCTCTGACCTATCCCGTTGCGCGCAGCCAGTTTTCGATGGTCATCAGGTCGGGATGGAGTTCACGCAGGTGCGCGAGGTCAGGTTTGTTATCGCCACGATCGTGGTGGCGAGTGCGCGAATGCGGACGTTCCAGAGGCGTTGATGACCAGCCGCTCTGCGGCGTGACTCATTGCCTGCTTGCTGCTTTGTCGACCGTGAAGTCGCGGACCAGCAGGAAGAACGGAATCGCGGTGGCGATGCCCACTGAAAAGGTCAGCACGAACGAGATGGCCCACCAACGCATGATGCCGAGCCGCCGTGCTTCGGAGAAGGCCCAGACGTGGAAGCCGAGCACCACGAAGGCGAGGTCGACCATGGCGAAGCGGCCGGGCACTGTCTTGTAGATGTCGCCGACGAAGAAATCCAGCGCCGACTTCGGCCCGTTGCGCCGTACATAGGGCAGCGCGATCGAGTTCTGCGTCACGAACGCGGCGACGAGCGTCGCGATGAGCGTAGGCCGTCGCCAGGGTGAATCCGCGGTGCCTTCGGACATGGGCAGTCTCCTAAGGTCGTGACGTGAGGTCGCCGGGCTCGCCTCGGAGACGGGCCCGGCAACCGAAGTCTCAGAGATAACTGATACCTATCGTTACATACAATTGGTTACATTAGGGCAACCGCATTGATACGGCGCCGAATGAGCGGCATAGGGGATCACGGTTGATCGGCGATCCGGAACATCGCGATGCGGTGGGCGGCGGTCGCGATGGTCTCCGGGCTCGGGTCGTCGACCAGGCCGGTGGTGACGAGCAGGCGGGCCAGTCGGGGCGGGCCGTTGGTGACGTGATCGCGCAGTAATGGTCGACGCTCTTCGACGGGCAGTTCGATCAACCGCACGATGGCCGAACGGCGGCCACGGGTGAGCGTAACCGATTGGGCGGCACGAACATTCGCCACCCAGGCGGCTTTGCGATAGGCCTGGAGAATGTATCGTTCACCGGCGATCGGCCATACGGCCACGGGCACCGTTCGCGGCCGGCCGCTGTGTCGTCCGGTCGCGGTGAGCAGATACATCGGCCCCATCGCGATGCCCACCTTCTGCAAGGCAACGATGAGTCGGTTGAACCGGTTGATTCTGCGGCGATATCGCTGCGGGTCCATGGCGTTTCCCCCAGGCCGTGGTTTGATGACCGTATCGACTAACGTGATATGACCATATCACTTCCCTGGTATGGACGTAACATCAAAGTTCGACACGGAAGAGAGGTGACGGATCCCTTGCCACGGTTGGTCGATCACGAACAGCGGCGACGCCAGATCACCGACGCCGTGCGCCGCGTCATCGTCAGCGGCGGCATGGGCGCGGTGACCTTCCAAACCGTCGCCGCCGAGGCCGGGTTCTCGGTGCGGCTGGTGCAGTACTACTTCGGCACCAAGCACGAGTTCCTGCTGGCAACCCATCGCTCGGTGATGGAAGACGCAGGCGCGCGCTTCCTACGGCAGTGGAACGCATTGGGTTCCGACGCCACACCCAGGGAGGCAATCCGCGCGGTGCTGATCGAACTGCTCCCCCTCGACGACCAGCGCCATGAAGAAACGCTCGTGCTCGGCGCCTTCGGCTGGGCGAACCTCACCGGGCAGGGCATCAACGCCGAGGAAACCTTCGTCGCACCAAGAGCTGTGGTCACCCTCGTCACCGATCAACTCCGACGCGCCCAACTCCCGGACGAATCGAGCTCGGCCGATCACGCATTGGATGCCGCACTCGTCGTCGCAGCAACCGGCGGAATCGCCCAGGGCATGCTGCAAGGCTTCAGCACCGCGGAATCAGCGACCGAACTCATCGATCATCTACTCGACCGCGTACTGGGACCCGAAAGCAAACACTAGAACGGTCCCCGGGGGACAGACGCACGATGATTCCGGTCCCGAGGCACAATGCCGACATGATCACCGACGATGCCGTCTACCTCGACGGACAGCTGTGCCCCGAGCTCCGGGCGACAGGTTCCGACGGCAACCACAAAACGCCGGGGGCATTCGCATGGATCGGTGTGCGGGATCTCGATGACGACGATCTCACCCAACTGCACCAGGCGGTGGGCCTTGATCCGACCTTGCTGTCCAAGGCTCATCGAGACCTGCAACGGCCAGGCTTGGACGTCCACGGCGAGACCGTGGTCATCGCGCTGACCACGGGCCATTTCAACCCCGAAGACACCTCCATCGACGTAGCCGATGTATTGCTCGCCGTAGGAAGGGATTTCCTGGTGACCGTCGGCACCGACCTCACTCCCCCACCCACCACGCCAGGAACCCACACCGACCTCGCCGACGGGCCGCTCGCCGCATTTCGCGTCGTCCTCGACTCCATTATCGACGGCTACCTGACCCTGCTCGACCACCTCGACCGTGAGATCAAACAGGTCGAGGGCGAGGTCTTCTCCACTGGTCGCGCGAACCCGGTCGAGCAGATCTACCGACTACGCCGCCTGCTGATGGAGTGCGAGCAAACCACGGCCCCACTCGTCGACGAACCCCTCGAACGCTTGGTCCGCCGCCGCCTGCCCGCCTGGATCGCCGACGATCCGTACAGCGCCAACATCGGCGAACAAGCTTTGCACGAAATCGACCGTCACTTCCGCTACATCGACAACCGCGTCCGCGCCCGCCGCGAACTACTCGACGGAGTCCTCAACGCCAACCTCACCCAGGTCGGTATCCGCCAGAACGAAGACATGCGCAAGATCTCCGCCTGGGTCGCCACCGCCGCCGCTCCCACCCTGGTCGCCGGTATCTACGGCATGAATTTCGAAGGCATGCCCGAACTCTCGTGGGCCTACGGCTACCCTGCCGCCCTCGGGCTGATGATCACCCTCGCCACCCTGGTGCACGTCCTGTTCCGCCGCAAAGGATGGCTCTGACCTCACCCTGCGGTGCCGAGGACGTCGAGGGCGGCGGCGACGATGCTGTCGGTGTCGAGGCCGTGGTAGCGGTACACCTCGTCGAGGGATCCGACCTGCCCATAGCGAGTCACACCGAGATCGATGTGATGCACCCGGTTGATCCCGGACAGGAAGGACAACGTGTGCGGGTGGCCGTCCAGGACGGTCACCATCGGCGTGGCCCGACTGGCCGGAAACAGCTGATCCAGGATCCAGCTGTCGCCGTGGCCGCGGCCCTGCCTGGCTTGCATCGCCTCGAAGAGCAGGCCGGGGCTGGTGACACAGACGACGTCGGCCACGACTCCGGCCGAATCGAGACGCTCGGCCGCCGCCGCTGCCTCGGTCACCACGGCACCCATCGCCACGATGGTCACCACCGCACCGTCGCGCCGGCGCAGCGGATATCCGCCTGCGACAACCTGTTTGCGACGGCGTTCCCTAGCGGCGGGATCGGTGGGCACCTCGGCGAGTTGCTGCTCGACCGGTCTGGTCGACAGCCGCAGATACGCCGAGGTCCCGTCCGGTCGGCCCAGCCGCGCGATACTGGCCAGCAGGGTCCATTCCACGTCGATGGCGAACGCGGGCTCGTAGCAGATCAGGCCGGGGGTCTCGATTCCGATCGACGGCGTCGTAATCGATTGGTGCGCACCGCCTTCGGCGGCGAGGGTGACGCCGGACGGGGTGCCGATCAGAATGGACTGACCGCCCGCGTAGATGCCGTAGGTCCACGGCTCGAGCGCGCGTTCGACAAACGGGTCGTAGAGCACGCCGATCGGGAACAGGGGTTGCCCCCACCGGCTCCAGGTCGCACCGAGTTCGCTGATGAGTCCGACCAGATTCGTTTCGGCGATACCGAGTTCCATGTGCTGACCGGTGGGTTGCTCGTGCCACCGCATGAGTGTTTCGGCGTCGTCGGCGAACCAGTCGTGCCGTTCGGCGGTCGACCACACGCCGACCTTGTTGATCCAGCCCGCCAGATTGGTGGTGGAACTGACGTCGGGGCTGACGGTGATCACGCGCCGCGCCAGTTCCGGGGCCGCACGGGTCAGATCGAGCAGTGTTCGGCCCAACGCCGCCTGAGTGGTGGTGGTACCTTTCGGCGTGCGGCCGAAATCCCCTGAGACAGTGGGTGGTTCGGTCGGATGGACGGGGTCGCGATGCAGCCGCGCTGCGGTATCCGTGCACAGCCGGGCGGCGGGGCTGTCGTCGGCGAGTCGCTCCCACGGCTGCTGCGGATCTCGACCCAGCTCCGCGGCGAGGGACTCGTATTCGGCCACCGACAGCAACGACGAATGGTTCTGCGGGTGCCCCTGCGTCGGCAGTCCATAGCCTTTGATGGTGTAGGCGATGATCACCGTCGGGCGGGTGTCGTCGATCTGCGCATAGGCATCGATCAAGGCCTGCATGTCGTGCCCGCCGAGGTTGCGGATCGCGGCCAGCAGGGTCGAATCATCCAGTCCGGCAATCAATTCCGCCAATTGCGCCTGGTCGGCACCAGTACCGGGCAGCCGACGCCGCAGCTCGTCGGCATCGCAGCGCAGCAGTCGCTGATACTCAGGGTTGGGCATTTCGAGGACCCGGGTGCGCAGGGCGAGACCGCCGGGCCGGGTGAACAGCGATTCCAGCAGGTGCCCGAACTTGGCGGTGAGCACCTGCCAGCCCGCCGCGGCGAACATCGCCTCCAACCGGCCCACCGCGATATTGGGCACCACCCGGTCCAGGGACTGGCGGTTCAGATCGACGATCCACACGATCTCACCGAGCTCGGCGTTGCCGGGATCGACGATGGCCTCCCACACCGCGCCCTCGTCCAATTCCGCGTCGCCGACCAGGGAGTACTGCCGACCACTGCCGGTATCGACACCCAGCGCGGAGTTGAGGTAGCGGCGGGCGATCGCTCCCCAGATCGGGGCGGTCGCACCGATACCCACCGATCCGGTGGAGTAGTCGACCGGATCGGGATCCTTGGATCGGCTGGGATAGGACTGCAGGCCACCGAATTGCCGCAAGGTGGTCAGGTACGACTCGTCCAGCTCGCCGAGCAGATAGTTGATGGCATGCAGCACCGGCGAGGCGTGCGGTTTGACCGAGACCCGGTCGCCGGATCGCAAGGCGGTAAACCACAACGAGGTCATGATCGTGGTCATCGACGCGCACGACGCCTGGTGACCGCCGACCTTCAGTCCGGATGGGTTCGGCCGCACCCGGTTTGCGTGATGAATCATCGCCACCGCCAGCCAGCGCGTGCGGCGCTCGATCTCCGACAGGGCGCCGAGATCGACTGCGGCGGCAGCGCTGTGCTGGTAGTTCGGCGCGGTGAGGTCGGTCATCGGCTTGCTCCTCGAAGGGAATCCGGGTGGTCGGATGCGTCCGTGCCTGGTTCGGCCATCGATCGCACGACGGCGTTGCGCTCGATCTTGCCATTCGCCGTCCGCTCGCCTCGCCGGAATTCCAGGGACGTGGCGGCACGCGGGACCATCCTGACCCGCTACCACCAGCGTTTCTGCTACCGTCGATACCTAGCACATCTAGGTATCGGAGTCCGATGCATATCGACAAAGACTTGGTAGCCGCGGCGGCGACGCCGCTGGTGCTCGGGATACTCGCCGACGGTGAGTCCTACGGGTACGCCATCCTCAAGCGGGTCAACGAGCTGTCCGGCGGGCGTATGCAATGGACCGACGGAATGCTCTATCCACTGCTGCACCGGCTGGAACGACTGGGCCATGTGACGTCGGCCTGGCAGTCCGCCGACACCGGGCGGCGGCGCAAACATTATGCGATCACCGATTCGGGCCGCGCCGCGCTCGCGGAACGCCGCACTCAATGGGCCGTCGTGGCCGATGCACTCGGACAGGTCTGGCACAGCATCGAGCAGCCGCCGACCACGGCGAAAGGATGGGCGTGATGAGTACCGATGCCGAACTGGAGTCGCAGATCGGACAGTGGCGCGGATATGTCCAGCGTCAGCACGCGATATCGGCCGCTGACGTCGAGGAGATGGAAGACCATCTGCGCGAGCAGGTTTCGGAGCTGACCGGCGTCGGACTCGCCGCCGACGAGGCGTTCCTGGTCGCGGTCAAACGGATGGGCAGCGTGGACTCGATCTCCCGCGAGTTCGCCCGCGAACATTCCGATCGGCTGTGGAAACAGCTGGTACTGCTGCCCGCCGAACCCGAAGGCGGGGCCGCCCCGCCCAAGCGCGAGTTGATCGTCGTGCTCGCCCTGGCCGTCGTCGCGGCGCTGACGTTGAAGCTCGGCCTCGCGGTACTCGACGGTGCCGCGGTGGCGCGCAATGCCAGTCTGTTCGTATTGCCTTTCCTCGCTGCCTATTTCGCGTGGAAGCGGCAGGTGACGTCGCGCGTCGCCGCCGCGTTGCTTGTACCGTTCGCGCTCGCCGCCCTCGTGCTGAACGTCTTTCCCTTCGACCCGGAGGGATCGACCGAGATCATCGCCGCGATCCACGCACCGATCGCGCTGTGGTTCGTCGTCGGCCTCGCCTACGTCGGCGGGGACTGGCGATCCGACCGGCGCCGAATGGATTTCATCCGATTCACCGGCGAATGGATCGTCTACCTCACCCTGCTCGCCTTCGGCGGCGGCGTGCTGATGGGACTGACCGTCAATGCGTTTCGCACGCTCGACGTGGATATCGAATGGGTCATCGGAGATTGGGTGGCACCGTTCGGCGTCGCGGGTGCGGTGATCGTCGCGGCCTGGCTGGTCGAGGCCAAGCAGAACGTGGTGGAGAACATCGCCCCGGTACTCACGCGCGTGTTCACCCCGCTCACCGTCGTGATGTTGCTCGCGCTGCTGGTGGCGTTCGCGGCCAACCGCAGCGTCATCGACATCGACCGCAATCTGCTGATTCTGATGGATCTGATTCTCGTGGTGGTGCTCGGATTGCTGTTGTACGCGATCTCCGCGCGCGATCCACAGGCCCCGCCCGACACCTTCGACCGGCTGCAACTGCTCCTGATCATCAGCGCCCTCGCCGTCGATGTGGTGATGCTGGCCGCGATGGCCTCGCGGATCGCGGAATTCGGCTTCACCCCGAACAAGGCGGTCGCGCTCGGCATGAACCTGGTGCTGCTGGTGAATCTGGCGTGGTCGGTGCGGCTCGGCTTCGGGTTCGTCCGTGGCCGGCGCGGATTCGCCGAGGTCGAACGCTGGCAAACCCAGTACCTGCCGGTCTACGGCGCGTGGGCCGCGGCCGTAATCATCGTGCTCCCACCGATTTTCGACTTCGCTTGACGGCGACCTATCGGGACGGCTCGAGGAGTTCGGCCAGCGCGATGGTGTCGTGCAGGTAGCGCTCGTAGGGAAAACCGGCGGCGAGCAGGGCGGTGCGTAGCTCGTCGGCAAGCGGTTTGCCGGTCCCGTGGAACGCGTTGCGGCCCGCTTCGGTGGTCCGGACCAGTCGTCGTCGTTTGTGCTCGGGGTCGATCTCGATCTGCACGAACCCGGCTTCTTCCAGCGGCCGTAGCGACCGGCTGATAGCCGGATCGGATACCGAAAGCGCCTGCGCCAGTTGATGCTGGGTCACCGGTTCGATGTCTTCCAACGTGCCGAGCAGCCGAATCTGGCTGTAAGACAGCCCGCCGGTGTTGTCCACCCGCCGCCGTGTCGCTTCGCCGAGTAGGAACACCACGCGATGCAGCAAGTCTCCGAGTCCGTCGTCCACACGTCGAGCATAACCGGGTCTTACCCCGTTAAGATTGAACCTCGGGAACGCTCCGGCGCGGCTTGCCGAACAGTCAGCCCAGCAGGTTTGCCACGAGACCGAGGGTCCATGCGGGGCTGAGCGGCTCGTTGGTGAAAACGGCCCGATAGTAGAGCGGAGCGAGCACGGCGTCAGTCGTGCGTTCCAGGCTCGGGGGCTGCCCGCCACGAGCCTGTTCTCGCTCGAGGATGGCTTCGAGCTGTTGCTGTCGCTCGCCCCGGCATGCGGCGGCGCCTTGCTCGCCGCCGATGCCGATGGTGGCGCGCACCAGCGCGAGAGTGTCCGGGTCGCAGAGGTCCTTGGCGAGGTCGGCGGCATACCGTTCCAGATCCGCGCGCAGGCTGCCGGTATCCGGCACCACGATATCGCCGGAGAAGCGGCTGGTAGCGACGTCGGCGAGCAGGTCGCCGATCGATCCCCACCGACGGTAGACGGTGGTGGCATGCACGCCGGCGCGGGCGGCCACGACGGGAATCGTCAACGGTTCGACGGCCTCGTCGGTGATCAGCTCTCCGATGGCCCGGTGCACCGCCGCTCGGACGCGGGCAGACCGGCCGCCGGGTCGGCTGCCGGCGTGCGGAGGAGATGTCAGTTCGGGCATACCAGCATTATCGCACCGATCACTGCATTATTATCGCAATGATCGCTGCTTTTGTGTTAGCTTGAAGGTGCTAACGCAACGATCACTGCGAATGATATGCCTGGAGACACCGTGAAGACAGCAAGCAGGGTTAAGCAGAACCTCGAAGTTCGGCGATCGGACCACACGACAATCCGGTACACGGCCAGCGGCCCGAGTGGCGGGCAGACGCTGGTCCTCATCCACGGTTGGGCGTGCGACCGCAGCGACTTCGACGCGGTGACCGACCACCTGCCCGACGACTACCGCGTCCTCGCGATCGACCTCGCCGAGCACGGGGAATCACGATCATCGCGGAACACGTGGACCATGGCGGAATTCGCTCGCGACGTGGCCGCGGTGCTGGAAGCCCAGTCGGTCGACACCGCAGTCGTTGTCGGCCACTCACTCGGCGGGGCCGTGGCCATCGAAGTCGGCAGGCTTCTTCCCGACACGATCTCGCACGTGGTCGCACTCGACGCCCTGCACTATTTATCGCTGTTCCCGGCGCTGAGCGAAGCTCAGGCCGAGACGATGGTGCGCATGTTCCGCGATGACTTCGCCGGCGGGGTACGTGGCCTCGTCGAGGGCGGTTCGCCGGACGGGACCGACCCCGCACTCATCGACGCGTACTTCGAAAAGATGGTCGCAGTACGGCAACCCGCGGGATTGCACGCCATCGAGGGCTTGGTGCGATGGGACATGGACGCGGCATTGCGTGCGACGCCGCAGCCGATCACCGTGTTCGCGATACGCGATCTGGTGACGCACGAAGCGATCGACCGCTATCGGGAGCGCTTCGACATCGTGCTCATCGACCTTGGCAGCCACCACTTTCCAGTAGAGGACCCTGCGGGCACGGCGAACCTTCTGGCCGGCGTGCGGAGCCGGTGAGGTGCTATCCAGCGAAGCGAAGGGGTCGACTGTGTCCACGACACCTGAAATGAGCCCGCTGCGACTACGGGAAGTCACCATCCCCAATCGAGTGTGGATGTCCCCCATGGCCCAATACGCCGCGGGCCCGGACGGAAAACCGACCGACTGGCATCTCGTGCACTACGGCGCACGAACGATCGGCGGCGTCGGTCTGATCATGATCGAGGCGAACGCCGTGGGACCGCTGCACCGGACCACGTCCGCCGACCTCGGCATCTGGAATGCGGAACAGGCCGCCGCGCACCGGCGCCTGACCACGTTCATCCGCGCGCGCGGCACCGTAGCCGGGATCCAACTGCAGGCTGCCGGACGGAAGGGTTCCCACCAGCTGCCCTGGGTGGGTGCCGGGCAGAACGGTTCCGTGGACGTCGCCGACGACGGCTGGCAAACGTTCGGGCCGTCTGCTGTTCCCTTCGGTGACTTGACCGCACCAAGGGAGGCCGGCCGGGCCCACATCGACGAGGTGGTCGAGGCCTTCGCGCACGCGACCCGGATGGCACACCTGGCCGGGTATCAGGTGGTCGAAATCCAAGCCGCGCACGGATATCTGCTGCACGAATTCCTCTCCCCGCTGTCCAATCATCGGACGGACGAGTACGGCGGAAGTCGACAGAACCGGATGCGCCTCGCGCTGCGGGTAGCCGGCGCCGTTCGGGCCGCCTTCCCGCCGGAGAAGGCTGTCTTCGTCCGGATCACCGCCACGGACTGGGTCGAGGGCGGCCTCACCATCGACGACGCGATGGCGTTCGGCAAGGAACTGGCAGCCCTGGGTATCGACCTGCTCGACGTCACGTCCGGATTGGTGGTGCGGGACCAAGCGGCCCGGCCGCCGACGCGAGCGGGGGTCCACGTCGACTTCGCGGCAACGCTCAAGGACGCGACGGGACTCGCGGTCGCCACGGTCGGACAGATCGACAACCTGACGGTGGCCGGGGAACTGATAGCGGACGGCTGGACGGATGCCGTGATGATCGGACGGCCTCTCCTCCGCGACCCATACTTCGCCCTACGCGAACGCCCCGCGGACAAAGCCGCCTGGCCCCACCAGTACCAGCGCGCCCTTTGAGCTCCGGGGCGGATGGCGTCGGCAAATCAGATTTCGAGTCCGGTGACAGTAGGACGACGCCGCGGATGTTCAGTTCCGGCGCATAGGCGCCGCTGCACCGGACGGTCAGACCAACCATCCGTTCTGTCGATGGTTTTCGTAGTAGTCGTCCTCGTCGTCCAGATCATGCGGGGTGTACAGCGCCTCCCGATTGGGCTTGCGCGTTCCTGGAATGACGTGGCCAGTGGGAGCCGCGGGAGCGGGCCGGGGTGGTTCGGGCGTGAACGTATGCGCCGGGGCTGCAGGAGGTTCGACTACGGCGGGAACCGGGTAGAGCGCATCCAGATCAGGGGCCTCCGGCGCCGTCTCAGCTTCTTGAAGGTCCGGATCCAGTGCGCCGGATCGGGATTCGAACAGTGCACGCGCAGCTCTTTGCGTCGCCTCGACGATCGCGGTCTCCAGCCGCGGCACGGTGCTGCCACGAAAGGCGCTCGGTGAAATATCGATGACGGTGACGATTCCGATCGAATTCACCGTTGCCCGGACCGTCCGGTCGTTCGAGGTCCCGTTGCCGTCGCCCTCCGCGCGAGGGGTGCCAGAAGGTGCCGCAGGCTGCCGAGTTGCGGGCGATTGTTCCGGGACCGCCTCCGCTAGGTCCGAGAAGTCCCTGCGGATCTCGGCGGCCGGCGCCGTCGCCCGCTTTCTGGACGGAGCCACATTGCGGGCGGCTTGCTGGATGGCCGCTACTAGCGAGCCCGCCAGGTATTGCGGATTGCTACGGCGAAAGATTTCGGGAGCGAGGTGCACAGTCTTCACGACTCCGGCCGCGCTGACCACGACCTCGACCAGGCCGTCCTGGGATTGCGCGGTGGCGGAGATGGCGGACAGCTGCCTGTTTGCCGCTACCAGTTCAGCTTGCCGACCATCGATGTCGGCCAGCAGAGCCTGGAGGTTGAACTCGTCCACGTCACGCTCCCACCCGTATCTGTTGCCAACGATGGTAGCTGTGATCGGTGACGTCTTGCGTACTGTCCCTTGAGAATTGAGCACGCTCGGATAGCATGTCCGATGCTGCGCCAAGATTGGGAGGGGTTCCGTGGCCGATGTCCTGAACGTGCCAACGACCGAAGACTTCACGGCCTTCAACGCATTGCTGGCCAAACAGGCCGAGCATTTCGCGCCGATGATCGCCTGGGCGGGCACGGAGTGTACGGAATCTGAAGGCTTGGATGGCCTGCTATCGCTCTTGCGGCCACATGTGCATGAGCCTGCGGATTTCTTTGCGGAAAAACTGAAACAATGCCAGTCCGGTATGGGGGTAATTCAAGAGAAGATCACCACTGTCGATACTCGATTCGGCGACCAGGACAGGGACAGAGCCGCTGATACGGCGAAGCTTTTTCCCGACGACACCTCCTTTGTGCCAAGTATCGCGGCGATACCAGGAGCGTCGTCACTGGGCAACTTCAATGACGAGGGCGTCACGCTGAAGGCACCCGAGAAGCCGGACTCGATCAGCAAGGGCCTGCTCGGGCATCTGGTGGAGTTTCGTAATCCGGTCAAGGCCAAGGGCGTAAGCGGAGCATGGTCAGCGGTAATGGGTGGCAATCATCTATGGATCGCAGACAAGGCGTACAAGATGGTAACCGGGGACAGTCTGATAGATAAACTGTTCAAACCTTTGGCTGGCGACTGGGATCGTCTCATGTATCTGCACGACGCGTACGACACGCTGGGGGACGCGTGCTACACCGTCGCGGCGACATTGCGCAAAGGATCCTGGAAGCTGGGTGGCGAATGGAAAGGCGATACCGGCACGGCATTCGACGCGTACATGTTCCGCTGGACCAGCGGCATCGGCGGTATAGGGGACGGCGCAAAAGTAGTCGCAAAAGCCTACAGCGCAGGTTATGAGGCAATTTCCAATCTGGTGAGTATCGTCGTATCCGCGATCGATCGCGCCATCAGTACCGCCATCAAGGCACTGGCCGAAGAGGTGCTGAAGATGGTCGCCGGCGACGCAGCAATCGAGATCGTCGGCTTGGGTCCGGAAGATCCGCTCGCCGATATCGCGGCCGCAGCGTGGACGGCCTGGCGAATGGTCAAGATATACGAGAAAGTCAAGTTGGTGGCCGGTATCGTAACAACGATATATCAGACTTATCAGTTGATCGAGACGGAAGCCTCGAAGATTTGGGATGAGGCGAAGAAAGCCATCGAGGGCTTGAGTACTGACATAAGTATCGGCAGCGTGGTACAGGATGTCGAACAGCGCGGGTTTTCGTTCGAGAAGAATGCCGCATGGACGCCGCTGCTCGGTGTCGGCCGGATGACAATGCTGCCTTCGGCGACGGGGTAGACGATGCTGGAGAATATTTTCGAGTTCAAGGTGGTCGCCAGGCTTGGCGTCCGGAACACCACGTTCGACATCTCGGTGCCCGGATCTGATCGGCCCGTGGCCAGGGCGCACCGACGTGAAAAGTTGTCATCATTGGTCTGGGATGATGATCTGGATGACGACCTGGGCGTGTATGTCGGGCCGAATCTCGATCATCGAGTCGGTTCGATCAATCCCCGCGCCGCATACGACGTAGACGGCAATAGTGTCGGATATGTCAAATCCCGGAAAACCCGTTTGGGTAGCCTCGGCTACATCCGGGAGTTACACCAAGATGGGGTGGGTGCACTTGTCGGGAAAGAAGTCGGCGCCAGCGCGAAGGTAATGAGTCGGCGCGGACTGGATTTTCTCCCACTCGCTGATATCGCAACCTCGATCGCCAAGGTCGATGTTCACTTTCGCAGCGATTCGAGTCCTGGATTCGACATGGTCAAGCCCTTCGGCCGGGTTGGGACCCACTACTTTTCGGTGCACGATACCCGGATCAGTCGGCTCCTCATGCTCTGCTGCATTTTCGCGGAATAGACGCACGTCAGCGCGGCAGTGGGTTGAGAGCGAGCTGGCGCGTCTGCGCGATCACCGCCCCGGTAGTGTCCAGGACGAGCTGATCCTGGACGAACATCCGCTCGCCGACCTCGGGCGTTGTTGCGATGACCCGCAGCCAGCCGGGTGCTGGGCGGCGGTGCAGATGGGTGGTGAGCTGGACGGTCGGCGCCCAGCCGAAACGTCCCAGATTCATCGATACCGGCGGGCTCATATCGCCGGCCATCATCGCGAAATATGCCGCCACCTCAGGGTCCTGCTCATCGGCCGGACGCGGGCGGATTCACAGCCGTAGCTGGGGCTTGCCCTGCTCACCGTCGAGGAAGCGAGCCCAGATCGGATCGAGGGCCACCGAGGCACCCTCGCTGAGGTGGGCGATGCGCATGGGCGAATCCGGCCCGTAGGCGACGGCGTCGGCGGTCGGTTCGGCGGGCATATCGGTATGACTCTCGGGGACGTAGACCGGTGGCGCGTCGTCGAGGTGACCGAAGGTGAATGCGGTGTGCACCAGGGTGCGCCCATCCTGCACGAGATCCGCGTCGACCAGGCAGATCTGCCGGCCGGTCTTGCGGATGCGCACCTCGTAGTCGACTTGGCCTGCGTCGGGCGCACCGAGGAAATCGGTGCTGGCCGCCATCGGCGACATCGCCGCGGATTCCGGTTCCGCAGCTACTACTGTTTCCGGACCTGGGATATGACCTCGGCCGTTCGCGACCATAAGACGAAACCATCTCTCGTCGTCAATAGGGTTCTCCGGGACGACCGAGTCGCAGGCATTTTACTTCCAGAAGCACACAGGAAGCACACCTATCAGTTTGCTTTATTGGCGGGAATTGTCAGTCGGTTGCCGGTTGTTCTTGGGTGTGTCGATAGCGCGTGCAGTGGAGGCCGGAGAGGACAGTCGGATGAAGGATATTCTGGCCCCTGAGCTGGACGTGCTCTTCTGCGGTATCAACCCCGGCCTCTCCTCGGCTGCCGCCGGCTTACCCTTCGCGACCCGCGGCAGCCGGTGGTGGCCCGCGCTACATCGGTCGGGCTTCACACCGCGGGTGCTCGCGCCCGCCGAAGCCGACCAGCTGCCGACCTGGGGACTGGGCTTGACGACGATGGTCCGACGGCCAACCACCAAGGCAGCCGAACTGACTCGTGCGGAACTGGTCGCCGGGGCCGCCGAACTGACGAAACGCGTGCACACTTGGCGGCCGCAGTGGCTGGCCATCCTTGGCGTCACCGCGTTCCGCGCCGGCTACGGACGACCGGAGGCCATCGTCGGGCCACAAGATCTCCGCATCGGGGAGACAAAACTATGGGTGCTCCCGAACCCCAGCGGCCTCAACGCGCACTATCCGCCGCAACAGCTCGCAGAAGAGTTCGCGCGGCTGCGCCGAGCGGCAGCCATACCCGATCGAAGTCGACCCGCCGGAGATCCCGGAAACGACGAAAGCCCCCCAGCGTGAGCTGGGGGGCTTTCGTGAATGATGTTCCGGCGGTGTCCTACTCTCCCACACCCTGTCGAGTGCAGTACC
>NZ_JBITJI010000024.1:0-93706 GCF_044459885.1 Nocardia sp. NPDC050175
GGTCAACGCCTTCGCGATCACCTTCGCTGACCGCTGGCCCAACGCCCAAACCTACTGAGAGAAACCGCCGGAAACACCGTTAGCGAGATAGTCCCTCGACACCGAGTGAGCTCGCTGGTTGCGCGTACGGACGGTCAGTGGAGTTCGCCGGTTTGGTGAAGGTGATCGAAGATGAGTTGATCGACGGGCGAGACACGGATCCGGTCGGCATAGGTAAGCCAGACGACTTCGTCGATTTCGCTGTTGGGGGTTGGTGTTCCGTGATGGTCGGCGGTGTAGCAGATCATCTGGACGATGACGCCGCCCGGGTGGCCGTGGGCTTGAGCACGGAAGGTGCCCAGATGGGTGACGGTGGCGGGAACAATGGTGATGGCGAGTTCTTCAGTGATCTCCCGCGCGAGGGTGTCGAGATCGGTTTCGCCGGGTTCGCGTTTACCACCGGGGATGTAGTAGACGTCCTTGCCGTGTGAGCGGGTACTGAGGATCTTGCCGTGTTCCAGGCAGATCCAGGCGATCTTGTCGATAAGGGTGCTCATCGTGGTGTCCTCGTCGATGGTGACTGCGTGATTTAGACACTCTGCCAGTGTCACTCGGTAGTCGAGGTCAGAGCAGTTGGTCGGTTGATCACGGGGAACTGGTGCTGGTATCGGCCGAGAGCAGTAGCATCAGTTCCCCGTGATCACTTGTCCAGTTGGTATGGGGAGTTCAGCCGAGACGGCGCCGGTTGCCTCAGTGCAGGTTTGCATTGTTGAACAGTGATTCGGCCTCGATTATCGACTGCGCCAAGAACTTTGGGTCTGGGGTGAGGCCGCTGATGATTGTGTCGACATCGCGTAGGCTTGCTCGTTGGAGCATTCGCTTTTCGTTGGTGGTCCATTCGCCGCGGGCAGCCAGGATTGCGTGGGCTGTTTGCATTGCGGCGATGGCGAGGGTTCCTGCTACCTCGGTGGCTTGGCCGCGTTTGGCATGCGCGGATTTGGCGTATTGCAGGGTCATGGCTGCGCGGCTCTGCCAGATCGGTGGTGCCGTTTTGCGTAGCGCCTCGGGGAAGGTGGGGTTGGGGAGGGTGCCGTGGAGGACCTGGTTTATGGCTAGTTCGGCGACTACCAGGTAGCTGGGGATGCCTGCTAGGTGGAACATCAGTGGTTCCCAGTGGAATCGGCCTTGTTGGGATTCGGCGAGTTCGTGTTCGACTACGTTGAGGTCGCGGTAGTGGACGTCGACTTTGCGGTTGTCGATGGTGAACCAGGCTCCGCCGTTGAAGACTCCGCCGCCCCAGCCGCCCAGGTCGGAAATCTCGCCGGGCCAGCCTATTTCGCGTAAGGCGTTGGGGTCGAAGGTTTCTCGGTAGTAGATGGCGAGGTCCCAGTCGCTGTCGGGGGTGTGGGTGCCTTGGGCGCGTGAGCCGCCGAGGGTGACGGCTTGGACGCCGGGGAGGGCGGCCAACCGGTCGGTGACGTGCTGGAGGAAGGTGTCGTCGGGCATGCGGGTCCTAGGTCGCAGGAGTGATGACGGATACGGGCAGCACCGCCGGGCGCTGAAACCCTCAGTGGGGCAGCGTGGTACGGCGGGCGCACGCGGTATCGGTCATCACTCCATGGCAAGGATAGTACCGAGCGGCGGCGGCGAACTCGACCTATTTTTCGGTGGGTTTGGGGCGGGCGCGCAGGTGTGCGCGTTCGCCCTGTTTGCCGAAAAGGCTGAGGAACTCGACGGATTCGGCGGTGGCGGCGCCGAACCAGTGCGGGACCCTGGTGTCGAATTCGGCGGCCTCGCCGGGGTTGAGCACCATGTCGCGTTCGCCGAGCACGAGCCGTAGTTTGCCGTTGAGGACGTAGAGCCACTCGTAGCCCTCGTGGGTTTGCGGCGACGGATCCTTGCGGCTGGAGTCGGCAGGCAGCACCATCTTGAAGGCTTGGATGCCGCCCGCTCGGCGCGTGAGCGGGAGGATGGTCATGCCGTGGGCGGTCATCGGGCGCAGGTGGATGCGCGGGTCGCCGGTTTGCGGGGCGTCGACGAGTTCGTCGAGCGTGACGCCGTGCGCTCGGGCCAGCGGGAGCAGTTGCTCGAGGGTTGGGCGTCGGCCGCCGGATTCCAGGCGAGACAGGGTGCTCACCGAGATGCCGGTGGCGGCCGACAGGGCGGTCAGGGTGGTTTCGCGCTGTCGGCGCAGCGCGCGCAGGCGAGGCCCGACCGCGTCGAGCGCCTGATCGAGATCGTCATCCATGACAACAGTTTGCCAGATCGGCAACAAAGATTGCGCATATGCCTGGCTTGGTCGCATGGTGGTCGCGGAGGTGGTCATGGTGACTGAACAGCTGAAAAACAGCTATGACGTGGTGGTGGTCGGCGGCGGCGCGGCCGGACTGAGCGGCGCGTTGATGCTCGGACGGGCGCGACGGTCGGTGGTGGTGATCGACGCGGGTACGCCGCGCAACGCACCGGCCGCGGGCGTGCACGGACTGCTCGGCCGGGAGGGGATGGCTCCGGGTGAGTTGCTGGAACTCGGTCGTGCGGAGGTGCGCGGGTATGGCGGCCACGTGGTCACCGGCGAAGTCGACACCGTGTCCCGCACCGACGACGGATTCGCGGTGACACTGTCCGACGGCCGGACGGTCAGCGCGCGGCGACTACTGGTGACCACCGGTCTGGTCGACGAGCTACCGGAAATACCGGGCCTGCGGGATCGCTGGGGACACGACGTCCTGCACTGCCCGTACTGCCACGGCTGGGAGGTCCGTGACCAGGCCATCGGCGTGCTCGGCACCGGGCCGATGTCGGTGCACCAAGCGTTGCTGTTCCGTCAGTGGAGCGACGACATCACACTCTTCCTGCACACCATGCCGTCGCCGACGGAGGACGAGTTCGAGCAGCTCGCCGCCCGTGGCATCACCGTGGTGAAAGGTGAAGTGGCCTCGTTGGAGATCACCGATGACCGCCTGACAGGCGTGCGCCTGAGCGATGACACGGTGGTCCGCCGCGAAGCGGTGGCGGTCATGAGCCGAATGGTGGCGCGCACCGATTTCCTTGCAGGACTTGGACTACGGCCCGAACAGCACGTGTCGGGTCTCGGCGAGCACATCCCGGCCGACCCGACCGGCCGCACCGAGGTACCCGGCGTGTGGGTCGCAGGCAACGTCACCGATCTGTCCGCTCAGGTCGGCGGTGCCGCCGCGGCAGGCGCTTTCGCGGCAGCACAGATCAACGCCGACCTGGTCACCGAGGAGACCCGCCGCGCGGTGGAGGCCTACCGGAACACGTTCTCTGCCGAAAATGAGGCGCGGGTCAGCGAATTGGTATCGGCCGACCGTCGGCACGGCATGTAAACCACGAGAGGGCTTCGGCCGTCTGTGCGCCGTGCGGCATCCACAGCCGCCGTCATCGACGGCCGGAACCCCACCTCGATGTCTGTGTCTCAGCCCACCCAGGTCACGCTAACCACGACCACGCGGCGATCCTGCTCCAATACGACGTACACGACTAGGCCCTCACTGCCCTGGCCGAAGGCCATGCGGCGCATGCCGCTGTCCGGATTATCGTCCCGGTAAGGCGGACCCTCCCACGGTGTCAACTCCAGGAACGAGATGAGCTCGGCGAAATGCATCAATGCTTCGACCGGCAGACCGTCGACTTGCGCGTACCGGTGATGTTGCGGCCGAAGCGGCACGCCTGGTCATCTGGGGAGGACGACTCCGTCGGTGAGAACGCCTCGCCTGCCGCGATCACACGCAGACGAGCGGTTGGCTGAGTGCGGGATCACCTCTCGGGCAACGGAATCAGCTCGAGGTGCTCGGCCACCTTGGGTGTGCTGCACGCACTCCGACCGGCCACCAGATTCACCCCGCCACCGTGCGAAACCAGGAATCTGCCACACACGCAGCGCAAATAGCGCACCGCCCCATGCGAAGAGACAAGCATCGGCGATGGCCAGGAGCAGGAGGGGCAGGCGGCGGACATGGGAGCTAAGCCTGGGCAGTGAGCGGAGGTATTGCAATCTTCGCTGCGGCGTGGCGACCGATCGGTATGAAAACTATTCTGCAAACAAGATATTCACCGATGTTCCAGATGTTTTCTTACACTCGGTCCGACGGCTACTGCGCGCCAGTGAATTCTGTGATTCACCGAATCCGGGCTGGCTCCTCGAGGTGTTCGACGGTAGCGGGGACGAGGCGGCGGGCGAAGGGGTTCCACCAGTTGGCGGGGCCCATGAGTTTGACGAGGGCGGGGACTAGGAGCATGCGGACGAGGGTGGCGTCGATCAGCAGGGCGATGATCATGCCTAGGCCGAGGAAGCGCATGGGGGTCAAGGGGGAGAGGGTGAAGGCGCCGGTGACTATGACCAGGAGGATGGCGGCGGCGGTGATGACGCGGGCGGTTTTGAGGGTGCCGATGCGGACGGCGGCGGCGGTGTCGGCGCCGGAGTTGTGGGCTTCGACCATGCGGGAGAGGAGGAAGACCTCGTAGTCGGTGGAGAGGCCGAAGACCACGGCGATGATCAGGACGAGCATGCCTGCGGCGAGGGGGCCGGGGCTGATGCCGAGCGCGCCTGCCAGGTGACCGTCGTTGAAGATCCAGGTGAGCACGCCGAAGGTGGCGGCGAGGCTCAGGAAGGCCATCAGTACGGCCTTGAGTGGCAACACGATCGATCGGAACGCCGCGAAAAGCAGTAGCACGGTCGCGGTGATCATGACGAGGATCATCCAGGGCATCGCGCGCACGATGGAGTGGACGCTGTCGACGGTGGCCGCCGTGTCGCCGCCGATCCGCAGGACCGTGCCGTCGGGGGGAGTGAGGGCGCGGATGTCTTTCACTGTGGCCGAGGCGTTTTCGCTGCGGTCGGTGGCAGTGAGGAAGGCGTGGAAGACCACGAAATCATCGGCGCGACCCACCTGGAGCACCTGTCGAACGCCGTCGACATGACTGAGAGCGGTGCTCGCGGCATCGACCGTGGCCGACTGTGGCGGCCCGTCGATCCCCTGTAGCACCGCGGTCACACCACTGCTCGCCGCAGGGAACCCGGCGGTGAGTTCCTCTACGGTGGTGCGCATTTCGTTGCCTGCAGGCAAGGCGCGATGGTCGATATCGCCGAGCTTGGCGCCGGTGAGCGGCAAGGCGAGCAACACCAGCACCGCGCCGACCACGATGGTGACCAGGCCCGGTCTGCGCAACACTGAATCCACCACGCGACCCCAGAACTGCTCGGTCCGATCCTTGGTGCCCGCCTTGCCGATTCGCGCCCCGAACAGCGCGAGCATGGCGGGCAGCACGGTGAGCGAGAGTCCGGCGGCGAGCGCGACCGCGGCGATCGCGCCGAAACCCAGCGACCGCAGCACGGCCTGCGGGAACACGAAAGTGCCCGCGAACGCGCAGATCAGCAGTAGCGCGGAGAAGGCGACGGTCCTGCCGGCGGTGGCGCAGGTGCGTTCGATGGCGGACTCGACGTCGCGCCCGCCCGCGAGCTCCTCGCGGAAGCGGGTCACCAGGAACAGCCCGTAGTCGATCGCCATGCCGAGCCCCAGCAGCGAGGCGATGTTCACCGCGAACGTGCTCACCTCGGTGAATTCGGTGAGCACCCGGATCGTGCCCATCGCGCCGAGCACCGCGAGCACCCCGACCGCCACCGGCATCGACGCCGCGACCAGGCCGCCGAACACCAGCACCAGGATCAGCAAAGTGAGTGGCAGCGAGATGGATTCGGCCCGCACCAGATCGTGCTGCGACTGACCGTTGATCTGCGTCGCGAGCGCGCTGTAACCGGACAGTTTGGTGTCGATGCCCGGAACCTTCAGTGCCGCTTCGATATCCGGGTAGGCGGTGACGCGTCGATTGTCGTCACCCGCGAGGAACACCGTCGCCAGCGCCTGCCGGTTGTCGGCGGACTTCAGGAACTGCTTACGCGGCGGCACGCTGTTCCAATAGGTTTCGATCGGACGTTGCAGCAACTTCGGATCGATCGTGGCCAGCGACTGCTGCACCCGAGGACCGATATCGTCGAGAGTCTGCCCGTCCGGCGCGGTGTACAGCGCGACGGCGTCGGGTGTCTGCGGGCCGAAATGGTCGCGAACCAGCTGATCGACCGCCGCCGACTCACTGTGCGGGTCATTGAATCCGGCCGCGCTGACCTTGTCCGCGGTATGCATGCCGAGCAACCCGAACAGCAGCATCACCCCGACGACGACGGCGAGTACCGTGCGCGGCCGGGCGATGACGAACCGTGCCCAGCCGGTCATCGCACTGGCGAATCATGCGGCGCGAGATCGGCTTCCAGCGTTGCCGCGATCTTGTCGAGCAGCGCCTCGAGCCTCGGCTCGATGCCCGCGCCGTTGCGGCAGGACACGGTCAGCTCGATCTTCCCGCGCGATTCCAGCATGCCGAACAGCAGCGGCATCGCCCCGCTGTGCTGTGGCAGCACCCGCATCGTGCTCGGCGTCCAGCCGGGCACCGCGAGCTCGTCGAGGTCGAACTTGCCCATGTGCGAAACGGTGGCGGACACCATGTTCCGGTTGTGCCTGGCACCGAGCCAGTTGCTCAGTCGCACCACGGCGCGGATGGCGGCGGCCGGAAACTTCGACAGGCCGCCATTGTCCAGCTGATTCAGTTCGGTCTTCTGCTGCAGTCCGGTGCGCATCCGGGCGCTGATCGTTTCCCAGCTGTCGCCCGGATCGACGTCGAGAAAAAGTGGCAGCGCGAGGTTTCCGGTCGACCGCAGCGCCGGATCGTGCCTGCGCAGGTCGACCGGAACCATGAAGCGCGACTTCACCCCGGCCTCGTCGGCCAGGATCGCCGAGACCCGCGCCACCATGCCCTTGCCGGTCGCGTGAATAGTCCGGTGCCGCAACAACCATCGCGAAGCCGTCGGATCCTGGCGACCACGCCCGGTTGCCGCCCGATAGGTCGGCAGTACCAGCGTCTGCTTGCCCGGTGCACCCACCTGCGCCACCAATTCGACGTCGGAGATAGGGTCCGGCGCCCCGACCGGAGCCACCCCGCGCAGCGCGCGGAGCACGTCGTCTACCCACATTCGCATGCCCATCCCGTCCATCACTCCGTGGAAGACACGGAATACGACGGTGGTTTGTTCACCGGTCAGCAGCAGCACCTCGGTGGTCCGGTCGGGTGTCGGCCCGATCGGACTGTTCAGCACCGCATCGTCTTCCAGCGTGGCGTAGTCGAGCGTCCACCCCGGCACCACCCGAACCTTGGCCGAGATACCGCTGTCCACCCAATAGTTGCCGTCGCGGACCAGCCGCGCACCGGGATTCGCCGCCGACGCCACGTCCACCGCCCGCTGCACGACGTCCGGGTCGAGGATGCCGACGCCGTGCACGACCATGTGCATCAGGAACGGCGGCGACACCTCCCTGGTGAAGAAGTACAGGCGCTCCGTGGGCGAGATCTTCCGACGGAAGACGGTGTCGTTGGTCATGATGGCCTCCGGTGACGGCTGGGGAGTTTCAGCGCAAATTTCGGGTGAGCTCGACTGCGCCGCCCTGGGTTTCGAGCCACGCGAGAAAAGTGGCCAGCCCGCTGTCCCGGTCCACGACCGGGGCGTAGCCGAAATCGCGACTGGCAGCGGTGGTGTCGTAGGTCGCGCTGCGCGTCATCAGCGCAACGGCATAGCGGGACAGCGGTGGCGACCAACGCGTCGCAACAGCCGGTATCCGCCAAATGGTTTCGATGACATTGACTACGGCGTTGATCACCTTGGGGTTCGGTTTCCTGCTCGGCGGTGCGTAACCGAGACCAGTTGCCACCGAACCGAGGAACTCCCAGACATTGGTCTTCTCGGCATCGGCGACGAAATAAGCCTTGCCGCCCACCGCATCCGAGGCCGCCGCTTTGACGCACGCCTCGACAATGTTGTCGACATGGCACAGCGAGGCGTACACGGTGCGACCGAAGGAGATGTCCGGCAGCGTCCCGGTACCGGTCTTGCCGAGCAACCGCACGATCGGACCGGACCGGTCGCCCGCGCCCCAGATCGCCCGTGGCCGCAGCGCGCAGGTGGTGAATCCCTCGGTGTTCGCGGCCAATACGGCGCGTTCGGCCGCGGCCTTGGTCTCCGAGTACAGGTTCAGATAGCGCCGCGGGTAGGGGACCGACTCGTCGACGTCGAGCTGATCGCCGCCGTCGTAGTCCATCAACGCGCTGGGGCTGGAGATGAAGACGAACCGGGACGCACCACCGCGCCGCGCCGCCTCCAGGAGCCGCTCGGTCGCTCGAACGTTCTCGTCCCAGAACTGTTCCCGCGTCCCGCGCTCGTCCACCCGTGCGGCACTGTGGAACACGATGTCGACGCCGTTGGTCGCGGCGACCAACGAGGCCGGATCGGTGAGATCGCCGTAAACCAGCTGTACTCGATCGACGTCCGTGCCGAGGTCGGCCAGCTTGCTGCTGCGCCGCACCAGAATCGACACATCGTGCTCGCCGTGGCGGACCAGCCTGCGCACCAGCGCGCCACCGAGAAACCCGGACGCACCGGTCACCAATACCTTGGTCATGACTGCGCCTCGCTGGCGCTCGGCTCCGTCATGCCCAAATGGGGCCGGTGTTGTCGATTCGCTCGCTGCCGCTCGCTCATTGTGTCTCCTGCGTTCGCCACCAGGTCATTCCGAAGATCTGCGTCAATACAGCCGTCTCGACGGGGGAGCGCCCCGACCCCTCGGCCGCCCGCAGCGCGGGCCGGATCTGCGCCGCGTGCACCACGACGCTGAGGAACGCATCGATCCACCACGCGGCGCGCAGCACTCGACTGTCGGGCACCCGATCCGTCGCGACCGCGGCGACCCCGCCGGCCAGGTACAGCCAACCGAGCACCGGAATCGCTCGCAGCGCCGTCGTTTTCGCGTTCACGCGGGCGATCCGATCTGCTTGGCCGCCCACTGCGACAGTTGCTCCCGGCCGATCTTGGCGTTGTGCCGGATGTCGACCGGGAACCCTGGGTGCACCAGGAAGTCCGCGATCGCGCTGGTGAGTTCGTGCTCCGCCCCGCGGGCCCGCAGCGCGGCCCCGACCGCCACGCTGTCGGCCTCGGACTTCACTTCGAAGCACAGCACGGGCCGCTGCGCACCGCGCGCACCGACACCGACCAGCGCCGTACGGGCAACGCCCGCAACGGTATTGAAGATCTGTTCCACCTGGACCGTGAACATCGGCCCGTCGGCGGTGTCCACCCGCTGACTCTTCCGCCCGCAGAACCAGATTCGGCCCTCGTCATCGATCCACGCGAGATCGCCGGTGCGATGCCAGATCCGGTCACCGTCGACGATCTTGCCCTGTCGATTCGCCTCTTCCGGCCAGTAGTAATGCGTGCTGACATTCGGCCCCGCGACGACGAGTTCGCCGATACCACGCGAGCTTTCGAACCCACCGGCCAGCTCGTCGACCCGCGCCCAGCTCGGGATCGGCTCATCGGTGATCGCGATGATCCTGGCCTCGATCTTGTCGGCGGGACGGCCGATGCAAGTGCCCTCGCCTTGATGCGTCCGCTCCACCAAACCGCCGAACAGCTCCCGAGATTCGATGAGTGACATCGGCAAAGCCTCGGTGGACCCGTACCCGGCGAAGATCTGCACGTCCTCGGCCAGCACTTCACGCAGTCCGGCGATGCACCAGTCCGGCACCGGCGCGCCACCGGAGTAGATGCTGGCCAACGTCTTCAGCTCCACCGGCTGCTGTTCGAGATGACGCAGCAACGGAATCAACAAGGCGGGCGAGGCGAACATCGTCCGCACTCCGAACTTCTCGATCGCGTGCGCGACATGCGCCGGATCGGTGGAGCCGACCTTGCTCGGGATCAACGGCGGTAGCACGCACCGCGATCCGAGCAGCAGATCGAGAATCCCGACCAGCGGCAACGTGATCAGCGACGTCTCCGGCGCCACCTCGCCGCGCGCGGTGTGCACCTGGTCGATCATCGACGCCAGATTGCCGTGGGTCAGCTCGACCGCCTTGGCGGGTCCGGTACTGCCGGTGGTGAATCCGATGACGAGCACATCATCCGGTTCGGCAGGCACCCGCTCGGGGGCGCCGCCGGACGGCGTGGTGCCCCACGCCGCCAGCCGCTCGCCCCGCCAGAACCAGCGCTTGCCGACGGTCACCGTGGTGCGCACCTTGCGGAAGCTGCGCCGGAACAACACCCGCACGGCATGCGCGGGCGGGATACCGATGAACGCTTCCGCCTCGACCGCGCGCAGGCAGTGCACCATCTTGCGCAGCCCCATGCCCGGGTCGATCACCACGGGCACGGCACCGATCTTCAACAGCGCGAACAGAATTGCGTAGAGCTCGGGGCTGGGCAGCACGAGCACGATGGTGCGCGTGCCCCCGCCGACGCCCGACGCGGTCAGCCGCTCGGCGATGGTCTCGGACCAGTCGTCGAGCTCGCGGTAGGTGACGTGCCGATAGGACGGCAGGCCGGCGGACGTCGTCCCGTCGGGGTAGATGACCGCCTCTCGATCCGGTTCCGTGCGCGCGAACGCACGGAACCGGTCGATGGCCGCCCAGTAGGTCGCCGAGGTCACGCAGCCGCCCCGGCGAACGCGGGCAACCGGTACAGCACCGCCGCCGCGGACGGGCCCGCGCCCGCCGCTACGAACAGCACGTGCGTGAAATCTTTCAGGGTGTCCGCGATGACGGCCCGGTCGTAGGCCTGCGGCAGCGACGCGGTGTGTGGGTCGCCGTCGGTCAGGTCCGGCGTCCGTACCGAATCCTGGGCGATGCCAAGGACATCCGCGAGCTGCCTGGGGAACTCCGCGGTCGGCGTCGACGCGATGAGCGCCGTGCCCGTCAGGTCGCCGTGTCCGGCGAGCGCGGCTTGCGCGGCATCGGTCGCCACACTGAGCAGTCGATCCGCGAAATCCGGCTCGCGATCGACGGTCATCAGACCGCGCCCGACGCTGCCCATGGTGGACAGGTCGACATACGCCTCGATCGCGGGGGTGCCCGCGCCGTTGACCGTGTGTACCCGGCCGAAGCCGTCCGGCTCGTCGGTGTGCTCGAGCAGCAGCGCGGCTCCCGAAGTGGCGTAAGGGAAGTCGTCGGTGGCGGCCGTGCGGGTCATCGACGGATGGCCGTCACCGGACACGATCAGCACGTGCTCGGCGCTGCCGGTTTCCAGTAGGGAGGTGGCGACGCCGACGGCGTTGAGCACGCCGGTCGCGCCGTTCATCAGGTCGAACGAGAAGGTCCGCGGGTCGTCCTTCGCGTATTCCAGGCCGATGCCCGCCGCCTTCTGAATCAGTGCGGAGACTGCCGGTTCGACGGTGTTCGAGTCGCGGAAGACACCGGCGTTGATCAGCACGCCGACCTGGTCGGGACGGACTCCGGCCCGCTCGAGGCTCTGCTTCGCGGCCCGGCCGCTGTTCTCCACACTGCTTTGCGTTTCGCGGCTGATGCCGACGGATTTGATGCGCACGCCCATGGCTGACCTCAGACCTTCAGAGACGAGATGGTGGTGGACAGGAAGCCGGTCACGATGCCGGAGGCGGCCGGAATCATCAGCAGCTTCGAGCCCGCCGGGATGTTCTGGTCGCTGAGCTGATCGTGCAGGACGATGAAATGCGAAGTGGTGGAGGTGTTTCCGTACTTCTCGATGACCCGCAGATCCGGCGGCATCGGGGTGCCGAATTCGCGCTCGCAGATGGCATTCATCCACGGGATCGCGGCCGCGCCGAACTGATGGTGGATGACGTAGTCGAACTTCTCGTCGGCGAAGGTGCGGCCCTGTGCCTCGAGGTAGTTGATCTGGCTGTTGGTGCCCAAAAGGAAGCGGTCTTCGTTGTGCATTTTGCGGTTGTCGGTGTATAGCGCAACACCCTGGCTCTTGTCGCTGGGCATGCCAAGGCACAGCTGCGAGTACTCCGCGGCCGTCATCATCTCGATGTAGTGGATCTTGTCGTTGTCGTCGACCGCCTCGTCGAGCACGACCGCGGCGCCCGAGTCGCCCACCGACAGCGACGCGAACTGCAGATCGTATTTCTCGGAAATCTCGGCCACCGCGGTGTCGGCGATCGGAGTAATGGCCTCACCGCTGACCACCATGCCGTTGCGCACCGCACCGGAGCGGATCATCCGGTCGAGAATGTAAGTGCCGGTCAGCATTCCGGCGCAGGCGTTCGACACGTCGAACGTAATGGCGTGCTTCGCGCCAATAAGACGACTTATCGAACCCGCGAAGGACGGCTCCATGTACATGCGGGTGGCGTGGTTGCTCCGCGTGATGGAGGTGGAGATGATCACGTCGAGCTCGGCTGCTTCGTACCTCGACCTGGACAGACAGTCCTCGGCGGCCTTCATGGCGATCGCGAAGGAGTCCTCGTAGCTGTCCGGGTTGGTGTCGTGCACCCGGCGTTCCTTCACTCCGGTAATTTTTTCGAGATCGAAAGACGGTGGTTCCTTCAGCCGCGAGAGCAGCTCCTTGGTTGTGACGATATTCGAAGGCAGATAGGCGCCGATGGATTCGAATCGAGAATGCGACACTCGCGCTCCTGGAAATCGTGGAAAGAAAACGGTTCCGGATCGTCTCTGATCGTCGGTGCGACGGACACTACCCGACGGTAACTACGAATGCCTATGACCCGGATCGGGGGGTGAGAGGCGTTGTAGAAGTACATGTTCCGTGAAGTATCACTAACTGGTGATCGACTGGCTATGGCGGGGTGCCGGCGTCCGATCGGGCCGAATATTGCGGGTCGCCAATGGTTTTCAGGTCTGGTGGACGAGCGCGACACGGTGTTGTGTATCTCCGCGCCACCGGAAGCGAGCGAACGCTCAGCTAACATGCTGTCTCGGCGGAATAGTGAGTGGTGTGCCATGGCGATGTGAGTGACTTCACTGCGAAGTGTGCAATTGGATACCGTTCGGTCTCGCCCGGAGTGTCGTTGTCGTACAACGCTTAACTACGTTGCGGCCGAACGGAATCCACGCAAAGCGGTCAGCGGCAATGTGGGAGAAACATCCCACGATTTATCCGGCTGCGCCGGACCGACTGTCTGGGTCGTAGGCTGAGAACGCACGCCGCCTAACCCGAGGAGAGAGCGATGACAACCGTTGCTGAGCACATCGATGTGCTCATCGTCGGCGCCGGACTGTCCGGCATCGGCGCGGCCTATCATCTGCAGCGGGCGTTCCCGCGGCGGACCTACGCGATCCTGGAGGGCCGCGAATCGCTCGGCGGCACCTGGGATCTGTTCCGCTATCCCGGAATTCGCTCCGACTCCGACATGTACACCCTCGGCTACCGGTTCAAGCCGTGGCTGGGTGACAAGTCGATCGCCGACGGTGGCGCCATCCTCGACTATCTGCGCGACACCGCCGCGGAAAACGGTATCGACCGGCACATCCGCTTCCAGCATCGGGTGCGCGACGCCGAATGGTCCACCGCGGACAACCGCTGGACCGTGCGGGCCGAGCGCGTCGACACCGGCGAAACCGTCACGCTGACCGCCGATTTCCTGCTGTCCTGCGCGGGCTACTTCCGCTACGACGAGCCTTACGTCCCGGATTTCGTGGGCGCCGAGCGCTTCGCCGGACCCGTTGTGCACCCGCAGTTCTGGCCCGCGGACCTGGACTACGCGAACAAGAAGGTGGTGCTGATCGGCAGCGGCGCCACCGCCGTCACGCTCGGCCCCTCGCTCACCGAGCAGGGCGCGCACGTGACCATGCTGCAGCGCAGCCCGAGCTACGTCGTCTCCAGGCCCGCCAGGGACAGCTTCGCGATGAAGGTGCGTCGCTACCTGCCGCCGCGCGCGGCCTACGCGGTGGTCCGGGCCAAGAACGTGGCCTTCTCGACGACGATGTATGAACTGAGCCAACGGTATCCGGCCTGGATGCGCGAACGCATCCGCGGCCTGCAGGAGCGCTGGCTGCCGCCGGGCTACGACATCGACACGCATTTCACGCCCAGCTACAACCCGTGGGATCAGCGACTCTGCCTGGCTCCCAACAACGATTTCTTCCGCGCCATTCGCAAGGGCAAGCTGGAGATCGTCACCGATCGGATCGAGACGTTCACCGAGACCGGCCTGCGGCTGGTGTCCGGCGCGACGCTGGACGCCGACATCATCATCACCGCAACGGGATTGAACCTGGTCGCCTTCGGCGGCATGGACCTCGTGGTGGACGGGCGGCCGGTGCCACCGTCGGACAGCATGGCCTACAAGGCGATGATGCTGTCGGACGTGCCGAACTTCGCCTACACCTTCGGCTATACCAACGCCTCGTGGACGCTGAAGGCGGATCTGGTGTCCGAGCACGTGGTTCGGTTGCTGCGGCACATGGACGCACGCGGCTACGCGCGCTGCACGCCCGTGCGTGATCCGTCGGTCGGCACCGAATCGTTGTTCCTGAACTTCAATCCCGGCTATGTGCAGCGCTCCGCGAGCCAGTTCCCGATTCAAGGCGATCGGGCACCATGGCGGCTACGGATGAACTATCTGCGCGACCTGTTCACGCTGCGGCACGGATCGGTCACCAACGCTGCGCTGAGTTTCGAGCGGGCGGATCGGCCTGCGCCGGTGGCGGCGCGGGACTAGGCCTCGGTGATCACCGAAGAACGGGCCCGGGCAATCTGTTCCAGCACGGTCGCGGTGTGTTCGTCGAATCGTGCACGGGAGACCGGGATCTCGCCGTCCAGCCAGGGCCGGTAGAGATAGGCCAGTGCGCCGAAGATGGCGCTGGCGTTGAGTGCGTAGTCGTGTTCGTCGGGTGCGGAAGTCGAGTAATCTCCGGCGCTGATCGTCAATGCGATCGGCGCCGTGAATAAGCCGATGAGTTCGTTGGCGCGCGGCATCAGCACCGGGGTGGCTTGCGATTCGATGAACATGATCCGGCCGCGGCGGCGGTCTTCGGTGAGGTAGTCGGTGAAGATGGCGACCATGTGCCGGAACATGGCGTCGCGTTCGATGGGCGCGGTGGGTAGCGCGTCGAGTAGTCGGTCGCGCGCGCCGAGCACGACGGTGTCGAGCACGGTCGTGAGCAGCGCGTCCAGATTCGCGAAGCTCTCGTAGAAGTAGCGCTCGGTCAGCCCGGCCTGCCTGCACACGCCGCGCATGGACGTCTCGGCGGCACCGACGGTGGCCATCAGTTCGGTGCACGCCTCGATCAACTGCTCGCGGCGGCCGGCGACCCGATCGGCGGGTGACTGTCCGCGCCAGCGGCGCATACCGGGGATGGACCCGTCGTCGTCGGCGACCATGGCGTCATCCTCTCACAGTCACATTGTTGACATCGAATGATGTTGACAGCACCCGATGTCATCAATAGATTTGCCTGGATGCCAGCGCTTTCCAGGCCAGGCGTGTCGGGCTTCGCCGTTCAGAGATGGGGGATGCGCGGGTGTTCACCGAAGGCAATACGGCGCAACTGCTTTCGCAGCCGGTCCGGCACACCGGATACGACTTCGCGGTCGCCATCGATCGGATCGAGGCGGAGGCCGACGGGGTGGTCAGCTTGACCCTGACAGATCCGGACGGTGGGCCGTTGCCTGCCTGGACGCCGGGTGCGCACCTGGACGTTCTGCTCCCCTCGGGACGTCAGCGGCAGTACTCGTTGAACAGCGATCCGGCCGATCGTCGCCAATATCGAATTGCCGTGCGCTACATCGCCGATGGCGGCGGCGGATCGCGAGAGATCCACGAGCAGCTGCGCGTCGGCGATCGGCTGTCGGTGCGCGGGCCGCGCAACGCGTTCGCGTTCATCGAGGCGCCGCAGTACCTGTTCGTCGCCGGCGGCATCGGGATCACGCCGATCCTGCCGATGGTCGTCGCGGCCGAGCGAGCCGGAACACCGTGGCGGCTCATGTATTTCGGCCGTTCGCGGGCGCGGATGCCGTTCCTGTGCGAGCTGGCGCTGCTGATCGGCGGCGATGTGGTGGTGCGCCCGGACGACGAGTTCGGTGTGCCGAACCCGCGGATGATCTTCGAGCAGACCTCGACCGGCGCGGCGGTATATGTCTGCGGCCCACCACCGTTGGCCGAGGCGGCGCGCGCGGTGTTATCGCTGCACGACCCGACGGCCTCGCTGCACACCGAACGGTTCTCGCCGTTGCCGGTGCGCGATGGCCCACCGTTACTCGAAGTGGACCTGTGAACTCGGCGACCAACGTCGCTCGCCGAGTTCGCGGGGCCGGCTAGTCGCTGGCCCACCAAGTTCGCACACCTGCCCGAGTCTTCACACACCCACCATGCGTCGGATGGGGTGTGATGGGCGGAGCAGGTGTGCGAATTTGGATCATGGACCGGGGAAGATGCCGGGCAGCTGCATCGCGTATTCGAGATCGGTGCGGGTGCCGAGGGTGGTCAGCAGCACGCGGATCATCGTAAGTCGTCCGGCGGCAACGGTTTCCGGGTCCGGCTCGGCACCGGGCGCGGTGCCCGCGGAGATCCGATAGACCACGTACTCGCAGACGTGCAGTGCCGCATCGAGATCCAGCGGACTCGGCACCGGGCGGCCCAGTTCGGTGAACGTCGCACGCACCAGCGCGCGGATATCGTCCAGCGCGCGTTCCCGATACGCCGACACCGGCGAGCCCGGATCGTGCAGTTCGGCGAACAGCGGGCGCAGCATCGCGCCATGGCCACCGGCCCAGGCCAAATAGGCGTCGATGAGCCGAATGCCCAGCTCGACGGGCTCGTCGGTACCGGTCAGTGCCACCCGAATGCCGTCAACCAGGCCGTCGTTCGAGGTGTTGAGCAAGACGTGCAGCGGCTCGGTGGCATTGCCGAAATACCGATAGAAGGTGGGCCGGGCCAGACCGGCCTGCTCGATGATCTGCGCGACGCTCAACCCGCGGGACCCGTTGCGGGTGAACACCTCCGCGGTGGCGAGCACGATCCGAGCGCGGACCTCCTCGGCCTGCTCCTGCGTCTGCGGCGGTCTACCGCGCCGGGTCGTCGCCTCGGTCATCGGGTCTCGGAGAAGACATGGTGCTGCCTCACAGCGAGCAGCCTGTCATGTCTGTGTTCCATGACGATGAGCTTGACACGAGGCGTGGCACGCCTATTAATCTAACACTAGTGTTCAGTTAAAGATGCGCACCCAACGAGAGGGCCGACATGACGACCGCCTCCCAGCTCGCCGCGGCAGACGCGTTGCCATCGTCGCTGGTCCAGCCACTGCTCGACCGGGCAGTCGCGGGCGGCGCGCCCGCGGTCGAGGTCTTCGCGCCCGCCACCGGACGCAAGATCGCTGACCTGCCGCAGTCGTCGGTCGCCGATATCGACCGGGCCTTCGCGACCGCCCGCACCGTGCAGCACGAGTGGGCCCGCCGCCCGATCCGTGAGCGCGCCGCCGTGCTGCGCCGCTTCCACGACCTCGTGCTCGCCGAGCAGGACACCATCCTCGACATCGTGCAGACCGAGACCGGCAAGTCGCGCGCGCACGGCTTCGACGAGGTCGGCGACGTCGCGGTCAACGCCAGGTACTACGCGCAGGTCGCCGCCAAACTGCTCGCCACCCGCAAGCCGCGCGGCGTGCTGCCGTTGCTCACCCAGGTCGACGTGCGGCACCGGCCGAAGGGCGTCGTCGCGGTGATCTCGCCGTGGAACTATCCCCTCGCGCTGGCCGCCTCCGACGCCCTGCCCGCCCTGGTCGCGGGCAACGCGGTGGTGGCGCGACCGGACAACCAGACCGCGCTCACCGCACTCTGGGCGATCGACGCCGCCGAACGCGCCGGCCTGCCGAAGGGACTGTGGCAGGCGGTGCTCGGGCGCGGCTCGGTGATCGGCCACGAGGTGATCGCGCGCGCGGACTACGTCGACTACACCGGTTCCAGCGCGACCGGCCGCACCATCGCGCAACAGGCGGGGGAGCGGCTCATCGGCTACTCGCTCGAACTCGGCGGCAAGAACCCCCTGGTCGTCCTCGCCGACGCCGACGTGTCCCGCGCCGCCAAGATCGCCATCCGCGCCTGCTTCGCCTCGGCCGGGCAGCTGTGCGAATCCATGGAGCGAATCTATGTGCACGACAAGGTGTATGACCAGTTCGTCGCCGAATTCATCGAGCACGTCAAGGGAATCGAACTCGGCGGCGGCCTGAACTACGACAACGACATGGGCTCGCTGACCTTCCCGCGCCAATTGGCCACGGTCCGTTCACATGTCGACGACGCGGTGGCCAAGGGCGCCACGGTGCTGGCCGGCGGCAAGCACCGCCCCGACCTCGGCCCGTACTTCTACGAGCCGACGGTGCTGAGCGGCGTGCGGCCCGGCATGACCGTGTATCGCGAGGAAACCTTCGGTCCGGTCGTCTCGATCTACCGGGTCGGCAGCGACGACGAGGCGGTCGAGCAGGCCAACGACACCGCGTACGGCCTCAACGCCAGCGTCTGGACCAAGGACATCGGCCGCGGTCGCGAGGTCGCGGCGCGGATCAACGCCGGTTCGGTGAACGTGAACGAGGGCTTCATCGCGGCCTGGGGCAGCGCCGACGCGCCGTCCGGCGGGCTCGGCATCTCCGGCACCGGGCGCAGGCACGGCGCGGAGGGGCTGCTGAAATACATCGACACCCAGACCATCGCGGTGCAGCGGATGCTGCCGATCGCGCCGCTGCCCGGCATGTCCGAGGAGCTGTGGGCCAAGACCATGACCTTCTACTTCGGTGTCATGAAAACACTGCGCCAGAAGTAACTTTCAGCGGAATCGACAGGGATAGGGACGGATGAGACTCGACACGGTCGCAGGCAAGAAGGTGCTCGTCACGGGCGCCGCGATGGGCCTCGGCAAGCTGTTCGCCGAGCGGGCGGTGCGCGAGGGCGCGGCCGCGGTGGTGCTGTGGGACATCAACGAGGTCGCGCTGAAGGAGACCGCCAATGAGCTCACCGGGCTCGGCGGCACCATCCACCACTTCGTGGTCGACGTGTCCGCGCCGGACGCCATCGCCGAGGCGGCGGAGTCGGTGCGTGCCGAGGTCGGCGGCATCGACATCCTGGTCAACAACGCGGGCATCGTCCGGGGCAACAACTACTTCTGGGACACCGAGAATCGCGCCGACATCGAGAAGACGATGGCGATCAACGCGCACGCCCCGATGTACGTCACCCTCGAATTCCTGCCCGCGATGGTGGCCGGTTCGACCGAGGCGCGCGTGCTGACCATCGCGTCTTCGGCTGGGCTGGTGTCGAATCCGCGGATGAGCGTCTACGCGGCCTCCAAGTGGGCGGCGCTCGGCTGGTCCGACTCGGTGCGCATCGAGTTGGAGCAGGCGGGCCACGAGCACGTCAAGGTCACCACGGTGTGCCCGACCTATATCAACACCGGAATGTTCGACGGCGCAAAGGGATTCCTGTTCACGCCGATCCTGGAGCAGGACGAGGTGGTCGACACCTCGTGGCGGGCGATGAAGCAAGGCAACCCGCTGGTGATCCTGCCGTGGACCTCGCGCCTCAACAAGGCGCTGTCCGGCATCCTGCCCATCAAGTTGCGCGACCTGTTCCTCAACACGGTCGGCGTCTACCACTCGATGGACGAATTCACCGGGCGCAAGAAGTAGGGACTACCTCGCCGGTCTGGTGCCGATGACGACGGTGGCGTAGTCCTCGTCCGATTCGGCGACCCGGCCCGCGAGACCGTGCTCGGCAAGCACTTCGACGGCCACGGGTGCCTGTGCCTCGCTGGATTCGATCAGTAGATGACCGCCAGGCGCGAGCCAGGACCGGGCGTGCTCGGCGACACGGCGGAAGATGTCCAGGCCGTCGGGGCCGCCGTCGAGGGCGGTGCGCGGTTCGTGATCGCGGGCCTCCGGCGGCAGCTGCGCGATCTTGCCGGACGGGACGTACGGGGTGTTGGCGAGCAGGATGTCGATGCAGCCGCGCAGTTCCTCGGGCAGCGGTTCGAACAGGTCACCCCGGTAGACCGGGGCACCGATCGGGGTGAGGTTGCGGCGGGCGCAGTCGACGGCGACCGGGTCGATGTCGGCGGCGGCGAGGGTCACCGGGGTGTGCTCGGCGGCCAACATGGTGGCCAGCGCCAGACCCAATGCGCCTGAGCCACAACATAAATCGACTACCACCAGGTGACGGCTGCGGGCGCGGGCCAAGTCGGCCGCCGTCTCGACGAGGAACGCGGAACGTTGGCGCGGCACGAAAACGCCAGGCGCTACCGCGACGCGCAGGCCGTGGAATTCGGCCCAGCCGAGCAGATATTCGAGGGGCGTGCCAGCGACCCGCTGCGCTATCAGCGCGTCGAGCTCGGCGTCGGTGGCCGCGGCGGCGATGAGCAGGCGGGCCTCGTCCTCGGCGAAGACACAACCCGCCGCGCGTAAGGCCGCCACCACCTCGGTACTACCTGCCATCACCCGGACATCCTGCCGTGCGTGGCCGTGCTCGAGCCACCGAATTTTCCCGTGACGTCGATCTCGACGGCCCGCGCACCCGGGATCCACCGTGTCGGGCGGATCCCGGGTGACAGCGCCGACCTCAGCGCGAAGTGTCCAACTCGAACGTGCGGGTGGCGTCGAGGTAGATGCCGCGCTGGGACTGCCGAGCCGGCGGCGGCAGCTGGGAGACCAGCTGTTCCAGCGAGGTGGTCGCGCCGACCACCTGGGTGCCCGCCACGATGAAGTCGGCGACGGCGCGCCGAATGTGGTTGGGCGAGGTGACCACCACCGCGCTGGTCGCGCCGACATCACGCAGCAGCTTGGTGCTGAACAGGGCGTTCTGCACGGTCGACCCGGCCCGGCCCTCGACGTGGATCCGGTTCGGCGGCACGCCGTGGCCGATCAGCCAGCCTGCCATCGCGTCCGCCTCGGTGAGGCCGTTCTGCGGGTTGCCGCCGGTCACCACGATGGGCGACAGCGGCGCGGCGATCGACTGCAGCCAGGCCGCGGTCAACCGGTTCACCAGCTCGGGACGCAGCGCGCCGTCGGGCAGCAGGCCGTAGCCGAGGACGACGATGCCGGTCTGCGGGCCGATGAGCGCGGGTAGCGGATTCGGCAGCGTGCCGACGGCCGCGCCGATGGCGTTGAGCACGTTGGTGGTGCCCGCGGCCATGCCGGGGTCGACGACGTTGAGCCGGGCCATCGCGTCGGCGAGTGCGGGCAGGTCGCCTGCGTAATGCGACCAGATCGCCTGCAGCGAGAGGGCGTCGGCGTCGGCGGGGTCGGCGCCGATCAGGTTGCGCAGGTCGGCGCGGCCCGCGACGTCGTTGCCGTCGGTGAAGTTGCGCTGGGCGGAGTTGTACAGGTTGTCGGTCTCACTGGCATAGGCCGGGACGCCGGCTAGGCCGGTGACGATGACGGCCGCGAACAGGGACGCGGCTAGATGTTTCCAGTGCCTCGATATCTTCACTTCAGTCGACACCTTTCCGCGAAATGCTGTTGGCAAGCTGGGTGCTCGGCAAAAACTCGGGTAGGGCACGTGCTGGCAGTTAGCCGTGGGCAAGCATGATCACGATACGGCGACGTGATCTGGAAATCGCGTATTTGCCGGGCGGATTCTGCGGCTTATTTCGGGCATCGGGGCAAACCGGACGAGGCTTGTCGGGCGCAGTCGCCACGACAGTCGGCGGTCCCGATAAGGTGTGACAACGTGGATACCGTTTCGCTGACCGGCAAGGAACTCGCCGCCGCCATCAACGCCGACACCAAGCAGCGCGCCGCCGCACGCACCGAGGCGGGCGCCGCGCCGCGCCTGGCGCTGATCGTCGCGAACGACGATCCGGCTAGTGCCTGGTACGTGAACTCGCTGCGCAAGGCCGCCGAACGGCTCGGAATCGCTTGCGACACCGTCGATCTCGGCGCCGGCGCGAGCGCTGACACGATCCGCGCGGAACTCGCGGCGCGCAGCGCGGACAGCGCGACCGACGGGATCATGCTGCAGACGCCGCTGCCGGCGGGCATCACCCTCGAAGATGTCAGCTCCGCGATCGCCGCGACCAAGGACGTCGACGGCGTGAGCCCGCTGTCGCTCGGGTTGCTCGCGTCCGGGCTGGACGGCTTCGTCGCCGCGACCTCCGAGGCGGTGGTCGAGCTGCTGAAGCAGCACGAGATCCCGCTGTCCGGTCGGCATGTCGCGGTCGTCGGCCGCTCCAACGTCGTCGGCAAGCCGCTCGCCCAGCTGCTGCTCGCCGAAAACGCCACGGTCACCATCTGTCACTCGCGGACCACCGACCTGCCGGCCGTCACCTCCGTCGCCGATGTTGTTGTCGCAGCGGCGGGCCGGATCGGACTGGTCACCGGCAAGCATGTGCGCGAGGGTGCGGTCGTCATCGATGTCGGCACCAACGAGGCCGCCGACGGCAGCATCGTCGGCGATGTCGACGCCGATTCCGTGCGCGGCAAGGCCGCGGCGCTGAGCCCGGTCCCCGGCGGGATCGGTCCCGTCACCACCGCACTGCTGATGCGTCACGTCGTCGTCGCCGCGGAGAACGCCGCTAGCTGACGTTCCGCGGGCGAGTTCTGCCCTGTTACTCGATTACGGCCGGTCCGGGCCGGCATTGCGCACCCCGGACCGGCCGTTGTCGTTTCTGTGCCCGGTGCACTAGCGCATTTCCGCCATCTCCGTTCGTCACCTCTGCGAAACTCTTGTGCGTCAGGTCACAGCGTGAGTAGCATGCCACTCATCAAGTGAGACATGTTACTGATCTAGGTGGCATGCCATAGCAGCTTGTGGCTCTGTGCTGTGGAGGAAAGAAGATGGACCGTGCGATCCCCCGAACCGAGGGGGAAGTTATGCAGGCGAACGCGATACGGAAGATCACCCGCCGGGTGGTGCCGTTGCTGGTGATCGGCTACATCGTCAGCTACATCGATCGGATCAACGTCAGTTTCGCCAAGTTCGGCATGGAGGAGACGTTCGGCATGAGCGCGACCCAGTACGGGTTCGTGGCCGGCATCTTCTTCGTCGGATACGTGCTGGCCGAGGTGCCGAGCAACATCATCATGACCAAGGTGGGCGCCCGGATCTGGCTCAGCCGGATCCTGGTGACCTGGGGCATCATCGCCGCCCTGACCGCGTTCGCGACGAGCGTCGAGATGGTCTACGTGCTGCGTTTCCTGCTCGGCGTCGCGGAGGCGGGCTTCTTCCCCGGCATCATCGTGTATCTCGCGCGGTGGTACCCGAATGCCCAGCGCACGAAGGTGATTGCGACCGTGATGGTGGCGATCCCGGTGGCCAGCGTGCTCGGCAGTCCGCTCAACGGGTGGATTCTCGACACCTTCGACGGCGCACTCGGCTTGGACGGCTGGCGGTGGATCTTCATCGTCGGCGGCGTTCCGGCGGTGATCCTCGGCGTGGTGTTCTTCTGCGTGCTCACCGAATCGCCGGAAAAAGCGAAGTGGCTCAACGACACCGAACGTGCCTGGCTGAAGGCGACGCTCGACGCGGAGAACGCCGAACGCGCGCAGACGGCACCGGCCGGTCACCTCGCGGCACTGCGCGACAAGCGGGTGATCGCGCTGTGTCTGGCCTACTTCCTGCTGCTGTGCGGCGCGTATCCGCTGGCCTACTGGATGCCGTCGGTGGTCAAGGAGGTCGGGCACGGGTTGAGCAGCTTCCAGATCGGCTGGCTGTCGGCTATTCCGTTCCTGCTCGCGGCGATCGGCATGTACATCACCGGGCGGCTGGTGCGGAACGACCGTTCGTCGCGGCCGGTGCTGATCGCGCTGGCCATCTCGGTGGTCGCGTTCACTGTCACGGCGTTCGCGCTAGGTTCGCCGCTGCTCGCGTTCACCGCGATCACGGTCGCCACCATGGCCGCGCAGACGGCGAAACCGCTGTTCTGGTCGGTACCAACGGCCTACCTGGCTGGGGCGGGTGCGGCAAGCGGTATCGCGCTGATCAATTCGCTCGGCAACGCGGCCGGGTTCGTCAGCCCGTACGCGTTCGGCTGGATCAAGGACGCGTCCGGCGGGCACACCAGCTTCGCCATCGCGGTGATGATCTTGGCCAATGTCGGTGCGCTGCTGGTGGTCGGCGCCATCGCCGTGCGGACGCGAGCCCGCCGCGCCGCGGCAGTACCCGCACCCTGAGCGGCTATGCTGGGGAATCGCCCGAGGTCGGTGTGCCACGGGCGAATTCCCATAGCTGGCTTCATGAAGAGGTGCCTTGTCGCAGGACGCGGTAGACAGTAAGTCCGAGCAGATCGCTGCCGACATCCGGGACGCGATCCGGCAAGGGCGGCTCGAGCGCGGCATCCTCTACTCCTCCCGCGAGCTGGGCGAAATGTTCGGCGCCTCCCGGACGCCGGTGCGTGAGGCGCTGCTGAAGCTGGCCGATCTGGGCTTGGTCAAGATCGAACGCAATCGCGGTGCGCGGGTGCTCGGGCAGGACGGGCGCGGCATCGTCGACCTGTGCAGCCTGCGCGTCCTGCTCGAACCGCCTGCCTGTCGCAGTGCCGCCGCCGTGATGACCAGCCGCGACGACGAAGCCATGCTCACCGAATACCGGATCATGGAGCGCACGGCCGACGGCGGCACCGAATACTTCGCGGCCGACGAACGCCTGCACGAATTGATCCTGCAGGCCAGCGGCAATCGTCGACTGGCCAAGTTCGTCAACGAGTTACGGCAGACGCTGGCCCTGGACGGCAGGCACAGTGTGCCGCGCTATCAGCCGGTCGATACCGCGCTGAAAGACCACTGGGCCATCATCGAGGCGCTGCGCAAACGCGATGGCGTCGGTGCCGAGCGCGCGATGCGTAAGCATCTGGTGCGATCCGGCGATCTGCTCGTCGCGCACAGCAGCGACGACAACCGCGGCCTGGTCGCGGAATGGCGCCGCTGGGTCTCCGTGTCGGTGCCCGAGGGCGACCAAGTCACCTACTGACAGATCTGTTCGACACTGGATAGGTGTCACTCATAATCGAGTGTTGCATGCTACTTGCCATGAGTAGTATGTTGCAGACACCAAGTGGCTGCGATCAGGCAGCCGGTCCGGCGAAGGGACATTCGGTGAATTCCAACTCGTATGCGACGTCCGTCGCCAGAGGCGTCTGGGCGGCGGAGGTCGATCTGGTCGGGTACGTGCCATCGGTGAGCGTGGCACCCGTCATCACGGCGCTGGTGGACAGCAGCGGTGGCGACGCGGGCATCTCGGAGCGGGTATTCCCGCTCTCCAGGGAAGAGGAGGCGGCCGGGCTGATCGGCGCGCTACCGCTGACCGGGAAGCTCGGCGCGATCGTCATGCAGGACAACGGTTTCGGCAACGCGCTGACCGCGCTGACCACGTTCAACCTGGCCTACCACCTGCCGATGCTGATCGTGGCGAACACCCGCGGTGGGCTCGGTGAGTACAACTCGATGATCCACACGTTCAGCCAGCATGTGCCGCGGATGCTCGACCAGTTCGGGATCCAGACATTCCAGATCGACCGGCGCAGTAGCCCGGAGGACTGGGAGGCGGTGGTCACCGAGGCTGGGGTGCACGCTCGGATGACTTTTCGGCCCGTCGTAGTGCTCGCGCACTTCTGGGCGACCGACGGTAAGGCGGCTTGATCGTGAAACGTATTGACGCACTGCGGATTATCGCCGCGCAGACGAGTGACCTGCCGGTGGTGGTGACCTGTGCCGCTTCCAGTCGGGAGCTGGCGGCGGTGGCCGATCGTCCGAATCATTTATATCTGCTCGACGCGATGGGGCTGGCGGGTTCCGTTGCCACCGGGGTCGCGTTGGGTTTCGCTGATACAGATGTGCCGAAGGTGGTGGCGATCGAGGGCGACGGATCGCTGCTGATGAACCCGAATGTGCTTCCGACAGCGGGGTTTCTGCGGCCGTCGAAGCTGGTGATGGTGTTGCTGGACAACGGTGTGTACGGCGCGACGGCCAACCTGCCGACCTATGGTTCGCGAATTGACCTGGGGGAGTTGGCAGCTGCCGCCGGGTGGACTGTGCGCCGCGCAGCTGATCCCGAGGAGTTGGGGGAGCAGCTGACGGAGTCGCTGACCCTGGAGGGTCCGGTGTTCCTGCACGTGCGGATCGCGGTGGGCAATGCCACCGGCGTGCCGAAGCTGCTGGAGAACCCGGTGATCATCGGACGGCGCTTCCAGGATTGGCTGGCCTCGCACTACACCGTGAAGGCGGGCCGATGATCACCACGATCAATCCCGTCGACGGAAGCCCCATCGAGACATACTCTTTCACGCCTGACCACCAGCTGTCCGCGCTGCTGAACCGCGCGGTCGCCGCCGCGCGCCGGGCCGTCGACGAACCGGTCGTGGACCGGGCCGATCGGCTCCGGCTGATGGCCGCCCGGCTGCGGGCCGACGCGCAGGCGCTGGCGTTGCTGATCACCACCGAGATGGGCAAACCGATCGGCCAGGCCGCCGCCGAGATCGAGAAGTGCGCGCTCACCTGCGACTACTATGCCGACCGCGCCGCCGATCTCGTTGCGCCGCAAGCGGTCGACGTGTTCCCCGACGGCGGGCAGATCCGCACCAGGCCGCTCGGCGTGATTCTGGCGATCATGCCGTGGAATTACCCGTTCTGGCAGGTCTTTCGGTCGATGCTGCCCGCGGTTGCGATCGGTAACACGGTGCTGCTCAAGCACGCCGACAACGTCACCGGGTGCGCGCTGGCCGTGCAGCGGCTGTTCGATGAGGTCTGCGGCACGGGTGTGCTGACCAGCGTGGTGCTGCCGCCGGACCGGATCGGTCCGCTCATCGACGATCCGCGCATCGCGGCGGTGGCGTTCACCGGCAGCAATCGGGTCGGTGCCATCGTCGGTGCCAGGGCAGGCCGGGCGGTGAAGAAGGTGGTGCTTGAACTCGGCGGGTCCGATCCATTCATCGTGCTGTCCGACGCCGATGTGGCCGACGCGGCGGCCGCGGCGGTGCGCTCCCGCTTCCTCAATGCGGGGCAGAGCTGTATCGCCGCGAAGCGAATCATTGTCGAGCGGAACATCTTTCCCGAGTTCACTGCGGCGATGGTGGCCGAGCTCGGCAAGCTCGTCGTCGGCGATCCAATCTTGCCGGGCACCGACATCGGCCCGATGGCCCGCGCCGATCTGCGCGACGAACTGCGCAGGCAGCTGACCGCGACAGTGTCCGCCGGGGCCGAGGTATTGGTCGGCGGCGCAGGCGATTCCGGTCCCGGCGCCTGGTTCACGCCGACCATCGTCGAGGTGCCCGACACGTATTCCGTTGCGTTCCAAGAGGAAACCTTCGGTCCGCTCGGCGCGGTGCTGCCGGTCGGTTCCGCGGCCGCGGCGCTGACCGCCGCCAATGCCTCGGCGTACGGCCTCAGCTGCTCGATCTGGGGCCGTGACCTCGGCCGGGTCGAGCAGCTCGCGGCCAATATCGCGGCCGGATCCGTGTTCGTCAACCGGATCTCCGAATCCGATCCGCGCCTGCCCGTCGGCGGCGTCAAGGCCAGCGGGCACGGCCGCGAGCTGAGCAGTTACGGCGCCACCGAATTCGCCAACATCCAGGCGGTACGCACCGCCGCATCCGCGAGGAGCAGTCGATGACCATCACCCGAATCTCAGCCCGCGTCGTCGGCATCCCGGTCGACAAGCCGACCCGAATGTCCAACCGCGACTTGACCGATCGGCACTACGTCTTGGTCGAGGTCACCGACGACAGCGGCGCGACCGGGCTCGGCTACACCTACGCCGGAACCAGCGGCGGCACGCTGACCAAGTGTGCGGTCGACGACGTGCTCGCGCCGGTCTACCTCGGTGCCGACCACAACGACGTACACGGACTGTGGAGCCTCGCGTACCAGGAGGTGCTGCTCGCCGGCCGCCGCGGTGCCGTGCTGCGGGCGTTGTCGGCGATCGACATCGCGCTGTGGGACCTGCGCGCGAAACGGGCCGGGCTACCGCTGGTCAGCCTGCTCGGCGGCTCGACCGCCCCGCTGCCCTCGTACGCGTCGGGCGGCTACTACCGGCCGGACGAGGGCGAATGGACCCAGGCCGTGCGCAAGGAGATCGAATTCAATGCGGGCCAGGGCTTTACCGATCACAAGATCAAGGTCGGCGGCCTGAGCGTGGCCGAAGACGCGCGCCGGGTCGCGGCCGCGATCGAGGCGATCGGCGACACCGGCAGGCTCGCACTGGATGCCAACAACGCCTACCGCTCCGTGCACGAAGCACGCAGGGCCATCGAGGCTTTCGAGCGCGCGGCGGGCGACCGGGAGCTGTGGTGGTTCGAGGAGCCGCTTTCCCCGGACGCGATCGCCGGGCACGGCGAGCTCGCCAGGCAGATCCGCACGCCGGTCGCGACCGGCGAAATTCACCAGACCCGTTGGGAATTCCGGCAACTCATCGAGGCGGGCGCCGCCTCGGTGCTGCAGGCCGACGCCGGTGTGGTCGGCGGTGTCACCGAGTGGCTGCGGGTGGCGCACGCCGCCGACGCCTTCGGCCTGCAGGTGGCGCCGCACTGGCATCACAACCTGCACGTCCACCTGTGCGGTGCGATCAGCAACACGCTGGTCGTCGAGTACTTCGCGCTGGAGAAGGGCATCTACAACTTCGAACAGCTGCTCACGCCCGAGACGCGGCTGCGATACGGGTCCAACCAGGTGTACGTGCCGCAACGTCCGGGGCTCGGCATCGAGCTCGACGAGGAAATCGTCGCCAAGTACGAGTTCGCCTGAGCGACAGGACTATTGGCCGGGACTGATGGCGCTGATGAGGGTGCGCCCTTCGTCCTTGGTGGTCGTGACCAGCTGCGGGTTGTAGGTGACCGGCGTGCGGCCGGGGCGGTTCTCGGTGACGACAACCATGTACTGGCCCGCGAACGCGCCAGGCGTGATCGCGACGCAGTAGGTGGTGCCCGCCGGAACCGTGTCGATACCGCGCTGGATGGCATCGGCCGGTTCCACCGCCGCGTCGGGGGTGGTCGCGGCGCGGGCCTCTTCGCCGGATCGCGTGACGTAGTACGCGTGCTGGAAGGCGAAGATCGCGCCGGGGCCGGAGTCGAAACCGCCCGGGTCGTTGCCCTTGATCCGGTTTCCGACCCGCTCGGCCGTACATTGCGCGCCTGCGGAAGCGGCGGGTTCAGCGATCCGACCCGGGTTGTTCGCAGCCGGTGGTTGGGCATCGTTGCCGAAGAACATGAAGAAGGCTGCGGCGGCCACGGCGGCGACCCCCAGCACTCCGAGCAGCGGCACCGCCCAACGGCGGGCCGACCGGTTCCGCTTGGACCGGTCGATCAGTCCGCTGAACTCGTCTTCGAAATGATCCGGTTCGTAGTCCGGTTCCGGTTCGTGCTCGGGCAGCCGGCCGACCCAGTCGGCATACTCGCCCTGATACCGGTCGTCCGGTGGGTACCGCTGTTCCGGCACACCACGATTCATCATCTGCGGCCCCCGCCCATAGTCGTATCCGGGCTGTGCGCCCATCTCCGGTCGATCCATCGCCCCACCTTCGTCAGGTCATATCGCCAGGTTATCCGCACCGTTCCGGAAATGCAGCAACGCGGAGACGGGCCTGCCCTGCCGACCGCGCTGTCGCTCGAGGAAGAATACTGCGCGGTTGCTGACAATGGGGTACGCCGGGGGGATACCGGTCGGTAAGTCCGGATTGCGCTACACGGTGGCGGAATCGAGAGTTGCCAGCAGGTCTCGCAGGGTTTCGCGTTGCTCGGCGGTGAGGGTGGCGAAGAGTTCTTCGGCGGCCTCGCGGCGGGCCTCGGCCATTCGGGTGAGGGTGGCGCGGCCGGATTCGGTCAGGGTGACCAGGGTGGCGCGGCGGTTGGCGGGGTCGGGGGCGCGGGTGACCAGATCCGCGGCGGCGAGGGCGTCGACGACCGTGGTTGCCGAGCGGGGCACGATGCCGAGGCGGTCGGCCAGGGCGGTCATCCGCAGTGGCTCCTCCTGGTGCGCGATGATGCGCAAAGCGCGGGCCTGGGCGGGAGTGAGGCCGAGCGGGGCGAGCCGGCCCACCTGGTTGCGCCGGATCCGTTTCGCGGCGCGCAGGAACAGTTCGGGCAGGTCGGTGTCGGCGGACTCCATGATTCTGAGCATAACTCATTGTTTCGGGAACAATTATGAGTCATGCTCAGTTTCATGACGTAGTTCTCTCGGAAGGAGGCGCCTTTGCAGCCCCCACATCAACTTCGCCGGATCGTCCGGCTGTTCCGGCCCTATCGGGCCCGGCTGGCCCTGGTGGCCGCCCTGGTCTGCCTGTCCTCGGTCGTCGCCTTGGCCTCGCCGTTCATGCTGCGCGCGGTGCTGGACGACGCGCTCCCGCACGGGCGCACCGGCCTGTTGACCCTGCTCGCCGCGGGCATGATCGCGGTCGCCGCGCTGACCAGTGTGTTCGGCGTGCTGCAGACCTACATGTCGACCACGGTCGGCCAGGACGTCATGCACGACCTGCGGTCCGCGGTCTACGCGCAACTGCAGCGAATGCCGTTGTCCTTCTTCACCAAAACCCGCACCGGCGAGGTGCAGTCGCGGATCGCCAACGATATCGGCGGCATGCAATCGACCGTCACGTCCACCGCGACGTCGCTGGTCTCGAACTTCACCACGGTGCTCGCCGCCGTCACCGCGATGATCGTGCTGGACTGGCGGCTCACCCTGGTTTCCCTGGTCATGCTGCCGTTCTTCGTCTGGATCAGCCGTCGGGTCGGCAGCGAACGCCGCAAGATCACCGGTCAGCGGCAGGAGAAGCTGGCAGGCATGTCGGCGATCGTGGAGGAGTCGCTCTCGGTGAGCGGCATCCTGCTCGGCCGCACGATGGGGCGTTCGCCCGCACTGGTCGACAGTTTCGTGCGGGAGTCGCGCGGGCTGGTCGATCTGGAGGTGCGCGCGAGCATGGCGGGACGGTGGCGGCAGTCGACCATCATGATCGTCATGTCGGCGATGCCCGCGGTGATCTACTGGGCGGCGGGGCTCAGCGTGACGGGCGGCAAGCCGTTGGTGTCGATCGGCACGCTGGTCGCGTTCACCACGCTGCAGACCACCTTGCTGCGGCCGATGGTGCAGTTGCTGTCCACCGGTGTCGAGGTGCAGAGCTCGATGGCGTTGTTCGGCAGGATCTTCGAGTATCTGGATCTGAAGCCCGATATCGAGGAGCCCAGTCGGCCCGTCGCGCTCGGCAAGGTCACGGGTGCGGTGCGGTTCGATCATGTCGGGTTCTCGTATGGGTCGGGGAATCGAGATGTGCTGAGCGACATCGACATCACCGTGCCTGCCGGGTCGAGTCTGGCGATCGTCGGCGAAACCGGTTCGGGGAAGACCACTCTCGGTTACCTCGTGGCACGGCTCTACGACGTGAGCTCCGGTGCGATCACCATCGATGGTAAAGACGTGCGCGACTTGTCCTTTGCCGATCTTGCGACTGCCGTCGGTGTTGTCTCCCAGGAGACCTATCTGTTCCATGCCACGGTGGCCGACAACCTTCGGTTCGCGAAACCCGATGCGACGGAACAAGAATTGCACGAGGCGGCCCGCGCCGCGCAGATCCACGAGCACATCATGAGCCTGCCCGACGGGTACGACACCCTGGTGGGCGAGCGGGGCTACCGGTTCTCGGGTGGTGAGAAGCAGCGGCTCGCCGTTGCCCGCGCCGTGCTGCGCAATCCGCCGATCCTGGTGCTGGACGAGGCGACCAGTGCGCTCGATACCCGCACCGAGCAGGAGGTGCAGCAGGCCATCGACGCGCTGTCGGTCGATCGCACCACGATCACTATCGCGCATCGGCTGTCGACCATTCGTGACGCCGATCAGATCGTCGTGCTCGATCAGGGACGCATTATCGAACGCGGCTCGCACGACGAGCTGATGGCACTCGACGGTCGTTATGCCGCGCTGCTGTCGCGCGACAATGCGCTGATCGAAGCGGCGTAATTCAGCTCGGGCGTAGGTGTTCGACAAGGAAGGTGGTTTCGTCGGCCACCACCTTGTCGAAATCGGGGGATACGTAGATGTCGAAGTGGCCTGCCGGATATTCGTGCACCTCGACGTTGGATCCGGCGGCTGCCGCGTAACGCAGGGTGCGGCGAGGCGGGGCGACGGTGTCGTTCAGGCAGACGCCGAGGAATACCGGGGCCTCGATCTTTCGCAGGCTGCGACCGGGGTGATAGAGCGGGAGGGTCAGCCCGATCCGGGCGGCGACGGCGTTGGGGTGAGTGAATTCGGCGGGCACCAGCGAGGTGTATCCGGGGGCCGCGTCGGGGGCGTTCATCAAAGCGGTCTGGCCTGGCTTACCGGTGAGCGGGACGGTGACCGGCGCCCTGCGCAGTGTCGCGGCACCGAGGTCCAAGACCGCGCGAGTGGCGATGGCCAGCAGTGGCCCGAGTCCGACCGTCGGAGCCGAGGCGAGGCCGCTGGTGAACGGGCACTGGGAGACCACCGCGGCGATGCGGCGATCCTGCGCGGCGACGCGCAACACGTGGCCGCCGCTGAAAGATGTTCCGAACAAAGCGATTCGAGCCGGATCGATGCCGTCGAGGGTGGCGGCGTAGTCGATCGCCGCCGACCAATCGGCGAGCTGGCGGCCGATGCTCAGCAATTGCCGGGGTTCGCCGTCACTTGCGCCGAAATGTCGATAGTCGAAGACAACTACGGCAATTCCGGCATCGGCGAAACGTTCGGCAAACGCATCCAAACGCATTTCCTTGACGGCACCTAGCCCGTGCGCCATGACCACGACGGGAACCGGGCTTGCGGTGGTCGCCGGGCGGTATAGCCAGCCCCGGACCGTGCTGCCATCCGACTGGAATTCGATATCCGAGCGGGTTGCGGTCGTCATCTGTTAGCTCCTGCCAGGTCCCAGCGACCGAGATCTACTGTCTCACTCGCTCGATCATGTCATGAGCCGAAGCTATCGGCGATCCCACCCGGACCCGCGGACCACCGAAGCGGTGCGCGGGTGCGAGATACGGTTGCCGCGATTACCAGTGCAGCGTGACGGGATCACCGACATTGATTGTGTGGTAAACCCATTCGGCGTCGTCCGGGGCAAGGTTGATGCAGCCGTGGCTGACATTCGAGTTGCCCTGCTGCTCCACCGACCACGGTGCGGAGTGGATGTAGACACCACCCCAGGTGAGGCGTTCGGCGAATTCACCGTTGATGATGTAGCCCTCAGGTGAACTCAGCGGAATGCCGATGGTGCGCGAGTCGAACACCACGGAGCGGGCCTTCTCCAGCACGGGGAAGGTGCCCGACGGCGTTTCGCGACCCGGCTTGCCCATCGACGCGGGCATCGTCCTCGGGATGCCGCCGACGGTGAGCGTGAACGTGTGGTTCGACATGTCGCCATCACCGAAAACACCTGCGTTGGTGTTGAATTCGGCCCGGGCGCTACCCGCGCCGACGGTGATGCGGGCATTGGCGGGCAGGAAGCCGGTCGGCGTCCACACCGCCTCCCGATCGTTGGTCCACGCGAACGTCCCGGTCAACGGTTCGGTGGCCCTGATACTGATACTTTGCTCGGCTTTGGCCCGGTCGGCGACCTGCGCCGCGAATCGGACGGTGACGGGGTGGGCAACGCCGACCACCTGACCATCCGCAGGCCCGATCGCTTCGACCGGGCTCGTTGTTGTTGTGGTTCCGATCAGCGTCGCTGTCGCCGTCCCCGACCAGAACACGGCCAATACCGCGATCAAGATCATTAGGAACAGATATCGGATGACATTTCTCATTAGCTCCACCCCTTCGAGATGGTGGGTAGGCAAGCAAACTAAATATTAGGCCGCATGATCAACTCGGTCTACGAATCGATCCCAGCCGTGCCGCAGTCGTAACCGACCACCATGCCCCTCACTACGTTGCCTACCCGCCCCCTCCACCCCCAAACCCGACCTTTCACCTATCGCACGACCGTTCGTGCAGATCCCCCCTAGACAAAACCTGCACCCTAACTCGGGATCGGCACTGGCTTTAGGGCCCTATTCCGAGTGCAGATCCCGAGTGAGAGTGCAGATCTTCAGCGAGACCGCCGGGTAGCCCGTTTCGCAGGGCGGATCGACGCCCCAACCGCCCCAACCGCCACGATCCCCGCTTGTCCAAAGCGCTTGGGACGCAACCGCAACCCGATCGCCACGCGAGAACCCATCCGTACACCCACTGTGTCAGCCCCACACCGCCTGTACTGGGTGTGGGGCCGACGCAGTGGGTGTACGGCGGTAGCTTCACCACCTCGGGAGCCGAGATTCGCTGTTTTTTGGGCTCTCGAAACGCCACCACAGCCAGATGACCACCTCGGGAACGCGACATCGTGCACCTGACGTGCACCTAAAGCCGGGTACGGCAGGCGACGCGACCACACTACTCACGGGAAAATGTGGACAGGTCTTCAGCTTCTATGGACTGTCCACCTCTGGGAGTTCTAAGAAGCACTTGCCCGGAAAGGTCCACCTTTCCGAGGGTCTCTGGGTGTACTGGTCCGGGTTGGTGTGCCGAGAGATCTCCGGTGGTGTGCTGTCCCAGAGGTTGTCGACTGGTTCATCGGATGACCGGAGTAGTGCTGGGCACGTGAGGTGGGGTCCCCGACCTTAGTTATCGGTCAGGTGCGTGATGTCGCGTTCCAGCGTGGTCATCTGGCTGTGGTGCTATTCTCGAGCGCTTTCGAAGGAATAAGCGTGTCGTGTGGACGTTTTCGGGGCCGCTGGGGCTCCGATGCGCACCCTTTGTTCTGGCCGCTCACCGTTTCTGTGACCCGAACACCCGCTGTCCCCGGTGTTCGGCTCACAGAAACGGGTGTTCGGCTGACAGAGAGGGTGCGGGAGGTCGCTGGGCTCCGATGCGCGCCCTCCCTGTCAGCCGAACACCCTTTCCTTAACCTGCACACCCGCTGTATCGGGTGTTCGGCTCATAGAAACGGTGTTCGGCTGACAGGGAGGGTGTGCGGTGGTCGGGGGTCCACGACCACCGGGACCGCTGTCGGCAACAGACGCACTCTCACTCGGGATCTGCACTCGGAATAGGGCCCTAGAGTCAGTGCGGATCCCGAGTGAGAGTGCAGATCTCGTCGCGGTGGGGCCTGTGGGGACGCGAGCAAGATCAATGGGCCGTCGTTGGTCGCCTCCGCGCGCTTTTTTGCCCGCTGCGCACGAAATTGCTAGCAATCCGGTGCGCGGCTGCATGATTCGCGCGCGGCGAGGCTCGCTTATCGAGTAGGCGGTTAGGGGGTGAGGGGTTCGGGGGTGGGGCGGGTGTCGAAAGCTGCTCGGGCGGCGAGGATTTGGTGTTGGTGTTGGTCTGACCAAGCGCCGAGGGTGTGGCTGATGGCGCCGAGGCTTTCGCCGAGGGGGGTGAGGGAGTATTCGACCTTGGGTGGGACGGTGGGGTAGACGGCTCGGTGGACGAGGCCTTCGCGTTCGAGGGTGCGGAGGGTGCGGGTGAGCATCTTCTGGGTGATGCCGTCGAGGCGGCGGCGGAGGTCGTTGAAGCGGACGGGGGTTTTGTTGTCGCGTAGGACGACGAGGACCAGCAGGACCCATTTGTCGGCGAGTACGGCGAAGATCTCGCGGGCCGGGCATTTGTGCAGGTAGCTCTCGACCAGGGTGGGGGCAGTATCCATTGGGTACCTCGGGATCATTAAGGTGCCTTCTTTCCAATAGATACTAGGTCGCCGCAGAATTGTTGGCATGTTGGCAATCATTCAACGCACATTCGGCGGTCCGGACGTTCTCGAAACAGTTGAGGTGGCTCGGCCGCAGCCGGGACCGGGGGAGGTGTTGGTGCGGGTCGCCGCGACCAGCGTGAACGCGGCGGACTGGAAGGTTCGGGAGGGACGGGTACGCGAGCTCGGAAATCCGCCGTTGACACTGGGATTGGACGTTTCCGGAATAGTCGAGGAGCTCGGGCCCGGCGCGGCACGGTTTCAGATCGGCGATGCCGTCTATGGGATGGTGCTGGGCGGGGCGAACGCCGAATACCTAGTGGCGCAGGCGTATACGTTGGCGCTGAAACCCGCGAGCCTGGACCACATCCACGCGGCGGCATTGCCGGTGGCGGCGTCGACCGCGTGGCAGGCGCTGGCCGCCGTCGGCGCGGGGCAGCGAGTCCTGGTGCACGCGGCGGCCGGTGGCGTCGGTCATCTCGCGGTGCAGATCGCCAAGCATCGTGGCGCTTACGTGCTCGGCACTGCTCGCGCCGCCAACCACGAGCATCTGCGCGAACTCGGTATCGATGAGGTGATCGATTACACCGCAGTCGATTTCGCCGACACCGTCGGTGACATCGATGTCGTGCTCGATCTCGTCGGCGGCGAATACGGAGCGCGCTCACTGCGCGTACTACGCCCGAACGGTCGCTACCTCGACATGCAGGGCGATGCCGAGGCCGATCCGCGCGCCGAGGCCGATCCGCGCTACGAACGCTTCTATGTCGAACCCTCGGGCGTCTCCCTCCGTGAGATCGCCACCATGGTCGACCACGGACACCTGCGCGTCACGATCGATCAGGTCCTGCCCCTTGCCGACGTGGCAAAAGCCCACCAGCTCAGCGAATCCGGCCGAGTCCGCGGCAAAATCGTTCTGACAGCGTGGAATTCGCCCGACTAGCGGATCAGCTCGGGTATGTCGGCTACCTGCCGCCGACATACCCGACCGTGCGTTGCGGTAACTCGAGCTAGCCGCGAACCGCGTGCACCACGTCGGCGTGCAGACCGTCGGCGCGTGCCACGAGTTCCTCGATGCGCAGCAAAACGGGGGCGAACCGGTCGCCCTCCTCGGCGGGCAGCGAGGTCACGTTGATCTCGATGTTGAGCTGCGAGCTGGCGGCCGCGGCGCGGCAAGCGTCGGCGGCGGCACCGATGTCGGTGACCACGTTCGGGTTGCCGATCGGGAACAGCTCGGTGGCCAGCGAGAGGACCTCGTCGGCCTCGTCGACCACCGCCGCGGGCACCCGCGCGGCCTCGACCAACGCGGCATTGATCGTCGAGGTACGGACGGCGATTTCGTCCGCCGTGTCCTTCGGCAGCTTGTAGGCGGCACCGACCGCGGTGAACGCGGCGGCGTCGGCGTCGGCCAGGGCCAGCGAGCGGGCGCGGGCGGCGTCGGCGGCCTCGATGATCCGGTCGACCACCGGGCGGTTGTCCGCATCCTTGGCACGGGTGGTGTAGCGCGCCACCATCGCGACGAGCGCGGCGGCCTGCGCGGCATGCAGCGCGGCGACGGCCCCGCCGCCCGGCGCCGGAATCTTGGCGGCCAGATCGGACAGGTACTGCGCGAGCGTTGCCTCGCCGAAGGAGGACGCAGTTTCCTGGGACGATGTGCTCGGCTGCGACACGGGTTGATGGCCTTTCATCGTGCGGCGCGGGTGGGGAGTGCGCGGTCAACGCTACCGGTTCGGCCGTCGCGGGACCCAGCCGGTGCGGCGCGAACCCGTAGTCGCCGTTATGTTGAGTGCTATGCGGATCGGATTGGGCATCAACTACTCGGGCGGTTTCAAAGAAGCGGCGGCCGAGGTCGCCGACCTGGAGCGGGCCGGCCTGGACATCGTGTTCGTCCCCGAGGCGTACTCGTACGACGCGGTGAGCGCGCTCGGCTACCTGGCGGCCAAGACCTCCCGGATCGAGCTGGCGTCGGGCATCCTGCAGATCTACACCCGCACCCCGAGCCTGACCGCGATGACCGCGGCCGGCCTCGATTTCGTCTCCGACGGCCGGTTCATCCTCGGCCTCGGCGCGTCGGGCCCGCAGGTGATCGAGGGCTTCCACGGCGTGCCCTACGACGCGCCGATCGGGCGCACCAGGGAGCTGGTGGAGATCTGCCGCAAGGTGTGGCGGCGCGAGCGGCTCGAATACCAGGGCAAGTACTACCAGATCCCGCTGCCCGAAGGTAAGGGCACCGGCCTTGGCAAGGCACTGAAGCTGATCAATCACCCAGTGCGCGAACGCATTCCGGTGCTGCTCGCGGCGATCGGCCCGAAGAATGTCGAGCTGACCGCCGAGATCGCCGAGGGCTGGCAGCCGATCTTCTTCCTGCCGGAACAGGCGAACAAGATCTGGGGCGAGTCGCTCGAGGCCGGTTTCGCCAAGCGTGACCCGCAGCTCGGCCCGCTCGAGGTGTACGCGAGCCCGGCGCTGGCCATCGGCGACAACGTCGAGCCGCTGCTGGAATTCGTGAAGCCGCACCTCGCGCTGTACATCGGCGGCATGGGCGCCAAGGGCAAGAACTTCTATCACACGCTGGCCACCAAGTACGGCTACGGCGCCGAGGCCGACCGCATCCAGGAGCTCTACCTGGCGGGTAAGAAGGAAGAGGCCGCGAAGGTCGTTCCCGACGCCCTGGTCCGCGACATCTCGCTGGTCGGCCCCGCGAGCTTCGTCAAGGAGCGGGTCGCGGCCTTCGCCGAGGCGGGCGCCACCGTGCTGAATGTGTTGCCGATGGCGGCCACCCCGACCGAGCGGGTCAAGCTGATCGAGCAGCTGCGCGAACTCTGCTGAGCGCGAACGACCGCGGCGTCTCGCCTCGAATGAGGGGAGACGCCGCGGTCGGTACGGATTCGGGTCAGCGGTCGCGGAAGCCCGCGAGTGCCGCCTCCAGGGTGGAATGCACGGCGAACACCTGATCGAGATTGGTCATCCGCAGCTGCCTGCTGGTGGCGGGGCCGTCGGCGACCACGGCGATCGCGGTCGAGTCGCCCGCACGCTGGTGTGTTGCGACGAGTACCGCCATGCCCGCCGAGGCGAGGAAGCTGACCGCGGTCAGATCGATGATCAAGGCCGCGGGTTTGCCGTTGAGAATCGCCTCGATCGAGCTCTCGAGCGCGGGGGCCGTTGCCAGGTCGACCTCGCCTGCCACAGTGAGAACCGTCGCACCGTCTTGGGAAGCGATGGTGGTGGTCATCGTGTCCGCGAGGGGATACGCGTCTCCGGAAGTGTTGGTCACAACTCCACCCCACACAAGTAGCGGCGAATTCGCAACCTAGGCGCGTTCATAAGGTCAAACCTTACCGTAGGACGTTCACCGAAGTTGCCGTTGCGCCGCTTCAGAATAGGAGCGTTACCGGCGGGTCTGCTCAACGGCTGGTCGCGGGACTCGGTATCTGCCACGCGGTGGCCAGCCGAGACGGATGCAGTTGCCTACCGTTGCCGAAGAACTCGCAGAACTTCATGATCAACGGATCCCAGCCGACCGGGTCGACATGCTCGGTCCCCGGAATGATCAGCTCCTCGGCCACATGAGCGCGCAGTACCCGCATGGTGTGCGCAGTGCACTCGGTGCCGATGTCGAACGGCTGTGCGGCAAGCACCTCGCATTCGAGCTGAATTGGACATTCGGCGACCCGCGGCGCCGCGACGAGCTCCGCGGGCAACTTACTGAGCCCGGCCGCCGCGAACTTGTTCGGCTCGTACCGATATCCCTTCTCGATCTTGTGCTGCGTCATGACCGGCGAACCGCTCAGCAATGCCAGCCGATCCACCGCCGCCGCCAGCGCCGAGGACGGCAGATTCAACACGCACTCCCGCTCACGAAGCAGATTCTGCGTGGTCTGTGATGCCGTGTTCATCCCGAGCATGCACTGATCGCCCAGCCACCACGCCGACGACATCGGCGCGAGATTGGCTGTCCCATCCGGGTTTCGGGTCCCGATCAACACCACGGGCGTGCCGAAATAGAGAACCTTCAGATCAACAACACGATGCATGTCGACCACGATGCCGTGGGCCGGTAGCGGGGTGCTGGCGGTAATTCGACGCGGCGTCAGCTCGAGGCGCGGCGGTTGGTGCCGCGCAACGGGTTTGCTATCGGGAAGGCGATTGCGGGCAGGGTGACCGACATGCGGACGCGGGTGCCGGGGCCGGTGTGGTCGATGTCGAGTTCTTCGGTGAGTGCGCGCATCATGTCGATGCCGCGGCCGCGATAGCCCGGGTCGGCGGAGCGTGGTTTCCAGCTGCCCGCGTCGGCGACGGTGATCACCACTGTCTCGGTGTTGCAGGTGGCGGTCAGTTCGACGCGGTTGGTGTCGTCGGCCGGGTCGCGCAGGGCTCTGGCGACGCGGCCCATCGAGCGGTCGGTGCTCTCGGGGCGGCCGGTCGGCACGGCGCCGTTGCGGTAGGCGTGCTCGATGCTGTTGCTGCAGGCCTCGTTGGCGGCGGCCACCAGATCGGACGCCAGGTCGTGCGGCACCGCGGCGGCGGCCAGCCAGGCCTTGAGCGTACGGCGCAGTGCCGCAAGCTCATCCGCGTGCGCGGGGACCTCCAGCCGCAGTGGTGCGGGCGGTTGGCGATACACCACCATGGCGACGTCGTCGTCGTAGCCCGCGGCGGGCCGCAGGCGCGAGAGCACCGCGTCGGCCACCTCGCGCGGCAGCTTGGCCGAGGTGTCGGCGAGCACGTCGGCGATCTTGGCGAAGCTGTCATCGATATCGACGCCGCGTTGTTCGACCAACCCGTCGGTGAAGAGCACCAGCGTCGAGCCCGGCGTCAACGCGGTGGTCGCCTCCGGGCGGCGCGGTGGATCGAAGGTGGCCAGCGGGAACGAGCGCCCGCCCTCCAATAGACGACCGGTCGCATCGACGTCGGCCAGGATCGGCGGCATATGGCCCGCGCTGCTGTAGCGGACCAGCCCGCGCACCGGATCGAGCACCGCGGCGCATACGGTCGTGCACATCGCGCCGGGGATCCGGCCCGCGACGGTGTCGAGCTCGGCGAGCAGCTGCGCCGGACCGGCCCCGCGTAGCAGCAATGCTCTTGCGGCCGTACGTAATTGGCCCATCACCACGGCGGCGGACAGGCCACGGCCGACGCAGTCGCCGACCACCACACCGATGGTGCCGTCGCGCAACGGGACCACGTCATACCAGTCGCCGCCGATCTCCAGCGGCGGCAGCGCCGGCTCGTAATGCACCGAGAACCGCGGCGGCAGTTCGATCGGGCCGAGCATGGCCCGCTGCAACGTCAGCGAGGTCGAGCGGGCCTGATCGAAGTTGCGCGCCCGCTGCACCGCGAGACTCAGGTGCCCGATGAGTAGCGAGAACAACGTCCAGTCGGCGGCGCTGATCGCGCGCGGTGCGGCGAAGCGCAACCACAGTGCGGCATCACCGGTTTCGCCGAGCGGAGCGACGATGCCCTCGGAACTGTCGGTGCCCTCCGGGATCGCGAACAGGCTGCGGCCCGGTCTGCGTCTGGCGCGATCCAGCATTGCCCTTGCGCGCGCGTCCAATTCGGCGCTCTCCGGCCCGTTCGGCGTGCCCTCGGCACCGGAGACGTACACCTCCGGCTCGACGTGCCTGCTCGGCCACACCGACACCACCGCGGTCTGCGCGCCGACGGTGCGCCGCAATTCGTCGAGGCCGACCGCGAGCACCTCGACCACGCTGGTCGCCGCGCCCACCGCGGTGGCCAGCCGGGAGGCGGCCTGATCGCGGGCCTGCGCGTCGTGCTCGGCGGTGACGTCGCGGATGGTGCCGACGAAGATGCGTTCGTTGTTCTCCGGTTTGATCAGCGCGCTGGTACTCACCGCCAGCCACACCGAGCGGCCGTCGCGATGCCGGATCGGAATGACGAAACGCAGTGCCTCCGTGCCGAGATCGGGGTAGCGGCCCGTAGCGACTGCTTGCAGGTCGCTCGAAAGGACCTGCCCCTCCGGCATCGACCACGGATGCGGCAGCGGGTAGGGCACGTCGGCGGCGCCGTATCCGGTCAGCGCGCCGAACGCGGAGTTGACCTCGACGATCGCGCCGTGCGAGTCGGCGACGAAGAAGCCGTCCTGCAGCGACTCCACCAGGGCGGTGCGGAAGGCGTCACGTCCGGCGAGATCGTCCGCGCGCGTGCGCTGTTGCTCGTAGCGGCCGACGCCGTCGAGATAGCCGCGGGTCGCGATATCAAGTGCGGCAAGGGTTTGCAGCAGAAACTCCAACGCGGACTCGGCGAGGCGAACGTCCCGCTCGCCGATGCCGGCGTCATGCTCGGCGGCCTGCACCACCCGGAAGTGGTTCTCGTTGAGGTCGAGCAGGCTGATGCTCTCGACCAGGGCCCGTCTGCCGAGCTCGTACCCTTCGGCCAGGGTGGCCTGAGTCGGTGAATCCAGGTGCCGCCGTAGTGCTTTCGCGTACTCGTCGAGGAAGTCGGCCAGTGCTGTCATACGGCCCGGCCCCTCATGACGTCGGACCTTGCGCCGCGCCGCGGTGGCGGGCGGCGAGCACCAGCGCATCGTCGGTGTCCTTGGCGTGCTTGCCGAGGATGTCCGCGGTGATGTCGGCGGTGGACTTCGACAGGTCGATCGCGTCGGCGGATTCGCTGACGATGCCGTCGGTGGACATCAGCAGCAGATCGCCGGGGCGCACGTGGATGGTCTGCGGTTGCAGGTTCTGCGGCAGCCGGTAGCCGACGATCCCCGCGGTGAGCAGGATGGTCGCGCGGATGGCCAGCCCCGCCGGACTCACGGTGAGCACCCGGGATTCGACATTGCCGACGCCGAGCCAGCGCACCGTGTCGCTGGGATCGAACAGTGCCAGCGATACCGCGGCACCGCGAGTGTCGGCCATGGCCCGATGACAGAGCACCATCAGCACGTCCAACGGTTCGGCGCGGTTCTCCGAGAGCACCTGCGCGGCCCGGTCGGCGGCGTCGGCCGCGGCCGCGCCGTGGCCGAGTCCGTCCAGCACCGCGAAAAGGACGGTGCCGCCGCCGGTATCGAGGATGAGGCCGCGATCACCGGAGACGCGTTGGCCGGGCAGGGCGCGACCGGCCACCGCCCACTCGATTCGGCCGATGAACCCGTCGTCATGCACCGTTGGGTACCCACTTCCACATCTCCACCAACGTGCCTTTACCCGGTGCCGAATCGACGAGTAGCCGATCCATCAGCCTGCGGGCGCCGGGGAGACCGAGTCCTAGTCCGCGCCCGGTCGAATAGCCGTCCTCGAGCGCGCGGGGAATGTCGATGATGCCGGGTCCTTGATCCTCGGCCTGGACCACCAGTGCCTGACGACCCTCCCGGTCGTCGACCATCAGCCTGATCTCGCCGCTGCCCGCGTAACTGGTGATGTTGCGGGCGATTTCGGAGATGGCCGTCGAGATCATGGTGCGGTCTGTCAATGTGAATCCGAGCTTCGCTGCCAGTTCGCGGCCTGCCTGACGTGCGATCACGATGTCGCCCGACACTCTGACCGCGATCACCAGGTTCTCAGCGGCCACTGTCACGACCATCCCGCTGGCGTGGGGAGGCGGTCTTCTTGTTGAGCCAGGCGAGGCCCTCTTCGAGATCGAGGGCCGTGTGCATGCCCTCGAAGGTGAGCCCGAGTTGCACCATCGCGAACGCGACTTCCGGCTGCAGCCCGACGATCACCGTTTCGGCGCCGCGCAACTGCGTCATGTGCGCGATGGTGCGCAACGATCTCGCGGCGAAGGAATCCATGATGTCGATCGCGGTTACGTCGACGATGATGCCGTGCGCTCGATATTTGCTGACCTGTTTCATCAGGTCGTCCTGCAGGCGTTCGGTGTCGGCGTCGGTCAAAGCGGATTGAACCGACGCGATGAGATAGGTGCCTTGTTTGAGAATCGGTACCGGCATGGTGCCCGCCCTGGTCTAGCGACCGTCGCGTTCAGCGACTCTAGAAACCTCGTAACCGAGCAGCCGCTCCGCTTCCTCGATGCCGCCCTGCAGGTCGCCGACCGCGTTCATCTTGGACAGGTCGAGCCCGATGGTAACCAGAGTCAGTGCAATCTCCGAGGACAGGCCGGTGATGATCACGTTGGCACCCATAAGGCCGGACGCGTCGACGGTCTGCACGAGGTGGTTGGCCACGGTGGAGTCGATCTGCGGCACACCGGTGATGTCGATGACGACGACTTTGGCGCGATTGGCGCGAATCGCGCGCAGCAGCTGTTCGGTAAGTTGGCGGGCGCGCTGACTATCCAGCACGCCGATGATCGGCAGGATCAGCAGCTGCTCGCGCACCTGCAGAACCGGGGTAGACAGCTCGCGGATCGCCTCCTGCTGCTGGCGGATCACGCGTTCGCGCTCTTGGACGAAAGAGATGGCCACGGTGTTGGCGATGCGGTTGGCGGCCGGTTCATAGGCGTCGAGCACCGCGTTCAGCAGTTGGAAGTCGGCCCGGTACTTCTCGAACAGCGAGCGGGCAAGCACGTCGCGCAGCAGCAGCACGATGCCGAGGATCTCGTCGGTCTCGACGCCTCGCGGGATGATGCGCTCCGACAGATCGCGCGCATAGGCCTGCAGCGCCTCGACGATGCCGGTCTCCAGCACTTCGACATAGTTGTCGTAGACGGACGTCACCTCGGAGAAGATCTCTTCCCGGGTCATCGCGGTCAGCAGCTGTGCGTCAGTGATGCGACGCGTCCACACTTCGCGCAGCGCGGTGCGGTTCTGGCGGAGATGCTCCACCAATTGCGGCAACAGCTTGTCGACCGGTCCCGTGTTCAGCGAATCCGCCGAAAGGCTCATGGACACCTCGGACATGGAAACTCCTGCCCCTTTCGGCGGTTTGTTGAGTCGGATCATCGTGCGTTCGGCCGTGAGACCGACACCGAGCCTAGTCATACCCCAACCGTGTTGCGGATGAAACCTGCCCGTTGTTCGCTTGCGATTCACGACGGCCGTGTTTTTCCCACTCCGTCGGCTGCCGTCTCCGGTGCGAAACCGCGTTCCAGCCCACGTAGCGCCTCCTCCAGATAGACGGTGAGATCCGCGTCGGCGCGGGCCAGCCAGGCGTCGAAGGCGGCGCGCGCGGCGGCCAGAGTGGTGCGCCCGACGGCCAGGGGGATCAGGGCGTTTTCCGGTTCGCCGAGCCTGCGGGCGGCGAACTCGCTGACCGCGCGTTCCCAGGCGTCGTAGTGTGCGCCCGCGGTGGCTGCCAGTGCCGGGATGGTGGCGACCAGCTGCATCCGGGTGCGTAGCTCCGGCACGTCCTCGGCCCGATACCGGTTGGCGTTCACGACAACTCGACGAACCGCGGTCATCATCGCAACATCGTCGGGCACTGCGGCGAAGGCGGTGCGCAGAGCGGTGACTTCGTCATCGAACTGGTACCAGAGCACCTCGGCCTTGGTGGGGAAGTAGCGGAAGAAGGTGCGGCCGCTGACGCCCGCCGCGGCGGCGATCTGCTCGACCGTGGTGTCCTCGAAGCCTTGCTCGGTGAACAGCCGCATGGCGATCAGTTCGAGTTCGCGTTTGCTGGTCCCGCGCGGGCGGCCACGGGTGCTCCTTGCTGTCACGAGGATTGATTATGTCAGTGACTGACGATAATCTGGCGAGATGTTCGAAAGTGTCGCAGGCCACAGCCGCGTCGCGGCTGATTCGGCCCGCGCGGTGGCCGATCTCACCTGGCCCGAGGCCGGGGAGCGGGCCGCCGCGGACGCGATTCTGGCCGTCGCGATCGGCGCGACCGAACAGCACGGACCGCATCTGCCGCTGTCCACCGACACCGATATCGCGTCGGCCCTGTGCGCGCGGCTGGCCGCGGTGCGCGCGGATGTCCTTGTCGCTCCGGCGATCCCGTACGGCGCCAGCGGCGAGCACGCGGGGTTCCCCGGCACGCTGTCCATCGGGCAGGCCGCGCTGGAACTGCTCGTCGTCGAATTGTGCCGCTCGGCCACCGATACCTTCGACCGCATCCTGCTGGTCAACTGGCACGGCGGCAACCTCGAACCGCTGCGGCGCGCGGAAACGCTGTTGCGCAGCGAGTCCCGCGACGTGCGCGTGTATCTGCCGCGCTACCAAGGCGATCTGCATGCGGGGCGCTCGGAAACCGGCGTTCAACTGGCACTTTCGCCGGACCGCGTGCGGCTGGATCGCGCCGAGGTGGGCGACGTCCGCCCGCTCGCGCAGCTCATGCCGCTGCTGCGTGGCGCCGGGGTGCGCTCGGTCAGCGCCAACGGCGTGCTCGGCGATCCGACCGCAGCGAGCGCCGACGAGGGCGCGGCGCTGCTCGACCACCTGACCACCGACTTGCTCGACCGAACCCGGCTCTGGTGGCCGGCAGCTTCCCTGGAAAGGACCGTCCAACCATGAATCCGTGGTTCGAAACCGTTGCCGAAGCGCAGCGACGTGCGAAGAAGAGACTGCCGAAATCGGTGTACGGGGCGCTGATCGCCGGATCCGAGCGCGGCCAGACCATCGAGGACAATCAGCAGGCGTTCACCGAACTAGGTTTCGCCCCGCACGTCGCAGGTACCATCGGCGACCGCGATCAATCGACGACCGTACTCGGCCAACATCTTTCGATGCCGGTGATGATTTCGCCGACCGGTGTGCAAGCGGTGCACCCCGACGGTGAGGTGGCGGTGGCGCGCGCGGCGGCGGCCCGCGGCATCGCCATGGGGCTCAGCTCCTTTGCCAGCAAGCCGATCGAAGAGGTGATCGCGGCCAACCCGGCGACCTTCTTCCAGATGTACTGGTGCGGTAGCAAAGACGAGATCCTGCAGCGGATGGCGCGGGCGAAGGCGGCGGGTGCGGTCGGGCTGATCCTGACCCTGGACTGGTCGTTCTCGCACGGCAGGGACTGGGGGAGCCCGGTGATCCCGGAGAAGCTCGACCTGCGCACCATGCTGAAGTTCGCGCCGCAGACCCTGGCGCGGCCGCGCTGGCTGGCGACCTACGCGAAGTCCGGGCACATCCCGGATCTCACCGCGCCGAACATGGCCATCGGCGACGGCGCGGCACCCGGGTTCTTCGGTGCGTACGGCGAGTGGATGGGCACGCCGCCGCCGGATTGGGCGGACGTGCAATGGGTTTGCGAGCAGTGGGGCGGTCCGGTGATGCTGAAGGGCGTCATCCGGGTCGATGACGCGCTGCGTGCGGTCGATGCGGGCGTCGCGGCCATCTCGGTGTCCAACCACGGTGGTAACAACCTGGACGGGACGCCAGCGGCCATTCGGGCGCTGCCCGCGGTGGCCGACGCGGTGGGCACGCAGATCGAGGTGGTGCTCGACGGTGGCATCCGGCGCGGCAGCGACGTGGTGAAGGCGGTGGCGCTCGGTGCCCGCGCGGTGATGATCGGGCGCGGGTATCTGTGGGGCCTGGCCGCGAATGGGCAAGCGGGCGTGGAGAACGTGCTCGACATCCTGCGCGGCGGGATCGACTCGGCGCTGCTCGGGTTGCGCAAGACGAGTGTCGCCGAGCTCGACCGCGGGGACATCGTGGTGCCCGCCGGGTTCGAGCGCGCGCTCGGGGTGCCGACCGACTCTCGCGAATCGTCCAGTGGGGCAAGTGAAGTGGTGGTTGCCGCGGCTGGATCGAATGGTGTCGGCACCGAATCAGCCGGTGCGGCAGCCGAATCGGCGGCGCAGCCCGAAGCGGCGAGCACGTCCGCCTGAGTGGTCAGTTGTCGCTCGTCGTTTGGCGATGATGCGCGAGCAGCGTGTCGTAGATGTCGGCGAGCGCGGCCAATTGCTGCCGGTCGAGTATGTCGATCATGTGTTTGCGCACGCTGACCACGTGCGCGGGCGCGGCACCGGTGAGCACCTCGGCGCCGCGCGGGGTGAGCCGGGCCGCGGTGCGGCGGGCGTCGTCGGGGATCGGTTCGCGGACAACGAGTCCGCGCTTCTCCATCCGGGTGATCTGATGCGAGAGCCTGCTCTGCGACCACTCGAGTTGCGCGGCGAGCTCGGCGAAAGTGCAGCGGTGTTCCGGGGTTTTGCTCAGGAACGCCAGCACCGAGTATTCGACGTAGGTGAGGTTCGACTCGCGAGCCGAGTCTCGCCCGACCGCCGCGGCGATGAGGTCGCGGGTGCGCACAAAGCCCACCCAGGCGCGCATTTCGACGTCATCGAGCCAATGGGGATCGGTCACGATAGCGCTCCAAACTCTGGCGTGTCATACATTGTCGCGCTCCGTTGTGCGTCGCGCGACGGTGTTGCGGCGAACCGACGCTTGGACGTCCGAACGCTTTTGTGTGGAACGACAGGTAGCACCCCCGGGGTTGAACGTGCAACCTTTTGTGTCAACTGCCTGGGATAAGCCTTGCCTAACCATCGTGTGACGTAGCCGGGTGGATACGCTCGCTGTGCCTGTGACCAGCCCCGCTGAGCGCGCACTGAAACCCGTGCTCGGTTTTTGGCCCCGACCTGCCCGAAGGAGTGCGTCCCGTGACCGCGCCGGACTTCCGCTATTCAGACCTGCTGCCGATCGGCGCCGACGACACCTCGTACCGGTTGCTCACCACCGAGGGCGTGCACACCTTCGAGGCCAACGGCCGGACCTTCCTGCAGGTGGAGCCCGAGGCGCTGCGCCTGCTGACCGCCGAGGCGATGCACGACATCAGCCACTACCTGCGGCCGACGCACCTCGCGCAGCTGCGCAAGATCATCGACGACCCGGAGTCCAGCGGCAACGACCGCTTCGTCGCGCTGGACCTGCTCAAGAACGTGAACATCTCCGCGGGCGGCATCCTGCCGATGTGCCAGGACACCGGCACCGCGATCGTCATGGGCAAGAAGTCCGAGGGCGTGCTGACCGGCGTGGACGACGCCGAATGGATCAGCCGCGGCGTGTTCGACGCCTACACCAAGCTCAACCTGCGCTACTCCCAGCTCGCCCCGATCACCATGTGGGACGAGAAGAACACCGGATCCAACCTGCCCGCGCAGATCGAGTTGTATTCCACGCCAGGCGATCCCGCGCAACCGTCGTACAAGTTCCTGTTCATGGCCAAGGGCGGCGGGTCGGCGAACAAGTCGTTCCTGTACCAGGAGACCAAGGCCGTGCTCAATCCGACGCGGATGCTGGAGTTCCTGGACGAGAAGATCCGATCGCTGGGCACCGCGGCCTGCCCGCCGTACCACCTCGCGGTCGTGATCGGCGGCACCAGTGCCGAATTCGCGTTGAAGACGGCCAAATACGCCTCGGCGCACTACCTCGACCACCTGCCCACCGAGGGATCGCTTGCCGCGCACGGGTTCCGGGATCTGGAGCTGGAGGAGGAGGTCTTCAAGCTGACCCAATCCTTCGGCATCGGTGCGCAATTCGGCGGCAAGTACTTCTGCCACGACGTGCGCGTCGTCCGGCTGCCCAGGCACGGCGCCAGCTGCCCGGTGGCCATCGCGGTGTCCTGCTCGGCCGATCGGCAGGCGCTGGCCAAGATCACGCCCGAGGGCGTGTTCCTGGAGCAGCTCGAGCGCGAGCCCGCGCACTACCTGCCGGAGCAGACCGAGTCGATCCTCGGCGGCGACGTGGTGCAGATCGACCTGAACCGGCCGATGTCGGAGATCCGCGCCGAGCTGTCGAAATACCCGGTGAAGACCCGGCTTTCGCTGACCGGTCCGCTGGTGGTGGCCCGCGATATCGCGCACGCCAAGATCAAGGAGCGCCTCGACGCGGGCGAACCGATGCCGCAGTACCTGCGCGACATGGCCGTCTACTACGCCGGACCCGCCAAGACCCCCGAGGGCTACGCGTCCGGCTCGTTCGGTCCGACCACCGCAGGCCGGATGGACTCCTACGTCGACCAATTCCAAGCTGCCGGTGGCTCTTTCGTCATGCTCGCCAAAGGCAACCGCTCCGCGCAGGTGACCAAGGCGTGCCACGAGCACGGCGGCTTCTACCTCGGCTCCATCGGCGGCCCCGCCGCCCGCCTCGCCCTCGATTGCATCAAGTCCGTCGAGGTGCTCGAATACCCCGAGCTGGGCATGGAGGCGGTCTGGAAGATCGAAGTCCAAGACTTCCCGGCCTTCATCGTCGTCGACGACAAGGGCAACGACTTCTTCGCCGAAACCCAGAAGCCCATCGCCCTGCGCGTCCGCACCCGCTCGGCCGAACGGGTCTGAGGCGATATTCGCGGGTGATGCGGTCTGGCCGGCCTCCGGCAGTGGGGGGAGCCGGTCGGCCGCGTGCGTTCTGATCTCGCATTCGCGGTTTGCTGGCGCTCGAATAGCCCAGGTTGTCAACGGTTTCGATGGGTAAGCGGTGGCTGTTGATGAGCGAGTCGGTGGGCGGGTTTCGTGATCGTCGATGGTGGATGCGGCGGATATTGGACTGTGTCAGGTGACTTGCGTTGTTGGTTGCGTACCGGGTGCGGGGTGCGGTGCTGCCGATGCGACAACGGTTCAGGGATGTCTGCTTGTTCGGGAATGATCGAGTAGTGCTGGGCGCGTGAGGTGGGGTTCCCGGCCTTACCCTGCTGTTTGGTCACGGGAGCAGCAGTTCCAGCCTGGCTGGCCGGCTGTGGTGCTGTTCTCGAGAGTCTCGGGTAGGGGAGTGACGCGGGTGCGGTGTGGTTGGTGGTGTCGAGAGAGCCTGTGCAGTGCCACTTGACGTAGGTTGTGTCCTCTTGACGCATGCTGCAACCTGCGTCAAGAGGATGCTTCTTACGTCAAGTCGTCGTGGCTGCGTTGAGTCGAGTCAAATGGTCGCTAATTGATCTTCAACAGCGACCATTTGACTCGACTCGATTCTCCGAGAGCCCTTGTCGCGCAACGGTGGGTGCGAGACGACGCTGGAACGGGCCAATGCACACCGAGCTCGGGTTCCGAAGGTCTCGATACGCCACCACAGCCGGATATGCGAAGGATTAAGCAGGTGTGCGAAGAAGAACCTATCTGTCGCTTGGTTAACAGCTAGAGCGGCGCCGGACCTCGACGCACACCGTGAATCAGCTGGTTGCGCGTCGGTACGCCAGGGTGGCGCGCAACCTTCCCTGCTTGCGCGGTTGGACGTTGGCGAGGGTGATGTCGCCGCCGTAGTGGGCGAGTACTCGGTGGTCCATCACCGCGCGCCAGAGCGGCGGGATGGCGGCGAGCACGACCATGGTCGCGTAACCGGCGGGTAGTTGCGGTGCCACCGCGGAACTGCGCAGAGTCTGGTACCGGCGTCCCGGATTGGCGTGGTGATCGCTGTGGCGCTGCAGGTGGAACAGGAAGATGTTGGTGACCAGGCGGTCGCTGTTCCAGCTGTCCCGGGGAGAGCAGCGGGCGTAGCGGCCGTTGCTGCGGCGGGCGCGTAGCAGGCCGTAGTGCTCGACGTAGTTCACCGTTTCCAGCAGTGCGATACCGATCACGGCCTGTAGGGCGAGCCAGGGCAGGATGTGCCAGCCGAACAGGGCGACCAAGGTGCCGAAGAGGACAAGGCTCATCGCCCAGGCTTGCAGGATGTGATTGTCCACATCCCACCAGCCGCGCTCCTTGCGGGCGAGGCGTTCGCGCTCCAGCCGGATCGCCGAGCGGAAACCGCCGGTCACGCTGCGCGGCAAGAACTCCCAGAGCGATTCGCCGAGCCGGGCGCTGGCCGGATCCTCCGGCGTGGCGACCCGCACGTGGTGTCCGCGATTGTGTTCGACGAAGAAGTGTCCGTACGCAGACTGGGCGAGCGCGATCTTGGCCAGCCAGCGTTCCAGGTGCTCGACTCGGTGTCCGAGCTCGTGTGCGGCATTGATGCCGATGCCGCTGACGAAGCCGAGAGTCGCGGCGAGACCGAGTTTGTCGATGCCGGTGAGCTCGTCGCCTGCCCACAGATAGCTTGCGATGCCGAGGCCGAACAGCTGGATCGGTAGAAACAGATAGGTGCACCAGCGGTAGTAGCGGTCGCCGGAGAGCAGTTCGTAGTCCTCGTCGCGCGGGTTCGCGCCGTCCTCGCCGACCACCCAGTCCAGCACCGGGATCACCAGCAACACGATGATCGGGCCGATCCACCAGAAGACGGGCGCGCCGGTGTGCAGCACGAGCTGCGAGGGGAGCAGTGCACACATCGGCGCGATCAGACCGAGCATCCACAGCGGGCGCTTACGGTCCTGACCTCGGGGCTGGCGACGGTTGATCTTCCTGCTTCTTTCCGTGCGATTCCGGCCACGGGCAACCGTAATCTGTTGTGACTGCTGAATTATCCACGGTGCGTTAGTTGGGTTCGATAGCAGAGTCGCCGAGAGCTCGGCTCTTGTTACGGATGTGGAGCGAAAGTGTTCCGAATCCTGACAGCCCGCTCCGCCCGGCGTGTGGGATCGGTCGCATCGCCGGTGGTCAGGCCATGTCAGACTGGGCCGCGCCCCGACCCGCTGTTCCACGATCCGCTCGCCGGCCGGCCGGCCGGCGCGCAGGGACACACGATCGTCGAGATAGCGCCGCGGGTCATGCGCACTGCCCCAGCCCGATCCGCGCAAGCCGCTGCGCAACCCGTGGTCGGCGGTGATCCGTTTCCGGCACGAAACAGGGGCGGTGACCTGATGTTTTCGCTAACAAAGGGATTGCTGGGCCGACGTGCGCGCGAACCACACTCCGATCGGCGGTCTGGTCTCGGATAAGGCGAGTTTCTGCGCCAGATAATTTCCGGGCTCTGTCGATATCGTCGGCAAAATAGCGCGGCCGGTTTCGCTGTGCCGCTGGGAAATTACGGCCGTGCGGCGGCGAGTATGGGCTCTGAACTGGGCGTTCCATTTTCGTGGAGGCTTTTGTGCGGACACACAAATGTCACCCCGATCGCCGGAGTGACGTCACCCTTTCCCGGGGCACCCTTAGCGATGAAGATCATTGATGCCGTTCATCGCAGATGCCATTGAAGGTCGAGGAGGGCAATGAGTACGTCCAGGGTCATCACGACAACACTGCGTCTCTCGCAATCCGCCAGCCGCCGGTTGGCCGCACGTGCCGCACGTGAGGGTACTACTTCTACCGCATTGCTCGACCGCCTCATCCGGGAGGGCGTCGACCAGCTCGATCATCCCGGCATTGTCTTCCGCGGACCGATGCACGATCGGCGCGCCGCGCTGGTCGCGGGTCCCGATGTCTGGGAAGTCGTTGCCCGCCTACAGGAATTGGACGGTCCGGTCGAGCGGCGCATCGAAATACTGAGCGTGAAGTCGAGCCTGCACACTAGCAAGATCAAGATCGCCATCGACTACGCCCGCGACCACGGCGGCGAGATCATCGAGCGGATCGGGCGCAATCGTGAAGCGGCCGAAGCGATTCGCCGACCGGCGCCGGTGCGGACACCCGCCGTCGAACGGGACCACCTCACGCTGGTCACTCCGCTGCGCGAGTGATTCGGTCGAATTGTCCGGTGTCGGAGTCGAATTGTCCGTTCTAGTGGCTGTTCACATCACTGGGGAGCGAATGTGAACACTTTTGTCGCCTGTGCACAAACCCGCTCGGCCTGCGGACGAACACCCCTCGAGCGTGTCGGGGTGCCGTCCGCGGTCTGATCGGGGGATGCGCGACCGTAGCGGGGGCCCTGTCAGAAAACGGTACGGTCGTGAAACTCGGTAAACCACCGCAATTTTCGCGAATCGGACTGGTAGCACTCGCCCGCACATTGTGATCCACAGCACTGGGATAGATTGTGGATAACCTCCGTTCCTTGTGGATGAAGCATTTGCCGGACAACGGATTTCGGGTAAGCATGGGCCATGCCCATTGACTATGACTCCTCGTCAACCGCGCGCAGCGGTCGACCTCGGCCGTTTGCCACGCCGCATGCGCACGCCCGCCCGGCAGACGATGTTCTTCCCGTATCGGGTGGAGGCATCGTATGATGCTGAGTATGAAGGCTCGGATGACGTTGAGTCTCGAACAGGCCACCGCCGACTACATCACCAAGCAGGCGGCGGCTGCGGGCGGGAATGTGTCCGCATGGGTCGAGCGGCACTTCCAGGAGCAAGCACTACGCGAATCGGTCGCGTCCTACGTCGAGTGGGACGCCGCGAACCCCGGTTACGCCGAGGCGGCCGCGGAAGAGGCCGAGGCCGCCGCACGTGAAGCCGGACTCGCGTGAACCGCGGCGAAGTCTGGAGCTACGCGCCGATCATCAACCGTCCCGGGGTGTCGACACGACGACTGATCGTCAGCGCTGCGCCGATCAACGAGAACCCGCATCTGAAGGTCGTGCTGACCCTGCATGTCCTCGATTCGGACCCGGGCGGATTGCTGGCCGTCGACCTGGCTCCCCACGGATGGGCCTCGGCCCTGCACCCCGAAGCCACCGTGCGCCGACGACTCGACGAGTGCGTCGGCGTCACGGATCCGGCGACCATGGACCTGGTATCGGCAGCTCTGCGCGCCGCGCAGGACCTGTGAGTGTCGGCGGCGACTTCGGTCGTCGCCGACCTCGACCGTTACCATCGCCGGCATGGTGTTGCGGAGTGGTGTGCGGAATCGACTAGCGCTCGGTCTACCGGTGGCGGTGCTGCCCGCGCTGGTGGTGACGGGTTTGCTGGCACCGCAGGCGGCGGGGCAGGCGGCGCCGATCGATCAGCGGGAGGCGTTGGGGTCGGCGGCGGGAACCGAGGGGTTGGAGCCGGGGCTCGCGGTGGCGTACTCGCTGGCGGAGAGCGAGGCGCACGCGCAAGGTGTGCCGTTGTCGATCACCTCGGGGTATCGCACGCCCGCCGAGCAGCAGCAGTTATGGGACAACGGTGTGGCGACCTATGGCAGCCCGGAGGTGGCGCGCCGATGGGTGTTGCCGCCGGAGGAGTCGACGCACGTGTCGGGTCGCGCGGTCGATGTCGGGCCGCAGGCGGGCGCGCGGTGGCTGGAGACCAACGGAACTCGCTGGGGACTGTGCCGGATGTACGACAACGAATGGTGGCATTTCGAATTAGCCACCGCGCCCGGCGGAGTTTGCCCGCCGATACGGCCGGACGCCAGTAGTCGGTAATCAGCCTCTTTCACGCAGTAGATCGAGAACCTTGGTTTCGTTGAGATCGCCATAACCGGCCTCGACGAGTCGGCTGAAAATGTCGTAAGCGGCATGGCCGAGTGCGGCCGGACCGTCCACACTGTCGGATAGTTCGACGCCGATACGAGTGTCCTTCAGACGTAACTCGGCCGTGAAAGCGATATCGCGATCGTGCACCCCGTCGAGCATGATTCGGCCGACTCTCGCCACCGTGGGGCTGATCCGCGCGAGGGTATCGACAACGGTCGCCAACTCCAACCCGGCGAGTTCCGCGACCCGCAGCACCTCCGCCGTCGCGGCGATCTGGATGGAGCCGTGCAGGTTCTGCAACAGCTTGTATGCGGTACCCGCGCCGACCTCGCCGAAGCGAATAATGTTGGTGCACAATGGTTCCAGCAGTGGGCGGGCCGCTTCGAGATCGGCAGCGTCGGCTCCGACGAACAGCGTCAACTCGCCCGCCGCGGCCACCTCCGGCAGTCCGGTCACGGGAGAGTCGAGATACCGAAGCCCCTGCGCGCCAGCCTGTTTCGCCAGCTCCAGCACCCACGGCCGGGAGATCGTCGAGCATTCAACGGCGAACGCACCAGGCGTGAGGTCGGCGGCCAAGGCTCCGTCCGCACCGAGCCAGACCGTGCGTGAGGCCTCGTCATCGGCGACCATCGAGATGATTACGTCGGCCCCATCCGCCGCCTCGCGCGGCGACGCCGCCAGCACGGCTCCGGCCGAAATCAGTTCCGCAGCTTTCTCCGGCGACCGATTGAACACGACCACCTCGTGCCCGGCGGCCAGCATCCGCGCCGCCATCCCCGATCCCATCCGACCCGCCCCGAGAAAACCGATCTTCGCCATCCCGGCACCCTACCGAGCCCGGGTGTACGAGCTGTCAGACTGCGAAGATGAACGATTCGGTGCGGCGCCGCGGGCGCCCGGCCAGGCTCTCGCAGGACGCGATCCTTCTGGTCGCACAGGAGATCGTGGAGTTCGGCGGGATCGACGCGCTGACCATGCGGGCCGTCGCGCAGCGCCTGTCGAGCTCGCCGATGGCGATCTACCGGCACGTCCGCGACAAGGACGAGCTGCTGTTGTTGCTGCTCGACCGTGCCGCGGCCGCGCTGCGACGACCCGAGTTGCCAGCGGATCCGCGGCAGCGGCTGGTGGTGTTGTGGCGGTTCCTGCACGACCAGTTGGTGGCGAATCCCTGGGTCGTCGGTGTGCTCGCGGGCGGCGATCTGGCCGGTCGCTCGATTCTGTGGTTGGTCGAGGAGATACTGCAGGCGTTTCTTGCCTGCGGACTCGACGCCGAGCGGGCGGGTGCCGCCTACCGGGCGGTGTGGCAGTACACCGTCGGCGTGCTGACCATCCGAATCGCGATGGCGCGCACCGCTTCCGGGCTTGATCGCCCGAGCTTCCAATCAGAGATGATCGCCTCCGTTGATCCCGGGCAGACCCCGACCATCGCCTCGTTCGCAGGCGAGTGGCCGCATGCCTGGGACAACTACGAGTTCGGCCTCAACGCCCTGCTCGACGGGCTGATACCACGCTCTTGACAACGTCTCGCCTATTTTGTGTACTGATAAACAAATAGAGCGAGGAGACAGTCATGATCGAAGCCGACGTAGTCGTGATCGGCTCGGGTGCGGCCGGTTTGGCGGCGGCACTGGCCGCGGCCGACGGTGGCGCCGAGGTGGTGGTGCTCGAGGCGTCCTCGCGCTGGGGCGGCTCGACCGCGGTCTCCGGCGGGCAGGTGTGGGCGCCGGCCAACCATCGAATGCGCGAGGCGGGCTTCGCCGACACGGTCGAGGAAGCGCTGACCTACTGCCGGACCGCTGCACCTGGGCGCGATGACACCTTGGTGGAGACGTTCGTGCGGACGGTGTCAGAGGTGGTGCGTTTCCTCGAGGAGCATTCACCGATCCAGTTCCTGCCGGTGCCGTCCTACCCGGACACCTTCGTCGAGCTGCCGGGTGGCAAGACTGCCCGCCACGTCGAGGTGGCTCCGCAGGACCTCGGTGACCTCGGCGACCTGGCCGAACTGGTCTGGCCCGCACCGTTTTTCGCGCCGGTGCTCACCAATCAGGAGGTGATGGCACACAATTTGTTCGCCGGGGGAGCGCCGCCGATGGAGCTGATCGGCCAGCGCATGTCTGCCGGAGCGGTGACGATGGGTGCGGGGTTGATCGTCGGCCTGCTGCACGGTTGTCGGAAAGCGGGTGTGCACCTGATCCGCGATTGCCGGGTGACCGAACTGACGCGCGACGAGGACGGGCGCGTCACCGGCGTGCGCACTGACAACGTGCGCCGCACCGTTCGCGCGGACCGCGGGGTCGTGCTCGCTTCCGGCGGTTTCGAGCACGACCCGACCCTGCGGTCGCAACTGCTGTCCGGGCCGCTCACCCATCCAGTGACGCCGCCGATTCAACACGGTGACGGACTGCGGATGGCGGGTCAGATCGGCGCGGCCATGGCCTACACCGGCGAGTATTGGTCCTGGCCCGCCTGTCAGACGCCGGGTCGGACCTGGCCCGACGCAACCCCGCAACCGCAACTCACACTGCCGGAACGCACACTGCCCCATGTGTTGTGGGTGAACGCCGCGGGCCGCCGCTTCGTCAACGAGTCGAGCCACAACTGTGCGAGCGCCTTCGCCGAACTCGATCCCAACACCCACCACCCGCGGAACCTGCCCGCCTGGGCCATCGGCGACGCGCAATTCCGTGCCAAATACTCGGTCGCGGGCGTTCCCGCGGGCACGCCCGCGCCGGACTGGTTGATCCAAGCCGACAGCCTCGCCGAACTCGCTGAGCGCACCGGCATCGACGCGGTGGCACTCGAACAGACCGTCACCCGATTCAATGCCATGGCGGAAGCCGGTCGTGATGACGACTTCCATCGCGGCAATACCCGCTACGAACACGCCTTCGGCGACCCGTCCGCTACCCATCCCAATCTCGGACCGGTAAGCGCGCCACCGTTTTTCGCCGTCCCGGTGTACCCGAGTGCGGTCGGCACCAAAGGCGGCCCGCGCATCGACCAACGCGCCCGCGTGCTCGACTGGACTGGCGCACCCATCCCCGGCCTCTACGCCGCGGGCAACGTCGCCGCCGCGGTGTTCGGTCCCGGCACTTTCGCAGGCGGCCTGACGGTCGCCTCGGCGCTGACCTGGGGCTGGATCGCAGGGCGCGACTTGGCCAGCCCGCACTGAGGCAACCGGGGCCACTTCCGTCGCCCATGGTGTCGTAGCCCACTCCCCCGTAACCTCTGGGATTGCGAAACGAAGCGAGTCAAATGGTTGCTCGTAGAGATCAACTAGCGACCTTTTGACTCGCCTCGATTGGGTCAGCTGACGGGGGTCAGTTCGATGGCGCCCTCGATGGTGTTGTGGACGCGGCGGCGGTTGGGGGAGCCGAGGGCGGCGGTGAGGTCGGTGCCGTCGTGTTCGGCGAGCAGGTCGCCGCTGTCCCAGACCAGCAGCGTTGCGCTGACGGTGTTTTCGGCGGCGGCGTGTGCGAGGTCGTAGTGGGCGCAGCCGGGGACGTGGGCGTAGGTGATCCAGAGGTCGTAGCCGGTCATGAACAGGTCGAGGTCGAATTGCACGCTGAGGCCGAGCAATTCGCTGCGGCCGTTGTCGTCGACGCCGGCGAACGCCTCGTCGAGCGCGAGCAGGCGCGGGGCCTGCGGGTCGGCGGAGTCCAGCATGACGTGCGCGGCGGCGAACAGCGGCAGGTGCAGCGAGACCGACTGCTCGCCACCGGAGAGCGCGCTGTGCCTGGCCACGGTGAGCTTGTCCTCGCTGCCGTCGGCGGAGATGAGGGTGAACGAGAACACCCGCCAGGTGCGGTAATCCAGGGTGGCCGCGAGGATCTCGGGATAGGAGCGCTCCGGGTGCGCGGCCCGGGCCGCACGGATCTCGGACGCGAAATGCGCACGGATGGTGGCGAGTTCGTCCGCGCCGAGGACCGAGGCGTCCCGGTCGAGCAGCTTGCACATGGCCCGCGCCGGATCGGAGAGGGTGTCGGCCAGCACCCAGTGCACGCCGATGGTGTTGCCCGAGGACATCCGGCGCTGCTTCATTTCCGCGCCCATCCTGGCGATGAGATCGCGTGCGTCGCTGGTGCGTTCGTAGATCTGCTGGGCCAGCCCGGTCAGCAGCGCGTCCTCCAGGATGCGCCGCTCGGCGTCGGTGAGCAGCAACTCCTGATCCTTGCGGGCCCCGTCGATGCGGGCCGCGAAATCGGCGAGCGCCGACATGCCGTCGTCGTCCTGCACCTGCACCACGGTCAGCCCGTCGGCGGCGTCCCACTGCAGCCGATAGTCGCGGCCGGACCCCGACAGCGCGGCATCGAACTCCTGCAGCGCCGCCGTCACGGCACTGCGGGTCGACTTGCGGGTCGCCTCGCTGGCCCGCACCGAAGACGTTGCGGCGGTCAGGCTTTCGAAGAGCTCGCCGACCTCGTCCGGCAGCACCTGCGGCTCGACCTCCGGTCCCGCCTGGGCGATCCGGTACAGCAGCTGCTCGGGCGTTGACCAGGCGGCCTCACTGCTGGGCCAGCGGCCCTCGGCCGACGCGCCGAGCAATCGAAGCAGGTCCGGGCGAGCGTACGGGGCAAGGGCTTTCACGTCGGCGAGCACCTCGGTCAGTGCGGTGCCCAGTGATTCATGCGCGGTCCGGTAGGCCGCCTCGGCGTCACCGATCGCCTCGATGGCCTCGTTGGCGGCCTTACGCGCCGCCTTCTGCTCGGCCTTGGTCGCCTCGATCTTCGCGCGGGCCTTCTCGAGTTCCTGATCGATGTCGGCGGCACCGGCACCCAGTGCCTCGCGCAGGGTTTCGAGCTTGCGCAGCTGCTCCTGGTAGCCGGACTTGGCCGCCTCGGCCTCCTCGGCGAACGCCTCGGCCAGATCCTTGGCCTCGTCGTGCCGGTCGGTGCCCTCGCGTTCGCGTTCGCGTTCCCGCTCGTGTTCGGTGCGCAGCCGGAGCAGACCGGTGCCGGTGTTCTCGAAATGCCGGATGGCGGCGGCCAACGCGTCGAGTTCGCGCGGATCGCGCGGGGTCCGGTGCTTCGTCGCGGCCGCGCGCAGCTTCTTCTCGACCGCGGTGGTATCGGCGACGGCTTGGTCGAGGTCGCGCTCGGCCTGAGTGGCGGCCTCGGAGCGGGAGCGCATCATCCCTGCGGTCTCCGAGACGGCACGCAAGGCGGTGGTGACCGCGGTGGCCCGCGGCAAAGCCTTGGCGGCGGCCGAGATTCGCGCGAGCTCGGCGGTGGCGTCGGACTCCTGGTCTTGCGCCCCACGCTGGGCTTCACCTGCCGCCTCGAGTGCGGCGGCGAGTTCGGTCAGCCGCAGCTCGCGGCGGCGGGCTCGAGCGGTGGCACCGATGAACTCGGCGTCGGCCTTGTGGTGCCTGCCTACCTGCACGCCTTGGCGGAAACCGCCCGCAGTGCTGACCCCGGACGCCGGATCACCCTTACCCTCGTGCAGCGCGATGGAGGCGAGCACCTCGGTGACGGCCTGCCGCGGCACCGTGAGCTCGTCCGAATCCTCCTCGACGACAAGGACATCGGCGAGGGTGCGGCCCTTCGGCCGTTCCTTCTCCGGCAGCGGGACGAGGAACAGATCCGAGTCGTACTTCGCGGGCGGCTCGGCACAGATCCACCCGTCGAGCAGATCGGCGGCATGCAGCGCGGCCTCGATACCGGCGGCCACCGGTGGCTTCACATTGTCGGCAAAGCGGACCAGCCGCCACAGCGGGGCACCGGGACGGTCCTCGGTGTCGCGCGCGCGAGCGGCGAAAGCCGGTGGCGCGTCGTCGCTTTGCGCGGCGACCCGGTCGCGTTCGGCGGTCAGCTCGGCGATCTGCTCGCCCGCCGTCGCCGCGCGGCCACGCGCCTCTTGCCGGTCGTTGCGGATCTCGTCGATCAGCGCCTCGGTGCGCTCGGCGAGCACCTCCGCGACCGTCGCCTCCTCCGAACCCGCCTGCGCGAGCGCGGTATCGAGGTCCTCGAACAGTCCGTTGCCGAGCGGGGAGTAGACCTCGCGGTGCTCGTCCCACCAACCGCGCAGCGCGCTGGCGGCTTCGGTGCGGGCCAGCACCACCGCCGCCTCGGCGTGCGCGACCTCGGCGGCCGCCGCCTCACTCAGCTCGCGGGCGCGTTCGGCGAGTCGTTCGGCCCTGGTGCGTTCGGCCGCCGCGGTCTCCATGACCCCCATGGCCTGCCGGACCGCGCGCACGTCGGCGTCGCGTTCCTCGGCATGCGCGCGCACCGTCGCGGTGAGCTGTTCGGCGCGCGCACCCTCGGACAGTGCCGTCCAGTCGATCCCGGCTTCCTCTGCGGCGGAACGCAATTCGTCCTCGCCGCGAGACAATGCCGCAGCGGCCGTGCGGACCGCGGTGCGCGCGCGTTCGGCCTCCTGCGCCCGCTGATCGAGGGTCTGCCGCGCCTTCAGCGCCTTGTCGCCGTGTACACCCGCCGAGGTCTCCAGCCGACGGACCGCGTCGGCGAGATCGTCGAGCTGCTGCTTGCCCTCGTAGGCGCTGGAGCGCTGTAGGTTCTCCCGGTCGCCGAGCGCGTGCTCGTAGGCCCGGTCGGCATCCTCGGCGCGCGCCTCCGCGGTGGCGCGTTCGCCCTCGCGGCGCTCGCGCAGCGCGGTCGCGGCGAACAGCGCGGTGCTGGCATGGGTGACCGCGTCGAGTCGGGTACGCAGCTGATCGACGTCCGTCTTCGCCTGCACCGCAAGGTATTTGCGGTAGACGTCGACGAACGTGCGGGTGGCGCTGTCGGCGTGCACCAGACCCTCCAGGGTGCGGCCGACCTCCTCCATATCGCTGAACGACCGCGCCGCGTCCAGGATCAGCTGTTCGTCGAGGGGCCGCAGGCCGTCGGTGAGCGCCTGCGAAAGTCCGCGCGGGTCCAGGTTTTTCGCCAGCTGCGGGCGGCGCAGCGTGAGGATCAGGTTGATCAGCTGGTCGTAGCGCTGGGTGCCGAGCCCGAACATCCTGGCGTCGATGGCGTTTCGGTATTCGACCGGACGATCCACGATGGCGTCGGTGCCGATCTGCTCGGCCAGCTGCTTGCGGGTGAACGGCCGGTCGTCGGGCCCGATGAGTGAGAAGTCCACGCCGACCCGGCCGTCGGCGACGAAGTACCAGCGCGTCACCTTGTCCGAGGAGCGGGTGGCGCGCATGCCGATGCCGACGGTCACCGCCTCGGCGTCGTCCCAGTCGCCGCGCGCGAACTCCATCCAGACGTAGGAGTAGGCCGATTCCTGCTTGCGGTACAACAGGTTCGACTTCATCGTGCGCTCTTCACCGGCGAACGGGTTGAGCCTGCGCGGCTCGATCCGCCCGTCCAGCACGAACGGGAACAGCACCTCGAGGGCCTTGGTCTTGCCGGACCCGTTGGGGCCGCGCAGCACCAATCTGCCGTCGGCGAAGCAGAATTCCTGGTCGCGGTAGTCCCACAGGTTGACGATTCCGGCGCGGGTCGGGATGAACCGCACTCCGCCGTGAATGAGCGACATCGCCTCAGTTCCCTTCCGTGCCAGTGCTGTCCGACCCATAGGTGTCGGCCGCGGTGACGAACAGTTCCTCCGTGCGCTTGGTGCGCACCGTGACGACCGCGCCGCGATAGCGGGCGAGCGCGGGCATGATCAGCAGCCCGTCCTCGACCGCCCGCACCAGGCGCAGCCGCTCGAGCAGGGCGACCACCTCGCTGGTCAGGCCGGGCACATCGGCCTGCCACTGGGCGGCGAAGGTGGCGCCGTACCGATCGGCGAGCGCCTGCACGGTCTCGCGCACCCACGCCGCGTCGATCAACGGATACGTCGTCTCGACCGGTTCTTCCACGTCGTCCTCGAACGCCGAATCCGACTGTGCCGAAAAGTCATCGAGCGCCCGCAGGTCGGCCAGCGGCGCGAACACCGTCGACTCCGGGATCGCACCGTCCAACTGCGCGGCGAGCGCCTCGCCCGGGTCCGGTGCGGCCGTTCGCCGTTCCACCGGACTGTCGATATCGAGCACCCGGTCGGCGATCTCACCGGCGAGCAACAACCCCACCTGCGCCAAGGTGCCGGTGCTCGGGAACCGAATGTCCGAGAGCCGCCCGGAGGTGTCGATCAACGCGACCCCTTCCGCCCGGCGTTCGGCCTTCAGCCCGGTGAACATTTCGACATCGGCGACGATCCGATCCTGCCCGAGCACCGGTCGTTCGTTCGGCGCGAGGTCGTCGAGATACACCACCGGCCGCTCGACCAGCGTCCGGCGCACCCGCCGCGCCAGGTCGGCCGCGGTCGGCGCGTGCGCGGGACCGGTTGCGCCCGCGGCGTCTTCGGTGAGCAGCCCGCGCACGCTGTGCAGATGCTGCAGCGCCCGCGGCGGCCGGAACAGCGCGAACACCACCGGCCGGTCGATGTCGTAGAGCGCCTCGCCCGCCTCGGGATCGCTGGCCCAGCCGCCCGCGTCGCCGTCGGCCAGGGTGAGCGCGCCGCGATGGGTCAGCCAGCCGACCGCGTCGACGAAGGCGTCCCGGTCCGCCGCGCGATCGGTGGACAGTTCCAAGCCTTCGACCCGGCCCGCGTAGGCGGCGACCTGATCGGCCAACTCCGACAACGTGATCTGATCACCGGCCCGGCCGAGCGCGGCGATCGACAGCGCCAGGTACGCGTACCTGCGCCGATCGAACAGGCGGTCGGCGGGCGTGCGCGCGGGCTTGCCCGCGTCCAACCGGTCGATGATCGGGAACACTCGGGCGGTGGTCTCGGTGACCTCCAGCCGGTAGCCGAACAGTTCGGCCAGGTCCTCGCGCAGCTCGGTGGCCCACCGGCGGATCAGCGGCAGCGCGATCCGATCCGGATAGGTCCTGGTCACCAGGTGATTGGCGAGGATGACGCGAGCGGCCCGCTGATAGTTGTCCAGCGCAAGGGAATCGATCTTGCGTCCGTGCATCATGCGCGTCCCCCACGCGGCCGGGTCCTGGTGGTTTCCCGCACCTCGAGCCTGCGGTTGTTCAGGTGCAGCAGCCCGTGTGCGGTCTGCACGGCCGTCGAACCGTCGTGTTCGGAGACGGTCAGGGTGACTCCGCTGTCGGATCCGGTGGTCCCGGCGACGCGTCCGCTCACCGGCACCCACGCGGTGGACGCGGCATCGAGCAGTCGCAACAGCACCTCGGTCTCCCGTTCATCGAGCACCCGGTCGTGCACGTCGGCGGACGCGAGGGACTTGGCCGCGTCGGCGCGGGCCCGTTGCGCGTCCAGCTGTATCTCGCGCAACCGGCGAATGCTCGCGTCGTTGCGATGGATTCGGGCAGGCGCGCCGGCCGAGGGCGGCCGCCCGGTTTCGGCCAGCGTGCGCGAGATCTCCAGGGGTGGCGCCTCCCACCAGGATCGCTGCGCAGGGATGAGATCCGCGTCGGGATGTTCCATCGCGAGGTGTCGCGGCCTGCCGAGACCGAACACCGCGTCGAAGAGGGCGTGCGCGCTGTCTGCGGTCGGTGCGGCGGTGAACCAGCCCGCCAGATGCCGCAGCGCGGACTCGCGGCTCACGCCGCCGCGTCGAGTCTCGGTGACCCGCCGCAGCAGCGACAGCACGGCGGCGATGGCGCTCATGGTCGCCTCGCGCAGCCGTTCCGCCTCGGTGGTGCCCGCGTGCTCACCGCTGCCCGCCGCGACGAACCAGGTCCGCAGCCCGTCCCAGCGCGCCTGCCAATCCGCCTGCCGCTCCGCGAAACTCAGCAGCACCCGTTCGTCACAGCCTGCGGCGCGTTCGATCAGCTCGTCGACACCGGTCTCCTCGATCTCGGCGATCGCGCCCGCCAGCCGCGGCACGAATCTGGCCAGGTCCAGACTGAATTCGCGCATGTGCGCGAGCAGCGCGTCCTTGTGCGCCAGAAACGATTCCGGGGTGATCTCGGTGGTCCGCACCAGGTCGCCGAGCGAGAGATAGAAGTGTGCGGCGCGGGCCGCCATATCCGTCAGCGCCGCGTCGAGGCGGCGCAGCGTGCGGTAGACCCGTTCGGCGTCGCCCTCGCGATTGGCCGCGGCGAGGGTGTGCAGGTCGGCCAGCAACTCCGGCAGCACCAGGCGCGAGAGCGAGGCCTCGTCGAGCCGGGCATTCAGGACACCGGCCACCGCGCGATAGGCCTGGAACCCGGCCTGGGAGAACTGGTAGACGAAGTGCCGGTTGCGATATTCGGCCAGCGTCGCGGCGCGCGTTCCGTCGTAACTGCGCTCCAGCACGCCCCATTGGTGCAGTTGATCGAGTAGCGGGCCGATTTCGGCGGCGGTGAGGTGCGGCGCGTTCAGGCGGGTGCCGCGTTCACTCGACCAAGCCTGCGCGCTGGCCGGACCGTCATCGGCCTGCGATTTCACAGCAGACTGACTGGTCTCCTTGTCCTCCGTATGTTGCTGGCCCTCGACGTCAGGCGCAGGGTCGGACTCGGCGAGGTCGAGCAGATCGGGTGTGCGCAGGCTGTGTCCGTTGCGCTCGATCCACTCCGCCACATCGTCGGCGTGCAGCAACACCACATAGGCGGCCCGCGCGCTGTCGAAGGCGCGCAGCACCCAGAGGTAGTCGGCGCGGCGCTCGGCGGTGGCGAAGGAGAACAGCCGCAGCCGGTCGTCCCACAGGACGGAGGCGCTCGCGGCGGCGTCGACGGAGTCGGTCACCGGGAACAGGGTAGTAGCGGGCCGGTCGCCGACAGCGGGTACATACCCGGTTCGGCGTGGCCGTGTCTTGTTTGCCGGGTGTTCGCCGCCGAATCGGGCTGTGCCGGTGCGGTACCGGTCACTCGCTAGAGAGCGAACGCAGCTGGTCGAGGTACACGCGGGCGCGCGGATCGCCCGGGTAGCGGGCGATGATTTCGCGCGCGGTCTCGCCCGCGATCCACATCAGCGACGGCAGCGAACGGCGTTTACCCGCGAACGCGCGCAGTCCCTCATCGACCGCGAGTTCCAGATCGCGATTGCGGACCGCGACGACCGCCAGAGTCAGATGCGCCTCGGACACCCGCATCGGATTGCGCACGGTGCCGTCGGCCCGCGTCGAGTTCCGGATGACCTCGTTCGCATAGGTCTCGGCCAGCCGATCCTCACCCGCGACACGGCAGCAGTCCATCGCGTAGAAGTCGAATTTCTGCGGATCGACCACGAAATGGTTGTCCAGGTTGATCGGATGATCAAGTCGCTGCAAAATTGCTCGACCCTCGTCCAGTGCCGTTTCGACCTCGCGCCGGTCGCCGAGCCGCGCCCAGGCCTTGGCCCGTTGCGCGGCGAGTTGCACACCGACACCCAGGTTTTGGCTGGTCGACAGCACCTGGTCGACCGCGTCGATCGCGCCGCGATAGTTGCCCTGGGTCAGCGCGAACCAGGCTGCCATTTCCGCACTCCAGCCGGTGATTTCGGCGTTCTCGGCCTCCTGGCCCAGTGAGAGTGCCGCGCGCCGGGTCGCTTCCGCGGCAGTCCGGCGGCCGAGGTCGTAATCCACGCAACCCACCAGTAGCGCAACCCATCCCGCGAGCACCAGGATGTCGCGGTGCTGCGCCAAAGTCAGTCGGCCGTCCAGCAGTGAGGTAATCCGGCGCAACCAGCCGGTTCCTTCGGCGTGCAGCTCGTGCGGATCGGCGTAGGAGTACTCGCAGCACAGGCGTTCCGCGGTGATGCGGATGGCGTCCAAGGTGGCGGGGGAGACGTCCGACATGCGCAGGCGCCCGATGAATTCCAGCGTGTCCATGCCGGTTGCCGAGAGCACTTCGTCGTCCCGATTCGGCCTGGCCTTGGGGAAGAACGCGGCGGTGACAGTGTCGAAGGCGGCGGAGATGATCGGTGCGTAAAAATCATCCGGCCGCGACTCGCCCGATTCCCAGCGGCGCCAGTTACGCAGCAGTGTACTGTCTGTCGGCAGGTTGTGGGATGACTTGGCGCGCATCACGCGGACGGCATCGGCTTGTGACCACCCCCGCGCATCGCGTTCGGAGCGCATCCGGACAGCCCAGACGGGTCGATCGTCTCCAGCGGCCACGTCAGTAGTATCGCACCAGTTAACGCCCGGTGGCCGAGATAGGGCATATAGGTGTCACTGGGTTGACATCTACATTCGCAAGTTGGCGTTGTACATGCTGGACATGAGAGCGGAAAGTTAGCCGGACACGTATCGTCTCAACCAGATGCAATTGCATCTGTCCTTGCAAGGCGCAGTGCCCCACAATGGGGAGATCCACATAAGGACAGCGGTACCCAATCCAACGGAGGTTCGGGTGGAAGCGTTGATCTATGGATACTTGCGTGACGATTTGGCCGATGGCCACAGCGAAGAGCTAGAGGATGCGATGAGCACCCTCGCCCGGGAAGAGGGGCTCTGCTTCGCCGCAACGTTCCATGAATCGACTTCCGGTGACGGCGCGGCATTCGTCGAGCTGACCCAGGAGCTCAAGCGAGCAGACGCGCACCACGTCGTGGTTCCGTCGCTCGATCACCTTGCCGGCCAGACGATCCCGCGGGATATTCTGCTAGCGAAACTGGCGCGCGAGGCGGCGGCGCAGATCTGGACCATCGAGACCTGATCGACCCGACGGCAGGCCCGACCGCAGGGACACCACCCAGCGCTTGGACATTTCGCACCGCCGTCGCACTCCCGCAAGCATCCTTGTCGCGGCCACACCGGCCAGCAGCGAGGCGAGCAACGCCGCAACATGGTGTTGCCCGAACAGCGGATATACCTGCCAATGCAGGAGATACACGAACAGCGAGCTGTCGGCGAGAATCGCCGCGGCGATGGCCACCAGGGCGGGCACCCGGATCGCGGGCAGCCAGATCAGCACCAGCAGCCCGGCCATGACCAGTCGTTCCCGGTCCGTCGTGTCGAAATAGCCGGGCACACAGGCCAATAGGACAGCGCTCACCAGCAGCCGCTGCCACCCCGACGTCGCCTTCGCGGCGGCCCAGCCGAGGGCGAAGAACCAGGCGGCGAGCGGCGAGTACGGCACATCCGTCGCCGGATAGAGGCCGAACGGCTGAAAGCGCAGCAGCACACTGATGGCGAGCAGGCCCATGGCGAACCAGAACGGTTCGCGCCGCTCGAGCATGTCCACCAGCGGAATCCGGATCAGCAGCGCCGCGACGACCATGAAATACCCGAGCACCTCGATGAACCAGAGGTGCCCCGCGGTGTCGCTGTCGAACGGCCCCAGAATCTTGTTGAGCAGCAACACGTTCTGCCAGCCGTAGTAGTCGGTGAACAGCAACGTGATGGCTACCCAGACGGCGGTCGGCACGGCGATCAGCGCGACCGTGCGCAGCGCGTGTCGCAACCGTTCGGCACGCGGCGCGGCGGTCACCGCGAACCTGGCGAAGTTGAATCCGGCGACCCCGAGCAGCACGTGCGCGGCGCCCAACAGCACATAGAGGCCGATGTGTGAGCTCGCGACCAGCACGATGGCGGCGGCGCGCAGCAGCGTGCCGGTGTCGAGGGTGCGGCCCAACCGGCTGCCGCCGTGCGGGATCCGGTCCAGCTCGGCGATCGTCATGGTCGGCCAGTCGGTGGGCAGCTTGCCGAGCGCGCGTTCGACTCTCGCCGCGGTGGTCACGTAGGTCAGCGAATTGCCGCCGAGAGCGACGAAGGTGCTGTCCGGGCGGATCAGTGCCGGGTCGAGGCCGAGGGCGGTGGCGTAGAGCGCGCGGATGTCCCGGGTCGGTGGTGCGGGCGCGGACAGCGTGCGCACGGCGGGGTAGTCCGGCTTGCCGCTGGGCAGTCGCGGCAATTCGTCGACGGGGCAGACCCTTACGGACGCGGCGGGCAGCCCGGCCAGTTGGGCGGCGGTGTCGGTCGGGTCGGTGGCGGGGCTTTCCACGGCCACGACGAGTAATTCGTCGTCGTCGGTGCAGCAAACGGTGAAACCCGCTGCGGTGAGACCGGTTTCGAGGCGTTGCAGGTCGATGCGGAGGCCGAAGATCTTGGCGAATCGGCTGCGCCTGCCGATCACCTGATACAGCCCCTCGGGGGTGCGGCGCGCGAGATCGCCGGTGCGCAAAGCGGTTACCGTGCGACCGAGCGCGAGATCGGCGGGGCTGGTGGCGTAACCGAGCATGACGTTGGGTCCGTGATAGACCAGCTCGTGCGGTGTTTCGGTGTTGCCGTGCCCGCCGAGGTCGACGCCGCGCTCGTGCCCGCCTGTCTCTTCGATCGGTTCCAGGCTGAATTCGCCGCCGGGGATCGGCACGCCGATGCAGTCGGGCCGTTCTGCCGCCAAATCTGGTGGCAGGTAGGCCATTCGGGCGGTCGCCTCGGTCTGGCCGTACATGACGAAGAAATCCCAGCCCGAATCCTTACCGAGCCTGGCGTACTCGCGGACCCGCTCGGGGGCGAGCCTGCCGCCCGCCTGGGTGACGTAACGCAGATCGGGTAATTCCATGTCGGAGAAGCCGATTCGGTCCAGCAGATCGATGGTGTAGGGCACGGCCGCGAAAGATGTTGCGCGGCAGGCGCGGAACTCGTCCCAGAACGCGTCGTCCAGTACCGACCGTTCGGTGAGTAGCAGACTCGCGCCGCGCAGCAGATAGCTGTGCACCACCGACAGTCCGTAGCAGTAGAACATCGGCAGCGTCGTGGATGCCCGATCATCTGGTCCGATGGTCAAGTACTCGGCGATCGAGGCGGCATTGGCCAGCAGGTTCGCCGAGGACAGCCGAACCAGTTTCGGCGACCCGGTGGAACCCGAAGTACTCAGCAGCAGCGCGAGATCCGGATGCAAGGCATGCGCGGAGGTTTCGCGCCGCACATCCGGCCTGCCGTCCTCGATGACGACATCGGGATCGTAGGTGGTCACCAACTCGTCGGTGACTGCCGAGGTGAGCAGCACAACGCAACCCGCGCTGAGCGCGCCGAGATACCCGACGAGCGAGGCGAGGTCGTTGCGGGCCGCGAGCGCGACGAGTCGCCGGGTCGGTCCGAGCTCGGCCGCGAACTCCTCGACGAGCGTCGCCAGCTGCGCGTAGGTGACCTGCCGCAAATCTTCCGCCACCGGTTCCGCTGCCATGACGCTCGCCGGTGGAGATAGCGTGCAGAGGATGGCGATCCGGTCGTCGAAACTACGAAGGTGTGCGACGATCCGGTGAAAGGTCACCGGAAAAAGGATAGGGGGCAGCCACTTTCCGGCCGACAAGCGGCCCCCCGGTGAACACCGGGCAAACTGCCTTGATGCAGCGTCCGAAGCTGCCGGGTCAGAGTCCGAAGCTGCCGGGACCTCGCCTGCGCAGGTACTTCTCGAACTCGGCCGCGATGGCGTCGCCGTCGATCTTGGCCATCGCCTCGTTCACGTCGACCGCCGCGTCGCCGCGCTCCTCGAGCGAGCGCACGTATTCGCTGACCTCGTCGTCGCCCGTGGTCATCTCGTTGACCGCGGTCTCCCATTCCTCGGCCTGCGTGGGCAGTTCGCCGAGCGGCACCTCGATATCGAGCACGTCCTCGACCCGGTGCAGCAGCGCGATGGTGGCCTTCGGGTTCGGCGGCTGCGAAACGTAGTGCGGCACCGCGGCCCAGAACGACACCGCGGGCACGCCCGCCTTCACGCACTGGTCCTGCAGCACACCGGTGATGCCGGTCGGTCCCTCGTAGCGGGTCTGCTCGAGGTTGAAGCGTTCGGCCGCTTCCTTGCTATAGGCGGAGCCGGTGACCGGAACGGGACGGGTGTGCGGGGTATCGGCGAGCAGCGCGCCCAGGATGACGACGGTTTGCACGCCGAGTTGTTCGATGAATTCCAGCAGGTCCTCGCAGAACGAGCGCCAGCGCATATTGGGCTCGATGCCGCGCAGTAACACGATGTCGCGGTCGCTGCCGGGCGGCGAGCAGACCGACAGCATGGTGGATGGCCACTGGATTTCCCTGGTCACGCCGTCTACCTGCCGGACCGTCGGCCGGTTGACCTGATAGTCGTAGTAGTCCTCGGAATCGAGTTCGGCTAGCGGCTCGGCGTCCCAGATCAATTCCAGATGCTCAACGGCGCCGCTTGCGGCGTCGCCCGCGTCGTTCCAGCCTTCGAAGGCCGCAACCAGCACCGGTTCCCGCAATGTAGGCAGTTCCGGATCGGGAGTTTCACTGGGGTTCACTCGGTCAGCCTAATGTGTGCGGGGAACTGGCGTGTCGTATGCCGTGGCCGGGCCCGGCGTGTTCGGCGGCAGCGGAGTTGGCCAGGTGTGTCCCTCCACACGCGACGCGCCGAGCTGCACTGTCGCACCCGACCATTACGCTTGATCGCATGTCTGCGTCTGTCCCCGCCGAGTTCGACACCACGCTACTCGACACGTTGCGCCGCCGCGTCGTGATCGGTGACGGTGCGATGGGCACGATGTTGCAGGCGGCCGACCTCACCCTGGACGACTTCCTAGGTTTAGAGGGCTGTAACGAAATCCTCAACGACACCCGCCCCGACGTGCTGCGCAGCATTCACCGCGCGTATTTCGAGGCGGGCGCCGACGCGGTGGAGACCAACACCTTCGGCTGCAACCTGCCGAACCTGGCCGACTACGACATCGCGGACCGCATCCGTGATCTGTCCGAGCGCGGCACCCGGCTGGCCCGCGAGGTCGCCGACGAGATGGGCCCGTCCGCCGACGGGACCCCGCGCTATGTGCTCGGCTCGATGGGCCCCGGCACCAAGCTGCCCACGCTGGGCCATGCTCCTTATACCGCGCTGCGCGACGCGTACACCGAATCCGCGCTCGGCATGCTCGAGGGCGGCGCGGACGCGATTCTGATCGAGACCTGTCAGGACCTGCTGCAGGTCAAGGCGGCGGTGACCGGCAGCCGGGCGGCGATGCGCCAGCTCGGCCGTCGCATTCCGATCATCACGCACGTGACCGTGGAGACCACCGGCACCATGTTGGTCGGCAGCGAGATCGGCGCGGCCCTCACCGCGCTGGAGCCGCTCGGCATCGACATGATCGGGCTGAACTGCGCCACCGGCCCGGCCGAGATGAGCGAGCATCTGCGGCATCTGTCCAGGCACGCGCAGATCCCCGTGTCGGTGATGCCCAACGCCGGCCTGCCGGTGCTCGGTAAGAACGGCGCCGAATACCCGCTCACCCCGGAGGAGCTCGCGGTCGCGCTGAGCGGCTTCGTCTCCGAGTTCGGGCTGGCGCTGGTCGGCGGCTGCTGCGGCACCACGCCCGAGCACATCCGGCAGGTGACCGAGGCGGTCCGCGAGATCGAGCCGAAGCTGCCCCCGCTCGACGAGCGCCGCAGCCCGCTGCACGAGCCCGCCGTGTCCAGCATGTACACGGCGGTGCCGTTCGAGCAGGAAGCGTCGGTCATGATGATCGGCGAGCGCACGAATGCCAACGGCTCCAAGGCCTTCCGCGATGCGATGCTGGCCGAGGACTGGCAGAAGTGCCTGGACATCGCCAAGGACCAGACCCGCGACGGCGCGCACATGCTCGATCTGTGCGTCGACTACGTCGGTCGCGACGGCGCCAAGGACATGGAGGCGCTGGCCGCCCGGCTGGCCACCTCCTCGACGCTGCCGATCATGCTCGACTCCACCGAAACCCCGGTGCTGAAGGCGGGTTTGGAGCACCTCGGCGGCCGCTGCGCGGTGAACTCGGTGAACTATGAGGACGGCGACGGCCCGGAGTCCCGCTTCCAGCAGACCATGCAGCTGGTCGCCGAACACGGCGCCGCCGTGGTCGCGCTGACCATCGACGAGGAGGGCCAGGCCCGCACCGCCGCGAAGAAGGTGGAGATCGCCGAGCGGCTCATCGCGGACATCACCGGCAACTGGGGTGTGCTGGAAAGCGACATCATCATCGACACGCTGACCTTCACCCTCGGCACCGGCCAGGAGGAGTCGCGCAAGGACGGCATCGAAACCATCGAAGCCATCAGGTTGCTGAAGAGCAGGCATCCGGCGGTGCAGACCACGCTCGGCCTGTCGAACATCTCGTTCGGCCTGAATCCCGCGGCCCGCCAGGTGCTGAATTCGGTGTTCATGCACGAATGTGTCCAGGCCGGACTGGATTCCGCGATCGTGCACGCGTCGAAGATCCTGCCGATGGCGCGCATCCCGGACGAGCAGCGCAAGGTCGCGCTGGATCTGGTGTACGACCGTCGCGGCGAGGACTACGACCCGCTGCAGGTACTGATGGGGCTATTCGAGGGCGTGTCGACTTCGTCGTCGCGGGCCTCGCGGGCCGAGGAGATGGCGTTGCTGCCGCTGTTCGAGCGGCTGGCACGCCGGATCGTCGACGGCGAGCGCAACGGCATGGAGGCCGACCTCGAAGAGGCGATGCAAGAGGTGCCGCCGCTGCAGATCATCAACGAGACGCTGCTGTCCGGCATGAAGACCGTCGGTGAGCTGTTCGGCTCCGGCCAGATGCAGCTGCCGTTCGTGCTGCAGTCGGCCGAGGTGATGAAGGCCGCGGTCGCCTACCTGGAGCCGCACATGGAGGCCACCGACGACAGCGGCAAAGGTCGCATCGTGCTGGCCACGGTCAAGGGCGACGTGCACGACATCGGCAAGAACCTGGTCGACATCATCCTGTCGAACAACGGGTACGAGGTGGTCAACCTCGGCATCAAGCAGCCCATCGCGACCATCCTCGACGCCGCCGTGGACAAGAAAGCCGACGTCATCGGCATGTCCGGGCTGCTGGTGAAGTCGACGGTGATCATGAAGGAGAACCTGCAGGAGCTCAATACCAAGGGCGTGGCCGAGCAGTTCCCGGTGCTGCTCGGTGGCGCGGCGCTCACCCGAGGCTATGTCGAGAACGACCTGACCGAGGTGTACGAGGGCGATGTGCACTACGCCCGCGACGCCTTCGAGGGCCTGCGGTTGATGGACGACATCATGACCCGCAAGCGCGGCGGCGGCATCGACCCGGACAGCCCCGAGGCGATCGCCGAGCGGGAGAAGGCGGCTCAGCGCAAGGCGCGCCACGAACGGTCCAAGCGGATCGCCGAGCAGCGCAAGGCCGAAGAGGTGCCGATCGAGGTGCCCGCGCGTTCCGATGTGGCCGCCGATGTGCCGGTGCCGACGCCGCCGTTCTGGGGTACCCGGGTGGTGAAAGGCCTGGCGCTGCACGAGTATTCGGGCCTGCTCGACGAGCGCGCGCTGTTCCTCGGCCAGTGGGGCCTGCGCGGCCAGCGCGGCGGCGAGGGACCGAGCTACGAGGAACTGGTGGAGACCGAGGGCAAGCCGCGCTTCCGCGCCTGGCTCGATCGGCTGAGCACTGAGGGCGTGCTGCAGCATGCCGCGGTGGTCTACGGGTACTTCCCGGCCGTGTCCGAGGGCGACGACGTGATCGTGCTCACCGAACCGAATCCCGGTGCGCCCGAACGCTATCGGTTCACCTTCCCGCGTCAGCAGCGCGATCGCTTCCTGTGCATCGCCGACTTCATCCGGTCGCGCGAGCGGGCCGAGCAGACCGGTCAGGTGGACGTGCTGCCGTTCCAGCTGGTCACCATGGGCCAGCCGATCGCCGACTTCGCCAACGAACTCTTCGCGGCCGACAACTACCGCGATTACCTCGAGGTGCACGGCATCGGCGTCCAGCTCACCGAGGCCCTGGCCGAATACTGGCATCGCCGGGTGCGTGAGGAACTGACCCTGGACGGGCATGCGGTCGCCGACGACGACCCCAGCGACGTCCTCGAATACTTCAAACTCGGCTATCGCGGGGCGCGCTACTCCTTCGGTTACGGCGCCTGCCCGGACTTGGACGACCGTGCCAAATTGGTCGACCTGCTCGAGGCCGACCGCATCGGCGTCGTGCTGTCCGAGGAGCTCCAGCTGCATCCGGAACAGTCCACCGATGCCTTCGTCCTGCTGCATCCCGAGGCGAAGTACTTCAACGCCTGAGTTCGGCGGGCGGACCTTTCCCGGCGGCGCCGCCGTCGCGTTAGCCGCGCGCTCGCTACGGCGGGTGTGCGGTCGAACGCGCGTGCGGTCGCCGCCGAATCGGTTATGGGACCGGTCGGTGGATAGTGATCGTGGTCACGGTGTCACGGAACACTGTTCGCGTACCGCAAGGACCTTGGCTACCTGCTCGTATGCCATGATTTGGGCAAATCCCGACGCGCCGAGCGGATTTCGTGTCTCGGCGTGGCGGGGCGCTGACCTGGGATATCACCCGGGGACTTTTGGTGAGGTGGATGTGTGTCGGGTGGGTATGCCATTGTCGGAAGCGTTGCAACTGCATCCGGGGCAGTCGGCGGGTGCGTCGCCATCGCTGCTTACGGGTGTAAAGGACTACGGCGCGTAGCGTTTTCGGGGATTTCCCGGCGTTTCGCGCCACTGCAGTACCAGCTCGGCGCGTAAGCAGGAAGGCACAACAGCATGACGGCGGACCGATTGATCGCGGGACGGTATCGACTCACGGATCCGATCGGCACAGGCGCTATGGGCGTGGTCTGGCGCGGCACGGACGTCCGCCTGCGCCGCACGGTCGCGGTGAAGCAGCTCATTCTCGGGCCCGGCTTGTCGCGCACGGCGGCACTGGAGGCCAAGCTGCGCGCCATGCGCGAGGGTCGCATCGCGGCCAGGCTGCACCATCCGCACGCGATCACCGTCTTCGACGTCGCCGAGGAAGACGGCCAGCCGTGGCTGGTGATGGAATACATGGACGCGCCGAGCCTCGCGGCCAAGCTCTCCGGCAAGCGCACCCTGTCGCCGGTCGAGGTCGCCCGCATCGGCGCGCAGGCCGCCGGCGCGCTGGCCGCCGCGCACGACGCGGGCATCATGCACCGCGACGTGAAACCGGCGAACCTGCTCGTCGGCGACGACGGCACCGTGAAGATCACCGACTTCGGCATCTCCCGTGCCGTCGGCGATGTCACTGTGACCGCCACCGGCTTCCTCGCGGGCACTCCGGCCTACCTCGCGCCCGAGGTGGCGCGCGGCGAGAACCCGGAGCCCGCCTCCGACGTATTCGCCCTCGGCTCAACGCTTTACGCCGCCGTGGAGGGCCTGCCGCCGTTCGGCGAGGGCGACAACCCCCTTGCCGTGCTGCACGCCGTCGCGCGCGGACAGATACCGACGCCCGAGCACGCCGGTGCGCTCGGGCCCGTCCTGCTGCGACTACTCGCCCCGACCATCGACGCGCGCCCGACCATGCGGGAGGCGCAGAAGGCGCTGGAAGCCGTTGCGGAGGGCCGGGTTCCGAGTCTCGGCACGCCCGCGCTCACCAAGGCGCTGCCCGCCCCTGGCGCCGACAACGCGACCACCGTGCTGCCACAACCGAGCCCGCAGCCGGGCGCCGACGCCGCAGGCAGCAACGCGAACGACGCGACCACCGTGGTGCCGACCGCCGCGCTGACCAATCCGCCTGTCGCTGAATCCGTTTCCGCACAGCCGCCGGTCCCGCCGCGCAGCGGTGCGACGCTGCCGGGCGGCCCTGGCAGCGGGCCGTCGCGCAACCGTTCGCTGGCCATGGCGGGTGTCGCGTTCGTCGTGGTGCTCGCGGTGATCGGGCTCATCGCCTTCGTCACCAACGATCGCAAGAGCACCGACACCGCGACGCCGCCGGGGAACACGAGTACGTCCTCGTCCGTCGACGTCCCGGCGCAGCCGCCGAACGCGGCGGGCCCCGGGCAGCCGGAGTCGCCCGTGCCGGTCACCAACCCCGCGCCGTCGCAGCAGCCGAGCGGCACGCCAACGCCGTCGTCGGCCCCGCCTTCCTCGTCGGCCCCGCCCTCGTCCGCGCCGCCGACGACGCCATCGCCGACCATCAGCGCGACGCCGTTCGGTCCGCCGACGCCGGAGAAGGTTTCCCAGTTCGTGTCCGGCTACTACGGCATGCTCCCCGGCAATCCCAGTGCCGCGTGGTCCCAGCTCTCGCCCGCGTATCAGGGCGTGGCCGGTGGCTACAACGAGTACGTCCGGTGGTGGGGCACGATCAGCTCGATCACCGTTCGCTCGGTGACGCCGAACGGCGACAACCGCGCGGTTGCCTCGCTCACCTATGTGAAGAAGAGCGGCGAGACAGTGAACGAGACCCGCTGGTTCCAGGTCGCCGCCGAGAACGGCCGCATGCTGATCACCGCTTCGGGAACGTAAGCAAAGCGCTCCTCTCGACGTGGTAGAGGCCACAACTACGCAACTGGCCACGGTGGTGCATCGGGTGCGGCGGTTATCGTGGCTACGGCCTGATCGGTAACTCGAACGAGGAGATGTGTGACCGCGCGACCAGTCGCTGTTCTATGGGATATGGACGGCACGCTCCTGGATTCGGAGAAGCTCTGGGATATCGCTATGCGCGAACTCGCGGGCCAGCACGACCGGGAGCTGACCGCCGAGCTCCGGCACACGTTCATCGGTGCGTCCGGACCGGACGCGCTGCGGCTGCTGTTCACCGGCATCGGCATCGAGCCGACACCCGAGGCGGTGCGCGCCGCGGGGCAGTTCATCGAGCACCGGGTGACCGAGTTGATGACCGGCCCCATCCCGTGGCGGCCGGGCGCGAAAGACGCGCTGGGGTTGGTCCGGGCCGCCGGGCTGAAGTCGGCGCTTGTCACCAATACCAAGCGGTCGCTCGCCGAGTACGGGCTCGACACCTTGGGCCGCGACTTCTTCGACGTGTCGGTCTGCGGCGACGAGGTGACGCGCGGCAAGCCGGAACCGGACGTGTATCTGCGCGCCGCCGAACTGCTCGGCGTCGATCCGCGCGACTGTGTGGCGGTGGAGGATTCGCCGACTGGCACCCGCGCGGCGCAGGCCGCGGGTTGCGCGGTGATCGTGATCCCGTGCGAGATTTCGGTGCCGGACGAACCCGGCCGCAGCTTTCGCGACACCTTGGTCGGGCTGACGGTCGATGACCTCGAACAAGCGCTGAAGCAGCGCGGCTGAGCGGTCGCCGTTCGACACTCCCGACCGCGCGCCATCGAGAGTTACTGTGCCGCAACGGGAGTGCGTGCTGCTGGTAGGTGTGACCGCGATCACCGGCAATCTCGCCCAATCCCGGGCGTGTCGGTGGTCGGCTCTACCAGAATGTCGCCATGGCAGCGTTGGGTGTCCTCGACGAGATCGTTGATACCGCACGGTATCCCCTCGCGAATTCCGCGGACGCCGGTCGGCGCGCCGCTGTGGAACTCGCTCGGGCGGAATTGGCCGCGAGTGGCTGTACCGTGCTGCGCGGCTTCATCCGAACGGAATTGACCGAAACGCTGCGGGCGCAAGGCGAGGCGATGGCGCCGCACGCGTACTACGAGGTCGAGCGGGTCAACGCCTACAACATCCCGCTGGATACCGAACTGCCAGAAGACCATCCGGGGCGCATCGTGCTGGACCGGGGCAACGCGTTCGTGCCGCGCGACCGCATCCCCGGCGATGCGCTGATCCATCAGCTGTACACCGACACGCGCTTCCAGCGTTTCGTCGCGGACTGCTTCGGGCTGGCCGAGCTGCACGAGTTCGCCGACCCGCTGGCGGGCCTGTGCCTCAACGTGGTCGCGCCCGGCATGTCGCACCCGTGGCACTTCGACACCAACGAATTTACCGTCAGCATGCTGACCCAGCCCGCTGAGTCGGGTGGAATCTTCGAGTACTGCCCCAACATTCGCACGCCGCAGGCCGAGCACCTCGACGACGTGCGCGCCGTGCTCACCGGCACGGGCGAGCGGTTGATCCAGCGGCTCGACCTGCGCCCCGGCGACCTGCAGCTGTTCCAGGGTCGCTTCTCGCTGCACCGCGTGTCGCCCGTCGCCGGTGCCACGCAACGACATTCGGCGATTTTCGCCTACACCGACCGGCCGGGCGTCATCGGCACGGTGGAGCGCACCCGTCAACTCTTCGGCCGCGTACTACCCGACCATCTGGCCGCCGCGGCCGACGCTGTCCGCGGCGACCGCTTGCTCGACTGAGCCGAACGGCCCGATCGATCCCAGTGATCGGGAGTTACCGCTCGACCCGAGAGGAACGACTGTGGCAGTGCCGTTACACACGACCGGGAAAGCCTCCTTCGACGACATCTACGATCGTCCCGATCCACGCGACTACTACGCCCGCATGTCCGACCTCGACTATCGCATTCCGGAACTGGCGAAACCCGTTTTCCAGCAGCAGATTCGGGAGTACCGCGCCTCGGCCCGCGTCACCACCCCGACCGTGCTCGACATCGGCTGCTCCTATGGTGTCAACGCGGCACTGCTCCGCTTCGACACCACCATGCGGGAACTCGCCGAGCACTACCGCACCGCGGACGGCGATCCGGCCGCCCTCATCGCCCGCGACCGCGAGATACTCGGCAGCAGAGACGGTCTCGCCGACGTCCGCTTCCTCGGCATGGACGCCTCCGCGCCCGCACTCGCCTACGCGCAGCAGACGGGTCTGCTGCACGACACCGTGCACGCCGACCTGGAGTCCGGCGAACCGACCGACGAACAGCGCGAGCTGCTCGCCACCGCCGACATCATCATCTCCACCGGCTGCATCGGCTACGTCACCGAGAAAACTCTGGCCCGGGTCGCGACCGCGCATCCGCGTCGGCGACCATGGATGGCACACTTCGTGCTGCGCATGTTCGACTTCGCGCCGATCGCCGCGGAACTCGCCGCGCTCGGCTACCGGACCGAGCAGGCGCCCGGACTGTTCGAGCAGCGCAGGTTCGCCTCCGCGGCCGAGCAGACCCAGGTGCTGAACACCCTGTCCGCCAAGGGAATCGACACCACCGACCGAGAGACCGAAGGCTGGCTCTACGCCGGCCTGTACCTATCGCGACCGTTGCCGAAGCACCACGCCGACACCGAGGACCAGCATTGACCGAACGCACCTTCGCCGCCGACGACACCCTGCCCCGGGTACCCCTGCCGACGCTGGAGGACAGCTGCGCCCGATTCCTACAATGGTGCGCACCGCTGCTGACCGCCGACGAACTCGCCACCACCGAGGCGGCGGTCGACGACCTGCTGCGCGCGGACGGCCCGGGCCGCACCCTGCACGCGGCGCTGGCCGAGTACGACGCCACCCCCGGCGTCGGCAGCTGGCTGGACCTGTTCTGGCCGTCCCGCTACCTGGGCAGGCGCGATCGGATCGCGTTGAACGCCAACTTCTTCTTCCTCTTCCGTGACGACACCACCCTGGCCGCCTCGACCGCCGCCACCCAGGTGGATCGGGCGGCCGGGATCATGTCGGCCGCAGTGGATTACAAGCGATCCCTCGACGTCGAAGCGATCCCGCCGGTCATGCAGCGCGGGCAGGCGTTGTCGATGTGGCAGAACAAGTACCTGTTCTCCGAGACCCGGATTCCCGGCGAAACGCAGGACAGCGTCCGGGTGCCCTACAGCGCGGAATGGCCGGGCCCGTCGGACGCCAAGCATGTGGTGGTGTTCTTCCGCGGCAGCATGTTCCGGATGGACGTGCTCGGCCCGGACGGCACGCCGTACTCGCTCGACGACCTGGCCGACGGGCTGCGCGAGGTGCTCAAGGCGGGCGCACGGTCGACCCGAACCGATTCCGCGGTAGGGCATCTCACCACCAAGGCGCGCGCCGAGTGGGCGGCGAGCAGGCAGCAGTTGCTCGCCGAGCCGACCAACGCCGCGGCACTGGACACGATCGAGACCGCGCTGTTCTGCGTCTGTCTGGAGGACTTCGCCCCGCGCGACGAGCAGCACGCGTGTGACCAGCTGTTGCACGGAGACAGCGCGAATCGGTGGTTCGACAAGGCGGTGTCGTTCATCGTCTTCGGCGACGGCCAGGCGGGCATCAATGTCGAGCACTGCGGACTGGACGGCACCACCATCCTGTCCTTCGTGGACGCGATGCTGGAGGTTCCGGCGCAGGAGCACGCCGAGCGTTCCGGGGCGCGGGCGCAGGGGCTGCCCGCGGTCGAGCCGATCGAGTTCGTGCTGGATGCGGCGCAGCGCAACGACATTGCCGCCGCCGGTGCCGCATTCGCCCAGTATGCCGCCGACAACGCCACGCAGACGGTCTCTTTCGCGGACTTCGGCACGACCCGCGCCAAGCAGCTCCGCATCTCCCCGGATGCCTTCGCGCAGTTGAGTTATCAGCTGGCGCATCGGCGCAGCAAGGGAATCACCGGCGCCACTTACGAATCCATCGCCACCCGGCAGTACCGCAACGGCCGCACCGAGGCCATGCGGGTGATCACGCCGGAGATGGTGGCATTCGTCGACGCCGTGCAGGACGAGGCAGTCGATCAGTCGGCCAAGCTCGCCGCCGCACGCACCGCGGCCGCCGCACACGTCGCGCGCGCCAAGGAATGCCAGGCAGGTGCCGCGCCCGAGCAGCACCTGTGGGAACTGCAGTGGATCCAACGCCGTCGCGGCGCGGAACTCGGTGTCACCGAGCCGATTCCGCTCTACGACAGCCCCGGCTGGGTGATCATGCGCGACGACTACCTGAGCACCAGCTCGGCGCCGTCGGTCAACATCAGCTACTTCGGTTTCGGCTCCACCAGCCCGCGCTGCATCGGCGTCGCCTACGTCCTGCTGCCGGACCGCTGGAATCTGTACCTGGCCACGCCGACCACGGTCGCGGACCAGATGCACGCCTTCGCCGAGCACCTGCGCACCGCGGTGGCCGATCTGGAGGCCTTGCTCAGCGAGAGCTGACCGGTCGAAAACGCTTCCGTCGCCCCGGTATTCGCTGGGGCGACGGAAGCGTCTTCCGTACCCGACTCGGGTCAGACGTTGTCGATCTGTCGGCGCGCCGCGCGTCCGAGCGCGACCTCGGCCTCCTCGGCGATCTTGCTCAAGACCTCGGCGGCGTAGTCGATCGTGCTGATGAGATCGACGGCCTCGCCTGCCCAGACGGGGGCTGCCGCCCCGCCAGTGGCCACGGCATCGAGGTAGCGATCCTGTGCGGCGGTGTCCGCGCGCAGCTCGTCCTCGCGGTCGTGCCAGTCGTCGAAGAACTCGTTGCGCAGCATGCGCGCGGTGTACTTCGACGGCCACGGTGATCGGCGTGCGATATCGAACACCCGGTTGCGGGAGGTGTCGTGGCCGCGGGCGGCCACGATCGCCTTGGCCTGCTCGGGCATGAGCACCGCTTCGTGCGTCGCCTCGAACCGGGTGCCGACCATGACGCCCGCGGCGCCGAGCGCCAGCGCGGCCGCCAGCCCGCGGCCGTCCGCGATACCGCCCGCGGCGAGCACCGGCGTCGGATGCGCGAGATCGGCGACGGTGGGAACCATCGTCATCGTGGAACGCCCGGCACCGTGCCCGCCCGCCTCGCCGCCCTGCGCGACGATGACGTCCGCGCCGACGTCGACGGCGCGGCGGGCCTCGTCGTGGTCGGTGACCTGGACCATGAGCGCCGCGCCCGCGGCACGCACCGCCTCGACGAACGGTGCGGGATCGCCGAACGACAGCATTACCGCGCGCGGTCGGTACTCATCGAGCACCCATCGCACCGTGTCGAGGTCGACCGCCCAGCTCAGGAATCCGACACCCCAGGCCGAACGCGCGGTGTCCGCGACAATCGACAGCTCGCGGGTCAGCCAGTCTCGATCCCCGCTGCCGACCAGGCCGAGCCCGCCGGCATTCGAGACGGCGGCCGCCAACGCACCGCCTGCCACGCCGCCCATCGGCGCCGACACGATGGGATGACGCAGAGCGAACAGTTCGGTCAGCGCGGTGCGAAAGGGCATGAAACCATCATGCCCGGCCGTTTCCCGGTCGCCAGTGCGTCGCGGCGGCGGTGAGTCCGGGCTGGCACGGGCCGGAGCAACGGTCCCGCACACCGGTCTGAAACAATGGCTCATCGTGAAGAACTTCGAAACCCTGTTCGCCGAGCTGCAGGATCGTGCGGTTACCCGCCCCGAGGGGTCCGGAACCGTTGCCGCGCTGGACGCGGGCGTGCATAGCCAGGGTAAGAAGGTGCTCGAGGAGGCAGGCGAGGTCTGGCTGGCCGCCGAGCACGAGAGCGACGAGTCGCTCGCCGAGGAGATCTCGCAGCTGCTGTACTGGGTGCAGGTGTTGATGGTTGGTCGTGGATTGAAGCTCGAAGACGTGTACCGACATCTGTGATGGCCGCGTCTTACTCCGTAGTTTCTGCTCCCGAAAGGACCCCATCCCATGCTGCGCGTCGCAGTCCCCAATAAAGGCGCCCTGTCCGAAGCCGCCACCGCCATCCTGGTCGAGGCCGGCTACCGCAGGCGCACCGATTCGCGCGACCTGACCGTGCTCGACCCGGCCAACCAGGTGGAATTCTTCTTCCTGCGGCCCAAGGACATCGCCATCTATGTCGGGTCCGGCGAACTCGACCTCGGCATCACCGGCCGCGACCTCGCGCTCGATTCCGGCGCGCCGGTCAGCGAACGGCTCGGCCTCGGCTTCGGCCGCTCCAGCTTCCGCTACGCCGCACCGGCCGGGCAGGCCTGGACGGTCGATGACCTCTACGACAAGCGGATCGCCACCTCGTACCCGAACCTGGTGCTCAGCGATCTGCAGCGGCGCGGCATCCAGGCCGAGGTGATCCGCCTCGACGGCGCGGTGGAGATCTCCATCCAGCTCGGCGTCGCCGACGCCATCGCGGACGTGGTCGGCTCGGGCCGCACGCTGCGTCAGCACAACCTGGTCGCGTTCGGTGAGTCGCTGTGCGACTCGGAGGGCGTGCTGATCGAACGCACCGGCTCCGATCAGCAGGAGCGTGCGCGCAATCAGCTCATCGCGCGCGTGCAGGGCGTGGTGTTCGGTCAGCAATACATCATGCTCGACTACGACTGCCCGAAGGAGCTGCTCGAGGCGGCGGTCAAGATCACGCCGGGCCTGGAGTCGCCGACGGTGTCGCCGCTGGCCGACGACGGCTGGGTGGCGATCCGCGCGATGGTGCCGCGCAAGCAGGGCAACGAGGTGATGGACCAGCTCGCCGAGCTCGGCGCCAAGGCCATCCTGGCCTTCGACATCCGCTCCTGCCGCGCCTTCTGAGCGGATTATCGCCGTCTGTTTTGTCTTATATGCGTGAATAATTCACGCTGAACGCAACCGGTGTGCCTGGTGACCGGGTGTTGTTACCGTGCGGCCTCTCGATGAGGAACGCAAGGAGCACACCCGTGTCACAGACATCGCCCGACGAACGGTCGGGGAGCACATTCGCCTGGAGTGAGGACTGGCTGGCGGCGGTCGCCGGGCTGGCGCTGATCGCGCTGGTCCTGGTCGGCGCGATTCCGGATTGGCTGGTGCCGTGATGTCGGATACTGAAGCGCGGGAAGGTAATTCGCCGGAGGATGCGGCCGGAAGCGTTGCCACCGAAACCGGCACGGACGCCGCCACTTCCGATCAGGTGAAGTCGGAAACGGCGGCACTGCAGGCGGTCTCGCGGCCGACGGTAGGCGCGATCGTGGCGGGGATCGCGGTCGTCCTCGCGCTCGGCGCGCTGACCCGATTCTTCGACACCCACGTCCCGCAGTGGGCGGCGGACACGCCGTTCAAACGGGTGGCCAAGTCGATCGAGTTCCCGGTGTACGCCATCGCGATCGGCCTGCTCGGCAACGTCATCCTGTCCAAACTCGCCCTGCGCGACCGGCTTTCGGCCGGGTTCCGCACCGAGTTCTTCATCAAGACCGGCGTGGTGCTGCTCGGCGCCTCGATCAATCTGAAGATCCTGGTGACCGCGGCGGGTCCGTCGATCCTGCAGGCGCTGTTGCTGATCACCGCGGTGTTCGGGTTCACCTGGTGGCTGGGCGGGCGGCTCGGGCTCGACGACAAGTTGCGCGCGCTGCTGTCCTCGGCGGTGTCCATCTGCGGCGTCAGCGCGGCCATCGCGGCGGCCGGTGCGGTGCAGGCCAAGCGCGAGCAGATCGCCTACGCGGCCTCGCTGGTGATCATCTTCGCGCTGCCGTCGATCTTCGTACTGCCCTGGCTCGCCGACGTTTTCGGGCTGTCCGACGCGGTCGCCGGCGCCTGGATCGGCGGCAATATCGACACCACGGCGGCGGTCGCGGCGTCGGGCGCCATCGCGGGGGAGAAGGCGCTGCAGATCGCCACCATCGTGAAGACCACGCAGAACGCGCTGATCGGCATCGTCGCGATCGCGTTGACCGCGTACTTCACCTTGAAGGTGGAACGCTCCGCAGATTCGGTCCGGCCCTCGGCGCGGCAATTCTGGGAGCGGTTCCCCAAGTTCGTGCTCGGCTTCATCGCCGCCTCGGTGATCGGCACGCTCTACCTGCAATCCGCCGACAGGAAGTCCGGCGCCGCGCACATTCTCATCATCAACGACCTGCGCACCTGGTTCCTGATCTTCGCGTTCGTCTCCATCGGGCTGGAGTTCTCGCTGCGCGGCCTGCGCGAAGCCGGGTGGCGGCCGATCGTCGTCTTCGGCTCCGCGGTGGTGGTCAACCTGGCTGTCGGACTGGGCCTTTCCGTCCTGCTGTTCCGCAACTTCACCCTCTGAGCGCAGTGCTCGCATTGCCGTCACGCGCGTTGTAGTCTGCTGCGCACGGAATTGTTGGCGATTCCGTGCGCGGCACGAGGAGTTGTGCGCGTGGCGGTGGGGCTCGGCGGCCTATTCCGCGAGTCTTCACGAAAACTTCATGGTGTGTCGGCGACACTGTGCGATGTGTCGGGCGATATACACACGGAGAACGTCGGGGCGCCGCCACGGGCCCCCGCACGGACGCAGGGAAGGACGTCGATGACGACGGAGGCCGAACAGGGCAGCCGATGGCTGCGCATTCGGAACGTACTGATCGTGGTCGGTGATGTGGTGGGGGTTGTGGTGCTGATCGTCGCGGTGGCGATCATCGGATCCCATGGCACGTCATTGGATTTCATTCTGGGGGCCGGTCGATAGGTCAGTCCGCGACCGCGTCCGCCAGGGTCTCGTCCGGCGACTCACCGGTCCCGCCGACCGGCCAGCCCGGGTAAGGCGGTGGCGTGCCACCGAATTCGGGGCAGAGCGGTTTGTAGTCGCAATAGGAGCAGAGCCAACTGGTGTTCGGCTGGAAGTCGCCGGTGCGACCGGCCTCCAGAATGGCGGCCCACAGCGCGGACAGCGTGCGTTCGAAGCGGAGCAGCTCCTCCTCGTCGGGGGCGTAGGTGAGGATCTGCTCGTCGGCCAGGTAGATCAGCCGCAGCTGGGTCGGCACGATGCCGCGGGTGCGCAGCACCACCAGCGCGTAGAACTTCAGCTGGAACAGCGCCCTGGTCTCCTGGGTGGGTCCGGGCGCGCGGCCGGTCTTGTAATCGACCACGCGTAACTGTCCGGTCGGCGCGACATCGATCCGATCGACGAAGCCGCGCAATAGAACTCCGTCCGCGAGCTCGACCTCCACCCGCGCCTCGCGCGACTCCGGATCGAAGCGCGTCGGATCCTCCAGCCGGTAGTACGCCTGCACCAGCGCGCGCACCTCGCCGAGGAAACCGTCCAGCTCGGCCTCGGTGATCAGCTCGGTCACCTCGGGCCATTCGGCCGCCATCCGCGCCCACACGGGCACGATCAGCCCCGCTGCCCGCTGTGGCTCCCGCTGCACCGCGGGCAGCCCGTACAGGTCCTCCAGCACCGCGTGCACCACCGTGCCGCGCAGCGCGTTGCGATTCGGCGGCTCGGGAATCCGATCGATCGCCCGCAGCCGGTACTTCAGCGGACACTGCTTGAAATCCATTGCCCGCGAAGGCGACAGCGCCGGGCGCGACCGGCTCGCCGCCGCACCGGCATCGGACGCCTGCGCGCCGTCGGTAGGGGGCGTGGACACGGGCGAGCTCATACCTGGCAGGCTATCCGGCGGCACCGACACGCCGGTGTTCGACTTATTCAGAGCACTGCTCTGCCAGCGAACGGAGATTCATGACGGCCAGACGGACCGGGCCATTCACCCTCGGTGACCGGGTACAGCTGACCGATGCCAAAGGGCGCCTGTACACGGTGGTCTTGGAGGAGGGCAAGGAGTTCCACACCCATCGGGGCGGGATCAAGCACGACAGCTTGATCGGCGCCGACGAGGGCACCGTGGTGAACTCCACCAACGGCACCCCGTATCTGGCCCTGCGCCCGTTGCTGGTCGACTACGTGCTGTCGATGCCGCGCGGTGCCGCCGTGATCTACCCGAAAGACGCCGCGCAGATCGTGCACGAGGGCGACATGTTCCCCGGCGCGCGGGTGTTGGAGGCCGGCGCGGGCTCCGGCGCGCTGACATGTTCGCTGTTGCGTGCTGTCGGGCCGCAGGGCGAGGTGGTCTCGTACGAAATCCGCCAGGATCACGCCGATCACGCGATCCGCAACGTCGAAACTTTCTATGGCGAACGTCCCGCTAACTGGTCGCTGACCGTCGGGGACGTAGCCGATTACGCGGGTGAACCGGTCGATCGCGCCGTGCTGGACATGCTCGCGCCGTGGGACGCGCTACCCGCGGTTTCCAAGGCGCTGGTCCCCGGCGGCGTGCTGATCATCTACGTGGCAACCGTTACCCAGTTGTCCAAGGTGGTGGAGGCGCTGCGCGAACAGGAGTGCTGGACCGAACCGCGCTCCTGGGAATCGATCGTGCGCGGCTGGCACGTGGTCGGCCTCGCGGTGCGCCCCGAGCATCGTATGCAGGGCCATACGGCGTTCCTGGTGAGCGCGCGCAGGCTCGCCGAGGGCACGGTGACCCCCAAGCCGCAGCGCAGGCCCTCGAAGGGCTGACGCGCCGTCTGAACGCGGCCGAGGGTGTCCGCACACCACCCTCGGCCGTCATCGCGGATCAGGCAGGGACGCAGGGCGCCTGCGCGAAGCCGAGCAGCAGGCAGCCGCTTGCGTCCGACAGCTTCCAGGTGCCGCCGACGTTCTCCCAGCTGATCGGCACCGCGGGCGCCGCGCCGTGCGGCGAGTTGATGGTCACCTGCGCGTTCGCGGTGGTGCCTTGCGTTGTGACATCCGCCACTGCGAAGGTCAGCGCGTAACCGGCCAGCCCCTTGTTCATCTGATCGATGTTCGCCGTGCGCTTTTCGCCGTCGACGATCAGCTTGGCCTTGTCCGCCGTGGGTACGGCCGGATCGGACAATTTGACCAGCACCGCCTGCAGCGTCTCCGGGGTCGGCGCGCCAGCGGCAGCGGCAGGCGCGGCGCTGGTCGAGGCCACTGTGCTGGTGGAAGAGACCTTGGCATCGGATTTGTTGTCATCGGAACTACAGCCGACCAGCCCGGCGGTAACGGCGAGGGCGGCGGCAGCGGTAGCAAGAGAAACGCGGAGGGTTCTGGCGGGAAGGAGCATATTCAGCAACCTTTCGGCTCGGTCGGCGAGCGGGCTCACCGAGTGCGGGTTAGGGCAGGCTAACATGGTCATCCGGCGGTCGATCGCAGCCCAGATGTGATCACGACGAAACCATGTCGGAAAGCGAGAACGGTTCGCGCCCGGTAGCGTTGATAGACCGGGACTGGGAGGAGCAGCACATGAGCCCCATCGAGAATTCGGATTCGGCGGCCTGGAGAGAGCTCGAGGCGGTACGCGCCGAAGCGGCTGCACTCCGCAGGCAACTCGCCGATTCGCCGGATCGTGCACGGGAATTGGAAGCCCGCATCGATTCGCTGACGATTCGCAACACCAAGCTGATGGACACACTCAAGGAAGCGCGCCAGCAGCTCGTCGCCTTGCGTGAGGAAGTCGATCGGCTCGGTCAGCCGCCGAGCGGATACGGGATCCTGATCGGCGTGTACGACGATCAGACCGTCGACGTATTCACCTCGGGTCGCAAGATGAGATTGACGTGTTCACCGAACATCGAGACCTCGACCCTCGAATACGGTCAGACCGTCCGGCTCAACGAGGCACTCACGGTCGTCGAGGCCGGAGTGTTCGACGCGATCGGCGAGATCGGCACCCTGCGGGAGATCCTCGATGACGGCCGTCGTGCCCTCGTCGTCGGTCATGCCGACGAGGAACGCGTGGTCTGGCTGGCGGGTCCGCTGGCCAAGGTCGCCGAGTACGACGACATGGACGACCCGGACTCCCCGATTCGTAAACTGCGCCCTGGTGATTCGCTGCTGGTGGACACCAAGGCCGGGTTCGCGTTCGAGCGCATTCCCAAGGCCGAGGTCGAAGACCTTGTGCTGGAAGAGGTTCCGGACGTCGACTACACCGATATCGGCGGTCTCGGTCGGCAGATCGAGCAGATCCGGGACGCGGTGGAGCTGCCCTTCCTGCACAAGGACCTGTTCCGCGAGTACGCGCTGCGCCCGCCCAAGGGTGTGCTGCTCTACGGTCCGCCCGGGTGCGGTAAGACGCTCATCGCCAAGGCGGTGGCCAACTCGCTGGCCAAGAAGATCGCCGAGGCGCGCGGTGAGGATGCCAAGGAAGCCAAGTCGTTCTTCCTGAACATCAAGGGCCCCGAACTGCTCAACAAGTTCGTCGGCGAGACCGAGCGCCACATTCGGATCATCTTCCAGCGGGCTCGTGAGAAGGCGTCCGAAGGTACGCCGGTGATCGTGTTCTTCGACGAGATGGATTCCATCTTCCGCACCCGTGGTTCGGGCGTGTCCTCCGATGTGGAGACCACGGTCGTGCCGCAGCTGCTGTCGGAGATCGACGGCGTCGAGGGCCTCGAGAACGTCATCGTGATCGGCGCCTCCAACCGCGAGGACATGATCGACCCCGCGATCCTGCGGCCCGGCCGCCTGGACGTGAAGATCAAGATCGAACGGCCGGACGCGGAATCGGCACAGGACATCTTCTCCAAGTACCTCACGGAGACGCTGCCGCTGCACGCCGACGATCTCGCCGAGTTCGGCGGCGACAAGCTGGCCTGCGTCCAGGCGATGATCGAACGGGTCGTCGACCGGATGTACGCCGAAAGCGAGGACAACCGCTTCCTGGAGGTCACCTACGCCAACGGTGACAAGGAAGTCCTGTACTTCAAGGACTTCAACTCCGGCGCCATGATCCAGAACATCGTGGACCGCTCCAAGAAGTACGCCATCAAGTCCGTCCTCGACACCGGCAACCCCGGCCTGCGCCTGCAGCATCTCTACGATTCGATCCAGGACGAGTTCTCCGAGAACGAGGACCTGCCCAACACCACGAATCCCGATGACTGGGCCCGCATCTCGGGCAAGAAGGGCGAGCGGATCGTCTACATCCGCACGCTCGTCACCGGCAAGAACGCCAGCGCGAGCAGGGCGATCGACACCGAGTCCAGCACGGGTCAGTACCTGTAGGTTTCAGTACGAAGGGCCGCGCTTCCGTTGGGGGTGCGGCTTTTTCGTGTGGTCGGGTTCGGGCGAGTGGATCGTCTACATCCGGCTGCGTCTAATTCACCGGTAAGAACGCCAGCGCGAGCAGGGCGATCGACACCGAGTCCAGCACGGGTCAGTACCTGTAGGTTTCAGTACGAAGGGCCGCGCTTCCGTTGGGGGTGCGGCTTTTTCGTGTGGTCGGGTTCGGGCGAGTGGATCGTCTACATCCGGCTGCGTCTAATTCACCGGTAAGAACGCCAGCGCGAGCAGGGCGATCGACACCGAGTCCAGCACGGGTCAGTACCTGTAGGTTTCAGTACGAAGGGCCGCGCTTCCGTTGGGAGCGCGGCTTTTTCGTGTGGGTGGGGCGGAGCGGATCGACTACTGCGGCCGATACATCTGGCCGGTTCAGTTACTGATGTTGCCGCGCTTTGTAGGGGCGCTGACGTCGGCGGCGATCACGCCGTCCGCCTGCCTCTCGAGGGAGATTTTGTTCTTGGGTCGTTCGGATGTGGTCGAGTCGGAGTCGTGTGCGGGCGCGGGGTCAGGCGTTGGTTCGGTCATACATTCGAGTATCGACAGTGGCCAGCCGGTCTGCTCCAGTTCGGCCGAACTGGCCTGGCTCGACGCCGTGACTTGATCCGTCCGATTGAGGGTCGGGGGCTGGCACATTGAGGTGTGCCGCGGTCGAATCGTGGCTTTGGTGGGCGGGGGCGCGGCAGACTTGGACGCATGACCAGTGAGATTGAGCAGTCGGCCATAGTCGAGACCGGTGTGGGGAAGGTGCGCGGTGTTGTCGAGGGGGGTGTGACGGCGTATCGGGGTATTCCTTATGCGCAGGCCGCGCGGTTCGGTAAGCCGGAGCCGAGTGCGCCGTGGACCGGGGTTCGGGAGGCGGCTGAATTCGGTCCGGCCGCACCGCAATTGGCTTCGCGGTTGGCGCGGGTGATGGGGAATTTCGAGATTCCGCAGGGGGAGGATTGTCTGTCGCTGAATGTGTGGGCTCCGCCGGGAGACGGTCATCCGGTGCTGGTGTTTCTGCACGGTGGTGGATTCTCCAGTGGCGCAGGCAGTCTCGGGTGGTACGACGGGGCGGAGTTTGCGGCGCTTGGGGACGTCGTGGTAGTGACTGTGAATTACCGAATTGGCGTGTTCGGGTATCTGCGGTTGCCTGGAGTGAGTGATGGCAACTTGGGGCTGCTTGATCAGATCGCCGCGCTCAGCTGGGTGCGCGAGAATATCGCGGCGTTCGGTGGTGACCCTGATCGGGTGACTGCCGCCGGTCAGTCGGCGGGTGCGATATCGCTGGTGGCGATGTTGTCGGGTGAGCAGGGGAGCGGGCTGTTCCAGCAGGCCGTGCTGCAGAGCACGCCGCTCAGCATGCTGCCTGATACGCCGGACGAGGCGGCGCGGACCGGTGGGAAGTTGTTGCAGGAGTTGGGCATCGAAGCCGAACAGCTCGGGGCGGTACCGGTTGCCGAGTTGCTGGCCGCGCAGTCCGCAGTCGCGAGCCGAGCGCCGTCCGGGATCATCCCACCGTTCCAGCTGACGGGTGACGGGACGTTGGTCGATGTCGACCCGGCGACCGCGGTGGGCCGGCACAGCACCATGCCGATTCTGCTGGGCACGACGAGGGACGAGGCGGCGGCATTCTTCTCCGACGATTGGGACGCCATGGAGCAGGCCACCGAGCAGGGCTTCGGCGGGCCGACTCGGCGGCTGGGTGTGGCGCTCAGCGAGCGAGGTGTCGCGCCGTGGCTGTACCGGTTCGATTGGCAGCCGGAAGGTAGTCCGTTCGGTGCGTGTCACTGCCTTGAGCTGCCGTTCTTGCTCGGGACGGCAGCGGCGTGGCAGGACGCGCCGATGCTGCAGGGCGAGCGCCCGCAGCCGTTGGTCGACGAAATGCGCCGCAGCTGGATCAGTTTCGTCCGGGACGGGGATCCGGGGTGGGAGCGCGGCAGCACCCGGCACTTCACTGGCTGATCGTGCTAATATTTGGCCGTGCGGTCAGAAAATAGTACGGACGGCCAGCAAAGGTCGTTTATCGAAGAGGCGCGGCGGCGGCAGATCATCGCGTCCGCGGTGGAGGTGATCTCCGAGGTCGGGTACGGGAACGCGTCGCTGGCGCGGATCGCCAAGCATGCCGGGATCTCCAAAGGGGTCATCTCCTACCACTTCGCCGGTAAAGACGATCTGATGACACAGCTGGTCGTTCAGTTGTATGTGTCGGGCGCCGAGCACGTCGGGCCGAAGGTCGCTGCGGCGATCGGGCCGCGAAACATGTTGCTGGCCTACATCGAATCGAATCTCGCGTTCATCGCCGCGAACACGAACTACGTCGCGGCGCTGATGGATGTGGTGCTGAATCTGCGCGATGCGGACGGCAGGCCGAAGTTCGCCTCGGCCGACGGGGAGCGGGAAATCATCGTGCCGCTGGTCGACATCATGCAGGAAGGCCAGCGCACGGGGGATTTCGGCGAATTCGACCCGCTGGTGATGGCGAAGTCCATCCGCGATGCGATCGACGGCGCGGCCGGACGGGCGATCCGGGAACCGGATTTCGATATGGACGGGTACACGGCGCATATGTGCCGGTTGTTCGATTTGGCTACGCGAAAAGCGGGGGAAGATGACTGACACTGCGACAACCCAAGTGCGGCAACCGGATACGACCGAGGAGCAGCCGCCGTTCGCGCTCGCCGGAGTGGGCGCCATCGCGATCGTGTCCGCGATCGCGCTGCTGGCTTCGGCGGGCCGCTACGGATTCTTCGGCGACGAGCTGTATTTCATCTCCGCGGGTCGCAGGCTCGCGGTCAGTTACGCCGATCAGGGTCCGCTGTTACCCGCGATCGCCCGGCTGATGGATATCATCGCGCCGGAATCCATGGTGGCACAGCGTATTCCGGCGATACTGGTCACGGTCGCCGCGGTGCTGATCAGTGCGCAGATCGCCAGGGAATTCGGCGGAGCACGCAACGCCCAACTGCTGACGGCAACCGCTTACGCCACTTCGCCTTTCCTGCTGGTGCAGGGAACTCAGTTGGCCACCAACACCGTCGACACCGCGCTGTGGGTACTGATCAGCTGGCTGCTCATCCGCTGGGTGCGCACCCGCCGCGACTCGCTGCTGCTGTGGGCGTCGCTGGCCACCGCCCTGGATATGCAGGTCAAATGGTTGATCCCGTTCTTCTGGATCGCCATCGCGATCGGCGTAGCGTTTTACGGTCCGCGTGACCTGTTTCGCCGTCCCGCACTGTGGTTGGGTGCGGGCCTGGTCGTCCTTCTGACGCTGCCGAGCCTGATCTGGCAGGCTTCTCACGACTGGCCGCAGTTGCGGCTCGGCGCAGTGGTCGCTGACGAACAGGCCACCATCGGCGGCCGCTATACCTGGCTGCCGCTGGCCATTGCCGCCGCCGGACTACTCGGTGGGCTGCTGCTGATCTACGGAATCGTGGCCCTCTTCCGCTGGGAACCGTTGCGCCAGTACCGATTCCTCGCCCTGCTCCCACTGCTGCTCACCGTCGCCTTCATCGCCACTGACGGCAGGGCGTACTACGCCGCAGGCTGCTATGCCGCGATCTTCGCCGCGGGCGCGGTGCGCTGGACCGAGAAAACGGGCCGCCTGCGCACCATCGTCACCAGCACGCTGATCGTCATATCCGTTGCCCTCGCGGCATTTACGATGCCCTGGCAGCCCGAGTCCAGCATCAAGCCCGCGACCAGCGAGGCCGACGCGGGCCTGGCGATCGGCGTCTACGGCAAATTCGGCTGGCCCGAACTCGCTGCGGCCGCGGCAACCGCCTACCAATCCCTCCCCGAAGCCGACCGCGCCAACGTCGCCATCATCACCGACTCCTACTGGCAGGCAAGCGCACTCGACGTCCTAGGTACCAACCTCCCCGCCATCTACAGCCCCAACCGCGGCTACGGCTACTTCGGCACCCCACCAGACACCGCAACCACCATCCTCTGGATCGGCAACAACGAATCCGACGTCAGCCCCCTCTTCGCCTCCGTAACCCCCATCGGCCGCGCCGACGCCCGCCTGGGCTTCCCCGGCTCCACCCGCGACGTCACCATCTGGCGCTGCGACCAACCCCGTGCCCCCTGGTCCCAAACTTGGCCAGGTCTGCGGGACTGTGGATTTAACGGTGGTTCCGGCCCAACACGCTGAATGATGTTCAGCGAGGAAGGTGCCGTGATGACGACACTGGATGCCGTGGCATC
>NZ_JBITJI010000025.1:0-74332 GCF_044459885.1 Nocardia sp. NPDC050175
GACGTGCACCTAAAGCCGGGTACGGCACACGACGCGCCCAGCACTACTCACGGGAAAATGTGGATAGGTCTTCAGCTTCTATGGGCTGTCCACCTCTGGAGTCCTGAGAAGCACTTGCCCGGATAGGTGCACCTTTTCGAGGATCTCTGGGTGTACTGATTCGGGTTGGTCTACTGAGAGATCTCCGGTGGTGTTCTGTCCCAGAGGTTTTCGACTGGTTCATCGGATGACCTGAGTAGTGCTGGGCACGTCAGGTGGGGTACCCGGCCTTCTCTTCCGCAACTTGTGATGGGCAGCGTGTGGGTTCCAGCGTGAGGACTGGCTGTGGTCCGGTTGAAAGATGCTGGGGAAATCGAGGCGAGTCAAAGGGTTGTTGGGTGGCATCGAGGCGAGTCAAATGGTTGCTGTTGAAGATCTTTTAGCGACCATTTGACTCCCCTCGAATGCCGGGCCAGGGGTGGGTGGTTGAGTTAGCGGGTGGGTGCTGACGGGTTGAGTGTTTACGAGGCCATTCGGGTGCGGCGCGATGTGCGGGCGGAGTTCACCGGGGAGCCGGTGGACGACGTGACGCTGTGGCGGATCCTCGAGGCCGCGCATCGGGCGCCGAGCGTCGGGAATTCGCAGCCGTGGGATTTCGTGGTGGTGCGGGATCCGAGCACGCTGCGCAAGTTCGCGGATCACGTGGCGGACAAGCGGATCGAGTTTCGTGCCGGCCTGCCGCCGGAGCGCGCGGCCACCTTCGAGCCGATCAAGATCGAAGGCATCATCGAGAGCGGCACCGGCATCGTGGTCAGCTACGACCATGGTCGCGGCGGGCCGCAGGTGCTCGGCCGCGCCACCGTTCCCGAAACCGGCGTCTACTCCGCCGTACTCGCGATCCAGAACCTCTGGCTGGCCGCCACCGCGGAGGGCATCGGCGTCGGCTGGGTCTCCTTCTACGACCCCGAATTCCTCACCGACCTAGTCGGCCTGCCCGAGGGCATCCACCCCGTGGCGTGGCTCTGCGTCGGCCCCGTCCACGAATTCCAGCAGACCCCCGACCTGGAACGATTCGGCTGGCGCACCGGCCGCCCCCTGCACGATGCCGTCCACCACGAGACCTACCGCGGCTGACGCACACTTCCCCATGTCCCGCATACCTTTCCGTCCGCGCGGTGGTGTGTGGCAGATCACGGGATGAATGTGCGCTCGACCGAAAGCGCGAGGATTCGCCGCCTGAGCGTTTGGGTACGCCAAAGACGGATCCATCTCGGACAATGGATTCTTTCTCGGACGCAACGTTTTTCAGGCTCAGGAGGTTTGCCATGGCCAACGTCGACGCCGTACGGCTGTCGAATGAGCTCGGCATCGATCTCGCGTCCGCCATGCTCCGCCTGCGCCGGGAAGCCCTCCCCGGCGAAACCAATCACGACACCTGCCTGCGCATCATCGCCAGCGAAGGCCGCAAACCCCAGACCGCCCGGCGCACATACACCGGCTACGGCATCCGCCCCACCGCGGACGGCACGATCCCGGTGATCCCTCCGGACCGACCGCAACGCCCGCGGTAGCGCAAGCCGGAGGGGTCAGACGCGTTCGAGCACTGCCGAGGCTCCGATGCCGCCTGCGGCGCAGATGCCAAGCAGCGCAGCGTTTTTGCCGGTCCTGGCGAGTTCGTTCGCCATGGTGGTGACCATTCGGGCGCCGGTGGCGCCGAACGGATGGCCGAGCGAGACCGAGCCGCCGTGCACGTTGAGGGTGTCGATGTCGATCTCGCCGACGGCGGTGTCACGGTCGAGGCGGGACTTGGCCCACTCGGTACTGCCCAGCGCGGCGAGTACGGACAACGTTTGCGCGGCGAAGGCCTCGTGGATATCGACGAAATCGATGTCGCTCAACGACATTCCGGCCTTGTCCAGCGCACGCGGCATGGAGATCGCCGGCCCGATGAGCACCTGATCGGTCGGATCGACGCTGACGTAGCTCCAGGAGCGGAACGCGGCGAGCGGCCGATAGCCGAGCTCCAGCGCCTTCTCCTCACTCATCAACAGCACTGCGGAAGCGCCGTCGGTGAGTGGACTGGCGTTGCCAGCGGTAACCGTGCCGTTTTCGGCGAACACTGGCTTGAGTTTCGATAGTTTTTCGATGCTGGTGTTGCCGCGTACCAATCCGTCGCGGTCGATCTCGGTGCCCTCGGGGGTGCGCACCCGCAGCACCTCGTCGTCGAATCGGCCCGAATCGATGGCCGCGGCGGCACGGTGATGCGAGCGGGCGGCGAACTCGTCCTGATCGGCGCGGCTGATGCCGTGGATGCGGGCCATCTTCTCGGCCGACTCCCCCATCACCTCGCCGGTGGTGCGCTCGGCGATCTTCGGCCTGCTCGGCAGCAGATCGGTGAACGGCGCGAGCTGCGCGACCGCGGACAGGTAGTCCTTCGGCTTCGGCTTGCCGAGGGCCAGCGGCGCCGCGGCATGCACCACCTTCTGCGGCAGTTTCACCTCGGCGTTGGAGGTGGAATCGCTGCCGCCCGCGATCATGATGTCGTATTCGCCGCGCTCGATCGCGGCCGCGGCGGAAGTCACCGCCTGCAGGCCGGAGGCGCAGGCCCTGGTCACCGTATATCCCTCACAGCCCGGATCGAGCCGCAGGTCGAGGGCGATCTCCCTGGCGATGTTCGGCGCCGCGCTCGGCAGGATGACCCCGCCCCACACGATCGCCTGCACCTGCGCGCCGGGCAGCCCGGTCCGCTCCAGCAGGCCACGGACCGCGGCATCGGCGAGCGCGATGGAATCCATGCGCGTGTATCCGGTGAACGCACGCACGAACGGCGTACGCGCACCGGACACGATAACGGCACGGCGAGCAGCCTTGGTGGCCATGCGATTTCCTTTCGAGAGATCTATGACCACCAAACTTACTCCATAGTAAGTTCACCGTCGACCCCCTTCGCCGACGGTGATCCCGTGCGCAGCGGCGATCCCCTCCATCGTCGCTGGTTCCGGCCTGTCACGCGCCGTTGCGCAACAGACCGGAGGCGCCCGTCCCGACGAACGCCCCTGCTCGTCTCGGAACGCTCTCCAGAAACCGAAGTCGGGATGCGACTCGGCGCATCAGAACAGTAGCAATATTGCCACCAATTTTTCAAACACTTTCTATTGATTTGCCTTTGCCCCTGCTCGCGCCTACCCTTGAGTGCACTATGCATAGCCCTTCGGAGCTGTCGCGGCGCCAGAAGAGATTCGGCCGAATCATCAAGGAGCGCCGGGACGAGCTCGGACTCACGCAGTTACAGATCGGCGACCTCGGCGGGCCATCGGCACCGACGATTCGCAAGATCGAGGACGGCGACGCAGCGATCAGCACGACCACGCTGAACAAACTCGACGCGCCGCTGCGCTGGCTGCCGGGCAGTGCCGCGCGAACCTATGCCGGCGGCACCCCCGCCGTCGCCGACCCCGCGCCGCCCGCCCGTCACCCCGGCGAGTCCGTCGTGGCGGGCCCGGACTCGATCCGCTTCGAAATCGCCGACCTCACCGGCCTTCTCGCGACCGCGGGCCGGCTCAACGACGCCGTCGAAAAGGGCAGCGCGACCGACCCGCAGCTGGTCGCCGCGATCGGCGAACTCAACCGGGTGGTCTCCACTCTGTCCGCGCGCTACGCGACCACCATGCTGGAACGCAACGGCGGCCCTGGCCGAGTGCTCCACCCCCTCGTCGAAATGGCGTTCGCGCACCTGCTCGAGGTGCCCGCCGAAGCCAGCGACGCGACCGAACTACAGGAACGGCGCTACCGGCGCTGGCTGGCGGGACGCTCGGAGGACGTGGATGCTGCGACAGAAGGTCAATTCCAGGCACGCTGGCTGGCTGCCAACCTGGCCACGACCGCGAGCCGAAACGGTGGGCACTGAGGTGACCGAGATGGCAGATGACGCGCGGGCCAACGGGAAACTCACGCTGAGCCACAAGATCAACCGGCTCTTCGCGGTGGTGCATCCACGCTCCGCGCCGGAGCGCAGCAATGCGACGGTGGCCGAGCTGGCAGGCGACTACCTGCGCCGGGTCGTCCCGGCCAGCCAGCTCGAGCGACTACGCAGCGGCGAATTCGACGGCGAGAACGCCGCAGGCACAGTCGAACCGGAGCTGCTCGCGGCCATCGCGCAGACCTTCGGTGTTGCCGCCGACTACCTCACCACCACCGGTCCGGCCGCCGCGGCCATCGACCGCGAGCTCGAGCTGCTCGCGACCATGCGCGATGCCAATGTCTCCAGCATCGCGCTGCGCGGTTCCAACATCGATCAGTCGATTCTGGCCAGGATCATCGAGAGCACCGATCGCCCCGTACCGCCGAGTCGGTAATATCGCTACCTACACGGGGGCAACGAGCTTGCTGTAGGAGATCGATCGCATGGCCATGCAGGCCCGATTCCGGAACCTGACCCGGGATGTACCGATACCGCACCCATGGGATCTGTCGGGCTATCTCGACGATGTCGCGCGGTATCGTGGCCGGAGCATCACCCTGCTGCCGATCGATACCGCGCTGCTCGCGGGCACCGGATGCGGCACCGGCAGCGGACTCTGGATCGCCAAGCAGGACAGCGATGTCATCGTCTACGGCGCGGACACCACCGAGTGGCACGCCGAGCACATCATCGTGCACGAGCTCGGCCACATGCTGCTCGGTCACGGCCCGGAGCAACCGGCCGACGGCGAACCCGCGCCGACCACGCCGACGGTGGCCGCGGTCGCCGAACTGCTGCCGTCGATCTCGCCGGAATCCATCGCGCACGTCCTCGGCCGCACCGATTACGGCACCACCCGCGAACGCGACGCCGAGACCTTCGCCGACATGGTCATGCTGCACGCCATGCGGCCACCGCGCCGAGACTCGTTGCTACACCGGACCTTCTTCCGCGACCGCCGTCGGTGAACTCCCCCGTCCCCGCGCTGCTCGCGGTGCCGGTGATCGTCTTCGCCGTCGCGGTGGCCCTCGGGCGTTTCGCGCTGCTCAGCAGCACCGCGATCGACCGCCTGCTCAATCGCACGCTGGCCTGGACCGCGCTGTCGCTGGTGCTGCTCGAGCGGGGCTTCGCGCCGCGGTTCGGCAGCCTGCTGCACCAGCTGTCGATGGGCGCCACCATGCTCGCCATCGCGAGCCTCTACGGCGCCGCGATGCGGTGGGCCGGCGCCGACCCGCGCCTTGCCACGCGCCGCCAGCACTACTTCGACCTGGCCGCCGCCGGGTCCGTGCTGCTGATCCTGATCATCGGCACGCCCTATCGGCGGGCCGGGACGCTGCTCGGTCAGGACAGCAGCTGGCAGGAGTTCGTGGTGTCGGCGGTGATGTGGATTCCGCTAATCGCGGTGGGCACGCTGGTCTGGCGGGTCGGCCTGCGCGAACTACGCGGCGGCGACGTGACGCGGTATGAACGCATCGTCTTCTCCGCCCTGCTGGCCACGCCGTTCATCGCGGGCGCAGGCCTGCTCAGCTCGATCGCCCGGCACACCGGGCATTGGCAGGCCGACGATCCACACCTGACCCGTTGGGCCGCACCCAATTTCGGCACGGTATTCGTGCTGGCCGCGATGCTGGCCGTCCCGCTGGCCGAGCTGTTGTCGGCGCGCACCGGCTGGGACCGAACCGGTCGGCACTGCCGTCGACTGCGGCCGCTGTGGCGCGATCTCACCGCGGCGGTGCCCGAAATCGTGCTTCCCGCAACGGGTTCGGTCCCGCCGGACGCACGCCTGTTCCGCATGACCGTCGAGATCCGCGACGCACTGATGCAGCTGCAGCGGTACCTACCCGTCGATCACGCGACGGAAGTCGGCCCACCCAGCAGTGCGCGCTACGCCCGGCAGCTGCGGCAGGCGATCGCGGCCAAACGCAACGGCGGCGCACCGAGCACGGCCCCGCATGTCGCCGGTCGCTTCGGCGCACCGTCGAGCGATATCGACTCGGATATACGTCGCCTGCTCGACCTCGCACGGGCTTGGAACAACGCGAAACGCCCACGGCGACAACGGGTCTGACGTAATCCGTAGCGAAGCCGAGCCTAGGCGGTGAATGATCACTTCGACCGAAGCAGGTCTCCGGGCACCCAACTCGAGCGTTGACTGCCCGGAGCGGCGGATGGGGTGGGAACCCTGGACTATGCGAGCCGGATGAGGCCGTAGTCGAAGGCGTGCCGACGATAGACAACCGACGGTCGGTCGGTCTCTCGGTCTTGGAAGAGGAAGAAGTCATGGCCGACGAGTTCCATCTGGTAGAGGGCGTCGTCGACGGACATCGGGGTGGCGGTGTGCACCTTGGTGCGAACGATATGGCCGGGTCCGGCCGCGTATTCGGAGTTTTCCAGCAGTTCGTCGGGGCGACGGCGCGCGTCGCCGTCCGGGTGGTCGTGCGCGGTGCTCGCGCCGTTTCCGTTCGGCTCGACGAAGAGCGAGTCGTCCACCAGATCGGCGGTCGCCTGGGCCACGGAGACGGGGGTCTTGTCTCCGTAGTGCACCTTGCGGCGATCCTTGGTGCGGCGCAGGCGGCTCTCCAGCTTCGCCGTCACCGACTCGAGCGCGGCGTAGAAACTGTCGGCGCAGGCCTCGGCCCGCACGATCGGGCCCTTGCCGCGCGCGGTGATCTCCACCCGCTGACAACTCTTGCGCTGCCGACGATTTCGCTCGTGGAACAGCTCTACGTCGAAAATGAAAATGGACGGATCGAAACGTTCGAGCCGGGAGAGTTTCTCCGCGACATAGATTCGAAAATGATCCGGAACTTCGACATTGCGACCCTTGACCACGACGTCCGCGCGGGGCGTCTTGGTTTGGTCCGCAAGGGATTGTTCGGTCACGTCCAAGGTGCTGTCATCCAACACCGAAGGAGCGGCGTCTTGCACTGAAGGTCGTGAAGAAGTCGTCACGCGTACCTCCCGAATATGGCCGCACAGACAACGTGCGTGCGGCGGGAATGAGCCGTGCCGATCGACGATCTCTCGGCACATGATGTCCGAGGCGCCACCTCCAAACTCCCGGTTCGGGTGTGTGATCGCGACGCTAGTACGACATCGGGGAGTGCGCCAGTGTTCACGCAAATTTCCCGGAGTCAAGCAGCACAGGTAACCAGTACGGCGTGTGGCCGCAGGCCGATCCGAGCCAGCGCGCGCACCGACTCACGGGCCGTCGCACCGGTTGTCAGCACGTCGTCGACCAGCACGACCTCGGCGTTTTCCGGAATCCGCAGCCCGGCCCCGCGGCCGGGTATTGTGGTGACACGACCACCGAGATTGTGAGCCCGCTCACCGGGTGTCAAGCCCACCGAATCACGCACACCCCACCACACCCGCAACAGAGATACCACCTGGCTATCAGGCAGCCAACTCGCGGCTACCCCCGCCATCCGGAGCACCGGATCGCCGCCGCGCCTGCGCGCCGCGACCTTCCGGCTCGGCGCGGGCACCAGCAGCAGTGGCCGATCCCCGGCCCGTAACCGCGCGAGCGCACCGGCGAGCGCCAGCCCGAGCGGCTCGGCCAGATCCCGGCGCCCATCCTCTTTGGCCGCGAGCACCGCCCGCCGCCCCGGCCCTGCGTACGGCCCGAGCGCCCAGCACGGCACCCCGGGATCGGTTCGAGGCCACACCCGCGTCGGCGGACCCGCGAGTGCTGCCGCGCATTCGGCGCACCAGCCGGTACCGGCGCCGCGGCAGCCCGCACACGCGGCGGGCAGGATCAGATCCAGCAGGGTCCGCATCGCCCGAGTGTGCGCGCACCCACCGACAAGGTCAGCACGCCAAGCCCGGCAAACCGCTGATTCCGTTGCAGCAGAACGGTTTACACTGTCCGAACGGACTCAGCCCGGCAGCACCGGGACGGCGTTCGCGCCGAGCCCCGGCACCTCACGCCAGTACGGCTCGCCGCCATCCGGATTACTGGTCAGCTCCAGCACCGCACGAGAATCGGCGGCGTACTGGTGTTCCGGGGTGGCACTGACCTGCCGCACCGGCGCGGTCAGGTTCCGGCTGGTCTGCGGGATCGGCTGCGAACCGTCGATCGACACGGTGCCGACCGGGTCGACATTGCCCTCCCTGGAGATGATCAACCGGTCGCTGCCGAACCACGACAACGACACGGCGGCCGCACTCGAATTAACGCCGACCGGCAGCGGCGAGGCCAGCGCGAAACCGCCACCCGGCTTCGGAATGACCACCGCGACATAGACTTTGCCGTCGGCGATCAACGCGGCCCGCACGCCGGTACGGGAGATCCGCAGCTCGGTGATGGGCGCGCGGAAGGTCGAGCCCGATCCCGGGGCGGTGAGCGCCGAGGTGTCCACGTCCTGGACCGAGACGGTGTTGGTGGTCCGGTCGTTGACCGCACGGATCACCCGCTCGCCGTCGATGACCGCCCACGCGGCAGTACCGTCGATGTTCCAGGACGGCCGGGTGATGCTGTTGCCCGCCTGGACCGGAATCGCGTTGCCGCCGTAGGTGCCGATCATCAGGGTGCGCGGCGGTTCGTCGGGCCGCCCGGTATCGGCGACGCCGGCGACCAGCTGACTATCCGGCGAAAGCGCCGCGGACAGCAGGTTGTTCACGGTGCCGAAGTAACCAGGCGCGGGCGCGATGGGCGCGTTGTTCTCCGGCACCTGCACCAGCGCGCCACCGCGCAGCGCGTGCAGGCCGATCTGACTGTTGCCCAGCGTCGGCTGGCTGTACTGCTGAACATCGGCGACCGACCAGCCGCTGCCGGTGAACCGATCGTCGAACGGTTTGCCGTCGGCGAGCAGCACATAGGGGCCGGGCACGTCCGCGCCCGCGAGGGTGAGCACCACCTGCGCGGCGAGTAACTCGCGATCGTGCGGGTTGAGCGCCGAGGCGCCGGCGAAGTCGATCTTCACCCCGCCGAGCCCGACGCCAACCTCATCCGGATCGCCGTTGGCCTTGGTGATCGGGCCGCGCAAGGTGATCGGCGCGGCCAGCTCGTTGCGCAGCACCGGGGCGAGCGCGGGCTGGGTGCCCTCGCCGAGCATGCCGAGCAGTCGCTGGGTCAGCTGTGCCTTGGGCACGGCGGCCCAGCGCAGGTCGGGGACCACGACGCTGCTGGTCGGATCGACGAAGTAGAGCACGTAGCGCCGGTACGACTTGCCGAACGCGATCGCGTCCATCACCACACCGTCGGGCAGCTCGTCGATGCGCCACTCGTCGTTGACCTTGGTCATCTCGATCTTGTTTTCCAGTGGCGGGTCGGCCGAGGCCCGGTACGCGCCGTTGCTGTCCAGGTCGGCGACCTTGCGCGCCCGGATCCGATAGGTCGCCTTGTCGCCGGTGCGCGACTCGCGCAAGGTATCCGGCTTCTCCACGATCGTGGTCCCCGCGGAATCGTCCCACTGCGCGGCGGCCGACGGGGTCATGTACTGGCGGGCCGCCAGGTGCCGGTTGGTCGGGTCGGCGGTGGCCAGCAGGAAGTCGCGCAGCAGCAGATCGGGATCGCGGCCCTGGATGGGGGCGGGCGGTCCCTCCGAGGTCGGCTCGCGGTTGATGGTGCCGAGCGCCTGCGGCGCCGAGGATTCCGGCAGGCTCGCGCACCCGGAGAGCACGACCAGCGCGGCGAGGGCCGCCGCGCCGAACGCGAACAGCCGCTGCCTCTTCGCCGAACCGGCACGCCTGCTCATGAAACCCCTTCCCCGGGACGCGGCGCCCCCGTCGGAGCTGCGCATCGGATGACTCTGGCCGGGCGGGTGACGCCGACTCATGACGGTACGTCTCCCGATTTCGGCACCGCGTCGACCCCCGCCTGCGACGGCCTGCCCGCCGACGACCCGTTCCCGCTCGCCGGTGCCGCCGCGCCGTCGCCCGGTGTCGTATCCGGTTCCGGCTCAGCCGAATTCGGCACGACCTCCAGTTCGACCTGCCGTACGACGGTCTGCTTGCGAATGGGTTCCAGCGAGAGCGGGCTCGCGCCGAGCTTCTTGCCGCGCACCAGCGGCAGCGTCAGCCGGAAGCTCGCACCGACGCCGACCTCGCCCCAGGCTTCCAGCCTGCCTTCGTGCAGGTTCGCGTCCTCGACGCTGATCGACAGGCCGAGGCCGGTGCCGCCGGAACGGCGCATCCGGGACGGATCCGAGCGCCAGAACCGGTTGAAGACCAGCTTCTCCTCGCCGGGCCGCAGGCCGACGCCCTGGTCGCGCACCACCACGGACACCGCGTTGGCGTCGCCGTCGCCGCGCATCCGGATCAGCACCGGCTTGCCCTCGCTGTGATCGATGGCGTTGGCGAGCAGATTCCGCAGCACCCGCTCGACCCGGCGCGGATCCACCTCGGCCACCAGCGGGTCCTCCGGCAGATCGATGACGACCTCGACACCGGCGTCCTTGGCCAGGTGCCGCACCGTCGAAATGGCCGCCCGCGCACACATCCGCACGTCCAGCGATTCGACCTGCAGTTCGGCGACGCCCGCGTCGTGGCGGCTGATCTCGAGCAGATCGTTGAGCAGGCCCTCGAACCGGTCCAGCTCGTTGACCAGCAGCTCCGCACTGCGGGCCAGCGCCGGATCCAGATCGTCGCTGCTGCCGTGGATCAGGTCCGCAGCCATCCGCACGGTGGTCAACGGGGTGCGCAGCTCATGGCTGACGTCAGAGGTGAACCGGCGCTGCAGGTTTCCGAATTCCTCCAGCTGGGTGATCTGGTTGGACAGGCTCTCGGCCATCTCGTTGAACGCCTGCGCCAGCCGCGCCATGTCGTCCTCGCCGCGCACCAGCATGCGTTCCTTGAGCCTGCCGTCGGCGAAACGACCGGCGATCCGCGCCGCCGACCGAATCGGCAGCACCACCTGCCTGGTCACCAGCGCGGTGATCGCGGCAAGCAGAACGAGCAGCACGATGCCGCCGATCAGCATGGTGCCGCGCATCAGCGACAGGCTGCGCGCCTCGCTGGCCAGCGGGAAGATGAGATAGATCTCGAGCGTCGGCACTTCGGTGCTCGGGCTGCCGATGATCAAGGCGGGCCCGTGATACCCGCTCGAGTCCGAGACGGTGGTGAACTGGCGGCTGACCTGTCCGCGCCGCACGAAGTTGCGCAGCTCGTTCGGCACGTCCTGGATCGGCCCGGCGTTGACCTCCTGCTGGCTGCTGCTCACCATCACCAGCGCCACGTCGTAGCTGCCCGCGACGCCGGTCTGCGGGCTGCCGTCGCTGGACAACGCGTTGCGCGCCTCTTTCAGCTGGGCGCCGGTGTCGTGCGTGCCGACCAGCTGACTGTGAATCGCGTTGCGGGCGCGACCCATCTCCTCGACCGCCGCGTTGATCTTGGTGTCCAACATCCGGTTGGTGATCTGATCGGTCAGCACCACACCGAGAATCGTGATCACGATCAACGACAGCGTGATGGTCGAGACCGCGACCCGCAGTTGCAGCGACCGCTGCCACAGGTGGCCGAGCAGCGTGCCCAGTTCGGTGAACCGGGCCCCCACCGCGGCCAGTCGCCGCTCCAGTTGGTTTCTGGAGCGATCGGTCACTGCCACGCCTCGTCGGCGCTCGATGCCTCCGTCCGCACGAACGCTGCCACGGATCGCGCACCGCGACCGATCACGGCGGTCCGGCCTTGTAACCGACGCCACGCACGGTCAACACGATCTCCGGATTCTCGGGATCCTTCTCGACCTTGGCGCGCAGCCGCTGCACATGCACGTTCACCAGTCGGGTATCGGCGGCATGCCGGTAGCCCCAGACCTGTTCGAGCAGCACCTCGCGGGTGAACACCTGACGCGGCTTACGCGCAAGCGCGACAAGCAGATCGAACTCGAGCGGCGTCAGCGAGATCTGCGCGCCGCCACGAGTCACCTTGTGCGCGGGCACATCGATCACGATGTCGGCGATGGATAACAGCTCGGCGGGCTCGTCCTCGGTGCGGCGCAATCGAGCGCGCACCCTGGCGACGAGTTCCTTCGGCTTGAACGGTTTGACGATGTAATCGTCGGCACCTGACTCGAGTCCGAGCACCACGTCGACCGTGTCGGTCTTCGCGGTGAGCATCACGATCGGTACCCCGGAATCGGCCCGCAGCACGCGGCATACATCGATGCCGTTCATGCCGGGCAGCATCAGGTCCAGCAACACCAGATCGGGGCGGATCTCGCGAACCGCCGCCAGGGCCTGTGTGCCGTCGCCGACCACATGCGGGTCGAACCCTTCCCCGCGCAAGACGATCGTGAGCATCTCTGCGAGTGCCATATCGTCGTCGACGACCAGAATCTTCGGCTTCATAATTACTATGTTGTCATCTCCCAGGCCAGGATCGGGCTGCCACGCCAACACTGGTGTGAACCCGCCGCACATCTAACCCTAGCGGGTAATCAAATCGGCCAATCGCGCAGCCAGCGTGGCTGGATCGTCACCTGATCGGAATATCCACCACGGCCCATACCAGTTCCGTTGAGCGAGCCCACGGTACACCGCGCCGGTGCGGTGCTGCAGTCCGCCATCGCGTTCGTACGCGTCGAGCGCCCGGCTGTCGTCGAGTTCGCCGCGCCTGCGCGCTCGTTCGGCGGCGAGCTCCGGCGAGACATCGAGCAACACCTGCAGCGCTGGTGTCGGCAGCTCGAACCGCTCGTACTCCAATTCGCCTATCCAGCTGACGATTTTGCCGTCGGCGGGCTGCTCGAGCCGGGCCGCGTTGTAGGCGGCGTTGGAGGCGACGTACCGGTCGAGCAGCACGATGTCGTTGTCCGCCAACAACTTCGTCAACTCGTCGCGGGCGTCGGCTCGATCCAGCGCGAATAGCAGCGCCATCGCGTTGACCGATGCGGCGAGATCACCGTGCTCGCCGTGCAGCGCCTCCGCCGCGAGATCGGCATGCACCGAACGCCCGTACCGCGGAAAGGCCAACGAGTCGATCAGCAGTCCGGCAGCACGCAATTGGGTACTGACCTCCTCGGTCAACGTCCGCTTACCCGCCCCGTCCAGCCCCTCGATAACAACCAGCACACCCATGCCGAGCAGGCTACCTGCGCCCCACCCCCGACCGAAGGCGCCCTCCACCCCGTCTACCAGGATGAAGGGCGTCTTCGGTCACTTAGAGCGATTGACCGAAGGGCGCCTTCTGGTGGTCTGGCGGGGTGAAGGGCGCCTTCGGTCGGGTGGTCAGTAGCGGTAGTGCTCCGGCTTGTACGGGCCGTCGACGTCCACACCGATGTACTCGGCCTGATCCTTGGTGAGCTTGGTCAGCTCGCCGCCGAGCGCCTCGACGTGGATCTTGGCGACCTTCTCATCGAGGTGCTTGGGCAGGCGGTAGACCTCGTTGTCGTATTCGTCCGGCTTGGTCCACAGTTCGATCTGCGCGATCACCTGGTTGGAGAAGCTGTTGGACATCACGAACGACGGGTGGCCGGTGGCGTTGCCCAGGTTCAGCAGGCGGCCCTCGGACAGCACGATGATCGCCTTGCCGGACTCCTTGAAGGTCCACTCGTCGACCTGCGGCTTGATGTTGATCCGGGTCGCGCCGGAGCGCTCCAGGCCTGCCATGTCGATCTCGTTGTCGAAGTGACCGATATTGCCGAGGATCGCGTGATCCTTCATCGCCTTCATGTGGTCGAGGGTGATGATGTCTTTGTTGCCGGTGGAGGTGATGACGATGTCGGCGTCGGCGATCGCGCCGTCCACGGTGACCACGTCGTAGCCGTCCATCAGCGCCTGCAGCGCGTTGATCGGGTCGATCTCGGTGACCTGCACCCGGGCGCCCTGTCCGCCAAGCGATTCCGCACAGCCCTTGCCGACGTCGCCGTAGCCACAGATCAGCACCTTCTTGCCGCCGATGAGCACATCGGTGCCGCGGTTGATGCCGTCGATCAGCGAGTGGCGGGTGCCGTACTTGTTGTCGAACTTGGACTTGGTGACCGAGTCGTTGACGTTGATCGCCGGGAACACCAGCTCGCCCGCGGCGGCGAACTGGTACAGCCGCAGCACGCCGGTGGTGGTCTCCTCGGTGACGCCCTGCACCGAATCGGCGATGGCGCTCCACTTGCCCTTGTCGGTCTCGAAGCGCTCGCGCAGCAGGTTCAGGAACACCGTGTACTCGGCCGAGTGGCTCTCGTCCGCCGGCGGCACGACGCCCGCCTTCTCGAACTGCGCGCCGCGCAGCACCAGCATGGTGGCGTCACCGCCGTCGTCGAGGATCATGTTGGCGGGCTCGTTCGGCCAGGTGAGCATCTGCTCGGCGGCCCACCAGTACTCCTCCAGGGTCTCGCCCTTCCAGGCGAAGACCGGGGTGCCCTTTGGCTCGTCGATGGTGCCGTGCGGGCCGATCACGATGGCGGCCGCGGCGTGATCCTGGGTGGAGAAGATGTTGCACGAGGCCCAGCGGACCTCGGCGCCGAGCGCGACCAGGGTCTCGATCAGCACGGCGGTCTGCACGGTCATGTGCAGCGAGCCGGAGATGCGGGCCCCGCGTAGCGGCAGCACCTCGGCGTATTCGCGGCGCAGCGCCATCAGGCCGGGCATCTCGTGCTCGGCGAGCCGGATCTCCTTGCGGCCGAATTCGGCCAACGCCAGATCTGCCACCTTGAAGTCGATGCCATTACGGACATCGGCGGTGAGTTCAGTTCGGGCGCCAAGTTCTGAGGTCGTCATAGCCTCTGTCTGCCTCTCCTGGAATGTCGGTACCAACACGCAAGGTTAATCGCTGGCGCGGCGGATGGGTACACCGTACTCACCCTTGCTAGCTTGGCGCGATGCCGAACCTCCGCGCCATAGTCACAGCCGCTGTCGCCGGGTCCCTCGTCCTCGGTGTGAGCGCCGCCTGCGACAGCCGATCCGACTCGTCATCGGCTACCGCGCCGCGAACGGTGGAGCTGCAGGCGCACCGCGGTGGCCGCGGGCTCACCGTCGAGGAGTCGCTGGCCGGCTTCACCAAGGCGATCGAGCTCGGCGTGAGCACGCTGGAATTGGACATCGTGCTCACCAAGGACAAAATGCCGATGATCTGGCACGACCCGACCGTGCTCGCGACCAAGTGCGCGGACACCGCGCCAGCGCTGCCGGACGATCCGCAGTTCCCCTACGTGGGCAAGCTGGTGCACGACCTGACCTACGCGCAGACCCAGACGCTGGACTGCGGCAAGACCCTCACCGATTTCCCCGGCCAGCAGGCGGTGCCAGGCAACCGGATAGCCACGCTGCCCGCGCTGTTCGATCTGGTGAAGACCTACCGTGGCGCGCACCTGCGCTACAACATCGAAACCAAGGTGGAGGCCGACCATCCCGAGCAGTCGGCGACGCCGCAGGAGTTCGTCGACGTCATTCTGAGCACGGTCGCCGCGGCGGGCGAGACCGGCAATGTCGACATCCAGAGCTTCGACTGGCGGTCACTTCCGCTGGTGCGCAAGGCGAATCCGGCGATCCCGACGGTGGCGCTCTATGACGACACCACGTTCGTCGCTGGCTCGAAGTGGCTCGGCCCGATCCGCTACGAGGACTTCGCGAGCGATCCGCTCGGCGCGGTGAAGGCGCTCGGCGCCAATGCCGCCTCGCCCGGTTACTCGGCCCCGTACGGCAAGAAGGCGGGCGAACCCGGCTTCGGCCTGGTGGCGGACAAGGCTTACGTCGAGCGCGCGCACGAGCTGGACCTGCGGGTGATCCCGTGGACGGTGAACGACAAGGCCACCATCGCCGCGCAACTCGACACCGGCGTGGACGGCGTGATCACCGACTACCCCGACCGCATGCGGGAGGTATTGCAGGAGAAGGGTTTGCCCCTGCCTCCTGCCTACCACCGCTGAGCCGGGGCAGCCGGACGACTACGCGGCGCCGGACTCCGGCACGTCGGACTCCGCCGAATCCTGCTGCGCAGTGGCCGAACCCGCCTGCGCCGCATTCGCCTGGGCCGCGTTCGCCTGGGCCGCAGCGGTCAGCGTCGCGACCGTGCCGTACTGCTCCAGCAGGCGACGGCGCTTGCGCGGATGGATATTCGCCTTGGTGATGTCGCCGTCGTAGTGCTCGAGCACCCGATGGTCCATGATCGCCCGCCACACCGGCGGCACGATCGCGAACAGGATCATCGTCGCGTACCCGGCGGGCAACTGCGGCGCCTGCATCGAACTGCGCAGCGTCTGGTACCTGCGGCCGGGATTGGCGTGATGGTCGCTGTGCCGCTGCAGATGGAACAGGAAGATGTTGGTGACCAACCGATCGCTGTTCCAGCTGTCGCGCGGCGAGCAGCGCGCGTAATTCCCGTTCGGGCGCTTGGCCCGCAGCAGGCCGTAGTGCTCGATGAAGTTCACCGTCTCCAGCAGCGACGCGCCGATCACGGCCTGCAGTATCAGCCAGGGCAGGATGCTGATACCGAAGATCGCCATCATCGTGCCGAACAGCACGATGCTCATCGACCACGCCTGCAGGATGTGGTTGTGCACGCTGAACCAGCGCAGGCCTTTTCGCTCCAGCCGCACCCGCTCCAGCTCGATGGCCGAGCGGAAGCTACCGAACACACTGCGCGGCAGGAACTCCCACAGCGTCTCGCCGAGCCGGCCGCTGGCCGGGTCCTCCGGAGTCGCCACCCGCACGTGATGTCCGCGGTTGTGCTCTACGAAGAAATGTCCATAGAACGACTGCGCCAGCGCGACCTTGGCCAGCCAGCGCTCCGCATGCTCGACGCGATGGCCGAGCTCGTGCGCGGCGTTGATGCCGATGCCGCTGACGAAGCCGAGAGTGGCCGCCAGGCCTAACTTGTCGACGATGCTCAGCTCGTGCCCGGCCCACATGGCGCAGGCGATGAGCAGGCCGAGCAGTTGAACAGGAAGGAAAAGATAAGTGCACCACCGGTAGTACCGGTCGTTGCTCAGCAACTCGTAATCCTCATCGCGCGGATTGGTGCCGTCCTCGCCGACAACCCAGTCCAGGACCGGGATGACGATCAACACGATGATCGGACCGATCCACCAGAACACCTTTGCGCCCGTTTGCAACACGAGTTGCGAGGGCAAGAGAGCGCTCAGTGGAGCGATCAAGCCGAAAACCCATAAGTGACGTTTGGGATCTGTAGATACCGCCGGTTTGCCAACCGTTTGCACGTTTGCCCCGCTAAATAGGAACCCTAACTCCGATGTACGAGAATAGTTCCAGACTGTACGGGCGATTCGCAGAACTTGGAGGCCGAAACGTGATGAGGGTTACATCCATGGCAGTTGGTTTTTAAGCGGGCTCACATGTGCTTGAAGTACTGGCTTACTTAGTGCAAACAGACTGGCCTTCTTCAGGGTTCGATCAGTGATCGATCCGGGCCGCCAGAATCGCCTCGACGTACGGACTCAGCAACGCACTCAACTCACCCGGTGCGTCGCGTCCCGGATCCGGCGGCGTGGGGATGTAGCTCATCGCGATGCGAACGAGCGCGTGCGCGATGATGTCCGATTCGGCCGCGGTCGCCGACACCCAGCTGTGCTGAAAAGCCAGCGACAGTCGACCGGTCGCTTGGTCGAGCAACGGCCCAGCATCGAGGGTGATGAGCCGCAACAGATCCAATTTCACCTCGCCGGCGAGCAGTGATTGCACCAGCGGATCGGCGGCGGCGTCAACAAAGAAATTGGTCATTCCCTCACGGAACGCCGCACGCACATCACCGACATTGCCGGTGATGGCCGCGTCCACGTGATCGACCAGATCGTCGGCCAGGCGCAGCGCGTAGGACTGCGCGAGGCCACTGCGGGAACCGAACTCGTTGTAGAGCGTCTGCCTGCTGACCCCGGCCTTGGCCGCCACATCACCGAGGGTGATCTTGGACCAGTCCCGTTCGGTGAGTAGGTCGCGCATCGCCCCGAGGACCGAGGCGCGCAAGAGTTCACGCGCCGCCTCCTGATAGGGGATGCGGGTTCCGGAGCGCGGCATACCGGCGACACTGTCACGGGCGGTTCCCGCAGTCAAAACCTCACGACCGTTCTATTTCGACCATGTAGAAGTCGGCCTTGGCCGCGCCGCAGTCCGGACAGGTCCAGTCGTCGGGGATATCGTCCCAGCGGGTACCCGCCACGATCCCGTCCTCCGGCCAGCCGAGCGCTTCGTCGTATTCGAAGCCACATTGAATGCACTGAAAAAGTTTGAAGTCGTTCTTCATTTGACAGCTCCCACCTGTTCGAAGTCGATCTTTTCCCGGACACCACAGTCCGGACAGGCCCAGTCCTCCGGAATTTCCGCCCACGGTGTTCCGGCGGGAAATCCTTCGTGCGGCGCACCTTTGGCCTCGTCGTAGACGTAATCACAGACGGGGCAGCGAAATTTATTCATGCCTGCACCTCGCCGGTCGCGACACCGCCTCGGTAGCGGGCGATGACCTTGTCCCGCTTGGCCGGGTGGATGTTCGCGCGCGTGATGTCCCCGTGATAGTGCGCGAGCACCCGCTTGTCCATCACCCGGCGCCACAGCGGCGGGAAGTAGGCGAGCAGGATCATGCTGGCGTAGCCGCTGGGCAGGTTCGGCGCACCGTCCCAGCTGCGCAGCGTCTGGTAGCGCCGGGTCGGGTAGGCGTGATGGTCGCTGTGCCGCTGCAGGTGGTACAGGAAGATGTTGGTAACGATGTGGTCACTGTTCCAGCTGTGCACCGGCGCGGGCCGCTCGTACCGGCCCGACGAAGTGCGTTGCCGGACAAGGCCGTAGTGCTCCAGGTAGTTGACCGCCTCGAGCAGGCTGAAGCCGATCACCGCCTGCAGCACCAGGTACGGCAGCAAGGCGATCCCGAATACCGCGACCAAGACCGCGTACAGCACCGCCGACATCAGCCACGCGCTCAGCACCTCGTTCTTCGGGCTCCACCATTTCTTGTCCAGCCGCGCCAGGCGCGCCTTCTCCAACCGCAACGACGACGTCAGGCTGCCCCACACGGTGCGCGGCCAGAAGGCCCAGAAGCTTTCGCCGACACGGGAACTCGCCGGATCCTCCGGCGTCGCGACACGTACGTGATGGCCGCGATTGTGCTCGATATAGAAATGCCCGTAGCACGACTGGGCCAGCGCGATCCGGGAAAGCCAGCGCTCCAGCTGAACCTTCTTGTGCCCCAATTCATGTGCGGTATTGATGCCGATGCCGCCGAGCATGCCGACGGTGATCGCCAGGCCGATCTTGTCGACCAGGTGCAGGCCGCCGTCGAAGCCGAGCCAGCTCACCTGGTCGGCGGTGATCAAATAGCAGGCCATGATCAGCGAGGCGTACTGGAACGGCAAATACAGATAGGTGAGATAGCGGTAGTACTTGTCGTGCTCCAGGTACTCCATCACCTCGTCCGGCGGATTGTCCCCGTCGGGACCAAAGAAGATGTCCGCCAACGGAATCAGGATGTACACCAGAATCGGCCCGAGCCAGAACGGCACCTGAGCCAGCCGGTGCCAGCCAATAGCATTGAGCGCCAGTATGAGTGGGATGCCGATCGTGAAAAGGCCGGTCGGGGCGAACAATCCCCACAGCCACATATAACGCTTGCGATCGCGCCAGTCCGGGGTGGACACCGGCTGCGCGGACGTGTCGGCCGCTGTCGACATCGTTGTCTCCAATCCAAAAGCCGCACGTCGCGTATGACGTGCGTTACCTCTGAAATGGACGATAGAGATCGATTTGTCGTTTGTCTAGACAAATCTGCCGATTTGTAAAGCGATGTGGGCGACGAAGACGCAAACACCCCGGTCGGCGCAGTGCCCGACCGGGGTGTTGGTTGTCGAGGGGTGTTACCGCAGCAGCACGTCGGCGTTCGCGGGCAGCGTGTCGACCGGCCACCAGCGCAGGTCGGTGGACTCCGCGCTGCGCACCGGGACGGCGCCCGAGGGCGCGGTGATCCGGAACAGCAGATCGAGATGCCTGGTCGGCACGCCGAGCGAGCAGGTGATCGGATGCGCCTGCGCCCCATACAGTTCCGGCTCCAGCCGGAGCCCGTCGATGCCCGACTCCTCGGTCGCCTCGCGCAGCGCGGCGCCGGCCACCGTGTCGTCACCCTCCTCGCAGTGGCCGCCGAGCTGGATCCAGCTGCCGACCCGAGGATGCAGGGTCAGCAGCACCTCGCGTTCGTCGTGCGAGAAGACCACCGCCGAGGCGGTGATGTGCCCAGGCACGTGCTCGCGCAGGCAGCCGCGCGGCGCCGACCCGAGGAACGCGAGCATCGCCTGCCGCAGCGATTGGTCGGAACCCTCGGTGGGAGACCAGGTTTCGAGCAATCCCGTGGCCGAAGCGTGCAGCGAATCCGCGGTCACAATTCGACCAGGCCGAAGCCCGAGCCTGGCACCGGACGAGGCGTGAGCTCTTCCAGCGGATGACCGATGGCAATGGCACCCAACGGATTCCAGTCGTCATCGACGCCGAGCACGTCGCGGGTGATCTCCGGCGCGAAGATGGTCGAGCCGATCCAGCAGCTGCCGAGCCCCTCGGTGGCCAGCGCGACGAGCAGACCCTGCACCGCCGCGCCGACCGCGACGTTGAACATGGTGCGCTCGTTCGCGCGCCGCCGCTCGTCCGGATAGTCGTGCGCGCCGTCCGGCACGCAGAACGGAATGATCACCTCGGGTGCGTCGAAAAGGATTCGGCCACGGGCGATTCGGCGCTCCACCCGCTCGGGCTCGAGCCCGTCGGCGGCGAGGTCGACGCGCCACTTCTCCGCCATCGCCTCGAGCAGCCGAGTACGCAGACCCGTCTTGCGCAGCCACACGAAACGCACCGGCCGGGTGTGGTGCGGCGCGGGCGCGGTCAGTGCCACCGCGACCGCGGCACGCACGCGCTCGGGATCGACCGGGGTGTCGGCGAACTGGCGGATCGAGCGACGCAGCAGAATCGCCTCACGGCGCCCCTGCTCGATCGCCTCGGCGGTGCCGAGCCAGAACAGGTCGTCGACGCCGCCGCGCAACAGATCCGCGGCGCTCGACCCGTCGTCGGTGATCGGCAGCCCGCGCACCACCGCGACCGGCACGCCGCCGAGCTTGCCCTTCACCAGATCCGCCGCGGCGGCCAGCTCGTCCGCGATCGCCACCTGGGTGACGTGCAGCTCGTTGCCCTGCCCGTCGACCGCGCCCGCGTAGTCGTGCAGCACGCGCAGGCCCGAGGAGCCGATCGCGGTGTCGGTCTGGCCATTTCGCCAGGCCCGGCCCATGGTGTCGGTGATGACCACGGCGACCTGGATGCCGAGCCGCTCGGCCAGCGCCGACCGCAAGGCCTTCGCGCTGGCGTCGGGGTCGGCGGGCAGCAGAACCAGTTCGCCCTGTTCGACATTGGAGCCGTCGATGCCGGACGCGGCCTGCACGATGCCGAGCTTGTTCTCGGTGATCAGGGTGCGGCCCTTGCGCGCGAGCACCCGCACCGCCTCCTGCTCGACCAGCGCGCGACGCATCGTGTCGCGCTCCTCCGGATCCAGCGGCGCCTCGACGATGCGCCCCTCGACCTTGGCGACGATCTTGCTCGTCACCACGAGCACGTCGCCATCGACCAGCCAGGGCGCTCGGTCGGCGATGTGCTTGGCGAGATCGTCGCCGGGCCGGAACTCGGGCAGTCCGGTGATCGGCAGGATGCGCAGCTCGCCTGCCCCGTGATCGATGGTCATTACGGTTTCACTCCCGCGAGGTCCAAGGCCTCCCGCACCATCTCGGCGGTGGTCGGCGGATCGGTCATCAGCAGCGGCACGCTGCGTACTTCGACACCGGGCACATCCGCGGTATCGGTGGTGTGGATGAGCCAACCATCCAAAATGCCGGTGGCCGAACGGGCCCCGTAGTAGCGGCCGATCGCCTCGGCGGTCGTCTCGACGCCGATCACCGACAGGCACTCGTCGGCCATCCCGCGCAGCGGCTTTCCGTCGATCACGCCCGAAATCCCGATCACCTTGGCGTCGGTGGTACGCAACGCGCCGCGAATACCGGGCACCGCCAGGATCGCGCCGATGCTCACCACGGGGTTCGAGGGAGCGAGCAAGACCACATCCGCGGACTCTATGATCTCGATCACATTTGGGCCCGGTTTGGCGTCCTCTGCCCCAATTGTGGCGAATCCATGGGTCTCGATGTTCGCCCGATAGCGAACCCACCACTCTTGGAAATGGATCGCCTTACGTTCGCCAGGGTTGTCCGGGTCGCTCACAACCACATGCGTTTCACACCGATCGTCGGTTGCCGGGATCAGTTTCACGCCCGGCTGCCACCGGTTGCAGAGCGCCTCGGTCACCGCGGACAGCGGGTACCCGGCACGCAACATTTCACTTCGAACCAGGTGCGTGGCGAGGTCGCGATCGCCGAGGCCGAACCAGTCCGGCTGCGCGTTGTACTTCGCCAGCTCTTCCTTGGCGTGCCAGGTCTCGGCGGGCCTGCCCCAGCCGCGCTCGGTATCGATGCCGCCACCAAGGGTGTACATGCAGGTATCAAGGTCAGGACAGATCCGGAGGCCATGCATCCAGACGTCGTCGCCGACGTTCACGATCGCGGAGACATCGGCATCGGGCAGCAGTTCCCGGACGCCCTGGAGGAAGCGGGCGCCGCCGACACCCCCGACCAGGACGGCAATCCGTGGCCCGCCGACGGGTTCGGTGTCCGCTTGAAGGGAAGTCACATCCGCACAGCCTATGCGCTGCCGGACCGGGCGATGTTCGGGCCATAGTTGCTGGTCATTTGCCCTACTCCGACTCAAGATCATCTTCGAAAGCGTTCGCGGATAGTAACGGAATAGCGACGGCCGCTTGACCATCGACACGTCCGGCGTGTCTAATCACAGTCATGTCATTTCGGGTTCGCGCGAGAGTGCAAGGCGCGAACGGCTTTTCGAACAGATGTTCGCATCGAGATGACGAGCTCGGGGACGTCCGCGGGACAACGTCGCGGGGTATGGCCGTCGGTAAGCGTGTTGGTCCGACGGATCGAATCATTCTGCGCTAACACACAGTGAGGAGGCGGAGCGATGGCCAACGAGATGGTCTCGCCGACCGATTCCACAGCAGGCGCAGCACGTGGCGTCTGCGCAGACAACGGCTGGATTGAACGTGAGGGGGGTGACGAAGTCTTGACGCCCGGGCACAGCACGGGCGACGAAACGTCGACGCCCCGGCTCAGCCTGGTCGTCACGGGCTTCGACGAGATGTTCGAATCCATCGAAGAGCAGTGGCAAGAGCGTGCCCTGTGCGCGCAGACCGATCCGGAGGCGTTCTTCCCAGAGAAGGGCGGCTCGACTCGCGAGGCGAAACGGATCTGCATGGGCTGCGAGGTGCGCGACGAGTGCCTGGAATACGCACTCGCCCACGATGAGCGCTTCGGCATCTGGGGTGGCCTCTCCGAACGCGAGCGCCGCCGCCTGAAGCGTGGCATCGGCTAGAAAAGACTTGGGTTGACCCCCGAGTTATCCGCAAGCGCGACAAGTCGCCACGGCGACAACGATTCTCGCGAGACACGGGTAGCTCCGGGGGTACGCCCGAGCCCCCGCCCGCAGTCCGTCGGCAGGCACCGCGACCGACTGGGGCAGCACTGGGTGCGCAGGCGCCGGGCGGGCTGACTAGGTTTTACTCATGGCACGTTCCCGGAATCGTCGTCCGCCGACCGCACGGTCGGTGATCCGCCGTGGTCGCGGGGTACGTGGGCCGATGTTGCCGCCCACCGTGCCCGCCTGGCGCACCCGCGGGCAGAAGTTCGATCGGCTGGTGCTGGAGGCGTTCGCCCCGCTGGACACCCGCTGGCACGACCGGCTCACCAAACTCGATATCGCGGTCGACGATGTACCGAAAATCCGTCCGCTGCACCCTGATTCGGTCACCTGGCCGGACGAGGTGGTCGCCGACGGACCGGTGCCGCTGTCCCGGCTCATCCCGGCGGGCGTCGACCGGCACGGCACGGCGACCCGCGCCCGGGTGGTGCTGTTCCGCAAGCCACTCGAGTTGCGCGCCAGCGATCCCGACGATCTGGTCGACCTGCTGCGCGAGGTCCTGGTCCAGCAGATCGCCACCTACCTCGGCGTCGATCCGGACATCATCGATCCCGAACCGGAGTAAAAATCCACCAAGCCGCGCGCACCTCGGTAACGAATGTTGTTGCGAGCAGCGATAACTGATTACCGACACCGCGTGCGCGGCCCGCAGACCGCGCACCGACCCGGCCTCGGGTGCCAGCACCCGGCCCGAAGCCCTTCGCCCGGCATGCGGCAGCCGCCGCGTGACGGGAGTTTTTGCCCGAATCCTGAGCGTGTCTATCCACATCGGCACGCCGGGAGGGTTACTCTCATCGGCGTGATCCCCATGCGTCGTTGCTGCCGTCCCGGTTGCAAGAATCCGGCCGTCGCGACGCTCACCTATGTGTACTCGGACTCGACCGCCGTTGTCGGACCGCTCGCGACCGTCGCCGAACCACACTCCTGGGATCTCTGCGAAACACACGGCTCCCGCATCACCGCCCCGAAGGGCTGGGAAATGGTTCGCCACGAAGGCGGATTCTCCTCCAGCACACCGGATGACGACGACCTGACCGCGCTCGCCGAAGCGGTCCGCGAGGCAGGCCTGCGCCGCCGACCGCCGGAGCAAGACCAGCGCGGCTATCGCGACTACGCGCCGCCGCCGCAGCGCACCACCCGCACCGGCCGCCGTGGCCATCTGCGGGTACTCCCCGACCCGCCTTCCTGAACAAAGCAAGGACCGGGTCAAACCCGCGCCGTGTACCCATTAGGGTGGTGGGCATGACAGTCGCCCGCTCTGCCGAATTCGTAAACGCGGTGATCAAGGCTTACGACGTTCGCGGTGTGGTCGGTGAACAGATCGACGCCGAATTCGTCAGGGACATCGGCGCATCGTTCGCGCGGCTGATGCGCGCCGAGGGCGCGACGCGCGCCGTCATCGGACACGACATGCGCGACTCCTCCCCCGAGCTGTCCAACGCCTTCGCCGACGGCGTGCTCGCCCAGGGCCTCGACGTGGTGCACATCGGGCTCGCGTCCACCGATCAGCTGTACTTCGCCTCCGGCAGCCTGAACTGCCCCGGCGCCATGTTCACCGCGAGCCACAACCCGGCCCGCTACAACGGCATCAAGATGTGCCGCGCCAAAGCCATTCCGGTGGGCCAAGACACGGGCCTGGCCACCATCAAGACCGAGGTCGCCGAGGGCGTGCCCGGCTACGACGGACCGGCGGGCAGCGCGACCATCGTCGACCTGCTCGCCGATTACGCGACCTTCCTGCGCAACCTGGTCGACCTGTCCGCGGTCCGCCCGCTCACCATCGCGGTGGACGCGGGCAACGGCATGGGCGGCCACACCGTGCCCGCCGTGTTCGACGCGCTGCCGCAGGTGACCATCGTCCCGCTGTACTTCGAGCTGGACGGCTCGTTCCCCAATCACGAGGCCAACCCGCTCGATCCGAAGAACCTGGTCGATCTGCAGGACCTGGTGGTGAAGTCGGGCGCCGATATCGGACTCGCCTTCGACGGCGATGCCGACCGCTGCTTCGTGGTGGACGAGAAGGGCGACCCGGTGTCGCCGTCCACCATCACCGCGCTGGTCGCCGAGCGCGAGCTGGTCAAGGAACCGGGCGCGGTCATCATCCACAACCTGATCACCTCGCACGCGGTGCCCGAGCTGGTCACCGCGCTCGGCGGCACGCCAGTGCGCACCAGGGTCGGCCACTCGTTCATCAAGCAGCAGATGGCCTCGACCGGCGCGGTATTCGGCGGCGAGCACTCCGCGCACTACTACTTCCGCGACTTCTGGGGCGCCGACTCCGGCATGCTCGCGGCGCTGCACGTGCTCGCCGCGCTCGGCGAGAAGGACCGCCCGGTGTCGGAGCTGATGGCGGCCTATGAAACGTATGCGGCCTCCGGAGAGATCAATTCCACAGTGCCGGACGCAAAGGAGCGGACGATGGCTGTGGTGGAGGCATTCGGGGATCGGACGGTCTCGGTGGATAGGCTGGACGGCGTGACCATCCAGCTGGCCGACAACGCCTGGTTCAATCTCCGCGCGTCGAATACCGAACCGCTGCTCAGGCTCAACGTCGAAGCCCGATCGCCGGAGGAAGTAGACGCACTCGTAACCGAGATTCTGAGCATCGTCCGATCCTGACTGGGATAGTGGAATTACGGCGGATGGAATCACATGCTCAGGATTCGACGAAGGGCTGGGAAGTAGACGGCTCAGCCCGATGCCGAGATTCTGAGCATCGTCCGATCCTGACTGGGATAGTGGAATTACGGCGGATGGAATCACATGCTCAGGATTCGACGAAGGGCTGGGAAGTAGACGGCTCAGCCCGATGCCGAGATTCTGAGCATCGTCCGCTCCTGACTGGAATAGTGGAATCACAGGCCTTGGATTCGCCCGACTCGGGCCCGGCGTGGCAGCTGACCCGGGAGCGAGCGAGGGCGGAAACGACTCAGCGCGATGAGGGGAGGTGGGACGCCCGATGATCGCTGGAACACCTGTACTCGACCTCGATGACGCTGCTTCGCTGGCGGCGGCCGATACCGGCGGCGCCCTGCGCTCGGCCGCTTCCGGCGGCGCTCAGGTCCGTGCCACCGCGGCGGCCGTCGGCGAGGACGCGCTCGCGCGCCTGGACGGACTGCGACCGCGGAGCTTGGTGCTCGTCTCCGGCTCCGGCCGGGCCGCGCGCGCCGCGAGCCTGCTCGTCGCCGCGCTCGGCGATCGTGCCGGTCTGCCCGTCGTGCCCGTCACCGCATTACCGCCCTGGGTCGGCCCGCTCGATGTCGTCCTCGTCGCGGGTGACGACGCGGGCGACCCACGCCTGACCGACGCGGTGGACCGGGCGCTGCGCCGCGGCGCCGAGGTGGTCGTCGCCGCCCCCATCGAAGGACCGATGCGCGCCGTCGCGGCGGGCCGGGCCGCCGTGCTGGCCCCTCGGGTCCAAGTGCTCGATCACAATCGCCTGCTGCGCTTCCTGGCCGCCGGCATCGCCGTCCTGCGCGCGGTCGACCCGCAACGCAGCGGCGCGTTCGTGCCCGACCTCACCGAGCTGGCCGATGTGCTCGACGCCGAGGCCTTGCGGGCCGGGCCGACGAACGAGGTCTTCCGCAATCCGGCCAAGACACTCGCCTCGCGCATGCATCAGCGCGGGGTCGTGCTGGCCGGCGACTCACCCGCGGCGGCCGAGCTGGCCGAGCACGGCGCCGAGGTGCTGCTGCAGTCGGCGGGCCGGGTCGCCACCGCGGTGGACCTGGCCGAGGCGGTGGCCGCCAAGTCTCGAATGGTCGAGGCCGCAGGCGAATCCGCGCCGGGCTTCGATCCGCTGTTCCACGACGAGGAACTCGACGGACCGGTACAGGTGGAGCGCATCCGAGTGTTCGTGCTCAGTGCCGACGCCGACCAGGCGGCCGCGCGGCGCCGGATCGCCGTGTTCGGCGGCACCGGGTCCAGCCTGGTCGACGCCGATCTGGTGAACGCCGAGCTCGACCTGCTGCACACCGGGCTCATCGATCCGTCCGTGCCCGCCCCGCCGCGTCCCGAGGAGCCCGCTCCCGGCACCGGCGGTGAACTCGAACAGCTCGCCGTGCTCGCGGTACGGCTGGAAATGGCCGCCGCCTACCTACGGCTGATCGGAACCCGCGGCACCGCGACCGACAGCCAAGGGCAGTTCGGGGGAAGCTACTAGTGCACGAACTCGTTGGTGCGCTGCGCTCGTATGCCTGGGGCTCGCGCACCGCGCTCGCTCAGCTGTGCGGCCGACCCGTTCCGTCCGCCCATCCGGAGGCCGAACTGTGGTTCGGCGCGCATCCGGCCGATCCCGCGCACGTCCTGATCGACGGCGACTCCCGATCGCTGCTCGATTTCGTCGCCGAGGATCCGCAGCGCGAATTGGGCCCCGCCGCGCGGGAATTCGGCGGCAAGCTGCCGTTCCTGCTGAAGATCCTGGCCGCCGAGGAGCCGCTCTCGCTGCAGGCGCACCCGAGCACGGCGCAGGCGCGGGCCGGCTTCGAGCGGGAGAACCGCACCAAGGTGCCGTTGGACTCGCCGATGCGCAACTACCGCGACGACAACCACAAGCCGGAACTCGTTGTCGCGCTGGACCGCTTCGAGGCGCTCGCCGGATTCCGCGATCCGCACCGCACCGTCGAACTGCTGCGCGCACTGCAGGTCGACGGTCTCGAGTCGTTCGCCAACCTGCTTGCCGCGCAACCGGATTCCGACGGGCTGCGCACCCTGTTCACCACCTGGATCACGCTGCCGCAGCACGTGCTCGCCACGCTGCTGCCCGAGGTGCTCGACGGCTGCGTGCGCTACCTGTCCGGAAAAGGCAAGCGCGAGTTCACTCCTGAGGCGCGCACCACCCTCGAACTCGCCGAGGCCTACCCCGGCGACGCCGGTGTGCTGGCAGCGCTGCTGCTGAACCGGCTGACGCTGGAACCCGGCCAGGGCCTGTTCCTCGCGGCCGGCAACCTGCACGCCTATCTGCGCGGACTCGGCGTGGAGATCATGGCCAACTCCGACAACGTGCTGCGCGGCGGCCTCACCCCCAAGCACGTCGACGTGCCGGAACTGTTGCGGGTGCTCGACTTCGAGCCGATCAACCTGCCCGTCGTGCTGCCGGAACCGGCGGGCGACGGCTCGGTGCGCTACCGCACGCCCGCCCCGGAATTCCAGCTGCGCCGCTTCGACCTCACCGCGGGCTCGGCCCAGGTCCCGCTCACCGCGGCGGGTCCCGGCATCGTGCTGTGCACGGCCGGGTCGGTGCGGCTGCTGCAGGACGAGTCCGAATTGACGCTGGAGCGCGGTGCCGCCGCGTGGATCTCGGCCGCCGACACCGACATTCGCGCCCGCGCGCTCGACGGCGCGGCCCAGCTGTTCTGCGCCTGCGTCGGCAAGGTCTGATTCGGCGCGCATTCGCGCGACCGCGGTGATCGGTCGGGCATCGAGCCTCCGGGTGCCGGCACACGCTAAGTTAGCCAGGATCGGGCAATTCGGAGAGAGGACGTCCAGGGCATGTCGGCTGGTGGTGGCAAAAAGGCGATTCTCGCCGCGTTGTCGGCGAACGCGGGGATCGCCGTGGCGAAGTTCGTCGGTGCGCTGATCACCGGTTCCGGGTCGATGCTCGCCGAGGCGGTGCACTCGGTCGCCGACACCGGCAACCAGGCCCTGCTGCTGCTCGGCCAGCAGCGCGCGTCGCAGGAGGCCGACGCGCTGCACCCGTTCGGGTACGCGCGCAATCGCTACTTCTACTCGTTCATCGTCGCGCTGGTGTTGTTCACCCTGGGCTCCGGGTACGCGCTCTATGAGGGCGTGCACAAGGTCCAGCATCCGGAGGAACTGAGCTCGCCGATCGTGGCGATCGTCATCCTGTTCATCGCGATCGCGCTGGAGTCCTACAGCTTCCGGACCGCGATGCGGGAATCCGCGCCGCTCAAGGGTGACGCGAGCTGGTGGCGGTTCATCCGTAACTCGCGCAGTCCGGAGCTGCCGGTGGTGCTGCTGGAGGACACCGGCGCGCTGATCGGCCTGGTGTTCGCCTTCGCGGGCGTCGGGCTGACCATGCTCACCGGCAACGCGGTGTGGGACGGCATCGGCACCATCGCCATCGGCCTGCTGCTCGGCGTTATCGCCATCGTGCTGATCGTGGAGATGCAGAGCCTGCTGATCGGTGAAGGCGCTACGCCCGACGAGGACCGGCTCATTCGGGAGAACCTGGTCGACGGTGATCGCATCGATCGGGTGATCCACCTCAAGACCCAATACCTCGGTCCCGAAGAGCTTTTGGTGGCCGCCAAGATCGGCGCGGTGCCCGGCCTCGATGTTGCTCAGCTGGCCAAGGCCATCGATGACGCGGAAGCTCGTGTTCGTGCCGCAGTGCCTGCGGCGCGAGTCATGTACCTCGAACCCGATCTCTACCGCACCGAGTCCGTCTAAGACTTGCGCAGCAATTCCAGTGGGTCGGCGGTGACGCCGAACCGTTGGCGCAGCACGTGGCGGGCGGCGTGCAGGCCGGACATGCCGTGCACGCCGGGGCCGGGCGGGGTCGATGAGGAGCAAAGGTACACGCCGGGAAGCGGTGTGGCGTAAGGGTTCCAGCGCGCGGTGGGGCGGAAGGCGAACTGGCGCAGGGTCATCGCGCCCGCCGAGATGTCGCCGCCGATGTAATTGGCATTGTGCGCGGGCATTTCGGCGGCGGTGTAGACGTGCTTGGCGAGGATCAGGTCGCGGAAGCCGGGAGCGAAGCGCTCGACCTGGGCGATGATCGTCTCGCTGATGTCGCGGGTGGAACCGTTCGGCACGTGTGCGTAGGTGTAGAAGGTGTGCTTTCCCGCCGGGGCACGGGTCGGGTCGACCACGCCGGGCTGGATGGCCAGCACATAGGGCCGCTCCGCGTGTTGACCTGCGGCGACGGCACGTTCGGCGGCCATCGCCTCGGCACGCGTGCCGATCAGATGCAGGGTTCCGGCGCGGTCGAGGCCATCGGCCTGCCAGGGCACCGGGCCGGAGAGCGCGAAGTCGACCTTGCACGCGGCACCGCCATAGCGGAAAGCCCTGAGCCGCTTGGCATACCGATCTGGGAGCCGATGACCGGCGATGCGAAGCAATTCGGCGGGCGCGAGATCGAGCACGACCGCGCGGGCGTCGTCGAACTGCCCGAGTGAATCGATGCGGTGGCCGGTGCGCACCCGGCCGCCGAGCCGTTCCAGCTCGGCGATCAGCGCGTTCGGGATCGCCTGGCTGCCGCCCCGTGGGATCGCCCAGCCGCCCGCGTGCGCCAGCGTGCCGAGCAGCAGTCCGGCGCCCGCGGCGGGCACCCGGCGCGGCGGGGTGATCGCGTGGGTGGCCACGCCGGTGAGCAATGCGGCCGCGGCGTCGTCGCGAAACCTGGTGTTCCACAACGGCGATCCCTGTTCGAGCGTCCGCAGCCCGAACCTGACGGCGGTCAGCAGGTCCTTGGGCGGGCGGCGCAGGTCCGACATCGCGAGGTCGACCACCGACTCCCAGTGCTGCACCAGCGGTTCGAACAGGGATCGCCACGTGGCACCGTCGCGGCCGAGGCCCTCGACGGTCCGGTCCAGGTCACGCCAGGCCACCCCGGCCGTGCCGCCGTCCATCGGATGGCCGTAAGACGCCTCCGGCGTGCGCAATTCGACGCCGTGCGCCGCGAGATCGAACGCGCGGAAGAACGGCGACGCCAACGCCATCGGATGCGCACCGGCACACACGTCGTGCTGAAATCCCGGCAAGGTCAGTTCGGCCGTGCGCGACCCGCCGCCCGCCGTGAACTCGGCCTCGTACACCTCCACCGAGAGCCCGGCCTTCGCCAGGATCACCGCGGCGGCGAGACCATTCGGCCCGGAACCGACGACCACAACATCAGGCATATCCCCACGCTACCGATCGGCACTGCGCAGCTCGGGAAATGCGTGTCCGATCACACCGGCCCGGCACCCGCGGCCGATTCGGTCCGCGCGAACGGGATTCGCCCGCGGTGCGCGGTCAGGCGGAATCGGCACCGACCGCGGCCAGCCATTCGGCGACCAGGATCTCGAGGCGCTGCTCACGCAATTCCGGCCGGAGCCGGCCGTGGCTGTCGAGGGTCGCGAGGCCGTGCATCGCGCTCCAGGCGACCTCGGTCCGGGCGCCGAGGTCCGCCGCGTCGACGAACGGACGAAACAGGGCCTCCAGTTCCGCGAAGCAGTCGACCAGCGGCTGCGGCGCGTCCAGGCCCCAGACGAGGTCGACGTTCATCATGAACATCGCCTCGTAGCGGGCCGGGTTGGCGGCCGCGAAATCCAGATAGGCCCGGGTGACGCGGTACAGCGCGTCGGCCGGGCTCTTCGCCTCCTCGTGCCCCTGATGCAGCACGGCCGCCAGGTCGGCGATGCCCTGCAGGGCCACCGCCGTCACGATCGCCGACTTGCCCGCGAAGTGGCTGTACAGCACCGGCTGGCTGTACTCGATCCGCTCGGCCAGCTTGCGCACGGTCACCGCCTCCCAGCCCTGGGTTTCCGCCAGCTCACGCGCGGTATCGATGATCTGCTGATGGCGTTCGGCGCGCTCGCGTTCCTTGCGGGTCTGGGGACTCATAACCAAAATACTAGCATCGCTAGACAAACTATCGAGGCTCCGTTATGGTTGCTCGTGAACCTAGCAACGCTAGATATCACAGCGACACCGCACCAAGGAGCAGCCACCATGACCACCTCGCGCATCGCCACCGCCCTCTCCCTCATCGGCGCGGCCTTCATCCTCTACATCGGCCTCAGCTACCTGCTCACCCCCGACACCACCGCACCCAGCTTCGGCCTGCCCGCCTGGCCGACCGGCGACGCCGTCGCCTTCCTGAACCTGAAGGGCGTGCGCGACGTCGTCCTCGGCGTACTCATCCTGGTCCTGCTCGCCGCCAAGCAGCGCTACGCCCTCGGCATCGTCACCCTGGTCATCGCGCTGGTCCCGGTCGGCGACATGCTCACCGTGCTCAGCTGGCACGGCTCCCCCGCCGCCGCCTTCGGCATCCACGGCCTCACCGCCGCCCTCGTCTTCCTCACCGGCGGCGTGCTCCTGCGCGAACACCACCAGGCCACCAAAGCCACCACCCCGCAGCCCGTGGCCGTCAACGCCTGACCCCCGAATCCACTGTCCGGTACCGGCATTCGCCCGGTGCCGGACAGACCTGACCCCGGACAGCGCGAAGGGCCCGCAGATCCTGCGGGCCCTTCGTGTTTCACAGAGCAGCTAGGCCGAGACCAGGTCCTTGGTGTCGGGCCCCTGCTGCGGCTGCGCGGCGTGGTCGTTGTCGACCATGGTTTGTTCGTCGAAGGGGAGTTTGCGGTCGAGCACTTCGCGGGTGCGGTCGACGTCGATGGTTTTGGTCCAGGTGCCGATGAGCACGGTGGCGACGGCGTTGCCGGAGAAGTTGGTGAGGGCGCGGGCCTCGGACATGAAGCGGTCGATGCCGACGATCAAGCCGACACCGTCCAGCAATTCGGGGCGGTGACTCTCCAGCCCGCCCGCCAGCGTGGCCAGGCCGGCGCCGGTGACACCGGCCGCGCCCTTGGATGCCACGATCATGAACAGCAGCAGGCCGATCTGCTCGCCGATGTTGAGCGGCTTACCCATCGCATCGGCGATGAACAACGACGCCATTGTCAGGTAAATTGCTGTGCCATCCAGATTGAACGAATATCCGGTCGGCACAACCACACCGACGGTCGTCCGCTCGACGCCCATGTGTTCCATCTTCGCGATCAACCGAGGCAGTGCCGACTCGGACGAGGAGGTCGCGAGGATCAACAGGTACTCGCGGGCCAGATAGCGGACCAGCTTGAACACCGACACCCGGGCAATGGCCCACATCATCACGCCGAGCACGCCGAACACGAATATCAAGCAAGTCAGGTAGAACGCGATCATCAACGTTGCCAACTTCAGCACGGCATCCAGACCACTCTTACCGACCAGATTGGCGATCGCGCCGAACGCACCGATCGGCGCCAGCCACAGAATCATCACCAGCACCCGGAACACGAGCTTCTGGATCACCGCGACGCCACGCACGATCGGCTCGCCGGTCTTGCCCATGGCCTGCACCGCGAAACCGACCAGCAGCGCGATGAACAGCGCCTGCAGCGTGCTGCCCGAGGTCAGCGACGACAGCATGGTCGTCGGCACGATGCTGGTGAGGAAGTCCCAGGTGCCGCCGGCGCCGTGCGCGGTCTTCGCGAGATCCTTACCCGCATTGACCGTCTTGCCGAGGTTCAACCCGGTGCCGGGCGAAAGCAGATTGCCGACAACAAGCCCGATAACGAGCGCGACGGTCGACATGACCATGAAGTACGCAATGGTCAACCCGCCGACCTTGCCGACGGTGGCCGCCGACCGGATCGAACCGATGCCGAGCACGATGGTGCAGAAGATGACCGGCGCGATCATCATCTTGATCAGGTTGACGAAGATGGTGCCGAGCGGAGCAACGGATTGCCCGAACCCGGGCGCGAGCCACCCCACGAGAATGCCCGCGATGACCGCGACGATGACGGCCAGATACAGCCAATGGGTGCGGTCACGCTTGCGCGGTGGTGCTTCCGGTGTTGCTTCGCTCATAAGTGGTGATGTCCTCCGAAGTGGTGCCGACGTGAGGTGCCCCACGCCTTCCAGGCAGAATGATGACGGTCCGGGTGACGCCGGTCACGGTTTGGTGCATTACGTTCAGCGGAGGAAGGCAGCCAGTGAGACGCGGTCGGCTATCCCTGGCCGGTCAGGCCTTCGCGCTACAGCTGATCGTGTTGACGCTGATGGTCTCCGTCGGCGCGGTGCTGGCGGTGCTCGACGCACGGCATCACAGCGACGTGACGACCACCCGCGAGGTACGGGATGTCGCGGTGAGCGTGGCTGAGGCGCGGTCCACCCTGAGCGCCGTCTACACCACCGACCCGACGGCGCAGCTGCAACCGGTGACCGAGCGCATCCGCCTCGCGACCGGCATGGACTTCATCGTCGTCATGGCGCCGGACCGCACCCGCTACACGCACACCAACACGGCGATGATCGGTCAGCCGTTCAGCGGGAACATCGACCGCGCGCTGGCCGGGGAGACGTTCACCGAAACCTTCACCGGCACCCTCGGCCCGTCCATTCGCGCGGTGACGCCGGTCTACGACGGTGGGCGGGTGGTCGCGCTGGTGTCCGCTGGGGTGACCAGGGCCAAGATCGGCGATCAGGTCGCCACCCAGCTGCCGTTGATCCTCGGCGTCGCCGCGGCGGGCCTGATGGTCTCGGGCAGCGGGTCGTTCCTGCTGAGCCGCCGGCTGCGCAGACAGACGCACGGGCTCGCGCCCGACGAATTGCGGGCCATGTACGAACAGCACGACGCGGTGCTGCACTCGATCCACGAGGGACTCGTGGTCTTCGGCATGGCGGGCGAGCGCGCCGAGGTGGTCAACGACGAGGCACGCAGGCTGCTCGAACTGCCCGACGGCGAGGTGCGCCGCAGCGACCTGCCGACCTCGATGCGGCAGATGAGCTGGGGCGTGGTCCGCGACGAGATGCACGTGACCGGTGACCGGATCCTGCTCATCAACCAGGACATCGTCACCTGGGAGGGGCGGCCGATCGGCACCGTGATGACCATCCGCGACCACACCGAATTGCGGGCGGTGCTGGGCGAACTCGACTCGGTGCGCAGTTTCGCCGAATCGCTGCACGCGCAGGCGCACGAATCGGCCAACCGGCTGCACACCGTGATCACCATGGTCGAGCTGGGCCGCTACGCGGAGGCGGTCGACTTCGCCACCTCGGAACTGCAACTGTCCCAAGCGCTCATCGATCGGCTGCTCGGCGCGGTCGGCTCGCCCGCGCTGGCCGCGCTGCTGCTCGGCAAGGTGAACCAGGCGGCCGAGCGCAGCATCGAGTTGACCATCACCGAGGAGACCGCGCTCGACTCGATCGAGCCGCTCACCCCGCAGGAGACGGTCACGCTGGTGGGCAACCTGATCGACAACGCCATCGACGCCGCCGCCGACAGCCCGTCCGGCTGGGTGGAGGTCACCGTGCGGCACCAGGGTGAGCCGGTCGGAGAAAACGCCGAAGCTGTTTCGGCGGAACAATATTCGGCGTTGTATGTTCGCGTCGCCGACAGCGGGCCCGGGATGTCGGAGCAGACATTCGCGCGGGCGTCGCAGCGGGGTTATTCGACCAAGGCCGACCATCACGGGCTCGGCCTCGCCCTGGTCCACCGGCTGGTGGCCAGACATGGGGGGACTATCCGTACCGACCTAGATCCGGAAAGCGCGGTAACCGTGACGATTCCGCGAAAGGACGCACAGTGATCCGAGTGCTGATCGTCGAGGACGAACCACTCATCGCCGAGGCACACCGCGCCTATGTGGACCGCATCGAGGGCTTCACGCCCGTCGGGGTGGCGCACACCGGTCGCGAGGCGATGCGGGCCGCCGCCGACGCCGCGGCCGAGGGCACGCCGATCGACCTGGTGCTGATGGACATCGGGTTACCCGATGCCAGCGGCCTCGATGTCGCCGCGGCGCTGACCGGCCTCGCGCCCCGGCCCGATGTCATCGCCATCACCTCGGCCCGCGATCTCGCCATGGTGCGCACCGCCGTCTCGCACGGCGTTGTCCTCTATCTCTTGAAGCCGTTCACCTTCGCCGCTTTTCGCGACAAACTCGACCGCTACCGCGAATTCCGCACCGCCCTGCCCGCGGGCGAAACCGCCGTCTCCCAGCACGACATCGACCGCGCCCTCAGCGCGCTACGCACCCCGGACCAGCGCGCCACCACCCCCAAAGGTGTTGCGCCGCAAACCCTCGACGAAATCTCGCGCACCGTCCGCGCCGCCCCCGAGGGCATCACCGCCGCGGACACCGCGAGCTCGATCGGCGTCTCCCGCATCACCGCATGGCGCTACCTGGAGAAACTGGCCGACGACGGATTGGTAACCCGCCGTTCGGATTACGGCCGCGCGGGCCGTCCGAAGACCCGCTACGTCTGGAAAACCAAAGCGGGCTAGCCCGCCTCTCCGCGTGTTCAGGCCAGACTCAGGTGCGTCGACTGGGCCGTCGGCGGCCGGCGGTAAAGCGCGGAAGAGTTGGCCGGTCCCCGGCGAGTTACCCATGTACCGACGAAATCAGTTGGCACCATGGGTAACTCGCCGGGAATACCGGCCGCTATACGTCGGTGGAGAAGCGGATGCCGCCGTCGGGGATTTCCACGCCGGGCCAGACTCGCGCGCCGCGTAGAAGTTCGCAGCGTGCGCCGACCTGCGCGCCGTCGCCGATGACGCCGTCGCGCACCAGGGCCCGCGGCCCGATGCGGGCGCCGAAGCCGATGATCGAGCGTTCGACGGTGGCACCGGCCTCGATGATGGCGCCGTCGAAGATGACCGCGCCGTCGAGCCGGGCGCCCGCGCCGACCTCGGCCCCGCGACCGACCACCGTGCCGCCGATGAGCAGCGCGCCCGGCGCGACACCGGCGCCGGGATGGACGAGCGATTCGCCGCGCTGGCCAGGCAGGGCGGGCGAGGGCGCGATGCCGCGGACCAGGTCGGCGGAGCCGCGGACGAAGTCCTCGGGGGTGCCCATGTCCCGCCAGTACGACGAGTCGACGTGCCCCTGCACGCGCGCGCCCTCGGCCAGCAGCGTCGGGAACACCTCGCGTTCCACCGAGACCGGACGGCCCGACGGGATCTTCTCGATGTACTCGCGGCGGAAGACGTAGCAGCCCGCGTTGATCTGATCGGTCGGCGGATCCTGCGTCTTCTCCAGGAACGCGGTGACCCGGCCGTTCTCGTCGGTCGGCACGCAGCCGAAGGCCCGCGGATCGCTCACCCGGACCAGATGCAGCGTGACATCGGCGTTCGTCGACTCGTGCGTATCGAGCACCGCGCCGAGGTCGGTACCGCCGAGTACGTCACCGTTGAACACCATCACGGTGTCGGCGCGGAGCTTGGGCAGCACATTGCGGATGCCGCCGCCGGTGCCGAGCGGCTCGGTCTCGGTGACGTACTCGAGGTCGAGGCCGAGCTCGGAACCGTCACCGAAGTGCTCCTCGAACACCTCCGCCTTGAACGAGGTGCCGAGCACGACGTGCGTGATCCCGGCGTCGGCGATGCGGGCCAGCAGATGCGTGAGGAACGGTAACCCGGCCGTCGGCAGCATCGGCTTGGGTGCCGAAAGGGTGAGCGGGCGCAGTCGTGTGCCCTGCCCGCCCACCAGGATCACGGCGTCGGTGCCTGCATTTCCTGCCATTCAAGGTCCCCTGTTCACAGTGGATCGATTGTTGCGCGCGCCGATCGGCCCGCGGCCTACGCCAGTTCACGCCGGGCCGCACCGAAGACGTGCGGGCCCGTCGCCCATTGTCGCTCAGCCGCGCGCTCAGTGACCCGCTTCTCGCGCCTGTTGACGCAGCGCAGATCGAACCGCAATCCGGGAGCGCACCGCAAGTCCGGCCCGCAACGCGAGCCGCAACGGCAGCTGCCACCAGTGCGGATGCCGGTCGGCCTGGAATCGGTACGCGCTCGCGTGATGCGCGGGCAGCATCACCTCGGGGTGCCGTCCCGCGGCGTGCCCCTTGGCGTGGGTGACCTCGGCGGACGGCACGAACACGTTGTGCCAGCCCGCCTTGCCCATCCGGTCGCCGAAGTCGACGTCCTCCATGTACATGAAGTAGCGCGAGTCGAAGCCGTCGATCGAGTCGAAGGCCGCGCGCCGCACCAGCAGGCAGGACCCGGACAGCCAGCCGACGACGCGCTCGGAGATCTGCTCGTTCTCCTGGCGGTAGCGGCGGGTCCACGGGTTCGTCTTCCACACCGTGCCGAGGATCGCGTGGCCCGCGCCGTCCAGCAGACCCGGCACCTGGCGGGCGGAGGGGTAGACGCTGCCGTCCGGTTCCAGCACCAGCGGGCCGAGCGCGCCCGCCCGCGGCCAGCGCTTCGCCGCCTCGAGCAGCTTGTCGATGGAGTCGGTGCCCCAGCGGATGTCCGGATTGGCGATCACCACGAACTCGATGTCCGGATCGATCTCGGCGACGGCCCGGTTGATCGCGCCGCCGTAGCCGATATTGCCGCCGGTGCGCAGCAGCCGCACATGCGAATTGGCCTCGGCGATCAGCTCGGGCACACCGTCGGTCGACCCGTTGTCGGCGAGAATCACCTGCGGTTTCTCCGAGGTGGCGTCAGCCAGCGTGGTGATGAAGTGCTCGAGGTGCTCGCCCGGTGAATAGGTCACCGTGACGACGGCCAGCCCGTTACGAACGGAATCGGAAGCGCTCACGGCCGCACAGCCTAGTCGGACAACCGCACGAGCGCGTCCTCCAGTGCCACCCGCCACTGGCGCAACGGAGTCAACCCCGCTTCATCCCAGGCACGGTGCGACAACACCGAATATGCCGGGCGCCGTGCAGGTCTCGGAAAAGCGGACGAATCACACGGCCGGACCCGCTCCGGATCCGCGCCGACCCTTTCGAATACCGCACGCGCAAGATCGAACCAGGTGGCCTGCCCGGCATTGGTGGCATGCAGCAGCCGGGGGGCGGCCGGACGAACCGCGAGTTCCAGCAACGCGGCCGCGAGGTCCGCCACGTAGGTGGGTGCGCCGAGCTGATCATCGACCACGTTCACGGTGTCGCGTTCCCGTTCCAGCCGCAGCATGGTGGCGACGAAATCGCTTCCGCGCCCGGCATATACCCACGCGGTACGCACCACATGCGCATTCGGGGCGAGCTTCAGCACAGCCTGCTCACCAGCGAGTTTGGACTCCCCATAGACACTGACCGGCCCGGTCGGATCGGTGGTCTCGTACGGACGGTCGTGCACACCCGAGAACACATAGTCGGTGGACAGTTGAATAAGCCTGGCCTCGACCCGCGCACAAGCCGCAGCCAACACCGCGGGCCCGGTCTCGTTGCCCGCGAAAGCAGCCGCTACCTCGGACTCGGCCCGATCGACCGCGGTGAAGGCGGCGCAATTGATCACCACATCACCCGGTTCGAGCACAGCGGCGACCGCGGCCGCATCGGTGATATCGAGGTCGCGGCGTCCGAAGGCCCGGGCAGCGGGCGCGAGCCGGATCAGTTCCTGCCCGAGCTGCCCGCCCGCTCCCGTCACGACGAGGCGCGCGGGCCGAGCGGCATCGGACGAAGTCGAAGCTGTCACGGGTCGAGTCTGGCACGCCGCCACACCTGCGGATTGCGGGTGCCCGGGCCGCCATTCGTTAGCCTTCAGTCAGTTGCCCGCGGCGGGTGCCCACCGCGAACACGGGTTTGCCGTATGGGTGCCGGGGGATACAGAAAGGTGGGGTGGTCACTCAGACCGTGCTGTCGAAAGAGGCCCCGAGCTTGTCGAAAGGATGTCGAGTTGTCGAGAGGACACAAAGTAGCTGCGGCGCAGGAGGTCCCGGGTGACCCGGCCGCGCCGCGCTGAATCGTTCTTACCGGCGGGTGGCCCGCTGCGTGGCTTCGCCGCGGTGCTCGCCGTACTGGTGCTCGTCATCACCGGCTTCGCCTGGCACAGCGTCGACAGCCTGATCTCCAATATCGAACGGATCGGCAACCTCGGCCTCGGCGGCGGGCGCGACGGCGCCGTGGACATTCTGTTGGTCGGTGTCGACAGCCGCACCGACGCGCACGGCAACCCGCTGTCGGATCGGGAACGCGCGCTGCTGCACGCGGGTGACGAGGTCGGCACCAACACCGACACCATCGTGCTGATCCGGATACCGAACGACGGCCGGTCCGCGACCGCCATCTCCATCCCCCGCGACTCCTACGTCGACATTCCCGATCTCGGCAAGGGCAAGATCAACTCGGCGTACGGCGCGACCAAGGAAACCCAGCGACTGAAGCTGATGAACCAGGGCGTCTCGGAGGCCGACGCGGACAAGCAGTCCACCCAGGCCGGCCGCCAGGCGTTGATCAAATCCGTCGGCAACCTCACCGGCATCAGCGTCGACCACTACGCCGAGGTGAGCCTGCTCGGCTTCGTGCTGCTCACCGACGCGGTCGGCGGGGTCGAGGTGTGCCTGAACAACCCGGTCGACGAATGGATGTCCGGCGCCGACTTCCCGGCGGGCCGCCAGCGCCTCGACGGCCCGTCGGCGCTGAGCTTCGTGCGGCAGCGGCACAATCTGCCGCGCGGTGACCTCGACCGCATCGTGCGCCAGCAGGTGTTCATGGCGCAACTGGTCGGACAGGTGCTCAACGCGAAGACGCTCAGCAACCCCGGAAAGATGAAGCAGCTCAGCGACGCGGTCGGGCGCACGGTGGTGCTCGACGACAACTGGGACGTGCTCGCGTTTCTGCAACAGCTGCAAGACCTTTCGGGCGGGCAGGTGAAATTCGAGACCATACCGGTCACCGATCTGAACTACATGACCGATCGTGGCGAATCGGTGGTGCGGGTCGATCCCAAGGCGGTGAAGTCCTATGTCGGCTCGCTGGTCGACGGGAAGTCCGCCGAATCCGATGAGCCCACTGCGGATCCGGGCACGGTGACTGTCAGCGTGTACAACGCCAGCGGTGTCGGTGGTCTGGCCGGTCAGGTCGCGCAGGCGTTGAGCGGTAAGGGTTTCCACGAGGGCTTGGTCGGCAACTACACCGGCCCCAGCGTCACCGGCAGCCGGGTGCTCGCCGCGAACACCTCCGACGCCAAGGCCAAGGCGGTGGCCAAGGCGCTCGGCGGGCTGCCGGTGCTCGCGGATACGACGCTGTCGCCGGATTCGGTGAGCGTGGTGCTGGCGAGCGACTATTCTGGTCCGGGCTCGGCGGCCGGGGGCCTGTTCGACTTCTCCGGAACGTCGAGCGCCACCGCGACGCCAGTCCCGCCCGCCCCACCGATCGACGCAGGCCAGAACGGACCGAAATGCGTGAACTAGACCATGCGTGAATTCGACCAGGCGCTCACCCTCACCGAGAAGGTGCTCGATCCGATTCTCGCGCGCGAACCAGCGAATCCGCGCGTCACCTACTACGACGACGCCACCGGCGCCCGGATCGAGCTGTCCGGGCTGACCGTGGCGAACTGGGCGGCCAAGACGGCCAACCTGATCCGCGACGAGTTCGGCCTCAGCCCCGGCGCCAGGATCGCGGTGCTGCTGCCCGCGCACTGGCAGACCGCCGCCGTGCTGCTCGGCTGCTGGTGGGCGGGCACCGAGGTGGTGCTGCGCCCCGACCAGGACGCCGAACTGGCCCTGGTGACCCCCGACCGGATCGACGACGCCGACGGCATCGCCGAAGTCGCCGCGCTGTCCCTGGACGCGATGGGCTCACCGGTGCGCGACCTCCCGATCGGCGTCACCGACTTCGCCACCTCCGTGCGGGTGCACGGCGATCAGTTCCTGCCCGGCGGTGCCGGTGCCGCACTGGACGGCATGCCGGTGGCGGAGGTGTTCGCCGAGGCGAAGAAATCGGCCATGCGCCAAGGGTTTTCGGAGGGCGACCGGGTGCTGTCGAGCACCCCCTGGGACACCCCCACCGAACTGATCGACGGCTTCATCGCCGTACTCGCCGCGGGCGCGTCCCTGGTCCAGGTCGTCAACCCCGACCCGGCGCTGCGCGAGCGGCGTATCGAATCCGAGCGGGTCACCGCCCAGCGCGCCTGACCCGACCGAACGCGCCCTTCAGTACCCGAGACCTACCGAAGGTCGCCTTCGGTCGGCTGTACCGACCGGGCGATTTCGACCGAAGGGCACCTTCAGCGGGTGGGACGGGGTGAAGGTCGCATTCGGTCGGGCCGGTGTGGATCGAATCGGCGCGCGCGATGGGCTCGGCGCAGTAGCTTGGGGGCAGTAGGGGTGAGTTGGTCGGGAACGTCGGCGGTTTGCTCCTACTACGGTATAGGCGGAAGTCCGACTAGAGGACGTTCCACATTCTGGCCGGGGTCCGTACGGTGGAGATATCTCACAACGACGGAGTTGGTGAATGATGAAGCCGCAGTATTGGTTCCGCTGGTTATCCGTCCAAGGCGCGCCCCGGCTCGTGCTGCGCCTGCAGGCCCGGCGCGGTGAGCCGTTCGCCGAACTGATGGGCGGGCCCACCGGGTTCGCCGATCCGTATCCCCTCATCGAGCGACTGCGCGGCGAGGGCAGGCTGATCCGTACGCCCATCGCCTGGGCGAGCTTCGACCACGAGCTGTGCCGATCCATCCTGCGCGACAACCGATTCGGCGTGCGCAGCACCGAAAGTTTCAATACCCCGGCCCCGATACAGAAGCTGGCCAAGTACTTCCCGCTGCCGCCGAACCCGGTGGAGCCGCCGTCGATGCTGGTGATCGACCCGCCGGAGCACACCAAGATGCGCAAGCCGGTCGCCTCCGCGTTCACCCCGCGCGCCATCGGCAGGCTGCGCGACCGCGTCGAGACGGTCACCGCGGAACTGCTCGACGCGCTGCCGTCCGGCGGATCCGCCGATCTGGTCACCGCCTTCGCCGCGCAGGTCCCGATCGCGATCATCTCGGAAATGCTCGGCTTCCCCGACTCGGACAAGGAGCGGTTCCTGCACTGGGGCGACCAGCTGACCCCGCTGCTCGACGTCGGCATCTCCTGGCGCGCGCACCGGCGCGCGCTGCGGGCCATGGAGGTGATGAACGAGTACTTCGACGCGCACATCGCGCGACTGCGCCGCACCCCGGGCGACGACATCCTCAGCACCCTGGTCAGCGCGGGCGAGCTGGATATGGTCGCGCTCAAGGCCTCCGCGAGCCTGCTGATGGGCGCGGGCTTCGAGACCACGGTGAACCTGATCGGCAACGGTGTGGTCCAACTGCTGGAACACCCGGAGCAACTGGAGCGGCTGCGCGCCGAACCCGAGCTGTGGCCCAATGCCATCGAAGAGGTGCTTCGCTTCGACTCGCCGGTCCAGACGACGGCGCGAACGGCGTTGTGCGACGTGGAGATCGACGGCATCCAGCTGCGCACGGGCGATACCGTCGTGCTGTCGCTGGCCGGCGCGAACCGCGATCCCGCGGTGTTCGCCGAGCCGAACCGTTTCGACGTCGGCCGCGCCAATGCCAAGGAGCACTTGTCGTTCAGCACCGGCGTGCACGTCTGCCTCGGCGCCAGTCTGGCCAGGATGGAGGGCGTCTACGCCCTGCAAGCCCTGTTCGACCGGTTCCCCGACCTGCAACTCGATGGGCCACCGCGGCGGCGAAAGTTGTTCACGCTGCACGGGTATGAGCAGATGCCGGTCCATCTCGGCCGCCGGGCGCGCACCCCCGAACCCACCGCCGTCTGACCACACCGCTGATCGGTTCCCGCGTACCCGCCGATCTCGTTGCGGGCCAAGGGAACCGATCAGCTGAAGCCGACTGCTTGCTCACCCCAAGCGGTGTGCAGGTCCGCGTCCGGATCGTCGACCACGCGGTCGACGGTGTCGATCACCAGGGTGGTGCGGGTCGACGGGCGGTACGGCGGCCAGTGTTTCGAGCCGTCGAGCGCGGCGGGCACGCCGTGCGTGGCAAAGGCCAACCAGCGCCGCATCATTCGGCCGGATACCTCCATGGCCACCTTGCGGCCGCCGAGCCAGAACGTCGGATCATGGTTGAACGAGCCGAAATTGCCGAACACGTACGGCAATTCGGTGGCGTGGCCCGCGCCGACCCGGGCCGCCCGCAGCATCGGCGTCGCATGATCGAAGCGGTACATCCAGGTCGGTGAGTGCTGGGCGTGCGCGTCGGCCACCCAGTGCGCGGGCATCCGGAACGCGGCGTCACCGGACATGGCCAGCGCGCCGCGCGTCTTGTCCAGATCCGGGTAGGCGGAGGTGATTTCGGCGATCCGCTCGTGCGACAGCTCCGGATGGCTGGCCGCCACATCGCTGAGCATCGCGTTCACCGCGTCCGGGGTCACCGGCATGATCGGCGAGCGGAACACCCGGAACAGCGACGCCTCGTCCTTGTTGGTGCCGATCATCAACGGCACCCGGTGCGAGCGCCCGTGCTGGAATCGATCGATCGGATAGGTCGGCAGCAGATCGCCGTCCACCACCGGCGCGGCCGCCAACCGGCCAGGCTCCTTCAACGGGATCTCGTCGAGCAGGATGCCGGCGACCTCGACGATCTTCTCGATCGGCCAGTCGAGCAGTTCGATGGCCCGGTGCGCGGGCAGTTCTAGCAGCTCGAGGAATCGCCGCGCCACCCCGGCCGCCCGCTCCTGACCGAAGACAGTGGTCGCGGGCGGGCTCTCCGCGATGGCCTTGTGGAACAGCCCGGCCGCGCGCGGCGAGGTCAGCAGCGCGGTGACACAACCGGCGCCGGAGGATTCGCCGAACAACGTGACATTGCCCGGGTCGCCGCCGAACGCGGCGATATTGTCGCGCACCCATTCCAGCGCGGCGATCTGGTCGTGCAGCCCGAGATTCGGCGTGAACGGCCCCGGCAGCGAGGACAGATCGAGGAAACCGAGCGCGCCGAGCCGGTAGTTCACGGTGACCACCACGACGTCACCGGTCTCGGCCAGCTTGCGTCCGTCGTAGATGCCCTGCGCCGCGGTGCCGAGGCAGTAGGCGCCGCCGTGCAGCCAGACCAGCACCGGCCGCGGTTCGCCCGTCTCGAAGGTGTGCACCACTTCGCCGACATCGCGTCGCGGCGACCAGACGTTCAGCCAGAGGCAATCCTCGCCCATCCGCAGGTCGGAGTCGACGGGGACCATGTTGCCCATGGTCTGCGGTGCGATGTCGCCGAAGGTGGCGCAATCCCTGGTTCCGTCCCATTCGGGCGCGGGCAGCGGCGGCATGAATCGATTGCCCCCGCTCGGCGCAGCCGCATAAGGAATGCTGCGCCACACTGCGACCGGACCGTCCCAGCGGCCGCGTACCTCGCCCGAGGTCGTGCTGGCGATCGGCTCGGCGCCGCCCACTTCCGTGTCGAATTCAGTGGTCATGCTCGCACCTCCTGCCAGGGACCCATCGGTGTGCTGCCGGTTTGCTCCAGCGGGCCCCGCACCTCGTGATCTCTTCTTCGAGAGTACGTCCATGCTGACGACCTGGGAACGCGACGCACCATTATGCGATCCCGGCGGTACGCTTGACCGATGCCGAGTTACAGCTATCGGTGCCGCAGCTGCGGGGACACTTTCGAGATGAACCGCCCGATGGCGGAGTCGTCGGATCCGGCGTCCTGCCCGAGCGGCCATGCCGACACAGTCAAGCTGCTGACCACGTTTGCCACGGTCAGCCGGGGTAACGCGGCGCCAGCGCCGAGCCAGCCCGCGCGTCCCGCCGGTGGCGGCTGCTGTGGCGGAGGCTGCTGCAGCTGAGCGGCGCCCTGCCGCGATCGTGGATAACCGGGGCGGCGTTCAGTCGCGACGATCGGCGTGGCCGAGATCACGGTCCGGTGCGACCCGGTCGCGCACCCGTTGTTTCAACACCGTGATATCGGGAAAACCGCCGTCGGCCTTGCGTTCCCAGATCTGCTCGGCGTCAACGGTGATCCGGAAAACGCCGCCCGTCCCCGGAATCAGTGCCACCTCACCGAGTTCGGTGGCGAAGGTGGTCAACAGCTCCTGCGCCATCCAGCTCGCGCGCAGCAGCCAGCGGCACTGGGTGCAGTACTCGATCGCGACACGGGACATAGTGGGTCACGTTACTCAGGCTTCGATCTCACCGTCGAGGTAGACCCAGGCACCCTCGGCGCGCCGGAACCTGCTGACCTCGTGCAGCGATCCGCGCGTGCCGTCCGCCCGGTAGTGCGCGACGAACTCGACCAACCCGGTCTCATCGAACAGCCCGCCGTCGGCGGTGCGCAGTATTTCCAGGAACAACCACCGCTGGTCCGGATCGAGCGTCAACTCCGCCGGCCTGGTCCGCGGATGCCACGATCGGCGTAGATAGTCGGTGTTGCCGACCGCGAAAGCCGTGTAGCGCGAACGCATCAACGCTTCGGCGGTCGCCGCCGCCCGCTTCCCGCTCAGCACCGGCCCGCAGCAGTCGTCGAAGGCCTCGCCCCGGCCACACGGACACATCCGCGTCCCACTCATGCCTCGATTGTTGCGCGCCGCCCGCAACAAAGATCAGGCCGGGGGGTCAGCGCGCCTCGACGGCGGCCAGCGCCTTGGCGATCGCGACCGTCTGTTCGCGCCAGCGGCGCAGATCGGTGACGCTCGGCGCGAGCTCGTAGTCGTGGTGGTGCGCGGCCCTGGACAACGCGGCCCACAGCGCGGCGACCTGCGCCGCCACCTCGGGTCCGGCGAAGGTGCGCAGCGCGATCAGCTGCGCCCGCATCGGGCAGCGCATCAAGGCGGGCGCCAGCCGCGCCCACAGCTCATCCACGCACTGCTCCAACGCGATTCGCAGAATCCACGCGGTGGCGCGCGACCACAGCCCGCCCGCATCGGTCACCGATCCGGCCAGCAGCCGATCCACCGTGTCCAGCCGCTCGGCCACCGACGGCCGCGGTCGCCGCGGGCCTTTCGCCGGTCCACGCTTGTTACCGCGCCCGCCGTTCGCACCGCGGCGCGGCCCGCGCTGCGTCATCGCCATCGCGCCGTCATTTCCCGAGCCACGCGACGAATCGTTCGGTCTCGGTGATCAATTCGCGCATGCTGCGCCCGATCGGCACGTGCGCGCCCGCCGTCGCGTCGCGCAGCGCCTCGACCACCCATTTCCCTTCGCGCGCAACGAGATGCTTGTTGAGATCGTCGACCTTGCCGCCGACGCCCATCACCGCGAGCGCGACCTTCGCCCTGGTGGATTGCGCGGCATCGATGTGGCGCTCCACCTCGCGATGGTTCATGCCGTCGGCGAGCAGGGTGCGCCTGGCCCGGCCGAGGCTCGCGGCCTCCACCGCGGAACGGCAGCAGGTGGCGACGAGCTCGTCGGCGATGGCCTGCGGCAGCTGCGGGGTGCGCACCAGCGCGCGGGCGTCGTCGAGGTAGCGGCGGACCGGGTCGCTGGACACCCGCACCTCGACCACCGAACGGTCGCGGCGCTGCACCTCCAATACGGTGGCGTCCAACTGCATTCGGCGCACCGCCTCGGCGAGGCGCTCGTCGTGGGTGAACACGACCACCTGCCTGGTCCACGCGACCGCGGCCAGCACCCTGGCCAGCCCGTCCACCTTCGCCGGGTCCATCGCCTGCACCGGATCGTCGATCATGACGAAGCGGAACGGGCTCTCCTCGACCGTGGCTCTCGGCAGGAACAGCGACAGCCCGAGCGCGTGCAGCTCGCCCTGGCTCATCACGCCGAGCGCGGCGCCGTCCACGTCGTCGACGGTGACGTCGAGCAGCACCCGGCGGGCCGTTCCGGCGTTGCCCTGCAAGGTGATCGAGCCGAGCTCCACGTTGCTCTGCTGGCGCAGCGTCTGCCAGACCCAGCGCGCCGTGGTCTCCAGCGGCGTCATCCGTTCGCCGCGCAGGCCAGCGGTGGCGGACTTGAGCCAGTCCTCGGCCTTCTTGACGGTGCGCAGTTCGGCCGCGTGCGCGGCGACCTCGCGCGCGCCCTCCAGCCAGCTCACGATGCGCGGCACCAGCGGGGTCCACACCTCGTCGAGCCGGTCGAGTTCCTTGCGGGTGCCCTGCTGCACCAGATCGAGCTCGTCGACCAGCCGCGCGTGTGCGCCGCGCAGCCGGTCCGGCAGGTCGGTGCTGTAGTCGGCGGCGGTGAGCGCGGCCCAGTCAGCCCAGGCCCGGCGGACCGCGGCGGTGTCCACCGAGGGCGGGTTACGCGGGTCGAAATCCAGTTCCGGCGGAATGAGATCCGGCAACGACCGCGCCGCGCGCAGGGCATCGCCGAGTTCGGTGCGTGCGGTGGTGAGCGCGTCGACCCTGGCGGCCAGGGTGGCGATCGAGGCGTCGGCCTCGCGGGCCCACGTATCGTCCAGGTCGCCGCGACCGCACACCGGGCACGGGCAGGTGCCGCTCGCCATGTGGTGATCGCGAGCCCGGCGCAGCAGCTCCAGCACGCGCAGGTCGGCCTCGGCGTCTGCGGTGGTGCCGAGGGTCAGCGCCGTGCCGCATTCCGCCAGCCTGGTGGCCACCTGGGCCACCTCCGCGGCAGTCGGCAGGGTGAGCCGCACGATCGCGCGCAGACCCGCCGGGCCGTCCGGATCGTCGAAGGTGCCGATCACCTCGCGTCCGACCGCGGCGAGGTCGGGCTGGGCGGGGCGGAGCAGGCCGTTCACCCGCACGGCACGATCGTCGGCCACCGTCTCGAGCGCCTCCAGCAGCTCGAGCCTTTCCTGGCGTGAATCACGCACGGCGCGTTCCAGTTCCAGGCGGCGCATCCGAATTCGCTCCTGCGCCAAGGTCAGTTCGTCGAGGCCGAGCAGCTGGTGCAGCGCGTCGAACAGGTCGCTCGGTTTGCCGTCGACCAGCGCGCCGAGCTCGCTGTAGGACAGGAACGGGCGGTAGAGCTCCAGCCTGCCCGCCCAGCGATCCATGTCGAATTCGGTTGGCGCGGTGGGCGGGTGCTGTTCGGTCCAGGTCGCGTCGGGCAGGTCCGCGTCGGCGGCCCATTCCTTGGCAATGGTCAGCTGCGGCTTGGTGCCGGTGGTGAGCAGCTCCACCTCGATGCGGGCGGTGCCGCCGTCGTGCAGGTTGCGCCAGCCCTCCCGCCAGGCCGCGGATCGCCCGTCCCAGCGGCGATTTCCGCCGGTGAACACCAGCTCGGCGGCCTCGGCGAAGCTGGATTTGCCGCTGCCGTTGCGGCCGACGACCAGGGTGAGGCCGGGGCCGGGCGGCAGTTGCAGCTCGGCTTGCGGACCGATGCCGCGGAAGCCGCGGACCCGGATGGCGCGCAGGAAGATCCCGCCGTCGTCGAATTCGGTTGCCCGATCATCGTTCTCGGTGCCGCCGAGGGCGCGCAGGACGGTGCGTGCGACCGACGGTGTCACCGCGGGATCCGCAGCGAGCCTGCGGGTTACCACCTCGGTCAACCGCGGCACCGGATCGGCGTCGGGACGCAATTTGGTTGGACCCCCTCCACCACCGAGCCGCTACACGTCCTCCGACCCCGTGCGCGGCGCCACTGTCGAAGCTGTGCGAAACGCTACCCGATCGCGTCGAATTCGCCCACCGGAGGAAATCCTCCGGCCCCGATGCGAATCTGCCCGCGCGGGGATGGATATGGCCATCGAAACGGCTGGGGCCGCGCCTCGATGTCCACCCCTCGCCAGCCCCGGCGGGCAGCTCGTCGGTGTATCACCCGAATTGGATGGTTCGGTCGAGCCGAACAGGACAGAATGCCAGAGAATACCCATGTACGCAAGAGGTTTTCGGCATCGAAACCCGGGACGCCACAGCAATTTCCGTGCCGAACACACCGGCCGAGTCCGCACTTGTCGGTGGCCTGGGGTAGAAATCCGGTCAACCGACGAACGGGGGAAGACATGACGCGCTGGAGCGAGGACCAGGTCACGGCGCTCGCGCCGGACGCGAGCTCGCTGTCGGCCGCGCGGAAACTCGCGAGCCGCTGGCGCGATACCGGGCAGCACGACACCGCGCTGTGGGGACTGTGTCAGGGCAGCGGCGCCAAGCCGTATCAGACGATCGTCGACCTGTCCGGTCCCGCGTACAAGTGCTCCTGTCCGAGCCGCAAGTTCCCGTGCAAGCACGCGCTGTCGCTGTTGCTCGAGTGGGCGGCGGGCCGGGTCGAGGTGGCGCCCGGGATCGCCGACTTCGCGGGCAGCTGGATCGACGGCCGGATCGCCAAGGCCGCCAAGCCCGCGGCGGAAGCCGCCGCCCGCACCGCGAATCCGGCGACCGCGGAGCAGCGGCGGGTGCGGGTTACCGCCGGATTGGCCGAACTCGATGTCTGGCTCGGCGATCAGGTGCGCACGGGTCTGGCGCAGACCGACCGATCGTTCCGGGCGTTCGAGACGATCGCCGCACGGATGGTCGACGCGCAGGCGCCCGGCGTCGCCTCGACCCTGCGTCAGCTGCCGACCGCCGTGGTGACCAGGGCCGACTGGCCCGAGGTGGTGCTGCGCGAATACGCGCGGCTGCACCTGCTCATCACGGCGCATCGCAGGCTGGACGAGCTGACGCCCGAGTTACGCGCCAGCATCCGAACCCATGTCGGCTATCCGAATCCCGCCGAGGCGGTGCGCACCGAGCCCGCGGTGCGGGACCGGTGGATGGTGCTCGGCGTCCGGATCACCGAGGAAGAGCGGCTCTACACTCGGCGAACGTGGTTGTACGGGCGCGAGTCTCGGCGCTGGGCGCTGGTGGTCGACCACTCGTTCGGGACGCCGGGCTTCCCCGCCGACGTACCGACCCTCGGCCTGCTGGCCGACGCGGACCTGCACTACTACCCCGGCGCCGCGCCGCTGCGGGCGCTGTGGGGTGAACGGCACGGTGCCGCAGAACCTTTCACGACGCTGCCGACGGATCCGGACCGGCCGGGCACGGTGGCCGCCGCGCTCGCCGACCATGCGGCGGCGATCGGCGACGATCCGTGGCTGCGCGGGTGGCCGGTGCTGCTCGTCGATGTGGTGCCGGTGCACACCGAAAGCGGTTGGTACATCGCCGAATCCGACGGCACCGCGCTGCCGGTGGCGCCCACCGAACAGCCGTGGCGGCTGCTCGGTGTGTCCGGCGGTCATCCGGTGACGATCACCGCCGACTGGACCATCGAGGGCTTGGTGCCGGTCTCGGTGTTCACCGCCGGTGAGGTGATCGATCTGGCCAGACTCGATCCGGTCGGCCGCAGCGCACCGAATACCCGAACGACAGCCTCGTCGAACGCGGCCGACCTCACCTCCGTCGCGCTGCTCGGCACCGCACGCCGGGCGCCCGACCTCACCCGGCTCGCCGGGCCGGTGGCCGACGCCGCCGACCGACTACCCGCCGACCCGGCGCTGCGCCTGCTCGAATCCGCCGCGCTCCAGGACGTTTACGCGCGCGGCGGGGTGCGCGCGGCCACCGCGAAGGCGCCCGAACCCGCCGAGGACGACACCCGACGACTGCTGCCGCACATCGCGGCCGGTCGCCTCGCGCGGATGCTGCAGGAGCGGTCCCCGTTTCTGCCCGAATGGTTCACCGCGGCAACGCCGTACGACTATCGCGCGCCCGACGCGCTGTGCGGGCAACTACTCGACCAGGCGAAGAGCAACGCCGAGCTGCGCGAGCCGCTGCTGCGCCTGGCAGGCACCCGAGGACGCTGGCTCGCTGGTCAGCATCCGGAATGGCGAAACCTGGTGCGCCAGCAGCCCGCAACGGCTCCTACCGAGGACGTTTGGCAGTTCGGGCAGCCACCTGAGCGCCGAGGGTGGCTGGCCGAGCTGCGCCGCCGGGATGCCGACGCGGCCCGCGAAACGCTCGCCACCGCTTGGCCGAAGGAATCCGGTCCGTTGAAGGCCGAGCTGCTCGCGATACTCGCCGACGGGATTTCGCGGGCCGACGAGCCGCTGCTGGAAGCCGGGCTGGACGATCGGCGCTCCGATGTCCGGCGGACCGCCGCCGGTCTGCTGACACTGCTGCCCGATTCGGCGTTCGCGCACCGCATGACGCGGCGGGCCGGCGAGTGGGTCCGCGTCGAGCATCGGCTGCGGCACACCGAACTCGTTGTCGCCCTGCCCGATACGCTGGATCCGCCCGCGCATCGCGACGGCATCACCGATCGCAGCGTCGAGTTCACCTATCGATGGGGCGGCGCACCCGACGTCACCGCGGGCAGGCTGCGTCAGCTGGTCGCGGCGACACCGCTCGGTCACTGGGCGAGCGTGCTCGGCACGCCGGACAAGGCCGTCAAGGCAGGCATCGACGATCGCTTCCGGCAGCCGATCTTCGACGGCTGGGTGGATGCCGCACTGGCACAGCACGATTCGGTGTGGGCGCGGGCATTGTTCGACGCCGGTGTGCCGACCGACGTCGCCATGCTGCGCAGGCGCGAGCTGTTCGCGCTGCTGCCGATGGCCGACCGCACCCGCCACCTGCTCGAGCTGGACGGCTCCTGGCTCTCCGAGATCGAGGCGCTGCTGCCCGCGATGGGACATCCGTGGCCGGAACCGCTGGCGCAGCACCTCATTCTGCTGCTGTTCGAACGGGCCAGGGCGGCGGCCCGCCGCCCGGAGGCGCACGGCAACACCCCCAACGCGCACCGGTCGCTGCTGGCCGCGGCGTCGGTGCACCTACCCGTGACCGCCGCGAGCGCCGCCGCCGTGGTGGCCCGCCGCTGCGGCGATCCCACCTGGGAACGAGCCTTCGATCAGCTCGCCCACGACCTCAACCACCGCTCGATGATGCTCGAGGAGTTGCAGTGACCACTACCGACGTGACGCCCGACCTGCTGCGTCCGCACGCCGAACAGGCCTACGCCGACGAACTGCGCGCCCTGGTGGCCGCCGACGAACGCCCGCGCCCGCCGTCCTGGCGGCTCTCCCCGTGGGCGGTGGTCACCTACCTGCTCGGCGGCACGCTCGACGACGGCACCGTGATCAGCCCGAAGTACGTCGGTCCGCGCAGGCTGATGGAGGTGGCCGTCGCGACGCTCGCCACCGACCGGGCACTGCTGCTGCTGGGCGTGCCGGGCACGGCCAAAACCTGGGTCTCGGAACATCTTTCGGCCGCCATCTGCGGGGAATCGACACTGCTGGTGCAAGGCACGTCGGGGACGGCGGAGGAGGCGATCCGGTACGGCTGGAACTACGCGCGGCTGCTCGCCGAGGGCCCGAGCGAGGGCGCGCTGGTGCCGTCGCCGGTGATGACCGCGATGCGCGCGGGCTCGATCGCCAGGATCGAGGAGCTCACCCGCATCCCGTCCGATGTGCAGGACGCGCTGATCACCGTGCTGTCCGAGAAGACGCTGCCGGTGCCCGAACTCGGCACCGAGGTGCAGGCGGCCAAGGGCTTCAACGTCATCGCCACCGCCAACGACCGCGACCGCGGCGTGAACGAGCTGTCCTCCGCGCTGCGCCGCCGCTTCAACACCGTGGTGCTGCCGCTGCCCGCCAGCGAGGACGAGGAGGTCGCCATCGTCAGCCGCCGCGTCGAACAGCTCGGCGCCTCGCTGGAACTGCCGAAGGTGCCCGCCGCGGCCGAGGAGGTGCGCCGGGTGGTACGCGTCTTCCGCGAATTGCGTTCCGGCATCACCGCCGACGGCCGCACCAAGCTCAAATCGCCCTCCGGCACCCTGTCCACCGCCGAGGCCATCTCGGTGATCACCAACGGGATCGCCCTGTCCGTCCACTTCGGCGACGGCGTCCTGCGGGCCGCCGATATCGCGGGCGCCGTGCTCGGTTCGGTGATCAAGGACCCGGTCGCCGATGCGGTGGTGTGGACCGAGTACCTGGAAGCCGTTGTGCGCGAACGCCCGGAGTGGTCGGACTTCTACCGGGCGTGCCGCGAGGTCTCCGGGTGAGTGGCAGCGGCGGCAGGCAGACGAGCAGGGGGTGACACCATGACGCAGGCGCAGCACGGCGCGGCCGACCGCGACTCGGAGTCCGGCGGCCCGCAGACCCGCGTGTTCGGCATCCGCCATCACGGTCCGGGTTCGGCGCGATCACTTCGGTTGGCACTGGAGGCCTTTCAGCCCGACACCATTCTGATCGAGGGACCCGCGGACGCCGATCCGCTGGTCGGGTATGTGGCGGCCGAGGGCATGACGCCGCCGGTCGCGCTGCTGGCCTATGTGCCCGACGCGCCGGCGAAGGCCGCGTTCTGGCCGTACGCGGTGTTCTCGCCGGAGTGGCAGGCGCTGGACTATGCCGCCGAATACGGTGTGCCCGTTCGGTTCTGCGACCTGCCCGCCACCATGGTGCTCGCCGCCGAGGAGGAGCCCGGGGATCGGTTCGACCCGTTGACCGAGCTCGCCGCCGCGGGCGGGTACGACGATGCCGAGCGATGGTGGGACGCGGTCGTCGAATCCGCGCCCGATGCAACGGCTTTCGACGCGATCACCGAGGCGATGGGTGCGCTGCGCGAATCCGCCGAGCAGGATGCGATCGAGCTCGAGCCGATCGACGCCATGCTGGACGAGCAGGGCGCGGTGGTCGAACACGAGGCCGACGAACACGATTCGCCCGCGCACGAGGCGACGATCGATCTGCGACCGGACGACGATGCGGGGGTAACGGGCACCAATTCGGTCGCCGAGGCAACCTCCGACGTCATCGCGCTGGAACCGATCCGGCTCGAGCCCGTCCGCATCGACGCGCACACGCTGCGGCGCGAGGCGTACATGCGACAGACCATGCGCAAGGCGCTGAAGGATGGGGCGGTCCGTCTCGCGGTGGTGTGCGGCGCCTGGCACGCGCCCGCGCTCGCGGGCAAGCTCGGGCCCGCGGCCGCGGATACCCGGCTGCTGAAAGGACTTCCGAAGACGAAGGCCACGCTGACCTGGGTGCCGTGGACGCACTCGCGGCTGTCCACGATCTCCGGATACGGCGCGGGGATCACCTCCCCCGGCTGGTACCACCACCTGTTCACCGAGACCGAGCGGCCGATCGTCCGCTGGCTCACCAAGGTGGCCGGGGTGCTGCGGGCACACGATCTGCCGGTGTCGAGCGCGCACATCATCGAGGCCGTCCGCCTCGCCGATGCCCTCGCCGCCATGCGCGATCGCCCGCTGGCCGGGTTGTCCGAGGTCACCGAGGCCACTCGCGCGGTGATGTGCGCGGGCGACGAGACCATGCTGCGGCTGGTCGTCAACGAACTCGTCATCGGCGAGGCGCTGGGCACCGTGCCCGAGGGCACCCCGACCGTTCCGCTCGACGCCGACCTGCGCGCCCGGATCCGCACGCTGCGGATGAAACAGGAGGCGCTGTCCCGGGTCCTCGACCTCGACCTGCGCAAGGAACGGGAGGTCGAGCGCTCCCGGCTGCTGCACCGGTTACGTGTGCTCGACATTCCCTGGGGCACGCTCACCACCAGCGAGGTGCGCGGCACCGGCACCTTCCGGGAGACCTGGACGCTGGAATGGCGACCGGAGTACGCCATTTCGATCATCGAGGCCTCCCGCTGGGGCACCACCATCCGCACCGCCGCCGAGGCGAAGATCCTGGACACGGCGAGCCGCGAGGACAGCACCGTCGGCGATCTCTCCGCCGCACTGGAGGTCGCGCTGCTGGCCGATCTCGGCGGCGCCACCGACGGATTGATCACCCGGCTGGAATCGGCCGCCGCGCTGGACCACGACATCACCCACCTGCTCGCCGCGCTGCCCGGCCTGATCAGGACGCTGCGCTACGGCGACGTCCGCGGCACCGACACCAAGGCACTCGCGCACGTCGCCGACGGCCTGCTGGTGCGCGTCTGTGCGGGCCTGCCCGGCGCCGTCACCGGCCTGGACACCGGCGCGGCCACCGAGCTGCGCGGCATGCTCGACGCGGCGCACACCGCCATCCACACCCGCGACGACGGCTGGGCCACCGGCGAATGGCTCGGCGCGCTCGGCAAGCTCGCCGATCGCGACGACGTGCACGGCGCGCTCGTCGGCCGCGCCGTCCGGCTGCTCTGCGACGCGGGCATCATCGACGAGATCGATTCCGCCCGTCGGCTTTCCGCCGCACTGTCGGTCGGCAATACCGCCGCAGCGAAGGCGGCCTGGGTCGACGGTTTCCTCGGCGGCCGCGGGCTGCTGCTGGTGCACGACCGAGAGTTGTTGCGCCTCATCGACGATTGGCTGCGCGCGCTGCGCGAAGACCAGTTCGTCGAGACACTCCCCCTGCTGCGCCGAACATTCGGCGCCTTCGAGTCGGGCGAGCGCCGCGCCATCGGCCAGGCGGTGCGCGACGGCGGTGCCACCGCTATCCGAAACGGCGAGGACGACGGAAGTTTCGACGTCGCGCGCGGCACCATCGCCCTGCGCGCGGCTGCGGAAATCTTGGGGGTGTCGGTATGACCATGCCGCTTGCCACGTACTCCGACACCGCCGCCACGGCGCGACGATTCCGATCCGGGTCGACCCATGGCTCGACCGACACTCAGGGGATGCGATGAACGCTGTCGACGAAACACAGGCGCGGCGTTGGCGTTTGGTGCTCGGCACCGCCGCCGAGGAAGGGCTCGGCGGACTCGGCGAGGCCGACGACGTCGCGATGGACCGGGCGCTGTCGGCGCTGTACAACGACGACGAGAAAACCTCCAGCAAGCGTGCGGGCGGGCTGCAAGGGTCCGCGCCTCGAGTGGCGCGCTGGCTCGGCGACATCCGCAATTACTTTCCCTCGACCGTCGTCGAGGTGATGCAGCGCGACGCGGTGCAGCGGCTGAACCTCACCCAGCTGCTGCTGGAGCCGGAACTGCTCGAGGCGGTCGAGCCCGACGTGCACCTGGTCGGCACCCTGCTGAGCCTGAACCGGGTGATGCCCGAAACCACCAAGGCCACCGCGCGGATGGTGGTGCAGAAGGTGGTGCGCGAGATCGAACAGCGCATCGCCGCGCACACGGTGGCCGCCGTCTCCGGCGCGTTGAACCGGGCCGCGCGCGTCTCCCGCCCGCGGCTGCGCGATATCGACTGGGACCGCACCATCCGCAAGAACCTGGCCAACTACCTGCCCGAGCATCGCACCGTGGTGCCCGAGCGGCTGGTCGGCTACGGCCGCAAAGCCCAAGCGGTACAGCGCGATGTCGTGCTCGCCATCGATCAATCCGGCTCGATGGCCGCCAGCGTGGTCTATGCCTCTGTCTTCGGCGCCGTCCTCGCCTCCATGCGCTCGCTGAAGACCTCACTCGTCGTCTTCGACACCGAAATCGTCGATCTCACCGACAAACTCGACGACCCCGTCGACGTCCTGTTCGGCACTCAACTCGGCGGCGGCACCGACATCAACCGGGCCATCGCCTACTCGCAGACCCTGATCACCCGCCCCACCGACTCCCTGTTCGTGCTCATCTCCGACCTCTACGAGGGTGGCGTCCGCGACGAAATGCTGCGCCGGGTCAACGCCATGAAGGAATCCGGCGTCCAGGTGGTGGTCCTGCTCGCCCTCTCCGACGAGGGCGCGCCCGCCTTCGACCACGACAACGCCGCCGCCCTGGCCGCCCTCGGCGTCCCGGCCTTCGCCTGCACTCCCGACAAGTTCCCCGCCCTACTCGCTGTCGCCCTGGACCGCGGCGACCTGCAAGTCTGGGCCAACGCCAATACGAGCCACAGCTGAGACGTGTCGCGAGGCAGGGGCAACGATCAGCCGGACAGGCTGGAGATGGCGGAGACCAGGTTGATCAACTGCAGTGCGATGCCGAGCAGGGTGGAGAGCGTGGTGAGGAATTCCATCGGGCTCCTATCTGAACGGGCTAACCGGACAGCTCAGGAGATCGTACGACAGAGATCGCGGGTGCGAGTCGGGTTCGAGGGTCGACCGTAGGGCGAGTTTTCAGCTGGTCACGAGCGGTTTTGCGGTGACAGGGCCCATGATGCCCCACGCGGTCGCCGAGGTCGGGACGAGCTTCGGATGCAGCAGCGCGGCCACGGCCAGCAACCCGATCGCAACGATGATGTCGAGCCAGTAGTGGTTGCCGGTGCCGACGACCACCAGGGTGGTCAGCACCGGGTGGGCCAGGGCCAGCCAGCGCCACGGTGTGCGGGTCGCCGCGACGACGGCGAAGGCGAGCAGCAGCGCCCAGCCGACGTGCAGCGAGGGCATGGCGGCGAACTGGTTGGACAGCCCGCCGGATTCGGCCGAGCCATAGACGGATTGGCCGTGCACGGCGGCCAGATCGACGAAGCCGTACTCCGGCAGCATGCGCGGGGGCGCGAGCGGCATCAGCACGTGCACGACGAGCGCGGCGGCGGTCAACGCCACCATCAGGTTTCGCGTCCATCGATAGTGCTCGGGCCGAAACACCCACAGCCACAGCAGGACCGCCACCGCGACGGTGAAATGCGCGGTGGCGTAATAGAAATTGGCGGGCAGCGCGAAGGAGTTGTGCTGCACGAACACTGACTGCAGCGTCGTCTCCTCGGGCAACCAGAGCCGATCCTCCAGGCCGAGCATGCGACGAGCGTTGCCGAACGCGCGCACGGTGTCGTCGGCGGTGACCATCCGGCCGACGCGGTACCCGAGATAGAGCACGGTGATCAGCACCAGTTGCCCGGCCGCCTCGCCGCCGCGGCCGTGCACCGCCGCCCGCATCCGCTCGACGATCCCGCCCGGCGCGAGCTCGAGCCCGGCACCCGGCCCGCCAAGACCAACAGCCACCATTGCCCGCGGCCTCCTTCTCCGTTGAACCAGGCCGATCCCGGCAATTAAGTGGAGCTACATCCTCCGTTTAACTTAACACCACCTGCCGGACAACTTCACCAGGGGGTGACGAGACAGGCATCACAGTCGCCGCCAGGCCCCGGAACCGCTGTGGGCCAATCGATTCCGCCAGCACCAAGAAAACGGAACGGCGGGCCCCGACGAATCGGGGCCCGCCGGACAGCGGTTGACTACAGGTCGGCGATCGCCGCCAAGGGTGGCGTTCGGGCCGCGCGCACGGCGGGCCAGAGGGCGGCCAGCACGCCGACCACGGCAGAGCTCACCAAGACGAGCACCAGCTGTGACCACGGGATGGCGATCTGATCGAGGCCCAGATCACGCAGCGTTCGCAGGAACCCGACGCCGAGACCCAGCCCGAGCAGCATGCCGATAATCGCGCCGAACACCGCGATGAGCATCGATTCCAGATAGATGGTTCGGCGCACTTGGGAGCGTTGCATCCCGACCGCGCGCAACATGCCGATCTCGCGCCGCCGCTCCACCACCGACAGCGCCAAGGTGTTGACGATGCCGAGGATGGCGATCACCACCGCCAGCGCGAGCAGGCCGTAGAGGATGGCGAGCAGGGTGTTGATCTGCTTACCTTGCGCGCCTTTGAATTCCTCCCGGTCCTCCACCTGGACCACCGGGAACGGCTCGACCGCCTTCTCCAGATCGCTGCGCAGCTCGGTGAGATTCGCGCCGGGCTTGGCGGTGACCAGCACGACGACATTGCTCTGGAAGTTGACCGGCACCACCTCCTTGTACACAACCGGCGACACCACCAGCGCGCCGAGCAGCGGCGTCTTGCGGTAGATGCCGGTGACGGTGAGCGGCACCTTCTTGCCGTCGAAGCTGGTCGGCGCAATCTCCTGGCCGACCTGCCAGCCGCGCTTGTCCGCCTCGTCCTCGGACACCAGGATGTCCCGATCGCCGAGAGTCGCACTGCCGCGCAGTATTTCGTAGTTCAGGGCCTGATCGAGCCGCCCGTCCGGCGAGGTACCGCCGATCTGGTCGTCGCCGAGTTTGAAGCCGACACCGCGGATCCCGACCACGTCGGCCACGCCGGGCACCGACTTGCGGACCGCGTCGGCGGCACCGAACGGCACCCCGACGAATTGCTGTCCCGCCAGCACGTATTCGGACTTCACGCCCTTGTCGACCAGGACGCCGACACTTGCCTTCGCCGAAGCGCCGAGCATGCCGATCGCGGTCACCAGCATCAGCCCGAGAGTGAGCGCGAAAGCCGTTGCGGCGGTACGACGCGGGTTCCGTGCGGCATTGTTGCGGGCCATCCGCCCGATCGGGCCGAACGGGCGGATCAGTACACCGAGCCCGCCGACCACCGGCCGCGAAAGCGCCGGCGCGGCAAGCAACACCGCGAGAATCAGCGCGAGCGCACCGATCCCGACGGTCAAAGCCGCGTTGCCCCCGGTGGATTGGGCACCGACATAGACGAGCACCGCACCGGCCACCGCGAGCACCGCACCGACCAACGTCCGCACTCGCAAAGAGTCACCGGCCGAAGCGAATTCCTCACGCATCGCCTCGACGGGCGGAATCTTCGCCGCCCGCCGGGCTGGCGCGTAGGCGCTGAGCACCGTCACGGCGAGGCCGACCAGCAGCCCGACCACGATGGTGCGCGGCAGCACCGCCAACGTCCCGGTGGGCAGCCCGAGATCGAACGCGTTGAGCACCGCGGACAACCCGAACGCCAACCCGACGCCAGCGGCCAATCCCAGTGCGCTGCCGACCAATCCGATGACGAACGCCTCCGCGACCACGGACCGCCCGACCTGCTGTCTGCTCGCCCCGACGGCGCGAAGCAGGGCCAGTTCACGTAGTCGCTGCGCGACGATCATCGAGAAGGTGTTGTAGATGATGAACGTCCCGACGATCAGCGCGATCGCGCCGAACGCGAGCAGGAAGTAGTTGATGAAGTTGAGCGCGTTGGAGACTTCCTTCTTCAGGTCCGCACGCACCTGATCGCCGTTCTGCACCTTGTAGTTCGGCAGGTCCTTGATGAGGTTGTCGCGCAGTTGATCACCGGGTATGCCGGTGGCCGCGATGTCGACATAGGCCACGTGCAATCCGTCGGTGAACAGCTTGCGGGCCTGCGCGTCGTCGAACAGCACGCCGATGAATCCGCCGGTGTCAGAAGGCACCTGATAGATGCCGGTGAGGGTCACATCGATGGGATTGCCCTGCGACGGGATCATCACCTTGGTGTGATCGCCGATCTTCAGCCCGGCCCGGTCGGCGCCGCCGATATTCAGCGCGATCTCACCGGCTTTCGCGGGCGGCACGCCCTGGACGAACTTGTTCGGCTCGGCGACCGCCTGCTCCGGCGGCAGATACGACTGGCCGAAGGTGGGCGCGCCACCGGTCTGGATCGCCTTCTTCCCGTCCGGCGTCAGCAACACCAGGGTGCCGTTCACGCTCGGCGCGATCGCCCGCACCCCGGGATACTTCTGCAGTTCGTCGACGATATTGTTCGGAACCCCCTGCGCCTGGCGCTCTTTGGGACTCACCCGAACGTCGACTCCCTTCGCCTGGCCGGCGAAGATGCCGTCGAAGGTGCGCTGCAGCGTGTCGGTGAACACGAACGAGCCCGCGATGAACGCGGTACCCAGCACCACCGATAGCAACGTGAGTGCAAGCCGAACCTTATGTGCGGCGAGGTTGCGTAGCGCAACCTTCCGCATCGGACTTCCGCTCATCAGGCTTGCTCCAGCGCCTTCATCCGGTCGAGCACGGTATCCGAAGTCGGATCACGCATTTCGTTGACGATCCGGCCGTCGGCCAGGAACACCACTCGGTCCGCGAACCCGGCGGCATGCGGCTCGTGTGTGACGATCACCACGGTCTGCCCGAACTCGTCCACCGCGGCGCGCAGGATCGACAGCACCTCCTCGGAGGCCTTCGAGTCCAGGTTGCCGGTCGGCTCGTCGCCGAAGATGATCTCCGGCTTGCCCGCCAGCGCCCGCGCGCAGGCCACCCGCTGCTGCTGTCCGCCGGACAACTCGCTGGGCCGATGGGTGAGCCGATCGTTGAGGCCGAGCCGCTTCAGCACGGTGTCCAGCCACTCCTGATCCGGCTTGCGCCCGGCGATGTCCAGCGGCAACGTGATGTTCTCCAGCGCGGTCAGCGTCGGCACCAGGTTGAACGCCTGGAAGACGAAGCCGATCCGGTCCCGCCGCAGCCGCGTCATCTGCTTGTCCGAGAGCCCAGCCAGGTCGGTGTCGCCGATCCGGACGGTGCCGGAACTCGCGCTGTCCAGTCCGGCCAGGCAGTGCATCAGGGTCGACTTGCCGGAGCCGGAGGGCCCCATGATCGCCGTGAATTCCCCCTTCGCGAACTCGGCCGACACCCCGTCCAACGCCCGGACCTGCGTATCTCCCGACCCGTAGACCTTCATCAGGTCGATAGCGCGGGCCGCGACATCGGTCGGAACCGCCACATCGGCGGTGTCGGCGCCCAAAGCTTGCGAAGTCATGCACACCAGTCTTACCGCGTTCCGCCCAGCGCGCCATCAGGGAATTCCCCGACTCGCCAGGTATCGATGCGCGGCGGCGGGTTCCGTGGTAGCGACCGCGGCGAGTTACGTGGTCGCGGGCTCGGTGTGCAGTTGATCGACCATGGTGGCCAGCGACTTGGCCAATCGCGCGTTCCCTCGGGCGAGCGCGTCGAGACCGCTCGCGCCGAGCGCCCGGTTCATCGCCTGGTAGGCCTGCAGCCCACGGCGGGTCGGGAACACCAGCACCCGGCGCCGATCGGTGTCGTCGACCTTGCGGTGCACCAGGTTGTCGGCGATCATCCCGTCGATCAATCGGGTCAGGTTGGCCCCGGTGAGCAGCGTGGCCTCGGCGAGGCTCGACATCGGGTGGCCGACACCGTCCACCACCGCGGCCAGGGCATGCCAGCGCACGACGGAGTTCTCGCCGAGCCTGGTCGCGATCGCCCGGTCGAGTTCCTGTGACGCCCTGCGCACAAGCCTGGCCAACTCCTCCAGGGCGGCGGGGGCGGTGCTATGGTCCACGGCAGTACTATATCCAACCCCGTACGGTTAATATTCAAACGGAAATATCCGGTGGTGATTCCGTTGTCGTGCTACGGCTTTCGTCGCTCTACGGTCGACATCGCACTCGTGGTGCCACGAAGCGGGTCCGCTGGCATGTTCGGCCCCTCCTGTGAGGCCTGCGCTTCGCTGGCCGTCGCGGATATCAACGCCGCGGGCGGAATTCTCGATCGGCCGGTCCGGCTACACCCGGTGGACGCGGGCGCGCCGCTCCCCGCCCTCGCCGCGACGATCGACCGAATGGTCAGCACTGGCATGGTCGACGGCGTCGTCGGCTGGCATCTGTCCAACGCGCGCAAGGTGATCACGCCGCATACGGCAGGCCGGGTGCCCTACGTCTACACCACGTTCTACGAGGGTGGCGAGGACTCCGACGGCGTCTACATGGTCGGCGAGACGCCCGAGCAACAGCTGTTCCCCGCGCTGCGCTGGCTGCGCGCCGAGCACGGCGTCCGCCGCTGGTGCGTTGTCGGCAACGACTACGTGTGGCCACGGGAAACCGCCAGGGCCACTATCGAATTCACGGCGACCACGGATATCGAGATCGTCGGGCAGACCTACGTCCCGCTGGGCGGCCGCGACTTCCGGCGCGCACTCGAGCTGATCCACCGCTCACCGGCGCAGGGCGTGCTGCTGTTCATGGTCGGCGCGGACTGCGCGGCATTCAACCGCGCCTTCGCCGAGAGCGGCCTCGACGGCGACCGGCTGCGGCTGAGCATGATGATCGGCGAGGACGTGCTGTACGCGGGCGGCGCCGATAGCACGCGCGGATTGTTCACCGCCAGCGGCTATTTCGAGAGCGTCGTCTCGCCGGCCGGCATGGATTTCGGCGCGCGCTATCTGCGCGAGTTCGGCCCGGCCGCGCCCGCGCTCAACAACATCGGCGAATCCTGTTACGAGGGACTGCTGTTGTTCGCCTCGCTCGCCGAGTCCGCCCGCAGCCTCGACCTGCGCGCCATCGAACGCAACGCGCCACGGGTCAGCTACGGCGGCCCGCGCGGCGAGGTGCGGGTGCGCGGCGCACACACCACCCAGCCGGTCTATCTGGCCGATGCCGACGCGCTCGAATTCAGCGTGCTCGCCGAACTCGACTCCTGAATCCGTAACACGAACTTCACCTTGCGGTTTCGCTGCGGCGACCTGCCGGGCTTTGTATCGTCGTCATACGAAACATATTCATATGAAAATAATGAGGTCACCGTGCCCCTCTACTGGTTCCACTGCCGCGACTGCGGCGGCTTCGATCTCAGCTTCGCGATGGCCGACGTGCCCGCCGTCGCGCCGTGCCCGGACTGCGCGTCGAGCAGCAAGCGACAGTTCGGCGTCGCCGCGCTGATCCGGCCCGGATCGGCCGCCACCCGGCTCATCGACGCGACCGAACGCACGGCGAGCGAGCCGTCGGTGGTGGCCGCGCCGCCGCCGCGCAGATCCGTGCCGGTAACCCGAAACCCGCTGCACCGCAAGCTTCCCCGACCCTGAGACCGAAGGACATACGATGCCCGAGTTACTGTTCCCCCTCGATTCCGGCAAGCGGTTCACCGAGCAGCAGCTGGTCGGCCACAATCGCTGGCATCCCGACATTCCCGCGGCGGTGACCGTCAAGCCGGGCGCCGAGTTCCGGGTGCATGTGCGCGAGTGGTTCGACGGCGCCATCCACAATGACGACTCCGCCGACGACGTGCTGAACGCCCCGCTCAGCACCGTGCACTGCCTGTCCGGCCCGTTCGCGATCGAGGGCGCCCAACCCGGCGACCTGCTCATCGTCGACATCCTGGACATCGGCCCCATCCCGCAGGAGGATTCGGGCCCGCTGGCCGGCCAGGGCTGGGGCTACACCGGCATCTTCGCCACCGACAACGGCGGCGGCTTCCTCACCGAACACTTCCCCGACGCCTACAAGGCGATCTGGGACTTCAGCGGGCAGACCACCACCTCGCGCCACATTCCCGGGGTGAAGTTCACCGGGATGACCCACCCCGGCCTGATGGGGACCGCGCCGTCGGCCGCGCTGCTGTCGAAGTGGAATGCCCGAGAGGGCGCGCTGATCGCGACCGACCCGCAGCGGGTGCCGCCGCTGGCACTGCCGCCCGAACCGCGCGACGCCGTGCTCGGCACGCTGTCCGGGGCCGAGTTCGACCGGGTGGCCGCCGATGCCGCGCGCACCGCACCGCCGCGGGAGAACGGCGGCAATCAGGACATCAAGAACTTCACCCGCGGTAGCCGGGTGTTCTATCCGGTGTTCGTCGACGGCGCACACCTCTCGGTCGGTGACCTGCACTTCTCCCAGGGCGACGGCGAGATCACCTTCTGCGGCGCGATCGAGATGGGCGGATTCATCGATCTGCGGGTCGATCTCATCAAGAACGGCATGGAGCTCTACGGCGTCAGCGAGAACGCCATCTTCGTGCCCGGCAACTCCGGCCCCACCTACTCGGAATACCTTGCCTTTTCGGGCACCTCCGTCACCCTCGACGGCGAACAGCGCTACCTCGACTCGCAGCTGTCCTTCGAACGCGCCTGCCTGCACGCCATCGACTACCTCACCAAATTCGGCTACAGCCCCGAACAGGCTTATCTCCTGCTCGGCGCGGCACCGATCGAGGGCCGCTTCTCCGGCGTGGTCGACATCCCCAATTCCTGTGCCACCGTCTACATCCCGACCGCCATCTTCGACTTCCCCATCGTCCCGACAGCAGCCGGACCGACCCGGATCGACCCTGGCCCCGGCGCACCCCGCGCCACCCGCTGACCCGGCTTCGCGGGCGCACCGCTCTCGGATTGCTGAAACATTGCGCATGACGCGCGATGCGACTCAGCAATCCGAGTAGCGGAGATATCCGACCTGGTAGTTAGTGGTCAACCGTCAAGTTATTCAATACGACCCAGGCCCGATCCTGCGGTGGTTCAATCGAGACGCGTGTGCTCTGAAGTAGCTGTTGTTAGCGAAAGGAGTGTCATGGGCCCGACCGTTGCCGAACGGATCCGCCTGCGGGTCGATCGATTTCATTCGGAAAGGCTTGCTGGGCAATGGGGTGGGCGGCACATCCTGCATGGCCGCGCGCCCGGATACGGCGACATTGTGCTCAGTAGCAATGACTACTTGGCGTTGGCCGCCGATCCGCGAATCACCCACGCGATCAGAACCGCGCTGCGGGCGACTTATTCTCCTAGATTCGCCTCTGGTGCATACCTGCCCGGCAATCATCCGCAGGTAGCGCTGGAACGCGCCTTCGCCGAACATCTACGCGCGCCCGCCGGGATTCTCTGCCAATCCGGGTGGGATGCGAAAGTCGGGCTGATGCAATCGATCGCCGACCCCGCGACGCCGGTCTACATCGATCAATTCGCGCACATGTCGTTCTGGCACGGCGCGAAAGCGGCCGGGGCGCCGATACATTCGTTCCGGCACAACTTTCCCGGTCATCTCCGTGAGCAGATTCGAGCGCACGGGCCGGGGATCATCGCGGTGGACGCGATCTACGGCACCAATGGCAGCCGCTGTCCGCTGACCCAGATCTGCGATGCCGCCGACGAAACCGACAGCGTGCTCGTCGTCGACGAATCACATGCGCTCGGCACCGACGGACCGGCCGGGGCCGGGATGGTGGCGGCGCTCGGGCTCACCGAACGGGTGCCGTACCGAATTGCCAGTCTGGCCAAGGCCTTCGGCGGCCGGGCCGGATTCGTCGGTGCGAACAGCATCGATTTCGTCGACTACTTCAAGCTGGAATCCCATCCCGCGGTCTTCTCCGCGACGCTGCTGCCGTACGAAATCGCCGGCCTCGCCACGACACTCGACGTGATCCGCCTCGACGACTGGCGGCGACAGCGACTACGCGAGCTGTCGACCATGGTGCGCCGGGCGCTCACCACGCTCGAATTCGATCTCGAGGGTTCGGCGAGCCACATCGTCGCGCTGCAGGGCGGACCCGACGCGCGTGCGATGGCCATGCGGGACTTCCTGGAAGCGCGCGGCGTTTTCGGCGCCCTGCTGTGCGCGCCTACCACTGCCCGCAACCACAGCCTCGTTCGTTTCGGTCTGCACGCCGGGCTCACCGACCAGCAGGTCGAGCGAATCATCGGCGCGTGCACCGAGATTCGGACCCACTTCGGCGCGACGCCGCCCATCGAACCCCAGTCCAGAACCGCCAAACACGCCCAACCGACCCATGCCACGTTGTCGAGTGGCACCTGAGGGCGTCTCCGCCATGCTGCACAGCACGACTGAGCGCGGGGACCGGTTGCGGTCCCCGCGCCCATGCCGCTAGTCGGTGGTCAGGACAGTGCCTGCGCCGACGGTGCGGCCACCCTCGCGGATGGCGAACCCGAGCCCCGGCTCCACCGGGGTCGGCCGGCCCAACTCGACGGTCAAGTCGACCGTGTCGCCGGGCGTCGCCAGCCGCGTGTCACCGGGCAGCGTCACATCGCCGACCACATCGCCGGTGCGGATGTAGAACTGCGGGCGGTAGCCGCTGCTGATGGGCGTGCGGCGACCGCCCTCCGCGGTGCCGAGCAGGTAGACGCGAGCGGTGAACCCGCTGTGCACGGCAACGCTGCCCGGTTCGGCGACGACCTGACCGCGGCGCACCTGGCCGCGCTGGATACCGCGCAGCAGCAGGGCGACGTTGTCGCCCGCCTCCGCGAAATCCATGGTGCGGCCGAAGGTTTCGACGCCGGTGACGACCGAGGACAGCTCGTCGTCGAGACCGAGCAGCGCCACCCGATCGCCGAGCCGGACCCGGCCGCGCTCCACCGCGCCGGTGACCACGGTGCCTCGACCGGTGATGGTGAGGACGTTTTCCACGGGCAGCAGGAACGGCGCGTCGGTGTAGCGGACGGGAATCGGCACGTGCGTGTCGATGGCGTCCAACAGCTCGACCAGCGCGGCGGTCCACCGCTCGTCACCCGCCAGCGCCCGCAGGCCCGAGACCCGGACGACCGGGACGTCGGTGCCCGGGTAGCCCTGGGCGGTAAGCAGTTCGCGCACCTCCAGCTCGATCAGGTCGAGCAGTTCCGGGTCCCCCGCGTCGGCCTTGTTGAGGGCGACGACGATGTGCTCGACGCCGACCTGGCGGGCCAGCAGCACATGCTCGGCGGTCTGCGGCATCACGCCGTCCAGCGCGGAGACCACCAGGATCGCGCCGTCCAGCTGGGACGCGCCGGTGATCATGTTCTTCACGAAGTCGGCGTGGCCCGGCATGTCGACGTGCGCGTAATGCCTTGTCGCCGTCTCGTATTCGACATGCGCGATATTGATGGTGATGCCGCGTTGCGCCTCTTCCGGCGCACGGTCGATCCGATCGAACGGCACGAAGTTACCGCCGCCCCGCTCGGCGAGCACCTTGGTGATCGCCGCAGTAAGGGTGGTCTTGCCGTGGTCGACGTGGCCCATGGTGCCGATGTTGAGGTGCGGCTTGGTGCGGACATAGGTCTTCTTGGACATGGTTCTTCCTGGCTTGGCCGTCGGGCACGCGCGAATGTGACCGACGATGTCGAGCGGGACCTCAGCGACGGGGCGACCTTCCCCGTCCGAGGTCCCGGGACATCCCGGGGAAGGTCAGCTTCGGGCTCCGTCGAGCTGCGCGGCGACTGCTGCCGATGCGGCCAGGACAGCGGCCATCGCGCCCGCGACTGCGGACGATGCGGCGATGGCGTAGCTGAACATGTCAGAAATAGTAAGAACCGAGGCTTGCTGTGCGCGAGCGATTTTCCGGCTCGAACGAGCGGGCGGGGCTGCGGCGCCAGTGGAGTGGGGGCTCGGTGCTGTCCCACTCGGGTGCGTAAGGGGTGGTGCTCTGCCCCGCCGAGGCGAGGCAGAGCGCCGGTCGTGAAATTAGGAGGGCACGCCCGGGCAGCCCTTGATCGGGCTGCCGCAGGCCGCGCCGCTGCCCGAGCTCAGGATCTTGGCCAGGCCTGCGGTCAACGCGGCCGAGCCGGTCAGCGGGGTCTCGGTGGCGATCTGGGTCTCGGAGACAACCTGGGTCTCGACGACCTCGGCCGACGCGAGGCCGGAGCCGCCGAGGACGATGGCGGTCGCGCCGACGAGCAGGACACCGAACGTACGGAACTTCTTCAAAGACTTTCCCTTCAGAGAACAGCGGTAGGCACTCCCTCGGTGCCGACCCCGATAGAGATATCACGGGGCCGGAGCATCGCCGAGCGATTCCTGGACACGCGTCCACCATTTAGGTAACTGAGGATTCACGCCGCACCCGGGCGTCACGCTGCGGAAAGCTCGCCAGTCCTTGTCTCACAACCGGTTCAACCCCGGCCTGTTCAGCGGATGTTTGGCGCCAAGTCATCCCACGTCGACTATGGCGAATTTTTGGCTACTTTGAGATTTAGCTCACAGACGGCACAACTAGGACACTCCCCAACCAGGTCAGCGACACTTGCCACAACCGGCCCGCCGAAGCATGAGCACTGAGAGCTCGATCCCGCAACCTTCAAGATGGAAGCTTCACCACGCAAGTCTCGCTGCGTGGATCGCCGACCGGAGCCTCACATCGGATAGTTCTCTGAATATTTACCAGTACCTGGCCGAGGTGCCCGATGCGGCGAGCATCGGACACCTCGAGGCTCAGACTACTTCGGGCAACCCGCGCCACCCGGGCAGAACGGGCCGCCGCTGCTGCCGGTGCTCAGCAGCTTGCCGAGGCCGGTGACCAGCGCCGCGGAGCCGGTGCCGGAACCAGAGGTGTCGTCGGCCACCGCGAGGCCGGAACCGGCCACCACGATCGAAGCCGCGGTGAGACACACGAAACCGAACGTACGAATCTTCTTCAAAGACTTTCCCTTTCAGAGCGCATTCGACACAACCCTCGGTGTCGACCGCATAGAGGTATCACGGCATCGGGATCGCTGTAATGCCCCCGCTTACCCAGGCGCGCATCTATAGATAACCGAATGTTCTCTCAGTTGTCGTCGGTCCGGTAGCCGAACTGAACAAAACCATTGTCGCGCAGCCGTTTCGCCACATTCCATTTCAATCGATGCTGTTCGGCCGCCAACACATTTTCACATTCGGCGAATTCACGGCTACGTGAGATTTGGGTCACATCATTTCCAAATAACTGCCTGGTCATCGATATCGAGCCGAGATCCGCACGCGCCCAACATAATCGACATACCGACACCTGACGTCTTTCGACATCAGCGAAAAATCATTACGAAATAACTGTTCGGCTAACCCATTCGAAGGCATCGGCTTTCGAACGCGCACCCTCGGCGGTGCGGGAACGATTCGGCTCGCCGAGTTCGGCGAGTAGTTCCTCGGATTCCTCGACCAACGCCGCGAGGGTGGCCGGGGTGAACCATTCGGGTCGCGTCGCGAACAGAATGTCTTCGGTCGAGGTATTACCGCTGGCACCGGGCGCGAACGGGCAACCGCCGAGACCGCCCAGCGAACCGTCGACCATCATGGCACCCGACTGAATAGCGGCCAGGGTGTTGGCCACACCCATCCCCCAGGTGTCGTGACCGTGGAAGACGATGCGGCGCTGCGGTGTTCGGGTACGAACGGCGGCGATCAGCTCGGCGACCTGGGTGGGGTGGGCTTGGCCGAGAGTGTCGGCGATGACGATGTCGCCGGCGCCCGCGGTGCGCGGGTCGTTGGCGATGGCGATGACCCGTTCCGGATCGACCGGCCCGTCGAACGGGCAGGTGAAGCTGGTGGCCAGACACAACTGGATCGAGCCGCCCACCGCCTCGGCCAGGCGAACCGCGTCGGGCATGGCGGCGACACTGTCTTCGGTGGTGCGGCCGATATTGGCCTTGTTGTGTGCGTCGGACACCGAGAAGCAGTACTGGAAGTTGCGCACCCCCGCCGCGGCCGCCTTCTCGACGTGCCGCGGCGTGGCCACCCACACCCAGCAGCGTTGCAGCTCTTCAGGATTCAGTGCGGCGATGAGCTCCATGGTGTTCGCCATCGGCGGCACCAGATCGGGTCGCGCCATCGAGCCGATCTCCAGTTCAGGCACGCCGAGTCCGAGCAACCTGCGAACAATGGCTACCTTCCGCTCGACCGGCAGCACTTTTCCGGTGAGCTGCAAGCCATCTCGCAGGGTGACATCGCGCAGAACCACCGCGGTCACCGCTCGTCTCGCTCCTGTCGCGGCGCGCACATCACGCCGCCCCACGGCTTTTCGTGCACACCGGCCGGGTTCGGATGCACCGTCGGCCGGGTGAACCCCGGTGAACGGATATCGCGCGGGCCGCGCCCTGGCGGGCGCCTGCGGTCTAGTTTCATTTCGCCTCCAAGGCGTCGATCTCGCTGTCGCTCATGCCGAGTAGCCCGGACAACACTTCGTGCGTGTGCTCACCTAGATCGGGGCCGATATTGCGGATGGGCAGGGACTGCTCGCCGATCACCGGGACGATGCCGGGAAAGCCGACGGTCTTCGGTTCCGCCGCACCGACATCCACCGAGAACGGCTGAATCATATTGCGCGCCTTGTACTGTTCGTCTTCGACGATGTCGGCAGCAGTGTAGATGGGGCCGCACGGAATACCTGCGGCTTCGAGGATCTTCAGTGCTTCGGCGCGAGTGTGCCGGCTGGTCCACTCGGTGATCGCCGCGTCCAGGCGGTCGTGCTGGCGCCAGCGGCCCGCGTTGTCGTGCAGTTCCGGGTCGGCGGCCAGGTCGGGGCGGCCGATCACCTGCATGTAGCGCTGGAAGATGGCGTCGCCGTTGCCGCCGATGATGATGCTGACACCGTCGCTGCACGGGTAGGCGTTGCTCGGGGCGATGCCCTCGACCAACCCGCCGACGCGGCCGCGGTTGATGCCATAGGCGAGGTAGTCGGGGACCAGGGATTCCATCACCGACAGGATCGTCTCGTTCAAGGCGACGTCGATGATGCGCTCGCGCAACGGAATCGGCGTCTCGTCCGGTTTACGTTCGCGCTGGAACAACGCCATCACGGTGCCGAAGGCGGCGTAGACGCCCGCGATCGAATCACCGATGGATACGCCGGTGCGCACCGGCGGGCGGTCCGGTTCGCCCATCAGTTCGCGCAAGCCACCGACCGCCTCGGCGACGGCGGCGAAGCCGGGCCGCGAGGCGTGCGGCCCGGTCTGCCCGTAGCCGGAGATCCTGGTGATCACCAGGTCGGGGTTCGCCTCGTTCAGTACTTCGGGGCCGAGCCCCCACTTTTCCAGCATGCCGGGGCGGAAGTTCTCCAAGAGCACATCGCACTGGCGGACCAGGTCGAGCACGATAGCCCGGCCCGCTTCGCTGCGCAGATCCAGCGTGATCGACTTCTTGTTCCGGTTGACGGTGCGATAGAGCATGGAGGTGTCGCCGCCGTAGAGCCGCCAGTTGCGCAACTCGTCCCCGGCCTTCGGTCGCTCCACCTTGATGACCTCGGCGCCGAAGTCGCCGAGGATGCGCCCGGCGGTCGGCGCGGCAATGTAATTGCCCAGCTCCAGGACGCGAACACCGTCCAACGGCCGAATACTCATCGCACTAGTGTCTCAGGGGCCGCGGCGGCGGCGCACGACGACACCTCGCTGCGGCCGAACAAGATCGTGCGTCCCAGCAGCGGCGCACGATCGATGACCGTGGATTCGGCGGGCCGGTGCGGCGCGACTTCCCGCACCGGGCAACCGCGCATTGTCTCTTCGGTTCGCTCGCAGACGCTCGCTCAGGAGGCCAGCAGCTGCGTGTCCTCGACGATCGAGTAGTGCTCGGCATTGCCGGTGATGCTGGTGCTCGTGGTGCCGTCGACGCCGACCGGGATATCGCCGGCCAGGGTGATCCGGGTCAGCTTGCGCGGCTGGTCGTCGTAGTCGTCGATGGCGTAGTGCTGGGTCGCGCGGTTGTCCCAGATCGCGACGTCGCCGGGCGCCCAGCTCCAGCGCGCGGTGTTCTCCAGCCGGGTCACCCGATCCTGGAACAGGCGGTACAGGGTCTGCGATTCGGTGCTGGAGAGGCCGACGAAGTGCTTCACGAAATGGCCGAGCAACAGCGCCCGCTCGCCGGTCTCCGGGTGTACCCGCACCACCGGGTGCTCGGTCTCGAAGTAGCTCGACTCGAACTCGGCGCGGTAGGCCTGGGTGTTCGGTCGCAGCGGTTCTACGTTGCGGGCCGCGTAGTCGTAGACATTGGTGTGCACCGCGCGCAGGTTCTCCGCAAGCAGCTTCAGCGACGCGGGCAGCGACTCGTAGGCGGCGACGGTCGAAGCCCAGGTGGTCGAGCCACCGTAGGTCGGCAGATGCACCGCACGCAGGATCGACGCCTTCGGAATCCGGTCAACGAAGGTGACATCGGTATGCCAGCTGTTCGCACGACCATGCTCGGAGTCGATCGCCAGGCTCTTGACCCCATGCGAGGTCACCGTCGGATGCGGCGTCGTCGGGCTACCCAGCAACTGCGCGAACTCGTACTGCCCATCCTCGTCCAGATGGTCCTGCCCCCGAAAGAAGATCACCTTGTGCTCCAACAGCGCACGCCGAATCGCATCGACAGTCCCCGCCTCCAGATCACCACCGAGCCGAACATTGTCGACCTGAGCACCGATCCAAGCGCCGAGCTTGGTCACCGAGGCAGTACTTGGTGCGTGCGCGATCGTCATGAGATCACCTTCGCTGTAGAACCGACGAATACGCCCCTGAGCACACCACCCAAACCCCCACCCCAACCAGGTTTTCCGTCGCCCTGATCCCAACCGCCCCCTCCCCAGAACCTGCACTCTCTCTCGGGATCTGCACTCGGAATAGGGCCCTAGTGTCAGTGCGGATCCCGAGAGAGAGTGCAGGTTCCGTGCGATCCGGCCCGAACCCCGCCACCGGTGGCGCTGACCGACGCCTCACCGGCCCGCCCACGCCGAACCCACAGAGCCTGCACACCCTTCACTGGGTGTAGAGCCATTGTGAGGGGTATGCACGCTCTGTGAACCCCTTCCCCACCAACGGGTTTCACCACCACAACACAATCTCCCCCGGACCCCCTCCCCACCCACAGGTTTCACCAGATCGGAGCCATCATGGTGCAACCACGGCCAGGTCACTACGCGAAAACCCATCCCTACACCCACTGTGCCAGCCTCACACCCCCTGTACTGGGTGTGCAGCCCACACAGTGGGTGTACGCAGGTGCCTTGACCACCCCGAAAGCCAAGATTCACTGACTATCGAGCTCCACCAACGCAACCACAGCCCAATCACCACACGAGAACCCATCCCTACACCCGTTGTGTCAGCCCCACACCCCCTGTACTGGGTGTGCAGCCCACACAGCGGGTGTACGCAGGCACCTTGACCACCCCGAAAGCCAAGATTCACTGACTATCGATCTCCCGCAACGCAATCGCCATGTGAGAGCCCACTCGTACATCCGTTGTGTCAGCCCGACCCCCTGTACTGAGTGGGCAGCCCACACAGCGGTATACGCAGGTGCCTTGACCACCACAGAAGCCGGGATTCGCTGAATACCCAGCTCCCCCAACGCAACCACAGCCCGATCACCACACGAGAACCCATCCGTACACCCGCTGTCTCAGCCCCACACCCTCTCTACGCCCGCTCCCAGGATGATCCGTGAGACACATGGTGTGTGGTGGGTGTGAGGCCCACACAGTGGGTGCACGGATAGGTAGTTTGACCACCCCGGAAGCCGGGATTCGCTGATTTATCGAGCTCCCGTAGGGCAGCTGCAGCCCGATCACCCCGTGAGAATGAACCGACCCGACTTTCCGGCCGCTTCTTTCCCTGTGAAGGATGTGGGCCATGCCCAAGCGTTATCCGATCGAGCAGCGTGAGCGTGCGGTGAA
>NZ_JBITJI010000026.1:0-21665 GCF_044459885.1 Nocardia sp. NPDC050175
ACAACCAGCACGCCCAGCCCAAACGCGAGTTCGCCGTCAACTCCAAGATCCGGTTACCTGATTACCTACCGAAGGTTGCTTGACGAGGCACTAGCCACTGTGATACTGATACCCATTGCAACCGCGGGGTGAACTCTTGGAGCGGAATCAGGCTCCTCTGGCTGCGGCTGGCTCTGTACGGGAACGTTCGAAGAAGGCATGATAGTCCTGTCTGTGGTTCGCATAATGTCATGGACACGCTGCCCTTACGTGTTCGCTTCACGTAAGGGCAGCACCCTCATTGGCGGGTCATCAATTGCCAAGCGGGCCAGTGCTATTGGACCACGTCCGAGCCATCTCGCCAATCTCCTCCCGCGTCGAACCAACCCCGTGACGTGATGAGGGGATACGTTTCCGGCGAGGGGGGAGACATTCCGGAAAAGGGGGGAGACGTTTCCAGAAAAGGGGGAGACGTTTCCGGAAAGGGGGGAGTGGGCGCGACTTGGGAGAAACTCGGGTTCAGGATCGGGGGCAATGGATTTTCGGTGTGGGGGAGGAGACGTTTTCGGCCGAGCGAGAAACATTTTCGGTGTGAGGGGATACGTTTCAGTGAGGGGGGAAAGGCCCCTTGTGTGACCGAGACCACATGTAAAGAGGGCTTGATGTCTTCTCGCTTAACGACGATCGCGTGGGCACGCCGCCGATGATCGCTCCGCACTTCAAATATCGACCCTATCTGTCGACAACAGGCGGCCAGTTCGCCACCTGGTGCGGCGAACACGCCGGATCGTCAAGCTTGCCGAACCTCGCCGACTGCTCTGAAAGTCCATGCCCCGCACGGCCTGTCTTCACGGCGGAAGTGCTGATGTTCGCAGTTTGTTCGCGGTATCCACGGGTTACAGCAGGACGACGAGGGATGGCCCGGGATGGATCGGTTGACCGTTGATGCTGGTAGAAGGAATGTCCGGGAACTCACGGGAGCGATGCTGGCAGGGCGTCTCCCGAACAGAAGGTTACGGGGCTTGGTCGGGGGCTGCGGTGGCGGCGAGGGTTCGGGCTTGGGGGATGGTTAGTTTGGTGCCTGCGGTGTGGGCTGCGGTGAAGGTGGGGCCTAGGGCTGCTTGGGTGGTGGTGGTTGGGCGGTCTATGTCGGGGCGTTCGGCGGGGAGTAGGGGGATGCCGTTGGTTTCGCGGACGGTGTGGGCTGCGCCTAGGAGTTGGGCGGCGGTGTCGTAATGGCCGAGGGCGGCGGTGGCTGCGGCTAGGGCGGCTAGGGCGAAGGCGGTGTCGCGGGGGGCTTCGATGCGTTGGGCGCCGTCTAGGGCGGTGAGGGAGATGGCCAGGGCGGCGGCTGGGTCGCGTAGTTCGAGGAGGTAGCCGAGTTCGACCTGGAGCATGGGGATGAACAGGGGGGTTTCTTCGCCGTCGGCGGGGGTGAAGGCCAGTAGTTCGTGCAGGATGGGTTCGGCGACTTCGGGTTTGCCGTTGCGGCGGGCGGTGAAGGCGAGGACTACGGAGGCGAAGATGCGGCCGGGGCCGTAGCCGTGTTCGGTGGCGATGCGGATGGCTTGGTCGCCTAGGGATTGGGCTCGGTCGAAGTCGGTGTGCTGCATGGTGATCCAGCCGAGCCAGCAGAGGTGGGTGCATACCTGGCCCCACAGCTCCAGCTCTTGTGCCAAACCCAGTGCTTCCGTGTGGATGTCGGTGGCGCCGGAGAGGTCGCCGGTCAATTCGGCGAGGCCGCCCAGCCATTCGGCGGCTTGTAACCTGCCCCAGCGGTCGTCGATTTCGGCGAAGAGCCGGGCGGCGGCGCGGGCATGGTGTTCGAGCGCGGCCAGGTCGACGCGGCTGTGCGAGGACTTCGCTAACGCGACGTGTCCGAGCGCGATGCCCCAGCGGTCGCCGAGTTGCTCGCATACCGGAAGTGCCTTGCGTACTAGGGTTTCCAGCTCGGCCACCTCGCCCGACTCGAGCGCGGAGAAGGCGAGGAACAGTTCGGCGCGTGCCCGGCCCGCCGGGTCGTCGACGGTGTCGTATATCGCCGCTATCTCTCGTCGCCTGGTCGCGCCATCGATGAATTCGCCCTGCTGGAAGGTGAATCCGACCCGCCAGGCGAGTGCGGGTGCGCGCCACCGCGCTGCCCCGCCCAGTGCCAGTGTGGCGTCGAACCAGCGTTGTGCCTCGGCCAACCGCCCGCGGAGCAGCCAGTACCAGGCGAGTGCGTTGACCAGACGCAAGGCCTCGTCGGCGGCACCCGCTCGCACGAATCCGTCCAGTGCGGCACGTAGATTCGCTGCCTCCGCGTCGAGCCGACGCAACCAGCGCTGCTGATCAGCACCGTGCAACTCGGGCGCGGCCTGCTCGGCCAGCGCCAGGTAGTACCGATGGTGCGCACGGTGCATTCCATCGAACTCGCCCGCCTCGGTCAGTCGATCCAGACTGAACGCCGCGACCGACTCCAGTAGTCGGTACCGTCGGCCCGCGGTCTGCACGAGCGACCGATCCACCAGCCGCGCAACAATATCGGCGACCGTGGCCCCGTCGAGCCGCAGCGCGCTGCCTGGTGCTGCCTGGGTGCGCGGACCTTCGCCGATCCCAGCAGCGGAGTTCGGCTCGGGGGAGCGTCCGGCGGCAGACCCCTCGCCATTCTCGAAACCAGCTGTGGCGCAGACAACTTCGGCGGCGTCAAGCGTGCACCCACCCGCATGCACCGCCAGCCGCCGCAACACCGCCTGCTCGGTCTCGTCGAGCAACTCCCAACTCCAGTCGATCATCGCGGTCAGCGTCTGCTGCCGCGGCGGCGCACCACGATGACCGGTAGCGAGCAGCCGGAACCGATCATCGAGCCGAGCGACCATCTCGTGCACGCCGAGCGCGCGCACCCGAGTCGCCGCCAACTCCAGCGCGAGCGGGATGCCGTCGAGCCTGCGGCACAGGGTCGCGACCGATTCGGCGGTAGAGGTGTCGAGGACGAAATCACGGGCGCTCGCCCGCGCACGAGTAACGAAAAGCTGTACCGCGCTGGACTGTTCGAGCCCCGCCACATTCGCATCCGGCGCGGGCACCGCGAGCGGATCCACCGCGACAACGTCCTCGCCAGGCAGGCGCAACTGCTCGCGGCTTGTCGCCAGGATGTGCAACTTCGGTGCCGCACCGAGCAGCAGCTCAGCGAGATCAGCGGCGTGCTCGACGACGTGCTCGCAGTTATCCAAGACCAGTAGCAATTCCTGCTCGGCAAGCACTCCACACAGCAGATCGGTCGGATCGGCCCCGTCGGCGGCCCGGATGCCGAGTACCTGCGAGACCGCGTCGACGAGGAACGTCGCACCGTCGGCCGCAGTTGGTTGCAGCGGCGCCAACTCGACCAACCAAGTGCCATGCGGGAATCGGTCAGTCAACGCGGCCGCGGCCGCCAGCGCGAGCCGGGTCTTGCCGACACCACCGGGACCGGTCAACGTGACGAGCCTGGCCGCACCGACCGCGCGTTGCAGCTCGACGAGATCCGCCGCCCGGCCGATGAGTTCGGTGCGTTGCGCGGGAACATTGGAACTGCGCCGCCGCAGCACGGTTTCCGGCCTAGCGGCGAGTTCCAACTCCTGACCGAGGATCGACCGTTGCAGCGCAACCAGTTCGGGACTCGGATCAAGACCGAGCTCATCGGCGAGCTGCCTGCGCAGATCCTCGTAACTGTCCAACGCCTCGGCTTGTCGCCCCGCACCGTACAGTGCCCGCAGCTGAGCGGCCCGAAGCCGTTCGCGCAGTGGATGTTCGGCAACGAAGGTAGCGAGTTCACTGGCGACGTCGCGATATTCGCCCAGCGACAGCCGCGCCTCGGCCAACTCCTCGACTGCGACGAGCCGCTGCTCTTCCAACTGCGCGATAGCCGGTTGCGCGAACGCGGCATCACGGAAATCCGCGAACGCGGGCCCACGCCACAGTCCGAGCGCCTCGCTCAATACCTGGGCTCGTTCCTTGGGATCTGTCGCCGCCCGCGCGGTCGCCACCAGCGCGCGGAACCGCAGCGCGTCGAGATCGGTGCTCGCAAGCCGATACCCGGGCGGCGGCGAGACCACCAGATCGCGGCCACCAGCCTCCGCGTCTTCCAACGCCCGCCGCAGCTGAGACGCCTTGGCGGCCAGCGTGCCCGCCGGATTACCGGGCGGATCCTCGGCCCAGATGTCGTCGATGAGCCGATCACCCGACACCGGTTGCCCGGCGTTGACCAGCAGATCCGCCAGAAACGCCCGCACCTTGGTGCCAGGGATCGGTACGGAAGTACCGGAATCCGTCCAGACCGCCAACGGACCGAGCACACCGAAACGCATACCGGCAGCTTAGCGACGGTCCTGCCCAGCGGAAACGCACCGTAAACAAACCGGAAGGTGCCCCCGCCAAAGTTGGTGACAACGCGGAACCAACCCACCGAAAAGAGCCCAGGACATGAAACTCACCACCGTCTTCGCCACCGCAGCCCTCGCCGCCACCGCTTTGCTGACCGGCTGTACCTCGACCGACCACACGAACAAGCCCGGCGCCTACGCCGACGTGAACGGCCTGCACATGTACTACGAGGTGCACGGCACCCCGACCGACCAGCCCCCGCTGCTCCTGCTGCACGGCGCGCTGTCCGGCATCGGCACCGACTTCGGCCAGCTCATCCCGGAACTGTCCAAGACCCGTCAGGTCATCGCCGTGGAACAGCAGGCCCACGGCCACACCGCCGACATCGACCGCCCGCTGCGCACACCGCAGATGGCCGAGGACACCGTGGCCCTGCTGCACACCCTCGGCGTCCAGCGCGCGGACATCCTCGGCTACAGCATGGGTGCCGGTGTCGCCCTGCAGATTTCACTCACCCACCCGGAATTGGTGCGCAAGCAGATCCTGGCCGCGGGCGGTCTGGACGCCTCCGCGATGCAGCCCGGTCTGCTGGACGGTCTCGCCGAGCTGCAGCCAGAACAGTTGCACGGCACACCGTTCCACAACGACTACCTGACGAACGCGCCACGCCCTGAGGACTTCCCGCGCCTGGTCGCCCGGGTGACCGAACACGATCAGCACGCGAGCCCCGTGTTCGCGGCCGACGCGGTGCGACAGATCAAGGCGCCCACGCTGACGGTGATCGGCGATGCCGACATTATCCGGCCCGAGCACGCGGTCGAGATGTTCCGGCTGTTCGGCGGCGGCGTCATGGGCGACACCCCGGCCGGCCTGCCGAACGCGCAACTGGCCATCCTGCCCGGCACCTCGCACATCACCCTCGTGCACCGTCCCGAACTGCTGCTGCCGATGATCCCGGCCTTCCTCGACGCTCCCGTCCGATGACCGACCCGAACCGGTTGCGGGTCGCGTTGATCGTCGGCAGCACCCGCGCCGGACGGTTCGGCCCCACCGTCGCCGACTGGTTCGCCGGTCGACTCCGCCGCCGCGCCCTCGACCTCGACCGCATCGACCTCGCCACCGCGCACCTGCCCGACCAACTGGCCGGCCACGACGAACCGCCGCCCGCCCCGGTACGAGAACTCGGCGAAAGACTCTCCGCCGCCGACGCCTTCGTCGTGGTCACCCCCGAATACAACCGCAGCTTCCCCGCCGCGGTGAAAAACGCCATCGACTGGTTCGACACCGAATGGGCCGCCAAGCCCGTCACGATCATCGGCTACGGCAGCGACACCGACGGCGGCCACGCCGCAGCGCAGTTGCGCCAGGTCTTCGCCGAACTGAACGCCGTCCCGATCCGCCGCACCCTCACCATCACGAAAACCTGGCAGCGCTTCGCCGCCGATGGCAGCTGGCCCCGCCGCGACCCCGACCTGGACGAATCTGTCACCGCCCTATTGGATCAACTCGTGTGGTGGGCCACCGCCCTGCACACCGCCCGCGCCACCACCCCGTTCGTGCCATAGCTTGGCGGCAGACCCGGCCCCCCTCAACGCTGCGGTGGCCAGGTCCGCCGCTGTGGGGTTACCCCATGGCGATCGCGTCGGAAACCTCGGATTCGATCGGGGTGATCTTGCGGCGCTGTGGATTTCAGCAGGTTTGCTGCGCTGGCGGCATGCGGTGCGCCAACAGAAATCGCATCAGATTTCGCTGCATTTCGATGCCGTGGTCCTGCTGCATCAGCCACGCGCCGATCGCGTGCTCGGCCAGCAGCGGTGTGGTGAACTGCGCGAGTTCGCATCCCCGGGGACTGGCGTAATGCTCGACGGTGACCGGGTTCGGTATTCCCTGCCCGACATCGAGAACCTGTACCTCGGTCGGCAGCGTCGGCATCGACCCCGGATCGGCGAGGTTGTCGGCCGCGCGCCACTGGGCGAGGTTGGCTCGGCCGATGACGATGGTGCTGATCTCATCGAAAAGCGTCTGCAGGAAGTAGGTCGGCATCGGGCGGACCCGTGGGCCCATCGCGTCGATGATGACCTCGCCCTCGGGCTTGCTCAGATACGGCGCGCCAGCCATCGGTGCGATCGCCGCGTACAGATCGGGGTACGTGGCACCGAGATTGGTGGTCATCGCGCCGCCCGCCGAGTATCCACCTAGATAGACGCGCGAGCGATCGAGCTGGAACTCATCGATCAGCGCGGTGGTGATGCCCGCGATGATGGACGGCTCGCCCTGACCACGCTGCTGGTTCCCGGCTTTGTCCCAGTTCCAGCACAGCTGCTTGTTGGCCGCCGGATCCTGCAGCGGATAGGCGAGCACGAAACCCATCTCGTCGGCGACCGTGGTGAGCGAGAAGCCGGTCGGCTCCGGATGGTCGATCGGATCGTCACAGCCGTGCAGGTACACCATCAGCGGCTTGCCCGCGGCGTCGCCGGGCGGCAGATGCAGGTAGTAGCAGCGGGTGCCCGCGCCATTGGTGAAGCAGCGCTTGTCGATCTGGGCTTGCGCGCCCGGCGCGCCGGACAGCAGGCACGCGGCGATCAGCAGAAAGAGGCCGAGGACGGTGGAGAGGCGAAGCACAGTGACTCGCACACCGCGAGCGTAAACCACGCGCCGAGCTCGGCACATGCCCTCGATTCCCTGGGCGACGGACCCGTCCCCTCATCGCCATTACGGGTGGCCGGGTCCGTCGCGGGGCGGGGGCTACCCGCGGGCGATGGCCTCGAAAACCTTGGGATCGACCAAGGTCGAGGTATCGCCCAGCTCGCGGCCTTCGGCGATGTCCCGGAGCAGACGGCGCATGATCTTGCCGCTGCGCGTTTTCGGCAGCTCCGGGACGAGGTGGATCTCGCGTGGGCGGGCAATGGGGCTGATCTCGTGCGACACCGCCGCCTTCAGCTCTGTGACGAGCGGATCGCCGGTGTTCGTCGCGCCCGCGGTGAGGATGACGAAGGCGACGATGGCCTGGCCGGTGGTGTCGTCGCTGGCGCCGACGACCGCCGCCTCGGCGACCGCGGCATGGCCGACGAGCGCGGATTCGACTTCGGCGGTGGAGATGCGGTGGCCGGACACGTTCATCACATCGTCCACCCGGCCGAGCACCCAGAGGGCGCCGTCGTCGTCGAGCTTGGCGCCGTCACCGGCGAAATACCAACCGGCGGCGGCGAATCGGTCCCAGTAGGTCTCGCGGAAGCGCTCCGGGTCGCCCCAGATGCCGCGCAGCATCGACGGCCACGGCTGGTCGAGTACCAGCAATCCCGCTGTGCCGTTATCGAGTTCGGTGCCGTCGTCGTCGACCACCTTGGCCGAGATGCCGGGCAGCGCGGCCATCGCCGCGCCCGGCTTGGTCGCGGTGACGCCGGGCAGCGGGGAGATCATGATGGCACCGGTTTCGGTCTGCCACCAGGTGTCCACGATCGGAGTGCGGTTGCCGCCGATGACTTCTCGGTACCAGCGCCAGGCTTCGGGATTGATCGGCTCGCCGACGCTGCCGAGCAGTCGCAGCGAGGACAAGTCGTGGGCATCGGGGATCTCGCGGCCCCACTTCATGAACGTACGTACCAGTGTCGGCGCCGTGTAATAGATGGTGACGCCATACTTTTCGATGATCTGGAAATGCCGGTGCTCGTCCGGGGAATTGGGCGTGCCCTCGTAGACCACCTGAGTGGCTCGATTGGCGAGCGGTCCGTAGACGATGTAGCTGTGCCCGGTGACCCAGCCGATGTCGGCGGTACACCAGTAAACGTCTTGTCCCGCTTTGTGATCGAAGACGTTGTGATGGGTGTAGGCAGCCTGGGTGAGATATCCGCCGGAGGTGTGCAGGATGCCCTTCGGCTTTCCGGTGGTGCCGGAGGTGTAGAGAATGAACAGCGGATGCTCGGCATCGAACGCCTGCGCCTCGTGTTCCGGCGAGGCATCGGTGACGGTGTCGTGCCACCACAGGTCCCGACCCTCGGTCCACGGCACGTCGATGTTGGTGCGCCGCACCACGAGTACGTGCTCGACGGTCGATCGCGCACCGCCCAGCGCCTCGTCCACCGCCGCCTTGAGCGGCGCCGCCGTGCCGCGCCGCCACTGCCCATCGGTGGTGATCACCAGCCGCGCCCCCGCGTCGTCCACCCGCTGGCGCAGGGCGGTGGGGGAGAAGCCGGCGAACACCACCGAATGGGTCAGCCCGAGCCGGGCGCAGGCGAGCATCGACACGATGGCCTCGGGCACCATCGGCATATAGATGGCCACCCGATCACCCGCCCGCAGCCCCAGCTCGGTCAGATAGTTTGCCGCCCTTGATACCTCGTCACGAAGTTCGCCATAGGTGATATCGCGTGAGTCGCCGGGCTCGCCCTCCCAGTGAATGGCGATCTGGTCACCGTGCCCGTCCAGCACGTGCCGGTCGACGCAGTTGTAGGCGACATTGAGCTTGCCGCCGACGAACCACTGCGCGACCGGCGCGTCGCTCCAGTCCAGCACCTGCGACCACGGCTGTTCCCAGTACAGCCGTCGCGCCTGCTCGGCCCAGAACGCCAACCGATCGGCCGCCGCCAGGTCGTACAGTCCCGCATCGGCATTCGCCGTCGCGGCGAAGGAATCGCCGGGGCGGTAGGACGCCGGTGCGGTGGTGTCGCGGGGATCGGTGGTTGCGCTGGTCACGCGATATCTCCTATCGAGAGAACAAGGGGGACAACAACTATCGGTCAGTGGGTCAGTGCACGACCGCCTTCTCGGCGCCGACACCGGTCAGCGAGCGGACCTCCATCTCGGCCTGCTTGGCCGGGTTCTCGTCAGCCTTGCCGAGGAACGTCCCGACCACACCGAGCACGAAAGCCAGTGGAATGGAGACGATTCCGGGGTTGGACAGCGGGAACCAGTCGAAATCGGAACCGGGGAGCATCGAGGTCGCGGTCCCCGACACGGCCGGGGAGAACACGATCAGCACGATGGTCGAGATCAGGCCGCCGTACATGCTGAACAGCGCGCCGGTGGTGTTGAACCGCTTCCAGAACAGCGAGAACAGGATCGTCGGCAGGTTCGCCGCCGCCGCCACTGCGAACGCCAGCGCCACCAGGAACGCGATGTTCTGCCCGTTGGCCAGGATGCCGAGGCCGATCGCGATCGCGCCGATCACCACCGCGGTGATCCGGGACACCCGGACCTGCTTGGCATCATCGACCTTGCCGTGCTTGATGACTCCGGCGTAGATATCGTGCGCGAACGAGGTCGCCGCGGTGATGGTGAGCCCGGCGACCACCGCGAGGATGGTGGCGAACGCGACCGCGGAGATGACACCGAGCAGCACCACACCGCCGAGCTCGAACGCGAGCAGCGGTGCCGCGGAGTTCTGCCCGCCCGCCGCGGCCAGGATCCGGTCCGGTCCGACGATCGCGGCGGCGCCGTAGCCGAGCACCAGGGTGAACAGGTAGAACGCGCCGATCAGCCCGATCGCCCACACAACCGATCGGCGCGCCTCCTTCGCGGTCGGCACGGTGTAGAAGCGCATCAGCACGTGCGGGAGACCCGCGGTGCCGAGCACCAGCGCCAAACCGAGAGACAGGAAGTTCAGTTTCGAGGTGGCGTTGGCGCCGTACTGCGCGCCGGGCGCGAGCACGTCGCGGGCGGCCACGCCCTTGGCCTTCGACCCGGTCACATGCTCCTGGGCGGAGCCGAGAATGTCGGACAGGTTGAAGCCGAACTTGGCGAACACCATCACCGTCATCAACGCGGCGCCGACGATCAGCAGCACCGCCTTGATGATCTGCACCCATGTGGTGCCCTTCATGCCGCCGACCAGCACGTACACGATCATCAGCACGCCGACCACGGCGATCACGATGGACTGCCCGGTCTTGTCGGAGATGTCGAGCAGCAGCGCGACCAGGCCACCGGCCCCGGCCATCTGCGCGAGCAGGTAGAACAGCGACACCGCGAGGGTGGTCAACGCCGCGGCGGTGCGCACCGGGCCCTGCTTGAGCCGGAAGCTCAGCACATCGGCCATGGTGAATTTGCCGGTGTTCCTGAGCATTTCGGCGACCAGCAGCAGCGCGACCAGCCAGGCCACCAGGAACCCGATGGAGTACAGGAATCCGTCGTAGCCGTACACCGCGATGGCGCCCGCGATGCCGAGAAAGCTTGCGGCGGAAAGATAGTCGCCCGCGATGGCGATGCCGTTCTGCGGGCCGGAGAAGCCGCGGCCGCCGGTGAAGAAGTCGGCGGCGGTGGCGTTGTTGCGGCTGGCCCGGACGACCACGACCATGGTGATCGCGACGAAAACCGCGAAGATGGCGATATTGGCCGTCGGGTTGCCGACGGTCGTGGCGGCCGCGTAGGTGCTGACGTGATTCACGCGTGGCCTCCCTCGAGCTTGTTGCGGATGGCCGCCGCGCGCGGATCCAGTTCCCGGTTGGCGAACCGGACGTAGAGCGCGGTGATGGCGAAGGTGGAGACGAACTGGCCGAGGCCGAGCAGTAATCCGAGGTTGATATTGCCGAAGACCTTGTGCGCCATGAAGTCATGCGCGTAAGCGCCGAGCAGCACATAGCTGAGGTACCAGACCAGGAACAGGGCAGTCATCGGAAACACGAAGCGGCGCAGGCGCGTTCGTAATTCTTGAAAGTCCGGGCTGGCCTGCACGTCGATGAATTCTTCTGCACTCGGCGTGCGCCGTGGGGCGGTGCCGTCGAGTTCGGTACTGGTCATGGGCGTCCTAGCTGGTGACATGGCTTACTTGCTGAGCACCGTAGCCAGGCCCGCATGAGGAAATGATGATGTGGCGTGGATCACTCCGGGAAGGTGGTCGATTGTGCGGTGAGCGGTCGGTGTGACACGACGAGCGGTCGACGGGTGGCTCCCCATTCGGCGGCTCAGTTCGAGCGCAACGTGCGTTCGCGATCGGCGCCCATGCCCAGCCGTTCCGGGGCGTGCATGCGGACGAAGATGCGGCCGACCCGTCGGCTGCCCGGGCCCTGAGTCACCTTGCTGACCAACACCATTGCCGCGAAGGCCAGCGGGACGCTGATTGCCGCGGGATAGCCGATCAGCGCGGCCGGCCATCCGCTTGCTAGCTCGTCGGACAGGCCGCCGGTCACCGACACCACCGTCGCGCCGCCGGAGGCCAGGCCGCCCGCGGTCAGTCCGGCCGCCGCGCCCGTCGCGGTCAGTCCGCGCCACCAGATACCGAGGACCAGCAGCGGGCACAGGGTCGAGGCGGCCACCGAGAACGCGAGACCGACGGTGCGCGACAGGTCGAGTGAGGCCACGGTGAGTGAAAGGGTAAGCGGCACAACACCGGCCACCAGGGCCGCCGCCCGGAAGTCGCGAATTCGCCCGCGCAGCATGTCGGTACTGAGCACGCCCGCGATGCTCACCAGCAGGCCCGACGAGGTGGACAGGAACGCCGCGATCGCGCCCGCTGCTACCAGTGCGGCCAGCAATTGGCCCGGCAGTCCGCCGACGACCGAGCCGGGCAGCAGCACCACCGCCGCGTCGGAGGTTCCGGTGATCAGCAGTTGTGGCACGTACAGTCGCGCGAAAACCCCTAGCAGCACTGGGAATAGGTAGAACAGCCCGACAAGTCCGATCACCGCGACGGCGGTCGCGCGCGCGGCCCGTCCGTCCGGGTTTGTGTAGAAGCGCACCAGCACATGTGGTAAGCCCATGGTGCCGAGGAAGGTCGCGATGATCAGCGAATACACCTGGTATGTCGGGTGTGCGCCGCCGAAGCCGCCGCCCGGCTCCAGCCATTCGGCGCCGTCCGCGGGCGCACCGGCGACCACCGGTACCGCGGTGCCGGCCTCCAGTATCAGTTCGGTGCCCGCCGACAGTTCGTGCGCGCCGGGGGTCAGTAGAACGCGACCATCCACCGGCTGATCGTCGAGTCGTCCGGTGATCGAAACCTGTTGTGTCGCACCGACCTGAACCACCACGTCGGTGCGGACATCCACCGTTGTGCGCTCGGTGACGACCGGGGGAGCGGGTGCGCCCAGTTGCTGGTCCGCGGCCAGGAAATGCCCGAGTAACACCAGCGCCGGAATCGCCACCGCGGTCAACTTCAGCCAGTACTGGAATGCCTGAACAAGCGTGATCGACCGCATCCCGCCGCCGGCCACATTCGCGATCACGATGGCCCCCACCGCCGCCGCTCCCACCCAATCAGGCACCCCGAGCAACGTATGCAACGTCAACCCGGCACCTTGAAACTGCGGAATCAGATACACGGCACACACAAGGACGACCACGGTGGCCGCCATCCTCCGCAATCGCACCGAGCCCAAACGGAATTCGGCGAAGTCGGGCACCGTGTAGGCGCCGGATCGCCGCAGTGGCGCCGCGACGAAAAGCAGCAGCGAAAGGTAACCGGCCGTGAACCCCACCGGATACCACAGCGCATCCGCCCCGTACTTCGCGATCAGCCCGGCAACACCCAGAAACGAAGCGGCCGAAAGATATTCACCAGAGATAGCAGCGGCGTTCCATCCAGACCTGACACTGCGCGACGCAACCAGGAAGTCGGAGGTGGTGCGCGCCAATCGAACTCCGTAAGCGCCGATCGCGACGGTAGCGAGCGCGGCCAACAGCAGCGCGAACACCGTCAACACAGGCACCGATCCCGCGGTCACCAAGCGCCTCCCCGGCACGCCGCCAGCGCGACTCGCCTCGTCATGGAACTGGCCGCAGCCCGCGCACTGTTTGGCCTCCTGCGCAGTGAATCGCCAGCTGTTCTGAGCGCGGCGGGGAAAATCGTGCGCGGCAGGCCGAACAGTGCGCGGCGAGGACTGCTTACGGCAGCGGGATCCAGCGTGGCTGTTGCGGTGCGGGCGATCATGTCAGTCCTCGGCCAGGTCGAGGAAGTCCTGCTCGTTGTGTTCGGCCAGGCGGACGTAAAGCCGTCCGACGAGGTACAGCAGTGGGTAGACCGCGACGCCGAGTAGGAGCCATGGCAGGCGAATGCCGAATATGACCGTCGAGCCGACTGTGCCGATGCCGAAAAGGACGGGGAGTGAGCACAATACGACGACGGTGACCAAGCCGAGGCGCAGCGCGAGACCGAGTTGGGCGCGGATCAGGCCGCCGATCAAGGCCTCGCCGATCTCGGTTTGCTCGGCGACCTCCATCCGGGTGCGCACGCGGCGCGCGCCACGACGTTCCGACAGCACGACGCGCTGGCGGGCGGGGCGGTGTGGTCCCGTCATTGGCCGGTCCATTGTTGTCGAGGTCCGTGCACCAGTCGCTGTTTCAACTCGCGTACCTGTCGGCGACTGACCGGCAATTCCACCGCCGCGGTGTTGCCCTCGGCGCGCAGGCACACCACCGTTCCGGTGCCGACCGTGCGCAGACCGGTCACCAGCCGCAGCGCGACCAGGTAAGAACGGTGCACGCGAAGGAATCCCGCGTCTTGCCAGCGGGATTCCAATGCGGACAACGGAATCCGCACCAGATGGGAGCCGCCGCTGGTGTGCAGGCGCGCGTAATCGCCATCCGCCTCCACCCAACTGACGCTCGACCGAGGCACCAGCGTGGTCACACCACCGAGTTCGACGGGAATGACTTCACTCGGATCGGCCCGGGGTTCATCGACAACGGGAGCCGGTGTGCCGCGAGTCGAGGCGATCCGGCGAACCGCCTCGGCCAAACGCGCCTCACGCAACGGCTTCAGCAGATAGTCGACCGCGCCCAGATCGAAGGCGGCCACCGCCCGATCATCGTGTGCCGTCACGAAAACCACCGCGGGCGGGTTCGCGAACTCCGACAGGATGCCCGCCAACTCCATCCCGTCCAGCCCCGGCATGTTGATATCCAGGAACACCGCGTCGACCGGATGCGCCCGCAACACCCGCAGCGCGGTGGTCGCATCGGCCGCATCATGGATCTCACCGACCCCCGGCTGCGCGCGCAACAGATACACCAGCTCGTCCAGAGCAGGCTTTTCATCATCGACGGCCAGCACCCGCAAGGTGCCGACCGCGTTATCGGTGGTCCGCGTCACAACCGCTCCATCGTAAGCAATCAGCCCAGGCGCCTGTCCCGGATCCCCGACGCCGAGTCTCCGGTCACGCCTGGATGCCCGCGCGGAACTTGGGGACGCGGAGGGAGACCTTGGTGCCCGCGCCGGGGGCGGTGTCGACGATGAGGCCGTAGTCGTTGCCGAAGGCGGCGCGCAGGCGGTCGTCGACGTTGGCGAGGCCGACGTGCGCCGATTCGCGGGAACCGGTCGGGCCGCTGCCGGTTTCGATGGCGTCGAGGGCGCCGGAGCGGAGTAGTTCCGGGTCCATGCCGACGCCGTCGTCTTCGACGCTGATGAGGCAGTCGGTGCCCGCGTCGGTGGCGGTGATGCTCACGGTGCCGCCGCGGGTGGCACCGGCCAGGCCGTGCCGGACCGCGTTTTCCACCAGGGGTTGCAGCGCGAGGAAGGGCAGGACCACGCCGAGGACCTCCGGTGCGATCTGCAGCCGCACGTCGAGTGCGTCGCCGAAGCGGGCGCGTTCGAGGGCGAGGTAGCGCTCGATATTGCGCAATTCGTCGGCCAGCACGGTGAATTCGCCTGCGGCACGGAACGAGTAGCGGGTGAAGTCGGCGAATTCGAGGATCAGTTCGCGGGCCCGGTCCGGGTCGGTGCGCACGAACGAGGCGATCGTGTTGAGCGCGTTGTAGATGAAATGCGGACTGATCTGGGCCCGCAACGCCCGCACCTCGGCCCGGTCGAGCCGAGCCCGCGACGCATCCAATTCGGCCAATTCGAGCTGCCCGCAGGCATACCTGGCCACCTCCGCCACCGCCCCGAGCCACCCAGGCCCCGGCTGCCCGGTAGTGACCACCCCGATCGCCCCCGCCACCCCCGTGCTGTCGATCAGCAACGGCTGGGCGATAAGCGTGCGCCCCGCGTGCTCACCACTACCCGGCCCAGCAACCAGCACGGGCCGCTCCCCGGCCACCGCCCGCTTGGCCGCCTCCGTGAAATGCTCCGCCAGTTCGGCATGCGGCCCATCCCAGGCAAGCAACGTGCCGTCCGGGTCAGCCACCCCCAACGCCTCGGCCCCCGTGAGCACCCGCAAATGCGGCGCGGACTCCTGCGCCGACTGCGCGGTGAGCCCACGCCGCAACGGAATAGCCGCCAGCGAAGCGGTATGCAACGCCGAATGCACCGCCCGCTCAGCAGGCGTCGTCACCACCCGCCGAGTCCGCGGCCAAATCACCAACGCCCCAGCAATCAACGCCGCCGAGACAACGAGGGCGACAACGGTAGTCGTCATCCCAGCCCCGAAAACCAACACAGCGCGCTCATCCGCCGATTATGGCGTTCGCAGCGAGCTAAGCGGCGTATTCCTCGCACCTGACGGCCAGACCAACCGACTTGACGTACGTTGCATCCTCTTGACGCAAGCTGCAGCATGCGTCAAGAGGATGCAACGTACGTCAAGTGAGAACTCGCCGCCTTGCCTGGCGGGTGGCGCGTGGTTGGGCGGGTGTGCATGGCTCGCGGCTCGCGGCTCGCGGCTCGCGGACAGCTGGGCAGCCGGCAGGTCGGTGCAGGCTCGGTGGTCCTAGCCCTGGTAGGGGTCGACTCGGAATTCGACTGAGCCGGGCTCGGGGATGTGGGCGGCGCCGACGGTCATGGTGGCGGTGAATCGGCCGATGCCGGGGTGGAAGAGGGCGGAATAGCCGCTGTTGCCCCAGTATCCCGGTCCGTTCGCGGTCACGGTGAACGCGCCGGTCTCGCCGGTTTCGACGTTGCGCCAGTTCAGGGTGAGCGACAGGTGGCAGCTGCCCGCGCCGAACATGTTGGTCGCCACGCTGAACGCCGCGTGCTCTGGATAGGCGTTGCTCGTGACAGCCGAGCTGACCTGGGCGACGCAGAATCCGTCGGTGAGCGAGTAGAAACTGTCGAACTGGTCGACGATTTGGGCTGCTGCGGGGGCCGAAGTGGCGACCATGGCAGCCACGGCGACGGCGGGTACGGCGGGGATTGCGAAGAGTGCTTTGAGCGAATTCATCAACACCTCGACAGGTTTGGGATCACTCCGTATCTCCTTGACTATGCCCCTTCCGCTGGCTGATATCCCCGATTTGCTGCCCCCGATTCCCGGGGCATCCGGTCGTCGCCGACCTACAGTCGATCCATGACAGCCGGTTACTCCGGAACACCGTTGGCCAAGAAGCTGGGCATCAAGCCCGGTCATCGAGTCGTGCTGCGGCACCGGCCCCGGGGCTGGCAGATCCCCGATCTGCCCGCCGAGGTCGAGATCGTCGCCGCCGGAACCGCCGATGTGCTGCTCGCCTTCTATCGCACGCATGCCGACCTGGCCGACGAAGCGCCGAGTCTCGCGGCACAGTTGCCGCGCGGCAGCATGCTGTGGATCGCGTGGCCGCGCAAGGCGGGCGGGCACGTCAGCGACATCGCCGAGAACGATCTGCGCGAGCTGCTGCTGCCGATCGGCGTCGTGGATGTGAAGGTCGCCGCGCTCGACAATGATTGGTCCAGTTTGAAATTCGTGTGGCGGAAGAAAACCTGACCGTGTGTGTCGCGGCCGACTGCCGCGAATGCCGCGAATGGGTCAGAGTAAGGTCGACCGGTCCGCGCTAGACGTCACTCGCGGAAATCAGACAGCTCCAGGGCGACTCGCCAGACGCGCCGGTGATCTTCGACACCGACACGCCGGGCCCTCCTGGGACGTCGCGTTGCGCGCCGCGCGCCTCGGAAAAAATGTCATACCGACGTGCCTAGAATCGCTAGGCCAACCCCCGTCGAGACCTTGGGAGGAAGGACCGTCTTGGCCGCCTCGTCCGGATCGTTCGTTCACCTGCACAACCACACCGAGTACTCCATGCTCGACGGTGCGGCCAAAATATCGCCACTGTTCGCGGAGGCGAATCGGCTGGGGATGAACGCGGTGGGGATGACCGACCACGGCAACATGTACGGCGCCTCCGAGTTCTACAACTCGGCGAAGAAGGCAGGCATCAAGCCGATCATCGGCATCGAGGCCTACATCGCGCCGGCCTCCCGGTTCGACACCAAGCGCGTCCAGTGGGGCGATCCGAGCCAGAAGGGCGACGACGTCTCCGGCTCCGGCGCCTACACGCACATGACCATGGTCGCGGAGAACGCGACCGGGCTGCGCAACCTGTTCAAGCTGTCCTCGCTGGCGTCGCTGGAGGGTCAGCTCGGCAAGTGGGCGCGCATGGACGAAGAGATCATCGCCCAGTACGCCGAGGGCATCATCGCGACCACCGGCTGCCCGTCGGGTGAGGTGCAGACGCGGTTGCGTCTCGGCCACGATCGCGAGGCGCTGGAGGCCGCGGCCAAGTGGCAGGAGATCTTCGGGAAGGACAACTTCTTCCTGGAGATCATGGACCACGGGCTGTCCATCGAGCGCCGGGTCCGCGAGGGCCTCATCGAGATCGGCCAGAAGCTCGGCATTCCGCCGATCGCGACCAACGACTGCCATTACGTCACGAAGGACCAGTCGACCAATCACGAAGCGCTGCTGTGCATTCAGACCGGCAAGACGCTCAGCGACCCGACTCGGTTCAAGTTCGACGGTGACGGCTACTACCTGAAGTCCGCCGAGGAGATGCGCGCGCTGTGGGACGCCGAGGTGCCCGGCGCCTGCGACAACACCGTGCTCATCGGCGAGCGCGTGCAGCCCTACGACGACGTGTGGGAACACCGCGACCGGATGCCGATCTTCCCGGTGCCGGAGGGCTACAACCAGGCCACCTGGTTGCGCCGCGAGGTCGATCTCGGCTTGCAGCGGCGCTTCCCCGACGGCGCGCCGCAGGAATATCTCGACCGGGCCCAGTTCGAAATCGGCGTCATCCTGGAGATGGGCTTCCCCGCCTACTTCCTTGTCGTCGGTGACTTGATCAAGCATGCGCACGAGGTCGGCATCCGCGTCGGTCCCGGCCGTGGTTCGGCCGCCGGTTCGCTGGTCGCCTACGCGCTCGGCATCACCAATATCGACCCGCTCCCGCACGGTCTGCTCTTCGAGCGATTCCTCAACCCCGAGCGCGTATCGATGCCCGATATCGATATCGACTTCGATGATCGCCGTCGCGGTGAAATGGTCCGCTACGCGAGTGAGAAGTGGGGCACCGACCGGGTCGCCCAGGTCATCACCTTCGGCACCATCAAGACCAAGGCCGCGATCAAGGACTCCGCGCGAGTCCTGTTCGGCCAGCCCGGTTTCGCCATCGCCGACCAGATCACCAAGGCGCTGCCGCCGCCGATCATGGCCAAGGACATCTCGGTCGCCGGCATTACCGATCCGGAGCACGAGCGGTACAAGGAAGCCGCCGAGGTCCGCGAACTCATCGGCAACAATCCGGATGTCGCGAAGATCTACGAGACCGCCCGCGGCCTCGAGGGCCTGATCCGCAACGCTGGTGTGCACGCGTGTGCGGTCATCATGTCCTGTGATCCGCTGACCGATGCGATCCCGGTGTGGAAGCGCCCCCAGGACGGTGCGCTGATCACCGGCTGGGACTACCCGTCCTGTGAGGCCATCGGCCTGCTGAAGATGGACTTCCTCGGTCTGCGCAACCTGACCGTGCTCGGTGACGCCATCGATAACGCGAAAATGAACCGCGGCGTCGATATCGACCTCGATAACTTGGCCTTGGACGACAAGGCCACCTATGAACTGCTCGCCCGCGGCGAGACCCTCGGCGTATTCCAGCTCGATGGTGGCCCCATGCGTGACCTGCTGCGTCGCATGCAGCCCACCGCCTTCGAGGACATCGTCGCCGTCGGCGCACTGTACCGACCGGGCCCGATGGGCATGAACGCGCACAACGACTACGCCGACCGTAAGAACGGCAGGCAAGAGGTCAAGCCGATCCACCCGGAGCTGGCCGAACCGCTGAAAGAAATCCTCGGCGAGACCTACGGTCTGATCGTCTACCAAGAGCAGATCATGCACGTCGCGCAGAAGGTGGCCGGGTACTCGCTCGGTCGAGCAGACATTCTGCGCCGCGCGATGGGTAAGAAGAAGCAGTCGGTGCTGGAGGCCGAGTTCGAGGGCTTCGAAGCGGGTATGCAGGCGAACGGCTTCACCAAGCCGGCCATCAAGGCGCTGTGGGACACCATCCTCCCGTTCGCCGGTTACGCGTTCAACAAGTCGCACGCCGCCGCCTACGGTCTGATCTCCTACTGGACCGCGTATTTCAAGGCGAACTATCCGTCCGAGTACATGGCCGCCCTGCTCACCTCCGTCGGTGACGACAAGGACAAGGCTGCGGTCTACCTGTCGGACTGCCGCCGCCTCGGCATCACCGTGTTGCCGCCGGACGTCAACGAGTCCGAGCTGAACTTCGCCTCGGTCGGCAAGGACATCCGGTTCGGGTTGGGCGCGGTGCGCAATGTCGGCGCGAACGTGGTGTCCTCGATCATCGCGGCGCGCAAGGAGAAGTCGAAGTTCACCGACTTCTCCGATTATCTGCACAAGATCGACGCGATCGCCTGCACCAAGAAGGTCACCGAATCCCTCATCAAGGCGGGCGGATTCGACTCGCTGGAGCATCCGCGCAAGGGTCTGCTGCTGATCCACTCCGACGCCATCGACGCGGTGATGTCCACCAAGAAGGCCGAAGCGATCGGGCAGTTCGATCTGTTCGGCGGGGTGGACGCGGACGAATCGGTGTCGTCGGTGTTCAACGTGAAGGTGCCCGACGACGAGTGGGAGTCCAAGCACAAACTGGCACTCGAGCGCGAGATGCTCGGCCTGTACGTGTCCGGCCATCCGCTCAACGGCGTCGAGCATGTCCTTGCGGCGCAATCGGATACGCAGATTCCGGGGATCCTCGAAGGCGACATCAAGGACGGCACCCAGGTGACCGTTGGCGGCATTCTCGCCTCGGTGAACCGGCGGATCAACAAGAACGGCCTGGCGTGGGCTTCGGCGCAGCTGGAAGACCTGGCCGGTGGCATCGAGGTGCTGTTCTTCCCGCAGGCGTACTCGGTGTACGGGATGGACGTGGTCGAGGACGCGGTGGTGCTGGTGAAGGCGCGGGTTTCGGTGCGTGACGACCGGATCTCGTTGATCGCCAACGATCTCGCCGTGCCCGACCTGTCGTCGATCGGTGTCGCGAAGCCGTTGGCGGTGGTCTTTTCCACCCGCATGTGCACTCCCGACAAGATCGGCGAGTTCAAGCGCATCCTGTCCCGGCATCCCGGTACCGCCGATGTGCACGTGCGGCACGTGGGGGCTCGGGAGAAAACGACGTTGCTGAAACTCGATGACAGCCTGCGGGTTACGCCGTCGTCGGCGTTGATGGGTGATCTGAAGGCGTTGCTCGGGCCCGGGTGTCTGGCGGTTTGAGGTTCGATTCGCGGTGGCGGAGGGCTTTCTGGAGCATGCTGCGGGTGGGTAGTCCTTAGGTCTGCTCACCCGGTAGGTGCACCTATTCAAGGGAATGAACGAGTAGTGCTGGGCGCGTCGCCTGCCGTACCCGGCTTTAGTTATCGGTCAGGTGCGCGGTGTCGCGTTCCCGAGGTGGTCATCTGGCTGTGGTTACGTTGCGAGAGCTCGATAATCAGCGAATCTCGGGTTCCGCGGTGGTCGAGCTACCGCCGTACACCCGCTCTGTCAGCTGCACACCCGGTACAGGGGGTGCAGCTGACACAGCGGGTGCACGGATGAGTTCTGGCGCGGTGGCCTGGCCGCGGTTGCGTTCCATGAGCTCAACAATCAGCGGATCTCGGCCCCCGAGTGGTGAAACTGCAAGCCGTACACCTGTTGTGTCAGCTGCACACCCAGTACACGCCCGCTGCCAGGATGGTCGTGAGACACATGGTGTGGGGCAGACAGCGAGGGTGTGCGGTGGGGTTCTCGCGTGGTGGCCTGGCCGTGGTGGCGTTGCGGGACCTGGACAATCAGCGGATCTCGGCTTCCGAGGTGGTCGGAGCTACGGCCGCGCACCCGCTGTCTCAGCCGCACACCCAGTACGGAGGGTGTGGGGCTGACAGCGAGGGTGCACGGATGGGTTCTCGTGTGGTGATCTGGCCGTCGATGCGGCGCAGGAGCTTCGGCGTGGTGAAACCTGTTGGCGGGGAAGGGTTTCACAGAGCGTGTATACCTTTCACAGAGGCTCGACACCCTGTGAAAGGGTATGCACGCTCCGGGAGTTCGACGTGTAGGGCGGTGCGGCGTCGGTTGGATGAGGCCCAAGGGGGGTCGGCCGGAGATCGGGGTCACCAGTTCGGACTTCGGAGGTCGTTGTGGGCCGTCCCCGATGAATGAGACCACTCGGTATTAGAGTCCTGTTTGGCCTGGTGAGGGCCGAGAAGGGACACTGATCGATATGGCAGGACG
>NZ_JBITJI010000027.1:0-14660 GCF_044459885.1 Nocardia sp. NPDC050175
CGGGATCGGCACTCGGAATAGGACCCTAAAGCCAGTGCCGATCCCGAGAGAGTGCGCAGATTCTGGGTTCGGCTTGGTGGGGTGGGGTGCTGGGCACTCGTGGCGGGGGGGGTGTGCCCGGTTCGACCACGTATCCGCACCCTCGCGGAATCCGTCCGGCACTTGGGGCCTAATCCGGGTGCGCGATCCCGACATGGGGTGTGTATTCCGCTGACCACGTGGGTAATTGGAAGCCGCTCACCCTTTGTATAGGCCGCTCACCGCGTATGCAGGGGGGCGGGTTACACAAAGGGTGAGCGGTTCAACGTAGGCCGCTGATTGGGCGGTGTCGCAGGTGGTTTGGCGGCGGGCCGGGGCGGGGATCCGGGACGATCGGCCTACTTGGTGAGTTGCAGTGCGCGTTCGACGGGGGCGGGACGGCGGGTGAAACGCTTCCTGCCTTCGGCCAGCGCGGTGCGCAGGCCGCGGCGCCTGCCGGTTTCCGGGTCGATGACCGGGCCCGTGGTGCCGGCGAACTTGCGTTCCGAGGCGGTCTCGGGTGCGTCGTCGGCGGTGTCGCGCAGGTACTTGTCGGGCAGCGACAGCTTGAGGATGGTGCGCCAGGCCTTGAAGTACTGCACCGGCAGCGAGCCGGTGGTGTAGGGCAGGTCGTACTTTTCGGCCAGTTCCCTGACCTTCACCGCGATGTCGGCGTACCGGTTGCTCGGCAGGTCGGGGAAGAGGTGGTGTTCGATCTGGTGGCTGAGGTTGCCGGTCATGAAGTGGGTGATTGGGCCGCCGGAGATGTTGGCGCTGCCGAGCATCTGGCGCAGGTACCACTGGCCCTTGGTTTCGCCGTCGATGTCGGCCTTGGTGAACTTCTCCGCGCCGTCGGGGAAGTGGCCGCAGAAGATCACCGCGTTGGACCAGACGTTGCGGATCGCGTTCGCGGCGAGGTTGGCGGTGAGCGTGGAGAAGAACGCGGGGCCGGTGAGCGCCGGGAAGATCACGTAGTCCTTGACCACCTGCTTGCCCATCTTGGTGAGCGCCTCGGTGCGCTTGCGCTCGAAATCGGCCCGCTCCGGCGTGCCCGGCTTGAACCGGCCCGCGGCCAGCTTGCCGAGCTCCATGTGCTGGATCGCGACGCCGTATTCGAAGAGCAGCTGCAGCACCAGGTTGTAGACCGGGTTACCCAGGTTGAACGGCTTCCACCGCTGATCACGGGTGACCCGGAGCAGGCCGTAGCCGATGTCGTCGTCCATGCCGAGCACGTTGGTGTACTTGTGGTGCAGGTAGTTGTGCGTGTGCTTCCAGTGCTTGGCCGCGCCCGCGTTGTCCCATTCCCAGGTGCTGGAGTGGATTTCCGGATCGTTCATCCAGTCCCACTGCCCGTGCATGGCGTTGTGCCCGATCTCCATGTTCTCGATGATCTTGGCGGTGCCGAGCAGGGCGACGCCGGCCAGCCAGGCGGGCGGTAAGAAGCTGGCGAACAGCACGCCGCGGCCGCTGATCTCGAGTGCGCGCTGCAGACGGATCACGTTGCGGATGTACCGAGCGTCGCGCGCACCGCGCGAGGCTTCGATATCCCGCCGGATCGCGTCGAATTCCGCGCCGAGTGCTTCCACGTCGGCCTCGGTGAGATGTGCGTATTCCTTGACATCCGAGATCGCCATGGCGGTTACAGTACCGTAAGTTACGAGAGCGTAGGTTACGAGGACCTGAACGCGGATGTGGCAAATCCCCCATTGCGATCCCGGGCATTTGATGCTAGGCCGGTCGCGCCGACGTTACGGCGTAAAGCCTTCTCCCGCAGGGAATTCCGAGTGGCGAAGCCTACCCATTCGGTGCTTGATACTGCTCCGTCGAGCGGATTCGCGCAACTCGTAGCCGCTTCGTCGCGCGCAACCGGCGGATCGGCTCCCCACTCACACTGGGGATATCCGGCCAACCAGCCACTTTGCCGAACTTTTGCCAGTCAGCCATGTGTCGTTCCGAATATTCACCTAACTTCCAGCGTCCCTGACGAATGGAGTTCGACAATGCGATTATCCAAGGCGTTGCTCACGGCTGTTCTGCTGGCGAGCACCGCACTGGCAGGCGCCGCGCCGCTGGCGCACGCCGACGACCACGAGCGAGTGCGCGTGCTGACCTGGAACATCCTGCACGGTGGCCGTGAGCCCACGCCGGACAATCTGAACGACCTGATCGATCAGGTGATCGACATCAAGCCGGACGTGTTCTTCGCCGTGGAGACCTACGGCTCCGGCGACACCATCACCGACGCGCTGACCCGCCGCGCGCACAACGGCCGCTACACCGGGGTGAAGATCACCGACCGCCCCGCGGGGTCGGACAACCTGTGGATCTTCACCAAGTACGAGGTCGTCGCGACCTACCCGAAGCCGCAGGGCGGCCCGGTGAGCGACTTCAATCTCGGCGGCGTGCGGGTGCGCGTGCCGCACGACGGCGAACTGAACCTGTTCGCCACCTGGCTCACCTACACCGACCCGTGGGACGGCTATCTGATCGACGAGAACGCGATCGACCGCCGCGACGGCCGCGAACCGCGGCACTCCGTCGCCGCCGTCGTGCAGGCGGAACGCGCACAGACGCAATACATCACCGACATCGTCAACAACCAGATACCGAGGATGCTCGGCGGCAACACCGCACCGGTGCTGATGGGCGGTGACTTCAACACGTTGCCCGGCGCGGATTGGACGCCGAGCCAAGCGAACTGCCCCAACCACTTCGGGCTGAGCTATCCGCTGACCGCCACCAAGGCCGTCACCGACGCGGGGTTCGTCGACACCTTCCGTGCGGCCAACCCGGATGTCTGTGCCGTCCCCGGCCGCACCTGGAGCCCGCTACCCACCGAGAAGCTGCTCACCGATCAGCGGATCGATTTCCTCTTCGCCAAGGGCAAGGTCGAAACGCGCGAGGCCCGCGTGGTGGACCAGCGCATGCGCCGCCATGGTCCGGGAGTCTTCTACTCCGATCATGCCGCCGTCGTCAGCGACTTGAAGGTGCGCTGGTGATCTTCTGACGGAAAAGGGCCGGTACTCCGTTGAGTCCCGGCCCTTTTCATGGTCAGTTCACCGACGACGGCGCCGCAGCGAAGCCCGCTGCCGCACGGCCTTGCGGCGCAGCGAAGCCTGCTCGGTGCGCGCCCGTTCCTGCAGCGCCACGGTGGCCTCGCGCAGCGCCTCCTTCTCGTGCTCGGCCTTCTCGCGCAACGCGCGCTTGGCCTCGCGCAGCATTTCCTTCTCCTGCCGCGCCTTCTCCTTGAGCACCACCTTGGCCTCGCGCATCGCCGAGCGCAGGCCGCGCCGCTGCCCGGTTTCCGGATCGACGCCGAGCCAGCTCGCGGTGTCCGAACTCGGCAGCGACGGCAGCGTGATGCCGGCGAACTTGCGTTCCGAGGAGGTCTCGGGTGCGTTGTCGGCGGTGGCCTTCAGGAAACGGTCCGGCAGGGCGAGCTTGTGGATGGTCCGGAAGGCGAGCAGGTACTGCTTGCCGAGCGAGCCGGTGGTGTAGGGCAGGTCGTACTTGTCGCACAGCTCGCGCACCCGCACCGCGACTTCCGAGTACCGGTTGCTCGGCAGGTCGGGGAACAGGTGGTGCTCGATCTGGTAGCAGAGGTTGCCGCTCATGAACGCCATCGCGGGACCGGCCTTGAAGTTGGCACTGCCGAGCATCTGCCGCAGGTACCACTCGCCGCTGGTCTCGCCCTCGAGCTGTTCGATGGTGAACTTCTCGGCGCCGTCGGGGAAGTGGCCGCAGAAGATCACCGCGTAGGCCCACAGGTTGCGCACCAGGTTGGCGGTCGCGTTCGCCTTCAGCGTCGACATGAACGCCGGACCGGTGAGCGCCGGGTAGAACAGGAAGTCCTTGGCCACCTGCCGGGCGATCTTGCGGCCGAACTCGCGGTTCGGCTCCGTCATCAGCCCCTTCGGGGTGTCGGACAGTTCCTTCTCGATGCTCCAGTCGTGGATCGCGATGCCCCACTCGAAGGTGGCGGCGAGGAGCAGGTTCGCGAACGGCTGCACCAGATGGATCGGGCGCCAGGTCTCGTCACGGGTCATCCGCAGGATGCCGAAGCCGAGGTCCTCGTCCTTGCCGAGCACGTTGGTATAGGTGTGGTGGGAGTAGTTGTGCGCCCGCCGCCACTGCGACGACGGCCCGGTCTGATCCCACTCCCAGGTGCTGGAGTGGATCTCCGGGTCGTTCATCCAGTCCCACTGCCCGTGGCTGATGTTGTGCCCGAGCTCCATGTTCTCGACGATCTTGGCGACGGACAGCAACGCGGTGCCGGTGAGCCAGGCCCAGCGATTGCGACTGCCGAACAGCACCGCGCGCCCGGCCATCTCTAGTGCGCGTTGCGCGGCGATGGTGCGTCGGATGTATTTCGCGTCACGCTCGCCGCGGGACTGCTCCACCGAGCGGCGGATCGAATCGAGTTCCTGCCCCAGTGTTTCGATGTCTGCCGCAGTCAGGTGGGCGAATGCCTGAATATCGGTGATTGCCACCGGGTGTCCTTTCGCTGCTCAATTTGATTTGAGGGTACCCAAAGAAGGTCGGCGGCGTTCCGGGCCGAGGCCCGGCACCCGCTCAGACGTCCAGGGTGCAGTCGCCCGCCGCGGCGGAGATGCAGGTCTGCACCTTGTCGCCTTCGCGATGCTCGTCACCGTTGCGTAGATCACGCACATGCCCGGAACTCAGTGTCACGACACAGGTTTGGCAGATGCCCATGCGGCAGCCGAACGGCATCTGCACGCCCGCCGCCTCGCCCGCCTCGAGCAGGCTCGTCGCGCCGTCGATTTCGGCGGTGCGGCCGGTCTTGCCGAAGGTGACCGTGCCGCCCTCGCCGACCGCGCCACGCTCGATCTCGAACCGCTCGATGTGCAGCCGGTCCGCGATGCCCGCGTCGCGCCAGTGGTGTTCGATCTCGTCCAGCATCGCGGCCGGGCCGCAGGCCCAGGTCTGCCGCTCGCGCCAGTCGGGGAACTTCTCGTCCAGCCTGGCCAGCGCGAACTTGCCGTGCTCGCCGGTGAGGTTCAGGTGCGAGGTGAAACTCGGATGCCGATCGTGCAGGTCGCGCAGCTCGGCGCCGAACATGACGTCCTCGGCGGTGCGCGCGGAATGCAGGTGTTCGACATCGGTGACCATGCCGCGCCGGTCCATCGACCGCAGCATCGCCAGTACCGGGGTGATCCCGCTGCCCGCGGTGAGGAACAGCACCTTCTCCGGCGGCGGGTAGGGCAGCACGAAACCGCCCTGCGGCGCGGCCAGCCGCACCACGGTGCCGACCGGGACGCCGCTGACCAGGTGGCTGGACAGGAAGCCCTCCGGCATCGCCTTCACCGCGATGGAGATGACGCGTTTGCCGCCCGCCTCCGGGTCCGACCAGTTCGGCGGGCAGGTCAGCGAGTAGGACCGCCAGTGCCAGCGGCCGTCGATCAGCACGCCGATGCCGATGTATTGGCCCGGCTCGTATTTGAAGTCGAAGCCCCAGCCCGGCTTGATCACCAGGGTGGCCGAATCCGCGGTCTCCTTGCGTACGTCGACGATGCGACCGCGCAGCTCGCGGGCCGACCACAGCGGGTTGGCCAGGTGTAGATAATCATCCGGCAGCAGCGGGGTGGTGACGCGGGCCACGGCCCCGCGCAGCACGTTCAGCCTGCCGCCGCGCTCGGCGACAGCGGCGGCCGGAGCCTCCAGCCACTCTCGCACGCCCCGCACGGAGAATCCCCCAGTTTTCGAGCTCATCGCTGCCGTTCGTCTCTTCCTGTTTCGTCGGATGCGCTGCCCACGCAACAGCCAGGTTACGGCATCGTAGGTTAGCTGACGTGTCGTGGCCGTCACCCTTATCATCCCGGCTGATCGGCCGCCCGTCATTATGTCCGGGCGATAAGGGAACGTCAGAGCAGTTCGAGCAGGAACGGCAATTCCTGCGCGGCGTACCAGGCCAGCTGGTGATCCTCGGCGTCGCCGAGCACGAATTCGGCGTCGGTGTCGCCGAGGTCGGCAGCGTCCACCACGTCGACGGCCTTGGCCACCTCGGGCTCGGCCTCCGCCAGGTCGACGTGCACGCAGCCGATCTGGTCGTAGCTGATCGGTCCGGCCAGCTTGACGACGGCGTCGTCGAGGTCGGGGCGCAGCTTCGCACCGGTCACGTCCGCGGCGATCACCGCGCGCCGATACACCGGCCGGCCGGTGTCGACCGGCTCGGCATCATCGGCCGGTTCGTCGGTCCCGTCGCGTTCGGCGGCGAGCAGGCGCAGTGAGGCGCGCGCGGCCTCGCCCATCGCCACCTCGGCGAGCTCCTCGTCGTCGCCGGACGCATAGGCCTCGCGCAGCGCCGGGGTCACCGCGAACGCGGTGCCGCCGAGCGGGTGCAGCTCCCGGTTGGTGACGAGCTCGCGCAGCATCGGCACCGTCGCGGGGATGTAGACCCGCATTTTCTCCTGATCAGACGCAGGCACCGAGCATCTCCTCCATGGAATCGCGCACCGACGCGGCCAGCACGCCGATGTCGGCCATCGCGTCGCGGTCGGCGTTGAGTCCGTAGAAAACGCGTCCGTCATAGGACGTGATCCCGATGCTCGAGGCCTGATTGCGCAGCAGCGGCGACACCGGATACATCTCCAGCATCCGCGCGCCGCCGATGAACATCGGAGTCTGCGGACCTGGTGCGTTGGTGATCACCAGATTGAAAGTGTGTTCTGCGAAGGTACTCGCCGCACGCACGCTCATGGCGTGCAGGCTCGCCGGAGCGAACCCGGCCAGATGCACCAGCGTGCGCGCGCGAACACCGCGATGCTGCCTGCCGTTGGCCTCGGTGGCGTGCGCGATATGCGAAAGACGCATCACCGGATTGGGCTCGCCGACCGGCAGATCGATCAGGAACGAGGACACCTCGCTCGCCGGTTTCAGCTGATCCCCGTCCGCCCCTTCGACATACACCGACATCGGCACCACCGCGCGCAGCGTGGTCGATTCGGTGAGGCCCTCGCCGCGCGAGAGCAGCCAGTTGCGTAGCGCGCCGGAGACCACTGCGAGGATGACGTCGTTGATCGAGCAGTTGAAGCGCTTGCGGATCTTGCGGTAGTCCTCCAGGTCGGTGCGCACCACGTCGAAACGGCGGTTGCGCGAGGTGCGCGCGTTCAACGGGCTGTCCGGCGCGCCGGTCGTCGCGGCGCGTACGGCGGAGACCACCGAGTCCATCGCCCGGCCCGCGGCGCCGATCACCGCGAAGGCGTGCCCGCTCGCGTGCCTGGCCACTTCCAGGGCTTCGCGCGGCTGGGCGGCCAGGTGCGTCAAGGCCCCGACGAGCAGTTCCATCTCGTTGGGTTCGCGCGGCGCGAGCCACGCGTCGTCGGCGAGTTCGCGCGGCGACGGGCCGGTATCGAGGATCACGTGGCCGATCTCCAGCGCGGTGTCCCCGTCGACCAGGGCCGAATGCGTCTTGGTGAAGATCGCGCAGCGGTCGTCGGACAGGCCCTCGATCAGATACATCTCCCACAGCGGCCTGGTCTGATCCAGCGGCCGGGAGGCCAGCCTGGCCACCAGTTCGTGCAGTTGCTCATCGGTACCCGGCGTGGGCAGGGCGGAGCGGCGGATGTGATAGGTGATGTCGAACTGGCTGTCCTCCACCCACACCGGGCGGCCGAGGGCGAACGGAATCTCGCGCACCTTGCGGCGATAGCGGGGGACCAGCGAGAGCCTGGCGTCGACCAGATCGACCAGGCGGTCGTAGTCGAGCACCGGTTCGGCGGTGCCGCTGCCCTGCTCGGTATTTCGGAGGATGGCGAGGGAGCCGATGTGGATCGGATTGCTGCTCGACTCGAGCCGATAGAACGACGCGTCCTGCGGCGTCAGTCTCGTGATCACGCTGCCCGGTGCTCCTTTTTCGATGCCGCCTCACGCCCATTGTGCTGTCGCCACCGGGTTTCAGCTCCTCCGTTGTGGCGTATCCGGTGAAAACGGCGATCCCCTTTACCCACCCCGACTTCCATGGCAAGCTGTTCGACTCGAGCACGGGGAACTCGATTCGATCACAGGGGGACACCGGATGCACAGTCGACGACCATCACTTTCGCCCGCACCGCGGCTCGAGCCGCCGCTGGATGGTGATCGGCCGGATCGTGGTCGGTCGGCGGCGTTGTCGCCACGAGCCGCGCTGCCCTGCCGTCGCATGCCGTCACATAGCGGGCCGACCGATCGGGTGGCCAAGCGACGCGCCCGGCACGACGGACGTCTTACATCGTACGGCACCGACGGTGAAACGGGTTCGGCGGCAAGTCGATTCGCCGAAAGTTCGCTGCGGCTGGTGCTCGAGGTGCTGGACGGCAAGCGCTCGGTGGTGCAGCTGCGCAGGCTGGCCGCGCCGTCGGTGCTCGCCGCCATCGAGACGCTTGCGCGGTCCGCGCCACCGGGACGCGGACTCGGCCCTGCTCATCTGACCAAACTGGGGATCGAGCTGACCGGCCCCAACTCCGCCGAGGTGTACGGCAGCTACCAGCGCGGACCCCGGGTCTTCGCGGTCGCCGCGTGCGTGGTGCTGCACCGGGCGGGCTGGCAGCTGACCGCGTTCCGCGTACTGTGAGTACCAGGGCGGATGACACGGCCACGCGCTGATCCGGCCGAACGGCGCTGCTCGTCGGCACCTACGATCGGCACCGCATTACCATGGGGCGTGCAGCGGATTCCGCACTCGGAGCGCGAACCCGCACGCCGGCCGTGAGTCCCACCCCGCGGCCCGGCGCCGACGACACGAAATGACACACCGACCAGAGGACTGACGAGACCCGTGCCTGCGCTGACACTGACGAGGTTGCTACGGATTGGTGAAGGTCGCATGGTCAAGCGGCTCGCCAACTTCGCCGATCAGGTTCTCGACCTCGAGTCGGAGTACGAGCTACTCACCGACGACGAGCTGCGCGGTAAGACCGACGAGTTCCGCGAGCGGTACTCGGACATGGTCGAGGAGGGGCACGCGGACCCGCTCGGCGCGCTGATGGCCGAGGCGTTCGCGGTGGCCCGCGAGGCGTCTTGGCGCGTGCTGAACCAGAAGCACTACAAGGTGCAGATCATGGGCGGCGCCGCGCTGCACACCGGCAACATCGCCGAGATGAAGACCGGTGAGGGCAAGACGCTCACCTCGGTGCTGCCCGCCTACCTCAACGCGATCAGCGGCGACGGCGTGCACATCGTCACCACCAACGACTACCTGGCCAAGCGCGACTCCGAGTGGATGGGCCGCGTGCACCGTTTCCTCGGGCTCGAGATCGGCGCGATCCTCGGCGGCATGACGCCCGCGCAGCGCCGGGTGGCCTACGGCGCCGACATCACCTACGGCACCAACAACGAGTTCGGCTTCGACTACCTGCGCGACAACATGACGCACTCGCTGGACGATCTGGTGCAGCGCGGGCACAACTTCGCCGTGGTCGACGAGGTCGACTCCATCCTGATCGACGAGGCGCGCACGCCGCTGATCATCTCCGGCCCGGCCGACGCCTCCAGCAAGTGGTACGCCGAATTCGCGCGTATCGCACCGCTGTTGAAGAAGGACCTGCACTACGAGGTCGACATCAAGAAGCGCACCATCGGCGTGCACGAGGCGGGTGTCGAGTTCATCGAGGATCAGCTCGGCATCGACAACCTCTACGAGGCCGCCAACTCGCCGCTGGTCAGTTACGTGAACAACGCGATCAAGGCCAAGGAGCTGTACTCGCGCGACAAGGACTACATCGTCCGCGACGGCGAGGTCATCATCGTCGACGAGTTCACCGGCCGCATCCTGGTCGGGCGCCGCTACAACGAGGGCATGCACCAGGCGATCGAGGCCAAGGAAGGGGTGGAGATCCAGCCGGAGAACCAGACCCTGGCAACCATCACCCTGCAGAACTACTTCCGCCTCTACGACAAGCTGTCCGGCATGACCGGTACCGCCGAGACCGAGGCGGCCGAGCTGCACCAGATCTACAGCCTCGGCGTGGTCCCGATCCCGACGAACCGGCCGATGGTTCGTGCGGACCAGTCCGACCTGATCTACAAGACCGAAGAGGCCAAGTTCGCGGCCGTGGTCGACGACGTCACCGAGCGGCACGAGCGGGACCAGCCGGTGCTGATCGGTACCACCAGCGTCGAGCGCTCGGAGTACCTGTCCAAGCAGTTCACCAAGCGCGGCATCGCGCACACCGTGCTGAACGCGAAGTTCCACGAGAAGGAAGCCGAGATCATCGCCGAGGCCGGCCGGCCGGGCGCGGTGACCGTGGCGACCAACATGGCCGGTCGTGGTACCGACGTCGTGCTCGGCGGCAACCCGGACATCATCGCCGACCTCATCCTGCGCCGCGAGGGCCTGGACCCGGTCGAGACGCCGGACGCCTACCAGCAGGCCTGGCTGCCGACGCTGGATCAGGTCAAGGCGCAGACGTCGGCGGACGCCGAGGTCGTGCGCGATGCCGGTGGCCTCTACGTGCTCGGCACCGAGCGGCACGAGTCGCGACGTATCGACAACCAGCTGCGTGGTCGTTCCGGCCGTCAGGGCGACCCGGGCGAGTCCCGGTTCTACCTGTCGCTGGGCGACGAGCTGATGCGCCGCTTCAACGGCGCCGCGCTCGAGTCGATCATGACCAGGCTCAACCTGCCCGACGATGTGCCGATCGAGGCCAAGATGGTCTCCAAGGCGATCAAGAGCGCGCAGACCCAGGTCGAGCAGCAGAACTTCGAGATCCGCAAGAACGTGCTCAAGTACGACGAGGTGATGAACCAGCAGCGCACCATCATCTACGGCGAGCGCAACCGGATCCTGCGCGGCGAGGACATGGAGGGCCAGGTCCAGAGCATGATCACCGACGTGGTCACCGCCTACGTCAACGGCGCGACCGCCGAGGGCTACGTCGAGGACTGGGATCTGGACAAGCTGTGGACGGCGCTCAAGACGCTGTACCCGGTCAAGCTCAACTACAAGGACCTGACAGGCGAGACCGCGGTCGGCGAGGCGGGCGACCTGGGCCGCGAGGAGCTGCTCGAGGCGCTGCTCGACGACGCGCACGAGGCCTACGAGCGGCGCGAGGCCGAGATCGACGGGCTGGCCGGCGAGGGCAGCATGCGCAATCTCGAACGGCAGGTGCTGCTTTCGGTGCTCGACCGCAAGTGGCGCGAACACCTCTACGAGATGGACTACCTCAAGGAGGGCATCGGCCTGCGAGCGATGGCGCAGCGCGACCCGCTGGTCGAGTACCAGCGTGAGGGCTTCGACATGTTCGCGGCGATGCTCGAGGGCCTGAAGGAGGAGTCGGTCGGCTTCCTGTTCAACCTGCAGGTCGAGGTGCAGCAGCCGCAGCCGGAAGGCGTCTCGGTCGATCCGGGCCTGCGTTCGCCGGTCGGCGCGATGGCCGCGCCGCGCCCGCTGCCCACCGACGAGGCCCCGCTGCCCAACGGCAACGGCGCACCGGCGGCGTTGCGCGCCAAGGGCATCGACGACTCCGCCCGGCGTGGCCTGAGCTACTCGGGTCCGGACGAGGGCGGGCATCGCGAGGTGCACAGCGATGCCGAGGAGTACGGCGACGGCACCACCCGCCGCGAGCGCCGCGAGGCCGCCCGCGCGCAGGACAAGTCGAAGCGCGCACCGAAGCCGCGTCGTCGCAGCTAGTTGCACGCCGAAGCGCCCACGGACTCCGGTCCCTGGGCGCTTTCGCGTTCCGGATCCGACGGCCGGTAGGGCTACCTTTGCGCTGGAACCCGCCCGTAGCCTGTCGAACAGGCGTAGTTTCGGCGCTCGTGGACCGCAGCACAGTTGAGGCATGGGTCGGCGAATACGAACGGGCCTGGCGATCGCCGGGTACCGAGCAGCTCGGCGACCTCTTCGCCCCCGAAATCGGATATCAGGTCTCCCCTTGGGCGGAACCGCTCACGGGGTTACCGGCGCTGGCGAAATTCTGGGAAACCGGACGCGACAGCCCGAACGAGTCGTTCACCATCGAGCCCGAAGTCGTTGCCGTGGACGGACTTACCGCCATAGTCCGGGCGGAGGTCGAATACCCCGACCAGCCCGCGCGCTGGCGCGATCTATGGGTGCTGCGCTTCGATCAGGACGGGCGCTGCACCTGGTTCGAGGAGTGGCCCTTCGCGCCCGGGCAGCCCGACGGGCAGGAACAATCCAGCGCGGCGCTGTCCGGCTGAGTGAGGTTGGGGAAAGTCCCCAGCTGTGTCGAAGCCGTGACCCGGCCGCTAGTCGACAGGCCGGGGAGCGTTGTAGGTCTGCCAGTGGTCATTGGCGTTCAGCGCGGTGAGCAGCAGGCGGATGGCGGCCACTCGGCGCTCTTTGCCGGGCAGCTTGTCCAGTGCGCACTCGGGGTCGGCGGGTGGGCCGAGGTGGGTGCAGCCGCGCGGGCAGTCCTCGATGGCGGCGGCGAGGTCGCTGAAGGCGGCGACCACGTCGTCGGGGGTGATGTGGGCCAGGCCGAAGGAGCGGATGCCAGGAGTGTCGATGACCCAGCCGCCGCTGGGCAGCGGCAGCGCAACGGACTGAGTGGACGTGTGCTTGCCCTTGCCGACGCCGGAGACCTCGCCGACGGCCCGATATGCGTCTGGTACAAGGCGATTCACCAAAGTAGACTTGCCGACGCCGGAGTGACCGATGAACGCGGTGAGGCGACCGGTGAGCAGCTCGAGCACCGGCTCCAGCGGGTCGTCGACGCCGCCGTAAACGATGGTCAGGTCGAGATCCTCGAAGGCGGAGGCGAATTCGGACTCGGCGGCCAGATCGTGCTTGGTCAGGCACAGCACCGGGTGCAGCCCGCCGGCGTACGCGGCGACCATGCAGCGCTCGACGAAGCCGGTGCGCGGCGGCGGGTCGGCCAGGGCGACCACCATGAACAGCCGCTCGGCATTGCCGACGACGATCCGCTCGAACGGATCGGTGTCATCGGCGGTGCGCCGCAACACCGTTCGGCGTTCGGTGACCCGCACGATGCGGGCCAGCGAATCGGGTCGGCCGGACAGATCGCCGACCACATCCACCTCGTCGCCGACCACGATGGGCGTGCGGCCGAGTTCCCTGGCGCGCATGGCGACGATGTGCCGACTCGGATCGCCGCCGAGCACGCAACCCCAGCGGCCGCGGTCCACCGAGACCACCATGGCGGATTCCGCATCACTGTGCTGCGGACGGGTTTTCGTGCGCGGACGCGAACTCTTGCCCGGGCGCACCCGGACGTCGGATTCGTCGTACTCGCGCTTCCTCAGTGCGCCGCTCCTTGATCGGAGAGCGTCGGATCGAGCATGTGTTCCCACAGCGCAACGAAATTCGGCAAAGTCTTCGCGGTCGTGCCGATGTCCTCGATCTCGATGCCGGGCACCCGCAGCCCGAGAATCGCTCCGGCCGTTGCCATTCGGTGATCGGCGTAGGAATGCCAACGGCCACTGTGCAATTCGGCGGGCACGATCTCCAGCCCGTCCTCGGTCTCGGTGACCTTGCCGCCGAGCCGGTTGATCTCGGTGGACAGCGCGGCGAGCCGGTCGGTCTCGTGCCCGCGCAGATGCGCGATGCCGCGCAGGTGCGACGGGGAGTCGGCCAGCGCGGCCAGCGCCGCGACCGTGGGCGTCAGCTCGCCGACATCGTGCAGGTCGATATCGATACCCGCCAGGCGATCGGGACCGTGCACGGTCAGCACGCCGTCGAAGACGCGCGCCTCCGCGCCCATCCGCACCAGGATCTCGCGGATCACGTCGCCGGGCTGGGTGGTGAGCCGCGGCCAGTGCGGGATCTTGACCTCGCCGCCGGTGACCGCGGCGGCCGCGAGGAACGGCGTCGCGTTGGACAGATCCGGCTCGACGTCCCAATCCACCGCGCGGATCGGGCCGGGGGCCACCTGCCAGGTCTGCGCGAGGCGGCTGTGTTCGGGCGCCTGCACCTGCACGTCGGCCCGGCGCAGCATCTCCACGGTCATCTCGATGTGCGGCATCGAGGGCAGCGCCTTGCCGTCGTGATGCACGATCAGGCCCTCGTCGAACCGGGCCGCCGACAGCAGCAGGCCGGAAACGAACTGCGAGGACCCGGACGCGTCGATGGTCACGGTGCCGCCGCGCAGCGCGCCTTTGCCGTGCACGGTGAACGGCAGCGTGTTGCCGTCGATGTCGGCGCCGAGGGCGCGCAGCGCGTCCAAGATGGTGCTGAGCGGGCGAACTCGGGCCTGCGCGTCACCGTCGAAGGCGACATCGCCCGCTGCGAGCGCGGCGACCGACGGCAGGAAGCGCATCACGGTGCCCGCGAGTCCGCAGTCGACGCTCGCACCCTGCAGCGGGGCCGGGGTCACGGTCAACGTGTCCGCATCACCCTCGATGCTCGTGCCGAGCGCGCGCAGCGCGGCGATCATCAGATTCGTATCGCGGCTACGCAACGCGCCGGACAGCGTCGACGGACCGTCGGCCAGGGCGGCCAAGATCAATGCCCGGTTCGTGATCGACTTCGATCCAGGCAGGGTCACGGTCGCGTGTACAGGGACATCGACATGGGGCGCTGGCCAGAAACTCACGTGTCTATCCTATTGGCCGCGTGGCCGCGGCGGTGTTCGCGGCCCCTGGGAGTCTCGCGTCCGAGCTGTCGAGACTCGCGCCTGCGGCGCATGCGCTTCGACAGCTCGGACGCGAGACGGGCCGCGAACGGC
>NZ_JBITJI010000028.1:0-1729 GCF_044459885.1 Nocardia sp. NPDC050175
TGTGCGTGTGTTCTTTGAGAACTCAATAGTGTGTCGATGAATGTCAGTGCCAATTATTTAATTGGTTCCGGCCTCTCATACCCCCCGGTTGACGAGGTCGGACATTTAGTCAGCAAATCTTTTTGCTGGCGTTTTGTTTTGCTAGGTTTTCGGACTCTAGTTATTCTTCTGATTAGCCCTTCGGGGTAAGTCAAGAGTCTTCAACGGAGAGTTTGATTCTGGCTCAGGACGAACGCTGGCGGCGTGCTTAACACATGCAAGTCGAGCGGTAAGGCCTTCGGGTACACGAGCGGCGAACGGGTGAGTAACACGTGGGTGATCTGCCTCGCACTTCGGGATAAGCCTGGGAAACTGGGTCTAATACCGGATATGACCATGGGACGCATGTTTTGTGGTGGAAAGATTTATCGGTGCGAGATGGGCCCGCGGCCTATCAGCTTGTTGGCGGGGTAACGGCCCACCAAGGCGACGACGGGTAGCCGACCTGAGAGGGTGACCGGCCACACTGGGACTGAGACACGGCCCAGACTCCTACGGGAGGCAGCAGTGGGGAATATTGCACAATGGGCGAAAGCCTGATGCAGCGACGCCGCGTGGAGGATGACGGCCTTCGGGTTGTAAACTCCTTTCGACAGGGACGAAGCGCAAGTGACGGTACCTGTAGAAGAAGCACCGGCCAACTACGTGCCAGCAGCCGCGGTAATACGTAGGGTGCGAGCGTTGTCCGGAATTACTGGGCGTAAAGAGCTTGTAGGCGGTCTGTCGCGTCTTCTGTGAAAACTTGGGGCTCAACCTTAAGCTTGCAGGCGATACGGGCAGACTAGAGTACTTCAGGGGAGACTGGAATTCCTGGTGTAGCGGTGAAATGCGCAGATATCAGGAGGAACACCGGTGGCGAAGGCGGGTCTCTGGGAAGTAACTGACGCTGAGAAGCGAAAGCATGGGTAGCAAACAGGATTAGATACCCTGGTAGTCCATGCCGTAAACGGTGGGTACTAGGTGTGGGTTTCCTTCCACGGGATCCGTGCCGTAGCTAACGCATTAAGTACCCCGCCTGGGGAGTACGGCCGCAAGGCTAAAACTCAAAGAAATTGACGGGGGCCCGCACAAGCGGCGGAGCATGTGGATTAATTCGATGCAACGCGAAGAACCTTACCTGGGTTTGACATACACCGGAAACCTGCAGAGATGTAGGCCCCCTTGTGGTCGGTGTACAGGTGGTGCATGGCTGTCGTCAGCTCGTGTCGTGAGATGTTGGGTTAAGTCCCGCAACGAGCGCAACCCTTATCTTATGTTGCCAGCGCGTAATGGCGGGGACTCGTGAGAGACTGCCGGGGTCAACTCGGAGGAAGGTGGGGACGACGTCAAGTCATCATGCCCCTTATGTCCAGGGCTTCACACATGCTACAATGGCCGGTACAGAGGGCTGCGATACCGCGAGGTGGAGCGAATCCCTTAAAGCCGGTCTCAGTTCGGATCGGGGTCTGCAACTCGACCCCGTGAAGTTGGAGTCGCTAGTAATCGCAGATCAGCAACGCTGCGGTGAATACGTTCCCGGGCCTTGTACACACCGCCCGTCACGTCATGAAAGTCGGTAACACCCGAAGCCGGTGGCCTAACCCCTTGTGGGAGGGAGCCGTCGAAGGTGGGATTGGCGATTGGGACGAAGTCGTAACAAGGTAGCCGTACCGGAAGGTGCGGCTGGATCACCTCCTTTCTAAGGAGCACA
>NZ_JBITJI010000028.1:1825-3199 GCF_044459885.1 Nocardia sp. NPDC050175
GGGCGAGAGTCAGAAACCGTTGTGTTAGTCGAAGTGGTCTGGAACGGCCTGTCGTAGAGGGTGAGAATCCCGTAGACGAAAACTCAGCGGCTCTTGTAGTGAGTACCCGAGTAGCAGCGGGCCCGTGAAATCTGCTGTGAATCTGCCGGGACCACCCGGTAAGCCTGAATACTCCCTGGTGACCGATAGCGGACTAGTACCGTGAGGGAAAGGTGAAAAGTACCCCGGGAGGGGAGTGAAATAGTACCTGAAACCGTGCGCTTACAATCCGTCAAAGCCTGCGAGTCGTTTGGTCGACTGTGGGTGATGGCGTGCCTTTTGAAGAATGAGCCTGCGAGTTAGTGGCATGTGGCGAGGTTAACCCGTGTGGGGTAGCCGTAGCGAAAGCGAGTCCGAATAGGGCGTTTTGAGTCGCATGTTCTAGACCCGAAGCGGAGTGATCTACCCATGGCCAGGGTGAAGCGACGGTAAGACGTCGTGGAGGCCCGAACCCACTTAGGTTGAAAACTGAGGGGATGAGCTGTGGGTAGGGGTGAAAGGCCAATCAAACTCCGTGATAGCTGGTTCTCCCCGAAATGCATTTAGGTGCAGCGTCACGTGTTTCACGCCGGAGGTAGAGCTACTGGATGGTCTAGGGGGCCTACAAGCTTACCGAAATCAGCCAAACTCCGAATGCCGGTGTGTGAGAGCGTGGCAGTGAGACTGCGGGGGATAAGCTTCGTAGTCGAGAGGGAAACAGCCCAGATCGCCGGCTAAGGCCCCTAAGCGTGTACTAAGTGGAAAAGGATGTGAAGTCGCGAAGACAACCAGGAGGTTGGCTTAGAAGCAGCCACCCTTGAAAGAGTGCGTAATAGCTCACTGGTCAAGTGATTTTGCGCCGACAATGTAGCGGGGCTCAAGTACACCGCCGAAGCCGCGGCATTCACACAATACGTCCGCACATCCTTACGGGGGTGTGTGCAGCGGTGTGGATGGGTAGGGGAGCGTCCTATAGCCATGGAAGCAGCAGGGTGACCTAGTTGTGGAGGCTATGGGAGTGAGAATGCAGGCATGAGTAGCGAAAGACGAGTGAGAAACTCGTCCGCCGAATGACCAAGGGTTCCTGGGCCAGGTTAATCCGCCCAGGGTGAGTCGGGACCTAAGGCGAGGCCGACAGGCGTAGTCGATGGACAACGGGTTGATATTCCCGTACCCGTGTATCCGCGCCCATGATGAATCAGTTGTGCTAAGTGTCCTGAACTTCCGAGAAGACCTTCGGGTCTCGAGTGGAGGGATGCACATGACCCTGGCTGGTAGTAGTCAAGCGATGGGGTGACGCAGGAAGGTAGCTGGGCCAGTCAGTGGTTGTACTGGTGTAAGCCTGTAGGGCGTACG
>NZ_JBITJI010000028.1:3294-4680 GCF_044459885.1 Nocardia sp. NPDC050175
AAGCCTGAGAGGTGATGCGTAGCCGATTGAGGCGAATTCAGTGATCCTATGCTGCCGAGAAAAGCCTCTAGTGAGTTGGTACACGGCCCGTACCCCAAACCGACACAGGTGGTCAGGTAGAGAATACTAAGGCGATCGAGAGAACTGTGGTTAAGGAACTCGGCAAAATGCCCCCGTAACTTCGGGAGAAGGGGGACCTGGTTTGGTGACGGAATTTACTTCCTGAGCTGGGCGAGGTCGCAGAGACCAGTGAGAAGCGACTGTTTACTAAAAACACAGGTCCGTGCGAAGTCGTAAGACGATGTATACGGACTGACGCCTGCCCGGTGCCGGAAGGTTAAGAGGACCGGTTAGCGCTTCGGCGCGAAGCTGAGAATTTAAGCCCCGGTAAACGGCGGTGGTAACTATAACCATCCTAAGGTAGCGAAATTCCTTGTCGGGTAAGTTCCGACCTGCACGAATGGCGTAACGACTTCTCAGCTGTCTCAACCACAGACTCGGCGAAATTGCATTACGAGTAAAGATGCTCGTTACGCGCGGCAGGACGAAAAGACCCCGGGACCTTCACTATAGCTTGGTATTGGTGTTCGGTACGGTTTGTGTAGGATAGGTGGGAGACTGTGAAGCGGGCACGCCAGTGTTTGTGGAGTCATCGTTGAAATACCACTCTGATCGTATTGGACTTCTAACCTCGGACCATGATCTGGTTCAGGGACAGTGCCTGGTGGGTAGTTTAACTGGGGCGGTTGCCTCCTAAAATGTAACGGAGGCGCCCAAAGGTTCCCTCAGCCTGGTTGGCAATCAGGTGTCGAGTGCAAGTGCACAAGGGAGCTTGACTGTGAGAGCGACAGCTCGAGCAGGGACGAAAGTCGGGACTAGTGATCCGGCACCGGCAAGTGGAAGCGGTGTCGCTCAACGGATAAAAGGTACCCCGGGGATAACAGGCTGATCTTCCCCAAGAGTCCATATCGACGGGATGGTTTGGCACCTCGATGTCGGCTCGTCGCATCCTGGGGCTGGAGTAGGTCCCAAGGGTTGGGCTGTTCGCCCATTAAAGCGGCACGCGAGCTGGGTTTAGAACGTCGTGAGACAGTTCGGTCTCTATCCGCCGCGCGCGTCAGAAACTTGAGGAAGGCTGTCCCTAGTACGAGAGGACCGGGACGGACGAACCTCTGGTGTGCCAGTTGTTCCGCCAGGAGCACTGCTGGTTAGCTACGTTCGGAAGGGATAACCGCTGAAAGCATCTAAGCGGGAAGCCTGTTCCAAGATGAGGTTTCTTTCCCTCTTGAAGGGTTAAGGCCCCCCACAGACCATGGGGTTGATAGGCCAGAACTGGAAGCTCGGTAACGGGTGTAGGTGACTGGTACTAATCGGCCGAGGACTTAC
>NZ_JBITJI010000029.1:0-1332 GCF_044459885.1 Nocardia sp. NPDC050175
GGGCCTTGACCCCAGGTAGTGGACACGCTTGATCTTGGTCTCAGACCAGGGAAAGCGAGAAGATCTACCCGATGTCCAAGAACTACAACGAAGAGTTCCGCCGCAACGCAGTCGCGCTCTACCGCGACACCGACGGCGCGACCATTGCCGGGATCGCCACCGATCTCGGCATTTCCCACGGCTCCCTGACCGCGTGGCTGAAAAACGCCGGTGTCGCGATCCGCAAACCCGGCACCACCGCTGTGGCGCGGCCAGGCCCCGACGAGACACCCGAGCAGGAAGCCGCACGGCTGCGAGCCGAGGTCGCGAACCTGCGCGCGGAGAAAACCAAGCTCGAAACCGAGCGAGACATCCTGCGGTCGGCGGCCAAATATTTCGCCGGAGAGACGAACTGGTGACCCGCTTCCAGTTCGTCGCCGACCACTCCGACACCTACCCGGTGAAGCGGTTATGCCAGGTCATCGATATCGCCCGCTCCTCGTACTACGCGTGGATCAACGCCGCCGGCAACCGAGCAGCCCGCGCCGACTCCGACGCGGAACTCGCCGCGAAGATCCGCGCCATCCACGACCAGGACAACACCTGCGGGCGGCCCCGGATCACCGCCGAGATCAACGACGGCCAACCCGCCGGGCAACGGGTCAACCACAAACGGATCGCAAGGATCATGCGGGAGAACAACATTGAAGGTTTCCGGCTGCGTCGCCGCCACCGCACCACCGTCGCTGAACCCGCCGACACCCCCTCGCCAGACCTGGTTCGCCGTGATTTCACCGCGTCCGAGCCGAACACCAAATACGTCGGCGATATCACCTATCTGCCGTGCGGGGACGGCGAGTTCTTGTACTTGGCCACGGTGATCGATTGCTTTTCCCGCCGCCTGGTCGGGTGGTCGATCGCCGATCACATGCGCACCGAACTCGTCGGGGACGCCTTGGGTGCAGCCGCTCTCACCCGCGGCAGCCTCGCTGGTGCGGTGTTTCACTCCGATCACGGAAGTCAGTACGCCGCAAAGGATTTCGCTGCCCTGTGCACGAACCTTGGTGTCACCCAATCGATGGGAGCCGTGGGCACGAGCGCAGACAATGCCCTCGCGGAATCGTTCAACGCGACCCTGAAACGAGAGACGCTGCAAGGCACGGCCCGATGGGAATCGCCCCGCGCGGCGCGGCTGGCGGTATTTCGGTGGGTCACCCGCTACAACACCCGACGAAGGCACTCGTACTGCGACTACCTCAGTCCTGCCGACTACGAATCCGTTCACACAACCGATAACCTGGCACACGCCGCGTAATCACAAACCCCGTGTCCAGCTTCCGGGGTCAAGGCCCG
>NZ_JBITJI010000030.1:0-1296 GCF_044459885.1 Nocardia sp. NPDC050175
GATGTTCAGCGAGGAAGGTGCCGTGATGACGACACTGGATGCCGTGGCATCGAAGAAGAAGGCTCGTGAGACCTCGCCGGAGGCCGTGGCAGCGGCGGAGTTGGTTCGGATGGCCAAGGAACAGGGTTTGTCCCTGACCGGGCCGGATGGGCTGCTCAAGCAGTTCACCAAGGCCGTGCTGGAGACGGCGTTGAACGAGGAGATGACCGAACACCTCGGCTATGACAAGAACTCAGCTCCCGCCGATCGGGAATCATCCAACGTCCGCAACGGGACTCGTTCCAAGACGGTGCTGACCGAAGCGACTGGTCATGTGCCGATCGAGGTGCCGCGTGATCGTGACGGCTCCTTCGAGCCGCGGATCGTCAAGAAACGCCAGCGCCGGTTGACCGGTGTCGATGAGATCGTGTTGTCGTTGTATGCCAAAGGCCTTACCACAGGCGAGATTTCAGCGCATTTCGCTGAGATCTATGGCGCGTCGGTGTCGAAGGAGACCGTCTCGAGGATCACTGACAAGGTGATCGAGGAGATGAACGATTGGGCCAACCGGCCCCTCGATGCGGTCTATGCCGCGATCTTCATCGATGCGATCGTGGTGAAGGTCCGCGACGGCCAGGTCGCCAACCGGCCGATCTATGCCGCGATCGGGGTCACGGTCGAGGGCCGCAAAGACGTGCTCGGGTTATGGGCCGGCACCGGTGGCGAAGGCGCGAAGTTCTGGATGAGCGTGCTCACCGACCTGCGCAACCGCGGTGTCAAAGACACCTTCTTCGTGGTCTGCGACGGATTGAAGGGCTTGCCCGAAGTTGTCGCCAACACCTGGCCGTTGGCGATCGTGCAGACCTGCATCATTCACCTGATCCGCAACACTTTCCGCCTGGCTTCCCGCAAGGATTGGGACGCGTTGCGCCAGGACGTGAAACCGATCTATACCGCGGTCAACGCTGCGGCGGCCCGGGCCGCGCTCGACGACCTCACCGATAGATGGGGCACGAAATATGCTGCGATAGTTCGGCTTTGGGACAACGCGTGGCAAGAGTTCATTCCGTTCCTCGACTATGACGTCGAGATCCGGCGGGTGATCTGCTCGACCAACGCGATCGAATCATTGAACGCCCGCTACCGGCGCGCGATCAAGGCTCGAGGTCATTTCCCCAACGAGCAAGCCGCGTTGAAATGCCTCTACCTGGTCACCCGATCTCTGGACCCGACCGGGCGTGGTCAGGCACGATGGACCCAACGCTGGAAACCCGCGGTCAACGCCTTCGCGATCACCTTCGCTGACCGCTGGCCCAA
>NZ_JBITJI010000031.1:0-1286 GCF_044459885.1 Nocardia sp. NPDC050175
TGAGCGGTCCCCGATGACGAGACCACCTGGGAGTAGAGCCAGGTGATTTCGTTCCGTGTTCAGTTGGTCCCGCAGGCCACCGGGTGGTGGGTGTGGGTGCAGGCCGCAGCGTACTCGGCCGGGGTCAGGTAGCCCAGAGCCGAATGTCGGTGCCGCCGATTGTGGTCGGTCTTGAAATCGCCGATCACCACGCGGGCCTCGAGCAAGGTGGTCCAGTGGTTGCGGTTGAGGCACTCGGTCCGTAGCCGCCGGTTGAACGATTCGACGAAGCCGTTGTTCCAGGGCGTGCCCGGCGGAATGTAGGAGATCCCGACCCGGTCCGCGCAAAATCGTTGCAGGGCATGGGAAATCATTTCCGGGCCGTTGTCCATCCGCAGCACCCTCGGCGGGCCGCCGGTCGCGGCGAACACCTTGCCGAGCTCGGCGACGAGTCGTTCGGCGGTGATCGACCGTTCCACCATGTGGAGCAGGGATTCGCGGGTGTGTTCGTCGATCATCGACGCGATCTTCACCGCCCGCCCGTCGACGGTGGAGTCGAACTGGAAGTCCAACGCCCACACCACTTTCGGGGCATCGGCCTCGACCGGCGGGGTCGAGGAAACCCCGGCTCTTTTGCGGGGATGGTGCTGGCGGACCTGCAGGCCCTCCTCGCGCCAGAGCCGGTGGACTTTCTTGATGTTGACGCCCGCGCCCTCGTCGAACCGCAGGGCCGCCCAGGCACGGCGGAACCCGTGCCCTTGATGTTTGACCGCGTAGGAGCGCAGCCAGGCCCGCAAACCGGCATCCGGATCGATCGGTGTGTCCTTGATCGGCAGCCGCCGATAGGTCGACCGATTCAGCCCAACGACCTTGCACGCGAACCGTTCCGACATGCTCTTGATTTCGCGAAGCATGTCCACGGCGCGGCGCTTGGTGGCTGGGCTCAGAATTTTCCCCGAGCGATCTCCCGCAACGCGTCCTTCTCCAGCTCCGCGTCCGCGAGAAGTCGCTTCAAGCGGGCGTTCTGTTCCCGCAGCTCCTTGAGCTCTTTGGCCGCGTCGGTGTCCACGCCGCCGTACTGGCGGCGCCAGTTGTACATCGTCGCCGCCGACACCCCGATTTCGGCGGCGGCCTCCTCGCCGGTCTTACCGGCGGCGGTCAGCTCGTCGGCACGGCGCAGCTTCCGCACGATGTCCTCCGCGGAATGCCGCTTGCGTCCTGCCATATCGATCAGTGTCCCTTCTCGGCCCTCACCAGGCCAAACAGGACTCTAATACCGAGTGGTCTCATTCATCGGGGACGGCCCA
>NZ_JBITJI010000032.1:0-1195 GCF_044459885.1 Nocardia sp. NPDC050175
CTAGTGCCTCGTCAAGCAACCTTCGGTAGGTAATCAGGTAACCGGATCTTGGAGTTGACGGCGAACTCGCGTTTGGGCTGGGCGTGCTGGTTGTGCCAGCGGAGGTAGGCACCGATCGTGGCGTCCTGCTCGCCGTGGCTGCGGTGATCGGTGCCGTTGAGAGCGAAGTAGCGCAGGGCCGCGAATTCGGACTCGATCCAGTTCAACCACGACGAATAGGTCGGCAGGAACACCAGTTCCATGTCATTGGCCGCGGCCCAGTCCCGGACCTCGGCGCGCTTGTGCGGGGAGAAGTTGTCGGCGATGACGTAGAGCTTCTGCCCGGGCCAGCGAGCCCTCAGCGACTTCAACAAGCCCAGAAACTCCTGCCACCGCTTTCGATCCCGAATCCGGTAATGGATCTTCCCGGTCGCCAGATCCAATGCGCCGAGCAGATGCCGCACACCCTGAGTGCGGTGGTAAGTCGCCCGCAACCGTTGCGGTCTTCGCCGCGGAAACCAGCCGCGACCTGCACGGGGTTGCAGATTCAACGGACCGAACTCGTCCACACAGATCACCCGCCCGTCCGCGGGTGGCCGGTCGTAAAGATCCAGGATGCGGTTCATCTTGGCGGTGAACTCCGGGTCGGTGCCGGCTTTCCAGGTTTTGGTGGCCTGCCACGACACCCCCTCGGCTTTGAGGATCTTGCGCAGAGTCTCGCGGCTGATGTCGGTGATCTTGTTGGTGGCCAGCACTTCTCGCAGTTTCGACAGGCTCCACACCGAGAACGGCCAGCCCAGGTCGCGGGGACAGCACCGGGCGATACAGGCGATACGTTCACGCGTCGCCCGATCAACCTTCTTCGGCCTGCCCCCGTTCCATTTTGGGTCCAAAGCCTCGAACCCCCGCTCGTTGAACTCGTGGATCACTTGCCGCACATAGGCTTCCGATACCTGCATCAACCGAGCGATCGCAGGAACCGGTTGCCGCTGCGCTGAGGCCATCACCACGATCGCACGCCGTGTCCGGACCGGTTGCCTGCTTGTCTTCGTGATCTTCTGCAACCGGCGACCCTCTTCCGGAGTCACCGCTCGCACAAACACTTCCGGCTTCCGGGCCACCGGCACCACCTCCACCGGCAGCATCACCGACCTCAGGCGCACGATCAACCCGACACCCGGTTACCGCAGCGACCTTTCTGGACGAGGCACTAGCT